>CAVUWL010000017.1:0-572387 GCA_963745305.1 uncultured Solirubrobacterales bacterium
TGAGATGGACGCCCGTGTCAAGGGGCGGTTGATTTCTTCGATGTGAGTAGGTGTTCAGGGTGATGGTCCTTGCGCTGGGGTCGGGCGGCCGGCGCGATAGCAACGACAACTGGTCACTCTGAGATGCGCGGGTCGGAACCGCAGGACAGTGTCCGGTCGTGAGCTGCCTCGCACTAAAGTCGCGAGTCGGGATCGCATAGGAGTAGTCGAGGTTCCTCCGGTGGGTCGGCGCCGGCCGCCCCACCCCAGTGCTGTCAGTCTTCAGGCAGCAGCCACCTCCTCACGCAGCGGCTGATCGGTCATCGCCGCCCAGATGAAGCCGCAGAGCTCACGGGCAACGGCGACGTTGGCGACGGTCGAGCGCTTGCCGTGAGAGGTGAGGGTGCGGTGGCGATGGTGCAGACGGATCTGTGCCTGCCAGGCACGGGAGGAGACCTGGGGTGGGACGTGCGGGCGGTTGGTGGCGATCCGCTTGGAGAGTCGGGCAGGGTGTCGGTAGTGCCAGGCGGCCTCGACCAGCAGGCGGCGGGCGTGGCGGTTGCCGGTCTTGGTGATATGGCCGCGGTGTTGTTGATCGCCTGAGGAGTACTCACTCGGAGTCAGCCCGAGGTAGCTCATCAGCTCGCGCGGGGCTCCGAAGCGGCGGAAGTCACCGATCTCGGCGAGCAGGCCCAGCGCGGTGTGGGTGGCGATGCCGCGGAAGGAGCAAAGCCAGGCGACCGGATCGGCCCACGGCTCGCGTGAGGCGATCTGCGCCAGCTCGTGATCGAGGGCGGCGAGCTGGGCGTCGAGCCCATCGAGGTGGGCGCGCATCTGATCGAGCGCGGGCTGGGCGAGGGGATCGTCGAGGCGCTGGCGGTCAAGCCATTCGCGGTGGCGGCGGGTCCAGGCACTCTTGCCCTCCCGGTAGATGTGGCCGTGGCGAAGGAGCGCCTTGGCAACCCGGTGTCGTGCAGCGGTGCGGGCGCAGCGCAGGTCGTCGCTGCAGCGAACCAGGTCACGCAGCCCCTCCTGGATCGGGGATGGCGGGGCGACGAAGGAGAGCTCGCCGGCGCGGTAGAGGCGGACCAGCTTCTTGGCGTCGCGGCGGTCGGTCTTCACTCGATCTCCGGCGCGGACCGGGATCAACGAAGGCGCGATCACGTCACAGGCCACCCCCATCTTCGTCAGAGCCGGTAGAGCTCATAGCCGCAGGGCCCCGCCTCATAGGCGACCGCCAGGGTGCTCGGCTCGCCCGTGCGGACGATAAAGCGGCGGATCGCCCGCTCGGTGTTCTCGAGGCGGCTCACCTGCGGGGTGCCGCCTGGCCGGCAGCACTCCGGCGACGAGTGAGTTCTTGTGGACGTCGAAGACGATCCACTGGTTGACATCGGCGGGGGCGGTGGAGCTAACGTCTGGCATGGGCTGGTCCTCCTTCGTATGCGGCACTGGCCGCTGCGGTAGTTGTTGTCAACCGCGAAGCTAACCCGCGAGATATGCGAACGCCGAGGGCCAGCCCCCTTCGGCGTCCATGTTGACTAGGGCGATCAGCGCGCTTTCGTGCCCCAGCATAGGCTGATCGTTCAATCAACCTAATGGGGAGATCCAATGAGAACGATTCGCAGCAAACTGACCTACGCCAACGTCATATCGACCCTTTGCCTGTTCTTGCTGCTCGGGGGTGGAGCTGCTCTAGCTGCAGGGAAGCTTGGCAAGAACAGCGTCGGCACGAAGCAAATCAAGAACCAGGCAGTGACCGCAGCGAAGATCAAGAAGGGAACGATCACGGGCACGCAAGTCAAGAATGGCTCGCTGACCGGGACTCAGGTCAACGCCTCGACGCTCGGTACGGTGCCGAGCGCCACCTCGGCTGCGACCGCAAACGCCCTCTCAGCTCCAGAAGCCCTTCACGTCGTCGGACAGCCCGGACAGCCGCCATTTGAAGGCGGCAGCACGAACCTCACCGCACCCGGGATAAGCCTGGCTCCGGTTAGCTTCTATAAGGACAAGGAAGGGGTCGTCCACCTCGAAGGCTACGCTCAGGTTGGCAAAGAAGGGATCGGAACATTAACCCCGATTTTCACCCTTCCTCCTGGCTTTCGGCCGGCCAACGAGCAGCTGCAAATATTTGCAGCGGGGCCAGAAGCCGCGACGCTTATCGCCGGCACGAGCTCGAGCTTCGAAGGCCATTCATTCAATGGCAATGTGCTCGGCGAGACTGAAAAAGCGAGCCTACTAAGCGGGATCACGTTCCGAGCGCAAGGCTAGAGAGGAAAGCGACCCAATCGACGAGAGGCCCGGATGGCACCACGGCTGTCCGGGCCTTGTTGCTCTCAATTGGATTTGGCGAGCAAAGGAGCGAGTCTCGGCCCCCTATTCCAAATGTCCGTTGCACTGAATGGTCTGCGACTTTTCCGGCTTCCCTCGCGGCTTTACACCGGTCGTGTCGAAGACGTTTCGGCCATTACAGAGATAGGTGCTGTCGCTCAGCGTCATTCGTGCACACGTCCGCGTATATGAGCTTTCGGCACAGTGGCGGCGTTCGATCGGGCCCTTGAATGGGCATCCAATTGGCAGGGAAGCACCCGAAGAGAAGTCTTTGGCCGAGCAGCAAGTTTCAAAGGACTCGCGTCATTCCGCATTAGAAAGCTAAACTCACCCCCCTGCGCCCGTAGCTCAGCTGGATAGAGCGCATGCCTCCGGAGCATGAGGTCGCCAGTTCGAATCTGGCCGGGCGCGTAGATAAAAGGCCTGCTAATCATCGTCTTTTCTCAACTAAATCGGGCGGGCGAGACTTCGTGGGTACCAAATATGGGTACCAACCACAGGGGTGAGTGTCTCTCCGGTGACCGAGCTCCGTTGGCGCAGTCTCGGCCGATCGAAGTCTCGACCCGTCAGCCTGCAGGGAGCGGTGAGCTAGTTGGAATCCGGGCTCGGGAGACGACCGAGCGACCGATCTTCGAGGTGGGTGGACCCGCCACCTGGGAGCAGCGACAAGCCCCAAGCTCAGCGGAAGGCGCTCTCGTCCAAACCGGCCTGACGGAGGATCGAGCGGAACGTCCCACGGGGAATCTCCTTGCGCCCCCCTGGGACGACTACCGTCCTCATCGGCACGCCTGACTTCCGGTACTTGACGTGGCTCCCGCGCTGGGAGACGAAGCTGAAGCCCTCCCGCGATTACGGCACGCGACGAGTACAGCCTAGGCACGCTGGAGAGTCAACCTGCGAACCGCCGGGCCCTCAACCTTTGCCAGCGCATCGCCTGGAGCGTCCTCGAAATAAAGTTCCAGCGCCTCGCGCAGGTTGGCCAGCGCGTCGTCCTCGCTGTCGCCGAAACTGGAGACATCGACATCGAGACACTGGGCGACCACATGATCGCCTTCACGAAAGATAACGGTCTGAACGTCAATCATTCCCATATACCCCGAGGATAGCGGCAGCTGCATGGGTCGGCTGAGAATGCGGGTCGCTCCAACGATGAATGTCGCACCAATACACGTCCTGGGAAGTGATCTCGATCGTTGCAGCTACATAGCTGCATTCCCAACTTCCACAGCTGCAGCGCAGGAGGACCGTTGCGCCATCGCGCGTTGTCGCAGAATCCGGGGCCTCCGTTGATGGAGTCAAATAGTGCCTTGATGGCAGGAGCGCATCCTTCGGATCCAGACCGTCATTGGCCTCTTGGGGCCCGCCGTTGGCATGCATTGGGCCAACGATTGTGGCCAGCCGCTCCCCATTGATCAGGGGCATTGCTTGCTTTCCGGGATACGGAACGGTCCGCTGGCAGATCCTCGACCAGGAAGCTGAGGTGATCCATGTGCCGAAAATCGGACAGCTGTCTGTTTGATTCAAGGACAGCGGACTCGCAGCCTACGACTCAACCATGAAACCAGGCTGTTGCCATCCATCTCAATCTCGGCAGGTGGGAGGAGGAATATCTGACGAGGCATATTTCGCGATCGCCGTGACCCTCGGGGAGGTAAACATCCAACCATGTTCGAAGGTCTAGCTGTCGATGGCGCAAAAGTTGGAGCTTGAACTTGTAGCAATCTGGACCAAGCGACAGGACCCGAAGTACGATTGAGACATGCCGACAAGAAGAGAGAAGTCTTGGTTTCGGAACTTCGGCCACCTGGGCAATTTCCCGCGGCGAAGAGTCTTTCTTCATCTCATCGGTCCTCTAGCGCTCACCCTCTTGGTTTTCGCGTCGAACTCGACCGACGCGAGCTTGGCCAGTAAAAGGATCGTTGAAGACAGCCCCGAACTCTCGGTATCGGGCGGGGTCTCCCCCTCTCTCCTGCCCCGCTTCAAGCCCGTCCCGGCCACAGTGAAGGTGGGATTTACGATCGAAGGGGGCGGATCGCCCGAACTCGATTCGATTGCGCTCGAAATCTCTCGCACCGTCACGTTCCAAAAATCGGGTCTATCGAGTTGCCGGCTAGCCCAGCTCTATTCGACATCCCCGACCGCTGGCCAGATCTGCGCGGGATCAGTGGTCGGGCACGGCCGCATCGTCTCTCAAGTGACCCTGCCCGGGCGAGAACCCACGATGGTGAACGGCAGCCTCACCGCCTTTTACACAGCCGCCGAAAACCGGCCCGGCATCCTTGCTCTGGTCAATACCCAGGGGGCCCTGCCCCTCACCTACGTGATTCCGTTCCGGTTTGGGCAAGGCAGGGGGAGCTCCGGTACGAGTCTGTATGCCAGCAAATCGCGGATGCGCCATATCTATGGTGTCTGCGTGCCCCAGAGCGCCTGCTTCGGGTCGACCTACGGATTCGAGGGCATCTACGGCCATATTTCCAAGTTCGAACTCTCCCTGCACCGCCTCTTCGTCAACCACGGGAGAAGAGAGAGCTTCGTGAATGCCGATTGCCCCGCCCGGGGGCGCCAACTGAGCGCAGTTTTCGTTGGAGCAAGCGTCCTGTATACCGGCAGTTCATACATCGGCGGCGGGAGCGCCACCCTGCTCGGCAGCTGCAGCGTCTCAAGCTGATCGAGCCCCATTGACTCAAAATCCCGGCATGGCCCATTACGTCCTGCTGCCCCTTGTTTGTCAACCCCGAGGTAAACCGGAGTCGGTGATGCCGTTCATGGTTTCGCCATTAGGATTAGAGATAGTCATAAGCCGGCATGGGGATCTCTAGTTCTCCAGGCTCCGCATCCAACGGGTGAGCGCGAGTTGAATCCGGTGAGCGATCAAACCTGGACCGTCGGAAGCTTGACCCAGACGATTCGAATTTGAAAATGGCCCCAACTCCCACATACAAATACTGGCTTTCCGTCTGCATCGCGGTGGCGGCCTTCCTGTTGAGCGCAAAGGCCGCAGATGCCGCCAGCAATCCATCCCACAGGCATCAACAAGAGCCGAGAAGGCACGCTGCGCAGACGGTCACAGGTGCGTTCACCTGGCGCCCTGATCTGGACCCCCAGGTGTCATGGAGCAATTACAACTTGAACGTGATTTACGACACCTACATCCCGCTGCTCACCTACAAACATGAGGGCGGGAAGGCGGGAAGCGAAGTCATCCCCGGCCTCGCCCGAAGTTTGCCGCGGATCACCGACCGCGGCCGGAGCTACTCGCTCTACCTGCGAAAGGGCCTGCGTTACTCCGACGGCGAGCCGGTTCGGGCCTCGGATTTCAGGTTCGCGGTCGAACGAATGTTCCGAATCGATTCCGGCGGACCCGAATATTTCTATGACGACATCGTCGGTGCGAAGAGATTCAAACGGACGAGGCGTGGAGACATTCCGGGGATCATTACCGACAACCGGACGGGGATGATCCTGATCCGTCTCGCCAGGCCAGAACGATCCTTCTCCCGCAAGTTGGCAATGATGTTCGTGGCGCCGGTACCGCCTGGCACCCCACTGCACGATCGATCGTTCCATCCGCCTCCAGCGACCGGCCCATACGTCATAACCGACTCGACGCGGCACGGCTGGACCTACGTGCGTAACCCCGAGTGGTTGTCACACAACCATAAGTTAATGCCGCGTATCCCGGATGGCCACCTCGACACAATCAAGATCAAGGTGGTCCACGGCGTCGCGAAGGCGATCAGGATGGTCGAACAGGGGAAGCTCGACTGGATATCCAAGGAATTGCCCGGCCCGACCTACGTCTCCCTTCGGCATCGGTTTCCGTCCCGCCTTAACCTCGAGCCCACCCTCAGCACCGAATACTTCTGGCTGAACACCTCGAAGCCCCCATTCAACGACGTCCGAGTCCGCCGCGCGGTCAACTACGCCGTTGACCGCACCGTATTCAGCCGCCTCTCCGGAGGCCAGCTGTCCCCGACGCAACAGATACTCCCGCACGACCTGCCGGGATACAGGAAGTCCTCCCCTTACCCTTACGACGTGTCTAAGGCGCGACGGCTGATCGCCGCCGCCAACCCGTCGGTTCGCGAAATTACCCTCTGGACCTTCGGTAAACCCGGCGAAGTCACTTGGCTCGAGTATGCCATCTACTTTGCAGTGGCTCTGCACGAACTCGGGTTCACCGTCGACCTGAAGGTCCTCAACCCTGAGCGCTATTTTTCAACGACCGGGAACCCCGGGCAGGCGAACCTCGACGCCGGGATCGGCGGCTATTTCGCCAACTATCCGGATCCGGACGACTTCTTCAGAGAAACCATCGGCTCTCGCGTCAAGCCCTACTACAACGAAAATCTGGCGCAGCTCTTCGTCCCCAGCCTAAGCGAGGTGATCGACCGCCTGGAGGCGCGACCTAGGCCGACGTTGCCGGAAGGTCGCTACGCCGCACTGGATCGAAGCTATATGCGCCTTGCCCCGTGGGTTCCGATCGGCAATATTTCCGTACCACTCTTCGTTTCAAAGCGAATCGACCTTGGCAAGGTGGTTTCGAACCCGAGCTTCGGAGTCGATCTCACATCCCTGCGGATCGACAAGTCGAGCCGATGATAGGCGAGGATGATCCAACTTTAGGTCTAGACAAGGAAGGAAGCTTCGGGGGCCGAGGATTGTCGCGGCAGTCGAGGGCGCGATCCATGTGGCCAGAGGGCGATAATCGGATCCAATGCAGCGAAACCATGAAAACTTGCCTGTGTTGGGAAAGGTAATGGGGCCGCGAGAAATCGAGGGCCGCGGGCATTACAGGGCCGGGAGGTGTATTTCAGGTTGCCTTCTCGCCCTAGCGACCGCGCTGCTGGCGCCCTTGATCTTGGTCGGCGGGGCTTCCGCAAACCCCGCTCCGGAAGCGCAGCATTCTCCTGCCCAAATCACAGAATTTCCCCTTCCCAGCGTCGATTTCCCAGGAGCGATCGCCGCAGGCTCCGACGGAAAGATGTGGTTTGCTAACTCGCAGGGCAACGGAGTACTTCCCGCCTACGAAGAGAAATACACCTACGGCATCGACAACATCACATCAAGCGGTCAGATTACTGAATTCAAGGCCCCCACCTCTGGGGCTGGCGAGCTAGCGGCAGGTCCCGACGGCAATATCTGGTATTTAGGCGAAGACAAGATCGGGCGAATTACTCCAACGGGTCAAGTTACCGAGTTTCGCGGTGGAACGGCCTTATCCAGAAGGGCAGATCACCGCCGCTCCCGATGGGAACCTTTGGGTTACAAAGAGAGACGACAGTGGGACAGACACGATCATCCGCGTCACGCCCAGCGGGCAAATATCCGAATTCCCGATTCCTCGCCACGAATCTGGCCCAAACGCAATCACAGCAGGAGGGGAAGGAAACGTTTGGTTTACAGAGTATTTCGGCGACCAAATCGGTCGGATCACTCCGAGCGGCCAAATCACTGAATTCGCAGTCCCGACTCCAAATGCTGGACTCAAGGGGATCGCTCCCGGCCCCGAAGGTAACCTTTGGTTTACCGAGGGGGCAGCGAACAAGGTCGGCCGCATCACCCCTCCGGCCAAATTACAGAGTTGCTCATATTCCAATGCCAAAGGGCTACCCAGGGCAAATTGTCGCGGGTCCGATGGCCGGCTCTGGTTTACAGATGGCTATGGCCTAGTCGGGAGGATCACCCCAACCGGACGATACACAAAGATGAAATTTCTCGGAGAACCGGTAGGGATCGCTTCCGGACCGGAAGGCCAGATCTGGTACTCGGCTTCGAGCGAAGGAGCGTGCCACGGTGGTGGTGGGACTTGTGAGTCGAGGACTATCACGGACATGGCATCATCGGACGGATCACCCCTGGACCGTTAACAGCCGAAATTCTAAGTGCACGGGCTCGGGTACACGATGGCAAGACGAAAGTGAGGATCGCCTGCCAAGGAGGAGACGCAATTAGCGTTTGTCGCGGCAGGGTGGCATTGACGTGGTCAATTACTCATCGTGGGAGCATTGGCCTCTTCTTCCTCGCCAAGCGTCGGTACCAGCTTTCCGCCGACTCAACAAGATCGTTGAGCCTGAGGCTGAGCATGAAAGCAATGGCAATCCTTGCAGAGCATCCATCACCTCTCGGCGGTGTTGCTTATCAAAGTGGCTGGTAGCCAAGAGACGCAGGGCGACATCACCTTCGTGCGGTGACATGATCGGGGTGGGAGACCCAAGTGGGAGAGTCGGTTCGATGACGACTATATGGCAACTCAGCCAGAGTGGCTGCGATGACTGGGGCTTGGATCGTAGACGGCAGACTTTTATGCTAAGCGCCCGCGTGCCTGGAATGAAGACCAGATGAAGCGTTGCACTTACCGAGTCTGCGCCCTCCGCGCAGGTGTCGTGCTTCTCGCTGTGGCTTGCTGTTTAGCGTTTACCGGGGTGGCGTCGGCGAATGCCCAGTCGTTCCTCACGCCGCCTTGCAGCGTGGGAGGTGCTCCAGAGAGAGTCAGTTACCCCAGTTCCCTCATCTTTCAGCCCAAGCCCTTGCAGCCTCCTCATGTGATCGCTTGTGGAATGAGCCTTGTCGGTCCGTTTGAGATAGTCGCCTATACCAGCGTCGAGCACAAATGGCTTTGTACGCTTTTCCTTGGTGAACCATTCGGGAACAGTGATTGCGAGCCGCCCAATCCACCGTTTCCAGACGGTGCCGGCGAAATTCGCATGTACCAGGACGGCTGGGCCAGTGGGAATGGATCTTCGTATACCTACCTGAGTGGAAACGTCGGTACAGGCGTGAGCCGGATCGAAATTCGCTATCACCGATACAAAAAGAAGCCGATCAGTCGAGTGAGCGCCACCGTTGGTCAGGTCAAGGGTGTCCTGCTCACATCACTCCACCAAACAGTGCCATTCGGCAGGTTTGCCGCGGTGCTTCCCGGGTGTGCTGTCCCGCAAGGAATGCGTCTCGTGGCATTCGACTCCGACGGAGCCGTCATCGGCTCGCAGCGTGGGCAGAAGTCCCGTTTTGGCAACCCGTGCCTCCACTTAGATTCGTCAGAATCGATCGCATACGCGCCCGCGAGCAGGCGGCGATAACCAAGAACAAGCGGTGAATATTGCGTTAGGCAGGTCCAAGACCATTAACGATGGCAATTGGGCGGCCGAGATAGAATCTGGACATGGAGCCTGCCTCTATCCAGATCGACCGGGATGCCAACTTGTGGGCGGATCGTGCACGGGCCTACCATGTGCTAATCGACGGGCATGATGAGGGCAATATCCGGCGGGGTGAGTTAAAGACCTTCGAGGTATCGGAGGGACAACATGAGGTTTTCCTAAAGATCGACTGGGTGAGGAGCAAATCAATCGTCTTGGACCTCGATCAGGGCGAGAAGGCCACACTCTCATGCGGCGCAAGGAGTCCCATTTTAGCTTTGTATTGGGCCACGCTTGGCCGCAAGCGATACCCAAGGCTTGAACATGGCGGTCCGACTAGCGCTGAGCGTCGGTCGTAGGGTCACGTCGAAAACGACAACGCTCGCGGAAATGGACACGGGACACGGAAGTTTCATGTCCCCTATCCCCTAACCCCCCAACAGTTTGGGGGGAGGGGAGATAGAGCTACCCAAAGTGGGAATAGCCGTGACAAGCCCAGGCCGCTCCCCTAATTGGAGATAAAAGCGTCCGCTGGGGTAGCCGTGGCAGGCTGGGGTGGGCCCGGTTGGGCCCACTGTTCGATGCAGGGATCCGAAGCCCAGCTCAGCCCCGCCCTCGCGCCACCAGGACTCCGGCCTGACCGGCCCGAGCGCGGCCTCGTCGAACCACGCCCACCAACCCCTCCAGCTCCACCCAACCATGGACATGGGGGCACCGCAAGAACAGGGGCCCGCCGCTCCGGCCGCCGCCTCGACGCTCGACCAACTCAAGCAGCTCGGCGAACTGAAAGACCAGGGGATCCTCACCGAGGAGGAGTTCGCTGCCCAGAAGGCCAAGCTGCTCAGCTAGGCGGGACCCGCAGCGGGGGTCCAAAGCCCGGCACTTTCCCTGCGGATTTCCTGTCCTGACACTGTCGACCTCCTGGCGAAGTAGCACTTAGACGTTCATACGAGAACGGTCCCGGTCGTCCATCCCCTGTGGCCCTGAGGGCATGTCGCAAGCCGTATCCCCCAAGCGGGTCCCCGGCTACCACAGAGCTCGCGCATTTTCGCGCGAGGGTGCCTCCACAACGCTTAGGTTCGCGGTGGCATTGGGATCGACCGCTGCCTACGTGGCATTCGCCGTTTGGGCTTCATCTCCATGGCGGGCAGAGCTGCGCGATGCGATCGGTCCGGTTATGGCCTGGGTGATCCCGATCTTCCTCGCCTACGTCCCGGGCGTGCTGATCGGCTTCATGGTCTTCACACTGATCACGCTGCGATACCGCGTCCCATCTCTGGATCCACCCAGTGGCTCATGGCCGCAAGGCGAGTGGCCTCCTGTGACCGTCGTCACCGCCACTCGCAGTGAGGAGTCGGTCATCAGGCAGACCCTGGAACGTATTGCAGACCTCTCCTACGGCGGGGCCACTTACGGCGATCCTCGCTGACAACAACTCGATCGATCGTACCGTCGAGGTCGCCGAAGAGACGGCGCGGCGTCGCGGGTTGAAGATGCGGGTCATTTTCGAGCCGGAGGCGGGGAAGTGGCGGGCGCTAAACAGAGCGTTGGAGAGCGTCGAGACACCGATTACGGTCACCGTCGATGCTGACACCCTCCTTCACCCGGACGCTCTGAGGTACCTGGTCAGAGGCTGTTAGATGAACCCGAAGGACAGCATGTATGCGCCTGCGCGGGGGCCCTGGTCGTGCAGAACCCAACGCACAATCTTCTGACCAGGATGCAGAGCTGGGACTACCGGCTCGGGATCAATGGAATCAAGAGAATGCAGGCGGCCTACCAGAGCACCCTCGTCGCCCAGGGCGCCTTTTCCGCATACTGGACAGACGACGTTCGCGCCGTGGGGTGCTGGCCGGATGCGATCGGTGAGGACATCGTCCTCACCTGGTCAATGATGGCATCGCGCGGACTCGTCGAGTACGAGCCGTGTGCACTCGGCGCCACCGCCGCGCCAGAGCGAGTCCGGGATCTCACGCGTCAACGATCACGCTGGGCGCAGGGGATGCTGGAGTGCCTTCAGCGCAACCCGCCCGCCGAGCAGCCGAGAGCCTTGGCGAAGTTCGTTTGCGGGATCGACTACCTCGTCCCGTTCCTCGACGTCGGCTATGTCTTCTTTTGGATCCCAGGGTGATCCTCTTCATCGCGGGCTATCCCCTCCTGTTCTCATGGTGGTCGATGCTGGTGCTGCCGATAACCCTCGTCATATACGGGCTGCTGGCCAGGTGGCAGGAGCGGCACGTCTTCCGACGCCTCGACTTCCATCCCCGACACGACGGCTTGGGTTTCTTCGGTTATCTGTTCGGTTATCGGGCATTGGTCTCGCCAGCTGCCCTGCGCGGCTACATCGAATACCTGGCCGGGGCAAAACGGCGCTGGAAGTAGTGCATTGCGCCAACGGACAAGCGGTAAAGGTGAAGGAAACTCGGCCGGCGCCCAGAGCCCCTCGGTACCAGGCCGGGGTACGGTCTCGCAATTCCTCCCACCGCGCGGTCAGCTGGTAGATATCCCCAGTTCTCGTGCCGTCCAGCTTCCAACCTGCAGACACCGCCAGTGGCGATCGAAGCCAATCGGGACATTGGCGAAGCACTGCGGACAGCAGCCGCTTGGCGTCAGCGCTGCTGCTCGATAGTTCCGGCAGCGTTCCGGAGCGATCGGGAACCAACCTCCTTGGGTCTGCGAGATAGCCTCTTATTCGACTAGGAGAACCGCCAAGAGCTCAACTTGGGGGGTGGGGTTCGCCCGGGTTGACAGCCGCGCGGCGAGATGTGAACATGCGTAGCCATCGCTTTGGGCGCGAACGGGACCATTTCAGAGGGGGTTGGAAGATTGTCGAGTTCGGTGAGCATCGCGGTCCGTCAGGCACTGTTGGGAGGAGTGCTCGTGGTCGCGGTGACCTTGCTGGGTAGCACAGGCGCCTCCGCGGCCGGACCAGCCGTCCAAGTCGGGCAGCCGTTTTCAAACCAACCCCCGTCGATCGCGGTCGACGCCTCCGGCAACGCGCTGATCGCATGGAACGACGATAAGGACCTCGCCGGAGCCAACAATTTCGTGCAGTACTGCGTGATTTCGGTCGGCGCCACCGGTTGCAGATCCAGTGGCAAACTGGTCCCGGCCGACGGAGCTCAGGCCATCGACGGAGTGCAGGCGATCGTAGACGGGGGGACGTATGTGATCCTCGCCGACGTTTTTGGCGCGCAGGGCGCCGAAGCCGGCGACTACGAGCCCGAGCAGGAGTGGCAGTCGACCGACGGTGGGGCCACGTTCAGCATTGTCGATGGCGGCAAGTCGGTCTCGAGCGCGAACCTGAGCGCGGACACCGGGCCTCTGAACGCGGTCATCATGCCTGGGACTGGTGTTCTGGGCTTCGGCTGGGAGACGGCCGCCGGGCCACCGACTTTCAACGCGTTCCCGCTCGCCTCGCCCCCCGAGTGCTCGAAGGCGAGCCCATGCTCCTTCGCGACACTGGAGCCGAACACTAACCCCGACGTCCTGACCAATGGCGGGGGCACGCTGGCCGCCGAGGCCGGTGCTTCTCCAGGAGTGCTCGGCGTCTACAGCACACTCTTCAACGACGGTGGCCCGTTTAGCTGCCCGAGCAGTACGCCTGACGGGATGGCGTTTGTCTACGGCGCCGGAAACCAAGGCGCCACCGACAGCTTCAACGTCACCCCCGGATCAACAAACACCGCTTGGCGAGTGCCGGCCACCCAGGGCGAGTGCGGAGTGCATAACTTCACTGCAGGCGGGGGTCCGGGCGGATTCGGCATCCTCGGCGACAACGAGGGCACCGGAACGACGTTCTACCAGCGGTTTGACCCCACGAATATCACCTTCGCCGACATGCCGAAGGTGACGGTGGCTAAGCAGGGTGAGGTGAACCCCTCGATCAGCCAGGACGGGGCGGGCGGGGTCTATGCCACATACATGAGCGACGGCTCCGGAGGGCCGATCGTGCTCTCATATAGCTCCGACGGCGGCACCACCTGGAGCGGTCCGAACGTCCTGCACTCCTTTGATGGGCTCGACCACCCGAAGAGCGCGGTCAACGGAGCGGGCCAGGGATGGGTGACATGGACCAAGGGCGGCTCGGTGTTCGCCGAGTCGTTCACGGCCGCGGACGCGGTGCCCCCGCCCGCTGCGACGACGGCGCAGACCACCCAGGGTGGTCAGGTGCAGCTGGAAGGCAGCGGCTCGAGCAACGGGAAGACAATCACGATCACCGTCACCTGCAATACCCTGCCGTGCACCTTCACGATCACGATCACCGATCCATCCGCTCACCAGGCATCGATCTCACGGGTGGAGCGGACGAAGGCCAAGCCGGCGACTCTGGCCCACGGCACGTTCACCCTCCATAAGGGCGGCCCGCAGATGGTGAAGCTCCGCCTGACGAAAGCAGGCAAGAAGTACATGGCCTCCCACCACGGGACTGTGCAGCTGTCGGCCGCCGTGAGTCAAACGATCGCCGGGCACAAAATGAACCTGACCAAAACGATCAAGGTCAAGATTTCCAAGCCCAAGCCGAAGCACAAGAAGAAATAGGCGGGTAGCCGGCGCTCTCTCAAGCCGGCAGGCGAGCACATCGGGAACCAGTCGGGGAGGCCGGACTACCGCGAAGTTCCGGCTGGAGTCACCGAGCTGACGACGGCCTATGCAAGCAATCTGAATCCGATCGGACCCAAGTGCCGTTTGAGGCAGCGATTGCTGCTAGTTCGGCTGGCGCCGGCGATTGCTGATGAGAAGCCGGACCCGCTCGCTCCCTCTGGCTACTGATTGGCCCGGGGGGGAAGTAGTGCACTGTCTCGCGTCTGTCGTTACCTACCGACGCTTTCCAGGTGCCGCGCCCTCGTCAACGGCGTCGGATGATCCGGCGCCTTCAGCAGCTCCCGAGCTAACCGCTCAGCTTGTGGGCCGACCGCCTCCCGCACGGCCCCGAATGCTCTCCAAGCTCATGCGCCAGTCCGGCGCCCAGCCTGCAAACACGTTGGCGAGTCTCGACGACCTCGCCCCGGCTGAACTCTCGATCCCTCAGCAACGCGAAGGCGATCCGATCGGCGACGGGCCGCACCGGCTCCATCAGGTCTGAGCTAAGTGTGGGCCGGTAGCGCTTGTCCGTATGCATCAGCTCAAGAGTCGGATCAAACCCCATCCGCTCAGCGGCGATCGTCGCCTCAGTCTGCGCGATTGCATAGAGGTAATTGAGAATCGCGTGCGCAGGTGTCCCGGCATTCCTGGGTCGTTTGGGATCGTTCGGTAAGGTTCGGGGACCAGCGCGGTGCCAGTGCTCTGGAACCTGAGGCCGCCGGCGAGAGTCAAAGCGGATCGGAATGTGCGCGAAACTCTGCCAGTACTGGCGGCCGCGATTGCCTCGACGCTCCGCAGCTCACTCATCGTCTCGGCTCGCAGGGGCTCGGGGAAATGGGCAAGGATCGCGCCCTGGGGATCGGTGGGGGTGGTATAAAGATCACATGGGTCCCCGGCTTCCGAGGCGAGCCTCTAGACGTTGGCCATCCCCCGCTACGGCTCTGGCGTTTGTTGCGCTGCTTGTCGCCTTGGGCGGCACCGGCTACGCGGCTTCCACGGGAAGCTCAAACCCAGCCAAGCGCCATCCCCTGACGCTGCTCCGACACCGGGGACCACGCGGCTTGCCGGGTGCTCCAGGGCCGCGCGGTCCCTCCGGGCCGCATGGGGTTCCGGGGTCCCAGGGCATTCCCGGAGTGGCCGGACCAACTGGAAACCAGGGTCCCCAAGGGGTTCCAGGAGACGCTCGCGCATACGCTTACGTGGAACCCCCTTGCAACGGATGTGGAGAACTTCCCAGCGGCTTCACGGCGCTGCAGGCAGCGCACAGTAAGAATGTCGCCCTTGCGGGATACAGCAATGCTTACGGGAGGATTGGCCAAGGCACGCCCCCCGGCACGTGGTGCTTCATTCTGGAGGGCGGGGTGGAACCGGGGACCTCCACGGTCGTGACCAGCGCCGTACATACCGAAGACGAGCGATCCTCCGACGTAAGCGCGGAGTGGGTGCCGAATGCGCCTGACTGTTCTTCCAGTCAAATCGAGGTCAGAACCTTTGCCACCGCGATCAAGGAAGGAAACATCGTCGAGGAACCCGCCTACGCTGTTTCGTTCTCGTTCGTGGTCTTGTCTGGTACTCAGCCACCGTCGGGCGGCGGTACGCCTCCCAGCTTCGAAGGCCTGCAGAACGCGTTCGCTTGCAGCGGGGGTCCGGCACGGCCATCCGAAACGGAACCGTACACGCTCACCTGGAAGGCCGCCACGGACAACGTCACTCCTAGCTCGCAGATCGTCTACGACATCTACCTTTCTCACACCCGTGGCGGCGAGGACTTCTCCCACCCAAATTGGACGACGGCACCCGGCGTCACCAGCTTCGAAACTCCACCCTTGAAAGAACCCTCTTACTTCGTAGTGCGGGCGCGAGACCAGGCAGGTAACGAGGACCAGAACATGGTTGAGCGCGTAGGCGAAGATCCCTGCGAATAGGGTCTTGACTGTCGTTTGAGATCCTGGCCGTACGGCGCTATGAAAGCGGATCCTCAAGAATGGTGTGTCTTCGCGAGGCTCTCGCGCCGCCGCGCTCGCGTCAAAGGCGTCGGGTGATCCGGCGCCTTCAGAAGCTCCCGAGCCAGTCGCTCGGCATGCGGTCCGACCGCCTCCCGTAGGGCGCCAGAGTGCTGTCCCAGTTCCCGCACCGGTCCGGTGCCCAGCCTGCAAACGCCTTGGCGAGTCTCGACAACTTCACCGCGGCTGAACTCTCGATCCCGAAGCAGCTCGAAGGCAATCCGATCGGCGACCGGCCGCACCGGCTCCATCAAGTCTGTGCTGAGCGAGGGCCGATAGCGCTTGTCCGTGTGCATCAAGCCCAACGTCGGGTCGAAACCCATCCGCTGAGCGGCGATCGTCGCCTCGGTCTGCAAGATCGCGTAGAGGTAGTTGAGGATCGCGTGCGCCGGGGTGTCGCGGCTTTCCTTGGTCGTTTGGGGTCAATCGGTGATGTTCGAGGTCCGGCCCGGTGCCAGTGCTCGCGGACCTGGGAGCTCCAGCTAGAGTCGAAGCGGATCGGGACGTGGGCGAAGCTCTGCCAGTACTGGCGGCTGGCGATAGCCTCGACGCGCCGAATCCAACCATGCGAGGTGATTGCTGATGGCAGCGGAAGATGTGGCTAGGACAAGCGTGGCAGAGCCTCTCGCCTACAAGCTGCGCGTCCGTTACGGCGAGTGCGACCCGCAGGGGGTGGTGTTCAACGCCCACTATTTTGCATATTTCGACATCGCCCTGACAGAGGCGTGGCGGGAGCTGTTCGGCCCGTACTCGGAGATGTACGAGCGCGGTACCGACATGGTCGTGGCCGAGGCGCGAGCGCGATTCCTGGGGGGCGCGCGGTTCGATGACGAGCTTGAGTTGCACTGGTGGGTCACCCGTCTAGGCACGACCGCAATGAGCACGCGCATCGATGTCGTCCGCGATGGCACTTCGCTGGTTGAGGGGGAGCTGCGCCATGTGTTCGTCGAGGCGGGGACGACCGACAAAAAGCCTATCCCGCCGGAGATCCGAGCGCCGCTCGAGCGCTACCTGACCGAGTCCGGCCCCGAGGACAACGCGCTTGCTTCCCTATAAGCTCGCGAGCCGGTCCAGTTAGCGACGGTATTCCGTTTTCAGTCCAACTGGGGACCCACGGCACACACCCAGCTCTCACGTAGCCGCCCTCCGTCAACGGCGTCGGATGATCCGGCGCTTTCAGCAGCTTACACGCGCCCTCTTTTTCCCGGGAGCTATACCCAGATGTTGTGGATGGACCTGAGAACGAAGGCGGCGTACCTTCCCGGTTGATCAAGACCGACCGCCACAAGGCGGGAAAGGAAGGCACGCCATGGGAGATGTTCGCAGGATCGACGGAGGTCGCACTGAGCAGGACGCGGTCACGCTGGATGACCTGGCCAGGGAAGGCGCGCGGCGGATGATTGCCACGGCCCTTGAGGTTGAGGTCGAGGAGTACGTCGGCTCCTTCACCGAGGAGCTTGACGAGGACGGAAAGCGTCTGGTGGTCCGCAACGGCCGGGGCCGCGAGCGGCGGCTGACGGTCGGCTCGGGGACAGTGAAGATCCGTGCCCCACGCGTCAACGACAAGCGCGTCGATGAGGAAGGCGAGCGCAAGAAGTTCAGCTCGAAGATCCTGCCGGCCTACGCACGCCGCTCGCCGAAGGTCACCGACGTGCTGCCGATCCTCTACCTGCGCGGCCTCTCCACCGGCGACTTCGAGCCGGCGCTGCGAGACCTGCTGGGCGAGGACGCCTCGGGCCTCTCGGCAACCTCGATCGCTCGGCTGACGAAGCAATGGGAGGCAGATCACGTGGCGTTTAAGGCGCGCAGCCTGCGCTTTCACCGCTACGCCTACCTGTTCGTCGACGGCGTCCATATGAGCGTGCGGCTGGGCGAGGATGACCGCCTCTGCCTGCTGGTGGTGATCGGGGTGCGCGAGGACGGCGCCAAGGAGCTGCTCGCGGTCGAGGACGGCTACCGCGAGTCCACCGACTCCTGGGCGGCGGTGCTGCGCGACCTGCGCGATCGCGGGATGAACGAACCGAAGCTGGTGAGCGGCGACGGCGCGCTCGGCGCCTGGGCGGCGCTGCGCGACGTCTTCCCCCAGACCAAAGAGCAAAGGTGTTGGGTGCACAAGACCGCGAACGTCCTCGACGCGCTCCCCAAGCGGCTGCAGCCCAGGGCGAAGACGTTGCTGCACGGGATGGCCGAGGCCCCCGCCCGCGCCGAGGCGCGAACTGCGCTGGAGCGCTTCCGGGGGGAGTTCGACGCCAAGTACCCCAAGGCAGTGGCGAAGCTCGACAAGGACTGGACCGCCCTGACCGCGTTCTTTGACTTCCCCGCTGAGCACTGGCGCCACCTGCGGACCACCAACCCGATCGAGTCGAGCTTCGCGACCGTGAAGCTGCGCACCCGGGTGACCAAGGGGGCCGGCTCAAAGAAGGCGGGGCTGGGGATGGCCTACAAGCTGCTCGACGCCGCCCAGGAACGCTGGCGGCGGATCAACCGCCACGAGCTCGTCGCCGACGTGCTCGACGGAGTCACCTTCAAGGATGGAATCGAGGTAGAGAACACCGACTACGAGAAAGATGACGAGAAGGTCGCCGCCTGACGGTTCTCACATGACGTCATCCACAACATTTGACAATTGCTCTTTTCCCGGTCGTGGGCCAGGCATCTGCTGAACATTCTCCTAGATACTTGAAGTGCCGTCATTCCCGGTATAACGTGATGAGCCGGCCGTCGTGGCTACAGACCGGCCGCGCTCCAGTCTTAGCGAATCAGGACAAGCCGCAACTATGACAGCCAACAGCTCGTCGTCGTGCACAGGCATATCGCCGGCGAGACTGCCAGCAAAGGTTGGGTCGTCGGCTCCAGTATTGATCGCGATCTGTTCGCGAAATCCCTCAGGCGACAAATCGGCCCACGCCGGCAGTTGGTTCCACTGATCGAGAATGTCCGATGAAGTGTCGCCTTCAACACCGAACCAAGCCCGACGGCTCTCTGGGACGAATGTAAAGTCTTAGCATACGCACACTTATCTTCTAGCTGAGCGCGGCAGTCAGCTTCGCACCCTCGTCGTCACGAGCGCGCGAATGGAGATAGCGGGCTGTTGTCTGAAGGTTGGTATGGCCCATCAGTCTTTGACAGTAATCGGGTCATACACCCTCACAGCCATCGCACCAAATGAATGGCGCAGGTCGTGGGAGGTCCGAACGTGGACGTCGGCTGTTTCCTGGCTTTGAAGAAACGCTTTCGGACGTTGGCGCGATCCAACGGCGCGCCAGCCGCAGTGCAGTAGACGTGATCGTCGCGGCTCGTGAAGTTCTCACGTTCCCTGAGCCGCTCGAAGGCTGCCTTCGCCTGATCGCTGAATGCAACCACGCGGACCTGCCTGTTCTCGGGCTGTCGACACTGCATGGCGCTGATTCAATGTTCTCCGCTTGGCGCAAACAACGGCTATTTAAAGTCTTGCATTGGAAGCGAACGATCGGGCGCGGGGGCAAGCCATGAAGGTCCATGAAAGCTTTCTTTCTGATTTGCGGTGCCTGCGAGCCCAGGCTGCCGACTTACCTGGGGGTAACCCGGCCTGTCCGAACTACAAAGGACGCCTTGAAATGAAAAGCGTGTTCCCAAATAAAGCGTGGAGCCGCCTCTAGATTTGCGACGACTGCCAATACGGAACGGCCTCTCGAGGCTCCCACGCGCGATGCGAAGTATCTTGGCAATCGTGGACTGGGCCTCGCCGCGCTCGGGCTTACGCTGCTGCTCCTCGTCGGAGTTTCACGACGACTGTCGAACACCCGATCACTGCGCCAATGGTGGTGGTAGCGATTGGCGTTCTCGTGGGCCCGTTGGTGCCCTACGATCTCACGCTGGGACCCACCAGTTCGACGGTTCGAAAGCTCGCCGAAGCGATGCTCGCGGTGGTGCTGTTTTCGGATGCATCGCGCATCAACCTGCGGGCTTTGCGGCCCGAAGCTTCCCCGCCCGGTCGACCGAGGAGCACAGCCAGTAGAGTTGACAGCACTGAAGCTCGAAAGGGGTCAGCCTCGCAATGGTTGTACTGATCATCGTCATCGTCGTGTTCGCGCTGCTCGTCCTTGGCTTGTGGGTGGGATACAACGGCTTGGTCAAGAGGCGCACTCGAACCCAAGAAGCGTGGTCGCAGATCGACGTTGAGCTCAAGCGCCGTCACGACCTCATCCCCAACCTGGTGTCGACGGTGCAGGGCTATGCCGCCCACGAGAGGGGGACCTTCGAGGCAGTGACTGAGGCCCGGGCCAACGCGGTCGCTGCCGGTGCGACGGGGGACCCGGGTCAAGTTGCCCCCGCTGAGAATGCTCTGTCGGGGACGCTACGTTCGCTGTTCGCGGTCGCCGAGAACTATCCGCAGCTGCGAGCGGTCGAGAATTTCCTGCAGCTTCAGGAAACGCTGACTGCAACCGAGGACAAGATCGAGTACGCGCGCCGCTACTACAACACCAGTGCTCGCGACTACAACATCGCGCTGCAGACATTTCCGCGCAACATGATCGCGGGGCCGTTCGGCTTTGGGATCGTGGCGTTCTTCTCCACTGGTGAAGAAGATCGTGCCACGCCTCAGGTGAGTATTCCTGGCTCTGGACCGAGCGCGCAAGTTCCAGAGTCCTCGCCTGGCGCTGGCCCCGAGGCCCCTCCGCCTGTTTCTGGCGCGCAGGGCCCGCCGCCGGCCGGCTGAGACTCCATCGGGCTGACTGGCTGGCCGGGTCAGATAGTCTGGCCCGAGGCGATCCTTTCGAGTGCAGCTATCCGCTCCTCGATGGGAGGGTGAGTGTCATAGAGGTGGTGGTACCAAGCATCGTGATGCTGCAACGGATCGTCTATGCACATCGCCGCGGTGGCGTGGTTCATCTTCCTGAACGGCTTGTCGTTTTGCCGGAGCTTCTTGAGAGCGCTCAGCAGTCCAGCCGGGTTGCGGGTCAGCTCCACACCGCTCACGTCTGCCAACGACTCGCGCCGGCGCGAGAGCGCCAGGCGAATGAGTGGACCGAAGATGAAGCCGACTATCGCGAGCAGCGTGCCGGCAGCGATAATCACTAGCACGGCTTGGTTGCCGCTGCTGCCACGCCCACCTCCGGCGAAGAATGCGCTCCGC
Organism: uncultured Solirubrobacterales bacterium; assembly: GCA_963745305.1. Classification (GTDB taxonomy): domain Bacteria; phylum Actinomycetota; class Thermoleophilia; order Solirubrobacterales; family 70-9; genus CAVUWL01. The sequence goes on from CAVUWL010000017.1 coordinate 21,153, forward strand.
CAGAGGATGCTGGCCAACAGGGCGGCCATTCCGATCATGGTTCCGACCACGAGCAGGAGACGGATGTCGTGGTTCTTGATGTGGCTCATCTCGTGGCTCGCCACCCCCTCGAGCTCCTCGCGGTTCATGATGGCGAGCAGTCCCGTAGTGAATGTGATGGCTGCTTTTTCCGGGCTGACCCCCGTAGCAAAGGCGTTGGGCGAGGGGTCATCGATCACATACACGGCGGGCTTTGGGATCCCCTCGCCGATGGCCAAAGCCTCCACCAGGTCATGCAGCTGCCGGTACTTGGCCGGGTCGGCCGGCACGGCCCCAGAGACCCTCAGCACCAGCGCCGCGCCCGCGTTCAGGGAGTAGATGATCCCGCCGACGGCCAGCGCGCCACAGATCGCGATGCCGACGATCACTGGCGTCCAGCCGTAATTGGTCGTCGGGGAGCGCGCATATTCCGCGCTGGCTGTGGGGTGATAGACCGCTTTGAAGAGGAGGCCGCAAGCGGCTCCGATGGCAAGCCAGATCACGAAGAACAGGGCGACGAAAAGGACCGTCCGTCGCTTGTTGCTGGCGATCTCGCTGTACACATGCCAAATCCTATGGCACCGTAATCAACCTCTCGATCGGTTTGACCTCTGCCGCTCGGCGCGCGCGTGGCTGCCGAAAGCTCCATCACGCAGCTGCGTAGTATTTGGGGGGACGAGCCCCGGTTCTCTTGGAGCGGTCTTAGGGTCGAACGATTCCGTTGGAGCAAATGGCAACCACGGGAGCGCATTTGGCGGCGGCGGTCCACGTCGGTGGAGGTCGTGGCGGTCACGGTGGCAACTGAATCCGACTCAACTTGAATCCGGCCGCGTTTGGCAGGACCTCGCCAAACCGAATAGCGTTGGAGGCGGCGCACTCATGCTCGCCGAACTCGGCTCGGCTTCCGGGGCTCTGCCTCTCAGCGCCGTGCACCTCCAATCGAGCCCAGCGCAGTACTTGATCGGGACGGAGCATCTTCCAGGAGCTTGAGGCGAATGGATGGTTTGACGCCCAGATCGCCCACATTCGAGGTCGTGGGCATGAGTTTGGGATTTGTTCGTGCCTAGAAGAGGGCTGGGGCGGGGGGAACGGGTGCATTCGGGAGTAATTCGGAGAGAACAGGGGTGGAGCACACCACCCGATCTATTGCAAGGGGCCCGTCGTAAATTCTATTTTGTGCGGCTAGGACGCACTCAACACCGCTACCGATCGGTGGATTCAGGCAAGCGTCGCCGTGGTATCCCGGTGACCTCCCATGCTCGCCCCAATGCACTTCCAAACAACCCCACAATGACCAGCACCAAAGCGCGCTGCAATCCAGAGCTTTGAGCGTTGGCCAGGAGCGCAATGGCAAGGCCGAGTTGGATTGAATAGCCCCCAGCCGAGACGAATGCAAAAGCAAGGTTCAGCCTGCGAGTTGGAAAGCCATGGGAGAAGTTCCCGGCCCGCTCTGCTCGCCGTATCAAGCGGCTGGTAGCCAGCAAGCCGACCATAGCCATCACGAGGTTGGATGTCCCGAAGACCGTGGCGCCTCCGGTCAACGCGACAATCGAGACGAAGAAGGCGTCGACCAAAGCAAGAAATGCGCTTCCGGCCAGAACGGTCCGCCTCTCCCGAGTCTTCGCGTCCTCATCGTCGGCGTTGACAACCGACACGGCCACGACTAGCAGGCCGAGGATTGCAGCAGATGCGCCCGCGCTCGCAGCGAAGAACATTTCGTAATGGCCCAGCAACAGCGCCACCTTACGAGCATCACGCGGTTGCACGCATCCAGGACCGGCGTTAGCGATGCTTCGAGGAGAATCACAAAGAGCTCGACCGCTCCGCATATGGGCGGGCGGCAATTCGCTTCGCCGATTCAGATGGCGACCGAGTAGGCATGCGATCGTTCCGCCGCGCCAGCTCTGCCTTCGACTCATCGAGGTCAAACGCGGATCGCCAAGGTCAGTGAGGTGGGGGCCCCGCCTGAGCGAACCGCTCGATCGGCTGGCCGGTAGGATCTCGCCGATGTCAGCGTACGAGTTCGCGACCCTGCTCAAGGGCGGGGCCTTCTTTGAGGGGCCCCGCTGGCACGAGGGCCGGTGGTGGGTGTCGGACTTCTACCGGCACACCGTCAGGACGGTAGCCCCCGACGGCTCAACCGCTGCAGTGATGTCGGTTGAGCAACAGCCGTCGGGACTGGGGTGGATGCCCGACGGCTCCCTGCTCGTGATCTCCATGAGGGATCACCGCATTCTGCGCCGGGACCCAGCCGGTGAGGTCTCCATTCACGCGGATCTCTCCGCTCACTGCCGGGGTCACCTAAACGACATGGTGGTGGACCGAGAGGGCCGCGCCTACGTCGGAGAGTTCGGTTTTGATCTGATGAGCTTTGCCGATCCCGCGCCAGGAAAGCTGATGCGCGTAGACCCCGACGGCACGGTCGCGGTCTTAGACGATGACATGAGGTTTCCGAACGGTTCGGTGATCACCCCCGGTGGTGACACGCTTATCGTCGGCGAGACGGCCGGTGCGCGCTATACGGCCTTCAGCCTCAGCGGCGACGGTTCGGTGAGCGAGCGGAGAGTCTGGGCGCAGGTGGCGGCTACGCCCGATCTGGCCCCAATGGCGGAGTCGTTCCCACAGTTGAAATTCGCTCCTGACGGGTGCGCTCTTGACGCCGACGGCTGCATCTGGGCCGCAGACGCGGTTGGCGCCCGCTGCGTGCGTGTCGCCGAGGGCGGAGAGATCGTCGATGCGATACCGGCTCCCGAGGGTCTCGGGATCTTCGCCTGCATGCTCGGCGGTGAGGACGGGCGGACTTTGCTGCTTTGCGCAGCGCCGGATTTTCTAGAAGCGAATCGCGCAAGCGCGAGCGAGGCGGTGCTGCTTACGACTGTCGTTGAGTCCCCGCACGCGGGGCTGCCCTGAGAGGCGGCGTGTGCCTCGAGCCATCGCGACCAGCACCTGTGCATGAGCTGGCGCCCCACGCAGGGCACCGCCAACAGCGTATGCGATGGGTAGTCCTCGGTCGCCAGCGAAAGTTGCTCACCGTGATACAGGGCGGACGGATGAGGCCGTAGACATCGCCGTCTTCGCCGGTCGCAGCGAGCCCAATGAATCACCATCCAGAACGGCGCTGCATGATCTGAGGCCCCGATGGGGGTTGGGGTGAGTCCTCAAATACTCGCAGTGCGCCGCTGCGCCTGAGCGATTACTTCTCCGACCTCGACGCCGTCAATCGTCACAGCCTCGGCGGGGCCACCGGCCATCTGGTCAACCAAGGCCTGGGCCTCGGTCGCTGAGTCAAACAGAGCGATCGAGGTGCCTTTATCTTGCGAGCGAGCGACCCAGTAGCCCGCGACGAATCCGGGCGCCGCGGAGACTCGCGGCACGAGCTCTTTCAGCTCAGCCTGGGCGGCAGAGAGATCCTTGATGGTGACATTGATGATTACTGCGTGCAAGGGACCACCTTTTTTTGGCTACGGGCGTGGGTATGTTGTGGCGATACCCTAGGTCAATCTCACCCGCACTCGCCCCTGCCGGCCTCCGGCCTGACCGGCCGCGAGCGCTGCCTTTGGATACCGTGTCACTCAATAGATCCCCAGCGTGTCGACCCGCCCATTATGCTCTGATCGGCTGGAGACCCCCACGTACCTCCGATCACTAGACCCGGCCAATGACAGACTCACGAGGCAAAGAGCACGGAGATAGCCTTGGCGAGGGCTTACGCGAGAGCCGCGTATCCTCGCCTCCTCACCGCTTGCGGCGACCGACGCGCGCCATGGCCACCTGCCTGCTCCTCTCGGCGGCCCTTGCATCGTCGGCCTCAGCAGAGCCGATCGAATCTTTCTCTACCACGCGGTCAACCACTCAGGCCGGCGGACATCCCAACCTGCAGATCAGCTTCTCACTGCAGAGCCCCGGCGAACCTGAATCCGCCAGGAGCGAGACTTTAGATACCCCGTCCGGAGTGTTCGCAAATCCCAATGCGGTCATCCAGTGCACCCCCGCAGATTTCGCGCTCGATCAATGCTCGCCCAACTCCCAGGCCGGGTTGGTCACCGTGTATGCCAACTACGAAGGCAACTCGAACTACCTGCTTGGGACCGGGCCCGTTTATGACCTTGCACCTGGGCCTGAACAAACCGCCCGCTTCGCCTTTATTGCTCCTACCCTCGATGCTGCGGTCACGATCCCGGTCTCTGTGCGCACCGCTACTGACTACGGATTGCGCTTCGCAATGCCAGGGATCACCGAAGAAAACGCCCTGGCGAGCGCAGCTCTAAGCTTCTGGGGAGTGCCGGCTGAAGCCGCGCACGATTCCGAACGCTTCGCCAAAGGATCGCCAGGGAGCCCGGCTGGCTGCCCCGGCCTAGCCGACGCGAGTTGTATTCCAAGCGGAAGCCCATCCGACCTGCCCGCGAATCCGCTAATTGAGAACCCAACTACCTGTGGCGGTGAACCACTCCGCGCGGAGCTCGAAGTCGAAACCTACAGCGGAAGCATCTCTCAATCGGAAGCTAACTCTCCCCCCACGACCGGCTGCGATCAACTCAATTTCAACCCAAACCTCTTCGTGGAGCCCACCACCACCGCCTCCGACACCCCCTCGGGCATCGACATAGACTTGGGGGATCCTCAGTTCGAGAACCCCGCCATCCCCTCGGCCTCAGAGCTAAGAGACGCCACGGTGGCGCTGCCAGCCGGGCTGAGGATCAACCCCGCCGCGACCAAGGCGCTGGGGATCTGCACCGACGCTCGGGCCAAGCTCGGTACCGAGGAACCTGCCGAATGCCCAGAAGACTCCGAGATCGGCACCTTCTCGACCGACTCTCCGATTTTCACAGAACCCCTCCAAGGAACGGCCTATCTCGGCGAACCGCGGGCGGGTGACCCCTACCGCATCCTCGAGACCGCCGTGGGATTCGGGATGAACGTCAAGTTCGTCAGCTCGGTCAGGCTTAACCCGATTAGCGGTCAGCTAACCGCCGAACTCACCAACCTTCCCCAGGTCCCTCTCAATGATTTCCAGCTCCACCTCTCCAGCTCCAAACCCGCCCTGCTTCTCACTCCCGCCAAGTGCGGCACCTATAGCGTGGAAGGCACCTTTACCCCATGGGATACCTCGCTCAGTGAACAAGTCTCGATTCAGAACTTCGGGATCGACTCAGGACCCAACGGGGCACCCTGCCCGGGCTCGGCTACCAGCGCAGCTGTCTCGCTCTCGCCAAATTCAATTCTCGCCAACGGCGCCTCCACCACAGAAGCGACAGTTTCGGTAGCCGATTCCGAAGGCAACCCGGTTCCCGGTGATCATCTTGCGTTCTCCTCGACCGATCCCGGCGAGCGGATCAGCGCCGTAACCGATCACGGCGATGGGACCTACAGCGCCCAGATCACCTCCTCGACGAGCGCCGGTACGCCAACGCTCACAGCAATTGATACCTCGGTCAGCCCCCCCGTCTCCGGCGATGCGACGCTAACCCAGACGCCGGGTTCGGCCACACAGGTATTTGTCTCGCTCTCGCCTCCATCAATCATCGCCGACGCAAGCTCGACGTCCACCGCGATCGCACGCGTGAGCGATGCCAACGGCAACCCAATCGCAGGTGCGGACGTTGCCTTCTCGAGCACCGACCCCGGCGAGCGAATCGGGGCCGTCACCGATCACGGCGATGGTGCCTACAGCGCCCAGATTACATCCTCTACGGCCGCGGGCACGCCAATAATCACCGCTGAGGATAGCTCGGTAACTCCCGACATCAAGGGATCCGCGGTGCTGGAGCAGACCGCTTCGGCAGCGAACATCACGGCCCCGCTGGTGACGTTCACGAGGAGACCGCCGCGGCGCAGCCGGGATCGTACACCGACCTTCCGCTTTTCATCGAGTCAACCGGGCTCGACCTTCAGCTGCAAAATCGACCGCGGCCCCTTCCGACCCTGCACCTCTCCGGACCACCTCGCCAAACTCGCCATCGGCAACCACACCTTTAGCGTTCGCGCCGACGGGTCAAACGGCAGTGTCGGCACGGCCGCGGTGTACAGGTTCGCGGTCAATCGCGCCGGGCGAACGTCAACCCTGCGGCCGGACAAGAATCGAACCGGCTGATCAGGGGCGATTCGCTCGGGCTCGGGCTCGGCCATCGGGAAGAGCAACCGTTTGAATCCCCGAGCGAGGCGAGGCCTGACCGGTCCTCCAGACCGAGGGTCTACACCGCATCTCGGTGGGGCCAAGACCCGCTGCGTGGACCCAGAGTCGAGCCGGCCGGCGATCAGCCTGCTCACCGCAATGAGTTGCTTCGGATCGGTGACAGACTCCTCGCCCGATTTCAGCGCGCCCGTATCGCGAGGGTCTTGGTAGTCGCCACCGACCCCTGGACCGCGCCCTTGGCGGTTACCTCAAGGAGGTGCAGGTCGACGGTGTAGTGGCCCGGCGCGAACGCCGTCGGCAGCGTCAAGTGAATGCTGCCGACGTGGCGCAACGATCCGTTGAGCTGGTTCGCGCTTGCCCGCTCGACCAGGTGCCCGTGGAGCAGCACACTGGCCGCCACCGACAACCCGGCCTGCTTGGGTGCGTGGCGCACGCGGAGGGCGAGATCGAGTCGGTAGTGGTGGCCGCCGACCGGTGTGAGCGCGGCGCTGCGGACGCTCGCAAAGACCTTGCCAACGCCGCTACCTCGGAGAAGCCGAATGCTTGTGCGACCGTGGACGGTCGCGCTGATCCGCACCGGCGCGGAGCCGAGCTTGCGCCAGTTGGTAGGCGCAACGTGCAGGGTCTCCCCCGCCACGAGCCTTATGGCGGGAAGCTGCACCTCAATCGGCTGGCCGTTGGCGGCAAAGGCCGAAAGCGCCAGGGAGACGCTCGTGGGCGCGCCGGCATCTTTCAAAAGGAACTCATGCCCCTGGGGGAAAGAGAGGGTCTCCCCCCCGCCGCGCCCACTGGTGGTGTGGAATTCGACGAGACGATCCGACAGGGCGCTCTTTGCACTCGCGCGAGCCGCGCTGGCTCCACTTCCGCCCTCACTCGTACCTGGCGCCGAGAGCAATGTGCCGCCGAAGGGGGTATGCGAGGCTGAGGTCTTGTAGCCGATCGCATCCGTTTGAGGGTCGACCGTGACCTGATCGACCTGGCCAGCATGAGCCCCGGCCTGAAGGCTCGCCTGCAGGCCGGGGAGATTTAAGTTCATCGCGCCTCCCCCGGGCGATCGTGCCACTGTCGCGGTCAGCGGCCCCGCCGCATTGCGGTTGAAGGAGACAAGCTGGAGAGGACTAGGTTTGCTGTTGAAGTCGGGGAGTGGTGCAACGCCCTTCGGCCATGAGGACTGGGGGGCGAGCTGGTTGCCGGAAACGAGAGAGCTGTGTCCATCGCTCAGTTGGGTTACCTTGTCGGCCGAAGACCCGAAGGACATCAGGGCCGCGGTGAGCAGATTTGGCAGGTGTGGCCGTTCACCGTTTAGGATCGGCAGTTCCCGATACCGGTAGACGACCAAACCGGCCTCTGAGCCGGTCCAGGGTTTGCCTCCCGAGTGTTCGAACTCGGCCCCCTCCGGGAATTCCCAATTGCCTTCCTTGAGGATTATCTCCGACCGCTTGAATTGGTTGTGGTTGTGTTCTTCGGAGTTGCTTTCCTCATTGGTCGAGTAGGGAACGTTGGAGTTGGCTAGATAGACCGCTGTGCCGCCGCCTGGAAGGGGCCGGCTGTCGTATGCCAGCACGGTGTGGCCTTCAACCAGCGATCCCCCTTCAAGCAGGTTGCCAAAGTGGATCAGCCCGATCATGACCGGGTGCCCGGCGGCGAGTTCTTCTTCGATCGCGTTGATGTCGTCGTTGGTTCCGTGGATTCCGATAACCGCATTCACCTCTGCCGGAATCAGCTGGTCGGTGAACTGGAGGGAGAAGTTCTCGGTGACGAGTCGCAGCAGCGATTCAGATGGCGCAGTGGGGCTGTCTAGGTGCCAGGGATCATTGCCGCCGGTTTGTGGAAACCGCGAGGTTTCGCCCGGGAATTCATGGAGCTCCAAGCTGCTGTAGGCCATGCCGAAGCAGATGCCCCCCGGGATGTGCTTGTTGGTCATTTCTTCAAACAGCACCGCTTCGGGTTTGCGTACCAGCCATCCCGGGAGTGGTTCGACGTTGGTTTCGTCCTTGCCGAAGAGTTCATCGCCGAGTTCGTCGTCAAGGCGCAGGCCGTAATCCTTATTCACCCAGCTGAACCCGTAGGTGTTGCGGAAGGTGCGCACGTTGAGGCTCGACCCTTCGATCCGTTTCCCGGTGGGCGGCAGCACCTCAATTGGGCCGCTTATCGCGCCGCGGGGAACGCGGAAGGTCAGCGAGGTACCGTCGGGGGCGATCGATTCAGGCGTCGCCTGGTTTTCGGTTTCCTCGCCTTCGGAGGAGTCATCGCCGATCGAAACGGAGCTCCCCGCACAAAAGCCGCTTCCACGCAGCGTCAGCTGCGAGCCGGGATGATGGAAGGCGGGGGTCGACACGCTCTGGGGGGTGAAGTTAGTGCCGGTCGAGACCGCTTCATTGACGGCGCCGGCGCCGATCGCGAGGCTGCCGCTCACGAAGTCTTCGCCGTATTCGGCCGAAGAAGCCCTCACTCCCCACAGCTTGGCCCCTGCCGGTTCGGTGCCCGCAGCCACCGAGAGTGTGACGGTGGCTTTCGCTTCACGACCCCCAGAAGTCGATGGCACCGGGGTGACGGTGGTTTGGGCATGGCCGGGCGAGAGAACTTCGCCGCCGGAGATGGAGCTGATCGTGACCCCGGGCTGGTTGACCGTCGTCACTTCCAGCGTCACCGGTTCGCTGACGTAGCTGGGCGTCGCGAGGCGCAGTTCGACCTGCCGCGGCGTGCAGGGTGCCAGTGTGACCGTCTGGACGCCGCTCACTTCGAGCGCAGAGCTGATGCCGAGCGGGATTTCGATGCTCGCCGTCTTTTCGGATGCCTTGCCTTTTTCGACGTAGCCGGTGACCGTGACCTCGGTCTGTCCTGGCGTGGCGTCCTTTGCGACTTTGAGGCTGAGCGTCGAGCTGCCGGACGTGCTCGGGTTTTCTGAGAACGATCCTTCGACCCCCGGCGGCGTTGAGACTTCGAACTGCACTGGGCTTTTTGAGGGTTCGGGATTGTTCGTCCAGGTCACCGGTATTTTCACAGCGACCTGATTTCCCGCCGCGGTCGCGATGGCGGGGGGGTTGGCACCGAGCCGGAAGCTCGATTCCGGCGGGGACGCCGGCGGGTAGTAGGTGAGGTCGTCGACCAGCAGGTCGGTGTTCCCGGCGCCCTCCGTAACCCCGGTCGATGAATTGGGTTCGGTTCCGAAGTTTTTCCCGAGCTGGATAGCCACCGATGCGATTTCGCCGCCTGCCGATTCCAGGCTCACCGGCTCATAGAGCGGTTCGGAATTCGACGGTATTTCCGTTTCGTGTTGCGACAAGAATTCACCTTTGGCGTTAAACGCCGTGCTCGTGACTATCGAGCTAGCGAGCGGCGTATCTGATGCGACCCAGAATTCGACCTTTTCGGTTGAGTAGCCGAGCGAGAAGAACGCGTCGCTCGGCCAGAATTCCCCGCCTTCGCAACCGTCGAGTTTTAGCTCACGCGAACCCGAGTGGGCCTTGTAGGTGTTGAACAGGTGCGGCGGGGCGCACCTCACCCCTTTTACCCCGGCTTCAGTTCCCGCCATGAAGGTCGGGCCGGCGGGAGTCCCCGGGGGGCCGTACTGGTTGGTCACCGCTTCGCTCAGTGCGGCGCCGCTCTCGAAGTCGATTGTCACCGGCGCCGCTTGGGCAGAGCCGGCACCGCACAGGAGGCCGAGCGAGAGCGTCATGCCCAGGGCAATTGAAAATCGACTCACCGACGCCAGATCGTCGCATCATCGGACCGCTCGGTCAAGGGTGGACTGGCCGAGTGTTCGTAACCCTGACGCAACCTGCAAAACGAAGAGCTGGCTCCGCGAACCGTGGGAGCGACGGTGCCGAGCGGAGCTCCCCACCCTGCATGCCAGACTCAAATCGTCTCAATCTCGAGGGCACCGGATCCAACTCGAGACGGAAGCCATCGAACATGCCAGCATTTGGACCGACATCGCCCGCTCTGAGCAGCGCGCCGAAGACCCCCTCTCCGCTCCAAACGCAGGCAATTCCCGCCGAGCCGGACGGCTGAGCTCGTCGGTGATCAGATCCGCCGCTGGGTCGGAGTGTGACTTCTGGCGTTACGGCTCCCCCATGGTCACCGCAAGCACCACCACCGGCGCCGGCCGGACCACCCGCCCAGCTTGAAATTTGACCTTGGCGCCGAGCCACAGCATCCTGCTGGCTTCGAATTCTGTCCCATCACCTTGGCCGATTTGCTTTAACCCGAGGCTGACGAGGCGCCTCCAACTGAGACCCACCGATCGGTGGAGCTGCGCTTTGAAGGTGCGAGGTTCAGAGGCCGATTAGCCGCCGGGCTGCGGGGTACTTGCCCACTACACACCGGTTGGCTCGCGATTGGTTCCCGCCAGCTGACCAACAGGCTGCAATCGGGTCCGGGACGCTCCCGTTTCTCCCCCGGGGGGCGTTTCCGGCCCGAGGCAGTTTCGGTTCAGTGTCGATCCGCTCAAGATGCGAACATGCGTTCGTGTCCTATGGGGACTACCTCGGCAGGTTCCAAAAGGCGATCGAGCGCTCCGACGCCGCGGCGGCGATGGCAGCCGCCCGCAGGATGCAAACGCTCGGCCTCTATGACTCGCTGGAGCTTTGCCGGGTGCTCGCGATCGCAGCCGATCCTCTGTTTGATCGCGCCGCCCGGCGCTGGCTGGTCATGCTCGCTGGCGAAGCGGGCTCAACTTTAGGTGATCTGGATGTCGGATCAGCCGCCATGGCCGCCCTCGCCGCCGATCCCAAATCGGTGAAGGCATGGGACACGCTGGAGGGGCTGATCCGAGCGCGCTGAGGCATCAGCGCTTCGAACCGCCCTGGGTTCAGGTGAGGGGTTTTTTCAAAAGCCAGGCCGCAGCCGCGAAAACCCGAATCGACGCAGAGCGATCAATGCCCGACCGTTTCCTCGTGTTCCCGATTGCCCGAGTCGTGCCCTTCAGCAGCCGGAGCGGCGGATTCACCCTGACCCGAGTCACCGCGATGTTCAGATTCGCCGCCGTGTCCGGGCTCGGGTGTCACCGGGGGCGCCGATGGGGCCGGCGAGACGGAGCCGGGGTTTGCCCCCGCAGCAGCGGGTGCTCCTCTTTGCCAGTGTCCGCCTTCCTCGGAGTGGGCCGAACCCCGCGCTCCATCGGAGTGAGAGCTGGATGGAGAGCTGGATGATTCGACCGACGGTGCCGAAGCGGAGGGTGCGGCCGCGGCTGGCTGAGCCAAGGTCGAGCTGGGAGGCGAGGCTCCCCCGCCCGTAGTTTGGCCGCCGCCCTGACCCTGCGGCGTGCTCTGACCCACGGACCCAGAACTACCGCCCGCGGGAGATCTCAGTGCGGCGAGCCCCTGCAGGGGTCTGTGCGCGCGGGCAGCTGAGCGGGTGGATCCGGCGCTGCCTTGCTTCCCCGATCCGCCCCTCAATTCGAGCGAGCCCCTCGCGATATTCGCCCCCTGCCCGAGAGCCGCTGCTGGGGTCCTCGGGCCCGCGACGATCTGGGCCCGTTGAACCCCGCTGTGTCCGACGAAAGGAAGTTCGGGGATCGGGATCGCGGACAGCGTGGGCCAGCCCTGATGGGCAATCAGCGCAACCAGTCCGAGGGCAACCGCCGCCGTCAACCCGAGCATCGCAAAGGAAATGGTGCGAACCCTCTCCAGCATCCCTTGGCCGGCGAGGTTCGACCTCGAAAATAGTCGCGGCAGCTGTCGAAGCGCAGAAAGCACCTCTACGTGCATCGACCTTGGCCGAGGGACGGTGAGTGGGACGCCCGAAACTCGGTCATTCGTTTAGGCATCGATTGGTCCAGGTAGGCGGCGGCCCTTGATCATCACAGCACCATTATGACGCGCGATTGCGATAAGCAAAGCCCATTGCCTGCAGGGTTTCAAACGCGTCATATTTTGGTCGCCACCCCAATTGAGCCCGCACCCGACTGGTATCCATCAATACCGGGCGCCGCAACGCCTCGATCCAGGAGGCGCGGTTGGGCAGTAATGGCAGGTGGGCAACCACCTCAGCCGCAACGCCGACGCTTGAGCGGGGGATCGGAACCGAGTGCCAGCCGAGCGCGTGAGCCAGATCGGAGACCGTGACCTCACCGCCAGCGGCAAGGTTATAGACGCCCGGCTCGCCCTCGCCCAGCACCGCCGCGCAGAGCGCGGTGGCGACATCGTCGTGGTGGACGAGCTGAAACCGCACGCCGGGATCGGGCAGCACCGGTGCCAGCGGCAAATGCTCGATGACCGCCGCCAACGCTCCGGGAAGGCGGCGGGTCAGGCCGCTCAGCGGTATCGAATCGACCAACAGCGGGGCGCTCGGCCCCGCAACTATGCAAGGCCGAAAGACGTAGCTATCGATGTCTGATGCGGCCACCGCCTCGATCAGCTCGGCCTCGACCTCGGCCTTTTGAGCCGAATAGGGATGGCGATCGGTTCCCGCAGCCTGAACGTCCTCGTTCAGCAGGTCCGGAAGGCCCGCACCGAACCCGTAGGCTGCCACCGAGGACGTGTAGACAAGACGCCGCGCCCCCGCTGCGACCGCAGCCTCAAAGACATTGCGCGAGCCCACCAGGTTGACCTCTCGGCTCCTCCCCTGCCCTGCGACGATCACGAAGGCTAGGTGCACGACGACATCGGCAGCTGCCACCAACGCTGCGACATCGTGCCGATCCATGACGTCGCCGCGGCGATAATCAACCTTTTTCCAGCCATGCTCAGCGGGCTCAAAGCTGCGGCGGGCCATGCCGATAACGTGGCCCACCTCCTCACTGTTCTCCAGGGCCGCAATCAGCGACTTGCCGATTTCCCCAGTCGGGCCGGTGACTGCAACGGTGAGCACCGCTCAACCGTAGCTGGGCGGCGCGGTCAGCCCCAGCGGCGCGAATCGGACATCTCGGTTCAATACTGTCGCGGCCATGACCGCGGCAGCCCGAAGGGATTCTCCGCCACTCGGCGCGCTGGTGGTGATTGCGATCGGGCTCTTGGCCTGCGTTGCCGCGGCGCTACTGAGCACCGAAGAACCGCTGGGAGCGACGGCGCTCAGCTGGACTTCAAGGCACACGCTGGCGGACTCAGCGCCGGTTCGCCTGCCTGGGGGCGGGGAGGCCCGAATTGGCGCCGTCACAATCCGTACGACGGCGCCCAACGCAAGCGGCTACAAGCTCTACCGAGTTGCGGCCACGCTCGCCCTGAAACCGCGGCGCGGGCGCGGGCCGGGCCGAGTTATCTGCGGGGTCGCAGTTCCCTCGGGCGCCCTCCTCGTTCATACGCCCGACAAGCCCGCCTTTTACCCCCGCCCAAGCGAAGAACTTATCGCCCAACCGGTGCCACCCAGCTCAGAGGTGGAATTCGATGCCCAGGGAGCCTCAACGGCCACCGTCTCCGTCAATGGCGGTTTTCGCCATTTCACCAACGAGCCAGGGATCGGGGTCAGTTGGGGGGCCCGCGGGCCGACCAGCCAGCACTGGCAGTGGACGCTGCCGAGTGATCACTCCGCCCGGGCGCTCAAGCTTTCCTTCGTTTCGATCTGGCGGACCAGCGCCAAGCCCGGCGCGCTGATCAACTGTTTGCTGAACGGGGCTGGGGGCAGCGCCAGAACTCAGATCAACGCCTCACTCAGCCGCTAGGAACCAGCAGCAGCTCTGGCCCCTCGATTCCCTTGCCGACCTTGTTTAGCTTCGGGTTGGCGGGGGCGCTTGCCATCCGCGCCGCCGGCAGCGGCCCACACATGGCGACGGCGTCTGCCAGCTCGAGATCGGGACGTAGCCAGGCGGCCTCGGCCTCTGCGTCGGGGAGGATCGCCGGCATCCGATCGTGCACCCTAGCGACCAGCTCATTCGGCGTTGTCGTGATGATCGTGCAGCTGTATAGCCAACCGTCCTCGACGCCCCCTCCCGCCTCCCCCCACTCCTTGCGGGTGCAGATTCCGGCGAAGGCAAACGGCTCGCCACCGTCCACCGTGAAGCGCCACGGCTGGCGCGGCTGCTTTGGATCCTCGGCCTTCATCCACTCATAGAATCCGTCGGCGACGATCAGGCAGCGGTGGCGGAACTTGCCGATCAGGGGGCCGTAGGCGCGGCTGCTGCGCAGGTTCTCGGCCTTCGCGTTGATCATCTTGTAGCTGACCTTGAGGTCCTTCGCCCAACGGGGGACCAACCCCCAACGCATCACCCGGGCCTCGCGCTCCCCCAGCGCCGCCTCCTCCGGCTGGGGCGAGGAGCGCACCGTCAGCACCTCCTGGGTGGGGGCGACATTGAACCGGCCGAGGGCCGAGGCAGCCCGCTGGGCCCGCTCGGCGCTTGGCGGCTGCGCTTCGCCGTCGCCGCTTCGCTCCAGCGCCCGCTCCAGCTCGACCTGAAAGCGATCGGCGATCTTCTTCGTGTCCTTGGCCGTGACGGTGAAACGACCGCACATCAGGGGCGCACCTGGGGATTGGCCCGATACCACTGCATGGTCTGGCGCAGGCCATCGCGCAGCTGAACCCGGGGATGCCAGCCGGTCAGATCGCGGAGCTTTGAAGAGTCGACGTACTGGCGATCGATCTCTCCCCTCGGACTGCCGTTGCCGTGGTATTCGGGCTCAAGGCCGAGACCGCTGAGCTCAGCGATCTCGCCGAGCACCTCGGCCACCGAGTGCGGCTGCTCGCCGCCGGCATTAAAGGCCTCCCCCGCCCCGGCTCCGCCGGGCCCGAGGCTCCGCTCGATCGCGAGGTAGGCGCCAACCGCATCATCGACGTAGAGAAAGTCCCGCTGCGGGCTGCCGTCGGAGCGGATCCTCGGCCGCCGTCCCTGCAGGGCCGAGACGATCGCCTCGGGGATCAGACGCGAGAAGTTGAGGTCGCCACCCCCGTAGACGTTGGCGAAGCGGGTGACCGCAGCCGCCAGTCCGTAGGCGGGGTAGTAGCTGCGCGCGATCGCATCCGCCGCCGCCTTGCTTGCCTCATAGGGAGAGGCCGGTCGCAGCTGCATCTGCTCTCGGTAGGGCAATTGATCCTGAGGGCCGTAGGCCTTATCAGAGGATGCAATCACGACAGCGGGCACCTCGGCCCGACGGGCGGCCTCAAGCAGCACCCAGGTTCCGGCGACGTTGGCCTCAAAGGTCGCGATCGGGTCGGCCATCGCGATCCCAACCAGGGTTTGCGCGCCGAGGTGAAAGATGACGTCGAACCGACCTCCCTGTACCGAGGCAGCGACCAACTGGGTGTCGCGCAGGTCGCACTCGACCATCTCAACCTCGGACTCGATCCCCTGCAGGGCAAGGCCCGAGTGAGCGGCGCGCGCCAAGTCAAGGCCGCTCACCGCGTCTCCGCGCTCCAAGAGCGCACGGGCCAGGTGGGAGGCAACGAAACCGTGCGCGCCGGTGACCAGGACCCGTTTCACGGCAGCATCGTTTCGACCCTTGCCGGCAACGTCCAGGGGGCCTCACCGCTATCCCAGAGATCGTTGAGGACAATCGCGTCCTTGTAGGTATCCATGCAGTCCCAAAAGCCGTGGTGGCGGTGGGCACGCAGCTGTCGCTCGCCGGCGAGGCGCCGAAGTGGCTCGCGCTCCAACACGCTCAATGAGTCGAGGTAGTCGAGCACCCCTCGCTCAAAGCAAAAGAAACCGCCGTTGATCCAGTGCTCGGAGCGTGGCTTCTCGACAAAGTCGATCACCTGACCCTCGCGACCGAGCTCAACCACCCCCCACGGCAGTCTTGGCCGCACCACGGTCAGCGTCGCCAGGGCACCGTGTCGATGGTGAAAGCCGAGCAGCTCGTTCAAATCGACGTCGGCCAGACCGTCGGAGTAGGTGGCGCAGAAGGTGCCGCCGCCAAGCTGGTCGCCGAGTTGGGAGATTCGCCCCCCGGTGGGGGTATCGAGCCCGGTGTCGACGCATCGCACCGAGATCCCCCTGCCCCAGGGCGCCGCGGCGACGAACTCCTCGACCATCTCGCCGCGGTAGCCGGTCGCCAGCAGGAATTGCCCAAAGCCCTGGTCCGCGTAGATCTCGATCACGTGGCCGAGGATCGGGCGGCCACCGATCTCGACCAGCGCCTTTGGCACCGACTCGGTGCGCTCGCGCAGGCGGGTGCCGCGTCCGCCGCAAAGGATCACCACCGGCGGTCGATCTGATCGGGCGATGTGATCTCGCTTGGGGCCAGACAAGGCGGGTCTCCCATCCTCGGTGGTCCCGATCCGCGAGGCGGGCGGTTCTGGGGTCAATCAGCGCCCGCCCGCGACGGCGGGAAGGATCGTGACCTCATCACCCTCATTGACCGCCGTTTGCAGGCCCTGCTGGAAGCGGATGTCCTCGCCCGATACGTAGACGTTGACAAAACGCCGCAGGTCACCGTCCTGGGTGATCCGCTCACGCAGATCTGCATGAGCATCGAAGACCGAATCGAGCGCCTCGCCCACGGTAGACCCGGAAGCCTCGACCTCGGCCTTGCCTCCGGTTGCCGCCCGCAGCTGGGTTGGGATCTTTACTGTGACTGCCATCAAACTGCAACCTCCTGGCGAAACTCTGACTCAAAGCTGGCCAGATCGGGGTCTATTTCATGCATCTGGAAGCTATCGCGAGTCGGCATCGAGGGTCTTCAGGCCCTCGCCCGTGATGTAGACGACTACCCGCTCGCCGTCCCCAATCTCGCCGCGTTCGCAGAGCTTGCGCAATACGCCGACGGTCACACCACCCGCGGTCTCAGTGAAAATGCCGGTCGTCTCGGCGAGCAGGCGGATGCCGTCGCGGATCTGCTCATCGGAGACAGCGTCAATGCCACCTCCGGTCTTGCGGGCGTGCTCGATCGCGTAGGGCCCATCGGCTGGGTCTCCGATCGCCAGGCTCTTGGCGATCGTCTCTGGGTGCTGCGGTTTGCACACATCCCAGCCTTCGGCAAAGGCGGTTGCAACCGGACTGCAGCCCTGCGCCTGGGCACCGTTGAACACCGGCTGAGTGCCGCGGACCAGGCCCAGGTCGAGCCACTCCTGAAACCCCCGCCCGACCTTGGTGAACAAGCGAGCCCGAGGCAATCGGACAGACGACCCGGTCGGGCAACTTCCAGCCGAGCTGCTCAATCGTCTCATAGGCCAGGGTCTTTGAACCCTCGGCGTAATAGGGACGCAGATTGACGTTTACGAAGGCCCAGGGACGGCTTTCTGCGAGCTGTGTGCAGAGCCGGTTGACGGCATCGTAGTCACCCCGGACACCGACCAGATTGGTCCCATAGATGCCGGTCGCAAGAAGCTTCTGCTCCTCGAGATTGGCGGGCACGAAGACGTAGGAGGCGAGGCCGGCGGCGGCCGCGTGGGCGGCGACGGCGTTGGCGAGATTGCCGGTAGAGGCGCAGGCGACCGTCTCAAAGCCGAGCTCCTGGGCCTTGGCCACGGCGACGGCGACCACCCGGTCCTTGAAGGAATGGGTCGGGTTGGCGGCGTCATTCTTGATCCAAAGCTCGGCGTCCACACCAAGGCGCTGGGCCAACCGATCGGCACGTAACAGCGGGGTAAGCCCAGGCTCGAGCGGATCACCCGGTCGCCCCTCGAAGGGGAGAAAGTCCGCGTAGCGCCAGATTCCCTGAGAGCCAGCCTGGATTCGGCGCTTTGCCTCACCCGGGTCGAGCGCGTCGTGACAATAGGCAACCTCAAGCGGTCCGAAACAGTTCTCACAGACGTAGCTCGCGTCTAGTTCATAGACCGCCCCGCACTCCTTGCACCTCAAACCTTGCAGTGACATCCGATCATCCTTTTGCCGTTATCGCCAACAAAAAAACCTCCGCCTGTGTGGGGCAGAGGTCCGATCGGACTTTCCCCACATCTTCCAGGTCTCACGACCTGCTGGACTTGGCACCTCCCCTCGAACCGCATGGTTCAAGGTGGTTGCCGGGGCTTCACCGGGCCAGTCCCTCCACCCCTCTAGATGTGGCGCTTATGTTGATGCAGAGCCTACCAGGGACGCTCCGCTGAGTCCAAAAAGAGGCGACGACGTTAACCTTGCATGATCGTGCCGACCCCGCCCCTTGAAGAAATTGGCCAAAGCGATGCCGAACCTTCCAAAACCGAGGCTGCGGCGGGGTGCCGGGCGTCGCGACCTGGACTCCTCCCCAGCCCAGCCTGAGCGGCAAGAGCCCAACGTCGAGCAAATCGACTCCGGCGGGCTGCGCTGGGTCAACATCGAGTCCCCGGGTGCCCTGGAGCGCGGCTGGCTCGAGGAGCACTTCGACTTCCACGCCCTCGACCTGGAGGACGTTCTCTCCCGCAACCAGCGGCCGAAGATCGACGTATACGACAACTATCTGTTCATCGTCTTGCACTTCCCGATCTTCGACCCCACCGCGGGCCGGCTCGGCACCGGGGAGCTCGATCTCTTCGTCGGCCCCGGCTACGTGGTGACGATTCCCAACCAGCCCCTGCAGCCGATCGAGTACCTGTTCGAGCGCTGCCGCGCCAAGGAGGAGCTGCGCGAACAGCTCTTCTCGCGCGGCTCGGGGTACCTGCTTTACCGGCTCGTCGACGACAGCTTCGACTACTGCTTCCCGATGCTGCGCAAGATCGGCAACAAGCTCGACGCCCTCGAGGACGACATCTTCGAGGGGCGCTCGGAGGAGGTCGTGCGCGACATCTCCAACGTCAAGCAGGAGATCATCAACTTTCGCAAGGTGATCCGCCCGCAGCGGCCCGTTCTGCGCGACCTCGAGTACGTCAAGCAGCGATACCTGGCCACCGACATCGACCTTGAGATCTACTTCGACGACATCGTCGATGCGCACGAGCGGATCTGGGACATGCTCGAAAACTACAAGGAGGTTGCCGAGGCACTCGAGGAGACCAACGAGTCGGTGATCTCCCATCGCCTCAATGATCATCCTGCGGGTGCTGACCTCGATCAGCGTCATCGTCTTGCCGCTCACCCTGATCGCCAGCATCTGGGGCATGAACGTAGCGGTGCCGGGAGAAGGCAGCGCCCCGGCCTTTTGGATCGTGCTCGGCAGCGATGGCAGCGATCCTGATCGCGCATGGTCGCCTACTTCCGTCGGCGCGGTTGGCTGTAGCGGACCCGCGGCGGCCGGGCGGGTGGCTGCAATCGAGTTGATCGAGGCCCCAGATCCGAGCGCGGCGGGGGGTGTCTAGGATGCGCTCCTCGTGGCAAATCACCGTATCTGGGCGCCATGGCGCCTCGCCTACGTGAAGGACGCGTCCAAGGACATCGAGGAGGACTGCATCTTCTGCGCGAAGGCGGCGGAGGATGACGACGAGGCCAACCTGATCGTCCACCGCGGCGAGCGCTGCTTCGTGATCCTCAATCTCTATCCCTACACCAACGGGCACCTGATGATCGCCCCCTACGAGCACATCGGCCGACTTCAGGATCTGGCGGCGGAGGCGATGGCGGAGATGATGGGGCTGGCCCAGCGGGCGATGGGGCGGCTGGAAGAAGTCTATGACCCCCACGGCTACAACGTCGGCCTCAACCAGGGCCGGGTCGCCGGTGCCGGGGTCGAGCATCACATCCACCTCCACGTCGTTCCCCGCTGGGGCGGCGATACCAACTTCATGCCGGTCATCGCCGACACCAAAGTCATGCCACAGACGCTCGAGCAGAGCTACGCTGGCGCTGAAGGGCGCAGTTTTGAGCGAGCGGACACCGCTTGCGCCGGCCGGAGATCTTCAAGGCCTACGACATCCGCGGTCTCTACGGCTCGGAGATGGACGAGAGCACCGCCCATGCGATCGGACGCGCCTTTGCCCGAGTCCTTGCGCGGCTGCGCGGCAAGCAGACCGCGCGAGCTGCGGGTCGGCCTCGGCCGTGACATGCGACTGACCGCGCCGGCGATGGCGGCCGAGCTGCGCGACGGCCTGATCTTCGAGGGGGCGACCGTACTCGACGCCGGGATGGTCGCCACCGAGATGCTCTACCACCTGGTCGGCTCACGTCAGCTGGACGGCGGCGCGATGGTCACCGCCTCCCACAATCCGAAGGCCTACACCGGCGTGAAGCTGGTCCGCGAGGGGGCGCTGGCGCTCTCCGGCGACGCCGGGATCGGCGAGGTCCGAAAGGAGATCGAGTCAGGACTTGGGGAGCGCCCGGCGGCGGCTCGTTGGAGGAGGTCGACGTCTGGGACGAGTTCCGGTCCCACGCGCTCTCCTTCATCGATCGCGAAAAGGTCAGGCCGATGAAGGTCGTCGTCGACGGCGGCAACGGCATGGCGGGGCCGATGGTCGGGCCGATCCTGCGCGAAGCTGCGGCCTCGAGCTGGAGGAGATGTACTTCACGCCCGACGGCGAGTTCCCCGACCACGAGCCGAATCCGCTGCTGGAGAAGAACCGCCGGATGATCATCGAGCGGGTGCGCTCCAGCGGCGCCGACCTCGGGATCGCCTGGGACGGCGACGCCGACCGCTGCTTCTTCATCGACGCCGAGGGCGAGCTTCTGCGACGGCGACTTCATCTGCGCGCTGCTGGCCCGCGCGGCGCTGGAAAAGCAGCCCGGCGCGACGATCCTCTATGACCCGCGCTCGAGCCGGGCCGTGCCCGACCTGGTCGCAGCTGAGGGGGGCCGCTCGGCCCTCTCCCGCGTCGGCCACGCCTTCTTCAAGACACGGATGCGCGAGGAGAAAGCGGCGTTTGGCGGCGAGGTCTCCGGCCACTACTACTTCCGCGATTTCTGGTACGCTGACTCGGGCACGATCCCGGCGCTGCTGATGCTGGAGCTGCTCGGCGGCGACGGGCCGCACCCTCGCCGAGCTGATGGCGGAGTTCCGCTCGCGCTACTTCATCTCCGGCGAGATCAACTCCGAGGTCGCCGACCGGGATGCGGCGATTGGGCGAGATCGTCGAGCGCTACGGCGACGCCGAGATCGGGCACCTGGACGGCATCTCGGTCGATTACCCCGAGTGGCACTTCAACGTCCGGCCCTCCAACACCGAGCCCCTGCTGCGGCTGAACCTCGAGTCGCTTGTTTCCCGCGAGGACATGGAGCGCCGCCGCGACGAGGTCCTCGAGCTGATCCGGGCGTGAGCCTGACTCCTGAGCAGGCGCTGGAGCAGGCCGCGCTGGCCGGAATCCACCGCCTGCGCATCCCGACCCCCTTCGCGGTCGGTCGGGTCAACTGCTACCTGCTCGAGGACGAGCCGCTGACCCTGATCGACACCGGACCCAACTCCGGCAAGGCGCTCGACGAACTGCAATCCCAGCTCGGCGGAGCGCGGCCACTCGATCGATGACATCGAGCTGGTGATCCTCACCCACCAGCACATCGACCACCTCGGCCTGGTCGAGATCATCGCCCAGCACTCCGGCGCCGAGGTGGCGGCGATCGGAGTCGCCGCCGAGCGGCTCGCCAACTTCGGCGAGGACGCCGAGCGCCGAGGATCAGCTTCGCGGTGGAGCTGATGCTGCGCAACGGCATCCCCGAGGAGGTCGACCGCCGCGCTGCAAAGCGTCTCGCGCAGCTTCCGCGGCTGGGGATCGCGAGCGGAGGTGACCAGACCGCTGCAAGACGGCGAGGAGATCGAGGTTCGGCGACCGCACCCTGCGAAGTCCTGCACCGCCCCGGTCACAGCCCGTCCGACACGTTCTTTTGGGACGCGGAGCGCCGCATCCTTATCGCCGCCGACCACCTGATCGCCCACATCTCCTCCAATCCGCTGATCACCCGGCCGCTGGACGGATCCGAGCGCCGGACCCAGGCGCTGGTCACCTACATCGATTCGATGCAAAAGACCCGGGAGATGCCCGCCGAGATCGTCCTTTCGGGCCACGGCGAGCCGATCACCGACCACGTCGCGCTGATCGACGAGCGCCTTGGCAAGCACCAGCGCCGCAAGGAGAAGATCTACCGACTGATCGCAGAGCAGCCGCGCAGTGGCTACCAGCTCGCGCAGGCGATCTGGGGCAACGTCGCCGTCACCCAGGCTTTCCTGACCCTCTCGGAGGTGATTGGCCACGCAGACCTGCTGATCAATGAGGGGCGGGTGCGCGAACTCGACGATGCAGGCGTGATTCGCTATGAGACCACGAGCTAGACCAGCAGCGGTGGAGGCAGCGCCGAGGGCAGCCCCGGACGGCGCCGCCCAAACCGCTCAGACACCGGTTTCTCCACAGCCGCGGCGGGCGCCCAACTCGTGACGCGAGGCTCAACGCAGCTTCGCACCGCTGGCCCTGCAGGCGGGCACAGACTCAGCGCATGAGCGCGAAGATTCGCGCCCGTAGGCAGCGGAATTCGGCCAAGCGGCGGATGCTGATCATCGTCAACCCCTATGCGACGACGGTGTCTGACCGTCTTCGCAACCTGGTGGTCTACGCGCTGCAGGGGCGCTATGAGGTGGAGGCCGTCTCAACCGAGGCCCAAAACCACGCGACCGAGATCGGCCGCGAGGCCCGCAACGGGGGCTATGAGATCGTCGTCGCCTTTGGCGGCGACGGCACCCTAAACGAGGTCGTCAACGGTCTCGCCGGTACCGATGTGCCGGTATCAGTGCTACCAGGAGGCTCGACAAACGTCGTCTGCCGCACCCTCGGAATCCCCAACGACGTAGTCGATGCCACCGAGCACCTGCTCTCACTGGCCGATGACTGGCGCCCGCGCAAGCATCGATCTGGGCGTCGTCGGCGATCGCCACTTCGTCTTCTCCTGCGGGGTTGGAATCGATGCAACGGTGGTAAAGCGGGTCGACGCCCATCCCAAGCTGAAGGCCCGCGCTGGCCCCTACTACTACAGCTGGGCGGGCATTTCGAGCTTCTACCGCCACTACCTCCACGCCCCGGTGCGGATGCGAATACAGACCGACCTCGGCAAGCCGGTTGAGGGCGTCACGGCGCTGGCACAAAACTCCGATCCGTTCACCTACTTCGCCAACCGCCCGATCAGAGTCTGCGAGGGAATCGAGATCGACGACGGCACCCTCTCGATGGCGGTGCTGCGCCGAGCCGCCCAACGCGACACCCCGACCCTGATCTACCGCCTCTTCAGCCAGGGCCGCCCGGCCGCCGCACACCGCCAGATCGAGCATTTCGATGACGTTAGCTCGGCGAGCGTCACCTCAATCTCAAAAGCCAAGGACGGCAGCCTGCGGCCGTTTCCGATGCAGGTGGACGGCGACTACATCGGCGAGCGAACCGAGGTTGACCTCCGCGCCGTCCCAGCGGCGCTGACCGTGATCGCCTGAGATCGCCTCAGGCGATCGGTGTAATCCGATATGCGTCGAAGACCGACTCCACGTTGCGAAGCCGAGACAGGCACTGCTTGAGCTGCTCGGTATCACCAACCTCGACCACGAACTTGTTCTTTACCATCGGGTGCTTGGTAGTGCAGCTGGCCCCGAGAATGTTGATTCCCGCCTCGGCAAAGGTGCGGGAGAGATCCTCGAGCAGCCGGGTTCGATCGTAGGCATCGATTTGCAGCTCGACCCGATAGGAGGACTCATTGTCGCCATCCCAGCCGACCTCGACGAAGCGCTCCGGTGCCCTTTTCAACGCCCTCACGTTCTTGCAGTCGGTGCGGTGGATCGTGATCCCGCGCCCCAGTGACACGTAGCCGGCGATCTCATCCCCGGGCACTGGGCGACAGCACTTGGCGAGGCGAACCGCGACGTTCTCCACCCCCTTGACGGTGATCCCATAGGTGGAGGCGTCCTTGGTCCGCCTGGCGCGGTCTTCGCGTCCATCAACCAGACCGGCCGGTTGCTCCTCGACCGCCTCGCCGGTCTTCAGCCGCTGCATCAGCTTGTTGGCTACCGTCTTGGTCGAGACCTTGCCCTGGCCCAGCGCGATGTAGAACTCCGCCGCCTTGCGGTAGCCCATCTCGCGGATCACGTCGGCAAGCAGCGGCGACATTGCAACCTTTTGCATCGGCAGGCCACGCTTTCGCAGCGCCTCCTCCAGCCCCTCGCGTCCGTGGCGCTCCGCGTCCTCTCGCCGTTCCTCTTTAAACCAGGCGCGGATCTTGTTGCGGGCGCGACTCGTTCGCACCAGCTTCAGCCAATCGCGGGAGGGACCACGGTTCTGCTTTGCGGTGAGGACCTCGACGATGTCACCTGAGCGCAGCTGGTAGTGCAGCGGCACGATGGCGCCGTTTACCTTCGCGCCGACGCAGCGGTGCCCGACGTCGGTGTGAACCGCGTAAGCGAAATCCAGCGGGGTCGACCCCGCCGAGAGATTCTTCACCTCGCCCTTCGGAGTGAAGACGAAGACCTCATCCTCAAACAGATCCACCTTCAGCGACTCGAGGAACTCGGTTGGGTCCTGGTCGCCCTCGGCTTCAACAAGCTGGCGCAGCCAGGTCATCTTCTCGCGCCTTGGGTCACCGCCGCCGCCCTCCTTGTAGGCGACGTGGGCGGCGATCCCGTACTCGGCCAACTTGTGCATCTCCTCGGTGCGGATCTGGATCTCGAGCGGCTTGCCCTCCGGTCCGATCACGGTCGTGTGCAGCGCCTGGTACATGTTCGCCTTTGGCATCGCGACGAAATCCTTGAACCGGCCCGGCAGTGGCTTCCACAGGGAGTGGATCACTCCGATCGCCCCATAGCAGTCCTTGACCGAGCCGACCAGCACCCGCATCGCGGTTAGATCGAAGATCTCGTTGAACTCGCGGCCCTTCTTG
Source organism: uncultured Solirubrobacterales bacterium (assembly GCA_963745305.1). Taxonomy (GTDB): domain Bacteria; phylum Actinomycetota; class Thermoleophilia; order Solirubrobacterales; family 70-9; genus CAVUWL01. The sequence continues at coordinate 45,855 of CAVUWL010000017.1, forward strand.
GTCATCTTGGTGTAGATCGAATAGAAGTGCTTGGCGCGGCCGGAGATCTCGGCCTCGATCCCAACCTCCTTCAGCTCATCGGAGAGAAAGTGCCCAGCCCGCTCGACGTAGACCTCGCGCTCGTTTCGCTGTTGGGAAACGAGCTGTTTGATCTCGGCGTACTTGCGTGGATGCAGGGTCGCAAAGGAGAGGTCCTCCAGCTCCCACTTGATCGCGTGGATCCCGAGGCGATGGGCGAGCGGGGCATAGATCTCCAGTGTCTCGCGTGACTTCGCCAGCTGCTTTTGCTTGGGAAGGGCGCCCAGGGTGCGCATGTTGTGAAGGCGGTCTGCCAGCTTGATCAGGATCACCCGAACGTCGGTGGCCATCGCGACCATCATCTTGCGGTAGTTCTCCGCCTGGCGCTCATCGCGGCTCTCAAAGGTGATCCCGGTGAGCTTGGTGACACCGTCGACGAGCTGGGCGATCTGATCGCCGAACTCCTCACGAATCTCGGTGAGACTGGCGCTGGTGTCCTCGACCGTGTCGTGAAGCAACGCTGCGCAGAGCGTCTCGGTGTCGAGGCGCATGCCGGCGCAGACCTGGGCGACGCCTACCGGATGGGTGATGAACTCATCGCCCGAGTGGCGCATCTGATCGGCGTGGCGCTCACAGGCGAACTCAAAGGCGCGTGCCACCGCATCCCGATCAACGGAGGCGAGCGCCAGCGCGGTATCACCGGCGCTGGCGGCGCCGTTTTCAGCGGGGGAGGAATCGAACTCCTCGACCACCGCGAAGAGATCAGCGAGGAGCTCGCTGCGCTCTAGGTCTGTTTGAGTCCTTCGAGGTATCGCTTGCCCTCCTCATAGCGTGCTCGGTAAGCGCGAAACGCGGCCGAGCGCTCAAGTTCGGTCTGCTCCGAGGATACGACCCCGACGGTCCCTGCGCCGCCGCAGGGCGCTCCACGCAGAATCTCGAGATCGGCGAGGACGCGAAAACAACGAGCAGCGACCTCCGCCGAGCGCGGATAAGGACCATCGCCACGCAGAGCATCGCGCAGCCGATCCCCGCCGAGCTCACCCGCCTCGCGCAGCTGGCGAAACACCGCTGCCAGCTCCTTGCGCTGAGGGTGTCGCAGCCCCAGCACATGGAGCGCAAAACGACGCTCGGCCTCGCCCCAGACCGGATGCAGATAGGCACCGTCGCGGCTGGCACGGGAGGAAAGCAGATCCAGCTGTGCCGAGGGCGGCGGATCGAGGAGGACGACGTGAGCGAAGTCTCGAGCAAGCCCGGGGCGGCGCTGGAGCTCTTCGTAGTCGGCAAGAGCCAGGTTTGGACGGGCCAAAGCGGCCCGCCGCGGTGCATCGGCCACCAGCGCGAGCACCTGAGCACCGCTTGAGAGCAACTCAAAAACCGTTGCTGCAGGCGAATTTAACCCGCGGATTACCTCTCGCTCGCGCTCGCCGTCAGGAGGTGCGAGCAGGGTTGGCTGCGCATAGAGGTCAGCCACCAACTCGCGCTCAAAGCGCTCCCACCAATCCTCGCCGGCGCACTTGGCGATCGCCTCCTCACCGCCTTGATGCGGATACAGCTCGCCCAGCACAACGCGTGGCTCGACCGATCCGTTCCAGTGGTTTAGTTCCAACCGCACCGTCGCATCCACCTGCTCATCCTCGGCCACCCCCAGCTTGGCTCGACCAAAGGCGACGCCAAGGGCGCGATGGGAGCCGCTGTGCAAACTGAAGCGAGAGTGCTTGGCGCCCTTGCCCATCGTCTGCACGTCACTCAGCCTCGCCCCGGGGACCAGCAGCTTCACCCCCGGATTGCCGTTTCCAAACGGAGCCAGCCGGCCCAGCTCCTCCGCGAGATCGAGGCCGAGGCTGGCCCCGCCAACCATTGCGTCGATCCGCTCAACCCGCCCCACCTCCTCGCTCCCCAAGACCTCTGAGGCGTGGGCGGCAAATGCCCGCTGAAATGCCTCCAGTTGATCGGCGCGCAGCTCCAGGCCGGCGGCGGCCCGGTGGCCTCCAAAGCGCAGCAGAAACCGCGAACAGCTCTCCAATCCCGCCAACAGGTCAAAGCCCGGAATGCTGCGCGCCGAGCCGCGACCGCCGCCCTCGCCATCGAGGGAGATGATGACCACTGGTCGGTGGTGGCGCTCGGCCAGACGGGAGGCAACGATCCCGATCACACCCGGATGCCATCGGTGGCCTGCAAGGACCAGGCCGGCCGCTTCGCCCAGCTGCTTGGGCAGCTGACGACGGGCGACCTCGGCGGCAGCGTCGACCTCGCGCTCAGCCTCGCGCCGCTCGGAGTTGGCCCGGTCAAGCTCAGCGGCGATCTCCACGGCGCGAGCGTCATCTCGGGTCAGCATCAACTCGACCCCAGCATCGGCACGGTAGAGCCGGCCGGCAGCGTTGATCCTGGGGCCGAGCCGAAAGGCGATATCGCCCTCATCAAGTCTGCTCGGCTCGCATCGCGCCGCCGCCAACAGCGCCCGCAAACCCGGGCGGCGAGCCCGCCGCATCTCCATCAGACCGCGCCGCACTAGGGCGCGATTCTCACCGACCAAGGGCACAACGTCGGCAACCGTGGCCAGGGCGACCAGATCGAGGTCATCCTCCGCTGACCCTCGCCCCCCCGAGGCCTCCCTCAGGGCACAGCAGAGCTTCCATGCAACCGCGGCTCCGCAAAGCTCGACAAACGGATAGCCGCTGATACTGGGGTGCAAGATCAGGCACTCGGGCATCTCGCGGGGAGGCTGGTGGTGATCGGTGACGATCACCTCAATCCCCAATCGGCCGGCCAGTTGGACCTCCTCGGCGGCTGTGATCCCGCAATCAGCGGTGATCAACAGCTCGGTGCCGCGCTGGGCCAGGCGCTCGACGGCTGCGCGGCTGAGACCGTAGCCGTCGGTGAGACGATCGGGTATCAGCCAATCGCACTGGGCCCCCAACTCTCCCAGGGTGGAGACCAGGAGCGCGGTCGCGCAGACTCCATCGACGTCGAAGTCGCCGTGGATGGTGATTCGCTCGCCCTTACGAACTGCAGCGAGCACGCGGGCGACGACCGCGGCCATCGAATCAAACGCACCCGGCTCGTGTGACTCATCCGCGGCAAGGAACGACTTCGCCGCGTCGGGGGTGCGGTAGCCGCGACGGACCAGGGTGATCGCCAGCGGCTCACTGAGGCCCAGCTGCTCGGTGAGCGCCCGCGCCTCCGGATAGGAGAAGGGCTCGGCCAGGTATGCATTCGCCGATCGCGCCACGCCCCAAGGCTAGGTGGCGGGTGGGACGGACTCCGCACCCCCGCCGCCGCGCAAAATGCTGAAAGGCGAACTAGGCGGCTCCCCGCTCAGAGCGCAGGCCAAGCGCGTAGATGACCGCGAGGCCGATCGCGACACCGGGCACCGCGGTCAGGGCGGTCAGCAGGTCCGTGTTGCCGAGGCTGCGGCCGGTCGCTATCTCAATGATCAGGCCGAATGAGATGGCCCCGATCACCGCGCCCAAGAAGGCACCGACGATCCCCTGCCAAAAATGATCGGGCAAAAAGACCGTGAAATGCCAGAGGGCGATCCCCATCGTGAACCAGACGAGCAGGGCCATTGCTTAGCGATTCCTCCCGTGCTTGCGACGTTGCTGGCGGCGCGCCCGACGACGCTCGTCGCGCTCATGGCGCTCAGCCGCGGCCGGATCGAGCGCCGCCGCGGGTGGCTCACCGTTGGCGGCAGGGCCGGAGCCATCGCCGTCGCCGCTGCGCTCAACCGTCGCCACCGCACTGGGCCTGGGCTCCTCCTGAGCCTTGACCCCAGCTGCGATCTGCTCGTCGCTCTCCTCCTCGCCGAGCCGGGCTAGATCGATCTCATCGGCAAAGGCCGGCACCCTGCCCTCGAGCTCTGCGATGCGAGAGCGGCGGCGGGCGAAACCGGGCTCGCGTTCCTTCCAGGCCGTCAGCACCGGCGAGGCGATGAAGATTGAGGAATAGGTACCCGAGGCGATGCCCACCAGCATCGCAAAGGCGAAATCCTGCAATGTGGCGCCGCCGAAGACCAGCAGCGAACCGACCGCCAGGAGGGTCGAGAAGCTGGTCGCAAGCGAACGGGTCAAGACCTCGCTCATCGATCGATTGACGATCTGAGAGAACGCGGCCCGCGGCATTCGCGGCATGTTCTCGCGTATTCGATCGAAGACGATGATCGTGTCGTAGAGGGAGTATCCGAGAATGGTCAGGAAGGCGGCGACGGTTCCGCTGCTCACTTCTTTGCCGGTCAGAGCGTAGATCCCGGCCGTGATCAGAATGTCGTGAAAGAGAGCGATCAAGACGGGCACCGCGAACTTCGGATCAAAGCGCAGCGCCACGTAGCCACAGATCACCAAGAGCGAGAAGATCAACGCCTTGAGAGCGCTGCTCGCCACCTGTTCACCGAAGGTCGGACCGACGCTGGTGCTTTCAAATCCGCTCTTGGCGATCCCGAACTTGGAAGAGAGCACGGCCTCGGCGTCCTTGACCTGGGTTGGGCCCAACTGGCGGGTCTCGATCTGGAAGACGTTGTTTCCGAACACCGGGTTTGAGACCTGCTGGACCTGCTCGTCGTTTACGCCGATCGTCCCCAGCGCTTCGCGCACCCCTTCCTCGCTGGTCGGCTTGACCAAAGCCGCGGTAATCCTGGTTCCGGACTTGAAGTCAATGCCCAGGTTTAGCTGCTTGGTCGCCAGCGCGACTGCACCAATCAAAAGGATCGTCCCAGAGAGGGTGAAGAACCAGCGGCTCGCTCCCATGAAGTCAAAGTGCCAGCGTCTGCCCGTGCCGGCGGCGCCGAGCAGGCTGGGCGAGCGCAGCAGTTTGGAGCGAGTCATGCTGCCGAGCAGCGCCCGGGTGAAGACAACCGCCGTGAGCAGTGAGACGATCGTGCCAACGCCGAGGGCGAAGGCGAATCCTTTGACTTCGGCGGTTGCCAGCACGAAGAGAATGAACGCGGTCAGCAGGGTGACAACGTTGGCGTCGACGATCGTCGCGATGCCGCGGCGATAGCCAGCGGTGATCGCGCTCCCCATCGAGCGACCAGCCCGGATCTCCTCCTTTATTCGCTCGAAGATGACGATGTTGGAGTCCGCCGCCACCCCGATCGTGAGGATCAGCCCGGCGATCCCTGGCAGGGTCAGGGTGACCGGGATCAGTTTGATCAGGGCGAAGAAGATCACCCCGTAGGCAGCGAGTGCGACGACCGCGATCAGGCCGAGAAAGCGGTAGTAGAAGAGCAGAAAGAGGACGACGAGACTGAGGCCGATGATGCCCGCCTTGATTCCTTCGTGAAGCGCCTGGCTTCCAAGCGTCGCCGAGACCTGGGTCTGGCTGATCAGCTTTAGATTGATCGGCAGGGCACCGATCTGCAGAATGGTCGCCAGTTCCTGGGCATCCTGAACGCTGTTAAAGCCGCCCGAAATTTCGGCCCCCGTCTGGCCTTCGATCCCGTTGGGATTTTGAGCAAAGTTGATGATCGGCCGTGTCTTGACTTCGTTGTCAAGGACTACTGCGAAGTGCCCCGAGAGCGCCGCTGCCTGTTCGGCGCTGACCGGGCCGATCGCCTGTGCCTGGCCGCGTTGGGCGATCTGACGGGTAACTTCCTGGAACGCTCCTCGGCCCTTTTCGGTGAAGCCAAAGGTGACGTTTGGCTGGTTCGACTGGTCGTAGTTTTGCTTCGGTTCGGTGATGTCGGTACCCGAGAGCGCTGGTTTGTCGACCAGCGCGTACCAACCTGGCTGGGCTGTCTCGTCGGTCTTGCCGGAGCGTTCGGTCGGCAGTTCAGAGACGAGCACGGTCCCCACCGGCACCTTGACCACGATCCCGTTGTGGGGCCGTTTGCGGCCGGTTGAGCTGACGTAGAGACCCTTTTTGGTGAATTCGGGTCCGGCGATTAGTTTGTGCGGAGCGTTGCGTCCAAAAAGGTAGTAGCGGGACCTGTCGGTGGAGCAGGTGGTGCAGTTTTTGACCGCGGGCTGCTTGGCGGCGAGCAGCGCGGCGTCATATGCAGTCGGAAAGGCGCCCGAGTCGATCAGCTGTCGATTCTCAGAGCCATTGAAGGTGTTTCTGCCGGCGGCTTTCCATTCCGCCCGCGCCGTCTTTAGCGCCCCGGCTGGAGGCTGCTGGCCGGGATGTCCGCCGATCGCCTTCTCCTGGCCGATCAGGTTGGGCTCCCAGTCATAGAAAAACAGCTGTGCGGTCGTGCCAACAGTGCTGATCGCCCGCTGCGCGTTGGTGACGTCGGGCAGGCTGACGGAGATGTTGCTGGTCCCCAGGCGAGACACTTCTGGCTGGGAGACGCCAAGCTTGTCGATCCGCTCGCGGATGATTTCAATCGAGCGATCGATGTCTTCACCGCTGACCGACTTCACCTGGCCGGTCGGTTCGCCCTGATAGACGAGTTGGACGCCGCCCTTTAGATCGAGCCCCAGGACGGTCGGCTTGTTGATGATCACGAGAACCGAAACGACGACCAGAGCAAAGACAAACAGCAAGATGAACTGATATCTGCGCTTTCCCAGCATCTCCCGCCTAACCCTCTGGGGTGAGAACGATCAACAGGCCACCGTCATCGTCATATGCCGGGAAGACGTCGGCGACCGCGGCGGCCGGAAGGTCACCCTCGGCATTGACGGAGACCCGCTTGCCCAGCGAGCGCACCCCCCACTCCAACGAAGTCTCAATCGGATCGGTGACGCCGTCTCCGTTGGTATCGGCGCCCTCCCCTCCATCGCCTTGGTCAATCCAGCGCAGGCCGAGCACGTCGCGCACGGGGCGACCGATCACGTCTTCATCGGTCAGTCCGGTCAGCTCAAAGCTGCCCTTGCCCGCGTCGATCACGCGCTCCTGTTGGTCGCAGACAAAGAATGCCGCATTGGGCGCCGGGTAGTAGTCATCGAGCAGCTCAAAGACGAAGCCAAAACCGCACTTTGGACAGCCCTTCGGGCGGCTGCTAAAGCCAGCGGTGCGAGCGCTGCTGAGGTCCCTGTGGCCACAGTTGGGGCAGATGAAGAACGGCATTACTCAACAGGCTACAAGTGTGCGCCAGCTAGAAGAGGCTGGTCGCCCCTTCGGGGGCCCGAAGACCTAGATGCTCGTAGGCCCGCTTGGTCAGGACTCGGCCGCGCGGGGTGCGCTTCAACAGCCCCTGCTGGAGCAGGTACGGCTCGAGCACATCCTCAATCGTGTCCTGCTCCTCGCCGATCGCCACGGCGAGGGTCGAGAGGCCGACCGGGCCACCGGCGAACTTCGTCGCAACCGTGTCGAGCAGGGCGCGATCGCTGCGGTCAAGGCCCCCGGCGTCGACCTCCAGCATCGCCAAGGCGGCGATCGCAACCTCCGGGCCAATTGCGCCCGTACCCTTGACCTCGGCAAAGTCACGCACCCGTTTGAGCAATCGATTTGCGACCCGCGGGGTGCCGCGCGATCGCGCCGCGATCGTGCGGGCGCCATCGGGGTCAATCTGCACGCCGAGGATCGCCGCAGAGCGCTCCACGATCAGCGCCAGGTGCTCGGGCTGGTAATGCTCGAGACGGTGACAGACGCCGAAGCGGTCGCGCAGGGGCGTGGTCAGGAGGCCGGCCCGCGTGGTGGCGCCAATCAGGGTGAACGGAGGCAGCGGCAGGGTCACGGTCCGCGCTCCAGCCCCCTGTCCCAACACGACGGGAAGGACCGCGTCCTCCATCGCCGGATACAGCGTCTCCTCGACCGCCCGCCCGAGACGGTGGATCTCATCGATGAAGAAGACGCTTCCGGGCTCTAGCGAGGTGAGAAAAGATGCGACGTCGGCCTTTCGCTCCAGGGCAGGCCCCGCCGTTTGGACCATCGGCACGCCGAGCTCCGCGGCGACGATATGGGCGAGTGAGGTCTTGCCGAGTCCGGGTGGACCGGCGAGCAGAACGTGGTCTAGTGGCTCGCCGCGCCCGCGGGCCGCCTCGATAAAAATCGTCAGCTGCTCGGTGACCTGAACCTGATTGACAAAGTCAGCGAGAGTCGGAGGGCGAAGGGAGCGATCGAGGTCCTCATCGGGAATCTCTGCCCGCGCATCTTGAATTCGGCCCGGGGGCTCCTGGTCGAGGCCCGGAGTCCGAATCCGTTGCGCGCCGATATCAGGAGACTCGCTCACGCCGCCTTCGCCTTTGAGGTTCCGGCCCTGCGCAGCGCCTCGGCAACCAACTGCTCGGGATCCTCGCCCTCGACCCCGTCGAGCAGTTGCTCAGCCTCAAGCTGGACGTAGCCGAGGTTGATGAGGCCGTCTCGAGCGAGCGAACGGGCGTCGGCGTCGGCACCTTTCGGAATCTCGATCTCCTCCTCGGTGAGGGCGCCGGCAACCTTGTCTCTGAGCTCGACGATGATCCGCTCGGAGGTCCGTTTTCCGATCCCCGGTACCGCCTGAAAGCGCTTGGCATCGCCGCTTGCGATCGCGCGCAAAAGATCGCGCGCCGCCCCGGCGGAGAGCGTTGCAATCGCAACCTTGGGTCCGATTCCGCTGACCGAGATCAGCTCCCGAAAGAGGTCGCGCTCCTCCTCAGAGGAAAAGCCATACAGCGAGAGGGAGTCCTCACGCGAGATCAGCTCGGCGTGCAGAAAGGTCTCACGACCGATCGCCGGAATGGCCTTCAGCGTTTCGGCGGAGACCGCCAGACGGTAGCCGACCCCGCCCGCTTCGATCACGACGTGATCACTGCGGCGCACCATGACCTCTCCTCTGAGCGCCGCGATCATCGAGCCAGCTGCTCGGTGTCGGGGACCGAGGCGCTCCCCGCAAGCGAGTCGATCGCCTCACGCTGGCCGGTCCCGCCGGCATGACAGATCGCGACCGCGAGCGCGTCGGCAGCGTGATCGGATTGCGGTGGTGATGCAAGGGCCAAAAGGGTCGCGACCATCCGCTGGACCTGACCCTTTTCGGCCGCTCCGGAGCCGCAAACGGCCATCTTGATCGCCTGCGGCGTGTAGGAGAAGCAGGCGACACCGCGCTGCGCGGCGGCGAGCATCGCAACTCCGCTCGCCCGTCCCACCGCCATCGCCGAGCGAACGTTCTTGCCGAAATAGACCTCCTCGATTGCCATCGCCGCCGGCTCGTGCCATGCAATCAGCTCGGCGAGCGCGCGGTGGATGCGCTCCAGCCGACGCTCGATCTGCAGCTGTGGCGCCGTCTCGACCACGCCGCCGTCGAGGGCGACCATGCGGTTGCCCTCAACCCGCACGATCCCAAAGCCGAGATTGGCCGCGCCCGGGTCGATTCCCATCACCACTTGCATGGAGACGGATTCTGGGCCGAGCCCCGGATGCCTTCAGGCGGCGACGCGCTGCAAGACGTCCTCGGGGATATCGAAGTTGGCGTGGACGTCGCTGACGTCATCGTGCTCTGAGAGTTCCTCGAGCAGGTCCAGAAGCCTGACCGCGTCGCGCTCCCCAACCTCCACCGTGCTCCTTGGCTCGACCGCGAGCTCCGCGGATCGAACCTCGACGCCGGCGCTCTCCAGCGCGGCGCGAATCGCGTTCAGGTCGCTTGGGTCAGATAGAACGCGCAGCGTCTCGCCGTCCTGCTGGACGTCCTCAGCGCCGGCATCGATTGCCGCAATCAGGTCCTCCTCACCGTAGCGGGCAGCATCGACGGTGATCGCACCGCGCTTGTCGAAAATCCAGGCAACCGATCCCGGCTCCCCGAGGCTGCCGCCGTGGCTGGTGAAGGCATGGCGCACGTCGGCGCTGGTCCGGTTGCGATTGTCGGTCAGCGCTTCGACCAAAACCGCGGTACCACCGGGGCCGTAGCCCTCAAAAACGATCCGCTCGATCGCCTCGCCCTCCCCGCCCGAGCCACTCCCCCGATCGACGGCTCGGCGGATGTTCTCCTTTGGCATCGAGGCATCACGCGCCTTTTGGATCGCCGTGGCGAGGGAGGGGTTGGCGTCGGGGTCCCCCCCACCCTCGCGTGCGGCAACGGTGATCGCCCGCGCCAACTTGGTGAACTGCTGGCCGCGTTTGGCATCGACCGCGGCCTTCTTGTGTTTGATCGAGGCCCACTTTGAATGTCCGGACATCTCCGTGTCATTGTATGAAGGACGGGATGTCAACTCTGCTCCACAGCCACAACCCCGCCCGGGGGCTGGCCGCAGTCCTCGTCTTCTTCGCCATGCTCTTGGCGGCCCTCTCGCTTTGGACCGCGATCCCCCTGAGCTGGATCTACATCGGCTCGAAGGTCTCCCACACCCAGTTCCCAAGCGGTGGCCCCTACCTGGTGGTCGCGGTGGGAATACTCGCCTCGGTGGTGATCGTCGCCTGGTTGATCGGGCGGCTGAACGGCCTCTACGTGAGGATCACCGGCACCAACCGCCTCTCCCCGATGCGCCCCAGCTGGTTAAAGAGCATGCGCGACACGACCTCCAACAGCGGCACCACCACCGTGGTCGAGGCGGTGCTGATGGGATCGGTCTTGCTGGCGGCGCTGGCGCTGACGGTCTGGTTCTTCCTCTTGGCCGGATCGCCACTGCCGCGCCAATAGGCCCGGGCCGATCCAGCAGAGCCCCGCGGCAAGCGATGCGGCCGATCAGACGACGAACTTGCCGTCGATCTGAAGCAGCTCGCCATCAACCTCAATGCGACCGCCCAGGCGCAGGTCACAGACCAAGTCGGTGTGAACGGCGGACTCGTTCTCACCGCCAGACTCCGGATAGCTGCGGCCAACCGCCATGTGAACGGTCCCACCGATCTTCTCATCGAGCAGGACCTCCCTCGTGCCGCGGTCGATCCCGTAGTTGGTCCCAATGCCGAGCTCGCCGAGGCGGCGCGCCCCGGGGTCGGTGTCGAGCAGCTTGATGAGGAACTCCTCACCTCGATCTGCGCTCGCGTCGACGACCCGTCCCGCCTCGAAGCGAAGCCGCACCCCAGAGACCTCGCGTCCGCCAATCACCGCCGGCAGATGGAAGGTGACTTCACCCTCCGCGGAGTCCTCGAGCGGACCGGTGAAGAACTCTCCGTCCGGCATGTTGTGGCGCCCGTCGCAGGGAATGAATTTGCGCCCCGAGATACCGAGCGTGATCTCGGTCCCCGGCGCGGTTACCCTGACCTGCTCGTGTCCCTCAATCCACTCGGCGAGACGCGTCGTCTCCTCGGAGGCCCGCTGCCAGGCACTGAGCGGATCACCCTCGGCCCCAACCAGGCAGGCACCGTAGTAGAAGTCCTCGTAATCGGCCAAGCTCATCTCCGCCTCCGAGGCATAGGCGGTGGTCGGATAAAGCGTGTAGCACCAGCGGAAATCTCCATTCGCACTGCGCTGCATCGCCCTTGCCATCAGATCACCGGTGGCGCTTTGGCGACGCATCTGTCGCTCCGGGGGAACGGCCGAGAGCTCGCGGGTGTTGGTGCTTGCGCCGATCGCGATCCTGGCGTCGGCCTGCTCCACCATCCACTCCGCCACCGGTGAGATCCAGCCGAGCTGGGCATCACTGGCGTATTTGAAATAGGCAGCCGCCTGGCCATCAAGCGAGACGTTTAGGATCGGGTTGGCGCCCGCCCTCAAGACCTCCTCATAGACCGCCAGCAGCAGGGGCGCGGCGGCGTTGTCGCCGTCGATGGCCACGACCTCCCCTTCCTTGACCTCGGTCGAGTATCCGACCAGTATTTTCGCCAAGCCTTCAGCCCTAGGGTCTCTCACCTCTTTGCCTCCTCCTCGGCGCGCTGGTGGGCGCCTGTCGCCATCGCCATGAAGAGCGCGTGCAGACGCGGGTCTTCGGTCAGCTCCGGATGAAATGAGCAGGTCAGAACCGCAGCTTCGCGGATCGCAACCGGGTGCCCGGCGTGGGAGGCGAGCACCTCGACCCCTGAACCACAGCGCTCTATCCAGGGCGCCCGGATGAACACCGCCCGCAGCGGCTCATCGCCAATTCCCCGCACCGCGAGGTCGACCTCAAAGCTCTTTACCTGTCGCCCAAAGGCGTTGCGCGCAGCGCTTGCATCGATCAGGCCCAGGTGAGCATCGTCGCAGACGATCATTCCCGCACAGGTGCCAAACACAGCGGCACCCCGCTCGTGGTGGGCTTGGATCGACGGACCGAGGCCCGCGGAATCGATTCCCATCGAGATCGTCGTGCTCTCCCCGCCGGGGATCACAAGTCCATCAAGGCGATCCAGATCGGCCGCAGCCCGCACCTCGCGGACCGAGGCCCCGAGGCCTTCAAACATGCGACGGTGCGCATCGAAGCCCCCCTGGATCGCCAGTACGCCGATCAGCACGGCGGCCCTCCCGCCCTTACCCGCACCGCCATCGCGGCGGCGCGCCTACCCCTATCGCGGTCAGGCACCGCGGTCTTGGAGAAGGGCATCGGCCGCAGCGAGCTCGGAGATCTCCAGCCCCGGCATCGCTCCCCCCAGACCCACCGAGGCAGCGGTGACCCGTTCGGGATCGCTGAAATGGGTGGTCGCCTCGACGATCGCGCGGGCCCGGCGCTCGGGATCAGTGCTCTTGAATATCCCCGAGCCAACGAAGTTGCCCTCGGCGCCCAGCTGCATCATCAACGCCGCGTCGGCGGGGGTGGCAATTCCGCCAGCGCAAAAGAGTGGCACGGGCAGCCTTCCCGCCTCGGCAACCTCGCGCACTACCTCGAGCGGCGCCTGGTGCTCCTTGGCCGCGCCAGCAAGCTCCTCAGCACGAAGCTGGGAGAGCCTCCTAATCCCCGCTGTGATCTCACGCATGTGGCGAACCGCCTCGACGATGTTGCCGGTCCCCGCCTCACCCTTGGATCGAATCATCGCGGCACCCTCACCGAGTCTGCGCAGTGCCTCGCCGAGATTGGTGGCACCGCACACAAAGGGGACGTCGAAGGCGAACTTGTCGATGTGGTTTCGCTCGTCGGCCGGAGTCAGGACCTCCGACTCGTCCACGTAGTCAACCTCCAGCGACTGCAGGACCTGGGCCTCTGCGAAGTGCCCGATTCGCGCCTTCGCCATCACGGGGATCGTCACTGCCTGCTGAATCCCCTGGATCATCGCCGGATCGGACATCCGCGCGACGCCCCCGTCCCTGCGGATATCGGCGGGAACCCGCTCCAGCGCCATCACCGCACAGGCGCCAGCCTGCTCGGCCAGTTTCGCCTGCTCGGGGGTGACAACATCCATGATCACGCCGCCCTTGAGCATCTCGGCAAGACCCGTCTTCACCCGAAAGGTGGCGCGTTCGGTCATTGCCTCCAAATATACGGGAGCTGGTTACTTCAGCTTGTAAGCGCGAATACGGTCTTTGTGAGCCGCCTCGTCGCGGGCGTATAGACCGTGGGCCAAAGCCTGAACGAGCGCCATCAGCGCGGTGTTCGATCGGGCGAAGGAGGGGCTGTTTGAAGAGAAGTAAAGGGTCAGCTCGGCGTGCTCGCCGACCTCAGAGAGCGATGCATCTGAAATTGCCAGGGTGCGGGCCCGCCGATGCACGGCAAGCTTCATCGCCCTCAACAAGAGCGGGTGGGCGCGACCCGCCGACAAGACGATAACCAGGGTGTCTTCATCGATGCGGCCAAGCCGCTGCAGCGACTCGCCTCCGGTGCTGGCGACAATCTCCGACCGTATATCGAGCAGGCTCAGCGTGTGGCGCAGGTAGCTGGCAAAGAATGCCATCTGATCGACACCGACGATGACAACGCGATGGGCGCTGGCCAAGGCGGCGACAGAGGCGTCGACCTGCTCGCGGGTGAGCTGGCGCGCCGTTTCCTCGAGATTGGCATAGTCGGCGCCGAGCGAGCCCTCCAGCTCGGAGTGGTCGAACGAGAAAAGCGCGGCGCCGCCCGAACCTCCTCCATTGCTGCCGGCGATCGAGTTTCGATACTCCTCGATCGCCGCCTGCTGGAGCTCGGGATACCCCTCAAAGCCAAGGGCCTGGGAGAATCGGACCACCGTCGATGAAGAGGTGCTTGCTCTGCGCGCCAGCTCCTCTGCAGTCAGGAATGCGGCCTCGTCCAGATGGTCGACTATGTAGCGGGCAACGTCTTTCTGGGAGCGCGAGAACTCATCGAAGCGCTCCTGTATGTACTCGGAAAGGCTCTGCAGCTGAAGTGATTTTGTCGCGGTCTTGGTCACGGCGGTCCATTTCGCCGGGCCTTCTGCTTTCCCTTCTGATCTGGTTGGATGATCAATGCGATGACCGCACCGGGCCAGCACGATGGGCTCCCCTCAATCCGTTGGAGCCTGCGGGGGCGAAACGGCGAGGGTGATGAGGCGTGGCTGATCCGCGGCATCTCACAAAAGCTCTACCGCTGCCCTGGATGCCATGGCGAGATCGAGATTGGCAGCGAGCACACGATCGTTCAGTTCGTCCGTCGCCTGGGCGGAGCAGACCATCACCACTGGCACCGTCGCTGTGCAGAGGAGCTGCTGATATCCGAACTCAGCGATCTGCGCCGGGTTCCCGCCGCGCAATCCTCACGCCCCAAGCTCGAGGCTCGCGGTCGGGTCAAGGCCGGACGCCGCCGCGGATAGAGTGGCCCAACTCGCCGAGATCGCGTCGATCTATGCTCGAATTGTCCGCACCTACGCGGCGCGGGCACCCTCGCTGCTGCTTTTGGCAGCGTTCGTCTTCGTCCCGATCGGGCTGATCGACGCGCTGGCGATCAAGGCCCAACTCGGCTCGACCAGCGCTCAGGACGAGCTCGAGGTAGCCGCTGCGATCGGCGCCGTCTCAGCGCTATCGCTGACCGCATTACTCGGCGAGGTTTTCTACAGCGGCGCGGTGGCGATCTCGCTTACCCAGGCTGAGCCTGGTCGCGCCCCCTCGACCTGGGAAATCGCCAAACGGCTCAAATACGCCAGGCTGATCGCCGTTGACCTGATCTACGGATTGCTGGTTGCGGTTGGGGTCATCTTTCTGGTTGCACCGGGGGTGATCGTCTTCACCTTCTTCGGACTCGCCGCCCCCGTGGTCGAGATCGAGAATCGCGGGGTTCGCGCTGCCTTCTCCCGCAGCCTGTCGCTGGTGCGGGGGCGCTTCTGGACGGTGCTTGGGGTGCTTGCACCGATCGAGATCGTCGGCGACTCGATCACCGACCTGCTGACTAGCTCGGTCCACCACCTGCTGGGCGGCTCATTGGTCGCGGAGTGGTGCGCTGAGTCGATATCCAACATAGTCTTGGCCCCTCTCTACGCGATCGCCGCGGTGCTACTCGCGATCGATTTGATCGCAGCCAAGGACGAAAGATCAGCGCCACATTCCCAGCGCACCCCCGCCCGCGCATGATCGGGACCTCGGTCTTCTCGGAATTCTGGAACGAACTCGGGGTCCACCACCGACAGGCGGTCTTTTTGGTGTTGGTTGGATTCCTGCTTTCATTCGCCTTCATCCGGATGAGCACCCGCTTGATGCGGAGTCCCAAGGTGCCGTGGTGGCCGGGCAGCGTGGTCAGCGATAGCGGCGTCCACCTGCACCACCTCGTCTTCGGCATCGTTACGATGATGCTGGCCGGCACGCTCGGTTTCGCCGCTCTTGGCAACGGTCACTTGGTGGAGTTCTGTGCCTTCCTTTTCGGAATCGGCGCCGGCCTAACGATCGATGAGTTCGCACTTTGGGTCTATCTCGACGACGTCTACTGGGCCGAGGAGGGCCGCAAGTCGATCGACGCCACGGTGATCGCCGCCGCCACGATGGGACTGGTGGTGCTTGGCGTCAACCCGTTTCACCTTGGATCTGAATCTGAAAGCACCCTGGCGACGGTGCTCTCGGCGCTGTTGCTAATTAGCGTGGTGGCGATCTGCTTTCTGAAGAGCCGCTGGCTGCACGGGACGATTGGCTTCTTCGTCTTTCCGATCGCGATCTATGGGGCGGCGCGGATCGGTAAGCCCGACTCAGCCTGGGCGCGACGGCGCTATCGCGAGCGCCGCCCCAAGAAGCAGGCCAAGGCTGCGAGGAGATTCTCTCCCGACCGCCGAACCGAGCACTTCAAGAACGCGTTTCGCGACATCGTCGGCGGCAAACCAAGCGAGGGCATGAGCGCCGCCACCCAGGTCGCGGTCGAGGCGACGCGAGGCGCGGCAAAGGAAGTGCGCCAACGTGCCGAACGGATCGGGCACTCTGGCGATCGGTCCGGGTGATCTGCAGTCGCCGAAGGCTGCGGCTCAGGGACGACGCAGAGCTGGCGCTGAGGGTGACCGAACGGATCCCCCGGCGGGAGCGCCTACTCGCCGATCGCCTTAACGATCACTCGCTTGGGCCGACGACCATCGAACTCACAGTAAAAGACCTGCTGCCAGGGACCCAGATCTAGGCGACCAGAAGTTATCGGAACGATTGCTTGGTGATGCATGAGGAGATTCTTTAGGTGGGCGTCACCGTTGTCCTCTCCGCCGCGATGATGGCGGTAGTCACCGCCGCTAGGCAGGAGTTCCTGGGCGACCCGATCTGGCGCCGACGCCCAGCTTGGAGGCGCCAGCTTGTCGAGCCACTCAAGCATGTCCTCGTGGAGGCCGGGCTCATCATCGTTGACCCAGATACCGGCGGTGATGTGCATCGCCGAAACCAGCGCCATACCCTCCGAGATTGCCGCCTCCTCGACGGTTTCCTGAACCTCCTCGGTGATCCGGATCAGCTCGCGCCGTGAGCTGGTTTCGAAGCTCAAGTATCTGGTTGCCGATTTCATCATCTTCCTCCGCTCAAGCCAACGAACCCTAGCCGCCGGTCTGGCGGTCTACGAGCTTGGCCGTTTACCCCCCCAGCCTGCCCAGCCTCCACGCTGGGTGACAAGAACGGGGCAGGGCGAGGTCGGCGAGGGCTCGGTTGAGACCGAGCCCAGGACCACCCTCAGGGCCGGTCCATAGCCGCGCGAACCGACCACGATCAGATCCACGTCCTCGCCCCAGGCGGCGGCGAGAGCCGCGACCGTCGGCCCGAACAGCCCCACCAACCGCCGCGATGCCCGCCGCGAGTACCTTCTCCGACTGAGGCGGAACCGCGGGCACCAAGCCGGCGCTTCCGGGAATCGCTGGGGCGCGGGCCGGTGAGACCACGGTGAGCAATCGCACTGAGGCCCAGGTTCGAAGGGCGAGAGCCTCAGCGTGGCGCAACGCAATCATTGACCCAGCGGTCCCGTCGTAGGCGATCGCGATCAGGCGGATGCCGAGCGAGTGATCGGAACCCGCAAAGCCACGCGGTGCAACCGCCACCGGACATGCGGCGCCGTGCAGCAGGGAGGTCGCAACGCTGCCCAGAAAAACCCTGCCAAGCCTGCCGTGATGAGGAGACCCGACCACGATGATCAACCTCACCGCGCTCGGCGTACTCGCTCATCACCCACGACGGGGAGCCGCCTCCGTAAGCGCGGGTCTGAAGCCGCAGATCACCCAGTACCTCGCGCGCCTGATCAAATGGCAACCCGGCCTCGCCTGCCAGATCCTCGCCTCACAGCGCGAGGAAGCTGACCGGGAGGGGCCCGTAGGGAATAACCGTGATTGCCAGCGCCGAGGCTTTAACCGCGGTGGCTACCACTCGGGTCAGCGAAAGCGCGTCAGGCCCGCCCCAGCGATCGTCAACCCACCCAGTACCCGGCCGAAGCCCGGGCCCCCCTCGGGCCCAATCGGAGATCCGGCGATCGTTGCCCCATTCATGGGGCCACCATCTGGCGCCGAAGGGCCGGCCATCAGCACCAACCGCCAACCCCTCTGCGGACAACTACGGCTCACATTGCAGGGGCTAGGCGCAAAGCGCAGAGGTTGGACCGCCGAGCGGGGAGGGCGCAGTCCTCCGCGCCTTGACCGTCGACAAATCGCCACCCTCGGCTGACCAGCCACGCGATCCCACGCGATCTCGAGGACGGCGACCGCGGTTTAAGCGGCAGCCCGCACCGAGGGATCAACCTTCTGGCGGAGCAGTCAAAGCCCGCCGCCTACACTCCGAGGGAGGGTTATGAAACGCCGCGGTGCCATCTCGCTCGCATTTTTACTGGTTGCGCTCTTCAGCGTCGGCGTCGCCCATGGCGAAATTACCCAAAGCGAAGGCCTTCAGATCAACTTCGGTGGTGGCTTCAGCCCCCGGGCCCTGCCGCGCCAGCAACCGGCCCCCGTAACGGTTCGAATCAGCGGATCGATCGGCACCGTAAATGGCACCCGCCCACCCGAATTGCGACGGGTTTCGTTCGCGATCAACCGCCACGGCAAGCTGCTCTCCCGCGGCCTCCCGGTATGCGCGATGGGTTCGCTCGAGTCGACAACCGGCGAAGCCGCACTCGCCCGCTGTCGCTCGGCGCTCATCGGTCGCGGTAGCTTCGACGGATACGTGGAGTTCCCCGGGCGGGCACCCTTCCCCGCCCGGGGAAGCCTGCTCGTCTTCAACGGCAGAAGCGCCGGCCAACCGGAGATGCTCTTTCACCTCTACGTATCTGATCCGGTGCAGGTGACGCTCGTGCTCCCATTCAAGGTAGTCAAGCGCAGCGTCGGCACCTTCGGCACAGTTCTCTCGGCGACGATTCCCAAGATCGCGGGCGAACTTGGTTACGTGACCAACATCGAGCTTGAAATCGGTCGTAGATATCGCTACGAAGGGAAATGGCGCAGCCTTCTCAGCGCGAGCTGCGCCGCTCCGCCTGGCTTTCCGGGAGCGATCTTCGATTTCGCCAAGGGCAGCTTCGATTTCGCCAACGGGCAGCAACTGAGCACTACCCTGACCCGCGATTGCCGCGTCATCGGCTAGGCATCGGAGGACGCGCCGCGCAAATCGGGTGGTTTTTAGTCGTGGCTATGACCGAGATGGGAAAAGCGTGGATTTGGATCGCCGACTTCCCGACCGTTGATCCACCCCCGTCCGCCACACGGCTTCTCCGAGCTCTGATCATCGCGGCGACCGCTCACCACCCGGGCGAGGCGACCAACACGAGCCTCGGCAACAAGTGCTCCCAAAACCCGCTCATAGGATCTAGCTGTGCTGCTCATGGGCCCAAGCTAGCTGCCGATTCTTTAGCGCCGCTATGGGCTTCCTAAAGTTTCGCCTGCCCAACCGCCATCTCGGGCCCGCCCCACGATCAAGCGGCAGGGTCCGGGCTCAGCCGCTGTGGCAGGGCCCAATACGAAAGTTGCGAACGCAACTTGGCTAGGCTAAAGCGGTGCCTGCAAAGAAAAAAACGCTCTGGACCCTCGTCGTACTCGCCGGCTGTCTGACCTCTTTTTCGGCGGCCGCCCACGCAGAAGTCTTCGGCGGCGTCAATGTCCGCGCCTCATTCAATGGCTGGATCACCCCTCACGCCCTGCCGCGCAGTAGCGTCGTTCCGGTTTCCCTGCACATGGCGGGCGCGTTGTCGGCGACCGAAGGACGGGAACCGCCCCAGCTGCAGCGATTGACGATCGCCATCAATCGCAACGGAAGGGTATCCACGGCGGGCCTGCCGACCTGTCGGCTTGATCTGATCAGGTCTACGACGACCAAGCAAGCCTTGTCCGCTTGCCGCCCTGCCCTGGTTGGAGCCGGTACCTTCACCGCCCACATCGGCATTCCGACCGAGGCGCCATTTCCGGCCCGAGGAAGGATGCTTGCCTTCAACTCGGTCCTGCACGGCAAGCGGGTGATCCTGGCGCAGATCTATGGGATCGAACCGGTGCCAACCGCTCAGGTGCTGGTTCTCAACTTTTTGCACAGCGGCGGCGGCTCCTTTGGTACGACGCTATCGGTGCAGATGCCGACCCTGACTGAGAACTGGGGCTATGCGACCGGGTTTCAGCTGACCCTGCACCGCAGCTACAACGTTCGTGGAAAGAATCGAAGCTTCATCAGCGCCAGTTGCCCGGCGCCCCGTGGATTTGGCAGCGCTCTGTTTACGGCCGCCAAGGGAACCTATTACCTAGCCGACGGTCGCGCCATTTCACGCAACCTTCAGGGGACTTGCAAGGTCAAAAACTGATCGACCTCGGCAGGATCATCCGCGGCCCAAGTTGCCGCTCTAAAAGGCAGCGTCACATCAAATAGCGCGGCGCTTCACACTAAGCAGCATCTGAGCAACGAGCCGCACCCATCGCGGTTGCCGAGCGAAGAACGCGACTCGAACCCCGCCCCGGCGTGGCCCGCGCATCCGCTTAGCTCGAGTGTCTCGCCAGAGTTGAGATGATTGCCTCAATGGCATCGTCTCGCGAGCTCAGCGCCAAGCAGTATGAGAAGGAGCTTCGTCACCTGCAAACCGAGCTCGTCTTCATGCAGGAGTGGATAGTCGCCACGCATCAGCGCCTCGTGGTGCTATTTGAGGGACGGGATACGGCGGGCAAGGACGGGGTGATCAAGCGAATAATTGCCTACCTGAACCCTCGAACCTGTCGAGTGATCGCGGTCCCATCGCCCAGTGAGCGGGAGCGGACACAGTGGTATTTCCAACGGTATGTCGCCCATCTGCCCGCGGCGGGTGAGATCGTCCTCTTTGACCGCAGCTGGTACAACCGGGCCGGCGTCGAGCGGGTTATGGGCTTTTGCAGCGATGCGCAGTACGAGGAGTTCTTGCGGTTCTGCCCGTCATTTGAGGAGGCCCTCAAAAATGACGGAATCATCTTGTTGAAGTACTGGCTATCAGTGAGCGATGAGGAGCAGGAGCGTCGTTTTGAGAAACGGCTCTCAGATCCACGTAAACGTTGGAAGTTCAGCCCAATCGATCTGCAGGCTCGGGCTCGCTGGGTCGACTATGCAGAAGCCAAGGACCGCATGTTCAACTACACCGACACCGATCTGAGCCCTTGGTATGTGGTCGAGGCCGATGATAAGCGCGCGGCGCGCCTGAACCTGATCAGCCATCTACTCTCCTGCGTGCCCTATGAGCATCTGGACGAGGTCAAGCCGGTGAAGCTTCCAGCCCGACAGCAGCGGGACTATCTGCGTCCCCCAAAGCGAACCGAGCGCCTCATCCCAACCCGCTTCACGGTGCGAACCGGCTGAGCCCGATGGTCCCGACCCACCCTCCGCCCCAACCGATCAACGGCCAACAGCTGACGGCGGATCGAAATCCGAGTTCCTGGCAGCCGAAGGTCAGCGCAACAACGTGACCGCCTCGGGTCGTGCCCGAGCCGAGGTCATATAGGAGTTGCCGCGGAAGCGAATTAGGACGCGGAGCCGCAGTCGGCCCTGACCTCTCACGAGGCGGGTCAGATGCTTGAGCGACGTCACGGTTGCAAAGGTGCAGTTGGATTGCACCGACAGGAATCTGAGCGCTACGGGGCGATGATGAAGAAGGAAGATCACCGTGGCGGTCCCGGCGCACTTAGCAGAGCCCGGCAGCGAACCTCCACCCCTAACCCGGCCGTGGGTCGTGAAGGCATAGGGTCTATTTCGATTTCTTCGCGGCGTGGTGTTAGCCCGTACCCGCGCGATCCGACGGTGCAGGGGTACGGTCACGAAGGTCCCATCTGCGCCGTAGGAATCAATACTGCCACCGTGCACGGCGACCACCCTGTAGTGAAAGACCGTGCCCGGCGCCAGGCCCTGAAGCTGGGCTGAGACGGCAACCGATTTAGAACCTGTTGCGACGACGGCGGGGAGGGTCTCACTCCCGTAAGCGTCAGTCAAACCGTACTCAAACATGTAGGTCGTGGCCACCCCATTCGGATCGATTGTGCCGGTGACAGTAGCCGAGCGAAGGCCGACCTGGCTGACCGGGCCGGTTGCGACACCGGCCGGCGGATGCCCCGTGGTCTTAAAGGTGCGATCGGCACCGCTGGCGCTGCCACCAAGGCTGTTGGAAGCGACAATGCGATAGTGGTAGGTCGTGCCGGGGAGCAGACCTGCGATCGTTGCCTGAACTGATACCTGGTCTGAACCGTGGCCGACCGAGTGCAGCGGGCTACTGGATCCGTAAGCATTGGTGGGGCCCCACTCAAAGCTGTATTGGGTGGCGGCACCATTCGGATTCACCATCCCATGCAGCGTCACCCTTGACGAGCCAACCGCTGACGCGGTGCCGGTGATGAGGGTTGGCGTGGAGGAAGCCTGCGCAACCGCGCCCTGGACAAGGCAGGTTGCGGTCAACAAGGTGGCGATCAGGAGCTTCGCGTTTTGGTGCATCTTTGCCTCCTCTAGCAAAATGGCGGAATCCGGGACGCAGCTGCTAC
Source organism: uncultured Solirubrobacterales bacterium (assembly GCA_963745305.1). Taxonomy (GTDB): domain Bacteria; phylum Actinomycetota; class Thermoleophilia; order Solirubrobacterales; family 70-9; genus CAVUWL01. The sequence goes on from CAVUWL010000017.1 coordinate 67,899, forward strand.
CAAGTATCAATCACTTTTATGCTCGAAAGTTGCGGACCGCGGTCTTTTGCATGCTGCTAACGGTCATCCGAGTTTTCCGCATGCTGTGCATCTACCCCGCTCGACCCGATCCTGAACTCCCCGAGAGTCGATTCGGTGATCAGCAGCTCGACGAGGAAAACTCCCCGCACCCGGGGCCTGCCATTGGTGACCTGACCAATCGACTGGACGGAATTCAGGTCACCCGCGGAGCCAGAGGCGCGCCGTGATCGCTTCGCTCAGGAAGTCATGGCTGCCCAGATCCTGGGGTGCTTCGTTCCAACGCCTCCCATCCTGTGTCGCGCTCGCGCTCGGCGCGCTCGGCTCCGACCCCTCCCCTGGCGCCGAAAAGTCGCTTCGCCCAGACCAGGTAGACGACGATCGCCAGGTTGATGACCAAGGCAACCAATTTTAGAACCGACACCCTCCTGGTCAGCTCAAAGAACTCAAGCGGCAAGAACAGGGCGGTGGCGATGAAGGTCAGGTACTCAGCCCAGCGACGCCTGTACCAGAGTCCAACCGCCTCCAGCGCCTCCATGGCCGCGTAGAGGAAGAGCGCTGCTCCGAGTAGGTGCAATGTGGTCGACTTGAGGGTGAACAGCTTGTCGAGGTCGCGGATGACTCCCGTGCGTCCATATTGCACCGGTCCTCCCCCGACCCCGGCTTGAATGTCGGCGAGCACGCGGTAGAGGCGCTGCTGCAGTTCGTGCTGATGAGACGCGATGAAGAAGACAAGAACGCCCAGAGCGCTCAGCAGAACGAAATGAAATGCTCGATCAATCGCAATTGCGCGCAGGATGATCTTGTCGCGCAGGACCCGTCCGCGAGCAGGCAGTGCGATCTCCGCCGGCGGGGAGAGATGAAGTCTCGGCGCGTTCTGAGGGGGCGATAGAGGCAACCAGCTGTCGCAACGCAGACACCGGCACCAGCGAACACCGCCATCCTCGCGGAGCACCACAGAATCCTGAGGGCGAACCTCGGCGACATCGTTACCAATCAGCTCGTGTCCGCGGAAACCGCAAACGAACAGCTCGTAATGCCATTTCGGTCGAAATCGCCGCGCTCTCTCAACCCCCGGCGGCGAAGCGGGAGGAGCGTGGCCCGACACGATCGAGACGATATCCAGTCAGGGCCCGGTGGCGGCAGGGCGACTCGGGGATCCGGCAGAGATCCCTCCTCGACCTTTGATCACTCCGGCCCCGCGGTGGAGCGCCACGGCAGCGCGTTTGGAAGCGGCGCGGGAGCAGATTCAGCCTCCAAGCACCAACCAATGAAATACCGCGGGGCTGGGATCTGCACCTCCCGGCCCGACCGCTTTGACCCGGAATGTGTGGCGTCCCAGCCGGATTCGGTAGCGCCTGGGAGAAGTGCACCAAGCAGAGGGTCTACGATCGAGCTTGCATCGAAACCCGGTGGCATCCCCGCTTGCTCCGAAGCGGAATCCAACCTCAGCCGTCCGCCTGCGTGCACCAAGTCGGATTCTGTGCTGTGGCCGACGGAGAAGCCTCGTGCGGGGAGGGGGCGGCGGCGGGGGCGGCACAATCGGGGTGATTTCGGCCCCCGGAGCAATCGAGGTAACGAGCTGGCCATACTTACCGGCGCCGACACAGAGGGCTTCGGATGGGCAGGAGAGACCGAACAGCGCATTGGTCAAGCCGGGGATGATTCGAACTGTGGACCAAGCAGACGACCCACCCGTTGGATTCTTAGACGCAGTGATTTCGCCGTTATTTGTGCTCGCCGCGCAGAGTGAGCTTGAGGGACACGACACCGAAAGTATCTGAAATCGCGAGGCCAGCGGTGTTTGCGTCCAGATTGCCGGCATCGCGGTGGGAGCGCTCGAGGTCAGAACAAATCCCGCGCTGCCGGCGGTGCAGAACCCACCGTCGGTGCATGAAACCCCGAGGATCGGGCTGAGACCACCCGGCTGACCGGTCAAGTTCCAGGCGCCAGAGCCAGCCTCGGGTTCGCTCGAGGAGACCAGGTCTCCCTCGGTGTCGCCAGCTACGCACAGGGATTTTCCCACGCAAGAAACCGAGTGCAGCCCAACCGGTTCGGATAGATGGGTGACCTTCCAGGCTCCGGCACCCCCGGTCGGGTCTGTCGCGGTGATCAGCTCGCCTTCGAAACCGACAACCAGGCAAAAAGACTGAGTGGCGCAGGAGATCGAAAAGAGCGACCGTGCGCCCGGAATGCGCACCGGTTTCCAGGCGGCCCCGCCGGCCAACGGATCGGTCGTCGTCATGATCCCGCCGCTGTAATCGACTGCCACGCAGAGTGAAGCAGACGGACACGAGATACCCCGCAGGTTGCCCTTTAGGCCTTCGCTCAATGCCACGTGGGATATCGCCCAGGCGCCACTGCCCCCGGTCGGATCGGTTGAAGTCACGATCGTGCCTCCCTGGCCGACGCCGACGCAGAGCGAGCTCGACTCACAAGACATCCCGAAGATGGTTTCTTCGCCGCTGAGGCCGAGATCGGTGACGGTCCAAGAGGATTCCGCCAGGGCCGGAGATGATTGGCAAGCCCAGGCCGCAGCAGCGCAAATCAGCACCGCAAGGATGCGATTGATCCAAGCAGGCGAGAATCGACGCATAGCCCAATCCCCGCTCAAACGGATTCGCCCGAGCTTGGTCGTTTCGTAAAACTTGCGAATAAAGTCGGCATGGGGTTTGGCCTTTGCGCCTGCTCTGCCTTCACGCTGCAATCTGGCTGCAGCTGATCACCTAAACACACCTACAGGACAGCTCGTTGCGGTTACGCTGCCGCGCCGGGAAGCGAGGGCTAAGCCACTGAAATTCCCGCTTCATTGCCGGGCCAGCCATCGACCCCAGATCTGGGATGCTCGGCGCGGGCATTTGGTCTGGGCTTCGCTGTTCGGTCGCGCGCCGAGCGGCTGAACCCCCTGAGATCAAGCGCGCGGGACTTCTCCGCAGCTAGAAGCGCCCGATCGCGATGATGCCCACGACCGATCCCGCGGCGATCAGCGCCAGAGCCATGTTTTCCCGCCCCCGCTTGGTCCGGGCGTACTCGATGAAATCCTCAAAGCGGTATCTAGCCATTGTGCCTTAAGTAACACGACCGCGAAGAAATCCATGCGGTCTGGGCGATGATCGAGCTCGCGCCTCTCGGGGCTGAGGCTTTGGGGCAGGGCCTCCTCCCCGCCTGGCTGGGGCCGACCTTGGCTTCGCGGCTGCTCTGCTCAGTTGCGAATTGGCTCGAGGAGAGTTGGGGGTTCCGCGCCAAGGTGGCAAACTATCCCCTTATCGGCCCGGCGACCGCTTCGAGGGCCGGGGCATTTCGATCTGACTCAGCCGCAATGACGACCAGAGAAGGGCACCCGTGAGAAGCCTGATTGGCAAGCTGACCTACGCCAATGTGGTCGCGACCCTGGCCTTGTTCTTGGCAATTGGCGGCGGGGCATACGCGGCCACCCAGCTGAAGAGAAATAGCGTCGGGACCCACCAGCTCAAAAAGAACGCGGTCACTGGGGCGAAGATCAAAAACAACACAATCACCGAAGCAAAGCTCAGAGACGGTGCCGTCACCGGCGCAAAAATCGCCGCTGGCTCCCTGACCGGCGCCGACTTCAACCTCAACTCGCTCGGAACGGTTCCGAGCGCCAGTAGTGCGGGCAGCGCCAGCGTCGTTAACGGGCAGACTCCAAACAAGATCTTCAAGACGCTGCTTCCAGGAGAAAGCAATGTGGGCGTCGCCTCGATCGCCGGCTACACGATCACCGCCAGCTGTGAAAGTTTGAATGTCGATGTAACCCTGAGCTCTCCGGCCCAAACCGGCTCCGTTCTGAGCGCCGTTGGGAACGGACAGCCCGCCGGCTCGACATTCAGCTACGAAGCCGAAACCGCCGGCCATCCAGCGGTGATGCGCTTAGACGAAGGTCAAGGTGGAGCTCGGAACAATTATGGGGAGTCCGCATTTTCAGGCGCCACCAGTACCGGCACCGTGATCAGTGGCGAGCTTGGCTACGACGAGAGCACCTTCCACGGAGAATCACCCAAACGATGCGTTGTTTTCGGCGAGGTGACCTCGGGCTGAGCGCCGGCGGCCCGGTGTCGACGGGGGAACAGATTACAACAGCAAAGGGGCCGGCCATGGGGGCGGCCACGGTGCCCGAATCCTCACGGAAACGCCGCCATCCACTCTGATCTGCTCCACGCCTGGCAATCAATGAGCTGTCGATTGACACCCCCCCGGTCCGGGTTCTCGATCTGCAAGGAGCGCCGAGGCGATCGCATCGAGCTTGAGCTGAATCGCGCACACCGCCCTCCGCTCGGAGTTCTTTAGCACCGCTACCAAAAGCAGCGTCATCGCCGACATGATCCCGGTTAGGGCACTCTCACTCGAGGCCGCGAGGCCGCGAGGCCGACAACCAAACCAACGATCCAGGCGAGGACGATGAGTATGCAAATCGAAAAAAGGCGGTCGCTGCTCGCAAGGTTGGACTAGATCTCGGCCACCGCATCAAACCACCCCCGCCCCTCGCCTTTTTCGGTCGGATGGGGCACAGGGGACGCCACTTTCTTTTTCGTTTTTGAGATCGGTCGACGGCGCTCATCGCCAGATTTAACCCTGGCTTGTCTGGGTCCGGCTCCAGATGCCGCCGGCGCCAAGTCGGTCTGGCCTGAGAGCGAGCCGATTGCGCCCGCGGCGGCGCCTATTCGCCTTCTTCTTCGGCGTCTTGGACCTCAGCTTCAGCGTCTTCCTTCCTTTCGTGAATCCGCTGCGCCCTGAAATCGCTGCCGGCCGCACTCTGAGCGTTGCTTTCGCGGCCACTCAGAGATTGTGATCGGCCTCCTGAAGCGCCGCCACAACCGGCCATCGAACTGAGCGCGATGGTGCAAACGAGCAGAATCACTGCGACGCACAAGGAGGGGGAGACCGCGGGCAAGGTTGGGGCCATTGTTTCTCGCTCGCCGCCCCGGCGTCAACTCAGGTCCCTTGCATATGGCCAGCTCTCACTTCCCATTATCTCCTCAAGCCGGGTTTCCTAGGTCCCGATCCCGATTTGCGCGATCCACTGCCAAGTGGGCAAGCTGGCGCTGGGCAGTCTAAAATGGGACTGAGTCTCAATCTCGTGTAGGCTGGCAGTCCGACGGCCCCGGTCTCCGGCCAGGGTGCATAACCGAAGGTTTGGAGTCCTTGCTCAAAGCGCAGCCATATCGCCTTCTCCCTGCATGCGCGCTTTGCATCATTTCCGCGCTGTCGGTTTCTGCCTGCAACGGTTCGGGGGCAAGATCTGGGCCCGCTGGCCAAATGCGGGTAGTTGCTGCCGAGGACTTTTGGGGAAGCATCGCGGCACAGCTCGGCGGGAACCGAGTCCGAGTAACCAGCATAATCAGCAATCCGGCCGCCGACCCCCACGACTACGAACCCAACAGCGCGGATGCCCGCTCGATGGCAGAAGCTCAAATTGCAATTGTCAACGGCATCGGCTATGACACGTGGGCATCGAAGTTACTGGCGGCGAACCCCACCTCAGAGCGGACCGAACTATCGGTGGGAAATCTGCTTGGGCTGAAGCCAGGAAACAACCCTCACCAGTGGTACTCACCAACCGCGGTCGGAAGAGTGATCGCTCAGATCACCGCGGATTATGCGAGTCGCGACCCCGCCCAAAGCGCTTATTTCGAGCATCGTCGTCGCGAGTTTGAGACCAAGGGGCTCGCCCGATATCACGACCTGATCAAAGCAATAAGACGCCGCTTTGCCGGCATGTCAATCGGGGCTTCTGAGAGCATTTTCGCCCCCCTTGCACCGGCCTTGGGACTCAGGCTCAGGACTCCCGCCGGCTTCCTCAATGCCCTCGCCGAGGGAGCCGAACCAACTCCGAGTGATAAGGCCACGACGGAACGACAGATCTCCGAACACAGGATCAGGGTCTGGGTCTACAACAGCCAGAACGCAACGCCGGACGTGCAACGACTGAACGAAGCTGCTCGGGCCAATGGCATCCCAATCTCGACCGTAACCGAGACCCTGACACCAGAAGGGACCAGCTTCCAGGCTTGGCAAGTGGGGCAACTTAAAGAGCTGCAAGCGGCGCTGGCCAAGGCATTGCGCAACCCAGGCAGAGGTTGAAGGCCGGCTCAGGGGCGCTCCCGCTCAACCCGAGTCGAATCGAGGTGATTGGCAAGCGCAGGCCGGGGTATCTGATCGCCATAGCGACCGCCCCGCCGAGATGGCTGAAGCCAGGAGGGCTGAGATGACGGACTACGTCGTTGTCCCCAACGAGGTGGCTGGTTGAAATGTGATGAGGGCTGGTGATCCAATCGCCGTTAGCAATCACCTCGACCGCAAATCGGCACTCCCAGCCGCACGAATCTTCTTGTCAGAATGCCACGATGGGGGTGCCGTGAGGCTCGATACCGAGCACGTTCACGGTATCGACGACACGGCCGCAGGAATGCGCAAGGCCTTTATCGCGCTGTTCGCGCTTTTCGCTGCAGCCGTCTCGGTGCTTATCGTCACCTCATTGGCCAGCGCGGCCAGCGGGCTCTAAATCGAGGTCCGGATCAGGTTCACTGAGCAGAGCTCGTCCGCCCCAGACGAGCGGCGATGAGTGCATCAACAGCCGATGACCCACCGCGGTGGCCGCTTGGCTTTTAATTCGCGTGGGGTCAATCGCGGACCCCTGACAGCGACAGCAAAGCGCACTCCACTTATGTAGTTGCGGAGTCGATTTGGCTCGCCGATTGACCGAGGCTGAAGCGTGAGAGCGTCAGCGGGCCGTTTAGTTCGAATCAGTGGCCAAACCAGCGGGCGCGACGACTCGCGCCAAAATTTTCCTTCTCAGCGACGATCGTCGCCGAGGGCTCACGAAAGATGCCAACCCGCTCGGGGCCGGAAAGGAAATCGATATCGACGCGCCCGACCCGGCCTGAGCCGAACTCGATGAAACACGAACCGAGGCCGGCGTGAGGTCCTGGCCTCTCGCCCCCTCGAATCCGAGCAATCAGCGAGGCGGCTACAACCCGAGCCGCCCCCTCCGCAAAGACACCGGCCTTCGGCACACCGGCGGTGGCAACGTCACCGACCGCATAAACCCCCGGGTAGCGGGTTTCAAGCGTCGCCGAGTCAACCGGGATGTAGCCGTCCTCGGCCATTCTGCTCTCAAGGACAACGTCGGGGGCGCGATGTTTGGGAACAGCGAGGAAGAGGTCATATGGAATCTGGGTGCCATCATCGAGAATCACAACTTTTTGCTGAGGCTCGAGAGACTCGATTCGAGCGCCAGGCAGGAAAGAAATGTCGCGTTCGGAGAAGGCGGTGAGCAGCGCTGCGGAGGTCTCCTCAGATGGGGGCACTGGACTCGGAAGCGGCATTACCACTGAGATCGTGCAATCGCTGCGGACGTCGCGATCTGAGAGGTAGTCGTGTAGGAGCAATGCGGCCTCACTGGGCGCGGGCGGGCACTTAAAGGGCGCACCGCAGACGCCGATCACAATCCGTCCCTGGGAAAATCTCGGGAGCAACGCCGCAACCCGCTCGGCCCCGGCCATGGAATAAAACTCACTACCACCCTCGACGAGGCCGGGAGTCGCAGCGAGGTCATAGTCAGCGCCAAGCGCCACGACCATGAAATCCGCCGTATGTGTGGAAGTGTCAGTTGTAACGGTTCGTCTCTCAGGGTCAATCGCAACGATCTCCTCGCGCAGCATTCGGACGCCCTTCTTCGCGAAATCTGAATACCGAAGGCGGACAGCCTCAGCCGTCGCCTTCCCGAACATCAGATCCAGCTTCGAGAACCCGAAAACAAACGCTTCACCCCTATCGATCAACGCTACATCCGCCTCCTCGCGAAGCCCCTCCGATAGAGCAGTTGCCAGCTCGAGACCCCCAAATCCAGCACCCAGGATTAAGATCCGTGTCTTCATCGCACCGACGATACCGGGATAGGAATTGGCGTACCTGGGTCGGTCGGCCCAAACCGGAGGGTGGGAGTAAGCGGGTAACGGGTGGGCACTTTGGGGTTAATCTCTGTTCTCCGCTGTTGTGCGTGGCAGTCCAGCTCCGTCTGACTACATACTCAGAATCGGGGGATCCCCCACATTGCCCGATCCGTCTCCTTCGGACAACGCCTGGAGGGCGACACGGAAAGCTGCGCGGTGCTCGGTCAGTCGCGCTCGGGCTTTAGAGCGTGGACGGGCGGGTATCGTCGACCGGCCAGCCCGTCATTCAAATCAACCGAACCGGCGGGTGTGACCATCGCAGAAATGCTTCTCCTTAGGAGCACATCTCTGCCGTGAGATTCCACGCCGCTACACGAAAACGCTTCCTGGCTCGGCCTGCACTCGACGCGACTCAGCTGTCCCGTGATTCCATGGCGGAGCTCATGTTTTTCGAACGCCAGGACCGCCTGCTGGACCGTTCTGATTGACCCGCTGGAGACCTCCGGATGCGACCACAGAATCCCTACTGCCACGAAAGCCGGGACGACAAGCGCCAGCCACAGCGGCAGACTGCGGATCTGGGCCACGATCCCCGGTTCCTGGGCCTTGCGGACCTCCTGGGTCCACTCACCGCCGTCCCAATAGCGATCAAGCCCCGCAGGATCATGCGGGGCCGGGTACCAATCTGGCGGCGGATTCTGCTCGGTCACTTGAAGCGTATGAAACTAGAAGAGGACTGAATCCTAACGACAATAACTAAATGAAAGGGAAAGAGGTAAGCACAAAGAAGATCGAATACTCGCGTCATCGGAGACCAGTTATGGCTCGGCGCGAGCCGTCGATCCGCAGGCAAATTGTCCAAAGGGGTGGTTGATCGGATACCCCCCACCACCGGTCCCGACGCCACCGTTTCGGGGCGTGACAAGCCGCGATTAGATCGGAGAAGATGAGAACGGGCCGGGACGCCAGAAGAGGGTCGGCAGCCTCAACGCTGGAAGGAACAGCGGTTTGAATCGCCGTCGACTATCGGCAACCTCTCGTGGCGATGAAGGGGGCGCCGGCCGAGGCGAGAGCTAGCGCCCTGCGGTGACATTCTCTGCCCCCCCAAAAACTAGCTATGCCCCGAGCGCCCCGACCCCGCCGAGCGCCTCGACGTAGGTGCGCCCTCCGGCCCGCACCCCGACCGCCTTGGTCTGGGAGAGGTCAAGGGCGGAGCTGAGCAGCGCCTCTGAGTCAGCGCCGTAGCGGTAGCGAAAGGTCCCCGCCGAGACGCGCTGCCCACCGCGGCCGCGCAAAAAGACGCGGCAAAGGGTGCCCGAGCGGATCCCGCTCACATACATCTCGATCTGGGTGCCGAAGGCGCGCGGCGAGAGCGAGGCGCTGATTCGCACCCCCGGCGGCAGCGAGCCAAAGACGACCTCCTGGCGGGGGCCACCGCCGCCGCCGCCAAGCGCCAAGACGATCACCGCGGCGGCGGCGGCCGCGGCGCTGAGGGCGCCGCCAATGAGCAGCCCGAAGCGGCGCCGATCGCGGCGGGCGCCGTGGCTTTTCTCGGCCTCGATGCGGGCGAGGATCTGGGTCCCGAGCGCGGCCGGGGGGGCCGGCGGGGGCCCGAAGCGCTGCGGGTCGGCGTGGGGCAGGATGCGGGCAACGCCGAGCAGCGAGTCGGCCTCGGCACGGCACTCACCACAGCCCGCCAGGTGGGCCTCAAGGCCGGCCCGCTCAGAGTCCTCGAGGCGGCCCAGGGCGTAGGCGCCGAGGCCCTCGCGCCAGGCGCGACAGCTCTCAGTCCTCATAGCCCATCTCCTCCAGGGCGATCCGAAGCGCCCGCAGCCCGTAGTAGACGCGGCTCTTGATCGTTCCCTCCGGCACCCCCAGCTCGGCGGCCAGCTCGGCGTAGGGGCGGGCCCGGTAGTAGGTCTCGACCAAGACCTGGCGGTGGGAGTCCCCGATCCTTCGCATCGCCTCCTCCACCTGCCAGGCCAAAAGGGCCTGATCGATCGGCTCCACCGAGCCGCCAGCCTGATCGCAGGCCTCGGCGACCAGCGGGCGGGCGGAGCGGGCTCGGCCGAGGTCGATCACGACGTTTCGCAAGATCGCAAACAGCCAGGTCCGCAGCGAGGCGATCTCGGGGTCAAAGCGCTCCCCCGCCCGCCAGGCGCGCAGGAAGGTCTCCTGCACCGCCTCCTCGGCCAGGCCGGAGTCTTGCAGCGAGCGCATCGCAAAGCCGTAGAGCTCGCCCGCGTGGGCCGAGTAGGCCTCACGCACATCGCGCTCATCGCTCAGCGCAGCGGGAGCCATCGGATCGAACTTGGGAAAATTTGGAGAATCATGACTACCCTGTATACGCCCTGAGAGCTGTCGAGGTTCAGGTAGCGGCTGCGCGCGGCGCAATCGGCGCCGATGGGATCCTCTGACGCTCAATAGCCGTAGCCGCCTCCCCCACTGCCGCCGGTCGAGCCGCCGCCACTAGGCGTCGTGGTGGCAGCTTCGCTTGAACCGCCGCCAGCTGTGGCCGCGGCCTTGGCTTCGGAGCCACTTGGATCCAGAGCGTGCCAGATTCCACCAAATGAGTTGATGCCATCTCCATTGACTTCACCGGGTTCCATGTCGGCGGTGTAGGTGTAGAGAGGGTGTCCGGCGTAGGTCACCTGAGTGCTGCCGTCGGTGCGCTTGATCGTGCCGAGCTTGGAGCTTTCGGCACCTCCGGCCGCCTTCGGCGGGCCGCTGGTTGTCAATGGGGGCCAGACCTTCGCGCAGGCGCCGTAGCACGCCGACTTGGTACCTGAGTCTTTTTTGAAGTCGTAGAGAGCCAACCCCTTGGAGCTGACAAGGACCGTGCCGAATTTCGGAGTGCTGGCCGCTGAGACGATCGTTGCAGAGCCGCTGGAGGAGCTCGCGGGGTTTGTGACCGAGGCCGCGGTCGATTGGCCCGTGGAAGTCGAGCTGGTGCTCGAGCTGCTCCCGCAGCCGGCGGCGGCCAGGGCCAGAGCACTGAGTGAGAGCGCCGCAGCGCCGAGGCGATGGTGAGGCATTAGCCAGCTCCTGATCTAATGGCGCCCGCCGCCGGATGCGGTCGACGCACTGTTTCTAACGACTACGTAGTGTCCAGCTCCAAGGTTCAGCCGGACTCGAAATTGGTCCAAATACAAGCGCTGAAACCGACTGATTGCAACCGATTTGCGTCCATATTCCGCCCCAGATCGAGGACAACGCCGACATAGGCATCGGCGGCGCACCTCTTCGTCAACCCGCTCTTATCGCGACAAATGGGGTCGCCAACTGCGCATTTACTTGGCGCCATCGCCGAAAACGTAGGACTCACCTTGTCTTGCCCAGACCGCCATCATCCCGAACGTGCGGTCAACATCATCGTTGAACTTTTCCTTCTCAATGGGTTGATCGACTCGAAATCTCGGTGAACGCAAAGAGGCATGCCAGCCGCGGTCATTTGTGTAGCCCCAGGTAAACAGCGCCACAGGACCGACGATTTGGGTCATAACAGCATTCGTAGAGCTTTCGCCGCAAGTCACCCCGCTACCCGCCAACCTCCTTGCCGTTGGGGCGCAGTGCATGCCAGGATCCACCGAACTCGGTGAGGCCATTTCCGCTCGTCTCACCTGGCTTCGAATCACCCACGTAGGTGTAGAGCGGGTGACCGCTGTAGGTGACCTGGGTGCTGCCATCACTGCGCGGGCTACTCCCAAGCAGCGATGCCTGGGCTCCGGCGGCAGCGACTGGCGTGCCGGTGGTCGTCAATGGCGGCCAGATCTTCGCGCAGGAGCCATAACAGGCTGACTTGGTGCCCAGATCCTTTCGAAAGTCATAGAGGGTCAGGCCGTGAGAATCCACGAGGATCTCGCCGAGCTTTGAGTTGTTGGCAGCGCCAACGCTCGTTCCGGTCGGGGCGCTTGAGCTCTTCCCGGCGCCGGCGGCCTGGTTTTGTTTGCTGCTGGAACCCGGCGAGCTCGAACCATGGTGCCCGGCGGTTCCGGTCTTCGAGGTGTTTTCGGTGCTTTGACGCAGGGCCCCGACTTCAGCTCGCAGCTGGGCCACTTCGTTAGTCGCCCTGTGCGCCGATAACCCCGCCAGGGCCGCCCGACGATTGATCAGGCGAGCACCGATCAGCTCGGCGCGCAGTTTGGTGATCTGATTTTGGAGTCCAGCGACTTCACCGTTGCTGGCGCTTTCGTTGGAGGTCTGGATCGCGAGGTAAAGGGCGACCCCCGAAACGCATGCCAGCGCTGCAAACAGCGCAGCTGCGAGGCGAGTTCGCTTCCGTATTGCGCGCTCGATCTCCCCGATCCAGGCGCGCAGGCCCTCGGCATGAGACGCTGCGCCTGGATCGGACTGATCAGCCATGGGCGCTTGCCCATTGGTTATCGGCCTTCGCTCATCACCCAGAGACGGCGGCTGCGTGCCAGGTCCCAACGTCCTTTACCCCTTCGCCTTCGGTCTGACCTGATTTCTTGTCCTGGATGAAGGTGTAGAGGGGTAGGCCTCGATAGGTGACCTGGATGGTGCCGCCTTCGGGCCGCTTGATCGTGCCGAGCTTCACGGGACCCTTCGGCGTCACCCCGGCGGCCACGGTGAGCGGGTGCCAGAGCGCGGTGCAACCGCTTGCCTTGGTGCAGGCGAACTTGCCGTGTTTCTCGACGCTGAGGCTGTAGAGGGTGTGGCCGTTGGTGGCGGTGAGAATCGACTTGCCCTTGACCTTTGCCTCCTTGGCAACCACCTTTGATCCATTGGCGCCAAGCGCACCGCCGGCGCCGACGCCAAGCACCGCGGTTGCGGCGATCAGCAGCAGGACTGAGATCAGCGACCCGCGGGGGCGATGTGGGGCTTGGGAGTTCGACATGATTCTCCTTCGTTGCTCGTTGAGATTGGTTGGTGCCATACCAACACACGTGCGGCGACGTTGTGTCGGTCTAGGTGAACATCACGCTCTTGCTGGCGCTCGCTGCGGCGCCGCCGATTGGCTGGAAGGTGATCGTCGTTTTCAGCTTCAGCTTGTGCCCCTTTGCCTTCTTCAGGGCCTTGGTGCCGGCCGCCGAGAGCTTCAGCTTGAGGCTGACCGCACCCTCACCACTCGCCACCGCTTTGGCGGGCTTCAGGTCCTTGCCCGAGGCAGAAACGGTGCCGGGGCCGGGAACGCTGACCTGCAGCGCTGCCGTGGTGCCCTTGGCGGTGACTGAACCGACGCTGAACTTGTTGCTCGGTGGGGCAGGAATGCTCGGCGGCGGTGAGATCGAAATCGGCGGCACGGGCGGCGTCACCGGGGCTTCGGGCGGAGTGATGAATTCCTGATCGTTGCTGATCCTCGTGCCGCCTTTGTTTTTGGCAACCAGGCGGTAGTGGTAGGGGATTTCCGGCGGAAAGTTCCCCACCACCACCGAAACGGCGACCGGTGCGTTACCGCCTTTGATAACCGCTTCGGGTGTGGGCAGGTTGGTTCCGTAGGCGGTGGTGGTGCCGAATTCGAAGTGATAGGACGTTTCGGCTCCCTGGGGATTGACGGTGCCGTTTATAACGTAGCCTTCGCCGGTCTTGGTGAAAGGGGTTGCGAGAACGGCAGGTGGTTCTGGTTTGGTCGTGAACTCCTCGTCCTGGCTCATCCCGGGGCCTTTTGAGTTTTCGGCGACGATCCGGTAGTGATAGGTCGTGTTCGGAGACAGTTTGTCAAACCCGATTTCCTGAAAGACGGGGACGGTGGCTTCTCCTTCGCCGATATTGACGTTGGATTCGGGGATATTCGTGCCGTAGCTGGTCGTGGTTCCGAGTTCGAAGTGATAGCCGGTTTTGAGGCCGTTCGGATTGATGTTGCCCTGCAGTTTGTAACCGGTGGCAGTTTCGATCGGTTCGATCGCTTCGGCGATCGGTGCGGCGGGTTCGATTTTGGGGGTCGTGAATTCTTTATCTTCGCTGGCGCTCGAACCGGCGGAGTTTCCCGCGACGAGCCGGAAATGGTAGGTCGTGTTCGGAAGAAGCGTTTTGAGTTCGGTGGAGACCCCCTCGGCGCTCGTCCCGCTCGGGAGCTGGCCTTCGGGGCTGCTGGCGCCGTATGCGGTCGAGATGCCGTATTCGAATTTGTAGTGCGTTGCGGCGCCGTTTGGATTGACCGTACCGCTGAGTTTGAACCCGCCCGCAATCGAGGTCGCTGCTTCGATCGTGACCGCGGGCGCCGTCGCGTTGGAGAGGGTCGTAAAGGTCTTATCGCCCGTTCCAGAACCCGTCCCTTCGCCCATGGAGTTTGAGGCGACGATGCGGTAGTGATAGGTGACGCCGGATGTGAGAGCGCCGATCGTCTGTTCGACCGCGGTGCTAGCGGGGTATTCCGCGCTGCCAAGATCCACCCCCGGCGTCATCGGGATGTCTGTGCCGTAGCTGGTGTTGGTGCCGTACTCAAAGTAGTAATGGGTATCGGCGCCATAGGGGTAGACGGTCGCGGTCAGCTTCGCCCCGCTGGAGGTCGGGGCTGCCGCGGTGCCGATCACCAAGGGGGCGAGGGTCGGGTAGCCCGATGCCGCAGATAGAGACGGAAAGGCCGCTAGCGCTAGCGCCGCCGCCGCGGCGGCGATTGCCGCCTTCGCGGAGGGCCTGATTCGGAAGCCGGGACTCTGCTCCCCGGTGCGTTTTAGGTGCTGCACCAGCTTGTTCATCAGCTCTCCTCCCGTTGCGGGGCCTGCCTTGGACGATTTGGGGACCGTCGCCTGAAATAATCGGGCGCTGGACTCATCAGCGCTTGCCCTTAAACGTGACGCTCTTTGTCGCACTGGCGGCGCTGCCGCCAGTGGGCAAGAAGCTGATCGAGACCTTCAGCCTCAGCTTGTGATTTTTGGCCTTCTTTAAGGCCTTTGATCCGCCGCCACTCAGCTTCAGGTTCAGCTTCACCGACCCGGCCCCGGTCGCAGTGGCGCTCACCGCCCGCAGATCCTTGCCCGAGGCAGACACCGTTCCCGCGCCCGCCACCGTGACCGCCAGCATCGCGCTTTGGCCCTTCGTCGTCGCCGCGCCAACCGAGAACTGATTGCTGGGTGGCGGCGGAGCATTGGGGTTGGCCGGTGTCGTGAAAGTTTCATCTTTGCTGGTATTCGGGCCGGCAGAGTTGGAGGCGAAGAGCCGGAAGTGGTAGGTGGTGCTCGGCGCCAGGCCGGTGACCGTCTGGGAGACCGGAATGAAGCCTTCGTTGGAACCGGCGTCGGCGTCGGGCGCCGGGACGTTGGTGCCGTAGGCGGTCGTTGTGCCGTATTCGAAGTGGTAGGTGGTGTCCAGCCCGTAGGGATCGACCGATCCCCTGAGTTCGAAGCCGCCGGCGGTCTGGACCGCTGGTTTGGGACTGACCAGGGGAGGCGCGTTGATGATCGCGGCGGCGGGGCCGGGGAAGGCGGCAAAGGCAAGGGGTAGGAGGGCGGCGGCGCCAAGCCATCTAACGGCCCGGCCTCGATCGCGTCTTAAGCGCGAAGGTCCATCGTCTCGATCCCTGCGTCTGCATCTCGTTCATCCCTCCTCCTAAGCCTCCTTCGGACCCATATCGGGCTTCTTGGCAGGTTCTACGGCCGCGGCGGCGGAAAGGTTCGATTCGGCTGGGGCAAAAGTCAGCGGATGCACTTCCGCCAGCGCCGGGGCCCCGATCAGCTGCCCAGCGGCGAGGGAGCGATCTCACCCCGTCCGGCGGCATCAATGTCTGCGGGCAGGCTCATCCCGAGGCGCTCGGCGAGGACTTCGAGCCTGGTGCGCCAGGCGATAATCGCGGTGCGCTGGGCATTTTGGGTGTTTGGGAGCCGCTGGAAGCTGCGCCCGGGAATCGCCGCCACCAGGGCGCTCAGGTAAGCGTCCTCGAGGACGTAGGTGTGGGCGTAGGCGCGCTGCGCCGCCCTCATCGGGGCGGGCGCTGAAGCGAGTCCGTTTATCTGCACGGTGTAGGCGCCGAAGCGGCGCTCGAGTGAGCCGATCCGCCGCTGCGCCACAGACCGGCTGAGCCGGTGGTGGCCGTAGGCGATCAAGGTGGGATCGGCGCCATCAAGCAATTTGTTGACGGCGAGCCGGATCGGCTCTACCTGCGCCAGGTAGCGTCGGAGAGCTGCCGAACCGCTGGAGGCGGAGTTTGCTCCCCCAGATCCGGCGGCGCAGCCAAGCAGCGCCGCCACGCCGAGCAAAGCGGCGATCGCCGCTGCGACCCTACCGAAGCGATGGTGGGACTGAAACCAGGACCCCATGCGCGGCTGTTTGGCGATCGTCGAATTCACGGCCTCAACGATCGGTTACGTCTGAAGGCGCTCACGAGGTTCATTGCGCTGGAACCATTCAGCGCCCCTGAACCTTTGAGCCGATCGGTGCGTATGCACTCCGAAGCACCAGCCCAGTTGCCCATCGCCAGACAGGAGACCCTCCCATGCCCAGGTATTCGGTTGCACTGATCGCCATCGCGACACTGGCGATTGCCGGCTGTGGAGGATCGAGCAAGAGCGGCTCGACCTCGGCCGCGACGCAGCGGCGCCAGCCAGGCGGCCTTCATCGCACCCCTGAAGGCGATAAAGACGGTCAGCTCCACGGTGCCTGCCAATGGCGACATCAACCCCTACGGCATCGTCGTAGTGCCCACCACGACGGGCAAACTGGTCGCGGGAAACCTGCTGGTCAGTAACTTCAACGACAAGGCCAACGATCAGGGCACCGGCACGACGATCGATCAGATCACGACCGCGGGTAAGAGCTCGCTGTTCGCCAAGATCGATCCAAAGACGCTGCCCGGGAGCTGTCCCGGGGGAGTCGGCCTGACGACCGCGCTCTCCATCTTGCCCGGGGGCTATGTGGTGGTCGGCAGCCTGCCCACGACAAATGGGATGTCCGCGACCGCCAAGGCGGGCTGTCTGATCGTCCTTGACAGCGCCGGCAAGCCGGTCAGCACGATCGCCAACAACCAGATCCAGGGCCCCTGGGATATGACCTCGGTCACTCAGGGATCGACCTCGACGCTATTTGTCAGCATGGCGCTAAACGGCGGCGCCAAGCAGGGCAAGCACTCCGATAAGAACTCCACCGTGCTGCGGCTTCGCCTTCACTCTGGCCCCGGGCAAGCGCCGAAGGTCCAAAGCGAACAGGTGATCGCCGACAAGATCCCCTGGATCGATAGCCCCGAAGCGCTGGTGATCGGGCCCACCGGCGTCGCACTGGCGAGCAACGGAACCCTCTACCTGGCGGATACGCTCGAGAACCGGATCACCGCTATCCCCCAGGCGATGACCCGCACGACGGCGGTCAACGCCGGCGGAGCGGTCGTCTCCCAGGGCCAGCACCTCAAGCAGCCACTGGGGCTGGTGGTTACTCCGAGCGGCAGCATCCTGACGACAAACGCGGGCGATGGAAACATGATCGAAACCACGCCGAGTGGCAAGCAGGTAGTGGTTCGAACCGCCGATACGAAGACCGGTGAAGGGTCGTTGTTCGGTCTGGTCATCAAAGGCAACGACGTTTACTACGTCGATGATGGCGAAAACTCGCTCCGGTTGCTGCACTGAGACCTGAGCCGCTCAAACCCGAGGCAGTGCTTTCGGTTCTTTCGAGGTAAACCGTCAATCCACCTTGTGAGCAAAAGCTCGCATAGATAAAGGTTGAAAATCGCGGAACTCGCGCCTTATAAACCGACAGACATCTTGCCACACTCTCGTCCGTTAGTGATCCTGCCGGCGGGCCTTCTCCTTGCCTGATTCGGCCCCGATGGCCAATCCAGATTAGGCTCTAAGATGACGCACAGTTAACGACGGTCAGCTTGGCGCGATCCCAGGCCGAGAGCACCGTGGCTGCCTCTTGAAGAAGGCAGCTACACCACCGGGCACAGCACTCTCCTACCAGCCAAGCGCCTCATCAAATCGAGGAAATCGACTATATCGGGATCGGACAGCATCGTTGACTCTAGGGTTCACGATAGGATTCTGGCCACAGCTTCGGACGACCGATGAATTTACGCGGCGAAGCCAGTCCTAGCCTAGGACAGTGCGACCTCGAAACAAATGGAGCCTCTGATCATGGACTACAAGCTTGAGCTGATCGTCGTACCAGTATCGGATGTGGAGCGCTCAAAGTCGTTCTATATCGAGAAAGCCGGATTCGATCTAAACAGTGATTACAGCGCGGGAGACGACTTCCGCGTCGTCCAGTTGAACCCACCAGGCTCGCCATGTTCTATTGCCCTCATGAGAAACCTGGAGAGGTCGGGCGGCGTCAAGGGTCTGCATTTGATCGTGACCGACATCGGTGCCGCACGAGCCGAGCTTTCATCCCACGGACTCGATATCAGCGAGCCTTTCCACTTTGAAGAGGGTCAGCAGATGTCAGGCGTCGATCCGAATCACACCGACTACGGATCCTTTCTGTCATTCAACGATCCGGACGGCAATGGATGGATGGTGCAGGAGGTCGGATACAGCAAATCGTGACACCGAAAGTGTTGCGGCGAAAGACTGCATAACGATTTGCCCTGATCGGAACGGTGAGCCAAGGCGCGAGGTGGTCTAACTTCTCAAACGGAGTTCCAGCCGAAGATGCGGAAGCTACAACTGCGCCCGTTGGCCGTTTTCTCATTCCACAACTGTTCACCCCTGTTTACCGGTTGGCGCCGCGCCGTCGCAGTGACCGATCAGCGAGACATTCTTCCGGCCGCCATCGCATGGGCTTGGCCCAGCCAAGAACTGCGGTCGAGCGCGGGATCATCGCTATCACCGTTGATCGACGAAAGATGCAGCGACGATTTCTGAGCCGGGCGCCCTAAATCACCTTGCCCGGATTCAATATGATGGGCCGATACTTCTATGAAGGAGACTTCGTGAAGGTCTTGAAAGGACGAACCGCGCTTGTCACAGGAGCATCGGGGGGCTTAGGCACCCATTTGGCTCGCGGTTTGGCGCGCCAAGCCATGGACGTGATCGTTTCTGGACGCCGCGAGGACGCCCTCGCCGCGGTGGCGGCGGAGCTCATCGAGCTCGGCGTCAGGGCCGAGGCCGTGCCAGCAGACATCTCGGATTTGAGTCAAATCGATCCACTGATCGATCGTTGTGAGTCGGCGCTGGGCCCAATCGATTTACTCGTGAATAACGCCGGGGTTGAGATCGCAAGTGCATTCACGTCTTACAAGCGCGAGGAGCTCAAGAAAGTAATCAATATTAACCTCGCCGCGCCGCTCTTACTTACCCACAGGGTCATGCCGGGCATGTTGGATCGGGGAAGGGGCCACGTTGTCTTCATCTCCTCAATCGCCGGGAAGCTTGGGCCCGCCTATCAAGAGCCTTATGCCGCCACCAAGGCTGCGCTGATCGGGCTCAATCAATCACTGCGTGCCGAGTACCTTAACGCCCCAGTCGGCTTCTCAGTGATCTGCCCCGGTTTCATCGTGGGCGACGGCATGTATCAGCGAATGCTAGACGCCGGATTCAGATCCAACCGGCTGATAGGCGAGACAACGACAGCAAAGGTCACAGACAGAGTAATTAAAGCAATTCTAGACGATGAGCCCGAGGTCATAGAGTCGGGTGCGCCAATCAGACCGATCTTTGCACTGAACCAACTCTCACCGCGGTTGGTCGAGCGCCTGACACCCCGTTCTGGCAACACCGAGCTGTTCCGCCGAGTCGCCGTCTCGCGGGACCGTCAGGTTGATCCCTGAATCGCCGCCTCACATCCTTGCACGCCGGCCCAGGCTCAGAAGGGACCATACAATGCAGCTGCCCTCCTCCCCCTGCCGGCCGTTGATCAATACTGAGCTCTGCGACCTGCCGGATCCCGTTTCTAATGGCCATTGGGGATGTCATCTTCGGTGTTGAGCAAGTTGGCTAAGCGTGAAGCCGCTAATCATCGATTGAGGTCGTTCCACGACAACGTCTGAGCCTCGCCGAGCCTGATCATCTCGACGCTTAATCAGCAACCACTGGGGCTTTTCACCCGAGCGGGTTCGCTGCAGGGCGAAGCCGCCGCGAAGCTTCTCGCCGTGTAAAACGAATACAGCGTGACCGCGTTCAAGGGCTAGTGGCCAAGCAACCCGACCGCCCTGCTCGTAAAGCCCCCGATCCCAGACAATGACCGGGCTGTCTCCATCCACACCCTCGTACATGTTGTCGGCGATCGTGTGGACACCGACCTCCAAGGCGAGACGTTTGATTGCAGGGTCCATTGAGGGACCCCTCGGGATCGCCCAAGAACGCATCGCCCCTTCGATCTCTAAGCGTAGATCGAAGTGATGGGCAGAAGCTCCGTGCTCCCGGACGACAAAGGCACCCGAGCTGACCCCGCGAACTCCGAACTGTTCATGACCCTCGAACTGCACCTTCTCAATTGCCACTTTGGTGACGCGGGCGTTTGCAGGACCCTTGTGCAGGAACGCCACCAACTGCCCGACAGCCCGCTCGCTGCCCTCTGCGTGAACGACCACGTTGCCGTCTGCCGAGTTGCGCACCCAGCCCATGAGTCCCAGTTGAATCGCCCGCCGCAACGTCGCATCCCGAAACCCAACACCGTGCACGTCTCCGCGGATCACCGCGCGTAACGATGCGTCCCTATCGGCTTGCTCGGTCATGGTTCAACCTCGTCACCCCGGACCTTCCCGCTAGCCAGATATTCATCGAGCTCGCGACTTTTTTCCGTGTCCTCATAGACCTCGTACTCGACCAATTTCCCCCATGACATTCGTCCCCAAATCACGTAACGGTTGTCATACACGCGGCCAGCCGTCGGGTCATCGAGATAGACGCGACCGCGAATGCAGACCTTCTGTTGCCATGGGTATCCCTTTAGAACAACCTCGTCGGGGTAGATCTGAAGACCGATCGCGACGAAGCGATCTAGCCACTGCTCCAGATCGTGTTTACCGTTTGCACCGGGCGCGAAAGAGCTTTTACCGGGAAACGTGAATTTGACTTCCTCGGCATCCATCGCCAAAGTCGGCTCGATATCTCCGGCACGAATCGACTTCATGTTGCGAGCAATCATCTTTCCCGCGATCCACGAAAGCATTACGACCTCCGATCACTATTGGCCAGGGAGGCTAGCTTGCCTCGCCAAGGCGCCATTATCGCTCAGCCAAAAGCGATTCAGCAGCCCAAACCCCGACACTTCCCAAATCCCTAGCCATGATCAAGACCAGCAATTGCTTCCACTGGACACTCCCCATTTCGTTGCCCGAACTGCAACGCAGACTAAATGCGACGCCGCTCGTTATGCTCTTTTGATCCCAGAACAACAACCTCTCATTCAGCTAATCCTCGGCAGCACCCGAGAAGGACGATTCGGTGAGAAGGTGGCGGCGTGGGTGATGAATCGCCTTGAATGTCGAAAGGATCTTCTTGCCGAGCTTGTCGATTTGCGCGATTACCCAATGCCGTTTTATGAGCAGGATCGACCCCCGGCCTACGGGCACCGCGACTATCCCTCGGAGATCGACCGATGGGCAATGAGCGTGGACCGAGCAGACGCTTATTTAATCATAACGCCTGAGTATAATCACGGCTATCCGGCCGTGCTAAAGAATGCACTCGACGTGATATTTCCTGAGTTCAACCGCAAGCCCATTACGTTCGTAGGCTATGGCAACTCCGGCGGTGCTCGATCGATCGAGCAACTCCGCCTCGTCTGCATTGAGCTGGAACTGGCGCCGCTGCGCCACGCCGTCCACATTCTCCCTACCGTGATGATTCCCGCCAGGCAACCTGATCAATCGTTTGACATCGAGCTTTTCGCAACACTCGACGATCGGCTCGACACCGCAACAACCGACCTGATCTGGTGGGCGAAAGCCCTTGCCTCTGCACGTGCCGCTCACGATTAGGCAGTTTCCAATCTGCCGACACACGAATGGCCCATGCACCACTTCGAACTCCAACTCCAGCGCTGTCTGGGTGTTATCACCGACAAGAGTCTAAGTCTCCGCAGTTTCAGAACTAATTCGGAACGGAATATCACCGCCCGGTCGAACCGCGGCGCCCAGGCGATGAAACACGGCCGGCTTTACGAAATGGCCACAACACGCTCTGCAGTCAGCACAAGACTGGCACCTGGGCTTGCGGCCCATTGACTTTCAGTCTTTGCTACAGCTAAATCCGCATACGCGATGACACGGACCCAGCTCGCTACTCTGTGGAACCGTGCTTAGTTTACTGCTGTTGGTCCGTTGGCCGAATCAAAACCTCATTGATCGCGATGTGGCGAGGCCTGCCGATGATATAGCCGACCACATCCGCTATATCATCTGCCTCAAGACGAGTGGCGCCAACGAAACGCTCGTTAATCTGCTCTCGAATCTCAGGTCGGTTATGTCCAACAAGCTCGGTGTCGACGGCACCAGGCTCGATTAGCGAGACGCGAAGGTGGCGCGTTGTCGTCTCCTGGCGAAGTGACTCACTAAACGCGCCGACAGCGTGCTTTGTCGCGTTGTAGACGCCACTACCAAGCCGAACCTGGCGCCCGGCAACCGAGGATATGTTGACCATATCGGCCACCTCGCGGGGCTTTTCCTCAGCCGCTCTGAGGAGATGCGGAAGCGCTGCTCTCGCCGTATAAAGAAGCCCGAGAAGGTTCACTTGAACCATCTGCTCCCATTCCTCGACGGGCGCGTCGAGGATCGGACCCAACAGCATCACTCCGGCGTTGTTGATCAGAACGTCCAACCGCCCGAGCTGCTCGACGGTACGTTGAACTGCCTCCTCAGCCTGCTCGCGCTCGGCTACATCTGCCTCGATCGCAATAACCGTTCCTCCCCGATTCTCAAGCTCCGCTGCCAGTACCTGAAGTCGATCGATCCGCCTTGCCACAATGGCAACAGTCGCGCCTCGCTCGACGAGCATTCGAGCAGTCGCTTCACCAATGCCGCTGGAGGCACCGGTAACCAGTGCCGCCAAGTGGTCGAGTCTAGCCGAAGAAGCCATCGCTTCACCATACACGTCAGTTTAGCTCGCCATTGCATGAGGCAGGAAATGGGATCGTCCTCCAATGCCGGATCATTGGTAGGTTTAAGCGCAGGCGTCAAGCGTCGCCACACGGCAGCCACAAGCACCGAAAATCGTCAAACCCCCGCACTACCACCTTAGCTCGGCTGCCTCAGGTGAGCCAGCCCCACACCGGCCGGGTGGCGAGGCGGCGCCTCATTCAGAGCGAAAGCACCTCGGCCCAATATCCGCACCAACTTCTTCGCTCCCTGCGGACATTTTCATCGACCTCGCAAAGTGTACGACACAAGTTCAACGAAAGGAACGCTTTGTAGCCCACGGTAATGCGCTAAAGCAAGCTTCATGCCCGAATGACTGGTTAGCGTCATCGGGCTCAAAGCGCAGATCGATCGAGGCGCTGTGGAAGTGAGACTAGGCTGACGGCCGTTGCACACCCGGCCCATCTGGTAAGAAACTGGCGTGAGCGTGCCCCAACCTAGGACCGGCCGCCCCGCGCCGGGGCCTGGCCTGGACCGAGTGGCCTGGGGGTGGATCTTTTTCGTAGCCGCGGTGGCTTTCGCGGCGCTGTTGCTCGCAAGCGGTCGCTATGGATATCACCGCGATGAGCTTTATTTCATCGAGGCGGGTCGCCATCTCGCCTTCGGATACCCCGATCAACCGCTGATGACCCCGTTGCTCGCGCGAGCGATGGATCTCTTAGCCCCAGGCTCGTTGCTCGTGCTGCGACTGCCAGCCGCTCTCGCCGGGATGGGCTCAATCGTCAGCGCCGGCTTGATCGCGCGGGAAGCCGGCGGCTCCCGACGGGCGCAAGCGATTGCATCATGCTGCTGCGCTGTGTCGGCGATCACGCTCGCGGCCAGCCATCTGCTTACGACCACCGCGCTTGATCTCGGATTCACCAGTGTTGTGCTGTGGCTGCTGGTGCGGCTGCTTCGGACAGGCGATGAGCGGCTGTGGGCTGTGATCGGCGCAACCGTTGGCGCTGGCCTGCTCAACAAGTTGCTTGTCGGAATACTTGTAGCTGCAGTGGTGGGAATGATGGCGATTGGGGGTCCACGGCGGCCCCTCTGTTCGCGTTGGGTGTTGCTGGGCGCCGTGCTCGCGCTACTCGGAGCGCTTCCATATCTACTCTGGCAGATCGCCCATGGACTTCCTCAACTCCAAGTGGCCCACAGCCAGGCGCTATCCGAAGAAGAGGGGGGCCGGGCGGGCTTCATTCCGTTTCAGTTGATTTTCGTCGGCCCGCTTCTCCTCCCTGTCTGGCTGTCAGGACTTGTTGGATTATTCCGCAGGGCTCGCTGGCGAACGTTTCGCAGTTTTGGATTTGCCTACCTGGCGCTAGCGGCTGCAATGCTCGTGGTGAACGGCAAGGCATACTACCTAGCGGGCTTCTATCCGTTGTTGCTTGGCTTCGGTGCAGTCTGTACAGACGGCTGGCTCGCACGTGGTGGCCTCCAACGATGGAGCCTGCTCGGCGGTGCCATAATTGTGACAGCCGCGATCAGCGCCATGCTCGGTCTATGGCTGCTACCGGAAAGGAGTCTCGGCGGCAGTATTGTAATGAAGCTGAACTCCACCTCCGGAGAGACCGTCGGCTGGCCACGCTTCACGGACACAGTTGCCTCCGTATTTCACGAGCTCCCAGTCGCGCTTCGTTCCCGAACGGCGATTTTTACGTCCAATTACGGAGAGGCGGGCGCGATCGACCTTTTCGGGCCGTCGAGAGGTCTGCCTCAGGCCTATAGCGGACATAATGGTTTCGCGCAATGGGGACCACCCCAAAATCGGTACACATCAGTGGTCGTCGTCGGACAGGAAGCTTCAGAAGTTAAGAACTACTTCACTGGATGTCGGGTCCGAGCGCACATCAACGATGGGGTAGGGGTAAAGAACGACGAGCAGGGAGCTCCGGTCTGGTTTTGCAAAGGTGAGCGCAATCCGTGGTCTGAACTGTGGCCTAGACTCCGCCACTACAATTAAGGCGCCCCAATCCCACCGTCCTCCTGCGCGTGTTGGGACGGATCCCTCCAACCTGTAAAGCCAATCGTTCAAACGCGCCCGGGCATCGACTGAGCTGTACTCAGTCGATGCCCGCTCCCCCATTTCCACCGTTGGATATCGCCTGCCATATGAGAGCTAGAGCCCTAGCCCTGCCGGGCCTCCCGTTGGCTCGGGGCTCGGCGGGTGGGCAGGTCAGGGGGTGGAGATCCGGTGAGGCCGGGAAAAGGCGCGCGGCTCGAAGCCGGACATGGCGCGAGCGAAAACTCGACCAAGGGACCATGTATCCATCGTCTGCCCGCTGGGCCCTTGCAGTCATGGTCCGAAGTGGCTTTCGTGCTCCGACCCCACGGCTGGGACTATTTCTTTTTTCCGCCGATCGCTGCCTTAAAGGAGGCACCCGGCGAGAACTTTGGCGTCTTCGAGGCCTTGATTTTCAGCGATTGGCCCGTTTGCGGATTGCGTCCCGTGCGAGCTCCTCGCTTCACGACAGAGAACTTGCCAAACCCGGTCAGGGCAACCTCATCGCCTTTCTTGAGAGTTTTCTGGACTGTGTTGATAAAGGAATCGATCGCTCGCGCGGAGTCTGCTCTGCTCAGGCCGCTGTCCTTCGCGATTGCGTCAATCAATTGCGTCTTGTTCATTGCTCTCCTTGGTTAGGGAAACAGTGGGCGAAGACTATGGCTAGCGTGAGACGAAATGCGGTGCGGGAGCGATTTGATGCATCGATATGCCCCTTTGGCCGCACTGGGGCTGGCTTCCATGTACTTTATCCCAGGTCCTGTCCCGCGGTGCCCTGCCCACTTGGGCTGATCGCCTGGCCCCGGCAGGGGACCGCGAGCCTGGAGCCGAAGAGGCCCTAACTCGAGCCAAGATTCTCGATTGTCTCGCTCTGCGACAACAAACGCCCCCGCAGTTCCGCCCCGCGACCCGAGGACACAGCTCGGCCCGCACGCCGTGCATCTAGGTCGATCCCCCTCTCGTGGGCGAGGTCCAGAAGTTCTTGTCGCTCGGTGTCCTCCCGCGCCCACCGAAGCACCAACCAAAAGAAGACCCCCAGCATCACGATCCCGCTCTGGATCATCAAGACAACCCCGGCAATGCTCTGGTCAGTGATTGGTTCGATTCCATGGGCCAAATCGCTCGCGCTATAAAACGGGTAAAGCACCGTCCCCGACCACATCAAGATGTTGGCCAGGCCCATGGTGGAGAAGTGGATTACCGCCACATAGATCGCCTTGGCCCCATTGCCGAACCATTCTGGCTTTGGGAAGGGGCCTAAGAGCGCCAGCCACATAACAACTCCGGCAGTGATAAACGAGGCATGCTCGCAGAGATGGATCACCTCGTGTTCGGCAGCAACCTGGTAAAGAGCTGGGACATGCCAGCCATACATGACTACTAGCCACAAGATCACGGCCACCACCGGGTGCATCAGCACCTGCAGGCGGCCGACTCCAGGCTTGGTGAGGATAGGGGTTAAGACCGGGCCGGTAAGTCCGACCGCCAGGAACAAAGCCGCCTCGTCAAAGAGAATCGTGTGTTGGATCATGTGGCCAAAAACGTAGGTGCCGGCGAGCGAATCCATGGGGCCAACCGTGGCAAAGACAATCATCGCCATCCCCAAGGCAAAGCTTGTCTGGCGCACTATGCCTGGCTGGCGGCCTTGCTCGCGCAGCTTCCCTACCCGAACGAAGTAAGCGACGCCGATCAGCAGGGGCAGCGTGATCGAGGTAACAGTGGCCCATTCGAAACTGAGGTCGAGGCTCATCGGAATCTAGTTTTACCGCAATTTTCGTCCTCGAAGAAGCTACGAGGCGCTCTCCTCGCCCAGATCGGGCTTAGATCTAGCCAAGGTCTACCGCCAGACCTTGGAACAGTATGAGCCCAAGCGATCAAAGCAGATCCTTGGCGTCCGGAGGGTTGCACGAGCCGCTTGAGTGATAAAGACCCAGGCTGTTGAGGAGAGGGGAGATGAGATAGAGCTATCCGAAATGGGAAGAGCCGTGACAAGCGCAGGCCCCCTCGCATCGGGGATAAAAAGCATTCGTTGGGAAAAGCCGTGACAGGCCGTGGACCAGCGCCCGGGATGGGCCCGGTCGGCGTACCCCATGCAAGGGCCCTAGCCGACCCCGCCCTCGCGCCACCAGCCCTCCGGCCTGACCGGCCCGAGCGCGGCCTCCCCCCAACCCCACCAGCTCCACCCAACCCATGGGCATGGTGGGTTCGGGTAGGTTGGGGCCTCGCCAGGCTGGGGGGTGTGGGAGTGGGTTGGGGGGAGAGTGATGGGGCTCGGGCTCCAATTTGACCGTGATATTGACCTTGAACCCTGCCGTCGCGACCGTACCGGGCGGGGGCTCCTGAGCCTTTACTCTTGCCGACTGGCTCTTTTTTCCCTCCACCCTGCCGAGCTTGCAGTCTGCCTTTAGCAAGGCCTCCATGACCGCTTTGAGCGTGTTGCCCTTGAGTTTGGGGACGACGCAGTGAGGGGTCAGGCTAAATGCGGCCGTTACGGTCTGGGCCGCGTTCATGGACACCGTGCATGAGCCGGTGCCACTGCATTCAGCGCCGCTCCATCCGGCGAAGCTCGAGCCACTGTCGATTGGCGTGGCCACGAGAGTCACCGGGGTGCCATATTCGAAGTTGGCCTGACATTGGACCCCGCAGTTGATCCCCGGCGGCGTGCTGGAGACGGTGCCAGAGCCGGTGCCGTTCTTGGAGACCTGGAGGCTGAACTTGGGTTTCGGGGAGGTATCGAAGGTCGCGCTCACCGATTTGGCGGCGCTCATCGTCACTTTGCATTCGCCGGCGCCCGAGCAGGCGCCGCCCCAGCCTTTGAATTCCGAGCCACCGGCGGCGGCCTGGTTCAGCGTGACTTCTTTGCCTTCTTCGAATTCGTGTTCGCATTGGGCCCCGCTTCCGCAGTTGATCCCCGCCGGCGTGCTGGAGACGGTGCCAGAGCCGGTGCCGTTCTTGGAGACCTGGAGGCTGAACTTGGGTTTCGGGGAGGTATCGAAGGTCGCGCTCACCGATTTGGCGGCGCTCATCGTCACTTTGCATTCGCCGGCGCCCGAGCAGGCGCCGCCCCAGCCTTTGAATTCCGAGCCACCGGCGGCGGCCTGGTTCAGCGTGACTTCTTTGCCTTCTTCGAATTCGTGTTCGCATTGGGCCCCGCTTCCGCAGTTGATCCCCGCCGGCGTGCTGGAGACGGTGCCAGAGCCGGTGCCGTTCTTGGAGACCTGGAGGCTGAAGTTCGCGTTCGCGCTCCAGATGATCGACAAATCGTCGGAGGGCGTCACCTCCTCGACTAGGTCGTTGCCGGAATCGGCGATGTAGACATCCCCGCCGGAATCGACGGCGGTATCGATCGGCAGGTCTAGCATCGAGTCGATCGCGGGTCCGGGCGTGGGCTCGCCCATCTGGCCGTTGCCGGCGATGATCGAAAGCTGATCCGCCGTGTCTACCTTCTCGATCTTGTTGTTGCCGGTGTCAGTCACGTACACATCGCCGACGCTGTCCGTGGCGACGCCATCCGGGGAGTTGAACCCGCTGGCGTAGATCGACAGGGTCCCTTCGGCGTTGACCTTCTCCACTACCCCATTGCCGCTGTCGGCGATGTAGACGTTGCCGGCGCTATCGACCGCCACTGCTTGCGGATAGTTGAGCATCGAGTCGGTCGCGGGTCCGGGGGTCGGCGCTCCGCTTGCCCCGAGCTCGCCGGCGAAGATCGACAGCGTCCCATATGGGGTGACTTTCTCGATCACGTTGTTGGCCCCGTTCTCGGTGCCCTGGTCGGCGATGTACAGGTTTCCGTTGGAGTCGACGGCGACGCCGATCGGCGAGGCGAGCATCGAGCTGGTCGCCGGCCCCGGCGTCGGCGTACCGCATTGACCAACCTCCCCGGCCACGATCGAGAGCGTCCCAGCGGCGGTGACCTTCTCGACCACGCAGTTGCCGAGGTCGACGATATACAGCTCGCCGGCCTCGGACGCCGCCAGTCCGATCGGGTAATTGAGATCCGAGTCGATCGCCGGACCCGGCGTCGGCGAGCCATATTGTCCGGGCATGCCAACGATGATCGACCACCCGTTGGGGGTGATCTCATCGATCGTGTCGCGAGCCCAGTCGCTCACGTATACGTCACCCGCGCCGTCAACGGCGATGCCCTGCGGCCCGGTCTCGACACCGCTCGCCCGGGCGGCGCTGGGCACGATCAGCAAAAGCGTGAGCGCGAGGATCGCTGCGGCGATCAACGCGGTCAGCAGCGCGCGAGTGGGCAGACGTCTGAAAGCGCGCCCTTGTTCTAGTGAACCCAATAAGCGTCTATTCCACCGAAACCCAAATGCGATACCCGACCCCGCGTGCTCAACCGTGTCAGGCCCTTCCACCCTCCCAACCAGCGAAAGATCGCGTTCAGGCATCACCATGATCCGCGGTCCCAAGCTCAACGCTAGGTAATGCACGCCCAATCATCTGCTCGCAATATTGCTGCGGCAACGATCTTATGTCAACGGCGTCGGATGGTCCGGCGCCTTCAGCAGCTCGCTGGCATCCCATCGGCGATCGTACCTCGAGCCGCAGCTCGGCTTGCCTGTACCGCCGTGGCGGCGTCGCTGGCCCAAACGACTCCGGCATACTTGAGCCACACGGATGCGCCCGAGACGAACAGCATGCCCGAGTGAGGCGGTGAATGCCCCTATGCGCCTCGCTACCGGCCGGTGCGGTCGCGGTGCTTGCACCCGGGCCAGCAGCAGGGCCGGCGCTGGCCTTCCTCCAGCTCTTCCTGGGTCCGCCGAATGCGGCGCTCCCGGGTGGGCTCTTGCTTTGCATCCTCGACCCAGCAGATGAACTCATTGCGGGCTAGGGGCGTGATGTCCTTCCAGACATCGAGTGCCGTCGCGTTTGCGATCAACACCTTACGCAGGTCCACCGGCAGTTTGTGCACCACCCCACCGGGAACCCGTTGGACGCTCACGGGCCGATAGTAACAAATCTCACCCAAGCCGCGCTTCGCGGTCCGCCTGTGGGACACTCTTACTCCCGCGCGGTGCCGCCGAGAAGCGTCCGCTCTCGCCTTAGGTGACATCCCGGTGACAAGCGGGCGGAACGGCCTACCCGGTCGGAGTGCATGCTGTCATTTCATTACCTCGTAGTTCACAGCGAGCTGCGACAGCCGGGATGGGCATGCTCTCGTCAAAGAAACTGCCCTGCGAGAAAACCGCCCTCGGGGGCCCGCCGTTGGGACGAAGGCTCCGCGGCCTCCAGGGCCGGACACCGGGGCTGATATTACAAGCGTCCGCTAAGGAGGAAGAACCAGGCTCGGACAGCCCGCAAACGAATGCGTCTACTCGACGAGATATGAAACTGTTCTTGAAATACTCCAATCCATCGCCATACCAGGGCGGGGGGCTGACATCCGCTCTGCAGACATTTGAAGCTCTTGTCATGGTGGGATTGTTCAGATCGTCAGTATCCATTCCAACCTTGTGCCACCGTCACTGCTCTCGATCATTTTCATTCTTGCAGCGACCCTGTCGGCGATTTTCTCAGCGAGAGTGTCGGCGGCCATCATTCATGGCGTTAAGGGGCTAGCGAACGTACCGGCGGGCCCACCCCTGCCGTTGGCCGTCCGGCGCTACTTTGGGCCTGATCTCGTGTTCACATTTTCGGTTGCCTCATTAGGCGGGGTGCGCGCCGTCGGTTTGGTCGTTCCGACCACAATCGAATAGCCCATTAGTTCCGGGCGCTTCGAGCAATCGGCCGATTAATGAGCTGGCGTATAGTCGCATTGGTCATGACCGAGGAGGCACATTGACGGAGAAGAGCTACATACCGACCGATGCGCAGTGGGCACAGCTAGCCGATGAAGGAGATA
This sequence comes from uncultured Solirubrobacterales bacterium, assembly GCA_963745305.1. GTDB lineage: Bacteria > Actinomycetota > Thermoleophilia > Solirubrobacterales > 70-9 > CAVUWL01. Next base: position 98,630 of record CAVUWL010000017.1, read on the forward strand.
AAGCTGAGCACCAAGCGATTGAGTATTATGGATCGTCGTGGGCGAACGCCCACGATTACGCCGACGACCCCACTTCACCGATGAGCTGGCAAGACGGTGCTTCCCCGAAGATTTGGGTGGCCTTCGAACACGACGGTCAGCGCTGGCAACAGTTGCACGATCGCATCTCCAGTTTGGAGATCGAGCCCTTCGATGGCAGCGAAGAGCAGTGGGAGGCCATCAGAAGCGATGGGCGTACCCGACCGGGCCCGCAGGTCCCGGCCAGCAGGCCGGCAGCTGGCCTCCCACCGCCACACGGCCCGCGAAACCCGAACTGAGGGCAATCCCAACTTGGGTGCCAGCTAGCTGCTTCGACAGCCGAATGCCAACTCCTGACCAGTTAAAGAGTATTGCTGCATTAGGGGGCGTGTAGTCTGCGGAGACCAAATTCCAATTATTCAGAAATTGGGTTTGAAAATGGTTCCAGTTCTCACTTTCGCAAGACTCAGCCATCTGATCGTCGCAATTGCCTGGATCGCCATCCCATTCTGGCTGGCCCGAGTTGGGCGGTGCGGTATTGGAACCCATCTCGCCGGGGACCGACGAGCCGAGGAGAACAGGTGCTGAGCCTGGCGCTGGTGGTTGCGGCGATAGCGCTGCCCGACTCGATCAATCCGTCTTTGATCCTTACCGACGTCTACCTTGCTGCCGGACCGCACCCTCGGCGGCGCACCGCTGCATTCGCGATCGCAGCGTTCACTGTCACACTTCTAGGCGGCGTGCTGGTAGCGCTGGGTCTCGCAGATCTCGTGCGGTCGCTACTTCCTAAGCTGAGCGCCGAGGTCAAGTATGGGCTGATCGTTGCGGGTGGTGTGTCTCTCAGTTTGGGTGGCGTGGGGATCTGGGTCAAACGCCAAGCATTGGCAAAACGTCAGCAGCCTAAGACGAAGAGACGGTGCAGCGCGGGCCAATCGGCGGTGATTATGGGGGCAGGTATTGCCGGGGTCGAACTGCTCACGGCATTTCCTTACTTTGCCGCGATCAGCATCATCGTGGGATCAGGAGTCTCCTCACCGGAGAAGTTGATTCTGCTCGGCATCTACAACCTTGTCTATGTCCTACCGCTGATTGGCATCGCAATTGTTTGCGCCGTGATGGGCCGCAGCGCGGCCGGATTCCTTGGCGGAATTAGGGACAGCATGCTAAGGCGCTGGCCGATTGTGATCGCTCCGCTGGCTCTTGCGGTTGGGCTGGGGTTGACTGCGTTTGGAATTCTGCGGCTTGTGGCCATATGAGAGCAGCGGCGATGTTCGTTCCATCTGATGGCATCGGAGGCTCGTTTAGCCGTCGACAACAGCGCCACTTATTTGTGCCCAATATCCGCGGGCGCTGGGTCCGCGGGCTAGCTGATCATCGTCTGGCACGCTATTAGCGAGGAGATCAGAGCCTACGAACTCTCCCCCGTCGCACCATGGGATCCTCCATGCGCCGTCAAGGAAGTTTCCGCGGCGAGCTGATCAGCCAGCCCATTTGCGAACTTCCGTGCCACAGCCAGGTGAGACTCTTGGATGTTGGTCGGCGGAATCTTCACGCCAAGGTAGCGGTCCCGATATTCACCTGTGCCGAGATAACTCAGCAGCGACAACAGGGACTTGATCTGCCCGCCCTGGTAGGCGAAGTGAATTCCGTCGATGTACTTGCCTCCCCGCTGGGTTGCCAGCTTCTTGACGGTTCGAAGGTTGTGGCCGAAGTAGCGCCGACAGACCACAACGGGAGCAAAGGACGCTCCCCTCAGAACCGCTCCCGCGGCGTCGGACTCCAGGTAGGAGCGCATCGGCAAATCGGTCGACAGCCACCAGGTCGGTGAACCTATAGACGAGGTCATAGTCTCCTCCACGTGCCTCCTCGGGAATGCTGATCTCCCCCGTCTTGCGGAGGATCTCCGCCGGGATCATCGCCACCAGCTCTCGAAATGCATGCGGCATCGGAAACTGATGGAAACGGGCTGTGTAGCGGCTGTCGGTGAGGTCGACCTTCGCCAGCTTGACCTCGCAGCCGCGTTCCCGGAGCACCTCGCCCATTGCTTCGACAACCTTTAGGGTCTGGTTTGTGTAGGTGTAGTAGACGAAAAGCACTTTGGGTTTAGTCGAATGCATGGGCGCTCCTCATAGAAGTGGTCTGCCAGCACCGAAGGGGACCGGCAGTCCGAAAGTCGACCGCGACGGGATCACCTCAGGCGGGCAGCGGCGGCCGGTAGCCGGGAACAGCCCCCTCGGTCGGCGTGAGCCGCTTTTCGGCAAGCTGATCGACGAGCAGCGTGAGCATCGTGTCCTGTAAGGCACGCGAGGCGTCGTCCGCGTAATCCGGGTGGGCGAGGTTGCGTTCCTCGTATGGATCATGCGTGAGGTCGTAGAGCTCGAATTCATCGGGCTCAGGCTCTGTGACTTTGAATGTCTTGCGGCCCGCCAGTCGCTCGTCGCGCTCTCCCGGGACGGTCCAGAACTGCATGTTGTCGTGGTAGCGGGAGAACTTGACACGGTGTTGCGCGCCGTCGACCTCGACCTCCGCGACCACGGTCTCGATGTGATTTGGCTGGGGCACAACCGAGTAGACGCGGAGTTTTTTGACGATCCCCGCGATGGGGCTGGCTCCTGATGCACTTCCCTCGCTGATCTCGTCGTCGGTCGTGAACAGGACCGGCTCCGGTGTTCCAACCAGCTCTGCGTTGCGGACTGCCTGTGAGAGGTCGCGGCCAACCAGGGAGCGGGCGTCGGTGTGATCGTTTTGCAACTTCACCAGAGCCTCACCCTGATTAATGCCGGTCAGGCCGAGCAGGGTCGGGATCAGGTCGGCGTGATTGGTCGGGATCTCGATCTCACGTTCTCCACCTGGCAGCAGCGGGCTGGAGACGATGAACGGCACATGGAGGGCCTCCTCGTAGGCGACGTGCCACTTCTCGTGCATGCCGCCGTGGGCGCCCTGCATGTCGCCGTGATCGGAGCTGAAGATCACGATCGTGTCCTCGAAGGCCGGGCTCGCGGCCAGCGCGTCGAGGACGCGGGTGATCTGCTCCCCAACCGCGGCCTGCACCTGGTAGTAGTACTTGAGGTGGGTCTGAATCCAGGGCTGCGGCGCGGCCATCTTGGCCCAAGAGTCGTTGTAGGCCGCTTGGCAAGCGGGCTTGCTCGATAGGTCCTCCTTGTGGGTCGGCGCCTGCTCGACGTGAGGTATCTGCGAAGGGTGGTAGTGCAGCCCCTGAGCCAGCCCGACGGCTCCAAAAAACGAATCGTCGTGAGGGTTGAGGAACGAGCAGACCGTGAGCCACGGATCTTCACCCTCCTCTTGGTCGAAGCGCTTCAGCAGGTCGATCGTCTCGTCAGCGGTGAACGGATCCTTGACCGTCCCCATGTTGTGCTTACCGAGGCCATGCGGCTCGGGACCGACCCACTCAGAAAAGCCGTAGTCGTCGAGCAGATCAGCTTCCAGGTATTTCTGGATGTTCTCCTTCTGCGGGGTGCCGTCATCGACGATCGAGAGCAGGTAGCCCTCTCCGTCCTCCGCATCCAGATGGGCATGGGAAGCGTGCCACTTGCCCTTGAAATAGGTTCGGTAGCCGCCCGCTCGAAACCAATCGCCGAGGGTCGGCACGCTGTCGGGCGCGAGCCAGAACATGTCGTCGCTGTCGGGGGTCTTCGCAAGCCCGTCGGTCTGGGTAACCCCGTGCAGGGATGGGTATTGACCGGTCAAAAGCGATGCACGGCTGGGGGCGCATGCAGCGGCCATCGGATAGTGGTGCTTGAAGGACACGCCGGTCTTCCGCAAGCGCTCGACCCCGGGCATGCCCTCGGCACGGAACCGCGCCAGCTCCTCGGACTCATAATCCGGCGGGTAGCGAAGCTGGTCAGTGAGGATCACCAAGACGTTGGGCTTATTCATGGCATGCTCCAGTTCAGTAATAGACGATGTCACATCGGATCGCTGATCCGATGGCTGCACGGCGGCCCTAGCGGCACGGCGGCTCTTTCGATTGACGGCCGATCAGACACAGCGACCATGTCGCTCATTCGGAGGGGCCAAGCCTAGCCTGATGGCGAATGAGTTTGGGCTGAGAGGTCTATCCGAGTCTCAACGGCGCCCGGCTCAGCTGCGGTCGGTGCTGAATCGAGGCTCTCCCATTGTCGCTCCCGCGTCAATGGCGTCGGATGTTTCGGCGCCCCGCGCCAGCTCGGGCCCCTAGCCTGCAAACGCCCCGCAGAGTCTCGACAACTTCACCGCAGCTGAACTGGCGATCCCCAAGAAGCTCGAAGGCGATTCGATCAGCAACCGGTCGCACCGGCTGCATCAGATCTGAGCTGAGCAACGGCCGAGATGGACCCTGGGCGAGAGCAATAAGGCTCTGATCCGGATCGAGCGCCACAGCTACCTGGCTCAACGCTCCTGTCGATTCGAGTTCCCGTTTATCCTAAGCTGCTGGTCATTGCAGGGCGTAAAGCAATCGTCCACAGAATGCGCGCTTTCCTCGCAGGGGAGGACGCGTATAGTCTGTGCCGTAGAGCGAGATGGGACTGCCGATCATCGCGGAATCGGCGGTAGACCCCGTTCGCAAGCGGGGGATGAGCCCCAACCAGTGGAGGTGGCAGATGGCCGAACTTAGACCGCCGGGAGAGGGAATTGTGCTGACCCACTTCATCGTCTCGGACGACGTCGAGCGCTCTCGGCGCTTCTACACCGACGTGCTCGGTGGCAAGGTTGTCTTTTCCGGAGGGCCTACTTGTGTCGCGCTAGCAAACAGCTGGATCGTAATCAATGTGGGCGGAGGCCCAACCGACGACAAGCCCGAGGTCATTCTGGAAACGCCACCCAACCTCGACCGGGTCAGCAGCTTCCTCAATATCCGGGTCAAGGACATCGAGGCCGTGTACGCCGAATGGAGCGCCCTTGGTGCCCATTTCCTGACGCCGCCGAAACAGCACCAGTACGAGATCCGTTGCTACATTCGCGATCCCGACGGTCATCTCATCGAGGTCGGGCAAACCACTGACCCACAAGGGGACTGGACCCCCCCTCAATGGCTGTCGAGTACGGCCGGCGGGGAGCCCGAGTGATTACCGAGTTCAGCAGTGAAATCCATCACGTCGACTGTGGACGGTCCCCCGGACGCTGAGATCCCTACCGCGGGCCCGTCGTGCGCTCTCAGCTGCCGCTCCGAGACTGCTTGGGCTGGAGATGCTCTGGGTCGCCGCTGGGGGCCGGACTGGCGCGGAAGCTGCAGCAGCACTCGGCAACCCTGCGGGCGGCGGTGGGTCCAGATTGCGGAGCAGTTAGCGCGGGAGCTGCTGAAGACGCTAACGTCATCCAACGCCGTTGACCCGGAGGCGACGACGGGCGGGCGTCGGCACCACGGTATGAGCCGCTGGGTTCAATGCGCCATGACATCCGGTCGCGGTGGACTCAGAACGCAGGCTAAATCACAACCGAATCCCCAAGGAACTCCTTGGGATCCCACGACGAGGCAAACCTTGAGCTAGTCTGACCCCCTCTAAAGGACCACTGCACCCATGGCGATCCCCGACCCAATCTCGGCCTTCATCGATGCTCAGGCCAAACGCGCTCCAGTCGCATACGCCGACTTGCGCGCTGTCATCTTCAACGGTACAACCAAGCGCTCGCCGGAGCCGAGCCACACCGATGGGTTGCTGGCTATCCCCTATCGGTTATTTTCCACCCTCGGCGTACGGTACGACGAGGTGCGCACCGTCGATCGCACGATCCCACCAGGGCTGTGGCGGGATATGAGCGAGCACGGATACGAGCGCGACGAGTTCCCGGAGATCTACCATTCGCTTGTCGAGCCCGCCGACATTCTGCTGCTCGCTGGCCCGATCTGGCTCGGTGACCAGAGCTCCCAAACTCGGATGGTCATCGAGCGCTTGTACGCCTACTCGAGCGAAATCAACGATCGTGGCCAGTGGGCATACTACGGCAAGGTTGGGGGCGTGCTCACCACCGGGAACGAGGACGGGGCTAAGCACGTGGGCGCTCAAGTGCTCTACGCACTGCAACACATCGGTTTGGTCGTGCCGCCGCAGTCCGACAGCTATTGGGTGGGCGAGGCAGGTCCCGGGCCTTCCTATCTTGATCATCCCGGTGGCGGCGAGCATAACGCTTGGACCACGCGTGAAGCGGTATTTATGACGTGGAACATGCTGCACCTCGCACGCTTGCTTAAGGATGCCGGCGGGATTCCCGCGTACGGCAACTCCACATTCGAGTGGAACCTCGAGCAGGGCGACCACCCAAACCCGGAGTACCGTTGAGCTCCGAGCCGACGTTGAACGCATGGCGCGAGGGGCCTCCCAACAATTAGTTTTTCTCTTCCAGTGGTCAAGACCACGATGACCCGATCGAACCCGGGCTAAGGGACTGCTCGAGACGTCGGATCATCTGACCCAGTCAAGATCACACAGGTGATCGGCCTTCGACCGATCCCCAGCTGGAATCGAGTTTCAACTCCTCCACCAAAGTGCAGCTCACACCGGTGGCCAGGGCGATAGACACCGCCTCTGACCAGGATCGTTTGACCCACATCGATTACCTCCTTGCGGTAACTGGCCCCGATCCCACTAATCGGACGCCCGTATCCTGGGACGCCAGACCCGAAACGGGTGAGGCTCTAAAAGGAGATTCGAAATGCGTAAAGACATCATGGTCGGTGGGACCTTCCCGGATTACCGCCTCCCAGACCAGGACGGCCGCGAGCGTACGCTGAGCAAACTGCAGGGACGCAATCCGATGGTCCTCCACCTCTCGCGGGGTGGCTTTGATCCCAAGGAGCGTCGCTTCGTTTCACATCTGGTCGACGCCCATGTCGACTTCAGACTGGCCTACACCGCGTTGGTGGTGATCACCACCGACGATCAGCTCAACGTTGCCGAGTTCCGCGACGGCGTCGGTGCATCCTTCCCCTTCCTCTCCGACCCCGAGCGTCGACTCCAGCGAGAGCTTGACATCCAGGAGTACACCGACCCGGTCCACGACCCGATGATCCCCCACACCTTAGTGCTCGCGCCTGAGCTGCGGATCGAGAAGATCTACAACGGCTACTGGTACTGGGGGCGGCCGACTGTCGACGAGTTGCACCGGGACCTACGAGAGGTGATGCGCGCCAACCGCCCCGACTTCGACCTCGCGACCCCCGGACTGCGAGAGGCCTGGGACAACGGCGACACTGAGCGGTTCCTCGTTGAGCCTGTCGAAGGCTCGGCGATCCGCTACACCGAGGGCGACGAAGTCGGTGTCAAGCGCTAGTGGACTCGCGCTCGGCCAGCAGGAACCCTGGCGTTGAGCTTGTCTCGTCGACCCTTGGGTTCCGTGCAGTTAGGACCACCGGCTGCGTAGGGCTGGGTGATCATGCTGGTCGGCGCCAGCCTGTGGCAAGGGTCGTTTGACCTGCCTCGATGATGCGGTCGCCGGGTTCGCGGGTATAGCAGCGGATCTCGGTCTCTTGCTGCTTCGGCGGCGTGAGAAATTCAGCGCCTCGCCCGGTGCACTCGTCGTACAAAGCCTGGATATTGGCAACCCGGACGTTGAGGAAACTGCTGACCCGATCCGGGTCCGGTGGCGTGTTCAGTGTCCTGCAGTTTGGCCGCCGTCAATGTGCAAGACCTCTCCGGTCACGAAAGGCGCCGACTCAAGGTATAGGACTCCACCGACCACGTCCTCGATCTCGCCTACCCGACCGATGGGGTGCAGCGCGCCCATCCCCGCGTATGAGCTCTCGTCGTGCATCGCCGTTTTGATCACCCCAAGCGATACGGCATTTACCCGTAAGCCATATGAAGCGTACTCGATCGCGAGCGATCTGGTGACCGCAACGAGACCACCCTTGGTCATGACCTGCAGCGCGGCTGGTCTGCTGCTATCCGCCTGCTCAGCGAGCGTCGTCGAGACATTGACGACGTGGCCATCGCCCTGGTCGAGCATGTGATTGATCGCCCGCGTTGTCATATGAAAGAACCCAGCGAGGTTGACGGCGATCAGAGCGTTGAAGTCCTCGACTGTGTAGTCCATGAAGGGCTTGCCGATGTAGATCCCAGCGTTGTTGATCAGGGTGTCGATCCGACCAAAGTGCTCGATCGCCTGGTCGACGACGCGCTTCGCCGTATCAGGGTCCCCGATGTCGCCGCCGACGGTCACAATGCCGGAGTCCTCAGACGGCCTTATCGATCTCGCAGTCGCGATCACCGCATACCCGAGCTGGCGGTATGCCTTCGTCAGTCCCGCACCGATGCCCTGCGAGGCGCCGGTGATGATCGCGACTTTCCGGTTCTTTTGCTCAGCGGGCGAGTTCATTCGATTTAGGTAGGATCTCGTATATCACGCCCATGGGCCGCCGGGGGCCAACTGCCAACACTGATGAAGAAGCCTTTGTTCGGCCAGTCGGAGCTCAGGCGGTGGCAGTCTCGATAAGGGTCGAGGTGCTGGATGGCTTATTCGCTCGTAGCGCACCTCGCCGGACCCGAAAATTGATGAAGACCTCGGCGCTGCCGTAGCGCAGGCCTCGCGGTTGAACGATCTGCCAGTCCACGCCGGCGCCCGGAAGTGGCCGCCGCCGATCGCTTTTGGCTTCCAGGCGTAATAGGTGGAGCGAGCCACCCCCATCGCCCGGCAGGCCTCTGAGACGCTGCCCAGCTCCTGCGCCAGGGTGAACAGGCGCAGCCGGAATCCGAACAGCACGTCATCCTCAGTCATCGCGTGCTCCCTTTGGTTGCTTCGTTGATTGGCGTCAGGAAGCGTGGGAGCTCGCGCGGACGTCCCGGCAATGGCCGGGGCGTCCGAATGAAGGCGTCGCTATGGAGCCCGGAGGTGTCCGGGGTACTTGGGGTTAGTTCCCATGCCCGCGCCGCGGGCCCCCACGGGCTGATGAAAATCAGCGATCCTTGAAGCGTCGCCTTCAACGCCGAACTCGTTCTTGGTGCCCTTGAGCCCGAGGTTAGTTTGGTGTGCGGGCCTCCCCGGAGCTCCGGACTGTTGCCAAGAGCACGCCTGTCAGACTCGTCAGTTCTCAGAGGCCCCTGGGCGACGATCAAACCGTCAAACCGAAACCCAGGAGGTAACGATATGGAGACGATCGTCGAGCGCCCCGCAGCGCTTGATGTCCACAAGGCGCAGGTGACCGCCTGCGTTCGGGTACCAGAGGAGGGCGGCGGCCGCGAGCAGCACATCGCCGAGTTCCCGACCACGGTGTCGGGCCTTCTCACCCTGCGCGACTGGCGCGCCGCCCACCTCATCACCCAGGTGACGATGGAGGCGACCGGGGCCTACTGGAAGCCGGTCTGGGCGATTCTCGAGGACGAGTTCGAGTGCATCTTGGTCAACGCTCGCCACGTCAAGCAGGTCCCGGGCCGAAAGACCGACGTCTCTGACGCCGCCTGGATCTGCCAGCTCGCCGAGGCGGGTCTACTACGGGGGAGTTTCGTGCCGCCCAAGCCAATCCGGGCGCTGCGCAACCTGACCCGCTATCGCAAGACCCAGATCCAGGAGCGCCAGCGTGAGGCCAACCGCCTCCACAAGGCGCTCGAGGACACCGGAATCAAGCTCGACTGTGTGGCCACCGACATCCTCGGCGTCTCCGGACGTCGGATGCTGGGCGCGCTGATCGAAGGCACCACCGATCCCGAGGTCTTGGCCGAGCTCGCCAAGGGTCGCCTGCGGGCAAAACTCCCGGCGTTGCGGGAGGCCCTGGAGGGCCGCTTCGATCACCTGCACTCGGTCTGGATCGGGGCGATCCTTGCCCACGTCGACTTCCTCGATCAGCAGATCGCCGGCCTCAGCGAGGCGATCGAGGAGCAGATCGCCCCTTTCGCCTCAGCCGTTGAGCTCTTGCGCTCAATCCCCGGGGTTCAACGGCGCAGCGCGGAGGTGATCGTCGCCGAGATCGGGACCGAGATGAGCGTGTTCCCCACCGCCAAGCACCTCGCCTCCTGGGCCGGGCAGTGCCCCGGCAACGACCAATCGGCCGGGCGGCGGCGCTCGGGCAACACCCGCAAGGGATCGAAGTGGCTTGATTGGGCGCTGGAGGAGGCAGCACTCGCGGCGGTGCGCTCCAACAGCACCTACCTCGCCGCCCAATACAATCGTCTGCGTCCCCGCCGCGGCCACAAGAAGGCGCTCGGCGCGGTCAAGCACTCGATCATCGCGCCGCCTGGCACATGCTCTGCACCGGGGAGCTCTACAACGACCTCGGCGGGGAGTACTTCCAACGTCGCGATCCCGAGCAGACTGCCAAGCGCCTGGTTCGCCAACTCGAGGCGCTCGGGCACAGTGTCACGCTGGAGGCGGTGGCTGCCTGAGGGTTATTTTCCTGTCAGTCCGTCCTAGTCAACGGGCGTTGGATGGTCCGGCGCCTTCAGCAGCCCCCCAGGTGCTCAGCGTTCGGATCACCAACCGCCCGCAGCGCATCCGAATGAGTTCCAAGCTTAAGAGTCAGCGCGAAGGCGGTCACCTCACAGGCGATGTGGCCGAAGCGATCGCGGAGAAGCCAGCTTGAGCGCCGCTGCAAACCGGCATTTGATCGGCTGATCGAGGCGTTGAAGACTCACATCTAAAAGCCAATGCCACTGGCCATGCCGCCCCCGACGGCACTAACAAGCTGAATGCAGGTTGTCGGAGAAACAAGTCGCCCCGATTTCTAGAGGAGCCTGACAGCAGCCCTCACAGGCGGCAGCAAAATCCGCGGCTTCAGGAAGGGGCGGAGAACTGGCTCTTCGAGGTGTTTCGCCGCTCCTGACCTTTGCTAGGCGGTGACAGGTTTTGCGGGGGTGAGCCCGTGGCGGCGCATCACCTCGCCGGCCATGGCGGAGTCATGCGAGCATTGTAAGTCCCTCGTTAGATCCGAAAACTCGGCGCTCTGAGAGCCATTCTGAGCCCCTGGAATCCGAGGACATGGGAATGGACGGATTGCAGTTTTGAGACCGCGAGCGGGGCGCAGGTGTGCCCAGGCGTGGGGTTGCCGCCCGTCGCCTGCTCGGTGACCGTGAGCCGTCTCCGTTGGAGCCGGCGGCACAGGCTTAATGGCCATGATGACGAAGGAGAAAAACAGACCAAAACTCGTAAGCGTTCAGTCGTCGACCACGCCGACCCTAGGCACGAAAACGCGGCGGCACGGTTGACATAACGCAGGGTCCACCGCGCCAGTGTCGAACCGCGCGGCATGGAGCGCGCCGAGGCGGAAGCGATCTATGAGTCCGGGCGGGAGGCGTGCGTGGATTTCATGCTCGAGCTGGCGCAGCGCTTCGAGGAGCTGGCAGAGCGCTCCGAGCGCCAGATCGCCCGACTCCAAACCCGGGTCGAGCGACTCGAAGAGGAGCTGCGCAAGGACTCGCGCAACAGTTCCAAGCCGCCCTCCTCCGATCCGCCCAAGAGCCGCCAGGAGCGCCGCGCCGAGGCGCGGGCCAAGGCCAAGGAGCTGTTGGGGAGCGAGCGCAAGGCGGGCGCCCAGCCCGGTCACCGCGGCGCGGGCCGCAAGCTTGCCCCAGAGGACCAGGTCGATGAGATCGTCGAGCACTACCCCGATTCCTGCCGGCGCTGCGGACACGGCTTCGGCTCCTCTGAGCGGCGACCCTCCTCGCGCTTCGGCCGCCACCAGGTGGCAGAGCTGCCGCCGATTGCGGTGCGGCTGACCGAGCACCGCACCCACCGCCTGCGCTGCCCCCGCTGCCGCGCCAAGACGACCGCCGAGCTGCCCGCCGGGCTGGGGGACTCGGCCTTCGGCTCCCGCGCCCAGGCGGCGGCCGTGACGATGAGCGCCCGCAACCGCATCTCGCGCCGCGACATGGCCGAGCTCGCGAATGACCTCTTCGGCCTGCAGATGTCGGTGGGGACGGTCGACGCGATCTGCCAGCGAACTTCGGACGCACTCGATGACCCGCACGAGCGGCTAACCTCTTCGGTCCTGGGTTCGCCGGCCATCAACGTCGATGAGACCGGCTGGCGCACCGCCGGCGCGGGGCGGACCCTCTGGACGGCGACCACGCCCGACGCGGCGATCTTCCGGGTCGCAGAGGACCGCCACCGCGACCGGCTGGAGGAGCTGATCGGCGCCGATTATGAGGGAATCGTCTGCTCGGATCGGTGGTGGGCCTATGACCATCTCGATCCCAAGCTGCGCCAAGCGTGTTGGCAGCACCTATGGCGGGACTTCACCCGCCACTCGGAGGGACTTGCCGAGCAGAAGGCTTTCGGCCAGGCCGGACTTGAGCTGACCAAGCGGCTGTTCTCGGCCTGGCACGCCTTCGGCGAGCATGGCGACCGCGACCGCCTCAAGCGTGAGATGGAGCCGGTCGAAGCCGAGCTGCGCTCGCTCTGCGAGCGCGCCGGGCGCAAATCGAAGCGCACCCGCTACCACGGCCGCTTCGCCCGCAACCTGCTGAAGATCTGGCCTGCCCTCTGGACTTTTGTCAGGGTCCCGGGCATCGAGCCCACCAACAACGCGGCCGAGCGCTCCCTGCGCGGGCCGGTGATCCACCGCAAGCTCTCCTACGGCACCCGCTCCGAAGAGGGCGAGCGCTTCGTCGAGCGGGCGCTGTCGGCCTCGGTCACATGCCGGTTGCAGGGCCGCTCGCTCTTTGCCTACCTGACCGAGCTGCTGACCGCCCGCTCCCGCGGGCAGCCGCTGCCTGTGCTCGCCTGAGCCGCAGCCCACCGTCGATCGCCATCGCAGTCGAGCCTGAGAGGTCAGGGGACTGAACGGTTACCAAAACTCCCTAATTAGCAGGGTTTTCGTAGTGGGGCGACCTGGACTCGAACCAGGGACCGACGGATTATGAGTCCGCTGCTCTAACCAACTGAGCTACCGCCCCAGATGGCCCGGATTCTCGCTTCCAATCCGGGTTTGCTGCTTATCGGCAACTCGGTCAATCCGACCGCCGACTGCACCCCGTTCATCATTTGTGCCCGATCGTGTCCAATCAATAGCTGAATTAAACGCAGCTAGGGTCGAACCCGACAGGCGCTCACGACGACTCACCGCGCGAGCATAGACGCGGATCGGGAATGCCGGGTCGGCCCAGCCACCCTGTTCGGCAATGTAAACGACATCAGATCCGCCGCAATGCCCATCGAACAGATGTTCGCATATGCGCCGTTCTAAGGGCTTGTTGCTGGTTGGGAGGGGGTTGGGGCGTGCGATGGCCTGTTGTAGCGCGGGAGAGGGCCTGATGGCGTCACAGCACTTTGATTTCAAGGAACCCGCGCCGAAGGGGTCAAATACCTGCATCCTGTCCTGATCTCGTAGTTCCATCGTCAAAAAAGACGGTGCCTATCCGTCGTTGATTGGGGGTGACGATGCAAGAGCCACCCCACGGCTACTCAATCGCCGAGCTTCACGCCTACGCCAGGTCAAGGGATTACCAAGATGAGGCCGACGCGCTGCGCCGCTACCTGGAGATGCGCCAGCGCAAGGGGCTTGGGAGCAACGGAAAGGTTGCCCCTAAGTCCGTCGTAGACGCGGGGCGCTGAGAGCGACCGACCAAACATGCGTCCCTCAGCTATGCGCTGAGGTCAGAGGCGCCTACCCTTGGGTGGCGATGCCGGTGTTTCTTGTCATCTGTCGAGGCACCTTTGACGAGGGCGTCATCGAAGCTCTTGACTCCGCGGGTACCTACTGGGCGCCCGGTGGGAAGCTTCGCGACCATCTGGCAATTAGGGAGCGCCGGCATCATCTGCGCATCGAAGCCGCAGACCGCTCGCGAGCCTTGATTCTGGCCGAAATGGCTGTATCGAAGGCGGGGGGAGCATCATCGGAGTTTGAAGTGGGCGCCCCGTTGAGTCGCTAGGAGCGCTCTCAACGCATCTGGATTCCGCGTTTCTCCGCACTAAAATGGTCTGGCGTGGTCCTATCGCCTCGAGTTCAAAATCCCCGGTGTCGAGTGGCTTTGGGTCGATTTGATCCCCGCCGAGAGCAAGAGCGCTGAGGCGGCGGTGAAGAATTACCTCGAACCAAGGGGACAATGACCGGTACCTACCGCTATCGGGACGCAGAAGATGATGCTGCCCCGTGGTCCTATCTCGCCGCGACCAAGGGTCGGGTCGTGAATATACCTTCCCAGGAGAGCTAAACTGGACATTCGCTCGTCGCGCCCGGGGTGCCCGTACAGCGCCTCCCACGTCAAGGGCGTTCCGGGTCGGCGGGTCGCGATTTAACCGCCGGCCGCCGATGCGAGTATTTGGGGCCGTAGGACCCAGTCAACCCGTCACCGCCATTTCACCCGAGACGTTTTAGCGGTGAGCGGTTATCCCTCCAACTTCTGTTGAACATCGACCCCCTCAGACGCGCAGGCCCTGTGCAGCCGCTCGCCCGCAGCGTCAAGGGCCTTCTCAACGTCGGACCCAAGGGTGACGTACAGATAAGCATTTTCCGATCCGTCCGGCATCTGCCAGGCAAACGACTCATAGACACCTATAACCATTCCACATTTCGGCCAAAAAGAAGATCCACCCTCCAAGCGTGTCCGCGGTGAGCCAAGGGGAAGGCGTTCACCGCACCCGACCGCGGGCATACCCGCACATTGATGAAACATGGTCCTGGTGAAGCCCCAGAATTGTCGATAAATTTACTCGGAGACTGCGTCAAGATCCCTCCATGGCTCAACCGGCCGCTAAGGACCGGATCAATGCCCATGGAGGACACGAACACACCTTTGCCCGAGACCAGTTCTATGTCCTCGGCTAGGGCTCTCTCGATGACCTGGCCATTGCCGATCTCGTCGAGTAGGGTGTCTACTGGGGTCCGGACTCTCCCGGGGAAAGCCCCGAAGACCGACAACAGCAACACCATTTCCTTACGATCGAGGCTCACCACGGAGCCGAAGCCGTCGTAAAGGGTCGGCGCACGGTGTCGGCTGCCGGCGGCGGAATTCACACAATGGCGCTCATCGGCCGGGTGTATTTTCCGCCGGCACGTCCAGTGGCTTATCGGGCCCTGAAAGCCATACGGCTAGCCCAGCGTACCATTGGAACCAGAACCACTGAGAATGCGTCGAGCCGCGACTACTCTACGCCGCAGGTTCCCGAAGAGGAAACCGCATCCGAGCGGCGCCCGCCGAGACTTGTTTCGCAGATTGGGCAGCGGCGTTGAGAACTGCCTTGCGTCCGTTTTAGTTGGTGCATAAGGTCGTCCAATCAAGCACCTATCGAGGGGTGTCGGCGATGAATGAAGTGGAACGCAGAATAACTTTTCGCAAATGTGCTTTCGTCCTTAGCGCTATTCGTCGCGCTCGGCGGAGTGGCATACGTTGGCTTCGGCCTTCCTAAGAACAGCGTTGGGACCGAGAAGTTGAAGAACGGGCGGTCACCGCGCCCAAGGTGAAGGGTGGGACGCTCCTTGCTTCCAATTTCGCGGCGGGCCAGCTGCCTGCTGGAGCGAAAGGGGAAAGGGGTGAACCCGGGCTCAAAGGTGAACCAGGAAAAAAGGACGAACCGGTAAATGCCAACGTAATCTATTCCAGATGGCAAACCGCTACGGAAAGTTCTCCCACGGTATACGCCGGAACCTGGGTTGCAACAGCGACTATCAGCGCGCCAAGTTTGACCAGTGCGGACCTCGAAGTTACCTCCGTCGAGGTCGATGTCAAATTCGAGCCCTCCACCATTCTTCCGCTTCCGTATCGTTCAGACGCGGGCGGAAAGTTCAATACTCTAAGCTTCATGCTATCTAAAGAAAATATTACTCTCAGACGGACGACCGACGGATCTAATGAAGAAGGCTGCCTTGTCCCGTTCGCCCCGGCGCTCGAATATCGCTACGTGATCACACCGGGTAATATGAAAGCATCCTGACCAAACTTAAATTCCAGGCTAGCCGCTAGGTCAACCCGTAACGATCCGCACTCTTCCACGCCGCTGGGAGAGCAAATGGCCCGGACGACACTACCGCCGTCCGGGCCAAGTCGCATTTGGGTTAGCTTGCTGCACGGAAAGTGATCCCGGCTAGCGAGACCAATTCTTCAGGTTCTTGACTTGTGAAAACGTCACCTTCAAGGTTTTTTCCTTCGAGAGTTACGTTAGAGCCGACGATTACGACCTCAGTATTTTCTTTTCCAATCGTCGGAAATACTTCGATGGTGCCGCTTGCCGGTCTGTCGCCGGGGGGAAGCTGGAAGATCAGTCCGGAAATCGGGTTTTCCTGTTTGCCCACTATGGGCGTCCCTTGAATATGCACGACGCCGTCATGGTCCTTGTAAAAACCGACGGGTGCTAACTGGACAGACACACCTTTGATGAAACCGTTGCTGCTACCGTCCAGGAAGCCAGGCTGGCCGGATGACCCAACCAGCCGAACCGCTTCGGGCGGAGTCAGGGAGCTCGCCGTCCCTGCCGTGGTCGAGCTGTTCGCTGTCGATGCAGCGGTGGCTGACGGGACGGTTCCCAGCTTCGCGAGGTTGATTTGGGTGCCCGTGATCGTCCCCTTCTTGATCTTTGCTGCGGTCACTGCCTGGTTCTTGATCTGCTTGGTGCCGACGCTGTTCTTGGCGAGCTTCGAAGCAGCGAAGGCAGTGGCGCCGCCGAGCAGCAAGAACAGGCACAGGGTCGATATGACATTGGCATAGGTCAGCTTGTTTCGAATTGTTCTCATCGAATCTCCCCTTCGTAGCTGGATGGACCGTCCAGCCTATGCCCCGCTTCTAGATCGCGCAAAGCGCTCTAGAACGACCGTCGAGGGACTGAGAGAGGCGTTCAGGCGCAAACGGACAAGCCGGCCGCGTGGCGATAGGTTTCGCCGTCTAGGGTTGGCTACAGACAGGAGAATCATGAAGAAGGTCGGATTGGATTACTCGCACTAGGAGCGATAGCGGCGCTTGTCGCGCTGGCGGGCTGTGGCTCCTCCAAGACCCATGGCGAAGAAGGGAGCGTCAAGTTCACCGAACCAGGTGTTTCGAAACCGGCAAGACGTTCGGCGTCATCGGGAAGGCATCTGAAAAGAGCGTCGGTCCGGGAAACGGCTTCGCCTTCTCAGCGCCCCTTCTCGGAAAAGAAGACTGTGGGCGAAATCAACGCCGTTTGCATCGCCACTCAGCCTTCACCAGGCAACGCCCTGAGCGGTACCTGCACAGGAACAGCGACGGTGCCCGGCGGTACATTCGCACTGAACGTTGGAGGCAAGGAAGCTGCGGGCAACCATGTGTCGGGAGCCATCGTTGGCGGGACCGGCAAATACAACGGGGCCGTAGGCAACTTCAACTCGAAAGGCACGGGCGGCGAAAACTCTCCTGAAACCCTGACCTTCAACTACATCCTGCCGTATTCCGAGCTGTGCCCGGCCGTACGGCCTGAGAAAAGGGCTGTGCGGTCGGGTTCTGCGTTGGCCCTTATGCGGCTACAGACGAGACTCCGCAAGCTTTGTAGCTACAGAATGGTAATCCAGTAAGTGAGGGCTAACGCATTGCGGCCGAGGTCTTGCGATCCAGGGACTCCGGATTGGCCTCATGTTGGATTAGCCGGAGCTTGTAACGCGGTCTGAGCTGACGCAAGCCGCTTGCGTGGCTGGGCGTAATTGGTGCGTGACCGACTGACACGGCGTCAATCCCAAAGACATCACGTGCCGGTTTCAGGACATCACGCGTCGGATTTGTGCCGTCCTGGTGCCGTTTCGTGGCAACTTTGTTCCCGGTCGCTTTCCGGTCAATTACCCCTTCGTCTGTTCTGAGCCGTTTTGAGCCGATCTGTTGCGTGATCGTTGCATCCGGCGCTGTGCCACGCGATTCGTGCCTTTTGTACATAAGACCGTCCTTTAGAGGTCAGCCAGGCGTGGATTTGGCGCTGGTCGCATGCGATCGGCTCAATACACGTCCGCGCGTAAGACGCGTTTGACACGCGGGAACCTCCCCAACCTGCCTCCAAACTGCTTCGCGCGAGCTAACCCGTTCCAGCCCGCGCTTACGTGCTCTATTGAGGCTGACTTTCTAGCGCGGAATCTGGAGATTGTGCACGGGGAACTCTTTGACGTCCGGCTGCCCCGGAAACCCCTGGTCGCCAAGTCCCTGCAGGCGCGGCATCAGCCGGTCGCTGACGAAGCTGTCGAATGCCTCGCGCGACTCCCAGAAGTCGATAACGCCCCAACCGCCCTCAATCGGACCAGCCGAGTGAACGATCATTCCGCTGGGCGGATTGTCCTCAATGTCCATAACTGCGTGAGCAGCGTCGTAGTTCTCCTGCGTTCCACCCTCAAACTTAAGTCTGATTCCTACAGCCATCTCTGTTCTCCCTCGATCGAATGTTTCATCGACCCTACTCTTCCGCTGCGGCAACGCCCTTTTGCCTCCGTGGCGTTCCTTGGGCTATCTATGGATTTCTGAGCCGAACTAGCCGAGATTCGGCTTTCTGAGCGCGCTCCTCACGGCTAGGGGTCGGTTGGGTGGTCACCCATTCGCGGTTTCGCGCGTAGGCTGGCTGTAATTACTTCGGCGTAAGTCGCCGGACGTGCTCGGACCAATCTGGATCGATTTCGTCGAGCATCCGCTCTAGATCGTCAAGGGTTTCGTTGATCAGGAAGTAGACCGCTTTCCGCCTGGCAGTCGGTCGGGATTCAATTTCCTGCGCCGCTCAAGCTCGTTAAGGATCTCTTCGCCACGCTCATCCAACGTCTGGTAGTGGATTACGGCCGACATTCAGGTCCTAAGACTTCGTCACAAACCCGCTCCCTTTCTTTGAGATCCGTTTCTCTGACTGGAGTTTTTTGGCCACGGGATAAAGCGAGGTCCGCTCCACGCCCATCTTCTTTGCGATCTCGCTGATCGTGGTTCCCGGCTTCTCAGCTACGGCAGCTAGGAATTGCTCTGCACGCTGTCCTTTGACGGCACGTTTGCCTTTGCGGGTCCTTTTGCGCCTCCGTTTGCGAGCTGCGGGGGCTGGGGCGGCGCTTGTTGGGGCGCTTGGTGCGGCACTGAGGCTGTCAAGTGCGCTCTGAAGCTGCGCGCGCTCCTGATCGATTTCAGCTATTGCCTCTTTGATCTTTACCTGGGCTTCTTGAAGCGGGTTAGGCATGATTACATCCTCTCGTTGAGAGCTGGGCTGACTGGACGGGGTGCGACCTCTCCTGCTTAGTGGTGGCAGCCTATCTATGCCGGGCGCAAGGCGTGGCTAGCTTCGTGAATCCGTTGGCTGTTATGCCTAAACCGGAGGCTTCGTCTGGGGATAGGTGCCCAATCACTCAGCTGGGTCGATTCGACTACAGTCGGACAATGAACATCCGGAGCGGGCTCTCCTGTGCCTCTGTCCGCCTTTCCTACTTTGCCGCTACCGTGGTGGGAGCACTCATGCTCTTTCCAGCTGCGAGCGCGCAAGCTGCTCCTATCACCCTGGGCCAGACGTCCTCGACCGGCATCGAATGCTTCACCGCCTATCCCTACACCGAGCTCCAGACAGCGACCGCCGAACCTCCCTCCTACACCGTCCCAACCGGCGGCGGAACGATCATCTCCTGGAGCCACGATGCCAACGCAAGCACGAAAACGCAATTGAGGCTGAAGGTCTATCGACCTACAGCGGAAGCGAACGAGTTCACCCTCATCGGAGAGAGCGCCCTGGAGCCGATCTCTCCAAATCAGCTCAACACCTTCCCGACCCAGATTCCGGTCCAGGCCGGTGATCTCCTGGGCTACACCAGGGCGGCGAACAGCGAAATGCGTTGCCTGTTCTCCACCACGAGCCCGGTAGACACTGTGGCCGATGCGCCCTCTGTCGATGCCCCACTTGGCGCGACAACGATTTTCAATTCTCCCGGGAGCAACTATCGCATCAACATCTCGGCTGTTCTTGAGTCGCCGCCGGGGATCAGGTCGATCAGCCAAGCATCAGGTCCAACTTCGGGTGGCACCCCGGTGACAATCACCGGCCATGACTTCACCGCAGCCAACTCTGTCAAATTCGGTGCGCTGGCCGCCGCCAGTTTCAGCGTCAACTCCGACACCCAGATCACGGTAATTTCGCCGCCGAGCACGGGCCCAGGCCCTGTCGACGTCACGGTCACGACTCCGGCTGGAACGAGTGCGACAAGTCCAGCTGATCAATTTACCTACACCGCAAGAATCGCCAGCAGCGGCGGTCCGAAGTCATGCATCGTTCCCAAGCTGAAGGGCAAGAAGCTGAAAGTCGCCAAGAAGCTGCTCTTGAAAGCAGAATGCAAGCTCGGCAAGGTCAAGGGCAAAAAGAACAAGTCCGCGATGGTGAAGAAGCAGAGCGCCAAGCCAGGGACAGTGCTCGCGGCAGGCAGCAAGGTCAACGTCAAGGTCAAGGTCAGCTAGCAATGAGCTTGCGCCTTGAGTTCGGGTTTAGGTTAGCTCCAACACAAAGCGCCCCCGCGACTCTTGCGACGTCCGGGGGCATCGCACAGGAGGGTCAGCTCCCATGCGGGTTCTAGGTTACGCCGTGTATCGACTTCCGAGCAAGCAGACTCGGGAGCCGGTCTAGAGGCTCAGCGTCAAGCGATCGTTGGCGAGTGCGAGCGTCGCAGTTGGCAGCTGGTGGAGATGATCGAGGACACCGCTACTCGGCTAAGAGCCTCAAGCGCCCCGGGATTCAGTGGGCCCTGGATCGGCTGAAGGCTGGCGAGGCTGAAGTGTTGGTCACAGCCAAGCTGGATCGGCTCTCTCGTTCGATGCTCGACTTCGCCGGCATCATGGCCGACGCGCAAAAGCAGAGCTGGGCGGTTGTCTGCCTTGACCTCGAAGTGAACACGACTACACCGGCCGGGGAAGTTACCGCCAATATGCTCGCATTCTTCGCTCAGTTCAAAGCGTCGTCTTATTGGTCAGAGGACCAAAGATGCACTGGCAGTGAAGCGTGCCGAAGGTGTCGTCGAGGCCGGGTTCGCGAGACTCCCGATGCTGTTGTGGATCGGATTGTCAGAGAGCGCGAGGGTAAGGCAACGCTACGGGCAATTGCTAACGGCCTGAACCGCGACGGGGTCCCGACGGTTCGCGGCGGTAAGCGCTGGTGGCCAACTGCTGTCAGCTCGGTGCTGCGCTCGGTTGAGTACGAGCGAGAGCTAGCCACGAGCTAGGCGTAAATTCCCGAGGGGATTCTCTTAGAGCAGCTATCCGAGGCTGCTAGGGACGCCCTGAGAGCGCCGAAAGACTGCTGTCGCCGCTAAAGAGTGGGCGACCTCTCGTCGATCGGGTTTGGGTGGACCCGTCAATCGTTATAGCCACGAGCTGTGTAATCGCCGCCCTCCTCATCGGCCTGATTGCCCGCCTCGGGGATGATTGGTACTGAACCGTGCAGTTGCAAGTCGCATTGGTAGGACTAGCGGTCTTCGCTCTGGCCTTCTTGCTCGTCATGGTCGTATTTCGGGTTCGTGCCTAGACGTTTCGCTGAGAGAGTCTCAAGCTGAGGGTTATTTCTGCCGATCTGGCAGGTGTGAGCACCCTGATCCAGATCGGCCTGTGCGCTGGCTAGCGCCAGCGCGTTCTTTGCCTGCTGTTCTGGTGGGACGTTCTCGACGTTGGCTTCAGATACCTCGATGTAGCGCTTGAGCGCCTTATCTGCCTGTATGGCACGCTCCAGGAGGCTGCCGGCGATCTTCTCGCTGATCTGGGGGCTGGCATCGCGGCTCAGCTGTAGATAGCGGTGCGGGAAGCAGTTATCGCGCCACTTGCGCAGTTTCTCGGAATTGATGGTCTTGAAGCCTTCTTCTTTAAGCTGGCCGGCTGCGAGCGTTTGGCTACCGCCGACTTCAGCCAGGAGCGTCAGGGCGTGATCGACTTCCTCCTGAGAGTGGGTGATTTTCTTCCCACGCTCGGTGATCGCGTACTCGGTGGTCTCTAGCTCAGCGGGCATAGGAAAATCGTAGGCTCGGTGCGCGCTAAGTACCCCGATTCAGGCAGCTTGGCACTGGTGGAAATCTGCAGAGAATCGGGCGCACCGTTTGGGCACAAGCGGCTTTTTTGTGCCTAAACCCATCCGGGTCGTGCCTGATCCATCCGCTCCCAGGACGGCCGAGTCCGGCGAGATATTCTCGAATACAGCTTTAGGAGTCGAAAAGGGTAAGTAGCTTGGATCTGATTATGAGTCCGCTGCTCTAACCAACTGAGCTACCGCCCTTCGACCTCTGACCCTATCCACTAGGCGCTGAATAACTGGGCAAGGGAACGCCCTACATCTGCGGGCTCTTCGTTGCCTTCCGCGGCGGCCGTTGCTCCGTCAGATAGAGCCTTCGCCGCGTCGGCGATCTGATGGGCTCGGCCTCCACGAATGACCCCAGTTTTCTTTGCTTCGGCTAGATCAGACTCCATTAGACCCGCAAGCTCAGCCAGCCTCCGCAGGCCGACAACTGCCGCGGTGCCCTTCAGCGCGTGAGCTTCCGCACGCATGGTCTCAAAATCGCTGGTCTCAGTTGCCAAGCCGGCTGCAATTACGTCACAACGACGTCGGGCCTCCTCGGCGAAGGAGTCCAACAGCTCGGCATCGGAGCCGGTTTTATCGCTCATTCGCCGATCACCCTCCTCACTTCCTGGGTTAGTTTTTCGACGCCGAAGGCGCCCTCAATCGCCGAACGGATCACGCCCTGGCGGTCGATTACGAAAAGCCAAGGCACGCTCGGGAGATGAAAAGTCCTGACCTGGGGTCGAACGCCTTTGCTCGGGTTGTTTTCGTTGTAGATCTCCATGTGGATGAAGGCAGCCTTTTCGCCGTAGAGTCTCTTGACCTGCTCGGCCACGTCGACAGCCGGACTACAGGCCCGACTCTGGCAGAACTTGGGGGTCGCAAACAAGAGGATGATCGGCTCTTTTCCAAGAACTTCCGCGTAGTTGACCATGTTCTGGGTATCCGGGGGGATCCGGGTGGTGATTTTTGACAGATCTCCCCTGACGCTGGCAGCGGTTGGGGTCTGGATCACCGGCGCCTTTTGGCCGACCCGCGGAATCTTGGTGAATTCGCCCACCATAACGGTAGGAAGCAGGGTCGCAGTAGTTCTCTTGCCCTGTCTGAGAAGCGCCAGAACTCGCCATTCTCCATCGCTGGGGAAATCGATGTTCGCGGTATAGACCGAGGTCGATGCGGTGGGGTCCACCGCCGTCGTGGTCGACCGAAACGCGGTTTTGGTGGCCAGGCTTTCAACGGAAGCGGGAAAGGGGCCTGCGGCCCGCCCGTGCAGAGGATTCGGCTGCGCCGCTGCCTTGGCCCCCGCAGGTGCGGGGGCATTCTCCGTGCCGGTCCGCTGGCTATTTTTAGGAGGGGCCTTGGCGATATAGAGGGCAATATTGGCGCTCGCCACCTGACTGCGATCGCGTTGGAAGACTTCAAAGGGGTAGCGATTCTGACCCTTGTAGAAAACCTGCGCGGTCGGCGCAACCACGAGATCTGATGGACCCCCAGACTCCCTAAGGACCTGGGCGAGGGTCTTGCCGCTGGCGCTTGGAAATGCCCTAGTGGGCGGTGCTTGCCGGCTTTCGCCAGCGGTTGGAGCCGATAATGACGCTACGGAGGACGCCGAACCACCTCCACAGCCGGTGGCTAAAGCGGCGGCCACAAGCAGGCAGCCCAAAGCAACGACGGATCGACCGACAGACATCGGCGCCATGTTAATGAGGGTGCTGGTGCGACATCGGCGCCCATGAGGCGCCCCCTCAATGAGGCATATAGGGTGCGATCGAACCTGAGACAGGCAAAAAAGGGGGCAAGATGGCGGAACGAGCGGCGCTGATCACGGGAGCCTCGAGCGGAATCGGCTTGGCGATCGCCCGAGCCCTTGGAGAGGAAGGTTTTGCGCTGACCATCTCAGCCCGAAGGCCTCAGAAGCTCGAGGAGGCCACCAATGAGCTGCGCGCCGAGGGACTGGAGGTACAGGGCGCCGCCGCCAACATGACCGAGGAGCGGGACGTGATTTCGGCCTTTGCCAAACACCGCAAGGCCTACGGGCGACTTGACGTACTGGTCAACAACGCCGGAGTTGGTATCGGGGCCCCGATGGAGGAGATCCAGACCAAACATCTCGATATGCAGCTGGCGGTCAACCTGCGAGCGCTGATCCTGGGCACTCGCGAGGGCTTGCCGATGCTGCGCGAAGCGGGCGCCGAACACAGAAAGGCGCTGATCGTCAATACCGCATCTATCGCCGGCAAAGGCGGCCAGGCATGGCTCTCGATCTACGCCGCAACCAAGGCTGCGGTGATCAACTTCACTCAGTCAACTCATCGCGAGGCAGGAAGCTCTGGGGTTCAGTGCACGGCGCTTGCCCCTGGCTTCGTCGATACAGCGATGACCGAGTTCGCAAAGGGTGAGGTCCCGGCTGAGCAGATGATTCGCCCCTCAGATCTTGGCGAGGCCGTGCGGTTCCTCTTGCGAACCTCGCCCAACTGCCACGTGCCCGAGATTGTCTTCACACGGCCTGGTGAGGGGCTCGACACACCTTAAAGAGACAGCAGGGCGCTCTGTCGACCCGAGCGGCGAGCCGCTGCGCGTTCTTCTGGCCGCCTTCGGGGATGCGGGGCACATATTCCCAGCGATCTCTTTGGGGCGCGCTCTTGCGGCTCGCGGCCACGATGTCGTGATCGAGACCTGGGAGGAGCGACGCGCCGCGGTGGAGACCGCCGGACTGGGGTTTACGGCTGCCGAGGAATACAGGATGTTTCCTCCGCCAGACCCTGACTCCGAAGTTGGCGAACATGCGGCGGAGGCGGCACGAGCGCTGCTGCCGCTGCTTGAGGAAATGCGGCCTGAGGTCGTCGTAAGCGACATCCTCACCCTGGCGCCGGCCCTGGCTGCGGAGAAAGTGGGCATAGCGCGAGCGACCTTGATCCCCCACATCTATCCCGTGGTGGAGCCCGGCATGCCGTTTTTTGCCGTGGGACTGGCTCCGCCAAGAACCGCGATCGGGAAGGGAATCTGGCGAGCCGGTACAAGACTTCTCAATGTTGGCCTAGAGCACGGGCGCCGAGATCTAAACGTTCAGCGAGCCCGAATGGAGCTGCCTGAGGTGCGGCACTACCACGCTGGAATCAGCACCGAACTGGCGCTGGTTGCCACCTTTCCCCAGCTCGAGTACCCGAGAGACTGGCCCGGCAATGTCGAGATCACAGGTCCGATGATCTTTGAGCCGCCTCACCCCAAAATCGATCTACCCCCGGGCAGAGGGCCGCTCGTACTGATCGCCCCGAGCACGGCTCATGACTCCTCCAATCACCTTGTCCGCACGGCGCTTGACGCTCTGGCCGATGAGCCGGTGCGGGTTGTTGCCACGACCAACCGAGTGATTCCCCAGAGCCCGATCAAGGTGCCACCCAATGCGGTGCTTGTCGACTGGCTGAGCTACGGCCAGCTGATGCCGGCCGCTTCACTGGTGATCTCCCATGGTGGCCACGGCACGATCGCCCGCGCGCTCGACGCCGGCACCCCGGTTCTCGTATGCCCAATCATCGGCGACATGAGCGAGACGGCGATGCGCGTCACCTGGGCCCGACTGGGGCTCTCCCTTCCCTGGCGCCTTTGTCGCTCCGCAGCGCTGCTCTGGGCGGTACGCCGAATCCTCGGCGATCCATCTTTTACCCGCCGAGCCACATCCCTGTCACGCTGGAGCGGCGACCACAACGGTGCCGACCGTGGCGCCGAGTTGGTCGAGCGGCTCGCTAGGCGCGGAACCCGTCAATCGCAGAAGCTCCGGGGATGGGGCTCGAACCAACAACCTCTTGGGTAGCCTCAGGCTTTACAGGCGCTTGCCGGGTTTATGGTATTCCCTGCTATTAAGCAGTTTTTGGCGATCCGACCTCAACTGGGTTTGCAGCGTTTGGCAGGGCTTGTGTTGCCCAACCTTTGCCCTCTGAGTCGTCCAGGTCGAGGCCGAAGCCGACCCCTTCGGCCATCAGGTGCACGTAGTTCCGCTCCTGCACCTGCCTTACGTTGGGTCCTCTCTCAAAGAGCATCGACGCGCAGGTGTGGCGCAGCGCATGGAAACCGAGGGTCGAGCGCTTGTGCGGCTCGCCGTCGCGGCCCTCGACCTCCTCGTAGAAGCCGAGCTCCAGCGCCGCCGGCCGGAGCTCCGTTCGGCGTACGTTGTGCGGGTCCAGCGGAGTCCCGGTCGTGGTGGCACAGACTGGGGATGCTGCACCGCCGTAGTTGTCGCGGCGATGGACGAGCAGCTTCGCCGCCATGTCGGCCGAGAGGGCACGTCCCGCCTCCCGTCGCGTGACTTCAGCCGCTTGCGCTTTCCGCGGTAGAGCTGTTCGCGCACTCGCACCTTCGGTTTCTCCTAGATCCACATGCTCCCAGCGAAGCCCCACCGCCTCGCTGATTCGCAAGCCCGTGACAGCCAGGAACTCAAAGAACAGCCACCAGTCCGCGGGGAGCGCCCTGAGCAGCATTTTCAACTCCTTGCGGGTAAGGCCCTTCGCCCTCTCCACTTCCGGCTCCTCCGGAGCGTCTCCGTTGGGGATTCGGACCCCCCGGATGGGGTTGGACGAAAGATCGCCGTCTTCGGCGGCGGTGGAGAAGAGGGCCGAGAGCGCCGCCCTGAGCGTTTTTAGCTGGGCGCCCGAGCCTCCACGCTCCCGCACTTGGGCAAACAGGTCACGCTCGTCGGCTGGCTCGACACCAGCGAGACGCCAACCGCGCCAAACCGACAGCGCGTGGTCGCTGATCGCACGGCGGTAAAGCTCCCTAGATGTCTCCGAGAATCCTCTCGCTTGTCCGGCGAGCGCGGGACTCGATCCATCCCTCGAAGTAGTCCTCGAACCAACCTTCGACACCGGCCGCTTGCGGCTGGACTGGCGCTGCCCCTCGCGGGCCTCGGTCAGGGTGCGAAAGAATTGCTTGGGTCGCTTGCCGCGGTGACGCAAGACGATCACGTAGCAAGCGCCGCGCTTGTAGATGCCCGGAGTCTTGGTCTTTTCGAGCGTGGCGGCCATTAGTTCTCCATCCCAGCGGCAGCCATCCGCCTGAGATAGAGCACCGCGAGAGCCCGCAGCTCCTCAGCCTGTGCGTGAAAGAGCGCCGTCGCCGTGTCCTGTGCCTGGTCAGCCCTGTGGTCGGCCGTTTCCGCCGCATCGAGGAGTTCGTCAATCCTCCCCTCAAGCGGAGTCTCCAATCTATCGGCGAAGGTCGACTCGCCGGCCGCAGTGACCAATTCGGAACTTGACACTCCGGCCCGCTGGGCCAAGCGTCTGATCGTAATCTCGTCTGCCATCACGCCTCCTCTTGGTAGGCCCAACATTTAAACCGCCGCCCCCGGACGGCCCATACCTCGCGGCTTGGCGAAGCACAGACTGCCCGGGTTGAGCGCTTCATACCGACTACTTCGGAGTGCAGCATCTACTCCAAGCCACTGCGGTGAATCACTGCGGCCCGACGTGGTTGGAGTTAGAGTCACGTCGATTCCCCGCTCAGACGCCCGATCTGCGGCGCCAAGTTCGTTGAAATTTGGATTGACCGCATGGCAGACCAGCCCATAAGGTCGCGGCTCACCCTCAAGAGATTGGAGCCGCATATGAAGTTCTTGATCACCTACCGACCGAAACACCCAGCCCCTGCCAATCAGGTGCCAGAGATGCTGAAAGGCATGGGCGAGTGGATGCAGAAAAACGCCAGCCGAGTCGAAGGTACCCAGTTCTTTGTCAAAGGTGGTGGCTTTGGAACGATCGAGACCGATGATGCCGGGGAGCTTTCGCGCCTTATCGCCGAGCACCCGTTCACACCCTACGCCGATGTTCAGATCGACCCGTTGATTGATCCGCAGTCGGCGATGGAAAACCTGATCGCTGCGAACTCGTAGGCAGCGGATGGGGGCGGCGGCGTACTTGCCGCTGCCCCGTCCTGGCGCGGGTACAACTGCGTTAGGACTTTTCATGAGCCAAACCCCCATCCGCGTTCGCAACCCTCCAGGTCGGATCTTTCTTTACGGCGCTCAGCGTCCACCACGGCCCACTCAAACGCTCTCCCGTCAGGATGCACTTCAAGAGAGGCCCGCATCGCTGGATGTGAACTCGCTCAATGATTCGGTTCCAGCGCAACCGCGACGCCGACAACGTAGCTTGGACTTCACTCCACGCGGCATCTTCCTCTGCGCGTCGCATTGCTGGGTTGACTTGCGGGGCGATGGCAGCCATTAGGCCGCCGCCTGGGCTTCGGAGCGCGGTGCGGGGCATTTCCTCCCGAAACCGCAATACGGCTTCGGGCATTGTCGACAACACCCGATTTCGCACACCCTCTGAAACGAGGTTGCGCCGCCGGGATGATAAGCGGCGATGCAGCCGTAGATGTCGGCGTGCGTGTGTGGATCTGGGAGCAGGTGATCCAGTCCTGCGCATTCCAGCCCGCTCCGGCCGAGCGTGTAGAGCAGTACGGGCCAATTCTTTGGTGGCCGAGCCAAGGGACGCCGCGGGGTTAGCTCGTCGTGGAGGGATAGTTGCTGCGGCCGTCGGGCGAAGCGAAGGGGTGGCTCTTGGATTGGGGCGACGGCGCCCCGTTTGGCACCCCGGGCCTCGATCTCCTTGATTCGTCGCTCCTTCAGCGCGCTCCTCACACTGCCACCCTTGGCCGGAACCTATCAGCACCACGCTTGACCATTCGCTTGTTCCTCCTGGTTTGAGCCGGAAGAACAAGCGAAACGGTCGGGGCGCAAGTGCCAGGAGCCGGGCTAATTACCCAAGACAGAAAACGTGCTGGATTCGATTCCCTGCAAACGACGGAGGCACTCTGGCGGGTTGCGTCACACCTCGGCGGAGCGCCAGTCAGTGAGGCGGCACGCCCCGAGCGGCGTGCGTGAGGAAAGGCCAGCGCCGTTCAGCCGCGTGCAGGTCCTCAAAGCAAATGTGCTCCCGCGGGGGCGCCACTGAGCGCACGGCGGGTGCGGAGCCAGATCGCATCGGCCACCCGGCGAAGAAAGGCAGTGGCTCGCCGCAGATCGGGCATGTCTCCTTTGCGGGCACTTCGCCGAACGTAGCACCGAGTTCTGTCGCCGATGTGAACAAATGTGCGTTGTTGCTTGGCCCGATCGTCCAACCATCGCTTTGAACCTCCCGCCGTGGATCGACGTATCACGGGCGTAGCCGATTGGTCCCCTGCTGCCCATGCCGAGACAACTGGCGGCGGGGGCACTTTTGTGCCGATGAACCACTAGCCCTCGCTCGACGCATCACGGGTAGGCAATTTGGGCTGCCCCTTGCCGTCCGTGCGGAGGCACTGGTGGCGGTGAGGGGCATTTTGCGAACTCGACTGATCGCGGCGCACCCCCAAGCTGCCCCACTCCGCAGTAAAACAGCCCGGGGGCGTGCACCGCTACCTCTCCCCTCGACCCCATTGAGTTTGAGGCTTGAAGAATCTGGGCGAGATTGGACGTGCGGGCTACTCAATAACCCGGTCACGAGGCTTCACCTGTGCGCTTTTGAGCCGCTTCGACCCGTTCTTGGTGGCCTGAGGTACCCATCGACCTCCTGACCCGCTAGAAGGCGTCTGAGCCGCGACGCCTCAGCTCGGCAGGAACCGTCGCAGTAGACCGTCTGATCGCGTCGACCAGCGAGGCTCGCGCCGCAGACTGGGCAGCGAGGGTCAGGGGTGTCTTGTGTTTGCAGTGGTCGATGCATAGGGTTGGTCCAATCAAACACCTATCGAAGGGCTGAGATGAGAAAGCTGCGCGGCAAACTGACCTACGCGAACGTGATCTCTACTCTTGCGCTGTTCCTTGTCCTCAGCGGAGGTGCGGCCTTTGCCGCCACCCACCTTGGCAAGAACAGCGTCGGAGCCAAGCAGCTGAAGACGAACGCGGTGACTACGGCGAAGATCAAGAATGAAGTCATCACAACGGAAAAGATCAAAAACGGCTCGGTCACGAGTCCAAAGCTCGCCAACGGTTCCGTGGGTGGCGCACAACTGCAAGCCAACTCGGTCTCGGGTGGCAATGTCCAAGCTGGCTCTCTGACCGGCTCCGACATCAATCAATCGACCCTGACCTCGGTTCGCGCCTCCAACGTCACCGGGGTTGCGCTCAGTGCCAACTGCGAGGCCGAGGTCCCGTTTCCCTCTGGCGTGTCCGCCACCGCAGCCGGGACCGGATGCAAGGTGACCTTTCCTTTCAACGTGTATAACTGCGCAGTGACGGCTACCGTCGGTATTCGGACCGACTTGCTGATAATCGTCGAAGAACGCACTGTGCAGACATTCCGCAGCCCGCTGACCCCCAACGCAATCGTGACCGATCCAGTTGGAAACGGGAGCGCAAAGGCCGAGCCGGTCGATCTGATCGCCGTCTGCTAGCGCTAGCCGAGGCTCCTCCGCCGCGTTTGCCACTAGGTCAGCCTCGTAACGATCCGTTCCTTTCCACCGCGCTCGGAATGTTCGACCAGAGGGACCTGTAGGTGAGTTGGGCTGAGAATTTGTCGACCCCGCTATCGGGGATCGCGCCGAAGTCACCCTGGGAGGGTTTGAGGGAAATCTCGACGAGCCTTTGTTCTGGGCCGCTGACCGGAAGCCGCGGTAAATCTGAGCCCGGCCGAGCGATGTCGGCATAGCCTTTCCCGTCTTCGGACTGCCGGAACATTCCCTTCGTGGTCAGCCTGGCGGAATTGTTGGCGAACATCACGGCATCAAACGTGGGTTCCCACGCGGAGAAGCTCCTATATTTCAGTGTGCAGGCAGCGGAGCCGGCGTATTGGTCGACGATGTCGATAGTCCCTTTCTGCACGGCGCCCCCTTCGCCACAGAGCTTCGCTGTCGCCGGAGAGGTACTGATAGATGCTGCGACCTTTAATCTGGGCGGGAAACTTCCCTGACTTGGAAACCGCTGCTGCGATTTCATACTCCGCGACGGCCCCGAATGCTCCGATATTTGCTTCAGCGAGCGTCGAGCATCTATGTAGCTCCAAAGCGGATCACCGAGGCACTCGTGAACGGCTCCTCGCTCAATCTCATCTACCACGACACAATGTACGTCCGGCTGCTAGTCACCTGAATCGGCTCTATTTATCCTCCCACAGAACGGCTAAGGATTCGGTCGGATATTGCTGGGGCGTGGCCGGCCTAAAGTGGCCAATCGATCCGCCCCGCAAACTGACGAGCGAACTCCTCCTCCTCGGACTTCTGGCCGTCTCGCAGAAGTTAGCCCGTGAAGACGACGCGCTCGGCACCGCGGCGGAAAGTCCATTCGGTTGGAAACTTGTGGCCCTCCTCGGCAGCTACGGACTCGATCCGAAGGTCGATATACCAACGATTCGGGTGCAGGAGGTATCCCAAGGAGGGAAGCACTACAGATACCATCAGCGCGGTTCGACACGCCGGCCACCATGAACTCTTGGCCGCCATAGCCCCTCGCAAACCAACGGGGCCCGTCTCATCCTGGTTCCAGAGGACAGTACCGTCGCCGTCGGGATTTGGAAGGACCTCTTGGAGATGGTCTCCGATGGCCGCCGCTGCGAGAGTTGGTGCATTTGCTCCGAGGACGTTTGTGAAATGGGTAGCCAGCTCTTTCTTAGATATGCGCTGGCGGAGGGGGATTGACGGCGGCAGTATCCATGTGCTGAATCTCCTGTTTGATTGCTTTGGGTGAAGCGGAAGTGGCCCGCTATTAAGACCCACCGTAAGAGCCGGCGAAAGCATTCCCGCCTCGGCCTTAATTCCCGCAGAAAGCGGGACGCTCAGGCGTCGTTAGGAGGGTAGGAAGTTGTCGATGATCTCGACTAAAAGGCACTGAAGTTGCTCGATGAGCCTTCTGCTCGGCGAGTTGCCCTATCAGTTGCCCATCTAGAAAAGCGCCACCCCAAAAGGTGGTGTTTTTGGCTCTCTAGAGCGAAAAAAGCTCCGGGGGTG
This sequence comes from uncultured Solirubrobacterales bacterium, assembly GCA_963745305.1. GTDB lineage: Bacteria > Actinomycetota > Thermoleophilia > Solirubrobacterales > 70-9 > CAVUWL01. Next base: position 130,397 of record CAVUWL010000017.1, read on the forward strand.
GGGCTCGAACCCACAACCTCTCGGTTAACAGCCGAGCGCTTCTACCAATTGAGCTACCCCGGAAAGATGTCCCCCGGCAGCACCGGGGAGTCTCACTCTAGCGACGCTCGGCGTGGGCTATGTGCTCGACCAAGACGGCCCGTTCGCGGCTTAGCGCGGCGCGCAGGTCGTATTCACCCTTATCGCCAGCCTCACCGATCAGGCGCTCCAGCCGGCGCTGCTCCAGAAGCAAGAAGTTGAGCTCCATCGCCTCGGCGGATGCCGGCTCATCGTGGGCCAGGATCACCAGTTCTGTGATCAGCGCGGCCAGCTCGTCATCGTCGCGAGGCAGGTTGGAGGCGGGATCCTCGGGATGTCGGCGCAGCCACTCGGCGGCACGAGCTCCGCTGGCCGAGAGATGCTGATCGCTGAGGCGCTCCAGATACCGATGCCCCTCTTCCGGGAGCGCGATGCACATCGCCAGCAGCGCCCGCTCGCGGCGCTCGCGTGAGGTCAGCTCCCTGCCGGGGCGCGAGACAGAACCCGGTCTCGAACCGTTCTCTGCTGACTGAGGTGAGCCGCTCCCCGCTCCGCTGGGAGCCCGCGCTGCGACCAGCCTTCCCATCACCATCGCCGGCTCCAGATCGAGCCGCTCGGCAACCCGACGCACGAGGTCATCACGGCTCGCCGTCTCCCCCATCGCCGCCAGGATCGGCGCCACCTCTCCCAGCGCCCGGTCGCGCTCGGCTGGCGAGGTGACGTCAGCGCGCTCGAGTACCAACCCAACCTGGAACGCCGGCAGATCGACCGCCCCTTCGACCAGCTCGGCAAATCGCTCCGCGCCGCCCTCCCTAGCGACCATCTCGGCCGGGTCCTCACCGGCTGGCATCGCCGCTACCCGCAGACGCATCTTGCGACCCGCAGCCACCCGCTGCGCCCGCAGCATCGCCTCCTGGCCGGCCGAGTCCGCATCGAGCGCCAGCACCACCTCCTCGACCATCCCCGAGAGCGCCGCCACCTGCTCGTCGGTGATCGCCGTACCCATCACCCCGACCGCCTCCTCGATGCCAGCCTGGTGCAGGGCCAGGACGTCGGTGTAGCCCTCGACCACCACCGCGCGCTCCGCCTTGGCGATCGCGGCTTTGGCGAGGTCGATCCCGTAGAGCATCCGGCTCTTGTGGAAGAAATCGGTCTCGGCCGTGTTGACGTACTTGGCGCCCTGGTCGGAGCGCATCGCCCGCCCGCCGAAGCCCGAGCACCCGCCCGCGCCGATCGCGAATCGGGAACATGATCCGGGAGCGAAAGCGGTCGTAATCACCCCCTCCCTGCCCTCGCTGGACCAGCCCGACGCCACGCAGCTCCTCGACGCCTGAAGCCGGCTCGCTGTCCGCGGATCAGGACCTTGTCCCAGGCGCTGGGCGCGTAGCCGACCCCGAAGCTGCGCAGCACCTCCTCGCCGAGCCCGCGGCTCGGCTAGGTACTCGCGAGCTTTCTCGGCCTCCTTGGATTCCCAGAGGTAGCTGGCGTAGAAGACGGCGGTGCGGCTCGAGCAGCTCCTCGAGGCGGCGGCGCTGCTGGCGCCGAGCCTCAGCTCGCGGGTCCTCCTGCTCGCGCTCGCAGCTCGACCCCGTAGCGATCGGCTAGCAGCTCGACCGCCTCGGCAAAGCCGAGTCCCTCCTTCTCTTCGACGAACTTGATCACGTCGCCGCCAACCCCGCAGCCGAAACAGTGGTAGAGCTTTTCCTGAGCGTCGACCGAGAAGGAGGGCGTGCGCTCCTCGTGGAATGGGCAGAGGCCGACCCAGCGAGCACCCTGACGGCGCAGGTCGGTGTGGGCGGAGATCACCTCGACGATGTCGGCGCTCTGCTTGACCCGCTCGAGGCTCTCGGCTGAGATCAGTGCCATCGGCTCACCGTAGCGACATCGGCGCGTTCAGAAGCGGGCCTCCTCGGGGATCGTCAGCTCGGTGAACTTGGCGATGCAGTAGCGATCGGTCATCCCGGCGACGTAGTCGGCGACGCGCTGGCACTCGCTCGCGCCGGGCTCCCACTCCGGCACCTCCTCTGGATGGTCCAGTAGTGGTCGAAGAGACCGCGCAAAGTGCGGTGCGACCCGCTCGTGCTCGCTGCGCGCCGCCGGGCCGAGGTAGACGCGGTCGAACATGAACTTGCGCAGCCGCAGCATCGCGCCGCCGATCTCCTCGCTCTGGACGATGTCGCCGTTGCCCCGGCCGAGCGCTCGACGATGTCGCGGACCAGGGTGTCGATCCGTCGCGAACCGGTCTGGCCGAGCAGCTCGATCTCGGCTGTCGGGCAGGTCGGCGGGCTGCAGGATCCCCGCCCGCAGAGCGTCGTCGATGTCGTGGTTGATGTAGGCGACGCGGTCGACCAGCTTGACGATCCGTGCCCTCCAGCGTCGCGGGCTTGCGCGAACCGGTGTGGTTGAGGATGCCGTCGCGGACCGGCTTCGGTGAGGTTGAGCCCGCGGCCGTCGCGCTCCAGCACGTCGACGACCCGCAGCGAGTGCACGTTGTGCTTGAACCCCCCGCCGCAGCGCTCCCGCAGCGCCGTGTCAAGGGCCTCCTCGCCGGTGTGGCCAAAGGGCGGGTGGCCGAGGTCGTGGCCGAGCCCGATCGCCTCGGTCAGGTCCTCGTTGAGGCCGAGCGCTCGGGCGACGGTGCGAGCGATCCCGCAGGCCTCCAGGGTGTGGGTGAGGCGGGTCCGGTAGTGGTCGCCCTCGGGGGCGACGAAGACCTGTGTCTTGTGCTTGAGGCGGCGGAAGGCCTTGGAGTGGACGATCCGGTCGCGGTCGCGCTGGAACGGCGTGCGCAGCGGACTGTCGGGCTCCGCGGCTGGCGCCGCTGCGGCGGGGTAGGAGCGGAGTCGCAAGCTCGCGAGAGGAACTCGGCCTCCCAGGCGCGAACTCGCTCGTTCGAGAGGTAGCAGCTGAAGCCTCAAGCGTGCCGATCCTACGCCGCGCGGCGCGCAGGCGCACATGGGCATGGTGCTCGAGGGTCTCCCCGACCGCCCGCTCGACCTGGCGCAGTGCTCGCTCTCCGGCCGCCGGCGCCTCGGCCAGCGGCTTTGCGAGCGCCTCGACCATGAAGCGGTGCGCCTCTCGGAGAGCTCGAAGGACCCGGCCTCACAGCTGGTGCAGACGACCCCCCCGGCGGCGCCGGAGAAACCCGCTGAGGTGCTCGGCCTCACCGCAGCGCGCGCAGGAGGCCAGCTCCGGCGCGAAGCCGGCGACGAGGGCGAGCTTGAGACGAAAGGCCAGGGCGGTACTCGCAGTCCTGCGACCCGCTCCTGGGCAGGGTCGATCGAGCAAGGCCAGATAGCGGCAGAGCAGGTTGTAGGCGGGAGGGTTGGGCTCGGCTGAGTCGAGCAGCCGCAGCACCGCGTCGCAGGCGCGGGCGCCGGCGTCCAGAGCCGGGCCCCGAGGAGCGCAGTCGCGGGTAGCCGTCGACGGTGGCGACGCTGGTCACGGTGAGCAGCTCGCCGCGGCCTTCATGCAGGACCAGGTCGGAGCGAAAGAAGGGCTCCAGCCGACCGCCGAAGCGTGATTTCGGCCGGCGCGCGCCCTTGGCGATCGCGCCGATCCTGCCCCGCGCCGTGGAGTAGAGGTGCAGGATGCGGTCTGCCTCCCCGTAGCGGATGCTGCGCAGGACAATCGCCTCCGTCTTAATCGTCGTGCCGGGCATCCACCTAAGGTGAACGGCGAACCGGACGGCGTCGACGCCGCAGTCGCACCTGGCAGCTCGGGCAGTAGTAGGTGGAGCGCCCGGCGACGACGATGCGGGCGATCGTTCCGCCGCAGGCAGGACAGGGCTGCCCCTCACGGGTGTGGACGAGGAACTCCTCTTGCATCGTGCCCCTCTCGCCGCGGCCGTCGCGGTAGTCCTCGATCGAGGCGCCACCCCGCGTCGATCCCCGCCTCCAGAGCAGCGACGATGGCATCGCGCAGCGCGCGTGGTGCTGGCTGGCGCATCGAGCCGGCCGGGCAGAGCGGATGCAGGCGGGCCCGAAAGAGCGCCTCATCGGCGTAGATGTTGCCGACCCCGGCAATCGCGGACTGGTCGAGCAGGAAGGACTTCAGCGGCGCCGTTCGACCCGCCGCGATCTCGCCGAGCAACTGCGGCGTAAAGGCCGCTGAGAGCGGCTCCACGCCGAGCCGTTCAAAGCGGCGGGGTAGCTCGACGTCGTCGATCAGAAACGCCTCGCCAAAGCGACGTGGATCGGTGAACCAAAGCTCGCTGCCGTCAGTCGAGCCAAAAGCGAGCCCGCAGGTGGCGCTCGGAGATGGAGCGCTCGCCCTCATACAGACGTCGCCCCGCGGGATCGAGCATCCCACCGTCTTTGAGCAGGATCAGGTTGCCGGTCATCCGCAGGTGCATGACCAAGGTCTGGCCACCCTCGAGTCCCAGCAAGCAGGTACTTGCCGCGCCGCCGCAGCCCCGCGATCGAACGTCCGCTCAGCGCAGCGCCAAACTCAAGCGGCGACCGCGGGCGCGACCAGCGCGCATCGAGCACCTCGAGGCGTTCGATTCGCCGACCGATTATTTCCGGCTCGAGCTGGCGGCATACGGTCTCGACCTCGGGCAGCTCGGGCATCGCCTGGTTTTAGCCGATCCGTCCAGCCGACCACTTGGTGATGCGGTTGAGAGTCTTGGCCTCAGTCGATCACCGCGCGCGGATGGCTGCGGAAGTAAACCTCCTTGAGCTGCTCGCCCGAGAGATGGGTGTACATCTGCGTGGTTGCGATATCGGCGTGGCCGAGCATCTCCTGCACGGCACGCAGGTCACAGCCTCCGGCGAGCAAATGGGTGGCAAAGCTGTGGCGCAGGGTATGCGGGCTGAGGCGGCCCGAGAGGCCGGCCGCTCGGGCCTGGCGCTGGACGATTTTGTAGAGGCCCTGGCGGGTCAGCGGCCCGCCGCGGAAGTTGACGAACAGCTTCGCCTCATGGCGTTCCCCGACCAGCTTCGGTCTGCCCCCTCGAAGGTAGGCACTGATCGCGGCAATCGCCTGGCGTCCGAGCGGAACCAGACGCTCCTTGGAGCCCTTGCCTCGGGCCGGAGGAGACCCAGGCGAAGGTCGAGATCGGCGACCTCAAGGCCGATCGTCTCAGAGGCGCGCAGCCCGCAGGCATACATCGTCTCCAGCAGCGCCCGGTCGCGCAGCGCCGTCGGCTCCTGCCCCCGTGGAGCAGCGAGTAGAAGTTGAATTTCAGGGTAGTTGAGAACTTGGGGCAGCTTCCTCGCTCGCCGTGGCGCGTTGAGCGCGGCGGTCGGATCATCGATGATCAGCTCATCACGGCGCAGGTGCTTGTAGAAGGAACGCAGGCAGGCGGCCTTGCGGTGGATGGTCGCGGCCGAGCAGGGGGCGCGACCATTGCCGGTCGCCAGGTCGGCAAGGAACTCGGCGATGTCAGCCGGTCGGGCCGTGAGCGCGTCGAGGTCGTGGGCACCGAGATACTCACCAAACTGCAGCAGGTCGCTGCGATAGGCGTTGAGGGTGTTGCGCGAGAGGCCTCGCTCTAACTCCAGATAGGCGAGGAAATCGAGAACAAGGCCCTCAAACCGCGCCTCTGCACCAACGCTGAGCGCCGTCGGAGAGCCCTGATGGTTGACCGCAACCGCCACGTCAGCTGTTTCTGGCTAGCAGCGCCCAACCCTTGCCACGCAAGGCGCGGCCCAGACCCGGTATGGATGGGGGCATCACGAGTCCTTGCAAACGGCACCCCGGCGCGCTGGGCGCCACCGCACTCGGACCGGCCAATTGAACCTTGCGACTAGGAGGCGAGCAAGCTACCCGCGGCCAAAGCTGCGGCGAAAAATTGGGGGTCCTGATCGGCCCCTCTGCCCATCGTTTCGGCCGGAAGCCCGCTGGCGAGGTACTCGCCGAGATCACTGATACCGATGCGCAACCGGTGGCGCTCAGCACAGGCGAGCCTGAGCGAGGCAATCAGCTCCTCCTCGCCCTGGGGAGCGGCGACGCTGAGCGGGGCCAAGAGCAGCTCCAAGACCGTCCGCGTGTGGTGACTGAGACCGCGGTGGCGCTCACGCGGGTCTGCGGCGGAGAACCTTGGTGAGAGCAGGGTTGGCATCTGTAGCGAAAGTGCGGCGTGGGCTGTATCCAAAGCGGCGAGACCTCCGTGGCCGAAATGGGTTTCCGAGCCGATGATCCCGGGGCCCGGACCGGCAACAACGGCATCCCAGCCAAGACGGCTAGCGCCTGCATCAAGAGCCCCGATCACGCTGAGCGCCTCGTGTTCGCCCCCGTAGGCAGGCGCGGCCGTTATATGACCGCTGAGCAAGCCCTCCTCACGCAGCCGCATCACGTCGCGGGAGAGCGACCCAGGCAGGGCACCGCCTGCAGTCTGCACATATCCGAGCTTCAGTCCCGGGGCCTGCTGGCGGCCGCCCAGACCGCGGGCGCTAGGTGGCCGTGAAGGGGCAAAACCAAGACTGGAATCGAGTCGCCGCGGAGGCTTTGCTCCAAAGACCGCTCAACTGGGACGACCGGGTGCTGGATCGAGGTGTAGTTGAGCTTCATCACGTGCTCCTCAGCGCCCGGGCCTCCCTGCATTCCGCGGCTCAGGTTGACGTGGATCAGGTCAAAGCCGCCAGATCCCAGGTCGAGGTCGACCGCCGCAACGTTGACGATCACCTCGTCGCCCTCGCGCATCTCCCCCAGCAAGCCTGTGTCCGCCCAGGCCGCTCGGTGCTCGCCTCCGACCTCGACGGTCAGCGGGATCCTCGAGCGACCACCGTTCCCGCGTCGCAGCGCCAGGCGAGCGCTCACGCCTCGCCCGCGGCCGCCGCGCTGAGGATTCCCTCGCAGACCTCGAGCATCGCCTCGAGGTTTTGCACCGAAACGCTCTCCCGTGCGGTGTGGTTTGCCTCGGTGCCGTTGGCGAGCAGAACGCAGTCAAGGCCATTCAAGCCGCAGCGCGTTCGCGTCGCTGCCACCGCCGGTCGAGATCCGCTGGGGCTCAAATCCGGCCCCCCGCAAGCCGGCCTCCGCCAGCGCCAGCGCAGCCGAGGAGTTCGGCACTCGGTAGCCGCGAAAGAGCTCCTCGAAGCGGACGTCAACATCGCAGCCGTGCTCGCTCGCGCCCCAGGCGCAGGCATCAGAGATCGCCGCGGCAACGGCGGCGACCCGTGCCGGATCAAGGCTGCGGCACTCGGCCTGGATCCAGCAATGGCCGGGCACCACGTTGCCGGAGGTACCCCCTGAGATCAGCCCGACGTTGGCGGTGGTCTCGGGATCGATGCGCCCAAGCTGCATCCGCGCGATCGCCGCCGCAGCAGCCGCGATCGCGCTGCTGCCATCCTCGGGGCGAATACCGGCGTGCGCCTCGACGCCGACGAAATCGGCGAGAATCTTCTGCTGGGTGGGCGAGCTGACGATTACCTCCCCGACCGCGCTCGCGTGATCGAGGACAAAGCCGCAGCTGCGAGCGGAGGACTGAGGAATCGAATGCCTTCGCACCGCGCAAACCCTGCTCCTCTGCGACGGTGAAGAGCAGCTCGATTCCGATCGGCGGAGGCTCGGCGAACATAGCGTGCGACCAACTCCATAAAGACCGCCACCGCCGCCTTGTTGTCGGCGCCAAGGATCGTCTCCCCGCGACTCCGGAAGATGCCTTCGCTCAGCGCCACCTCAATCTGGCCATGGTGCGGCACGGTGTCCAGGTGGGCACAGAACATGACCCAACCGCGGTTGCGTCCAGCCAGCCTGGCAAGGAGGTTCCCGGCCCCCGCTTCGGCCGGGCCCGCAGCATCATCCTCGCTGACCTCCAGCCCCATCGCCCGCAACTCGAGCGATCACCGTATCGGCTAGCTCGCGCTCCTCCCCGGTCGGGCTGCGGATCTCGCAGAGATCGACAAAGCGCTCATGCAGCCTCTCCTTCACGACCGGACAGGCTAAAGCGACGGGTCCAGTAAGGCGCTCACCCCGATTGCCGCAAGCCGGCTTCGCTGCTCTCAGGGTCCCCAGCGCCGCGGAGCTCGGCTCCTTCACTTGGGCGCTCGCCGGCGTGACGCGCCGCGGCTCCGACGAACTCGCGAAAGAGCGGCTCAGGACGGTTGGGTCGCGAGTTGAACTCGGGGTGAAACTGGGAGGCGACGAAGAAGGGGTGATCGGGCAGCTCGATCATCTCGACGAGGCGCTCGTCGGGCGAGGTGCCACCGCAGACCAGGCCCTCCTCCTCGAGCCGGCGGCGTAGCTGGTTGTTGACCTCATAGCGGTGGCGGTGGCGCTTGTAGATGACCGCCTCGCCAAAGATCTCCCGCGCCCGGGTCCCCTCGTGAAGCTTGACCGGATCGGCGCCGAGGCGCATCGTGCCGCCCATCTCGGAGACCTCCTTCTGCTCGGGCAGCAGGTCGACCACCGGAAAGGGGGTCTCGGGATCGAACTCGGCCGAGTTGGCGCCCTCCATGCCGACCACGCTGCGGGCGAACTCGACCACGGCGATCTGCATCCCGAGGCAGATCCCCAGGTAGGGGATCGAGCGTTCGCGGGCAATCCGCGCCGCCTGCACCTTGCCCTCGATCCCGCGCTCGCCGAAGCCGCCGGGGATGAGGATCCCGTCGGCGCCCTCGAGTCGCTCGGGGTCGAGGTTCTCGGAGTCGACAAGCTCAACCTCAACCTTGACCCGATGGTGAAATCCCCCGTGCTCAAGCGCCTCGATCACCGACTTGTAGGCATCGGCGAGCTGGACGTACTTGCCGACCAGTGCGATCCGCACCCTTCCCTCGGCGGCGTCGGCCCGACGCACCATCGCCTCCCACTCGGTGAGGTCAGGCGGTGGCGCCTCCATTCCAAAGTGGTCGAGAACGAGTGTCGTCGACGCCCTCGGCGCGAAAGACGAGCGGCACCTTGTAGATGTTGTCGACGTCATGAGCAGAGATCACGGCGTCGACCGGAAGGCTGGCGAAGAGGGCGATCTTGCTGCGGATCTCGCGGTCCAGGCGACCCTCGGAGCGGCAGACCAGCGCGTGCGGCTGGATCCCGATGCGGCGCAGCTCGTTGACCGAGTGCTGGGTCGGCTTGGTCTTCAGTTCGCCGGCATGGCCGACGTAGGGCACCAGCGTGAGGTGAACGAACATGCTCCGTTTCGGGTCCGAGGTCGGTGTAGAGCTGGCGGATCGACTCGAGAAAGGGCAGCGACTCGATGTCGCCGACGGTGCCGCCGATCTCGGTGATCACGAAGTCGACCGCCTGGGACTCGGCGACGATCAGGATCCGCTGCTTGATCTCATTGGTGATGTGCGGGATCACCTGCACCGTGGCGCCGAGGTAATCGCCGCGCCGCTCGCGCTTGATCACCGAGTTGTAGACAGCGCCGGCGGTCACGTTGGAGGCCCGCGAGGTGTTCTCGTCGGTGAAACGCTCGTAGTGGCCGAGGTCGAGGTCGGTCTCGGCCCCATCCTCGGTGACGAAGACCTCGCCGTGCTGGAACGGGCTCATCGTGCCCGGGATCGACGTTGATGTATGGGTCGAACTTCTGCAGCTGGACCCGGAAGCCGCGGGAGACGAGCAGGCGCCCGATCGAGGCGGCGGCGATCCCCTTGCCGAGAGCCGAGACCACTCCGCCGGTGACGAAGATGAAGCGCGTGTCTCCTTGCTTTGGGCTACTCATCCTCTGCCGAGCGAGTCTAGCCAGCGCAGTGGCGGAACCGACTCGATCGTCGCCGAAATAGATCGCAACTCGCCGTAAATCGTTAGCAGGGCAACGATCGCCAGAGCGATCAGGCGCCCCGTCTCACCCAGCGTGGTCAGCAGCCAGACTCCGGCGATCGCGCCGATCAGGTTGGAGCCGGTGTCCCCCAGCATCGCCCGCTCGCCCAGGGTGAACCAGGCGCCGACCAGAACCGGTCCGACGAAGATCCCGAGCAGTCTCAAGCGGAGCCAGCGTCCAGGCACCTAGGCAGAGGCCGACGCCCAGCAGGACCAGTCGCCTTCTCCGCTCGCCCGGGCCGCAGATCGAGCAGGTTGAAGAGGTTGGTGGCCAGGATCAGCAGCGCCACGTCGGCCAGGTAGCGCCACGATTCCAGGCCGCGGCCGGAGACGACGTAGGCGGCCAGCGCCAGCGCCCCGATCGCCTTGATCGCGCCGGTCGAGAGCCGCCCCTCGCGCAGCGCCCGCCCGTGACCGCGCCAGCCGCGCGGCGCACCGCCGAGCTCCCCGCCACCGAGCGAGTCGTCGAGGAAGCCGAGGAAGGCGACTCCGAGCAGGTAGGGGATCCAGCGCCGCAGCCCGGGATCGAGCAGTCGAGATCGGCGCGGTCGTTGAGAAGGGCCAGCGGGGCCAGCGCGACCAGCGCCGCGGTCGCCAGCACCGCGCCGAGCGGGAAGGCGAGCTGGGCGCCGCGGTAGTTCGCGCGCTGCCAGGCCAGCGTCGAGCAATCCTCGCGACGCCGGCCGGGACGAGCAGCAGCGCCACGCGCGAGCGAGAGCGGGAGGCCGACCCAGTCCACGCTCGGCTAATGGCCCGGGGCCAGCAGGTCCGGCAGCAGGCGATCGGCGCTCCCCTTGATGCCGAAGCTGCCCTCGGCGCCGAGCATCGCGAAGACCATCGCCACCCGCCCGGCGACAAGGTCGACATCGTCGACGCTCGAGAGGGCGTTGCCTTGGTAAAAGGAGACCGAGGACGGTTCTGCGGTGGTCGTCTCGACCCCAACCGCCGGCGTCCTGGTCGCCGTTATACCGCGCATCAGAGCCGACTCAAGCGCGCGCTGCCGTGGCCGCTGCACCGACTCCCATGCCTTCCGGCTGATCGCGGACCACGATCACGCCGTCAAGCCCGCCGAAGTTGCCGCTGGCACTGGAGAAGAGGTGGCTGCGGACCAGGTCAAGCAGGGTTCCGCCGCAGCACCAGCTGGCGCCCGACGCCGGCCCCGAATGCGGTCAGCGTTTCGGGGTTGCGGCCGATATCGGCGAAGCGGGTCTTCGAGAGGTCTGCGGCAAGCGAGTGCAGGTCGACGCGGCTCGCGCACCACCCCGACTCCGACCAGGCGCGCACCGGTCGGTCCCAGGGCGGCCTCGATCGCAGAGGAGACGTTGCCGGGCAGACCGCCCAGCGCGACGATCCCGATCCGTTTTCCGGCCAGCCGGTTGCGGACCAAGCACCGGGTAGACGCGCTCGGCGAATTCGTTTGAGCGACCCAGTTCGCCGCTCAGCTGGTCGGCCCGGCTGCGCGCGTCCTGCAGGTTGCCGGTGAGGCTGTGCTCGAGGTCCCTGCGGGTACTGTTGAGCGCGGCGCCGCCGAACTCGGCGCCGATCAGGATTCCGATCGCCAGGGCGAGAAAGACCGCAATCAGCGATGTGGCGTGGTAGCGCGCGCTGTAACCCATCAGCGGGCGAAGGCTAGATGGTCTCGGGAAGGTTGCGCTAAAGCCCGAGCTAGATCTTGATCTTCAGCCAGACCAGCTGGACGAGGTCGTTGAGCGCCGGCGAGGTGATCACAACGATCGCCAGCAGGATCGCGAAGGCGGCGAGGAAGAGAACCGCGGGGCCAAATGGCGAACTCGGCGTGTAGAGCCGGCTCACTCCCTTCGCATCGACCAGCTTCTCGCCGATCCGCAGGCGGGTGAGAAAGGTCGAGGACATACCGCCCCGCTTGCGGTCGAGAAACTCGATCAGGTTGAAATGGGCGCCGACGCTGACGATCAGCGTCGCTCCCTTCTCATAGGCCATCAGCATCGCGACGTCCTCACTGGTGCCGGCGGCGGGGACGAGCGTGTGCTCAAGGCCCGCCTCCCTGAGGCGCTCTCGCCCCGGAGCCCGTCCGTCTGGGTAGGCGTGGACGATCAGCTCGGCACCACAGCGCAAGCGCCTCATCGCTGGCCGAGTCCATATCGCCGAGGATCAGGTCCGGCTTCATCCCTGCCTCGAGTACCCCGTCGGCGCCGCCATCGACGGCGACAATCAGCGGCCGCACGTCACGGATGTAGGCGCGCAGCGCCTTCAGGTCGCGGCGGTGGCGATCGCCGCGGACGACGATCAGCACGTGGCGATCGCGGAAGGTGGCGCGGGTCGCGGGAAACTCGATACTTGCCGGTCAGCAGATCGGTCTCCTGCCGGACGTGGGCGACGGTGTTCTCGACGAACTCCGCCAGGGCCTCGTCGACTCGCTCGCGCTGTTCGTCGAGCTGGCGCTCCAGCTCGACTGCACCGAGCACGCGCCCGTTCGCCACCTCATGGCCGCCAACCATCACGGTGCCCCCCTCGATCGTCACCGGGTCGCCGTCGCGAAGCCGCTCGAAAAGCTCTCCACCGGGCACGTCGATCAAGCAGATCCCGGCCCGGGCGAGCATCAGCGGTCCGGCGTTGGGGTAGCGACCGTCGGAGGACTCCGCGGCGTTCAGCACGGCACGCACGCCGGTCGCGATCAGCTCCTCGGCCGCGATCCGGTCGATGTTGAGGTGGTCGATGACCGCAACGTCGCCGGGCCCGAGGCGCTTGACCAGCGTGCTTGGTGCGCTGCCCCAGGCGAGCGGTTCCGTGGATCGCCTCCGCGGCCGAAGCCCCGTTGCGACGCGTGAGAAGCGCAGGGAAGCGACGGCGACTGGCGGTTGCCACCAAAGCAGATTAGCCGCTCGCCGGAGCCGGTGCCCCTGAGCGCTCAGGCGGCAGCAAGTAACTCGCGCGCGTGGCGCGTCGCCGCCTCATCGGAGCGTTCACCGCCGAGCATGCGGCGGATCTCCTCGACCACGCCCTCGCCATCGAGCCGATCTGCACGGTGGCGGTAGCGCGCTCGCCGGCGACGTCCTTCTTGCAGCCGGAAGTGGGTCGCGGCCAGAGAGGCAACCTGGGGCAGGTGGGTGATGCAGAGGACCTGGCGACCCTCGCCCAGCGCCCGCAGCCGCTCGCCGACGACCCGCGCCGTGTTGCCGCCGATCCCGGCGTCGATCTCATCGAAGACAAGGGTCGGGGCCCCGTCGCCCCTGCCGAGCCCGCTGAGCGCCAGCATCACACGCGAGAGCTCGCCGCCGGAGGCGGCGTCGCGCAGCGGCGCCGGCTCGATGCCCGGGTTTGGCGCCACCCGCAGCTCGACCGTCTCGCGCCCATCGGCTCCAAAGCCGTGCGGGTGTGCGGCTCTAGCACCACCTCAAGCGTCGCGCCCGGCATCGCCAGTCGCTCAAGCTCTGCCGCGACCTTCCGCTCGAGTGGGCCGGCGGCCTTGGCGCGCGCCTGACTCAGCCTCTCGCCGAGCTCGGCCCGCTCGGTCTCGGCCTCGGCGAGGGCCGCCTCGGCCGCCTCGGTCGCGCTCCTCGCCGCCTGCCAGGCGGCCGATCTCGGTGCGGCAGCGCTCGGCGTGGGCGAGCACCGACTCGACGCTGCCGCCGTGCTTTCGCTGAGGCGATCGAGCGCCTCGCAGGCGCTCCTCGACCAGCGGCTAGGCGGGCTGGGATCGGCCTCGAGGCCCTCGGCGTAGTCGCGCAGCTCCGAGCGACAGATCGCCGAGCTCCAAGCCAGCGCGCTCGAGTCGCTCAGATGATCGAGTCGAGCTCGGCGTCGACCCCGGCGGCCGCCCGCAGCAGCGCCTCGCGCGGCGGCGAGCGCGCTCGCCGCCGCGACGCCGCCATCCTCATCGGCCCCGGCGAGGAGGATGAAGGCGCCCTGCCGCGGCTTCGCGCAGCCCCTCGGCGTGGCGCAGCCGCTCGCGCTCGCCGGCCAGCTCTGCCTGCTCGGCCGGGTCCGGATCGACCTCCTCGATCTCGGATAGCTCGTAGCGAAAGAGGTCGAGATCGCGCTCGCGCGAGCCGTCGCGCTCGCGCAGCTCGAGCCAGCTCGGCAGCGCAGCCGCTCGCACTCGCGCTGGGCCTCTCGGTAGCGGCTCACGCAGCTGCCAGGTGCGCGGCGCCGGCAAACCCGTCGAGCACCTCCATCTGGGCCGAGGAGATCGTCAGCTTGCGGTGCTCGTGCTGGCCGTAGAAGGCGAGCAGACGGCCACCCAGCATCTTCAGGTCAGCGGCCGAGGCCGACCGGCCTGCGACGAAGGCGCTCGTGCGTCCGCCGGCCGAGACCCGCCGGCCAAGGACAACCTCGCTCGGCCCCCGCGGGCAGCCGCTCGGCGATCTCAGCCAACTCCGGCTCCCCCAGCCAACCCTCGGGCAGGTCAAAGACCCCCTCGACCCAGGCCTCCTCGGCGCCCGGGCGGACGATCTGCGGCCGCGCCTTGCCGCCCATCAGCAGGTCGAGCGAATGGGCCAGCACCGTCTTCCCGGCCCCGGTCTCCCCGGTGATCGCGTTGAGTCCCGCGCCGAGCCGCAGCTCGGCCCTCTCGATCAGCAGCAGGTTCTCTATCCGCAGCTCGCGCAGCATTGACCCTGTCTAGCAACGGGCGCGGACCGAACCGAGTCAATCGACGCCGCTCAGAGCCTCCGGGCCGCAGCCGGCCGAAGCGCTGCCGCCACCTGGCAGGGCGTTGGGAGCCTAGACCGCAGCGGGCTCTGGCTGAACTCGCTCAGTGGGGGGTGCTTTGTTGGGCTGGAAAAAATCACGCGAGCGAACCAGGGCAAAGCCAAGGGCGGCCCCGACGAAGGAGAGGACCGCGGCGATCAGCAGGATCTCGTTGATCCCGCTGACGAAGGCGACCGTGGCGGCGTGGCTGACCTCGCGCTGGAGCCGGGTGGCGAGGACGGCGGCGGCGGCCCGCGAGCCGCCCGAGGAGATGAGTTCGCCGAGACCCCTCGGTGCGTGGGGAAGCAGCTCGCTCAGCTTCGAGTGGACCTGGGATTGAAAGATCGCCCCGAGCCCCGCCACCCCGGTCGCGATGCCGACCTGGCGGAAGGTGGTGTTGATCCCCGAGCCCATCCCGGCTTTCGCCGGCGGCACCACCGCGATCGCCGCCGATCCGATCCCGGGATTGGCGATTCCGACTCCGATGCCGGCGAAGATGAACCCGGCGAGAAGGGCGGTCCAACTCGGAGCCGGGAGTCAGGCCATGCATGAGCAGCAGCCCGACTCCCACGGTTGCGAGGCCCACGCCGAGCAGCACTCGCACCGGGATGCGGTTGGAGAGCTTGCCGGCAATCGGCGCGACGACGAAGGAGAGGAAGGTGAGCGGCAGGAAGCGAAGGCCCGCTTGCAGCGGCGAGATAGTCGAGCACCTCCTGGATGTAGAGGGTCAGGTAGAGAAACATCGCAAACATTCCTCCCGAGAGAGCGAAGGCGACCGCTGAGACGCCGTTGAAGGCAGGCTTGCGGAACAGGGTCAGGTCAAGCATCGGGTTGGAACTGCGCAGCTCGATCGTCAAGAAGGTGAGCAGCAGTGCCGCCGCCCCCAGAAGCGATGCGACGATCGTCGTGCTGCCCCAGCCATCGGGGTTACCGCGAATCAGCCCGAAGATCAGGAGAAAGAGCGCAAGGGAGAAGGTGACCAGGCCGGGCAAATCGATCCGGGCGGCGTCCTGCGCGAGCGACGTTGACGAGCTTTGCGCTCGGTCAGAACGATCGCGACGAGACCGATCGGCACGTTGACGAAGAAGATCCACTCCCAGCCGAGGTGCTCGGTGATCACGCCGCCGACCAGCGGTCCGATCGCGACCGCGCCGCCGACTGTCGCGCCCCAGACGCCGAATGCAGTCGCCCGGTCGGCGCCGTGGAACTCCTGACCGATCAGAGCCAACGAAGTTGCAAACATCGCCGCCCCACCGACTCCCTGCAGACCGCGGGCGAGGTTGAGCAGGGTCGGATCGCCTGCGATACCGCAGAGGAATGAGGCGAAGGTGAAGATTCCAAAGCCGATCGAGAAGACCCGGCGGCGCCCGAGTCGATCGCCCAGCGACCCCGCGGTCAAAAGGAATGCCGCGAGGGTGAGCGAGTAGGCATCGACGACCCATTGCAGGCTCGAAAGGCTTGCCCCCAGAGCACGCTGGATATCAGGCAGGGCGACGTTTACGACCGTAATGTCCAGAAGCAGCATGAACGTGGCGATCGAGATCAGAACGAGGGTCCACCATTTGCGTTCCAACTGGGGCCTCCTGACCGTTGGGACTGAAAGACTGCAGGCTACCCACCCGCTGGCCTCGGCTTGATCGCAGCGCGGGTTTCAGACCGCGAGGTGGCCGAACTTCTCGCGGATCCGCTGGTAGAAGCTGGTCCCTGGCAGTTGGGCGAGACGCGCGGCTTTGTCGATAAAGCCGACCTCCAGCGCCTCAGCCGGGGCCAGCTCTCCGACCAGTTCACCATCGATCGCGACATCCACCTGCATCGCGCCCGGCCGCGTTGCCAACGTGCAGGACGTCACCGGGGGCGACGACGAGCGCCCGCGCGGTCAGCGAGTGCGGCGCGATGTAGCTGACGACATATCCCTTCACCCCCCAGGCAAGGATCGGTCCCTGGTTGGCGAGGTTGTAGCCAGTCGAACCGGCGGGGGTGGCGGCGACAAGCCCGTCGCAGCGAACGTTTCCGACCTCCTCTCCGGCGATCTTGTAGGTCAGCTCAGCAACGCGATCCTGCGGGCGGCGGGAAAAGGTGACGTCGTTGAGCGCCAGGTGCGCGCGATCGCCAACGGCGACCTCAAGACCAGGCAGATCAATGGTCTCGATCTCACCAGCGAGTGCGCGCCGAATGCCTTCCTCAGCCTGGTCGCGCTCGATCGCTGCTAGGAAGCCGACCGTGCCGAAGTTGACCCCGAAGATCGCCACCCCGGAGCGAGCGAAAATCCGCAGCGCGTGAAGTATCGATCCGTCGCCGCCGAGAACAAGGCAGAGATCGGCCTGCGCACGAAGCTTGCCTACCTCCTCCACCCCGGCGGCTGCGGCCCCGTGCTTTTGCATTTCCTCTCCGGTCGCTATCAGGCGCCAGCCCGCATCACGCGCCACCGCGACGGCAACGGAGACCGCGTCCGTTGTGGCCGGCGGATGTGAGTGGGTGATTAGCGCTGCAGTTTTCATCGATCGCGACTCGACTCTATGGATTGCTGCCGCTATGTCATCCAGCTCATCACCCTCGCCTCCGCACCAGATAAAGGTCTCCTGATTGCCCTTTGGTCCAGGAAGACCGGAGGAAGCAAATCCCCTAATCGGTAAGCCGATTGCACGGATCGCGTCAGCCACGACGAGGATCGCCTCACGGCGATCGGCGGGGTCTCGCACCACACCCTTGCCAACCCGCTCGCGACCGAGCTCGAACTGTGGCTTGACCATGGCGAGGACCTCACCGTCAGCGCCAAGGCAGCTCGCGATGGCCGGGATGACCTTCGCCAAGGAGATGAAAGAAACGTCGATTGTGGTGATTGCAGGAACAAATGGCAGGTCATCGGGCCTAATAGCGCGCGCGTTGAGACGCTCGATCACGGTTACCTGCGGATTCTGGCGCAGCCCTAGGTCAAGCTGGCCGAAGGCGACATCGACCGCCGCAACCCGCGCGGCACCGCGCTGGAGCAGGCAGTCGACGAAGCCACCTGTCGAGGCGCCGATATCGGCGCAGTCCCTATCGGAAACGTCGATAGCCAGTGCCTCCAGCGCGTTCTCGAGCTTGATCCCGCCGCGCGAGACATAGCGCGGGCCAGGCTCAACGATCAGCTGGGTCTCTGGCTCGACCAGCTGGCTGGGCCGCAGCGCGAGCGGGCCATCCACCCCGACGCGAACCTTGCCCGACGCGCACGGCGCCCGCCGCTGCGGTGCGTGATGGGAACAGGCGGCGCTCGGCTAAAACAGCATCTATCCGGGCCTTCTTCACCGCCACAACGCTACAGCCGCCGCCCGGGCCCGCGTGCTTTATCCGGATCTTAGAACCGGATGCCAGAGTTCCTGATTGAGATTGAGTCCAAGGCTCAGATGCATTGAGGGTCTGTGATCCCACTCACACACAAATCGCACATACGTTCGTATGCTGTTAAAGGATTCGCGTGAGGTTGACGATGAGGACCATCCAGACAAAAGACTTCTTGGTTGGGTTCGTCGCCGCTATATGGCCCCCGTCGCTTCCCACGACGGGCGCCCGCGGCACATGAGAGCCCACCTACCTCCCACGGATCCACATATATAGAGATACATATCTCTCCTCCCTGTAGTAACCCCAGAAGCGCCCCGCCTTCCCAGCGGGGCGTCTTCTGTTGTAGAGCCAAATACGGCGGTTTCGAGGGTGGCGATCGGGGTCAACTTCTAGCTCATGCGCCAGTTCATGCGCCAGTGACGTCAGCGTTGTGCGCCAGCGCGACCCATCAAATCAGCGCTCCGGACACGGCTAAGCGCCGAAAGTGAAGCGTGTCGCCCTAAGGTCGATCTGGCAGCGTGCTCCTTCGGATTCGACGCCGACAGGACCGCGGCGGTCAAGCGCCGGGACGAGCTGCGGAGATCGGCTTAGCTGTCGAGTCTCGCGCCAAATAGGCGTCCATTCGGGCGCGGACATCATCGTGGCTGCCGGGCAGAAGGTGGCCGTATATGTCGAAGGTCGTCTGGATCTTCGAGTGGCCCATGACCTCCTGGATCGCCTTGGGGTTCGCCCCGGTGTCGATGAGCAGCGAAGCGAAAGTGTGGCGGCACTCATGCATGGTCAGAAGTGTCAGCAGGGCAGGCGGTCGACCTGCCTCTTCGGCAGCCTTGCGCTCGGCGGTGTTGTGGATCATCCAGGCGCGCTTCGCCCGTCCATCGACCGTGGAGGCATAGAAGACCTGACGGGCAGAGCGCCCGAAGATGCGATCGTCGCCAGTCCTCCCAGTCCTCAGTAGCTGCTCATCGAGGAAATCGCGGAGGATCGCCAGTAGCGGGATTGTGCGCGTGCCGGCGGCGGACTTCGGTTCGATCTCCCCCTCCACCTGGTCCCAGCCCTTGCGGACGTAAATCAGGCTTGCGCCCAAGTCGACATCCTTGCAGCGCAGCGCCTGGAGCTCGCCGCGCCGCAGGCCAGCATAGAAAGCAGTGGCCCAAACTGCGCGGTCCTCGTTAGGTAAAGCTGCGAGCAAGTCAGCCGCCTCGGCCGGGCCGACGATTCGACGCGGCCGCTTCGACTTCCCGGTCGGAAGGTCAATTCCCTCAGTCGGGTTGTAGGCGACCTCTTCACGGTTCACAGTGCGCCGGAAGAACGCCTGCAAAGGGTTCAACGCGTTACCAGCGCTAGGCGGCGTCATCTTGGCGAGCAGGCCGTCGACGTAGGCCTGCACGTCTGAGCGCCGGACCTCTATTGGTCGAAGTGTCCCCAGTTCTGAATCACGAAGATGCAGACGGACAGCGCGCTCATAGGAACGAACGGTGTTCGGCTTGTAGCCTTCGCGGCCCTTAGGCCGGATCGTTCCGTCTTCCATCCCGGAGACGAATTCGACCACTGCTTCATAAAGCGACCCCCGGTCCTTGGGCGCTGGCCGCAGCCCGCCTTTATTCGCGACGGCCAAAGCTTCGGCTCGCCAGGACTTCGCTTCGCTCTCCCGCCTGAAGGTCTTGCGCACCTTGCGCTTCTCGCGGACCAAATAGACCCAAGCCTCATAGCCGGCGCTGCAGCGGCAGCGTTTTCCGTCACGGGCGGGACAGCCTTCGGAGTGCCTGTTGACAATTCCCTCAGCCATGACTCCGCCTCGCAACCTGGCCTTGGCCAGTCCCATCGCAGGTGCCGGCTGTCGAGCCGCGACACGCAGTGTTACAACTAGCCAAAGGAGGGCAACCGCCGCTCGGTCAGGCCCTTGGTTGGCGTTCGCGCATCGTCGGGATCGTCCTTTCGATATGCCCACCATATCCCGGAAAACGGACAAGAATGCGAAGCTCAGGCAACTTCATCGCCAGACCTCCTCAGCCATCGGTCGGCCAGCAGATTCGGTCGCCCATCGTTCGAGCTCGCTCACGGGAACCAGGCGCTTGCGACCCCGCCGGATCAGCCGCAGTTCCGGCGCAACGTTGGCGTCGAAGAAATCAGGGCCTACCCCAATCGAGGCCGCTGCCTCGCCCGGAGTGAGCGCAATACGCGGGATCGATGCCTTGAGCTTTCTAGCCATCCCTGAACCTCTCAACCTGAAAATCCATCTCACTTCTCGGAATTTGCCAATTTGCGCCGAAAGTGTGTCGTCCGGGTGCCTCGCTGTTCACCACTCTGTTGTCCACCAAACGCTCCATCTGAATCGCCTACATCCCGATCTCTATCCCGAGTCCCTGGTCAAGCTCCCGACCGACGACCTTCTCCTGTCCCAGTCCGAGCGCCCTTTGGCTCTCGGCTAGCCGTCGCTGTTGTGCATCCCAGTCATGTCGCTCATGCCCGGCTTTCGGCTCCGTCCCCAGGGCGCTTCGCCGGTCGGTGACCCGATGCTCCTGCCGGTAGCGCTCGATCGCCTCCACGCCTCGCTCCCAGCTCTGTCGCTTTTGGGGATCGCTCGGTAGCTGCCCCAACTCGCGCTCGATGTAATCGGGTGGTGAGAGGCGGGTAGCGGTGAGCGCCAGCGTTTGGCGTTCGGCAAGGACCTGATCGATCGCCGAAGCCTCGCGGCGGGCCTCCCCGCTAACCGGGCCGATCTGCACCTCCTCGGCGCGCAGCCTCTCAAGAGCTCTGCGGCAGGCGACCTCGCGCTCGGTTGCACCGGGTAGCTCACGCTTGCGCGGGCGCCTCGAAGCCTCAGAAACTGCCTGCAGGTTGGCCAGCGCGTTGCGATGTTGTCCCTCTGCGATCGTGATCATCGGTTGCAGCTCGCTGTGGCGTTGGCGGACCCGTGACTCGCGCTGCAGCTCATCTTGAAGCCCATCTCGACGGGCGAGCAGCTCCTGGTTGGGCAGCTTGCGCAGCTCGGAGCGGGCCGCCTCATCGTGGGCGGCGGTTTGAGCACGATCTCGCCCAACAGCCCCTGCGATCTGCTCCAGGGCGCCTCGCTGTTGAGCAGAGCGCGGGGCGTACTCCTCGCGTCCCATCGCGCCGATCTCCGGAGTCGCGTAGAGGTAGGTCTCCTCGCGGCTCCGGGAGGCTGCGACGTAGAGCTCCTGGCGATCCATCGAGGGATCGACGATCACGAAGGCGCGATCGACGGTGGTGCCCTGCGCCGAGTACGTGGTCGCGGCGTAGGCGTGCTGGAGAGCCGGAGCGTCGCTGTGGGGATTCGTGCGGGCGAGGTAGTCAGGGCCAATCTCAACCTGCCGTGCTTGGTCGACTCCTTCGAGCACGACACGGCATTGCTCGGTGTCGACCTCAGCCACCCGCCAGCGCTCGCGGTTATAGATCTGCTCGGAGTGATCGTTGACCCGAGTGATGACCTGATCGCCGGCGGCGAATCCGGTGCCGCCCACATCGATCTGCGCTTCTCCAAGTCTGCCCTGCTCGCGCATCAGCGCTCGTGCCATCTCGTTTAGCCGTCCCACCTCGACGTTTCGCTTGGCGATCATGACTACGTCATCGCCGCGGCTGAAGGACTCCCACCAATCGGTCAGGATTGCCTCACGCCTTGCCTCCGTGTTTGGGGCAACGACCACCCGCTCCTCGGAGCGGTAGATATCAAGTGCCGCAGCGCCATCGCCCGCGCGAATGTGTTTCGTCCCGGTGCCCTCTGCCTCATAGTGGTGGCGGATCACCTGATCGAGGACGAGCGGGTCACCGCGCTGGGCGAGTGCCGCAAAGAGTCCGCCCGCCTCGATCTCGCCGAGTTGCTTTGGGTCACCGATCAGGACCAGCTTTGCCTGCGCGGTCTCTGCGTGATCGATCAGTCGCGCCAAGGTGGCGGAGTCGACCATCCCCGCCTCATCGATCAGCAGGACCGAGTTGTGGGGCTGGGTTCGACGACCTTCGTTCTCGGCGCGGTCGAGCCTGCCGAGCAATGAAGCGATGCTGGTTGCCTCAAGGCCCTCGGAGCGAAGTACGTTCGCCGCCCTCCAGGTCGGTGCCGCCGCGGTGAGCCCGATGCCGGCCTGCGCCCAGCCCTCGGCCGCGGTCAGGGTCGCATAGGTCTTACCCGTCCCCGCCTCTCCGATCACAATCGAGAGGCCCGCACCGTCTCCGAGTAGTGCCCTGACCATTGCGGCCTGGTCCTCCTTCAGGTTCGGGTGGGCGGCGAGCAATCGCTCGACCGCGAAACTCCTCGAGGCGGGCGCGGTCCCCCGTGCTCTGCATCAGCTGAGCTGTCTCAAGTGCTGTGCGCTCAAGCTCCCAGATCCGCCTGGTGGTGAAGCGCTCGCCCTTGGCGCTCTCGCCAATCCGAATCACCGCGTCGCAGGAGAGGAAGGAATCGGCGAGCCTCTCGACCTCTGCCGCCGGGGCTCCGTTGGGAAGGGAGTTCGCCACCGCCTGAATTGCGTCGCGGCGGTCGAAGTGGGAAGCGTGCGCCGTGACCGCACGGTCTAACTGCTCAACCGTTAAGACGGTGCGGTTGCCGCCGGGTAGCTGGCGATGCAACGTTGCCCCGATCACCTCACGATCAAGGCCGATCTCATTGGCCCGTTTCCCCCAGCGCTCGCGCAGGGTCTCGGTAGAGAGTTGGGTGTCCTCCTTGCGGGAGCGGGTGGCGAGGTTCGCCACCTGGCGGGCGCGGGCTGAGGAGTCGACTCCCCCCGCGGCCTCTAGGATCTGCGCCCTACGTTTGGAGAACTCGCGCAGGTGAGAGTCAGAGAAGCCCTCGATCTCTGCGATTCCCTTGCGCAGCGGCTGCCATTGCACCCCGAGGCGCTGAGTCAACTCGTGGCGCAGGTTCGCCTCATAGATATAACTGGCGGTGGTCGCGTGCTCATAGATCGCCGGGTGGTAGAGACGGGTCCAGCGCCCGTCTCCTCCCTTGGTCGCGTTGGCGATCAGGACGTGGGTGTGGAGTTGGGGGTCTCCTGCTCTTGAGGAGCGGTGGCGGTAGGCAGCGGCGATGAAGCCGCTGCCCGCACGAACTCTGACCCTCCTGCGCCTCGTCTGGTCCAGCACGCCTCGCGCTGCATGTAGTCAAGGGCGGCCTTGACCGAGAGCTGGTGGGCGGCCAGAACCTCCGACGCGGTCTCCTTGCTCCCCAGTGCCCAGAGCAGGGTGGCCGACTTTGGCGCGGAGAAGGTGAGATCGAAGCCGGGGACCGGGCCCTCGCCGCGGACCCCTTGCTGAGAGAGCAGCGGCTCGCCGGTCAGAGGGTTCTTACCGCTCAGCATCGCGGTCAGCTTCTTTGGATCGACGACTCCATTCAGGCCAAGCTCCTCGGCGGCGTCGCCGAGCCAGTAGCCGGCCGCCTCGCCCTCGCCGGCGTAGTAGTCCTCGGCGCCTTCAGCCACCTTCTCGGTGTAGTAGCGCTCCTGGCCGCGGCCGAGCTTTCCGATCGTGAGCATCTAATCGGTCCGTCCCCGCAGGGGGCTGGTTGGGGCGTTTTTCTCCATCGCCCCTTCTGTCCGGAAAGCGGGGTCGCTGCACCGCGGATCTTGTTAAGCCTCATCGGAGGTGATGTGGCGTGAGGGGGTCTTTGGTTTGGTGCTTTTGTTGGGGTTCTGGGCCTCAGATATGGGGCTTGGGGTCCCTACTTGGGGTCTGGGGTTGGCTACAGCAACGCCGTTGCTTGCTGGTGTGGTCGCTTTTGTGTTTTTGGTGTTATTTGTGGCTTTGATCTTTGGCCTTGGTGATCGATCGATTCGGCCTCGGGTGGAGACCAGGGATGTCGGATCCTGAACTCCCCCGGCTCGCGAGGGGAACGAAGCTGGTACTGCGTAGCGAAACCAAGGTGAGACTCGGCCTCGTGCGGCAGTCAGACCGCAATTAACCGGACTTAGCCGGACAAAAACTGCTGAACAAGCCAAATCGGCGGGTCCGAACAAGGGCGACGAATTGGCGTCATCGGGCTCCGGTGGAACTGGCAATGGAATCTCCCCGTGACTCGCGAGGCTCCAGCCATCGATAGGCAATCACGATGATCGCGATCGTGTAGGCGATTGACCCCGGAACCCACATCACCCCGGCGGCGAGCTGCTGGTCGGTCAGGGCCGAGATATGGCCCGGTCTGCTCGTCTCATCGGCATAGAACGAATACAGGGGCGAAGGTGCCACCGCGAGGACTATGGCGAGCACCCAACCGACGAGGAGGGTTCCGGTGAGGTAGACGAGCTTCCCTGCTTCGCTCAGCGGGGATCGCCACGGCGGTGAATAGATGACCCGCGTCCACAGGATGAGAGCAGTTAGGAAGAAGGTGAGGTGCTCGAAGGCGTGAACCGGTTCCGAGCGCAGTGCCGCGTCATAGAGGACGGGGAGGTGCCACGCGACAAAATTCACGTTGAAGATCAGCCAGGAGGCGACTGCCCCGCCGGCAAACAAGGCGAAACGACGGAGCGGCGCCATTCTCGGATTGCGGACGAACTCGCGGGTCGCCGCTCTTCGGTATTCCAGCGGAACGCCTCGCCACATCCGATTCCAAGGTCGCGCCAGCGCTAAGAGCGGCGGGGCCACGGAAATGAGCAGAATGTGCTGCACCATATGGATCCAGAAAAGTTCGTCGGAGAGTTGGTCGATCGGCGAGTCGACCGCGAGCATTATCGCCGCTAGGCCACCGATGAAGGAGGCGGTGCGCCAGTGATCTACCGGCCGCACGGCCCGCTTCCTGCCGCGCCCGCCGAGCCAATACAGAAGAGCGGCGCCCAAAACCCAGAGCAGCGCTGGGCCACTGGTCCAAACCAAGGGCCTGAACACCGCTGCAGACATCACGTGAAACGGTAGAGCAGTAGCCGACAAGACGACCGCTGAGCCTTGGACCTCTTAGTGGAAGTCACCACAACTCCTCGAGCATCGCCGCCGAAGCGGCTCCAGAACCATTGGCATCAACGCCCTTACTACCTCGACTGTTGAGGCCCCAAGACTTTCGTCGCTGAGCTCTCCCTCGCCGACGCACCGAGTCCCCCGCCCGCAGGTCCTCGATCCAAAAGTCCGTTGCGCTGGATCAGCCTTCTCCTTCGCTGATTGAAACGGGCGTCGTTTGCTCACGGCGCCAGCTGCGGCTGCCTTTTTCGAGTTGCCACACATCGATCGTCCTACCGTGGACCGCAAACGCCGTAACAGCCGCATTGCCAGACAGAGCCACCGCGGCGGTGCCGGCGGGAGGAGCTAGGTTCGCCCGCCACGCTGAACCTGGCCCAGCGCTTACCCAGAGAGAATCGGCCCTCTTCCCGATTCCCGTCAAGACATAGGCTTCATTCCCCAGCCCCGGTCCGGCACTAATCACCTGCTGGTTGGCTGGCAGCCGTAGCGCCGGCAGCTCGCGCCACCGTTTGCCGCTGTCGCTGCTCCACGCAGTAATCAGGTATCTGTTGGACGGAGAAGTGAGCTCGATCAGCGTGTACACGCCAACCGGAGTGCTCTTCAAGCGCAGCACAGCAGCGGTGTAGCCGCGCAGCGCTTTGGGTACGTCGGGCGCGGCCCGGCGCCAGCTGCCGTGATCGTAGGTGTACTCCCCGATCTGTCCGGGACGCTGGCATGAGCCGCCCACGAGGGGGTGGCCCTCCGAGCTGGCGCTTACCGCGTCGATGCTCTCAAGTTCGCAGTCATTGCTCGCCAGTTGCCGCGCCAGTTCTGCAGCTGAAACGAGCCTTTTCCAGGAGGCGTGTGGCCCGGATCGCTTGAGCACTTCACCGCTGCGACGGGAGATCAGTGCGAGGAGTGCTTCGCCCGCGCCGGCGGCCAGTGAGTCCGGACCGATGGCCAAGCCGTCAGGAAGCAGCTCGGGTGACCACGTGGCGCCGTGGTCAGGGGTCCGCGCTAGGGGCGAGAAGTGCAAGTTGATGCTCGGCAGGAACCCGGCGGTCAGCACGCCCCGCGCTGCCAGGGCGATCGAGAGGCCACCGTTGTCCTGAACTCCCGGTGGGGTGACCAGGGACCAGCGAGCCGCGTGAGTGCCGAGCCACAAGAGCTCCCAAAAGCGGTGTTCGCCTGAGCTCGCGCCCACCGGCATCACGGCCCAACTCCCAGTGGCGCTGGGAAGCGAGCTGGCGAGCAGGGCGGGTTGAGGAGCCCGCGGTTGGCTCGTGGTCCCACAGCCGCTGAGGCCGAGGGTCAGCAAAACGACGCCCGCCAGCTGCGTTCCTCGCCGCCGACCGCTGGCGTGCCAGCGACACCTGAGCATCCGCTGAGTGCTCATCTCAAGAGCGCGATTCGCCAAGTACCTGGCTGGCCGCGTTGGCCAGCGTCACCGCAAAGGAGGACCTGGTGCTAGACGTCCCCGGGCCAGGATCGAAGCTCGTATCCCAGCGCAACTGGCCGCGAGGATTGAGGATCGCGGCTTCCTCGGCATGGTCCACCATCGCCCCACCGGATGGCACCGACACTTCGACGCCGAAGGAATTCCAGACGCGACGAAGCGCTTGGGCGCGACCGGTCAAGTAGAGCCAGTTTGGCAGGCGTTCGAGTTGCTCCTGGTGGTCAAAGGCCCGCAGCACGGACGGTGCGCGGTAGAGCGGGTTGGCGTTGATTGCCACCAGCTCCACCCGGCGAGCGTTGCTACCGAGCATCTGATCGGCCTGCTTGAACTCCTGGGCGATCAGCGGGCAGTCGACGTTGCATACCGGGTCCAGGAATGTGAAAAGCACAACTTTTCCCCGCAATCCGCTGAGTGAGACGGGCTGGCCGCGCTGGTCGATCAGCCTGAAGCCAGGTGGTCGGTAAAAGCCGCCCACCGATGAGGTCGGGCCGTCGATGCTCTGCGCAAGCAATGTTGTGGCGTTTGGATTGACCGCGGCGAGCGCGAACGAGACGCTTCCCAGGGCGGTCATCGAGAGCGCGGCGCCGATCGCCAGTATCCGCGCTAGGGGCCTCAGCTCAAACGGCGAGAAGCGCCGGACGTTGGTCTCGGGCAGTGGGGCTGGCGGGTGAGCCAAGGCCAGGTAGCCGGCGAGGAACAAGAGCAGCTGGGGAATCGCGCTGTTCGGATCGGTGCCCATTCCGCCGAGAACGCCAAGGTCCTGGACGAGCACCCAGTCGGCGAGGCACAGCACTCCGATCACGACCAGCGCCGGTCGAATCAGGCGGACGCGGCCACTTAGGAATGCTCCCCCCGTTATTGCGAGTGCCGCGATCACGAATAGGTTCACAAGGACGGCGTTGGCAGCGGCGAACCGAGCGAAGTCGCCGAGCAGCGCCGAGAGCGCATGTGGCTGCGGGGTGGTTGCCATTTCGCTCACCATGCTCTGCAGCGCCCCGCCGCTCCCCTTCCAGAAGCCGTTGCCCGGCAATGCCTGCAGGGCAGCCATCGCAAGGAGCAGCGCTCCCGAGCACGCCAACACACCGCGTCCAAGGCGGCGATCACGCCAGCTGGGTTCCGGGAGCGCAATCAGGGCGCCGGCGGCCGCGTAGAAGATCACCGCGCCGGGTGCCCCGATCATCCAGCTTGCACCGGGCGCGAGAATCCCCCCCATGGCCTCGCCGAGCACCCAGACGCTAAGCGCCCAACCGACGCTTATCAATCCGCCGAGCCTCGACCAACGACCTCGAACGACCAGCAAGAGCCAGAGTCCAATCCCGATCTGGATCCACACGGCCGCGGTTGCTGCCGTGACGGGATGGTTGTTCCAGATCGTCGCTCCCCAGCGCATTGCATCCTGCAACCAAGCGGGGCTGCCTTCACCGGCTTCGCCGATCACCTGCCCTGTGAGACGCAGCGGCATCCCCGACTGCATCTGCAAAATGCCGTCTAGGATCCAAAGCAGACCGAAGCCGATCCGCAGCAGGCGGCGGGCGCGAGCCTCAGGCCGGGATTCTCGACCGTGCCCCCCGTTCTGCGGGGAGCTCCTCTGCCGAGAATCTTGCTTGCCATGCCGGCCTTCACGGAGCAACTTGTGTCCCAACCAGATCGCGAGCAGCACCGCTGCAAGAAGCATTAGAGCCCCAAGTAGCGCCTTCTCTTGAACCGACAGGCTGTGGTGGAAGTGCGAGGTGATCACGGGATTCCTCAACCCGATGCCACTACCCATCCCACTCATCCCTCTCACGGGTTCATGCTAGCTCGCGCTCGACAGGCTGACAACGCTATTGGGAGCCGAAGGCGACAACGATGAAGACGCAAGAGCCCGGATAGGGATCCGGAAACTAGGCAGAAGCTGGATCGCCACCGTCAATGTCGTCGCCGCCGTCATGCGGGTGGCGTTTACTGCTTAGCCAAAGCCAGAAGCCCACGATCGGTACCGGGCCGAAGAAGATGAACGACATGTACCAGTGCCTGAGGCAGGCCATCACAAGCATGTCGAGACGTAACTCTACTCCTTCGCCAGCGGAAAAGGCTACCTCGGTCAGCCACCGCCGTCGGAGGTCATAAGCCGGGTCGGGAAGGGCTCTGGAGGCCGGCACTGGCGGTTCCGGATTCGTCGCTGCGAGAAGACCGACTCCCCCGAGACAAGCGCGATCAGATCGACTCGGCGCGGTCCTCGCTGGCTTTCACCCCGCTGCTATCGCCTTGGTTGAATGGAGGGAGCTATGCACGGTTGATCGAGGAGCGCCTCATCGAGCTACCCAGTGGTCGTGGTCACCGCAGAGAGGATCCACAGTGCAAGGCAGGTGAAGCCGACCATGACGATCAGCATCCAGTGCTGGGCGCGAATCGAGTCCTGCGGCGAGCGAAACGAGACCAGACCGCGGTCGTGGGATAGGACCAATCCGCCCACATGTCCGGCGACGATCGCAAGAATCTGCACGTACCAGATCGCCGCAAAGGAAATCAGGTTGTAGTTGATCAGGAAATTCGAGGTCCCAAAGAAGTCCTTCCCCTGTCCGAGTGGGTCAGAGACCAGATAGCCCATTGCCTGCCCCTGGAGGACGAGAAGCGAGAAGTAGTGGGCGAGCATATACCCGAACGCAATCGGCAACAGGGTATGCAGGAACTCGCTTGCGAGGTCACGCCGGCTGACGCTAACCGCCCGCGACATCCCCCAGATACCGAGGTTGTAGATGCCGGCGACGAAGAGGATCCAAAAGATCAACCCGATCGTTCCCTCTAACTCATAGCCGCCGATCGCTGTGAATCCGAATCGCTCGAAGAACGACTGCATCGAAGGCGCGATCGCGTACCAGAGTTCTCCGTTGGAGAAACCGTCGAAGCTGGTGGAGCCGATCAACACGCAAAGCACCGCGGCTGTCCCCGGAAGGAGGTCGATTTCGCGAGCGCCGAGCAGCGGCCAGCGTAAGTAAAGACGGCGCTCGCTCCAATGAAGTGGTGCGAGCATCGCGATGAAGCCAAAGTAGACGGAGAAACCATCAGCACGGGTGGTCCACGTCTCGATCCCGAAGCAGGCCATACCGATTAGCTGCAAGGTGGCGTAGACAAGCGCCAGGATGGCGAGGAGATGCGGGTCGTCTTTGCTTGGGTAGACCAGCTCCAGCCAGGCAAAGGAGGCAAGTGTGAGGGCGGCCGGCCAGCGACCCAAGCGCTGCGGGTAGTGGCCGAGTAGCGGGCCTGGCCTGCCCCCGGCCAGGCGCAGCAACCAGGCGGCAAGCCGGGCCACGGTCCTCCACGGATTAAAGGGCCTAAAGACGTCGCCCAGAAAAGCGCTGGCGATCGGGATCCCGACCCAGAAGATCACATAAATGAAGGTCGGCGCCAGATTGGAGGTGAAGTTCTGCATTCCGAACAGACCCGCCACTACCACGGCGCCGAACCCGAACAGGCCGATGGCTGCGCAGACCCACTCGAGGAACACGGGAGCACGAAGGAGGAGCCGCGAGGGCGCCCGCCCACGAGGCTTGCTCCAGAGCCGGAATAGCGCCACGAATGAGATCACCATCACCAATGCAGCCGTCCAGGCGAACAACCAGCCGGGAATCGGCAGATCGGCACGACCGACGATGCCGTGAGCCAGCGCCGTCGCCGGCAATGCTAGGCCGGTCAGGCCGAGCCCGATCGTGAGTACGGCGAGCCGCCGACCCAGATGGGCCGGCGGCTTCCTCTTGCTCATTCGCCTAACTGGTCGCTTTCACGTCCCCGCAGAGGATGCCGGGGTCGTTTGACAGCGCCTGCATGAAGGCGGGTGAGGCCGGTGCGGAACCGATCTGGTTGCGCTCACTCGGCGGCGTTGGTTTTTCGTGGACCATGATGAAGTAGCCCTTTTCAACGACCTCCTGATGAACGGTCAGGTTGATCTTCTGCGTTGCCACTCCCTTGGAGTTGGCAGCCAGGTCCGGCAGTACGACCGCCATGTTGGGCGTCATCTTGCTGCCCGGCGAGCAGGCCCCGCCTGGGCCGTGCAGGTGCTCGGCGTGAAGGCTGTTCGGTACAAGGCCCGAGACTTCGATCAAGCCGGTCAGGTGATCGCCCTTCTGTGTCAGGTGTGCAGTGCCATGGGCATTCGATGGCGCGAGCAGCATGCCGCTCTCGGCCTTCATTGGTGCCATGTGCTTCATCGCGCTGGCGGACATCGAGCCCATCGCCTCGACCGGCTTGAGCGCGACGCTCGCATTTTTCGGGGAGCTTGAGCCGCAACCGACGATTGCGATTGCAACCGCGATGGCACCAGCTGTAAAGGTCAGATGACGGTATCGGTACATGTTCATGGCCGTGCCTCCTCGAAATTGTTCATTTCGCTGCTGCGGAAAGGCCGCTCAAATGCAGCCTGCAAGCGCGGGAGGGGCACGCCCGCCCAACGAAAGTGAAAGAAGGCAACCAGCTCGAAGCGTTCGCCGCGGTGGGCGGGTGCGAGGCGCAAGGACCGCTCCATGCCGGCGTCGACCCCGCGCAGCAAGGCGAATGATCAGGTCTGTCCCCGGATAGGGCCAAGGCCAACATCACCGCGATGAGCAGGAGCGGCGGCAACAGATCGAGGACAGCCGTGTCGAAGCTTCTCAGCGCCAGGAACGTCGCGGTGACTGAAAGGACGAGCAGGAGCAAAAGCGGGATTCGCCAGTGCCAAGACGTGCCCTCGCGGAGCGACCATCTTTATGGAGGATATGGGTTCTTCAATATCCTTGGAGGCGTGTCGATCCGCGAGAACAGAAGCCTGCTCTTAATGCTCTGTCTTGCCCTCGTGGGCCTGCTCGCGGTCTGGATTCTCGCGGTCATCTACACCTCCGATGCTCACTCCAAGCCGCACCTGGCCCAGTTCAAGGACGTGACGGCCTATCCGGGCGGGAGCTGGCGTGCAGGCGCCTCAATGCGGTTGGAGAACGGCCGCACCGCCTCCACCTTCGACACCGCGAGCCTGAGTGGAAGGCCCTATGCCGTTACCTTCCTCTACACCCATTGTCCGACAATCTGCCCGCTGATCGGCTCCGAGCTGCAAGCGGCGCTAAAAGAACTCGGTCCCGAAGCGAGGAAGGTCGGCGTAGTTGCCCTCTCGGTCGACCCGATCGGCGACACTGTTTCGACGGTCAAAGCCTGGCTGCACGTGCACCAGGAGCCATCGAACTTCCAGTACCTGATCGGTCCCAGGCACAACTGCAGCCCTACTGGAATGCCTGGCACGTCGGGCCCCAGATCGTCGGTGACCCCGACAGCTCCCACACGGCAGCGATCTACCTGATCACCCCACCGGGAAAATCGCCGGAATCGTCAGCGGCGGTGTCCAGGTCCCAAGCTCTGACCTGGCCTACGACTTCCGCGCATTGCTGAAGAGCTGAGATCGGGATTTTCTGTCCATCCCGAAACGCGCTGTCAGTGCCCGCCCTGGGGCCAGCCCGCCATGCCCTCGCCCCCTTCCGCGGCGCAGAAATGTGCGTGTGGCCCCCACGGTTGTCCTTCGGCATCGTTTAGCGCGAGGAGACCCCCCGGCTGGGATTGCTCGGCTTTGTGGTGTTGCGGCCAGGAAATCAGCAGTTCAATGCGGCACACGGGGTAGCGACCGTAATCCGGGGGCACCGCTCATCCGCCCCGAACCTTATTCTGACAAGCTCCGATTCGATCCGGGTACGCAGCTCTGCTCCGCGACCGGCAGCAACCGCTCGGGCGGCACGAGCGCTGCTCAGCTCGAAGCGGTGCTCGGTCGCCAGGTCGAGCAGGTCTTGTCGTTCGGTGTCCTCCTCAGCCCATCGTAGGAAGACCCAGGCAAAGATTCCCAGCGCCAGCAACGTGCACTCGATCATCAGCAGCGCGCCAGCGATACTCTGGTCAGTGATCGGTGCCACTCCGCGCGCGCGGGCACTCGCCGCGTAGGCGGGATAGAAGTCGGTGTCTGACCACATCAGGAAGTTTGCCATCGCCATCCCCGGCAGCCAGATGCCGACCGTGTATAGAACGTGGGCAGCCTTGCCGAACCACTGGGGCTTTGGCAGGGGTCCAAACAGGGGCATCCAGAGAAGCATCCCGGTACTGATAAACAGCAGGTGCTCGGATACGTGTAGGGGCTCGGAATGCAGCACCGCCCGAGCTAGGACTGGCGTGTGCCAAAGGTAGAGGTTAACGGTGTAGATCGAGATCGCCACGACCGGCTGGGTGAGGGCCTGTAGCGGCCGGGCAGCACGGTTTCTGAGTAGCGGTTGCAGGATCGGACCGGTCAACCCAAGCACGAGGAGGAGCGAGGCACCGTCTGCGAGTAGCAGGTGCTGCACCATGTGTGCAGAGACGAGCTGAACCGCTTGGCTCTCCACGGGACCGGAGGTCGCCACGCAGATAACCACCATCCCGGAGATGAAGCTGAGCAGACGCCAGCCCGGAACTGGCCGCCCCTGGCCGATCAGCGTATGGGCGCGCTTCAGATATGCGGCGGCCAACGCCAACGGCACGGCCACGCTCAGCCCTAGGAAGATCTGATGTGCGATTGCCTGCATGATGTTGGGAGTCAGGCGGACGCCTCGGCGGGCGGCTGCCGCGAGCTGCTAGGCCGAAAACTGCTAGGCCGATCCAGAGCAAACTCTGTCTGGCGCCGGCTGCTAAACGATATCCAAAAGCCTATGATCCGGAGTCGGTACCCCCAGATTGCCAATCGGATGCGCGCCAAGCGCCTCCTGTGAGACGCACGGCGCGCCCAGTCGCGCTAAGGCCTGCGGGCGGGCGGCTGAACAGCGCGATCGTCTTTTTCGAATCGCTAGGTCTCCAACGGCTACTAGCTGTGGGATTGACACTTTGATAGGGCGATCGATTCGCGTTCTTTTATTCGCATGTCGAGTTCCCTAGCTTCGCTCGATTCGGCTTCGACGACTTCCCTGACGTGTTCGAGTTCCGTTCGAGCTACTTCGTTTGCGGCGAGTGCGCATTCCTGTTTCTGGTGTTTCCCGCGGGGCTGATCCCTTACGACATTGGTGGGGTGGCCAGCGACGGTGGAGCTGCCGCTGGAACTAGTCCCGCAACCCACCAGATCAAGCGCCACGACCAGCGAGAGCGCCCCGATCCTGCAGGCACGACCAGAGATGCTCTGCAATAGCGGGGCTCTGGCGTTCCTCTTTCTCGCATCGATGGTGGGGACACAGGGACTGTAAGTGTTCTTTGCCTCCATAGCACCAACTCTCAACTGGGGCCGATCCGTCTTCCGACTAGGCAATCGAACACTCTGCTCAGCTGCAAGTCGAAGTCACTGCTTCAGCATGCCAATCGATACCGGGAGGTGCCGAGAGCATCGGCATTGCCCGTGCACCGGTCAGACACAGAAGTAGCCAGTTTCAACCGGATTCAGCCGGAATCGAATAGGCCGAGGAAGGCCCACCAAACCCAGGTATCTATGGACAGTTTTGGCTTTCTCATACGATTTTCTGCTCCCAAGCACCAGTCTGTGCACCAGTGACGCCGCCGTCGGATCAGGCGCTAATCCCC
This sequence comes from uncultured Solirubrobacterales bacterium, assembly GCA_963745305.1. Classification (GTDB taxonomy): domain Bacteria; phylum Actinomycetota; class Thermoleophilia; order Solirubrobacterales; family 70-9; genus CAVUWL01. The sequence goes on from CAVUWL010000017.1 coordinate 163,959, forward strand.
TCGCAATTGTGGTTGAGCTGCCGCCCTCACGTCATCCCCGACTCGACTGCTTTGACGAACGCCAGTCGACACGCTGGTCCGAGATCAGGGTCACTGTGAATGTCCATCGGGGTTGCCTGGGCGTCAAAATCACAAGCTTCTTGGAGACCCCGGATCCCTCTCGGGTGCTCACAATGTGGGTGGGCGAATTACCCGGCGGGCCAGAGAGAGCGCCCTCCTTGACACCTACAGCACGAGCAACATGGCCAGGAACATATAGGCGATGCCAAGCGTCATCGCGGACATCGAGACCCGCAGATGCCGTTGGCCAATCAGCGAGCGGTCGCGGTCGCGGTCGCGGCCACGGCGCCACTCGGTGAAACCGAAAAACCGCCCAGCGTGCTTTGGTGATCAACGCGATGCATACGGTTGCTGGCCCACAGCAGAGACTGTCCGACAAAGTAGACGACCAAGAGCCAAGCAAGAGGAGCCTGGAAGCCGCTTGGCGACCACAGATAGGCCATCGCGGCAAGGTCTATGGAAATTATCAGCCACAACACGTTGATCGGCCGCCGTGCGAGTGCCTCGCTCAGCATCCAGGCGACGGTCACGATGGCCGCGTTGGCGAACGCGAGCTGCCAGAAGCCACTCGGAACATTGAAGTGATCGATTGAGGTCGGCGCGAACATAAAGGCCATACCAAGCGCCATAAAAAGCTGTCCAGAGTGCCACAGGCGCCTCTGGCCGCTGCTGTCGACAACCTGATGCAGCTCAAAAGCAATGATCGCTACGAAGATGAGTGTCCAGATCATCGCCAGCCACTCGGGGAGGATGTTGGTTGCGCCGTGCCCACCATCAGCCATCGTCATTCCCCCCATCGACATCGAGGCATGTCTGCCGGCCATCGACGAGCCAGCACTGCTCATCTGCATGCTCATGCTGCTGCTCACCACGCCACGAATGTATCAAGCGGATCTTGAGGCGGCGACCGATCTGCCTGCGCCGGCCGGCCCTTCCGTCGCTGGGCTAATATCCCGCCCAATGAGCAGCCGACGCTCTGTGTCTTCGCCACGGGCTAATGTCACCTGGCGCTTGGCGTTGGCACTTGCGCTAATCGCTTTTACCGCGCTTGCTCTCAGCGGAGCGATCGCGGCCCTGCAAAGCGGCGCGCTGACTCTACTTCCCGTGATCGCGCTGGCAGTCGCAAAACTCACCCGCCCCTACCTTGGGGAGGGCCTCATCGCACAGCTGCACGCCTGCCACCGCCCCCGCCCCTGTGCGGCCGCGCCCAATGTCGCGCCGCTGCGCCCCCGTAGTGGCCTAGCACGAGGCGGGCGTCTGATCGCCGTAGCGATGGCTGGTCGCGCTCCGCCGCCCGCTATCGCTGGCTGCCTCTAAACACAGGCAGTCTGGGTCTCCACTGCAGGCTCCGCGACGCGGGGCGAGTTAGCGACCCCGGCCACCGCCTCCCGGAGGTTGGGCGTCGATTAGCGACAAAGGAATCGCGCTATGTCTAACGACCACGGATCCACGCACGAACTAGCGCACGCACAAAGCGCTGTCAGCGCCCGGTTTAGCGGTCGCCTTCGCATCACGCCGCGGGGCATCCAGATCACGCTCGGTCTGATCTGGTTTCTCGATGGACTGCTGCAGTTCCAGAGCTTCATGTACACGCACAACCTGATCACTCAGGTCTTCCAGCCCGCGGCGGAAGGTCAGCCAGGAGTTGTCAACGCCCCGATGAAGATTTTCGACAATTTCTACGGAAGCGACCTCACCCTCTGGAATACACTCGCCGGTGAGATCCAGTGCGCGATTGGGCTGGGTCTGATCCTCAGCAAGAAGACGGTGAAGCCAGCCCTGCTCATCTCTTTCGGCTGGGCGCTAATGGTCTGGTGGTTTGGCGAGGGTTTCGGCGGAATCACGGCTTACACCACTTCCTCGCCGCTGATGGGTGCCCCCGGGGCGGTGTTCCTATACGCGATCATCGGTCTTCTTGTCTGGCCGACGGGTCGAGAGGCTAAGCGCTCGGCGGCCGACAGTGGGCCGCTCGGGGACCGCGGCGGGTTGATTGCCTGGACGGGGCTGTGGACTTTCTCGGCGGTCCTTTGGATGTTGAACGACAACCGCGCAAAGGGCGCCACGCACGACATGATCGCGGGAATGGCAAGTGCCTCTCCACACTGGCTGGCAAGCATCCAGACCACGGTCGCAAACTCCGCCCAGGGGCACGGAGAAACCGTCGCCATTTCTCTAGCAATCGTTTCGCTGGCGGTCGCATTCGGCGTATGGACGCGACTGCGCGTGCCCGCGCTCCTTGTCGGGATTGTGGTGTCGCTTGCGTACTGGGTATTCGGTCAGAGCCTCGGCGGACCATTCTGGGGCGGCGGAGGAACCGACGTCAACTCGGGGCCACTGTTCGTGCTACTCGCCGCTGCACTCATTCCTCCATCGAGGCGCCCGCCCGCCAAGCGGCGTGTGGCAACCGCAGAGCCCCAGCTCAGGGGGCAGGCCACGGCATGAGTGCGGCACTCGCGGGCTTGGCTCCGCGTTGGGTGTGTCACCTCCTCCCCCTTGAAAATGCAACTGTCAATTGCCTGAGAGATACGGGACCCCTCCGACTGAAGAGTAGTCAGGGTACACAAGCGCATGCGCGGAAGTGGCTACTCCCTGCGAGATCGCTGAGACGGGACGTACCCTTTCTCCAACATCTACCGCTAAGGTTCGCCTACTGATAACCCGGTGTTGCGAGGACTCGTTGAGTCCGGCCTGATTGCTGCGTCAGCCTGCCGGGAGGCCGTTCCCGGCGACGATCCGCGGCGGCCGCGAACGGCGCGATGGGGCGAGTTTGCTCTCCATCGCAGTCGGCCAGATGGCGACGGCGAGCAAGGCGAAGAGCGGCCCGATGTTGGGATCGGTGGCGCTCCCCGTTGTCAGGCCGCCGAAGCTCTGACCGAGCACCCAGTAGACGAGCGAAAGAAGGGCACCGAAAATCAACGTCTCCCGCCGCCAGCGGGTCCAGACACCGACTGCGAGGACGAGCGACACGGCGAGGAGGATTGCGGCGATCGCCTTGCCGTCGCCGGCGAGCATTGTCGCGAGAGAACGCTGCACGCTGGATAGCCAGGGCATTGCATTGCCCGAAGCTTCGATCAGGCTGCCGCTGATCGAGTAGACCGGACGCAAGAGCACCCTCAGCCAAAGCAGCACCGAGCAGGCCCAGACCGCCGACCATACGGCGAGGACGCCGCGCTCGCCAAGCGGACCTGAAGCGGCGCCCGAGCGGTTATCGCGGCTGCCGGTCGGCCAAACCAGCACGCCGATCACCGCGTAGAGTAGGACCGCGCCGGGGGCGCCGTTGAGGGGTGAGCCCATGTTCATGAACAGCATCCCGAAACCCTCTCCGAACCACCAAACCAGCAACGTCCAGCCGAAGGAGAGGGCCAGTGCCGGCTTGACCGTGGGCCGATAAAGGATCCCGAGGCCGATCGCGCACTGGACCAGGGCGAAAAGCGTGTTCCACACAGTCAAGTTGGAGCCGACGAGCTGACCCGCCCAGTGGATCGAGTGCGCCAGCCAGGCCGGCTGCATCGAGAGCATCGGTTCGATCGTTTCCGGGATGAATTCCCGCGAAAACATGTAGGACTGAAACTGCAGGGCGCCGTCGAGCAGCCACAGCATGCCGAGGGCGATCTGGATGCCGCGGCGAGTGACTCTGGAGCTCAAGGCGCAGCCGCTTGGTGGGTAGGAGTCATTTCGTCAGCTCGACGAGAAAGGATCAAGTGCTTCCGCCAGCTTACGCTGGAGACGCGGCGTGCGGTTCGGTCCCTCTTCGCGCCGGCGAGACATTACGATCGGCGGATCTCGGTCGTAGCCCAACTATGGAATCGGGGACAGGGTGAAAGGCAGAATCGAACAGCGCTTAGCTGACCCGCCCACACACGTTGTGAACGCCTGAAACGCCATCCGGGCCCTCCCAGAGGCTTTGGGTATCTGACGCCCTAAGCAAGGCGGACCCGGATGGAGGTTCACGGTAACGCTGCTCTCGGACCGGCGAGAAGGCTGGCGCTGTCGGTGCGGTCTATCGCCTCGGGTTAAAGGCGCTGGTGGCGCCGATCACCCGTTCCGCCCGCACTATGGCCTCGATTACTCGACGCCGCCGCGCAGGAGCGAATCTGTGAGCACCGGCTGGGGACCGCGATTGGTAGTCGCTAAGACCGGCAATCCTCATTCAACTGTCTGGAAGGTCCTTCATCGCCACGGCATCTCGGGGGCAACGAAGGCGCCTCGGGAGTACTTGACGGCTCGCTGCACCGCTTCCTGGGCCGGCTCCTGAACTGGGCTGAGCGAGAGGATCGCAAAGATCGGGTCGTTCATCCCGGGCACCTTTGAGCCCGTTTCATGCGAGAAGGAGTGCCCCCCGCGAGGGCGGTCTGCAGCTGGAAAGCCCAGACAGAGCATTTGAATATTTAAGAGAGGCTCTCGCAAACGGGCCCTCCCTCAGGCCCCGGCAGTCCCACGGTATGGGTAGCTCATTTTTGAAGAGGTCGAGGACGCCCTCCTCGCGACGGTGGGGATACGCCGCCCGAATGACTGCTCTCGACTTCTCGCGAGTCGAAAGATGAACTTGATCCCTCTCGACCATCGCGGCGATGCTAATCCTGAAGCCGCCGATGGGCGATTTGGTAGACCGTAAATGCGTTTGAGTCGGGCGGGTGATGTCGGACGCCGAAGGCGGCGTAAGCAAGTAGCAATTTGCCCGCTCTCCGCTCGATGCGGAAGACCATGCCGAACTTGCCGTCAGGATGGGGAAGGCGAATCTTCACGCAATTCGCCAGGGTCGTTCCTTCCGGTCCCTCTTCGTCGCAGGCAAGGAGAAAATCAATCGGAACCCCGCCCTGCTCGTATTCCTTGCGGGCCGCAAGAGCAGCCGCACGCCCGGCCTCACTAGCGCGACTCAAGTCCTCAGCGAAAGCCGCACCGTCAAACAACGCGGGTGCGCGACCCTGCCGCTTGTCGGTCATTGGCTACCCCTCGCCGTCGGCGGGGTGCACTGGCCCGTACTCAGCCTCAAACTCAGCCAGGGTTGCCGGTTCGGTGCCAAGGCGCTTGCGGATCGCCTCGAACGACGTGTCCGGGACCAGAGTGAGCGAGCCGTCTGGACGCTCCTCGGTGACGACGTACTCACCAGCCCGATCACCGCTGAGCTTGACGTGGGCGTGCGACTCCATAGGAAAAATAATGCCATACAAGCCTAATATACGAGCGAGTTCGTTGACCTTGCAGCCATTACTCCTGCTGACTGGCTGTCGCCGCGGCAACCCTGGTTTTAGGAGCCTCGTGCGCCAGTGATGCGCCAGTCACCCCCCGGAATCACCGGTTTCAGCCGGAGACAACCGGACTAGGAACCGCATCAGCAAGCCAAATCCGGCTTTGCGCCTCGCGCTCTCCACTTCTCTCCTCCCTGTAGTAACCCCAGAAGCGCCCCGCCTTCCCAGCGGGGCGTCTTCTGTTGGGGGCCTCTGCAGCCGAATTCAGGTCTTAAAATGCTCCGCGAGGTGCCAAGCCGGAAGTTCTCCCATTCGGTTCGGCCCGACAGCTGTAGTTAGATCGTCTCGTAGGTCGCGATGATCACTCCGGTAGTGCTGGAAGTGCTGTTTAGGAGCTGCACCTTGGCGCCCTGGTCATCGTGCTCGAACAGGCGCTGGCCGGAGCCGAGCACGAGCGGGTGGACCATCAGAAGGAATTCGTCGATCAGCCCGAAGGGGAGAATTGAGCGGATCAGCTCGCCACTGCCCATGATCACAAGGTCACCGGCCAAGTTTTGCTTGAGGCCGGCCACCGCGGCGGGGATGTCGCCGTGGATGAGGGTCGAGTTCGGCCAATCGAGTTTGGTCGCGGAGCTCGTCGAAGCGACGTACTTCGGGGCGGTATTGAGCGCGTCTTTAAACGGTCCGCCCTGGGAGTTCCAGGATGTGAGCATCTCCTCGTAGCTGCGCCGGCCAAGCAGTAGCCCACCGTCCGGCCTGCCCATCCGCTCGCCGAGCGCGTTGCCCATCACTGCATCGCCACCAGGTATCGCCCATCCGCCATGCTTGAAGCCACCCCGAGTGTCCTCGTCCGGTCGACCGGGGGATTGCATGACACCGTCGAGGGTGAGGTGATTGATGACGACGAGTCTCATTGTTGGCCTCCTTGGTGCGGAACTAGACGGTACAGTACCATGCAGTGATGCCAACCTTTCCAGCAATCGAAGCGCAGACGCGCTCGGAGCGCAAGCGCGCTGCGATCCTCGGCGCCGCCTCCGACATCTTCCTCGAGAACGGGTATCTAGGCACAAGCATGGAGGAGATCGCGACCCTGGCGGCGGTCTCCAAGCAGACCGTCTACAAGCACTTCGCCGACAAGCAGAGCCTGTTCTCTGAGATCATCACCAGAACGGTCAACGAGGCGGCCGAGCGTGTCCAGGCTGACGTCCGAGGCCTGGCTGAGAGCACCAGTATCGAACCTGATCTGCGCCAGCTCGCGCGCCGTCAGCTTCGGTTAGTCATGCAGCCAGAGATACTCAAGCTGCGACGGCTGGTGATCGCCGAGGCCAGCCGCTTCCCCGAGCTCGGCCGCACCTTTTACGAACGCGGCCCCGCACGCACGGTCGCCGCGCTGGGCGGCGCCTTTGAGCAGCTCGGCGCCCGCGGCCTGCTGACCGTTGACGATCCCCAGCTCGCCGCTGGGCATTTCAACTGGCTGGTGATGTCGATCCCGCTCAACCGCGCGATGCTCCTCGGTGATGACTCCGCACCCAAAGCAGAGGATCTCCACGCCTACGCCGACGCGGGGGTTCGGGCCTTCCTCTCTGCCTACGGCGCCAGCCCGACCTAACAAGAGCGCGCACGTCCAGCGCCGCTCATCTGGATTCGATCGATCCGGGCCGTCTTGGGCTTCGCCCAGGCTTGAACTAGGCCGACTGCTAACCCGGTTGCGCGACGGTTAGGCCAGGCCATCCCAGCTCGTACCCAGCGCGCTCAGCGGATCTTGCCGGTGATGAGGTCCTTAACCAGGTTGATCACGTGGATCAAGGAGATGTCGCCCTGCTGGGCGACACCGCCAGCTGACACCATCAACTCTGCGCCGCCGCGCGAGGGTCCGTACCCGGTCACGGTGACGTGCGTGAGCGAGGGCTCACCTGCACAGATTGGACCGGTGCGCACTTCCAGCGGCGCCGGCGCGGGCGCTTCTTCAGACCCACATGGCGGCAACGATGCGCTCGTCTTCGTCCCCGTCACAAAGAACGCCATCTTCCCGACCTTCAGCGCGCTGCTCACCAGGCCGAACTGCTCGTGTTCCCGCGCGGCCGAGTGCACGGCGTCGCTTTCGGCCAGGGAGAACAATTTCTTACTCCAAGGGACGATCTGGATCACGAGCGCGGGCTTGTAGTGCTTAGGAATCCTGCCCGCAAAAGTGCATAAGTTGCCGATCTTCTTTTCTAGCTTTAGCGGGCCTGTCCCGACCAGACTCGCTATCGCGCCACGCGAAAGTAACGAGCAGTCCGGGACCATCGGCGAGCTCTTGTTAGACGCCACCGCGAAGGCGGGCAGCGTAATCAATGCTGCAAGCACTACGAGCAGAGCTCCCCTTGTGCTGCGCCTGCGCCTCAGGGGCGCTCGAGAACCGCGGCCTCGCATGTTGACCGAGAGTAGCAGCGACCCGGGCGGGCGCGGCCCATCATTTAGCCACCTAGCTGGGGCAGCGAGGGCGGCCTGTCCAGCTTCGCAGTTTAGTGAAGGACTGCCTCAGCCCCGAGGGATCAGCCAGTCTCCTACCCCATCGCCCTCATATTTTGCATCGCCCCGGGCGAGCCCGGAACGACGAATCCCGGCACCTCGTGCGGCACGGCGAGAATTGCAAGCGCAAGCACAGCGAGGACACCTGCCGTCGTCACCTTCGCCGCGCGTCCCCACGGTCCTATCTTCTCGAGCGCCACCAGCCCCGCGATCACCGCCATCCAGATCAGGCTCATGACGCCGAGCGAGAAGAGCGCGGCCATCAGGGCCCACGAACAACCCAGGCACCATCCACCGCTGCGCAGGCCCATCACAAAGGCCCCAAGCCGACTCTGGCGCCAGGTCGAGCGCAGGAAGCGCAGGGGGCTTCGGCACCTCGAAAGGAACGCACCCTTAAACGGAGTCAGCTGATACAGCGCGGCAAGCACCAAAACAGCCGCGACGAGCCAGCGCCCGCCACCATTCCAATCCATGGCGCTGCCGAACAGACGATCACCGAGCTCGAACAACCCGTAAGCCACGACTCCGGCGACGCTCCAGACGAACAGGTAGCCGCAGGCAAACAGAACCACCCGGCTGGGCTCACGGCGCGCCAGCGCGGTGTATACGGCCGCCGTCGGTGCGAGTGACGGCAGCATCATTGCCGCCATCATCACTGCCCACACACCGCTAAACCAGCCGAGCCCACCCAGGCCGACCCCCGGTCCAGCGTCCATTCCCACCATACGATCGGCGGTCCACCACCACGCGAGGGCCGCAGCGGCTAGCAACCCCGCAACCATCCCGAGCTCGGCTCGCATCGCCGAAAACGGCGACCAGCGGGCGTTTGCGGATTCGAAGCCCCGGCGGGCGCCAATAACGCTTGTCGTCCCGCCTGTGGAGTCACCCATGATCTTCATCTCCTTTGCCTGTCCATCGCTGACTGGCCGTCATATTCGTCGTGGCGGCGCACCCACAACGGATCCGAGGCGCTCTCGTCGCGACCCTTCGGCGTTCGGTCCAACAGGCCGTAAAAGGCCATCGCGGGCTCGAGGCCGCGGGCGGTAGTTACGTAGGTCCGGTAGACGACCCCGTCCGACAGCGCGTACACGCTCAGACCCGGTCCCTCCGAAACGTAGCCCATCACGTCGGTCCCGCACATGCGCGCGTTCTGATCAACGGTGGCGGGGATCTCACCGTCCAGGAACGGCTTCAGCTCCTCCGCTGTGTAGAGGAAGCCGAGGTCGCGGTTAAAGTCGCTGGCGCCACTGGAGACCCAGTCGATGCCCCAGCCCATTCGCTTCCTGAAGGTGAGTAGCTTCTCAAGCGGCGCGCGGGAGGCGAGCAACAGGTTGGCGTCCCGAGCCCCCAGGTGGACAACCTGGGGATCGAGCGTGTCCGTGATCGAGGAGCACACCGGGCAACCTGCGTCCCAGAGCGGCCCGAACATGAAGTGGTAGACGAGCAGCTGGGAGCGGCCGTCGAAGAGATCGGCGAGGGACTTCGTGCCCTCCTTGGTCTCGAACAGGTAGTCCTTCTCGACCTGTACCCAGGGCAGCTCCCTCCTCCTCCTGGCAAGCTCATCGCCGCGGCGGGTGAGTTCCTTCTCCTCTTTCAACAGCTCCTCGCGCTCCCCCCGCCACTCCTCCTGCGTGCCGATTCTGTGCTGCGTCATAAACAAGCCTCCTTGTCTGGGTGCGCGGGACGGGCCATTTAATTAGCAGAATGGCTAACGATGCATTCAAGGCGCTGGCTCATCCGATTCGCCAGATCGTGGAACGGCTCAGCGGCGGGGCCTCGACCGTCGGCCAAGTGACTCGGGATTTCGGGGTCTCCAAGCCGGCCATCTCAAGCCATCTGAAGATGCTGGAGGAGACAGGCCTCGTTAGCCGTGGGGTCGACGGCAGAACCCACCGCCTTGCCCTGCGGCCGGAGGCGCTTGCAGATACCTCGGAATGGATAAAAAGCCAGCGGCAGCGCTGGGGGCGGCTTTTCGATGTCGCCGGCGCCTACCTGATGGAATGGGAGCAGTGACGACGAGCGAGTCCCTCCACGTACGCGCATCGAGCTGACCTTCGCGGCTTGGGTCGAGCAGGTCTTCAATGTTTGGGCTGAACCCGAGGAGATCCGACGCTGGTTTCACTGCGCCTAGGAGGGGAACAGGCCGGAGGCCGAGATCGACGGGTGGGCTGATAGGTCCAGGTGGCAAAGCTCAAGCCCGACGGCACGGAAATCGAAGCGCTTGGGATTTTACCCTGATCGAGCGATCGCACCCGGCTGATCCTGGCCTTGGCCTGAAGCGACGATAGCTCCAACGAGCAGCAGATCGAGCTCTCTTTCTCGGAGCCCGAGGACTCGACCACGGTCGTGATAAGCGACATCGGCATCTCGACCGCAGAGCCTCGCGACACCCAGGACGAGGGATGGCACGGGTGCCTTCGGGAGCTCGAGCGGTTATTCGCAAGTTAATTCCAACGAACGCGGAATCTGAGCGTCTACCGAATCTCCCTGCCAGAGCATGATGTTTCCCGAACGCTGAAGCTTTTGGCCTGACGATCGGGTCGAATTCAGCCCTTTGGAGGTACTCATATGCGCTCAAGACCAGGGAATCGAAACTGCTGCCGCGCAATCGAGCCGTCGAGATTTCAGCTTTTCTGGCCCGAATCCGAAACAAGGGGACCGCCCCAGACTTCGGAGGAATGAACGATGAACCAGATGCGTCCAAAGCTCACCTATGCGAATGTGATCGCAACGCTCGCCCTCTTTTTCGCACTCGGCAGCGGAGCCTGGGCGGCCAGCAACATGCCGGCGAACAGCGTTGGCACCAGGCAGCTAAAAAACGGTGCGGTAACGGCCAAGAAGATACGGCGCGGCACGCTCTTGGCCAACGACTTCAAGGCGGGGGAGCTGCCCGTCGGCTCTGTGGTAGCACCGATGCCCGAGGGCAGCTCTGGCGTCCAGGGAACGACTGGTTCACAGAGCACAAAGAATGAAGTCGGTGGACAAGGCGAAGCAGGCGAACAAGGTCGGGCGGGTGAAGTGGGACCACAGGGTAAGCCGGGCCCGCAGGGTCCAGCTGGAGAACAAGGTGAACCGGGAGCGCGGGGAGAAACCGGTGCTGAGGGCACGACGGGACCCCGTGGCGAAGCAGGCGAACCAGGTCCCGCGGGTGAACCGGGAGCACAGGGTCCAGCCGGACCGCAGGGCGAAGCAGGCGAACCAGGTCCCGCGGGTGAACCGGGAGCACAGGGTCCAGCCGGACCGCAGGGCGAAGCAGGCGACCAGGGGTCGGCGGGTGAACCGGGAGCACAGGGTCCAGCCGGACCGCAGGGCGAAGCAGGCGACCAGGGGTCGGCGGGCCAAGTCGGCCCGCAAGGTCCAGCCGGAGAACCTGGAATCGTCAAGACTGTTACCCGTTATGGGCCGGAAGTAACCCCCGCCGTCAAGGCAGCAAACACCTCCTATACGGCTTGCAATACGGGCGAGGTGGTGAGCGGGGGAGGATTTGAACTACTCGGCGCCATCTCCCCGCAAACGAGCTACATCCTTCAGGCCAACCGGCCAAGCCTGAGCGAAACCGCTCCAGAAGAAGATGGAGAAGCTGAAGTGACTGTCTATCCGGCGCCCAAGGACGGCGCCGCTGCGAACGGATGGGCGGTGACGATCGATAACGGTTCCGGCCCCAATTTCAGCTTCCGCTCCTACGCGTTGTGCGCTGTGCCGGATTCCGCCAAGGAAGTCACGACGCTAGAACAGGCAAACGGGGGCCAGGAACTTCAACAGATTCTCCAATTACTTCACTGAAATGCGGGTGACGGGTCCCGGTCGCCCGTCTCGAATCTGCTTGCCCTCTTCGGCCGAGTCGAGCACCGAGCAGCAAGCTGAGCCAACGACCGCAACCGTAGCTACGGATGGCCTACCAGGCGTTTGCTTTGCGCTGAGTGATGAGGGTCGCGCCCTTTCTCACAAGTTCAAAGGTGGGATTCGTAGCGCCAATGCCTGCCACCATTGCTGGAGATGTAGGCCCAGGTGGTCGCCTTAGAGCCATTGGTGTGGAGGGCATTGACGAATGCAACCAAGCGCCCACCATCAACGGCTAGTGCAAGCGAACCTCCGCCGAGGAAGGTCCTCCACCAGTGCTTACCCCCATCGTTGGTCGTATCGATGACTTCGCCGCAGCCGTAGGCAAAGTAGGTGCGCCGATTGACGGCGCCGACCGCACAAACGCTCAGAGGTGCCTGGGCAGCGTCGAGATGTAGCGCTGGACCACTTATCTGCCAGGTCGTGCCGGCGTTCACGGTGATAGCCGGATACTGGGCCTGGCCGACGCTTGCCAATGCGAAACCATGCATCGAGTCCACGAACACGCGTTGCCCGAGCTCGCCAGCTTCAACGGCGGTTCCCGACCTCAAGGTTCTAGGCACAGATGCAATAGGCGAAGCGGTAAGTGTGAGAGCGGGCACGTGTGATCGGGGAGGCGTGGCAGCTCCCCTAGTTCGGCCCAGCGCCGCGGGAACCGCAGCTCCGGATGCGCCAAACACCGCGATCGCCAAGATCACAGCTGCGAATCTCACCATTCGGTTGATCCCCACACGCACCTTCATCTTCGAGAGCCCCCTTTTGAGCTGGAGCGAAGGACCAGATCAGAGTACCGCTCGGTTGGCCCAACTGAGTATTGAAGGGTCAGGGCTGCAGTGACATCCGCGGCGCTGGTGAATCAGAAGCGCCTACCAAAGATGGCGACGTTGACACTCCAAGGTCTGGCGATCGAAGCCGATCTCCAACCGAGTCCCAGGAATCGAGGCAAGGCCCTCGCGACGCTCACGCCTGAGCGGGAGTTGTTCATTCGCACCCGGATTGAGCCGATTCCCGATGGTGATTTGAAGTTCCGACTCGAGCCTGTTCGAGTCTACTTATTATTGGGTAGTGGAACCCGATGACAAACCCACCCTCAGGCATAGATCCCAACCCATCCGAAGCGGCCTCTCGGCAAGCTGGCGGGCCTCTAAACGTCCGGGCTTGGTGGACGCTTTCACATCGGGGCGCCTGTTACCCCGCGAGACGCATCGAGGTTTGATCGCAAGACCATGAGCGGCGACTCGCAGCTACGACGACGTTTCTACGTGCTCTGCAGAGCTTCTCTGGATGACGGCGTGATTCTCAACCTGATTCGGCACCAGGTCTACTGGGGGCCGCGATCTCCAATTGGGAGCCCCAGGCTGGAAGCAAGCCGCCAAAACCACTTCCTCATCATCGAGGCACGCAGTGGTGAGGAAGCCATCGTTCGCGCCGACGACTTCATCTCGATTGCCGGCGGCGAGGCCCCAGAGCTAAGACTTGTCGGCGTCGTGCCAGATTAGGAGTACACCTACATTGAGCAGCGTCCAGTCGAAGCTCTAATCGTGGATTCACTGGCCCCGAAGACGGACGGGGCGACCCAAATATCCAACACTCAGCAGCCGGCAGAGCTCCGCGCGATCGGCGTGAACTCGGCCCCCACTCACGTTGGTTCGCGGATGGCGGAGGCGTTGAGGCGCACGTAGTCAAGCGGCAGCTTCACCCCCGCAACGACGGCGGCGGCGAACGTCTCTCTGCGATCTTTCGGCAGCCGCGCAAGGTGGGCCGGGAGGATCGAGGTGCGAATGAATTCGCCGACGTTTTCGGGATAGGTCGGACGATCCTCCAGCCAACATTTGGCTTCGCTGAAACCGGCGTCGCGGAGGCGGCGCTCGGTGATCCGCGGACCAGCGAAGACCCAGGGCGACCACCCCACGAGCTCGGGGGCGACCTCGCGAGCGACCGCGTCGATCACGGCGCGGACAGCTTCAATATTGCCTTCGCCTCCGCATTGGATCTCCAGGACTCCGCCCGGGCGCAGCGCCCTGAAAAGAATTGGCCAGAGGCGATCGTGATCGCAAACCCAATGCAGCGCCGCCGTAGAGACGACCGCATCGACAGCTCCATCCATTGCGAGCTCCAGTACGTCATGGCACCAGACCTCGGCCCGATCGCCGAGGCGTCGGCGGGCCAACGCGGTCATCTCCTCGGAGGCATCGATGGCCTGCACGTGTCCCCGCGGCACCAATCGCAGCAACGCTTCGGTGACGAGGCCGGTGCCGCAGCCGACGTCGATCACACTCGCATCTTCAGCGATCCCCTCAAGACGTGCAAGAACCTCAGAGGCCCACCGCTGCTGGGGCTGGCTCGATCGGTCATATGTTTCTGCATCCCAAGAAGTGCTCACCAGCGGCCACACTAGCGGCCCAAATCTCCACTGTCGGCGCCGACTCGGGCCTTCGAGTAGGGCAAATCTTTATCCATTTTCAGGTTGGCCTGCGGTCGGCGATACCCGTGGGGTTAGTGGCCCGCGCTGGCATCGCCCAACAGCCGGGGATGGCACCGTTGGCTTTGTCTGCCGCCATCCGCTTGGTTATTGACCCCCCTCTCCCGCATCAAGCGCCTGCTCGAGCCCTGAGAAGACCAGCCCGCTCTCGGTGAGCCCGGTGATCGAGAGGATTCGAAGCACCTGATCGCTGGCGCCAAAGACGGCGAGTCGCCGTCCCTGCTCGGCCATCTTCAGGTGGGCGCGGACGATCACCGCGATCCCGGTCGAATCGATGAACTGACAGCCCTCCAACCCGATCAGAAGCTGCTCTGAGCCCGCCCGCCCGATCGCCGCTGCGAGCCGATCGGCGACGGAGAGGTCAAGCTCACCGCTGATCTCGATCAGGCGGGCGCCGGGAGCGAGCTCTCGCTCGGCAAGCTCAAAGGGAACCATCAGCGAGGCTCAGGGCAGGATCGGATTTGGCTGGGAGCGGGCATGGGGATGAGATCTGAGCGCTGGGGGGAGCAGGGTCGGCAATGCAAATGAGATCTCCTCTCGCCCAAGGCCCGCAGCCTTCGCCGCAGCCAAACCGGCCTGCCCCCTCTTCCTCAAGCGATGGCCCCGACAGCCCGGGTTGCCATCGGGAGGATCTTAGCGCCGCGCCCAGGCGGGCAAGCGGCGCCGCAGCGCTAAGCTGGCCTCCCCCGTTCGTTTGGTTAATCCTCTTGCCCCGCGCGCGGTTTAATCCTCAAGGAGGGGCAAGGCGGCACCCCCGATGAGCGAAGGACGAGCGCTGTGGTCGGGCGCCGAGGCCGAGCTGGGGGCCTCGAAGCTGGCGGAGATCTCGCGGGCGATCGTCGCCCTCTACAAGGAGCAGTTCGGCCGTGGACCGACCAGGGTGCGCTCTGACTTCGCCGGCCCCGACACCCTGATCTGCACCCTAAAAGACACCTTCACCCCCTCCGAGCACCGGCTCGCCCAGATGGGGGAGCACCAGCGCCTGCGCGATGGTCGCCTCTACCTCCAACACGCCACCGAGGAGCGGCTCTGCGCCGCGGTCGAGCAGATCCTCGACCGCAGGGTGCGGGCCTTCATCAGCGGCATCGACACCCACCGCGACGTCTCGGCAGAGATCTTCTACCTTGAGGCCGGCTAGGCGCGGGTGAGTCGAGACCGGACCGAAAGCGGTGTGCAATGCAGGAAAAGTGAGGCCCTGCTGCGAACCCAACTTGAAATGCCCATCAGCTGCCCCAGGAGGCGAACCGATCAGGGCCGCTGTCTAGCATTATTCGGTATGGACCGAACCCGAGCCCGCCGGAACTCGCGCCTCCTTCGAACCGCCCTGTGGCCATCAATCTTGCTGATTTTCATCGCTGTGATTGGCTACCCGGGATCTGCTCGGGCGGATTCCAGTGGCACCCAGTACGAAAACGCGGTCCCGACGGCAACCGGGAAGTCCCCGCCCCCGCGTACCCAGGGCGTGGCGGTGCTGCCGATCTCGGGACATCGATCGCGAACACCAAGCGCCGCGGTCAAGAGGCGAGCCCACGTGCGGGCAAGAGCCCGCCGAAAGCACATCCGCCGCCAGGTTGCAGGCTCGAATCGCCCCCAGACCCCAAAGAGTGCCCTTCGGCAAGGTGGCGAAATCTCGCCGCTCGTTCCCGCCCTGATCGCCATCGGGGCGGTCGCCGCGCTGGCGGCTGGGGTGTTGATCTTCAGACGCAGGCGCGAGCGGGGCCGCAGCCCGGCCGCAGCGCAAAACCGGTTACCGCGATCGAGCTAACCCGGCCAGAATCTCCCCGCGGAGGCGCCTTCATGGGTCAATCGTGCCGTCAACCAACCCCCTGAGCCTTACCCCTGGCTGAGGTGCTTTTTCGTTTCGTCTTTTTGGCCGTCTTTGACTTTCGCGGGGACCAGACTTCCTCGAGAAAAATCGCCAGCTCGGCATTTAGACGGTCGGGGCTGATTCGCCACTCAAGGATCGAGTTTGCCTCCAGCAGGCGCCCGTTGGCGAGCTCTTCGCTCAACATCCCCGAATCGCTGAACGGATGCAGCGGATCGCGCGGGTGACCCACGATCAGCGCCGGCTGGAAGATCCCTTGCCGTTCCTCTTGATGTGGTGCTGTCTCGCCTAGCAGTAACCCCTGCAGTACCGCGAGCGAGGGACCAGGGCGCTGGCGGGCCCAATCGAGCCCGATGTCGATCAGGTAGTTGGTACGGGGCACGGCAGAGGAGAGCCGAGAGAGGAGCTCAAATGCGGGTCGGCCCAATTGCAAACCGAGCAGAATTGGAGCAAAGGTCGCCGCCACGGCGGGCAGAGCGTTGTCGAGCACCGGCATCTCGATAAACAGACCCCTGACCAGTTCGGGTTTGCGGGTGGCAAGCTCGAGCGCCACGTTGGCTCCCAACGACGTTCCCCCGACCACCGCGCAATCGAGACCAAGGTGCTCGATCAGCCCGGCCAGTTGACGGGCGAAAAGCGGCATCGTGTAGAGGCGCAGGTCCTCGGGGCGATCGGAGCGACCGTGGCCGAGCAGATCGATGCAGATCGCACGGTTTCCACGTTTGGCCAGCGCCGGCCCCACCCGCTCGAACATGCGCCTGTTCATCAACAAGCCGTGAACGAGGATGATCACCCGATCGCCCTCGCCGTAGGAGTCATATTCGACCCGGTGGCCCTCGTAGCGAAACGCGCCCATTCCGGCCTAGACTAGCCGCGCGGCGCCGCGGGCCTCATGCCGAGGCGCCGTCAAGGATTACAAGCGGCCTCATCACCCGGGTGTCCCCAGCTCAGGACGGAACCAAGACCACCTTGCCGATGTTGCGTCGCTGGGCGATGAACTCGTGCGCCTCAGGGGCCCGCGCGAAGGAGAAGGCCTCGGCCACGACCGGTTCGAGGCGGCCTCCCTCAAGGTCGGCCATGAGCGGCTCGGTGACACGCTCGAGGTTTCCCTCCCGGTCCCACCACTTCAGCATGTTGAGACCGAACACTCCTTTGTTCTCATTCATGACCATCAGACTCTTCCACCAGGGAAAGGTCGCAACCGGCATTTTCGCCAGTGCCAGCAGGGTCGCCTTGATGTCCCGTGTGCCGACCTTTGAGTTCTCGGATAACCCGTACATGACCAGCCGCCCACCGGCACGCAGCAGCCGATAATCCTTGTGAAAGGAGGTTGGACCAAGGGCATCAATCACCAGGTCGACGCCCTCGCCATTGGTGATCTCCATCACCTCGGCCTCAAAGTCGCGATCGCGATAGTCGATCGGGTGCTGAACACCCTGCGCACGGATCGCCTCGTGCTTTGCCGGCGAGGCAGTGCCAAAGATCTCGGCGCCTTGATTGCGGGCGATCTGGGTGGCCGCGATGCCCACACCGCCTCCCGCGGCATGGATCAGCACACGATCCCTCGCCCGCATTCCGCCCATCACGATCAGCGCGGCGTAGGCGGTGCCGTAGTTGACCGGGAAGGCCGCACCCTGCTCAAAGCTGAGGCGCTCGGGGAGCGGCAGCAGCTGCGCCTCGGGAACCACAACGAGCTCGGCCTGGCCCCCAAAACGGGTTCCGGCGATCACCCGATCGCCAACCGCATAGTTGCCCGCCCGCTCCCCGACCGCCTCGACCACGCCCGCCACCTCATACCCAAGCACGCAGGGCGGCTTCGGCGCGTCCGGATAGAGCCCGACCCTGGCCAAGGTGTCGGCGAAGTTGATCCCGGCAGCCTTGACCGCGATCCGCACCTCCCCCACACCAGGAACTGGCTCGGCTCGCTCCATCACCTGAAGGACCTCCGGTCCACCCGTAGCTGTCAGGACCACCGCCTTCACTTAAAGGGCAAGCTACACCCAACGAACCGCAGCGCTGTCCCCCCTCGGGCCCAACTACGCCGCCGCCGACCTCAGCGACTCCCTAAAATCCGGTTGATGTCTCGATTTGCGGTCAAGAACCTGAAGGAGGCCGAGGATGCCTTCGAAGGTCCCGAGGTCGAGGCGCGCTTTGCCCGCAAGCACCTTGATTCCGAGCACCTCGGCGTGAGCTACTTTCGCTACGAGCCGGGGTTCCGCGCCGAAAGCGGTCACCGTCACGAGGCACAGGAGGAGGCATACGTCGTCATCGGCGGATCGGGACGGATCAAGCTAGACGACGAGGTGATCGAGCTACGCCGCTGGGACGTCGTCCGCGTCGCCGCAGAGGTCGTCCGCGGTTTTGACGCGGGCCCCGATGGACTCGAACTGATCGCGGTCGGTGCTGATCGGCCAGAGGGTGGCGACGGCGTGCGGGTTCCAGAGCGCTGGACAGACCAGGCGATCTGAACCGCAGCAGGCGCGAGATCCGTGATCGTTCGGCGCATCCGTTTGCGAAACTGTTACGATATATCGAGATATGTCACGATATAGAAAGGGATTCAATGCATCACAGATGCCATTCAAGACACTCAGAGAATTTCTCACGAGAGGACTTCGCCCGCAGCTTCGGAAGCGGCCGCAGCCGCGGTAGAGGGCGTGGGGGTCCCCGAGCCCGGCGCGGCGATGTGCGCGCAGCGGTGCTGGCGCTGCTTGCCGAGCGCCCGATGCACGGTTACGAGATGATCAGGGAGCTGGAGCAGCGCACCGGCGGCGCTTGGACCCCGAGCGCCGGCTCGATCTACCCCACCCTGCAGTTGCTCGAGGAGGCCGATCTGATCCGCGGCGAGGAGACCGACGGTAAGCGCCGCTTCTCACTCACCGATCAGGGCCGGGCCGAGCAGCAGTCGCGCGCCAACGAGCAGACCCCCTGGGAGGCGGCGAGGGCAGGAGCCGACCCCGAGGCGGTCCAGCTTCGCGACGCGGTGGTGAAGCTCAACCACAGCTTCGGCCAGGTCTTTCACGCCGGTGACGAGGACCAGCGGCGACGGGTGCGAGAGCTGCTCGATGAAACTCGGCGCAAGGTCTACGCGATCCTCGCCGAGGCGAGCTGAGTCTCCGCGGGACCGGTCCCGCGGAGTTCTCAGCAACTGCGGATCCGCCTGCCTCCACCGAACCCACACATACAGAGAAACAAGCCTCTTCTCCCAGTGGAAAACTCAGAAACGGCCCGCCCACTTGGGCGGGTCTTTTATGAGTTTGCCGAAGAGACGCCGGCAGACTAATGGATTGAGCGCTTTGATTCAAACTCATCCGAGAACCGGCTCGGAGGAACGCAGCGCCAGGAGCACCCGCTCGGCCACGGACTCCCCGCTCAGTCCAGCCTCCGCGCGCAGCAGCGCCGGCTTTCCGTGGGAGAGGTAGCGATCGCGCGAGGCCGATCCGCAGTCACCCGAGCGCGATCGCCAGGATGCTCTGCGAAGGTGTCCTCGAGGTGCTTCAAGGACGGCGGCGCCGAAGCCTCCGGCCAGCACGTTCTCCTCGATCGTCACAAGCAGGTCGTGATCGAGCGCCAGCCGCTCGAACAGAGCTCGCCGTCGAGCGGCTTGGCGAAACGGGCGTCGGCGATCGTCGGCCTGAGGTCGTGCTCGGCGAGGATCAGGCCCGCCTCAAGCGCCACGGCGACCCCATAGCCGTAGCCGAGCAAGGCGACCCGCTCGCCACTGGCAAGCAGCTCACCACTGCCAATCGGGAGCGCCTTCGGTTCCTTGGGCAGCTCGACCCCTGCGGCGGCGCCCCGTGGGTAGCGCAGAGCCGCCGGTCCGCGGTGGGTGAGCGCAGTGCGCAGCATGTGGACCAGCATCGCCTCATCGCGCGGAGCCATCACGATGATGTTCGGGACCGGTCGCAGGTAGGAGATGTCGAAGGCACCGTGGTGGGTCGGGTCCGTCGTCGCCAACGAGCCCGGCGCGGTCAATCGCGAAGGTGACGTCGAGCTCCTGCAGGCAGACGTCATGGATGATCTGGTCATAGGCGCGCTGCAGGAAGGTCGAGTAGATCGCGCAGACCGGCTTTGCCCCCTGAAGCGCCAGACCGGAGGCGAGCGAGCACGGCGTTTTGCTCGGCGATGCCGACGTCGTAGTACTGGTCGGGGATCTCGATCGGCGAGCTTCTGCAGGCCGGTCCCCCCCGCCATCGCCGCGGTGATCCCGATCACCCGGCGGTCGCGTCGTGCCTCGGCAACCATCGCCTCGGCGAAGACCTGGGTGTACTGGGGGGGGGCGCTCGGCCGCGGGCGGCTTCTCCAGTCGCTCCGGCGCGATCGCCTCGGGCGAGTCCGACTCCTTGACCGGGACCGGCTTCGGGGCCGGCTTGCCGTTGACGATCGAGTTGGGCTTGGCCGCGTGCCAGCTGCTCCATTCCCTCGAGGCCGCCCTCTTCGGCGGGAGCAAAGCCCTTGCCCTTGACCGTGTGGATGTGGACGACCACCGGGTCGTTCGGCCTCAAAGGCCTCGCTCAGCGCCGCGCGCAGGGCGTGCACGTCGTGGCCGTCGATCACCCCCATGTAGGCGAGGTCGAGCTCCTCGAAGAAGAGTCCAGGCGCCCAGTAGGCCTTGATCGCCGACTTGATCTCGGGCCCGAGGCGCTCGATCCGCTTGCCGAGGCCGAGCGGCAGCCTGGTCAGCCGGTCCTCGACCCCCTCGCGAGCGTGGTAGAGGCGCGGGTTGAGCCGTACCCGGTTGAAGTAGCGCGAGAGAGCGCCGACGTTGGGTGAGATCGACATCCCGTTGTCGTTGAGGACGATCACAACCGGCGTCTGCAGGCCGCCGGCGGCGTGCATCGCCTCATAGGCGACGCCGCCGGTCAGCGCTCCGTCGCCGATCACCGCGGCGACCTTGCCGTCCTCGCCAATGCCCTTGCGCATCGCCTCCTTCAGACCCACCGCATAACCGATCGAGGTCGAGGCGTGGCCGGCGCCCATGATGTCGTGCTCGGACTCAAAGATCGAGCAGAACGGAGCCAGTCCCTCGATACTGGCGGATCGTCGGCAAAGCCGGTCTCGACGGCCGGTGAGAATCTTGTGCGGGATAGGCCTGGTGGCCGACGTCCCAAAGAACCTTGTCGCGGGGGGAATCGAGCAGGCTGTGCAGGGCAACGGCCAGCTCGCAGGTGCCGAGGTTGGCGCCGAAGTGGCCGCCGATCTCCCCGATCGTGTCGATGATGTAGGTGCGCATCTCCTGGGCCACCTGCTGCAGCTGCGTCGTCGTCGAGGCGTGGAGGTCCGGCGGAGCCTGGATCGCCTCGAGCAGACGCTCGCGCTGCTCGTCGTTTGGCTCTGGCGTTTGGGGAGCGTCGGTCATTCGTGTCTGGTGAAGATGTAGTCGGCGACCTGCTTCAGGTCGCCGGTTTCGCCCCTGGCCTCGGCCAGCGCCGCGCTCGCCTTTGCGTGGGATTCGGCGGCCAGCTCGCGCGCTCGCTCGAGACCGAAGAGGCTGACGTAGGTGAGTTTGCCATGTCGCTCATCGCTTCCCTGCGGCTTGCCGAGCTGCTCATCGCTCTCGGTCACGTCGAGGATGTCATCGACGATCTGAAAGAGGACGCCCAACTCGTTGGCAAATCGACGGTATGGAAGTGTCTCAGGTTCATCCAATCCCTCCAAGACCAAGACCACACCGACGCTGGCGGCGATCAGGCGGCCGGTCTTCAAGGCGTGCAGCGCATCGCAGGCCCTGGGCATCGGTGTCTTCACCGGTGACGTCGACGTACTGGCCGCCGACCATCCCATCAACCCCGGTCGCGACGGCCAGCTCATGCAGTCCAGCCAGAACGCGGGCCGGATCGCCGGCCTGCTCGCAGAAGAGCCGCACGGCCTCGGCGAAGAGACCGTCTCCGGCCAGAATCGCCACGTCCTCTCCGAACCTGACGTGGGAGGTCGGCTGTCCCCGCCGCAACTCGTCATCGTCCATCGCCGGCAGGTCATCGTGGATCAGCGAGTAGGTGTGGATCAGCTCGATCGCACAGGCGATTGGCAGGAAGCGCCGGGGTCGGATCCCAGCGCGCGGGCGGTGGCCAGCGCCAGCACCGGCCTAACCCGCTTGCCTCCCGCGAGCAGCGAATAGCGCATCGCGTCCTCAAGTCCGGCGGTGACAGATGAGGTTGAGAAGTGCAGTTGATCAAGCGCCGTGTCGACGAGCAGCGCGCAGGTCCTCGGGGTACATCAGCGAGGGAATTTTTGAGCGCCCACTAGGCCTCGGCCTCCCGCTGTCGCCGGTTCGCCTCCTCGACCGCCTCGGCTGAGAGCTCGGCGGCCTCCTGCGGCGAGCTCTGCCGCGTGCTGCTCACCATCTAGGTCCTGGTCAAGCTCGGCCGCGATTACCCGCAGGCGCTCGGAAATCTCGCGCAACCGGCTCATCTGACTCCCTCGCGCACCGCGGCGCCAAGGATGCCGTTGACGAAGCCCGGAGCATCGGCCCCGCAGTACTCCTTGGCGATCTCCACCGCCTCGATCGATTGCCACCTCGGTCGGGGCCTCCCCGTATTCGATCTCAAACAGCGCCACCCGCATCAGGTTGAGGTCCAGCGGCGCGATCCGCGCCAGGTCCCAGCCTTTGGAATGGCGGGCGATGACTTCATCGATTTGATCGCGGTGCTCCTGCACCCCGGTAACCAGCGCTCGGGTAAAGGCCCGGGAGCCGGCCACTAACTCCTCAAGCGGCCTCCCGGTGACATCTCGCTGGTAGCAGGCAAAGACTGCATCGCGGCGTTGGTCTGTCCTGCGCATGGGAGATCTCCATTCTCGCGCTTTGTGCGCCCGGTAGCGCTCAGGCGCGCGAGACGTACTCACCGCTGCGCGTGTCGACCCTGATGCTTTCTCCCTCCTCGATGAAGAGGGGAACCTGAACCGTCACCCCGGACTCAAGCGTCGCCGACTTGGTGCCACCTCCTGAGGCCGTATCGCCCTTGACACCGGGCTCGGTCTCGGTGACCCTCATATCGATCGCGCTGGCAACCTGGACGTCGCTGGGACGCTCATCGACAAAGAGGACGTCGACCTCGGCATTGGGGAGCACCCACCGCATCGCATCCCCGGCGAGTTCTCGGGGAATCTCAATCTGCTCATAGTCGCGGCTGTCCATGAAGATCGCGGCCTCGCCGGAGTCATACAGGTACTGCATCTTGCGCGACTCGGTTCGAACCGGACGGAACTTCTCTCCCGCCCGAAACGTTTTCTCCAAGACCGATCCGTCCTCGATCCTTCGCAACTTCGTCCGAACGAATGCCCCGCCCTTACCCGGCTTGACGTGCTGAAACTCGATGATGCGAAAGATCGTCCCGTCGATTTCGACGTGGGAGCCGTTCTTGAATTGATTTGTTGAGATGGACATATCTGAGCCGGGCTTGCGGGGGGCCCCTCAAAACGGGCCGGGCAAGGGTAAATCACCGCGCCACCGTGGCGCGGTCCGCAGCCCCGCTGGGAAGCTGAGGTCAAGGAGCAAGTGCGGGCACGGGCCGTCGGCTAGGAATCAAGCGCGGCGAAACGGACAAACAGATAGGCGCCGCGATCATTCTCCTCTACCCGCAGATCATCTGCGAGGTCCTCGAGGGAGGCGTCAATTCCGGGCAGGCTCAGCCCTTCGCGCAATTGCGCGGTGGCCGCCTCGGGCATCGGGCCAATCCGCAGGTCGATCCCCTCCGAGCCGTCGGCAACATTGAGCGAGACGCTGTCCCCGCCAAAGGCCGCCGGCGCCAGCTCTGAGATCGCATCGGTTAGAAGAACAGCGTCGCTGAGCCGATCGACGGTGATCCGGTGGCGGGCCGCAAGCGCACCCACAACGCGTCCGAGCACGGGAGCGAGAAGGTCTGGGTCGCCAATCCTCAGCTCCGCACCCTCCCCTTCTGGGCTGGCCAGATATTTCGAAACGGCGGCATCGCGCTCGGCGCCGAACGGCAGATGCATGCGGATCTCGGTTCCCCGATCGAGGCCCCCCGAAATCTCAAAGCTGTTGGAGAGGGCGGCGATCAGGGTCAGACCGATCCGCAGGCTGGGGCGCTCAATATCTGGACTGGGACGAATGCCGGCGCCGAAATCGCGCACGACGACGGTGAGACCGCCGTCCTCGGTGAAGGCCTCAACCTCCAGCGGACCGGGCTCATCGTCATAGGCGTGAACGACGACGTTCATGCAGGCCTCGGTGACCACGGTCTTCAGGTCCCCAACGCCGGTCTCCCCCATCCCCAACCGCTCGGCGAGACCAGCGACAGCGTGGCGTACCACCGTCACGTTCTCCGACTTTGCCGGCAGTTTGATCAAAAGGCCCGATTTATCGCCTGTGCCTTGCACTTCCTTGGGGCTCCCTAACGCATGAAGTAATACGAAGGCAACGAGCGTACCCGCGCGATCGGTTAGCTGCACCACCCGCTACCCGCTCGGGGGTGAGCCGAAACACGATCCTCACCGAGAGCTGCGCCGCTCAAAGCTGCGCACAGCACGCTCGGGGTCGGGAAACACCTCGCCGCGGATAAAGCGATCCCCGCGCAGCTCCCAGATCCAGGCGGTCGGCATATCGCGAATCCCTCGCTGATGGCTGCGCGCGTAGACCCGACCGCGCACCAGCAGGCTCTGCCCCCGCTGATCGATCGCCATCGGGGTGATCAGCAGCTCCTCCCACGCTTTGGCGACATCGCTCAGATATTCGCGAATTCCAGCCGGCCCGATGTAGGGCTCGCTGCGTCGGACTGCCTCCGCGGTGCTCGCCGGGAAAAAATCCAGCTCCGGGTCACATAGGGCAACCAGGTCCGCGTCGTCGCGACGGTTAAACGCCGCAAAGAGGCGCTCGACCCGCGCCAGACTCTCTCCATCAGCCGGCGCCGTGTCCCCGTCAGGCATCGGTGCAATCGCGAGAATCACCGCATCGTCATCGGGCTCGCCGCTGGCAAAAGCGCGCACCGCAGCATCCAGCTTTATGACCGCGAGCGAGGGACTGCTCGCTCCCACCAACTCGCTTCGCAAGCGCTCCTCGCCAAAGCGTCCCTCGACCCCTACCGCCTCGGTGACCCCGTCCGTCACAACAAGCAGCTGCTGACCCGGGCGCACCGACCTGGATTCGATCCTCCAGGCGCCCTCGTCGAAGGCCCCGAGGACCGGATCAGAACCAGCCGCCTCGATCACCGCCTCGCCATCGACCAGTAGCGGTGGCGGATGGCCGGCGACCGCAATGCGAATCGGCTGCGAGGGATCCTCTCCCAGCGCAATCGCGGCAACGCTGCACAAAGCGCCATCCTGGCGCGTCAACAGCGCTCGGTTGAGCGTGGCAAGCGCGACCAGCGGATTGCCGCTGAGCGCCGCCGCCGTCCGCAGCGTATAGCGGGCCTGAGCCGTGATCGAGGCGGCGTGGGCGCCGTGACCGGTGACGTCTCCAACCACCACGATCCAGCCGCCCGAAACCGGGAAGGCATCATAGAAGTCCCCGCCGATCTCATTCTCAGCGCCGGCGGGGCTATACATCGCCGCAATCGACCAGCCCGCGATGTAGGGCAGCGCCGGCGGCAGCAGCCCCCGCTGAAGCGTCGCGGCGATCTGGGCTCGCTCGTGCTCGCTTCTCTCCAGATCCGAAAACAGGCCCGCGTTGTCAAGCGCCAATGCCACCCTGCCCGAGAGGATCCAAACGAAGTGCGCATCGTCCTCATCGAAGCGCCGACCCGACCAGGCAACGCCGAGCGAGAGCATCCCGGTCACCCTGCCTCGAACCCTCAATTCGACCGTCACCGAAGAGCGCACGCCGAGGCTCAGTAAGAACTCGAGATCCTCGGCATCTTCGGCGACCTCGGCGAGGTTGGCACTGGATACGAGCCGGTAAAAGCGGGGCTTCACCGGGGAATCGCCCGCCTCGCCGGCCATTGCGGCCTGCAGCGTTGGCCGCCGCGCGCCCAGTTTCTGCTCGACCTCCGCCCGTCGGGGCCCGCTGGCACGAACCGAGGCGCGACGAATCACCCCGTCCTGGGTTAAGAGGTCGATGGTGCAGAAATCGGCCAACCCCGGAACCAGGATCGCATCGATTGCATCGAGGGTCTCAGCGAGCGAGCGATCGCCGTCGGCAACCCCCGCAATCTCGTCAAGGATCTGGAAGCGCCCTCTCAGTCGCCTGGTACGCCGCAGCGACCTCGCCAAGGCGAGTGCGATCGCCGCCACAACAGCAACCGCCACCGCGATCACGACGGCAATCAAGGCAGCACTCCGACAGCTCGGACAGGGTCGAGCCCTGCCAGCGGCTTTGGGCGGCCAGAGCACCGATCGCGGGCGCGCCAATTTGAATCGAGATCATCTCGACTGGCCGGGGTCCGTAACCTGACGCTGCAGGGCACCATGAATAAACGAGCCTCGATAACCGCCTCGATCCTCCTCGCAATGCTTGCATTTGCGGCGCTCGCAGAGGCCGCCGAAGCACCAGGCCAGGGAGAATACGTGGCGCAGGTTGAGCCGATCTGCCAGGCCAACACGACCACGAACAAGCGCCTGTTAGACGGCGTCCAGAGCAAGGTTCGCGAGCAGAAGTTGGCGAGTGCCGGCGCCCAATTCATCCGCGCCGCGGCCGCCTTCGGCAAGGCCACCTCCGAAATCGCCGCGGTCCCGCAACCGCCGCTCGATCAGACCAAATTGACCAAATGGATCGAACACCTGAAACTCGTCGAAGGCTACCTTCGAAAGACCGGCAAGGCGCTTCGACACGGCAATCGCGGCGGCGCCACCCTCGACGTGATCAAGCTGCGCAGCAGCAGCAACGCCGCCAACAACGTCGTCTTCAACATCGAATTCCACTACTGCCGGATCACGCCCTCCCAATTCAGCTGAACCGGGGGCGACCCGAGCGGCCTGCGGATAGCATCTGGAGTCTGTGCCGGGAGCCACCCCCAACGATCCGCAGGTACTCCACCTCTCCCAGCTGATCGGCGGGGCGCTTCGCGACGGCGACGGTGAGCGCCTCGGCAGAATCGACGATCTGATCGTGCGGATGGGAGGCGCCGGTTACCCGCCGATAACCGGTCTCTTGGTGACGGTCGCGGGGCGCAGCTCCTACCTGCCATCGGAGCGGCTGGTCGATCTGGTCCCGGGCGGCGCCACCCTGAATAAGGCAAAGCTCGACCTGCGGCACTTCGAGCGGCGACCGGAGGAGGTCCTGCTCAAGCACGACGTTCTCGACCACCAGCTGATCAACGTCGAGGGAGCCCGGCTCGTTCGTGCCAACGAGGTTGAGCTCGCGCGCCTGGAGGGCTGGTGGCGGGTGGTCGGAGTAGACGCGGGTGCGCGCGGCGGTTTGCGGCGCATGCTCCCTCGCCCCCTGGCCCGAAGGGTCAGCACGGGAGATTTCCTCGATTGGGCCAGCGTCGAGCCCTTTGCCGGAGACGTCGCCGCGGTCCGCCTCCGCGTCCTTCACCCTAAATTGGCGAAGCTTCACCCCGCCCAAATCGCCGATCTGGTTGAGGCTGCCTCCCACCGCGAGGGGGAGGAGATCATCCAAGCCGTCGGACAGGATGATCGCGAGCTCGAGGCCGACGTCTTCGAGGAGCTCGATGAGCAGCACCAGCTCGAGTTCATCGAGCGGCGCTCAGATCATGACGTTGCGGCGGTGATTTCTCGAATGGCCCCAGATGACGCCGCGGATCTTGTCGCCGAGCTCGACAAGGGTCGCCGCGGCGACGTGCTCGAGCTGCTGGCCCCGGTGCAACGGAGGAAGGTTCGCGCCCTGCTGGGCTATGACCCCGCCGAGGCGGGCGGTCTGATGAGCCCGGACTTCGTCAGCGTCTACAGGCAGGCGAGCGCCGCCGAGGCCCTCGATCGCGTCCGCCGCAGTTCCCTTTCTCCGGAGCTTCTCAGCACGGTCTACGTGATGGACTCCGGCCACAGATTTCTGGGGGCGGTCGCGCTCGCAACCCTGATCCGAGCCGAGCCAGAGGCGGGCCTGACCGAACTTGACCTTCCCTACATTCCGCGGCTGATCCCCGAGGCGGACTTCGAGGAGGTGGCTCGTTTGATGGCCGACTACAACCTCACCGCAGCTCCGGTCGTCGACACCGAGGAGAGGATGATCGGTGTGATCATGGTCGACGACGTGCTCGAGGTCATCCTTCCCAAGGGCTGGCGGCGCCGGTTCGGGTTGCTCGGGGACGAGTAGTCCAGCTCGCATAGACTCCGGTCGATGCCGGCCCGGACCGAAAAATTGGATGGCGGGCCGAGTACCGGCTCTCATGCGCAAGGCCCGGACGCTTCTCAGCGCCCGGCCGCGCCTGCCTGTCCGGCTGCGCTCACGCCGTAGCCGAATCCTCATCTTCCTCGGCCTTCTGGGTCCCGGCCTGATCGCTGCCAACGCCGGCAACGACGCCGGCGGAATCGCGACCTACTCCTCGGTTGGAGCCAAGTACGGCTACAGCCTGCTCTGGGCGATGGTCCTGATCACGATCTCGTTGGTCATGGTCCAGCGAGCCGCGGCACGAATGGGCGTGGTCACCGGCAAGGGCCTCGCCGAGCTGATCCGGGAGCGCTACGGAATCCGCTGGTCGGCCTTCGCCACGATCTCGGTGCTGATCGCAAACATGGGAATTTGCATCTCCGATTTCGTCGGCATTGGCGCCGCGCTCGGCTTGGCCGGGATCCCCACCCAGATCTCGGTGCCGATCGCCGCTTTGGGTATTTGGTTGATCATCGTTCGCGGCTCCTACCGCTCGGCGGAGCGGGTCTTCATCTGGTTGACGATCCCCTTCTTCGCCTACCCGATCGCGGCGATCTTGGCCCATCCCGATTGGGCCCAGGTGGGACACGCGCTGATCGTGCCGCAGATCGAGACCAACCCGACCTACCTGTTGCTGTTCGTGGCGACCGCGGGCACGACGATCACCCCTTATATGCAGCTCTATCTGCAATCGGCGGTCGTCGAGCGAGGCGCCGCCAAGGACGATTTGCACTCCGAGAGCAGGGAGGCCGTCGCCGGTGCGCTGTTTGCAAACGTGATCGCCGCCTTTGTGATCATTGCCACCGGCGCCACCCTCTACGTCAACGGCGACCATACGATCTCCTCCGCGGCCGAGGCGGCGGCGGCGCTGGGGCCGCTGGCGGGACAGTATGCGGAGCTGCTCTTTGGCATTGGCCTCCTGGGAGCCAGTC
Source organism: uncultured Solirubrobacterales bacterium (assembly GCA_963745305.1). Taxonomy (GTDB): domain Bacteria; phylum Actinomycetota; class Thermoleophilia; order Solirubrobacterales; family 70-9; genus CAVUWL01. The sequence goes on from CAVUWL010000017.1 coordinate 193,021, forward strand.
TGCTGGCCGCGGCGATCCTGCCGATCGCCACCTCCTACGTGCTCTCGGAGTCACTCGGCTTTGAGAAGGGCGTCGGCCGCGGCGCCCGCGAGGCGCCGGTCTTCATGGGGGTGATCGCGACGATGATCGCGATCTCGACCATAGTCGCGGTCATCCCGGGCACCCCGGTGATCTCATTGCTGGTCGGGGTTCAGGTGATCAACGGAGTGCTGCTGCCGATCAATCTCTTCTTCATCTGGCGGCTTTCAAGGAGCACGGAGCTGATGGGACCGCACAGAAACCGAGGCGCCGTCGACGCGGCCACCGCGGCGACTGTGGCCGTCACCTCGGCGCTCTCGCTCATTTTGGTCGCGGTGACGATCTTTGGCCTTTGAGCTCGGCCGTGGTGCTGGTGGTCAAAGAGGCGGCGCCAGCGCCGGAGAGAACGCGCCGAAGCGTGGCCGGCATCAGGGTTCGCGCCGCGGCGGCGAGCGCGTAGGGGCGGGGCACGTAGCGCTCGGCGCGGCCGCCCGGGCCCACCTGCACAATTGCCTCGGCGACCTTCTCGGGCCCAGAGACGATCCAGCGGGTAAGGGCTCGCGCCCGCAGCTCGGTCGCCGGGAAGCCCTCGGTGGCGATGAATCCGGGCAGGACGAGACCAACGTGCACGCCGTTGACGCGCTCCTCAAGATAGAGAGCGTCGCTCCAGCCGATCAGGGCAAACTTACTCGCCGAGTAGGCGCCGCTGCCGGCTCGCGAGACGCGGCCGGCGGTGCTCGCGACGTTGACAATCGCGCTCGGCGCCGAGCGCCGCAAAAGCGGCAGCAGCGCCTCGGTGAGGCGAACCACGGCATCGAAGTTGAGCTCCATGTGGCGCTGAACGTTGGCGTAGCCGCCATCGGCAAAGCTACCCCGCCAGGCGGCACCGGCGTTGTTGACGAGCAGGTTGAGGCGCTCGCCGCGCTCACCCAAGTGGGCGCGAACCCGCTCGGGAGCATCGGGGTCGACCAGGTCAAGGGCGAGGTAGGTGGCGGGGCAGCCCAGCGACGCGGCGAGTTCGCGGAGTCGATCCTCACGGCGTGCGACCAGCACCAGCTCGGTGCCGGGCTCACGTGCCAGCCTCCTCGCGGCCGCCTCGCCAATTCCGCTCGAGGCGCCGGTGACCAGCGCGACCCTCTGGGGCTCGGTCATCGCCTCACCGTATTGGACCCCGCGCCGTGTGGTCACCCCGAGGCCGCCCCTGTCTCGCTTGCAAGGATGCTGCGATGACAGCCCCCACCAACATCGGGACCACCCGCCTCAGCGCCGCGATGCGCAACGGCGACCGGGTGACGTCGCTTGAGCTTTTCTTTGATCTCGTCTTCGTCTTGGCAATCACCCAGTGCACCGCGCTGATGTCCCATCATCCGAGCTGGCTGGGCCTCGCCCAGGGCCTGCTCGTGCTCGGGGTTCTTTGGTGGGCGTGGGTCGGCTATGCCTGGCTGACCAGCGTCATCGATCCCGAGGAGGGCGCGGTGCGGCTCGTCATCTTCGGCGCGATGGCTGCTCTCCTGATCGTCTCGATCTGCGTGCCCCAGGCCTTCGGCAGCCTGGCGCTGGCCTTCGCGCTCGCCTACGGGTTGGTGCGGACCGCGCACATCGCGCTGTTCATGCTCGCCAGCCCCGGCGATCCCGCCCTGCGCCGATCGGTGCTGGGACTTGCCGCAAGCACCGCGGTCGCGGTAGCCCTGCTGGTCAGCGCAGCGATCATCGGCGGTCTTGGCCAGGGTGCGCTCTGGGTCCTTGCGCTCGTACTCGACATGCTCGGTCCCTATTTCTTTGGCGCCGAGGGTTGGCGTCTCGTGCCCGGACACTTTGCCGAGCGCCATGGCCTGATCGTGATCATCGCCCTCGGCGAGTCGATCGTCGCGATCGGGGTTGGGGCGGCCGGCACCCTCAACCTTGGGATCGCAACGGCGGCCGTCCTCGGCGTCGCTCTCGCGGCGGCGATGTGGTGGACCTACTTCGACGTCGTCGCGCTCGTCGCCGGCCGGCGCCTCGCCGATACAAAAGAGGGCCGCGAGCGCAACGAGATGGCGCGCGATTCCTACTCCTTCATGCACCTACCGATGGTGGCCGGAATCGTCCTAACCGCCCTCGGCCTGAAGACCACGATCGGTCATTTCGACGAGCACCTTCGCAGCGTCGCCGCCTTCGCGCTGCTCGGTGGCCTCGCGATCTACTTGCTCGGCCACGTCGCCTTTCGCTACCGCCACGTGCAAACGATCAACCGCCAGCGCCTGGCATTGGCGCTGGCGCTCTTCGCGCTCGTACCGCTGACCGCCGATCTGTCGGCCTTGGCCGCGCTGGCGATCGTCAACGCCTTGATCTGGGCGATGATCGCCTATGAGACGCGCAGCTACGGCGAGGGACGCCAGGCGGTACGCCACCCCAGCCCCGCATCGGGCAGCCCGAATTGATGAGGCTTAGATGCGAAGCGGTGTTTGAGCCGGCATACTGCGGGCCGTGACCGCCACCCCTGCGCTCTTGGACAAGCTGCTGCGCACCGCGGCGCCCTCGGGATATGAGGAGCCGGCGGCGGCGGTCTGGCGAGAGGCGGCCGCCTTTGCGGAGCTCTCTGGTGACGGACTCGGCTCCTCGATCGCCCGCCTCGGGCAGACGGGTCCGTTGCTGGCGGTGGTCGGCCATATCGATGAGATCGGCCTTGTGGTCACCCACATCGACGAGAAGGGCTTCCTCTACTTCGCCCCGATCGGCGGCTGGGATCCGCAGATCCTGGTCGGTCAGCGGGTTGCGATCAGCGGCCGAGACGAGGTGGTTCCTGGCGTTGTCGGGCGCAAGCCGATCCACCTGCTCGATCCCGATCAGCGCAAAAAGGTGGTCGAGCTCAAGGGCCTCCACATCGACATCGGCGCTGGCGACCGCGAGTCGGCGGAGGAGCTGGTGCGAGTCGGTGACCCGGTCGTAATCGCCGCCGAGCCGCTTGGCCTGATGGCCGGACGGCTGGTCTCCCGTTCGATGGACAATCGCCTCGGCGCCTACGTCGCCTTGGAGTCGCTGCGTCGCAGCGGCGAGCGCGGCCTCACGGCCAGCTTTGCGGCGATCGCCGCCGTTCAGGAGGAGATTGGTCTCTTCGGCGCCCGCACCGCGGCCTTTGAGGTGCGCCCCGACCTGGCGATTGCCGTCGATGTCACCCACGCCACCGACGCTCCCGGGGTCGACGAGAAGGAGGTCGGCAGCCACCCGCTTGGCTCGGGGCCGGTGATCGGCCGCGGCTCAACGCTCTCGCCCAAAGTCTTTGAGCTTCTGGTCGAGGCCGCCCTTGAGGCCGGGATCGAGCACACGATCAGCGCCAGCGGGCGCGGCACTTCCACCGATGCCGACGTCCTGCAGATATCGCGCTCGGGGATCCCCACCGGGTTGGTTTCGATTCCGATCCGCTACATGCACTCGCCGGTCGAGTTGGTCGACCTGGCCGACGTCGAGGCAACCGTTGAACTGATCGCCGCCTTTGCCCTGCGCCTCAGAGACGGCGTCGAGCTGAGTCGCTGAGCAAGAAGGAGACCGAAACCCAGCCCGGGCGGGGAAGCCGCCGCGGCCGGCGACAAAGGCGGGCGGCTCGAGCCCGGGCTCGCTCGGGCCTCAGCGCGGCCGACCTGCCCTGGCAATCCACTGCGAGACCCACCGATCGCGGGCCCGCCGATCAATCGATTAGCAGCAGGTCCTTGGAGAGGCCGCTCAGGTTTCGGTGTCCAGCCTCGGTGACGATAACCAGATCCTCGATCCGCACACCGAGCTCGCCCGGCAGATAGATCCCCGGCTCAATCGTCACCACCTCATCGACCTCGAGCACGTCGTCAGAACGCTGTGAGAGGCGCGGTGACTCGTGCACCTCGAGGCCGACCCCGTGGCCGAGCCCGTGGCCAAAGCGCTCAGCCGTGGCCGGCTTGATCGATCACGCCGCGCGCCAGCGCATCGAGCGCCTCTCCCCCGACCCCGGCGGCCACTCCCTCCAGCGCGGCGCCCTGGGCCTCACGGACAACCTCATAGATTTCCCGCGCCCGCTCGCCCGGATCGCCGGTGGCAAAGGTGCGGGTGCCGTCGGAGCAGTAGCCATCGAGCTTGGCGCCCATGTCAAATACGATCAGCTCCCCCCTCTCGATCTCGCGATCACCGGGCTCAGCATGGGGAAGAGCTCCGTTGGGACCAGCGGCGACGATCGTTGGAAAGGACGGATCGCCCCCCGCTTCGATGATCCTACCCTCGGCGGCGCGGGCGACCTGGCGCTCGCTGCGCCCGATCAAACCCCGCTCCAGGCTCCAGCGCCATACCTGGTCGGCCAACTCCGCGGCGGCGGTAATCGCGGCGAGCTCAACGCCCTCCTTGATCCGCCGCAGCTCCTCCACGGCGCCGCCGGCAGCGACGAGCTCAACGCCGTCGCCGAGCTTTTCCTTGAGGCGTTTGAGGGTGCGAACCGAGACGTGGTCGTCCTCGAATCCGACCCTGCCGTGCAGACGCTCGGCGAGGCTCGCCAACCAGTCGCCCTCGATCGTCAACACCTCCCACCCCTCGACCTCAGAAGCGGCCCGCTCGGTGTAGCGGAAATCGGTCAGGAAGAGGCGGTCATCGGCACCGCAGACACAGGCGCCATTGGTACCGCCGAAGCCGGTCAGGTAGCCGACGTTGGTGAGGTCGGTGACCACGAACTGATCCAGCTCGCGCTCCGTGAGGACGGCTGCCAGTCGATCGCCGCGGCCGTCCATCAGCGCCCCGTCGATCCGAGCTCGCCGGCCAAGACGCCGAGCGCGTCGGGGTATCCGTCCGGCCCCTTGCCGAATATCCTGGCGATCACGCAGTCCTCAAAGACCGAGAGTTTGCGCCAGTCCTCGCGAGACTCGACGTCTGAGAGGTGCACCTCCACCGCGGGCAGCGCTGGCGATCTCTAGCGCGTCGCCGATCGCGCGACTGTAGTGCGTCCAGGCGCCGGCGTTGATCAGGGCAGCGTCGGCGAGCTCGGGCAGGCGATGCAGGTACTCGACAAACTCGCCCTCTGAGTTGGTCTGAAAAAAGATCGTCTCGAGCCCCAGCTCCCGAGCCCAGGCGGCGATCCTCATCTCCAGCTCATTGAGCGAGAGTCCCCCATAGATGGAGCGATCGCGGCGCTCGAGGATGTCGAAGTTGACTCCGTGCAGCACCGCGACGCGGTTGTGTGCGCTGCTCATCGGGGCACTCCCCTCCCGCGATATTGGACTCGTGATGGAGGGCTCATAAGGATTCCGATCTTCGCGGCGCTGCAAGCTCCTCCACGGCCGCTCGGACCCTATCCGGATCGAGCAGCTGGGCGCTGCGCGGCGCGCCGGGCTCGCTCAACAAGACAAAGCCGACCCCAGCCGCGGTGCGCTTCTTGTCGCGCTGCAGGGCGGCCAGAACCGCCTCGATCTCAACCCGAGGATCTAGCTGGATCGGCAGATCATGGCGATCGAGCATCGACTCGACCTGATCGTGGAGCGCCTCGGCATCAGAGAGGCGAAGCGCGGCGAGCAGGCCGAGGCCGACCGCCTCACCGTGGCGATAGCGCGAGTATCGAGTCGCCGCCTCGATCGCGTGCCCGACGGTGTGGCCGAGATTCAAAACAGCCCGCGAGCCGCGGTCGCGCTCATCGGCAGCGACAACCTCGCACTTGTATCTGGCGCAGGAAAAAATTACGTCATCGATCTCTTCGGGACGAAGCGACGGAGAGTCCCCGGACCCGCTCCCAGAGCGCACCGCCGGCCAGAAGCGCCGTCTTTAAGACCTCGGCATAGCCGGCCGAGAGCTCCGGGCCGGGCAGCGTCTTCAGGGTCGCAGTGTCGACGATCACCGCGACCGGGAGGTGGTAGGCGCCGGCATAGTTCTTGCCCTCGGGCAAATCGACCCCGGTCTTGCCGCCGTAGGCTGAGTCGACCTGGGCAACCAGCGTCGTGGGCACCTGCACGACGGACACCCCGCGCTGGTAGATGTGAGCGCAGAAGCCACCGAGATCCCCGACCACTCCGCCGCCGAGCGCGACCAGGTGATCCTCGCGGGTCATCAGACCCCGGGCCAGCGCGCTCAGCGCCGTCTCGACCTCAGCCAAGCTCTTTGAAGACTCGCCCGGCTTGATCTCGACCGCCGCGGCGAGGGGGGCGAGGCGGTCGGTGTAGAGGGGGCCAACGGTGGAGTCGGTAATGCAGAAGCGAGGGGAGCTGAGCGGCCACCATCCGCAATCGAGCAGATCGCGACCGACGAAGACCGGGTACTCCCCGGAGGCGCTGCTCGCCCACAGCATCCGCGCCCCGCTTGGCATCACAGCAAGAGCCTGGATCGAGGGCAGAGCCCGCGCGACCATGCCACGATCGCCGCTGGGTAAGACGACGTCTGCGAGCTCTTCATATAGTGGCAAGCGCAGTGCCAAAAGGCGCGAGACGTCTGCCTCGCTCCTTGCCAGCGGCCTGTCGGTGTGGGCGATTCGCCGCCACGCCTCGCCCGGGTCGACCTGTAGCCAGACGACGATGTGGCGGGAGAGCGCCTCGCGTACCCGCTCAGAGAGCACACTGCCGCCGCCGAGGGCGATCGCTCCGCCATCTGCGCTCTCCAACAACGAACCGACGACCTCGGCCTCGCGGGCGCGAAACCCCTCCTCGCCGTAGCGCTCAAAAGCAGCGCTGATCGGCATCCCAAGGACCTCTTCCATCAGCTCATCGATCTCGGTAGTCGGCAGCCCCGCCGTGCGCGCCGCGCCTAGGGCGTTTGACTTGCCGGCACCCATGAAGCCGATGAAGACGATCGCCGCACGCTTCATCGGGCTAATGGCGCCAATCGATTCGCTTCCTGTAAGCCTCAAGCGCCGCCAGTGCGTCATCGATGTGATCGCCGCCGAACTTCTCCCGATAACAGCGGGCCAGAGTGAGGCAGACCATCGCCTCGGCGACCACGGCGGCCGCCGGAACAACGGTTGAGTCGGTGCGCTCACGCAGCGCCTGGGCCGGCTCGAGGGTGTCGGTGTCGACAGAGCGCAGCGGCTTGGTGAGGGTCGAGATCGGCTTGATCGCGGCTCGAACCGAGAGCGGTTGGCCGTTGGTCATCCCCCCCTCCAATCCGCCGGCGTGATTGGTCTCGCGGTAATAGCCGCTCTCCTCAGACCAAAAAATCTCATCATGAGCCTCCGAGCCGGGCCGCGTTGCGACGTCCCATGCTTCGCCGATCGCCACGCCCTTGACCGATTGGATCGAGGCGACGGCGGCAGCGAGACGCCCGTCGAGCCGATCCTCCCAGGAGACGTGGGAGCCGAGCCCCGGGATCAGGCCAAAGGCGAGCACCTCGAAGCTGCCGCCAAGGCTCTCGTTGGCCTTGCGAAGTCGGTTGATCTCGGCGACCATCGCCTCGCTCGTCTGCCTGATCCAGGCAGCGCACCGGGTCCTCATCGACCCCCGCGAAATCCTCGGGGCCCAAATCGTCACGCTCAGGCGCCCTGACCGAGGCGATCTGGGTCACGTGGCTATGGACACTGACCCCAAACGCCGCGAGCAAGGCGCGGGCGAGCGAGCCGGCCGCGACCCGGGCCGCCGTCTCTCGTGCGCTGGCTCGCTCAAGACATTGCGAATGTCGGTGTGGCCGTATTTCTGGGAACCGACCAGGTCGGCGTGACCGGGCCGGGGTAGGTGAACCTCCTCGACCTCGGCCTCAACCGGCCAGGGGTTCATCCGCTCCTCCCAGTTGGCGTAGTCACGGTTGGCGACGAGGACGGCAATCGGGCTGCCGAGCGTGCGCCCGTGGCGCACCCCGGCGCGGATCTCCACCGAGTCGGTCTCGATCTTCATCCGCCCGCCCCTTCCGTGGCCGAGCTGGCGGCGGCGCCATGTCGCGGTCAAGATCCTCCCGTCTCAGGGCCAGACCAGCGGGCATCCCCTCGACGATCGCAACCAACCCCGGTCCGTGGGACTCACCAGCTGTCGTGAACCTAAAGCCGCTCATCGCGCGCCTAGGCTATCGGCGCCCGGGACTGCTAGCCCTGGGCCGCGGCACGCATCACCTCAAGCGGAGGCTGCAAACCGGTCCAGATCGCCAACGAAAGCGCTCCCTGCTGGACGAGGACCTCGATTCCGTCGACCAGCGTGGCTCCCCGGGCTCCGGCGGCACTCAGGAGCGGGGTCCTCCCCGCTGCGTAGACCATGTCGACCACGATCTGGGCGGGCGAGAAGCGATCGGCCGAGAGCGGCAGCGCCGAGAATGGGTCCTCACCACCGAGGCCCACCGCGGTCGTGTTGACGATCAATCCGTACTCACCCTGATCCGGTTCGTTAACCGGCCGACCCCCAAGTTCCTCGCAGAGATGGCGGGAACGAAGCGCGGTTCGATTCCAGACCTCGACCTCGGCACCCTCGCGAACCAGCGCCCAAACCGCCGCCCGACCAGCCCCGCCCGCCCCCAAGACGAGCGCCCGAAGCCCCGTGATCGGGGCCGGTAGCGAGTTGAGCAGACCCTCGGCGTCGGTGTTTTCGGCCCTGATCCCGGCCCCGGAGAAGACTAGGGTGTTGGCGGCTCCAATCTCGCGTGCCACCGATGAGAGCTGATCGGCAACGGCGATCGCTGCGACCTTGTGGGGGACGGTGACATTGGCTCCGACAAAGCCCTCGCCGGCCATTGCCCGCAGCCGCTGCTCAAAATCAGCGGGCGTGACCGAAATCGCCTCATAGCTCCACTGCTCGGCGAGTCCCAGCGCTGCAAGTGCGGCAGTATGCATGGCCGGAGAGCGCGAGTGGGCGATCGGCTGCCCGAGCACGGCGAGACGGGGCATCGCTATTCCCTACAGCTGCTCGGCGCCTTACCACCGGCCGCCGCGCGGGCCGAGTTATAGCGTTCGACATCGCGTTGGAATTGGGCTTCATTTGACGAAAACGCGAGCCCCCCGCAGGTCCCCGGCTGATCGACGTAGTAGAGGTAGTCGACCCTGGCAGGATGGGCGGCGGCTTCGATCGAGGCGAGCCCGGGGCTATCGATTGGACCAGGCGGCAGGCCTGCGTTCAGCCGGGTGTTGTAGGGCGAGGGTGTGGCAAGCTGCGCTTCGGTCAGAGGTTTTGTGAAATTTCCAGTGGCGAAGCGGACCGTAGCGTCAATGCCAAGCGTCATCCCGTCGCGCAGGCGGTTGTAGATCACCGCTGAAACGAGCCTGCGATCGCGTTCCAACTGGGCCTCGCGCTCGATCATCGAGGCAATCGTCACCACGTCATACACGCTCAGATTCTTGGACCGCGCATAGCTCATGTTTATTCCCTTGATGCGGCGCTTGAAATCCTCGAGTTGAAGCTGGACCAGTTCGGAGGCCCGAGCATGGCGCCGCAGGTCAAAGGTGTCGGGGAAGAGGAAGCCCTCGAGGTTCTTTGCGCTACCACCGCCGTAGCGGGCTGGGTTGAGGTAGCTCGAATGCATGCTTGCCGCCGTGTAGCTGCCCCGCAGTCCATCCCGTTTGAGCAGCAGGGCGGCCTGGGAGCGGTCATAGCCCTCGGGGATCGTCACGGTCACCGTCGGAAGGGACGCGGCTGCCGGGGCGGGCGTGGAACGATTGAAGTGCCGGTACAAAGCCGCTGCGATGCCAACGCCGAGCAGGGCGAGCACGCCGAGGATAAGGATTGCCACGGTGCCGCGGCGCCTCTTTCGGGGTGGTTCGGAAGGGTGACGATTCTCCTCGCGCTCCCGGCGGCGGCGCTCTCGCTCAGACCGCTCGGGGTCGCTGGAGGGGTCCTCCTGAAGCCAGTCCTCAGCCATCCCCTTCCTCCTTGAGCCCGGCGTGCGCGGCCAGGTAGGCCTCAAGCAGGTGGGCGGCGGCGAGGGAGTCAGGCGCCGCCTTTGCCCCGAGGCGCTGGCTCCTTTCGGCCATCTTCGTCGTGAGGCGCTCGTCATAGGTATCGACGGGCGTCTCAAGCAACGCTTCCAGTTCAGCGCAGAAACTGCGCGTCAGCGCAGCCTGGCTTCCCTCCTCGCCACCGAGGTGAACCGGAAGCCCGACCAAAACCAGCCCCACCTCAAGCCGCGCGACCAACTCGACCACCGAGCGGGGCTCCGGGGGCTCGATTAGGGGCAGCGGCGTCGCTAGCGTTCCGCTCGGGTCAGAGACCGCGCAACCGATCCGAGCGGCGCCGTAGTCGAGGGCCAGAACGCGCATCCCTAGGGCGCTCCCGCTTCGATCGAGGTACGCACCGCCGCTAGCGCCTGATCGAGTCTGCCGGGGTCTCGGCCGCCCGCCTGGGCCATCTCCGGTCTGCCGCCACCCCCACCACCCATCAGCACGGCTGCCTCGCGAATCACAGCCGCCGCAGAGAGACCGGCTTCCACGACCTCCCTGGAGAGCAAGACGACGAGCCCCACCCGATCCCTGTTGGCGCCACCGAGCGCGATCGCCGAGGGCGCTCCCAACTTTGACTGGAGTCGGTTGGCGAGCTCCAGCAGCTGTTTTTGGTCGGCAATCTCGACCCGAGCGCAAAGCAGCTTGAGCGAGCCCGAATCGCTGACCTCACCCAGGAGGCGATCGGCCTCTTCGCTCAGACGCTGCCTCTCGGCCCGCTGTTCCCCCTCACCGGCCTCGCGCAGCCGCGCCGCGGCGCGGCGCGCGGCGCCAAGCGGATCGCGGGGCGAACCGAGCAGCTCTCCGGCCTCACGCAGTTCTGCCTCGCGATCTCGAAACCAATCGATCGCGGTGGGACCACTGAGTGCCTCGATGCGACGCACGTTGGCCGCGCTGGATCCCTCCGCGCTGATCTTGAATATTCCAACCTCGGCCGTGTTGGCGACGTGAGTTCCCCCGCAGAGCTCTCGCGAAACTCCGTCAATTTCCACCATCCGCACCCACTCGCCGTATTTCTCCCCGAACAGCGCCATCGCCCCGAGCCGCTCGGCCTCGCCGCGCTCCATGTTCAGCCAGAGCACGGGGTGACTCTCCTTTACCCACTGATTGACGCAGTCCTCAACCTCGCGTACCTCCTCGCGACCAAGCGCCTGAGCGTGGGTGAAATCAAAACGCAACTTCTCGGGCCCAACCGCGGATCCCGCCTGGCGAACGTGGGTCCCCAGCCGCTCGCGCAGGGCGGCATGCAGGAGGTGAGTTGCGGTGTGATTTCGCATCGTCGCGTGGCGGACCTCGCGGTCGACCAGCGCTTCGACCCTCGCCCCGCTCTGAAGCCTCGGGCTGGCGGAATCCAGCTTAATCGCCTGATCCTCGCCGACCCGATAGACGTCGAGGACCCTCGCCTCTCCCCCGCTCCAACGCAGCAGCCCGGTATCGGCCACCTGACCGCCCCCCTCCGCATAGAAGGGGCTCTCCTCCAGCTTGAGAAGGACGCGGTCCCGGTCGGGCTCGACGGCGGCGATTCCCGTGGTTGCGTTGAGTCGCTCATAACCGACGAATCGGGTCCGCGGAGCAGCGCTCACGAAGGTAATCACGCGCCGGTGGTGATCCTCGGATCCATGTGCATCCGCGACTCCGACCCTGGCTCTTTGGCGCTGCTCTTGCATCAACTCCTCAAAGCCCGCATCATCGACCGAGAGTCCTCGCCAGGCCAACAGCTCCTTGGTCAGGTCGTAGGGAAAGCCGTAGGTGTCGTGGAGCTTGAATGCATCGGCGGCATCGATCCAGGAGGTGCCAGAGCGCTCGGCATCCGCGACGAGGCGGTCGAGCAGCTCGGTGCCTCGCTCCAGGGTGCGGCCGAAGCCCTCCTCCTCCTCGCCAACCCAGCGGGCGATCGTCTCGCGCTCGGCGACGAGCTCAGGATAGGCATGCCCCATGACCTCGATCGAACGCTCCGCAAAGCGGCCAAGCCACGGCGGGTCGAGCCCCAGAGCTCGACCCTGCTGAATCGCCCGTCGCATGATCCGCCGCAGGATGTAGCCGCGCTCCTCATTGGAGGGGACGACGCCGTCAGCAATTAGGAAGGCAGCTCCGCGCGAGTGATCGGCGATGATGCGCATCGCCCTTGTGGTGACGGGATCCGCACCGTAGCTGCGGCCAGAGAGCTCCTCGGCCAGCCCGATCAGAGGCCGCAACAGGTCGGTCTCAAAGACCGAGTTAACGCCCTGCAGAATTGCCGCCATCCGATCCAGCCCCATTCCGGTGTCTATGTTGGGAGCCGGCAGCTCACTGAGGGATCCGTCCTCCCCCAGGGCGTAGCTCATGAACACGTGATTCCAAAACTCCAAGAAGCGCTCGCCAGAATCACCGGGGCGCTCGTTTGCAGCCCCGAACTCCTCGCCCCTGTCCAGATAGAGCTCTGAGCAAGGTCCGCAAGGACCGCTGGCTCCAGCCTGCCAGAAGTTGTCTTCTCGTCCGAGTCGGACGATCCGCTCATCGGCTAGGCCAACCGCCCGCCACAGCTCGATTGCCTCCTCGTCGGGGCCGAGCCCGAGTTCGCGATCACCACCGAAGACGGTCACCCAGATCCGCTGCGGATCGATACCGAAACCCTGGGTGGAGAGCTCCCAGCCAAATGCGATTGACTCGACCTTGAAATAGTCGCCGAAGCTCCAGTTTCCAAGCATCTCAAAGAAGGTGAGATGGCGCGCCGTGTTGCCGACCTCCTCGATATCGGTGGTGCGAAAGCATTTCTGGACATCGGCGAGACGCGGCGCGGGCGGCAGCTCCGAGCCAAGGAAATACGGCTTGAACGGCTGCATCCCGGCGGTTGTCAAAAGCACCGATGGGTCATGGGCGGCGGGGATCAGTGAAGCCGAGGGAACGATCAGATGCCCCCGCTGCTCAAAAAATGCGAGATAGGTGTCGCGGATCTGCTGAGCCTTCATCTGGGCAAGAGCCTAAGTCACAACCGCCAGCAATTCGTGCACCCTCTTAGCCTCAATCCACCGCCCGACCACACCTGATCTGTCCGTTTCAGTCATGAATATGACCTCCTGAGCAGGCAAATAGCGGCTGTTTCGGGCAGCCGCGGCCTGACATCAGGAGGTCACTCACATGGTGAAGGTCTTTGCGGGGTCCGTGCGTCCCGATTCGGTGGGCGTCGAGTTCGATGACGAGCGGCTGATTGCCAACGCCGGGTTGGTCTTGGTCGCCACCCTGAGTATCCGGCTTGGGATCGAGTCCCTGGTCGATAAGACGGTCCGCCTCGGGCAGAAGGCGGGCGCCGCCCGCCCCGGGCGCAAGGTGCTCACCCTGATCCACGCAATCGCAGCGGGCGCGGACTCGATCGAGGACACAGACGTGCTGCGCGCCGGCGCCACCGAGGTCCTGCTCGGCCACCGGGCGATGGCGCCCTCGACACTCGGCACCTTCCTGCGCGCCTTCACCTTCGGCCATGTGCGCCAGCTCGACCGGGTGGCGGGTGAGGCGATCAAGCGCGCCTGGGCGGCGGGAGCCGGCCCTGGCGCCACTCGCCTGGTGATCGACATCGACTCCTTCATCGGCGAGGCCAAAGGCGCCCTCAAGCAGGGCGCCTCCCGCGGCTACACCGGTCAGCGCGGCTACCACCCGCTGCTCGCCACCCGAGCGGGCACGGGGGAGGTCCTGCATGCCCGCCTGCGAAAGGGCGCGGCGGGCTCCCGGCGCGGTGCGCTTCGCTTCTGCCAAGAGCTCCTCGCCCGCGTGCGCAGGGCGGGGGCAACGGGCGAGATCGCGATCCGCGCCGACTCCGCCTTTTACTCGGGCAAGGTGATCGATTACCTGGAGGCAAAGGGCGCTCGTTACTCGATCGCGGTCACCCTGCACAAGCGCATGGCAGAGCGGATCGCGCTGATCCCCGAGACGGCCTGGCAAGCGGTGCCCGACTATCCCGAGACGGGCGTCTGCGAGCTCGCCGAGACCACCTACGGCGGCCGCCGGCTGATCGTTCGCCGCGTCCACCTGCACGCCCAGGACGAGCAGACCGAGCTCTTTTCCTACTGGCGCCACTTCGCCTTCCTCACCAACAGAGGGCAGGACATGCAGACGGTCGATGCCGAGCACCGAGCGCACGCAGAGGTCGAGCTGGCGATCCGCGATCTCAAGGACCAGGCCCTGGCGCACTTCCCCTCGGGGAGCTTCGCCGCCAACGCGGCCTGGACGGTGATCGCCTGCCTCGCTCACAACCTGGTGCGCTGGGTCAGGCAGCTGGGCCTTCGGGACTCGACCTGGCGCACCGCCGCGACGACTCGCCGCTGGCTGATCGCGATGCCGGGCCGGCTCACCCGTACGGCCCGCCGTTTCACCCTCCACCTCCCGGCCCGCTGGCCCTGGCAGGAGGCCTTCGCCGAGGCGCTGAGCAAGATCAGGGCGCTGCCGGCCGCAGCCTGATATCTCTTTCACCAGTTCGCCTCATCCGCCGGGTCACCCGGTCGCTGCCGCTTGCTCCTCCCGGGCTCCAGGGCGCCCCACGAATAGCCGCCGGTACTCCTCGAATGGGCGCAACACTCCTACGGCCGTGGTTTTTGCTGCTCACACGGTCGCGGCCGTCGGTTTCTCTATCCGTAATGGTGAATCGGTGGATTGAGGCTTTGTTCCCCAAGCCCCGCCGGGGTTTCGTGATGGAGAAGGAACGCCATCGCAGCGAAGGGAGCCGTAGGCGAGCGCAGCTGCGATGGCGCTACCCTCAGTGCTGGTGGCCGAGCTTGAACGTGGCTAGGGCCAGCAGGACCCCCTCGTGGTGAATCAGCAGATTGCCCTCCTTCGGTGAGATGGCGAGGTCAAGCACCGCGGTGTTACGTACTCATAGACCGCCTCGCGGGGCAATGTGGGGGAGCGCCGCATCAGCCGCAGCTTGCGATCAGAGCGGATGAAGCGGATGAACTCAACCCGTCCACTGGAGGGCCAGCCCGCGGGTAGCTCAGCCAGCGGTCGCGGTGGGCGTAGCCTGAGCCCGGCGGCGCTTTCGTCGGGGGTGCGCCCTCGGATCGCGGCGTAGCGGTGGTTGGCGTTGTGGAAGCCCTCAAAGGAGCGGGCGCTCGGCCAGATCGGCGCTGCAGGCAAAGCGCTCGGAACGAAGAAGCGCTTATCCCAGGTGTCGTTGAAGCGTTCGACACCGTTTCGCCACGGCTCCCCAGCCGGGATGAAAACGGGCGTAACGCTGTTATGAAGACAAAGACGCGCCACCAGGCCGAGGCCGCGGGCGCCGATGAATGGGCCGCCGTTATCGAGCTGCAGCCGGACTGGGACTCCGAGCCGGCACCAGAGGGCGAGCAGGGCGGCAGAGACCGTCTCATCGGAGCGCTCAGCGACGATCTCAGAGGCGGCGCGACGGGGCGCGATGTCGACCGCGTTTAGGTGGCATAGAAGCGAACTCCGCCATCGAGATAGCGCGGCCCCACCAGATCGGCCTCATGCACATCTCCAACTTGCTCAGCATGCAGTTGGGGGTAGGGAACGCCTCTGGCTTGACGACGGCGATCGCGACTACGCGCAGTTGCCCCAGCGCGTTGCAAGATGCGCTCGATGGTGCGATGGGGTGGCACCGTGGCTCCGAGCTTGGACAGCTCCCAGGCAATTGCGGGGACTCCGATCTGGGCCCAGGGATGCTCGGCAAGCTTCTTGCGCACCGCTAGCACCTGGGCCTCTACCTGCTCGGTCGTTCGATGACCCGCTCGCCTTGGCCCTCGTTTTGCTCCTTGGCCCAATCCCCGACCTCAGGGTCACAGCGACTCGTCCACTTTTGCACCCACCTGGTCGAGCGCCCCAGCGTCTGGGCTATGGCAGCGGCCGACTCTCCTCCCAGTCGCCGCCTGACCGCCTTGCGCAGATCCTGCTCCGTCTTCGCCATCTCCAGCTCCAAATCGCCGACAGATGGCGAGCCTGGGAGGGCGGCGGATGCTCTCAGTGCGAACGAAACCGTGGCGGTTAGATTGCGCACGAAACTGTGGCGGCCGTCACCAAAGCACTATCGCCGCCACCCGATGCCGGGTCAGGGCATGGCGGCGATGGTTCCATGTCCGACGATCGCCTCGCCGGCCAAAAGCACCGCCGTCTGGCCCGGAGAGGCGCCGTCAAAGGTCTCCGCGAGGCGCACCTGCAGGCTTGGGTGTGAACCCCTTGCAAGGGTCGGAATTTGGGCCGATATGGCGCGCGAGTGATAGCGAAGCCGAACCGCGTCCACGCGGTCTCCCTCACGGTGCAACACCGCGTCTCGGAGCCCCACCCTGCGTGCCCCTAGCTCCTCCCTGCTGCCGACCGTGACCGTATTGCTGGCGGCGTTGGTGGCCAAGACGTAGAGCGGCTCGTTGGCGGAGACGCCGATGCCGCGCCGCTGACCGACCGTGAAGTTGTGATGGCCCCGGTGACTGCCGATCTCCTTTCCAAAGCGATCAAGCACGGCGCCCTCGCGCTCGACGAGGCCGCCGCTGCGACGCAAGAAGCGCCGCTTTCCCTGACCAGCCAAAAAACAGAGGTCCTGACTCTCGGGTCGGCGCGCGACCGCGAGGCGGTGACGGGAGGCGATCTCCCTCACCTCGGGCTTGCTCAGCGCGGTGAGCGGGAAGCGGAGCCGCCCGAGCAGGCTCGGAGCAAGCGCCGCCAACATGTAGCTTTGGTCCTTGGCCTGATCGGCGGCTGCGGCCAATAGCGGCCCCTCACCGTCGTCGATGATCCGTGCGTAATGACCGGTGACCATTTGCGATGCGCCGAGGCGCTCGGCGAGGTCGAGCATCGCCGCAATTCGCACCTCACCGTTGCAAAGGATGCAGGGGTTTGGGGTACTTCCCGCCGCATAACCGGAGATGAAGCCGCCGACGACGCGACGCCGAAATTCATCTTCTAAGTCGAGGGTGAGGTGCGGCATATCGAGCGAGTGGGCAAGCGCACGGGCGCCAAGCACGGCCTCGGGAGAACAGCACGCCTTGGCACCGTCAGTCTCGGGATCGGCCCAGAGCTTGACCGTTACAGCAAGCACCTCGGCGCCGCGTTCTCGCTCCAAGATCGCGGCCACAGCGCTGTCGACTCCGCCCGACATCGCCACCAAGACTCGGCCCGGGCTCGGCGCCGCCAGTCGCTGCGGGGAGGCCGCCACTCCGACCAAAGCCCGGTGCAAGGCGTCTGCTGCGAGCTGGGCGCCGTGGCGCTTGGCAATGCTCAAGCCCCCCACCGTCCGCTCAATCTCCTCCACTGCGACTCGAGCAACTCCAAGCACACTCCTACCCAGGGCCAGCTCAACGGCGGCCGCACCGGCCGCCCGGGTGGCCCCGCAGCCCTCCGTATCGAAGCTCGCCTCGGTGATCATCCCCCGCTCAACCACCACTGAAATGCGGACGAGATCGCCGCAGGCAGCTCCACCCGCGGCGCCGGTGAAAGCACCCTCGGGCTCACTCCCACGATGGCTTTCATCGCGCAGGTAATGCTCAAAGCGCTCCCGGTTCATTGTCTAAGAGTAGGAGGCGCGGACGAGGCCCGCCGTGAGCCGGCACTAATTGGGACCCCCAGACGGACGGTCATGCTCGCGGTCAAGCACGGGCGACCGAGGCCATGGAAAAAGGGCTCCAACCCGCCGTTACCGCCTCTGGCTTTGATCCCTTCAAGTGAAGGTGGGTGCCTGCTCCCGACCCCAAGGGGAGGGGAGACATCGGCTCCCGCGCCGTTTGTGTTGGGTCAAACGGTGAGACGGCTCGCGTACGGACTCGAGCCTCGGCGCAACCGTAGCAGCGCCGCGGGTCTGCGGTGTGACATCTCAGTCCAGGTTGGAGAGCAGCAGCTCTGCCTCACTCCAGCGCTGCGGCGGCACCCGCAGCGCGATGTCGCCGCGACCGAAGCGATCCAGCGGCCAGTCGGCAGTGAGGGCGGCCTCGATCTCGGCCTCGACCAGCGCCTGGTGCCAGGCTCGCGCGGTCCGCACGTCAGCGAAGTCGCGCACCACCTCCCAGCTGTCAAAGGCCGGGTCATCCACATGGACCGGTGTCTTGACCCGGCCCCGGCGCCCGGACGCAGCACCCGCGCGAAACGATCGCGTAGGCTCATCGACCTCGCCGCCCCGTTTTCGAATTGGCGCGCAGCTGTAGGCCAAGCTCGCGTAGCTGCGATTCTTCGACGGGCGCCGGTGCGCCGGTAAGCGGATCGCCCCCTGAGGCAGTCTTTGGGAAGGCGATCACGTCTCGGATCGACTCCGCGCCGGAGAGGCGCTGGACGATGCGATCGACGCCGTAGGCGATGCCGCCGTGGGGAGGGGCGCCGAAGCGCAGGGCCTCCAGCAGGAAGCCGAACCGCGCCTCGGCCTCAGCGGCGTCGATCCCAAGCGCGGCGAAGACCTTGGCCTGCAGCACGGCATCGCTGATTCGGATCGACCCGCCACCCATCTCCTGTCCGTTCCAGACGACGTCATAGGCCAGAGCGCGCGCGCCGACCGGGATGGTCTGGGTCGAAATCCCCGGCCGGCGCGGTGAACGGGTGATGGAGCGGATCCCAGCCTCCCTCATGCGTTGGCCTGCCATCAGCGGCCAGTCGACAATCCACAGCAGCTCCTCGACCCCGGCGGGGATCAGGTCGAACTCTGCGGCAAGATCGAGGCGCAGTTGGGCGAGAACCGCGTTGGCGACCGCGGCTCGGTCGGCGACGATCAGCAGCAGGTCCCCCTCGCCGGCGCCGAGTCGGCGATTGAGCTCCGCCAGCTCCTTCGCCGAGAGGAACTTCGCGGTCGGCGAGCGCCACCCTTCGCCCTCACGGAATGCCCAGACCAAGCCCTTGGCTCCCAGCTCCTGGGCCCGGCAGATCAGCGCGTCGAGCGCCGAGCGCGGCATCTCCCGCCGGCCGGCATTGAGCCCGCGGACGACGCCGCCGGAATCGATCACGGCTCGAAATACTTTGAACTCGGTCTCCCGCAGCGGCTCGGCTAGGTCGACGAGCTCAAGACCGAAACGGGTATCGGGACGATCGGTGCCAAAGCGGGAGATCGCCTCGTCGTAACCGAGCCGCCGCATCGGAAGCTTGAGCCGCGGGCCGCCCACCCGCGCGAAAACGTGGGCGAGCAGGCGCTCGTTTTGACTCGATCACGTCGTCGAGCGTCGACGAAGGACATCTCGATGTCGAGCTGGGTGAAGTCGGGCTGGCGGTCGGCGCGCAGGTCCTCGTCTCGAAAGCAGCGTGCAATCTGGTAGTAGCGCTCGAAGCCGGCGATCATCAGCAGCTGCTTGAAGAGCTGCGGAGATTGGGGCAGCGCGTAGAAGGAGCCCTGCTGGAGGCGGCTTGGGACGAGGAAGTCGCGGGCACCCTCGGGGGTCGAGCGCGTCAGCACCGGGCGTCTCGATGTCGACGAATCCCTCGCCATCGAGGAACTCCCGCATCGCCGCCGTGACGCGGTGGCGCAGCATCAGCGCCTCGCGCATCTGCTCGCGGCGCAGATCGAGGTAGCGATAGCGAAGGCGTGCGTCCTCGCCGACCTCGCCGGCGAAGCCCTCGATCTGAAATGGAGGGGTCTCGGAGTCGGCGAGCAGCTCGGCCGCAGTTCACCGCCAGCTCGACCTCACCGGTCGGCGAGCTCCGGGTTGACCGTCTCATCGGAGCGCCGCACCACCGTCCCGGTAGCGAGCAGCACGTCCTCGAGCGCGCAGCCGGTGGGCAAGCTCGAAGGCGGTCTCCGGAGCTGTCGGGATGAAAGACGAGCTGGACCAAGCCGGTTCGGTCGCGCAGATCGATGAAGATCAGGCCACCGTGGTCGCGGCGGCGGTGGACCCAGCCGGCAGACCCGCGCCATCGGAGCCGACCCGATCCACGTAGCACCTGGGCGCACCAGGAGTCGCGGTAGTGGTTGGGCCGCAGCGTCGGTGCCTCGCTCACGCCTCCCCCCAGCGATCTCATCGATCAGCTTCGCGGCGTCGACCGGGCGCTGCTCGCCGCTGCGCATGTCGCGCAGCTGCAGACTGCCGTCGGCCTCAAGGATGAGGGCCGGCTGGCACCGATCCGATCGGCGTGTTTGAGCTGGCCCTTGAGGCTGCGCCCGGCGAGGTCGAGCTCGGCCGAGAGCCCGGCGTGGCGCAGCTCCGGGCCAGCGCCATCGCCCGCCTCCGCTCGGCATCGATCGGCAGCGGCGACAAAGGCATCGCGACCGCGGGCCACCTCCTCGCCTCGTCCAGGGCAAGCAGGATTCGCTCGATCCCGGCCGCCCAGCCGACCGCCGGCGTCGGCGGGCCGCCGAGCTGCTCGATCAGGCCGTCATAGCGACCGCCGCCGCCGATCTCCGACTGGGCGCCCAGGCCCTCGCAGACGAAGGAGAAGATCGTCCGGGTGTAGTAGTCGAGGCCGCGCACCAGGGTCGGATCAATCGCGTAGTCGACCCCGGCGGCGTCGAGCAGAGCGCGCTAACCTCGGCGAAGTGCTCGGCGTCCTCCCCCTGCAGCGCCTCGACGATCGTCGGCGCACTCGCCATCACCGCCCGCGTCCCCTCGTGGTCGGAGTCAAAGGCGCGCAGCGGGTTGACGTCGATCCGCTCGCGCACGTCCTCGGACAGCTCCTCTTCGTGGCTTCGCAGGTGCGCCTTCAGCTCCTCCAGGTAGGCGCGCCGCGGTTCGCCAAGCGAGCCGAGGCTGCCGAGCCGCAGCTCGACCCCGGGCACGCCCAAGCTCGGCGAGCAGGTCGGCGAGCAGCATGATCGCCTCGGCATCGGCCAGCGGCGAGTCGGTGCCGATCGCCTCGGCGCCGAGCTGGTGAAACTGGCGGTAGCGGCCGGCCTGCGGGCGCTCGTGGCGAAAGAAGGCGCCGAGGTAGGAGAGCTTCACCGGCTGCGCCAGTTTGTGCATCCCATGCTCGAGGTAGGCGCGGCAGATCGGGGCCGTTCCCTCCGGCCGCAGGGTGAGGCTGCGCCCGCCCTTGTCCTCAAAGGTGAACATCTCCTTGCGGACGATGTCGGTGGAGCGACCAACCCCGCGCTCGAACAGCTCGGTGTCCTCGAAGGCGGGGGTCGCGATCGGCTCGTAGCCCGCGCGCGCGAAGATCGCCATCGCCGCGACGTTCGATCCGCGCGCGCGCGCGGGCCTGGCTCGGGCAGGACGTCGAAGGTCCCGCGAGGTGCCTGGTACTTGCTGGCCATAGTTGGCCGCGACCTTACCGCGCGAAGGGCGTCTATCGCGCCAGCTCGGCGAGGAACGGGTTGGTGGCCCGCTCGGCGCCCAGCGTCGTTGTCCCCATGTGCCCCGGGTAGACGACGGTCTGCGTCGGGGTGGGAGTCGAGCAGGGTCCCGGATCGACTCCAGCAGCGTCGGCCCAGTCCCCGCCGGGCAGGTCGACCCGGCCGACCGAGCCCTGGAAGAGCACGTCGCCGGAGAAGATCGCGTCCTCGCCGCGCACCGAGTAGGTGACGTGGCCGGGGCTGTGGCCGGGGGTGAAGATCGACGTCGAGCTCGAGACCGGCCAGCTCCAGCAGTCTCGCCGCCGCTGACCTGTCTCATCCGCCTCGTAGCTCTCATAGGGGCCAAAGCCCTCGAAGGGGACGAAGGCCATGATGTCGGCGAGAATCGGCGTCTCGATCGTCGGGCAATAGACGGTCGCGCCGGTCGCGGCGGCGACCGGCGCGACCGCGCCGATGTGGTCGAAGTGGCAGTGGGTGAGGAGGATCGCCTCGACCTTGCGCCGAGCTCCTCGACCGCGGCGAGAATCCGCTCGGGCTCCTCGCCGGGGTCGACGATCAGGGCCCGGTCGGAGCCCTCGCGGCGCAGCAGGAAGCAGTTCTCGGCGATCGGGCCGACCGTGAGCATGCGGACATCGAGGCTCACGAGTCTACCCGCGCGCGGATTCGGGCCCGCTCCCGCCGCCGCCACAGGGTCATGTCGATGTAGTAGCCGGCGGGGATGTAGAAGACGAGCATGAAGGCGCCGAAGGCCGAGCGCCGTCGCCGATCGGGCGTTTGAAGATGACAGCAGCAGCAGGACGGCGAAGATCACCGCGGCGACGCCCCCGCGGGTGACCGAGCTGCGCCAGGTCGGCGGCAGATCGACCCGCGGCGCCGCTCTTGCGACTGGCGCGGGCCCGGGCTTTTGCCTCCTCGCGACTGCGGGGGCGAGCGGTTCGCCGGTTGGTGTCGATGCGGCCGCCCTGGGTGCCGCGATGCTTGCGGCGGCGCTTCTTCTTGGTCTGGGCCATAGCCTGAATCTAATCGGTTGCAGTCGCGAGCCGCCGCTCGATCACGACATGGCTGGGATCGAAGCGCGCGGATCGGCACATCCTCTGGGTAGTCGGCCAGCGCGGCTTCCGGAACCAGGCCGACCAGCTCGGCTTCAATCGGGCGCGCACCGAGCGGCTGCCGCCAGGGCACGGATCCGCTCGATCGACCTGGCCCAGCGGCACCGCAAGCGGATCGTGGACGTTGGTCGAGACCTGAGCGCGACCGCTGCGCAGAGCCGCAGCCCGATCGCCCGCACGCCCGGCAGTCCCCCACCGGACTCGCGCAGGCCAGCGGCAACCGAGCGGGCGACCTCGACGTCGCCGCTATCGAGCTCGACGTTAAAGGCGGCGAGCGGCGGGCGTGCGGTGACCAGTGTCGCGCCTGCCGTGCGGTGAGGCATTGCTGGGCCGCGGTCGGGGCGCAGCTCGCCTGCCTCCATCCGCAGCCACAGCTCAGCCAGGCCACCGTTGCGAAAGTAGGCGCGCTCGGCACGTCCCGGGCTGCTCGCCAGCTCGCCGTAGAGGAAGACCGGTACCCCGAGCCCGCCGATCTGCGTCGGCCACCTCGATCGCCTCGGTGCGAGCCGGCGTCGCGCTCGGCGTGGTCGAGCCACACCACCGGGCAGACATCTAGAGCGCCCGATCGCCGGATGAGCGCCGCCGTAGGACGCCCATATCGATCGCCTCTATCGCCTCCTCGGCGCCGGCGACGAGAGTTTCCAGCAGCGGCCCCGCACGCCCAGCCAACGGTAAATACCGTGCGATCATGATCGGCGTCGGAGTGGCGGTCGAGGCACATCACACCGCGCGAGAAGGCAGCCTCAAGCGCGGCGATGCGCTCAGTATCGCGACCCTCCGAAACGTTGGGAACAGCGAGTAACTGCATCATGTCTAAACGAGCAGCTCTGCCGTGCGTCGAATGAGCTGACCTCGCCATCGATTTCGACTGTTCGGTTCAAGCACCACACAATCGAGGTGAACCGGCACCTGCACCGTGCCGCCAATTGCCGCTGAGGCACCAAAGGCGACGTGCGCGCTGCCGAGGATCTTCTCATCCTCGAGGATGTTGCCGGTCAGCTCGCCTCTCTCGTTTGTGCCGATGCCAAGCTCAGCGACATTAGTCCCGTCGGTGCCATGTGCGGTCAATAGCTCCAGCAGATCCGCCGCCGCTTTGCCACTCGCATCTGTCAGGTGACCGTCACGAACGGTCAGTGTCACCGCTGATCTCGAGCATCCCCACACCGGCGATCGAGCCGTCGACGATCAGGGTTCCCTCCCCCGTTCCCTCCAACGGCGCGATGAAACCCTCACCGCAGGGCAGGTTGCCGAATGCGCCGCTGCTGCTCAGCTCGCCACCGTCAGCTATCGGCCTGCCGGTGCCTCGAGCCCAAGTCGCAGATCGCTGCCCTGGGCGCAGGTGATGCGAGCCTCGCTTCCATTCGAAAGCGCGGCTGCAGCCGCCGCGCTGCGGCGACGCAGCTCAGCCATATCGGCGCTCATCAGCCGGGCGAGCATTTCCTCCGTTACGCCCGGCAGGGTCGCGATCCGAACGTCCGTTTTCACTGGCAATACGGCGAGCCGTTGTATGTGAGAGCGACTGGAGCGTCGGGGCGAGAACTACGTCGGCTGCGACCATGGCAGCAGCAACAGCGCTCGGCGGCTCGGCGGCGTGGGTACGGCGCTCGGTCATCACAATCAGCACGGCGTCAGCGCCAGCAACTTGGGCCTCGACACGCATGCGGGCGGCGAGCTGCTTCTGTCACCGGATTACATATGACCGCAACCTCCTCGCCGCGAGCGACACCGAGACAGTCGACGACCACCGCCCGGACCGCCCTATCTAGCTCCGTCGCCATGGCAAGCACAACATTAGCCCGATGCCCAGGTAAGGGTTGCCGGCCTCACCGTCGAACTCAGTCATCGTCATGGAGGTGGCGAATTGTCCAAGCCTGGAAAATGACCAGTCCGAACAGAATCAAACCAAATGCGATGAAGGGCGGAACCCAGCCTCGAGGCATGGCAATCGCCAGGGCCCCGACCACAAAAATGTCCATCGCAAGCAAGCAGCCAACGAGGATGGGGCGAATCGCCGACCATCCCGTTTTAGGTCTCCGCCCGGAGTCGCGCTGCATCCCCTCAAGACTTGCATTCATTAGCAACGCGTCCGGCGACGCTAGGATCCCGTCCCCGCCGGAGTAGCTCAGCTGGTTAGAGCAGCGGAATCATAATCCGCGTGTCGGGGGTTCGAGTCCCTC
Organism: uncultured Solirubrobacterales bacterium; assembly: GCA_963745305.1. Classification (GTDB taxonomy): domain Bacteria; phylum Actinomycetota; class Thermoleophilia; order Solirubrobacterales; family 70-9; genus CAVUWL01. Next base: position 217,318 of record CAVUWL010000017.1, read on the forward strand.
CTCCGGCATCGCCTGTAGAGCCACATTTTCCCCTCAGTCTTCGGTTTAGAGCTCTAGGTGTCGACAAAGCGGCAACACCGCGAGCATTACTGCCGTTTTAGGCGTCGGGGCTTGGGTAATCGGAACTTCACGATCCCGCGTCAACACACGGGGATGGGACCCGTCATAGCCGCGATCAAGACCTGCAGAAGAGCATCCGCGTGCAAACACAAGGGGTAGTAATGGACCGTTGAAGAACGGCCGATAATTGGGCAATGGGCCCTGGGCACCTCAGCCCCCTCAACTTGCTTATCGCCTTCATCCTGGCCGAGCTTGTGGTCAAGCCGGTCGCGACTCTTGTGCACGAGTTGGCCCATGCAACGGTCGCGCTGCGGATCGCACCTGGCCCGGTCATCGTTCTCGTCGGAAAGCCAGATAACGCGGTCCAGATTCTGTTCAAGAGGCTCAAGATCTCGTGGAGTCCGATCCCACTGCGCCGTCAGTGGCTCGGCTTCAGGCCCGCGGGATATTGCAAATGGAGCGCCGTGGAAGCTACCTCTCGAGACAGGTTGCTCGTTTCACTCGCTGGACCATTGGCAACGGCTCTTCTGATTCCGCTTTTCATTTGGGCGACGGTCGAGTATGCAGGAATGTCGCAGTGGATTCCGGCGACCTGGGGAATTTGCGCCTTGGACGCGCTGATCTCTTGCCTCTTTAATCTGGACCCTCGCCCCGCCAATGACGCAGAGCGCGCTGGGGCAAACAGGATCAAGCGCGATGGACCTCAAGCTCTTGCCGCGTATCGAGAATGGCGTGCAATTGGTGACCCCCAAGGGTGGTAAGGATCGCTCGATTATCGCTTCCAACCGGCCGAGCCCAGGCTCCGAATTGAGGAGGGGACGGTCCGGGTTCAAGCCCGTCCCCCGATATTTACATCGACGAGAGCAAAAAGGACTAAGGTCGTGACAATCGGATCAAATCCAGTCCCGGAGGTAGAGATATGAGCGTGGAGAACATCAACACGGCCCGGCGCCTGTTCGAGGAAGCCTGGAGCCAAGGTAAGATCGAGCTGTTCGACGAGCTTTGCTCGAAGGGCTTCATCGATCACGATCCGCTGCTCGGCGAAGCCGACCTAGAGGCGCTCAAGAACCGGGTGAGCACTTACCGGGCAGCCTTCCCCGATCTCACGTTCACGATCGAGGAGATCTTCGCCGCGGGCGATCGAGTGATTACGCGTTGGAGCGGGGCTGGCACCTTCGAAAACGAGCTCATGGGTTTCGCTCCCACAGGCGAAAAGCCCGACCCCATCGAAGGCATCGGGATTAGTCGCTTCGAAGACGGCAAAGTTGTCGAGACCTGGACGCAGTGGGACACCCTGCGCTTCATGAAAAGCCTCGGGGCGATTCCTGAGGACGCCGCCGCGCGCGCGAGCAGCTAGAGCAGCGTCCCGAGAGCATCGTCGGATTCTCGGCGAGTCCGGCGCGCCATCGCCACTATTGGCTTCGGCGGTGCCGCCGGACGCTCCGGGGACGGCTTTGCGTTTCGCGGATTTCACGCTCACGCGCCTCAGACAGGGATGGGACCCGCAAATTTGGAGTCCTCGTTCCGACAAAGTGGCGCCGGGGTAGGGTTGTCGATTCAAATGTGGGGGGTTGCGAGGGATAGGGCGGAGAAGCGCACCATCCCGCAATTGACGGCTGGCTGATGGAACCCACGGTCAAAACCGCGGAGAGCGATTCGAGCACTCTTGGTGGTGCCATCGTGGATTGGCGATATTGAGGAGTGCTCGCATGCGACATCATGATCCGCGTTTTTCGGGGATTCGTGTCCCCCCTCCAGAACTCCTACCGCACGACGAACGCCGTCCCCCGCCCTGCGAGGTGCAGGACGTAGCGGCCGGGAGGCCGGCGATGGGCGCCTGGCAGCTCCAGCCTGATGTACCCGTTTCTGGCACGAGCAACTCCGTGGGCGACGGTGCGCCGCAGCCGAGTGAGTCGCCAGGCGAAGCGGGCGCTGCGCTTCTTCGTCGCCAGCCTCACCGTGCAGGTGACCTTGGTCTTGGCCCCCACTCCCTTCACCCTGCAGGTGATCTTGGCATTCCTGCCGGCGGGACCCTTGGGGCCTGGCGGGCCTGTGGCGCCGTTCGCTCCCGCCGTTCCGGGCGGACCGGGCGGGCCTGGCGGACCTGGCGGACCGACCGGCGGCGCGGATGCCGTCCCGCTGAGCCCGGTGGTGGGGTTTTCAGGCGCGTTGGTGAGCGCGTTCAGGGTTGCGGAGGCGGATCCGGGGGCGAGCGGCGCGAAGCGAACTTGCAGCCCGCAGGATGCGCCCGGCGCGAGTGCTTCGCGACAGGTGTCCGTTCCAGTGAGGAAATCGTCGGAGTCCGATCCGGTGAACGTGAAGCCACTGATGGTCAGAGGCAGATTCCCTTCATTCGTGTAGGTGACCGTCTGCGGAGGACTGATCGAGCCTTGAGGTACAGGCGTGGGGGAGCCGAAAGCCATCGAGGTGGGGCTCGCCTTGGCGAGCGCCGTAACTTCGGCGGCGAGGAATCCGATGAATTCCCCAAGGGGGCCCGCGATAAACGATTCTTCGACAGCACCGCCGTCCAATTCGGCCCGTCCGACCCTACCTATGGCGATATCGTTGGTCCAGTAGATGTGGACGCCGTCTACAACGACGCCGAACGGTTCGGCGGCGAGCGGAATGAAGGTGCGATCTACCCCGGTGCCGTCGATGTCGGCGCGGCCGATAGCGACTGGCCCCCGATTAGCCCAGAAGATGTGTTCGGAGTTGACGGCAACTGACCAGGGCTCCCCAACGCCCTTGACGAATTCTTGGTCGACAGCGCTGCCGTTCAGGTTGGCGCGCCCGATCGATTCTTTGGCGCCGTTCGTCCAGAAAATGTGGTTTGCGTCAACGGCCACGTCGTTCGGCACGAGTTCCCCTTTTTTTGGGGCTTTGATGAAGTTGTCTTCAACATCCGTGCCGTCGATGTTGGCACGACCGATCGACTCGATGGCAGCGTTCGCCCAGTAAATATGTTCTGAGTCCACCGCCATGCCGACCACCTCATCGCCCGTGGGAAGGGCAATGAACGTTGGTTCGACTTCGCTGCCGTCGAGCTTGGCACGACCGATTGCCCCTCCGTTGAAGCTCGTCCAATAGATGTGTTCCCCGTCGACAGCAACGCCGGACGGTTCTATTTCTTCTTCTCCGAAGTTGATGAAGGTGGGGTCTACTCCGCCGCCGTCGAGTTCGGCGCGGCCGATCGCTTCCGAGGCGCCGCTCGACCAGTAGAGCCCGGCGCTTGCTACCGGGGCGAGGATCGCCACCGCGCCTAGGGCGACGGACATCGCGCAGGCCGCGATGAGCGCACGACGGCTTTTCGACCCACGGAGCAGAGCCGGATTCTCTCAGGTCTTGCCCGAAGTACGAAACCCCGTCGACGAACGCTGCCAGGGAGGGCGGCGCGGCGTCCCCCCTCAGGGTGCAGCAGTTGTCAGCAGGGTGTCAGCGTAACCCACGGATACAGCCCGCAATCAAGAGCGCCGCTTGGGCCGAAAATGGCCCTTTAGCGGCGAAAACCCGTAACAGCAGGCACTCCACGGATATACCGCGGGGCGATTACGATTCGGGTGTCGTGGGTTCGAGTCCTCGTCCGGTATTACCGGGAAGCCCTGCTCAGGCGAAATTCTGTTGGGTGAGTTCGAGCGTAAGAATGTCAATCCAGGGAGGGTGCAAGTGAAAGTGCGGGCTGCCCCGAGCAACGAGACATTTGGTGTGAAATCTCCACCGAGCAGCTTGGTTGCGTCGTCAACCGCGTCGCCCGAGGGTATCCTCGGTATTCCCAATTTCGCGGAGATGAGGGAGTGCGGAGAAGCCTGATCGTTGCTCTGGTTGCCGTCGCGGCGATTGCGGGCGCGACCTCGTCCGCTGCGAAAGCCGAGCCAGTAGAGGAGTGCAGCTCGCTTCCCTCGCCCATCGGAGGGATCTTTCCCTCGACTTTGCCGAGGCGCAAGCTGGCTCCCGTCTCTGTTCAATTTAGTGCTCGGTTTCCACCCTGCGGTGCCCCTCAACCTCCCCCGCTTACCGAAGTGGTTATCGAGATCGATAAGAACCTTGCGATCGATACAACCGGGCTTGCGGCTTGCACGAGAAGCCAACTCGAAACGATCGATACGAGTCTCTCTCGCCAAGCTTGCGACAAGGCGATCGTCGGCAAGGGATCCGCCACTATCCGCACCGCCTCCCCCCAGCCAAAAGCGACTGATATCCCGATCAACTTCTATAACGGTCGCGCTCGGGCCGGGACGAGAACGCTGTTCATGGCAGGGGAAGTCTCCGTGCCAGCACCTTCTGAGTTCCTGGTTGCGATCAAGGTCACGAGGCTCGATCAAGGCCCCTACGGCCTGCAGGCAGTTGCGAAGATGCCACCGATCACCGATGGCTATCTGACCGCCCTCGAGTTCGATCTCGCACGGAGCTTCTACTTCGAAGGGGCCAAACGGAGCTTTCTAGCGGCGAAATGTCCCGCGCCCACCGGCTTTGCCAAAGCATCCCTCATATTCGCCCATTCCAACTTCACCTATGCCGACGGCAGCACCGAAACCTCGGCGCTCGTTCGAGAATGCAAGGTGGGGGGCTGATGTGCAGAATCATCGCACCACACGTGATGTCCACGTGGCGCCGGATCAGAATTGCTGGGCCGTAGCCCCAAGCCAAGAACGATGAAACCCGAGCACGACATACAGCGGTTTGGCCACGCCGTGTCCGCTGGGCGCCTCTGCAAGCGCCTTTCGACGCTAGCTTTGGTTGCTGTCATTGCCACCGCGGCTCTGGGCATCACGCCTGCCGTGATCTATAGCGCGTCGGGCGAACCGAAGCTGTTTAGATCGGGGTGGCTCCTCCCTGTGTTTTTTGCAGCCTTGGCTTCGGGCTTGTGGTTGATGGAGAGGCTCCTAATCAAACTAGCGCTCCGCATCTTCCAAGACAACTTGAACGTCGCCGAGCAGAAAGAGGCTGACTCGAAGGGCCTATTTCCGCTCCCTTCGCCCATCGCGACGAAGCAAAAGACAAGTTCGTTAACCTGACGAATCCTCGAAGCCGGTGACAGAGGCGCGGCGTCACTACTCGCCCCCTGATCCGGCGGTGATACCGGGATCACCGGGCACCGACTCTACATCGAACTAAGGAACTGGGAAAAGGTGACGCTCTTGAATCGCTTTTGATGTCCGCTCAAGCTTGACGGTACAGCGAGCCAAGACTTCGCTCGAAGTGGGTCGGCGGGGTTGGTTGGCCTTGTCCTCGTCGGTGGCGCCAGTGAGCAAGTACTTCCAGCAGTGAACCGGAAAAATGTAACCTTCTTATTGGAGTTTCCTCGCGAGGCTGGCCGCTTCACATGAGAGGAAAGCATCGCTTCGATTTCAAACTCAAAATAGCCGGGTTCTTGGACCAGCTCTCGTCCGACCCCCACCACATGACTCTGTTCTGTCTCATCGCAGCCTGCTCGCCTGAAACATCCGCCGCTGGATCCTCCCGTACCTTCCGACAGGGCACTCGCCCATCCGGTCGGGCCTAGCGCTCAGGTCGCCCACGATCACGTCGGGCCGGGCTGGTTGAAGCAGGAAACCCCGCTCACCAGGATCGCCTGCATGCACTCAACACCTGTCAGCTTCGACTCGCCACCGCATACCAGGGCAGGTAGGCATAGAATCCCACGGATGGGGGCGAGAACCATCTTCGGGGCGACGATTCTTGTAGGCCTGCTCGCGGCGGCACCCGCCTGCGCAGCGACGATCGCCGTCAACACCACGACGGACGAGCTGACCCCCGGCACCGGGTGTTCACTGCGCGAGGCGATCGCAACCGTGGGCGGGAATGGCGACGGCGACTGCGGCACGGCCGACAGCAGTGGCAACACGATCGTGCTTGGCGCGAACGCGTATCCGCTAACGCTCGAGAAATTCCTATTCCTTGGCGGCCCCCCGCCGGGTTGCATCTCTACGTCTGAGCAGCGGCCTACCGACAACAGCTGGGGCGAGTTGTCCATCCCAGGGACGGTGCAGAACCTGACAATCGAAGGAGTCGGGCCAAGCCAAACTGTAATCGATGCCTGCAAGCTCGGCGATCGCGCGCTCGAGATCATGCCCGGTGCGAGCGTGACCCTGAGAGGTCTGACGATTACGAATGGCAACGCGCAGGACGGGACGAACGGCGACGTCGGCGCCGACTTCGGCAGCGAGGGCAGCTCCGCAAATCCCGGGGCGGACGGCGGGGCGATCCTCAACGAAGGAAACTTGACACTCACCGACTCCGCTGTCACCGATAGCCACGCCGGCAGCGGAGGCACTGGCGGCGAAGGGGGTCCGCTCGGGGGTAGCGGCGGTCCGGGCGGCGGCGGCGGTAGCGGCGGCGGCATCGCTTCGACCGGCACTCTGAAGCTGAGCGAAACCACGATTAGCGGGAACAGCGCGGGCAACGGCGGTGGCGGTGGTGAAGCAATTGTGGGCAGCACCGCAAACGCGCAGTCCGGCGATGGCGGTTCGGGCAACAGCGGCGGCAATGGCGGTGGCGGGGGTGGCATCGTCAACGAGACTGGGACGGCGACGATCGACGCCAGCACGATCACTGCGAACCACAGTGGCGCTGGAGGCGCCGGTAGTCCGGGCAAAAACAGCGCGCCGGAACAGGGAAACGGCGGCAACGGCGGCTACGGCGGCTCGGGCGGGAACGGCGCGGGCATCGCAAGCGCGGGTTCGATCCTGTCCAACTCATCGCTTCAGGCCACAAACGCCACGATCGAGGGGAACATCGCCGGCGACGGCGCCAACGCGGGGAACCCGGGAGGTGCGGCCAGTGACATCTACGAGGACGGCCAGGGCGGCAACGGCGGCAACGGCGGCTACGGCGGTGGGCTGGTGAACCTGTTTCACTCGACGACCCAGCTGGTCAACTTGACGATCGCCGAAAACTCCGGAGGCATGGGTGGTAGCGGCGGCTCGGCCTCCGGCAGTTCCCCGGCAGGTACTAACGGCTCCAACGGGCACGGCGGCGGGATCTACGCCAGTTCCTCCTCGCCCACGCTTCAGAACACCATCCTCTACGAGAACCACACCGGCGGTGACTGCCGTGGCTCGATCACCGACGGCGGCCATAACCTTGTTTCCCCGGCGTCACAGCTGGGGGGGTCGTGACGGACCCCTGCGACCTCTCGGGCTTCAGCAGCGGAGATCCAAAGCTTGCGGCGCTGGCTGATAACGGCGGCCCGACGCAGACGATGCGCTTGCAGCCGGCCAGCGCAGCAATCGATCAGGTGCCGCCCTCGGGCGCCGACTGCCCTATGACCGATCAGCGGGGGGTCGCTCGCCCTGGCGGTACGGCATGCGACATTGGCGCCTACGAGGTGGCGCCTCCGAGGGTGACAACCGGACCGGCGAGTCAGCTAAGAGTGAACGGCGGGACGGTCTCAGCAACGGTTATCGCCAACGCTGCCGACGCGACCGTCCAGTTTCAGTACGGTACCAGCACGGCCTATGGTTTGAGCACCCCGCAACAGAACGCAACCGGGGTAAGCCCCGTCTCGCTGTTCGCGCAGTTATCCTCGCTCTCGCCGGGTGCTACATACCACTTCCGCGCGATCGCGACCAACCCCGACGGGACCAGCTTCGGTGCCGATCAGACATTTAGGACCCCAGCCACCACCACAGCCCCACCGGTCATTTCGAACGCCGCCCAATCCAATCACAGCTGGCGTGAGGGCACGCGACTGGCCAGCTTCTCGCGCAGGCGCAAACTTCCCCCACTCGGCACGGTGTTCTCCTTCACGCTCAACGAGCCGGCGAGCATGAGCTTCGCGTTTACTCAGCGGGTGCGCGGGCGCAACGCCATCGGCAAATGCGTTGCAGAAACAAGGAAGAATCACGGTGAGCACGCCTGCAAACGCAGCGTGAGCAGGGGTACGCTTTCCTTCACAGGCCGCGCCGGCAAAAACAATGTCTCCTTCCAGGGGCGCATCTCACCCACAGAGAAGCTCAAGCCGGGCAGGTATACGCTCGTGATCACAGCCACAAATGCCGCTGGACAGCACTCGGGCGCCAATCAGCTCAGCTTTACAGTTGTGAAGTAGCGATCGGCGAGCGCGCATTCAAGGCCCCGCCCAATCTCGCGCTCCTATCTTTAGGAAAAAGGCAACCAGGTCGACGGCCAGGACGATCTGGAGCTACCTCCAGCCGATCCGCCTCGTGCGCCATTCTCTACTCGAGAATGCTAGCCGAGCTGATCGGCGACCGGCTGGTCACCATGCCGCCACTGGAGTTGGCGACGTAGGCGGTGCGGCTGTCGGGGGTGATCGCGACGCCTGCCGGGTATTTTCCCACCGGGATGCCGGACCGGCGGTGTTGCTTCGGGTCGATCGGGACCACGAATCCCGAGACATAAACGGTAACTATCTTTGCCCTGCGGCGTCCCCAGGGCTTGGAAGCCTCAGACGGGTGATTGGGTCCCGTTGCAGCTTTAGACGGGGCGCGGAGAGCGTCTAGCGGCAAAACATCCGTCCCACGGTCATGCGACTGGAGTCAGGGGCGTCTACTCTCGGGCGGCCATGCCGATCTTTCTTGTGACCTGTCGAGGTAGCTTCGGACAGAGCGTCGTTGACGCCCTTGACTCCACGGGCGCCTACTGGGCCCCAGGCGGGAAGCCCCAGATCCCTCTGGCACCCCGGTGCCGTAGACACCACCTGCATATAGAGGCCGAGAACCGATCGCGAGCCCTGATTCTGGCTGAAATGGCTGTATCGAAAGCAGGCGGTGCCTCGTCGGAGTTTGAAGTCGGAGCACCATTGAGCCGCTAGCTATTCGAGCTGCGTCCGCGTTGGCTGTGGGTAGATTTGATCCACGCTGGCAATGATCGGCTGGGTAGGGCGGTAAATAATTCTTCGCAGCCAAGGGACCGTCTTTCGCACCGAAAGAGCGATGATTGGCACTAATCGCTGCGTGAAGGGAGGACGAAGCCGCGACTTGGTTCCATGTCACGGTGACCAAGGATCGAGTGACGACCTTATCCTCCCCGGAGCTGAGCTAAGCAAAAAGTTGCTCGATCGGGGGCGGCTCCCGCGTTTCCAAGTCGGCGAGTAACTGCAACTTCGTCTGCAAACTGGACCGTTTGCCCTTGCTCGACGATATCCCTTGCGTCCCTCACCGCTCTTTCCGTGTATCCGAAGCGGTGGGGGACAGCTTCGCCCGACACATCAGAAATCAAAGGCCCGGACAGCCATGGTGCCATCCGGGCCTAGGACCACCTCTTAGCCGCCTTAACCCTGCGGTCGGAACGTGACCCCAGCCAAGAGCGCTTCTTTTTCTTTGCCGCCATAGACAGTTCCGCTCTTGAGGGAGTGGCCCTCAAGGCTCGCATTCGCTCCGGCGATGACGATTCCGCTCCCTTCTGCGCCTGCCGCGAATATCTGAACTACGCCATTAGCCGGCCGAAATCCGGGAGGTAGGGTGAAAATTGGGACGAAATTAGGAAAGGCTTCTTCTTTACCTACCTGTATTGCACCTTCGAGATGAACGATCCCATCGTGGTCCTTGTAGAAACCGGTAGGAGGTAGACCGCTCACCAGAGGTGATGTGAGATTTGTGCTCCCACCTTCAAACGGGGGCTGATTAGAGGCGTTAACGAGATTGATGGCTTCCGGCGGCGTGAGGCCGCTCGCCGTGCCAGCGGTTGTGGCCGTATTCGCGGTGGTCGCATTGGTGGCTGAGGGCACCGTTCCTAGCCTCGCCAGGTTGATATTGGTCCCAGTGATCGTGCCCTTCCTGATCTTGGCTCCAGTCACTGAACCGTTTTTGATCTGCTTCGTACCTACCGAGTTCTTACCGAGTTTGGAAGCTGCAAAGGCCGCTCCGCCACCGAGCAGCAGGAACAGGCACAGGGTCGATATGACATTGGCGTAGGTCAGATTGCTTCGAATCTTTTTCATCGGATCTCCCAGTTGCGGTGGTTGGCGCCCCTCAAATCGGCGCCGTGGACCGCTAGGGCTTCGACAGAGGCAGAGAAATTCCCGCCCTTGATCCCCCGGAAAGCGCAAGGCCCGGCATCCATATCGGATAACCTCTCGACGGTTTCTAGGCAGTGGAGGGCGTCGTCACGCAGAAAACATCGTCCAGCAGGCTGGTTTTCTGGATGTGGAGATTTTCGACCGGCGCTTCGAAATAGAGAGCTTCTTCTTCTTTTCCATTGATCCAATAGTCATCCACCCAGAATGCGACTGGGGTAGAAATTTTTGGACCGATCAAGATGGCCTCTGCTGGACTGGGAAGGCGCAGCCCGTGGGCCGCACATGTCTCAAGAGCTCCATTGAATGATGCTTCTGGGAACGAGGTCGGTGTCATGCAAAGTCCCACCGCTGCCAGCGTGGTTTCGGCTGGACAGCGGTCGCGAAAAGCAGACGGACCAGAGCCGCCTAGCTCACTGGCGTTGGTGGCATATGAGGAGGAGTCTGAGCTAGATGCAGTTTCTGCGTGCTTGGCATTCGGAACTATTCCCAGGGTGGAAGCGTCGACGTTAGCGCCCGTGAGCGTGTTTGCCGCGACTTTCTGACCGGTCACGGCTCCGGTTTTGATCTGCTTGGTCCGACCGTGTTCTTGCCGAGCTTACCTGTCGCATAGGCGGCTCCCCCGAGCGCAACGAATAGAGCTATGCACGAGAGGACGTTTGCGAACGCCAGTCTGCTGCGAATCGTTCTCATGGGATCTCCCCTTTGTTGTGGTCGAATGCCGCGCAGCTTATGCCGGAAGCAGAGGCCGTGCGAGGAGGCCCTAGATCGGCCGTTTGGAGGGCAACTGCAGCCACCGACGTCGGGGTGACCGATCTCCCCCTCAACACCAGAGACCGGGGTGGGATCTGATCGAGTTCGGTCCGCTTCGTGCCAAACACACTGTCATTGCAGGGATATCCGATCTGCAGCTACAAAGCCTTCCGGAGTCTCGATCGGTAGGGGGTTACCCGGATTCAGGCAAGGGATTTCAGAGCAGGATTCGTGCAGCGTCTGACCAATCGAATCGGTATCCAGAAAGACCCCACGAGTGGGCTCGATCGCGAGGTCAGGATTTCAGCCTTACGCGTCCGCATTTGCAGAGCATAGATGGCGAAACACACCACCGCTCCAGTATCATCAGCCTCCCGACACGCGTCCGCGTTTGGCCAATGATCTAAACAGTCCACTTTCCAGGACCGTTACCTCCAAACCGCCCCAAACTCCCTCGCCCCAGTAAGCTCAGGATGTGATTCGCTCTCGCAATGGCGTCGTACGACAAAGACGGACCCTCCCCCTCCCCCTCACTCCTAGACTCCAGGGACGGTTCGAATTGTCAACTGGGATCGCCAACCCAGCCTTGGCGCCAGCGTGCAGTGAACCAAGTCTTATCGGAACGCCATTGGAAAACCGACCCAGCATGACGTCGACTCCAAACCTTGAGTCGTTTCTAAGGGTGAATTCACTTCGCAGCAGGGAGACACCTGCGGAACCGGTGGCGGAAGCTCGAAGATTCTCGCAGCGCAAGGTGTGCCTGCTGGGGCTAGGAGACGCAAGGGCAAGGCCCAGCGCTTTGACCAGAACCCTGTCCGCTTTCACCCTTTCGGCTTGCGGCCTCGCCTCCAACTCGGCTTCGCTGAAAGCAGGCGAGCCGTAACTATCAGCGGCGGAGAGATATGTCCGAACGGGGACGCTGATCGAGGGCGAGAAGGCCACCTTGAAGCTCGGCTTAGCGCTGGGCCCCGCGATATCCACGGCGGCGAGGATGGAACGCCGCGAGTCGGCGTTCGGCTCCCAGCGTTCCGTGTATTTCCGGTGCAGAAGGGAGACACCTCCAATCAGCGCCAACCCAGTCACTGCTGCGATGCCCGCTTTCGTGATTCTGGGTGCTCGCAGCCCGCGAAGCGTCTCGGCCGCGATCAGCAGGAGAAAGACGCCAGAGGGGTACTGGTAGCGACTCGAGGCAGGGAACCGTTCAGGGCTCTGGTTGAGTCCGGCGAGCGCCCAGAATGCAAGGGCGAGCACAAGCGCGATTACGAGGCCGCGGGAGACACGGCCTACCCGAATGATGCGAAATGCGGCAACGGCGACTCCGATAAGCAGCAAGGCATCACCCCAGATCTGATGCGACTGGTGGGAGTCGTTGCCTGCTCCCGTGGCAAGTCCCAGCAACGAAACTATCCCAGCGCCCGCGGCGCCAACGACGTATTGAGGCAGGTGGTAAAGGTTATGCAGACTTAGGTGACTCCGGGCCGTGTGTCCCCAGCCGAGCCACCACACGGCGAAGAGCGCCAATGGCACAAGGGCAACGTAGGCCCGCGCGGTCCGGGGACGACGCCCTAGATACAGATCGGCCAGAGCCCCGATCGCGAAGACGAGTCCAAGGCTAGAGAAGGAAAGTGAGATTGCCAGCAGTCCGCAAGCGATTCGATCGCTGGCCTCCTCATGGCGGTCGAAGGCGAGGAGCATTCCCATGCCGGCGGCCATCGAACCGAAATACCCCATTTGAAATGCCCAAAGCAGATCCTCGAACGCGGCGCCCATAAAGAGGATTAACACGGTGCCGAAAAGGGCGAGCCAGTCCCCCACCCTTGGCCGCAGGTATACGAAGAGCAAGACCGCGCTGGCCAAGAAGAGGGAAACTGAGACGATGTAATACGGCAGCGCTGAACCCATCCCAAACACCGCCAGCAGCAGCTTGAAGATCGCCGTGGGTCCGAGAACGATGTTCTCGTTGAAGGGGTCAAGGAAAACGCTAGGCGAGGCTCCCTGCCTTTTCAAAAGAAGATCCCAGTCGTCAGCGACGAAGGTAAGATGAGCATCCAGTCCGATCAGAAGAACGGCAGACGCCACTACCGCGACCGTTAGGACGAGGACCGCAGCCCTCCCCGTTGCCGGCGGCTCGATTGGGGAGCGGACGCGCTTAGCTAGGAAAGTATTTACGGAATCACCCATTTCACCGCCTAGTCATGCTGCCACAAACATGGCCCGGGCAAGTAACCGCGGGCACTGAACGAGCATGTGTTCTGGGTAACGATGGCGGTCTCTCAGGGCCTCGACCGTCGAACCAGCCGGGGAGTCAGGCTCGGTCAAGCTGGCCCTGAGCAAAGAGCCGGAGGCCGAAGCGAGACTCCGGGCTGTCTTTGATCGAATCGATCCCGATCGGGGTGCACTGCCCCTCCGAGCGGCGGTGCTGAGCGGGATTCCATTCCAAGCAGAAAGCTAGTGACTCGCGAAAGGCCCGGATGGGCTGTCCGGGCCAACGCGGTTCGGGTCGAAGAGCTAGCAGACGAGGATCAAGTTGACTGGCTCCTCCTTGGCGGTCCCGTTGCCCGTTGGATTGGTCACGATCTAGTCTGGAATGTTTGGACTGCGGAAGGTTTCGACCCTTCGTTCCTCGGGAATGAACGGAAGGCTCGTGCGAATGGCTGCGGTGGTAGCCGCGGCGCAGTCATAGACGTTGGATGGGAAGGTGACCTTGCATCCAGTCACGGTGGGGGCCGCGGAAACCCCGCTTGGAAACGGCGCCTCGGCTTGGCAGTTGCCGCTAGCGCAACACCCATAAACGCTGGAGGCTCGAACCGAGGTCAGGGTTGACTGATTGATGTTGCTGCCGGTCAAAGAACCAACTTGAACGCTTGCGCCCGAGACCGGGTTCGGCTGCAACTGCGCGCTTCCGACTGAGGCATTGGCGAGCTTGGCTCCAGTGATCGCGCCGTTTTTGATCTTTTCCGTGGTGACGTGGCTTCATTCTTGATCAGCGCCGTGGTCACGGCGCTGATCCTCAACTGCTTGGTCCCGACGCTCTTCTTGCCTAGCTGACCGGCAGCGTAGGCGACCCCTCCTCCGAGCACCACGAATGCCAGGATCGTGACCATGACGTTGGAGTAGGTCAGATTGCCGCTCAATTCTGCTCATCGCTTTGATCTTCCGATCGTTTGTGGTCGAGACAGTCGCAGATCGCCCCCGCGAGAGCGATTGAGCGGCTTATCGAGCCGTTTCGCCGCCAAAGCCTGCCCAATGCCCGATCTCAAAGTCTTAGAACGGCTTTCAAGAGAACCTGCGAAGGGGCACTGGGTAAGCTGCTTGACTTAAGCAGCTTTAAGACACCGCCTCAAGCGCTTCTGACCCAGCGAGGAGCAGCTGCCAGTACTCGCCGAGCGTCGCGTCGTCCAGACGCTGGACGAATTCAGCCTCCGCAAGCCGTTGAAGGTCCCGGCCCACTTCTTTAGTCGTGAGCTTCGATTTCTTAGCGATGCTTAGGACCGTCTTGTGAACGTTGGGAGCGCCTCGAGGCAAGCTCAGAGCTTCGAGAACTCGCCTCTCGTCGTCTGTGAGGTCGATCTCCGCCACGGGCGCAGCGTATCGCGCCTCGGACGGGTGAGGCGGAAAGCAAATTCGAATCGGCGCCTTTGTGACGCTTTCCGACGATTCGGGGTGACCCAACCGAGAGGACCGGCGACCTTCCGCTTGATACCCGATAGCAGGGGAACCTCGGGTCGCCTCGCCCGTGAAGAAGAATCCCGTTCCAGTCCCGATGGGAATAGTGGTTCTGGCTATTTCGCCGAGTTGCCGAGGTCAAGCAATCGCAGTTCGCTGAATCTGCGAACCGAACAGCTCAATGGGAACTCAAAACAAGCACAGTACCGCCGCACCTCGTGAGGCCCGATCAGGCCTTTTTCGTGCCTGAACACTCACGTAGCCGCACGCCAATCCAACTAACGTCGCGCGACCACAGTCGGGGTGTAGGGAGTTCGAGTCATCCTCCGATATTAGTGGCTGTGGCGGACTTGGTGATTCGGTCGAGGGTGGCTTGTCCGCGCGCGACTTGTCGAGGATCTCGTCGGCGAGCGGTTTCGGCGTTCGAGACACTCCGTGGTCCACAACAACCCCCCTTGCCTGGCGCACCTTGCGAGGCGGCCCCGGCATCGAACGAGCAGGCCGTTCAACAGATCACTGTTGGAGCGACGCATCGCCGGTGTGCCCCCTCGGCGGTACTCTTCCGGAATGCGACCCCTTCGGTACTCAATCAATGTCACTTTGGACGGGTGCTGCGATCATCGTGCAATTCCCGCGGACGAAGACTTGCATCTTCACGCGGTCGAGAACCTCAACCGGGCCGATGCCCTTCTCTTTGGCCGGGTGACTTACGAAATGATGGAATCAGCGTGGCGGCCGCCGACGCCGACGGGAGCGAGACCTGATTGGATGGAACCCTTCGCCCAGACGATCAACGCGGCAAAGAAGTTCGTCGTGTCGAGCACCCTGGAGCAGGTCGATTGGAACGCAGAGCTCGTGCGCGGGGACTTGGGCAAGGCCGTTGAGCAACTCAAGCGGGAGTCGGGCAAGGGAATGTTCGTGGGTGGCGTGCAGCTCCCACTGGCGTTGACGGAGCTGGGATTGATCGATGACTTCGAGTTGGTGGTGCATCCGAGGCTCGCGGGCCACGGGCCGACTTTGTTCGCGGGGCTATCGAAGTATGTTGACTTGACACTCGTGGGCCGGCTGGAGTTCAGCTCGGGGGCGGTGGCGATGCGGTACGAGCCGAGATGGTAGGCATAGGGCTTGCTAACCCGGGCCGGCCTCACGCTGGGCCCCCTGGCTCGTAGCTCTAACCCCGCCCCACCCCAGCAGTTCCTTCCGCGGCGCCCACACAATCCCCCTGCCTGACACACCTCGCGAAGCGGACCCAGCGTCGAACGAGCAGGCCGCTCCAGCTCAGCCCGCTGTCCACCCGTCATCTCCAAAGCCCCAGCAGCAGCCACTGTCACACCGACGCCATGGCAGATCACTGTTGAAGCGACAAACTGCTAGGTCCAAAGCTTGGACTGCGGCGGCCTCCATCAACTCCGTATGCTCTTTCGATCTATAGCGCAACTTCTACCCGGACAAGGCGCTCGTCGGCGCCGAGCGCAAAGCCCGGGAGCGAGAAACGCGTGGCGAGCAGCTGCGGTATAGCCCTTCGCTCGAGCGACGTCACTCTCGTTCCCGCTGGCGTTTGCTCGCTGAGGGATAGCTCGCTCCAGTCGCACAGCAACGTGCCGGTGCCGTCATCGCCACGAATGCCGACGATTAGGCCGGTGACGAAAAGTGAGCGCGGATGCGTACAGGTCCACCAGCTGCTGGTCTCGATGTCAATCAGTGGAACCGGCTGCGGGATAAAGCTGTAAACATCGGACCATTCGTCCCCCGCGAGCTTCTGGAGCACGAGCTCGGGGCCGTCCTCGACGACGCGAAAGCTCCAGCCCAACTGCTTATGCGTGGGGCCCGGCCCGAATGGGATCGGCTCAAGGATGCCGCGGGAAAACCCCACGTCGGCGTGCCAGCATGCGCCTTTCTCACTGACCCGCAGAACCAGGTGACTGCGGGGCCGCACCACGCCCGGCTTCGCGCCCAGGCGCATACGTGCCAGGAACATTTCCACCTTCGCGCCAAGCGCCTCAAGAGCTGCCTTCAGCAGCAGGTTCTGCTCGAAGCAGTAGCCGCCGCGGCGTTCGCTCACGAGCTTGCGCTCAAGGTCACCCAGCTCCAGCGACACGGGCAGGCCCAGGTACGGATCGAGGTTCTCGAAGGGGATCGAGGTTAGATGCGCCCTATGCAGTTGCACGATGTTCGGGTGCCCGTCCAGGCCGATCCGCTCCAGGTAGGCGTCTAGGTCGAGCATCGCGGCGAGTTTAGGGCGTGGGATCAATCGCCAGGTCACAGAGGCAAATGACAAGGCACAGGCTTCCCCAGGTCATTTTCATCTACGCGGAATCCAGGTCAGTCCGGATCGGAATCTGCTCTTGACAAACCGACCGTCGGGTGGCAGGCCTGGAGTTGTGGTAGGCGACCTCGAAAACCGATATCGGTCCCGCTGAGGCAGATCAGGTGCTGCTTCACCTCCGTTACGGCAATCGCGTTGGCGGCTCTCGGACTGGCCCGGTTCAAGCCATCGCGTCGGGCAACGTCCCTGGCGGCATCTACAAGGGTCGAGTGCCGGTCAAGCTTACCGGTGGACAAGGAAACGGAGGACGGGTACGTCGTGACGGTACCGGTGGGCGCCTTCGATCCCAATCATTGCAGATTGCACCATCCCCACGGGGGATTTGCACAACCCCCAGAACTGTGCTCAATCCGATGCCGGGTGTTGATGGTCCGGGGTCTCTCCGGTGACCGGAGGGAGTCGCTTCTTGGAGAGCTGATCGACGAGTATGGCGAGCATCGCCTCCTGAAGGGCGCGGGGCCCGTCCGCGTGATTGGGCGGGCGAGGTGTCGTTCTCGCAGGGATCAAGGTGAGGTCGAGAGCTCGAAATCATCGGACTCGGTGATGTTGATCG
Source organism: uncultured Solirubrobacterales bacterium (assembly GCA_963745305.1). Taxonomy (GTDB): domain Bacteria; phylum Actinomycetota; class Thermoleophilia; order Solirubrobacterales; family 70-9; genus CAVUWL01. The sequence goes on from CAVUWL010000017.1 coordinate 234,649, forward strand.
TCGTTCGGTCTTGGAGAAGTTCGTGACGCCAGGGCCGGCACTACGACGGCCGAGACACCTTGGCGACTTGGTCGACCCGGTCGGGCGTCGGTGTGGTTGGTCCGCTAGTGGGCGAGGGCGTCGTCGCAATCAATTCCGGTGAACCCGAGCAGGGGTCGGAATCAGATCGGCGTGGTTGGTCGGCATATCGATCTCAGGTTTGCCTACGGGCAAGAGCGGCTGCCAGAACAGAACATGTCGTCGCCTTCAGGCGCCTTGGCAAGTCCATCTGTCTGGGTCACCCCCGTTCAGCGACGGATACTGGCCAGGAAGATAGAAGCTCGACTTGGGGCGCACTCGGCGGCCGTTGGGAAGTGATGGTTGAATGAGAAGCCGGTCTGCCGAAGGCGCTCCACCCCAGCAAGATACTCGCGCCGTAGTCCGCCAACTCATAGGAATCATAGGGCGGTGGATAGCACTGCTGGTCGGTGAAAATCGATAACACATTTGGTTTAGCACCCATTTGTTATCCGGGGTTTCCTGCATAATTTGGAGCTTTCCCGCCGGTCGCAGGCGCACCTGGCATCGGCTCATACGTCGTGCCACGCTTGCGGATCGATTTCTCTTTCACAAGCGTCCCGCATATCTCATCGACCTCCGACGCAGGGATACTCAGCTCCTTGGCAAGACGAGTGCCGGTCATACCTGGCTTTCGATTGATGCTGGCCAGCACTTCTTGGCGTCGAGAACCCTTCGCGCCGGGCTCGCTGCTTTTGCGTGTCTTTCGAACTGCCGAACGACGCGCTGGGGGCTGTATCCCTGACCCAGTAGGGCTTCTGCCATTGAGCGAGTCGAGCACCTTGGACAATTGCTCACGCTCCGCGTCGATGGCAGCTATCGCCTTGCGGATTGCGTCGGCAGCCTCCTCAATCAGCGCCACAAAAAACCTCCTTTTGGACTGGTTTGTAAAACCTATATACCAGTGATCGCCGTCAGGAGGCATATTCGCGCAAAGATCCAACTGAATATTGAAGAAGCAGATTTCCATTATTGCCCTGTGCACCGCGAGCGAGAAAGCGGCGCGAGGCGCGACAAATGTCAGCCGTTGACCCAGCTCAGGGTCGCAGGACAACCACCCCCAACCGGGGTGCATGGAAACGATAGGGCACCACCGACTCTTTTGATTGAAAATTTGCGACCGTTGCTCGATTGGGAGACGATTTCGTATTCGGATGCCGTCGCGGTCGGCACGGTGATGCTTGCGCTGTTTAACGTCGTCTCAATTTTGGCGAGTTCAGCGGGCGTCGCGCCCGCATAGCTTCCGCCATGTTCGGTCGAATAGGTCTCAATCGCAACCTCTGCAGAATGGGCGTACTCCTTGGCCTTCGCATCACTAGCCTTTTCGCGCTGGCTTAAGAATGCTGGTAGCGCGATCGCGGCCAAGACTCCAAGGATCAGCATCACCACTAGAAGCTCAATGAGCGTGAAGCCAGCGTCGGACGCGGGTCCGTTCGCGCCCTTCCGGTTTCGCCGGCTCTCATTGTCCGTAGTCATCACCCACTTTGATCGGCCACGATCACCCCCGACTTTAGAGCCACGATCTATACCTCCTCGTCCCAGCCCACGGCAGTCGGTTTGCGTAACCATCGGTGGCGCCGTTCCGGCCTGTGTCAAGAGGCGACAGAGTCAGGGCGTGACGAGGAAGGGCGTGCGAATATTAGAAACAGACCTCGCTCATTGATCCGTCCTCGAACTCCGAAAGAAACGATTTGAGGCGGCCGGTGCACCTTGTTGGGTTTGGCCTAGCTGTCCTACCCACGGACGTTGTGAACACGGCTGATGGGTGGCTGGCCCCCAAGGGACCCGCGAGGGCGACGCCGGTCGCAGGCGTGCAGATAGACGTAGCAGCACCGCGACTGCGGTGGCGCTCTGCCCTGAGGCCGGGCGCTCTGTGACCGGGATGCCCAAAGCGCGCCAGGCGGGCGACATCGACGTGCAGGAGCGCATCGGGACGAGACCACTCATAGCGTCGGTAGGTCTCCCGAGCCGATCTGCGGCGCTGCGAGAGCCCATGGCGGTGCAGGACCTTCCAGATCGTCGAGCGGGCCCGCCGGCAGATCCCCGTCAGCCGGCCAGGACCGAGGTTGGTCTCCCGGCGCGCTCTCAGGATTGGCTCCTCTTCGGCGGCTGAGAGCCTCCTTGGCTGGCGGTGAGGCGTGCAGGGTCGATCCGCCAACCAGCTGCGCGAGAAGCGCTCATTGGCTGCGAGCCAGCGATGCCACCAGCGATGGGCGGTGGCCGGCGCGACGTTGAGGGCGGCAGCTGCCGCCCTCAACGTCATCCCCGACTCGATCGCTTCCACCAGCGCCAGCCTTCCCGCTGGTCCGAGAGCGGCGTTACCGTGAACCTTCATCCGCGTCCTCCTTGCTTGGGCGTCAGAACCACAAGCCTTTTGGGGGGCCCGGATGCCTCTCAAGGTGTTCACAAGGTGTGTGGGCGGGTCAAAACTCGAGCTTAGGGATGCCGACACTCGCGGAGCGGTCGACCAAGTATGCAAGAAGCTTACGGCCTCGAAAATGGCATACCCACGGCACCCCGAGCTTCAAGTCTTCGGCGTTACCTTCGTCTTCTGCTGCCACTTTGTAATTGCCCGCTTTGGAAACGGGGCTCCTAACGACACTTACCCGGCTTCCTCCGTTTCGGTTCGAGTTTTCAGTCGTGATCCCGCACCCACCCAGGCCACAATCAGGTGCGGCGGGGCATCAGGATCGCTCCGCTCAATGCTCACCTGCCGCATTCACCGATCCAGTTACGAGGCAGACTTTGTATCACGGACTGCAAGTCACCTCCGTCCAAATCCAATCTACTCTCCATGTGCCCCACGACAAGCAACGGCCTTTGCGTCACCACGATCTCGGGCCTAGCCACTAGAAGTACTCTGCATTTTCTAGTGTTAGAATATTAGTATATAGATGAAGCTATTTCTGGGAATCGTTCTTGCGTCAACTGCATTAGTCGCCGGATGCGGCGCCAGCGCACAGCGGGCGTTTAAAGCTCGGGTTCATTCAGTCCGACTCGCCGGCACTCGGATCGCCTGGTACGAACGGGGCGCGGGACGCCCGCTGGTGATGTTGATGGGGACTGGGTCAACTATGGCTGAATGGGACCCGGCGCTTCTCAGGCGACTTGGAGAGCACTACCGGCTGATCCTTTTCGACTACCCTGGCCTGGGGCTGTCGGGGCCTTGGCATGGAGCCTCCTTTAATTCGCTCGCCAAGAGCACCGCAGAGTTCATGAGGGCGATAGATCTGCCTGACGCCAATATCATGGGGTGGTCGATGGGCGGCTTCGTTGCTCAGCGTTTGGCGATTGACTACCCACACATGGTTTCTAACTTAATCTTGGCAGGGACCAACCCCGGTGGCAGTCCAACGGTGCTCGGCTCACCGAGGGCTCAGGCTATCGACAGCGAGGCGCACCCGTCAAACAAGACGATCCTTGGCGAGCTTTACCCCCCCAACCAGCAGCTCGCGGGCAGGCAGTTTCTGCGTCGCCTCGAAACCGCGAGCCAAAGCGGTGAAATCCCCAACGACTTTCACGTTCCCACAACGACCACCCACAAACAGGTCGCAGCCGAAGATCCGTGGCTGCGCAGCAACAGCAACTTCCATCAACTGGTCCGTATCAACATACCGACCTTGGCCGCCGCGGGGGCAGAAGATCCAGTCGTACCGCCCATCAATCTTAGGCGAATCAGCGCTCAGGTGCCAGGATCCAAGTTCATGGTATTTCCGGGGGCTCACGCATTCCTATTTCAGGATAGTCGGCGCTTTGTGAAAGAGGTGAGTTCAGTCATTTGTCGGCAATAACTCGCCGACAAATGCAGGCACCCCAGGATTCGTCCTCCACAGGACATCCGCAGGGTCAGCAGTCTTCGGTCAACAGCTCACTGCCTTTTTTTCATTGTCGAGAAATGATCAATCGCCGCCAAGGGGGCGTGGCGCAGGAGAAGATCAAACCTCAAAAGACGTTTGCTGCTTTAAACGATCTCGATCAACACGCAATCGGAACGATCCCCAAGGCCATCACGTATCAGACAAACCAGGCTCATATGAGCTCAGTGAAACGACTCCGAGCTAGCAACTGGCGCTCGATCGGACCACGGGCAGTCACTGTTCGATCCTGGTAGCTTAAAGTCACGAGTCGACATGACGCTGTTCGCTCGACGCTGCACCAGCGGAGCCGTTCGAACAAATAGTGTGAGTTGTCTTCTCTCGAAAATTCGTACCCCGCAAAGAATTTATCACGGTGTAACTGCATTTGGATCCGTTTGAGCTGTCGGTCCACAAGACTCCGCAGTCGACGCGGCTGCGCGCGGCGCGTGCGCATTGCGTGACTTCTGCCGCATCGCAATCACGCTCTGACTGGCACAGCTTGGTTGCAAGTCGCGTGCTCTGCTGCTGCGCATAGTTGATCGGAAGCTCAATTGCCGCCAACCCCACGTCAGGGGTCGAGAAGGCTACGCACAAGGCGATGAGACCCGTGATCAGTCCTCTTGTCATCTGGTGAAGCATAATCGGGCGCACCGATCCTGTGTCGGTCGGCTACGATACTTGGCCAGGCGGCGAAATAATGAGGGATTGCCCATGCTCTCGCCTTTCAGGCGATGGGCTTTGAGGCGATGGGCTTTGGGTAGTTGATGGATCCGAGGGTGACCTAGGCCCTACGGGGGTTTTCGTAACGATTTGACCGATCAAGCCTATTCCTCACCGATTCCCTCCTTTACGGCTGCGGATCCAGCTGATTTGAACAATGGCCCCGACCGAGAACGAATATGACGTTGTTTTCAGTGCAATGGGGTCGCACGTGCGGCTGTTGATTGGCGAGCCAGAGGCCGTCATGAAACCCGCTCGGTCCGTGGCCGACGAAATCAGGCGGTTTGTGTCCGCCTTCGAGAAAGCGCTGTCCCGTTTCGAGCCCGAGAGCGAGCTCTGCAAATTGAACGAAGACCCGCGGAAATGCGTCCCCTCATCCGAGCTTTTGCGTGAAGTCGTCAAGGCTGGCCTGGCGGCGGCGGAGTGGAGTGGGGGCCTCGTCGACCCAACCCTAGTCGATGCAATCGAATCTGTTGGGTATGCTAAATCGAGAGCAAGAGCACAAAGGGCATCGCTTGAGGCCGCCCTGTCAGAGGCCCCCCCACGGCGACCAGCGAAGCCCAACCCGCGATCTGATTGGAAACGGATTCAAGTCGATGACGCGACGAAGACAATTATCCGCCCTCCAGGAGTACGCATCGATACGGGCGGGGTGGGAAAGGGGCTGGCCGCCGATCTGATCTCCAAACATCTTCGCGGCTATCCACGTTTTATCGTTGACTGCGGCGGAGACATCAGGATCGGAGGCCCAGACGCGCACACCGTACCATATGAGGTGCTCGTGCAGCACCCCCAGACGGGCCAGCTGCCCTACGTCCTGCGACTTCGTTCGGGTGCAGTGGCAACCTCGGCCATCAACGTACGGATCTGGCAAGCAAGCGAGGGTCACTACGCACATCACCTGTTGGACCCTTCGACGGGCGCGCCTGCTTGGACGGGTCTGACCAGCGCAACTGCCATCGGTCATACGACGCTGGAAGCGGAGACCCTTGCCAAGGTGGCGTTACTTTCTGGGCCCGACGGCGGGAGGGTCGTCCTTGCCAGACTTGGCGGTTTGCTGGTTCACGATAGCGGCCGGATCGAGGCAGCAGGCCCGCTCCGCGCTAACCCCGGCATCCGCTTTCCGACCCCATAATCCGATCGCAGCTTTCAACCGAACGCTGGATAGACGGCGAATCGTCCAGTTCCCAATTACGACTCGAGCTGCTCAGCTTAGACTCAATCACGCAGGCTCCGGACCGCGCCGATTCCGACCCCTGGCGGCACATTCCGAATTCGGTGAAGTTGATCGACCTCCGAATCACTTTGAGCAAAGTCGATCTGAATCACCATAAGATTACCCAGGCATAGCTGAACCGTCTCGAATCGCCTGTAGGCGAAAGTACAATACCGTCGCGACTAGTGCCCCGATCGGGGCCGTGAACGTTGATGCGATGGCGCTGAACACAATCCTGATCAGCGGACCGTCAGCTATCGCCGCTGCGATAGCGGTGAGAACGAGACCCGCCACAAGGGCAATTGTAAATGCCACAGCAATCACCCTAAAAACCGCCAATCCATTACCCCGAACAAGCGTACGAGAGCGTCCGAAAGCGGGAATAACACCAGTCCGCTCGACGACGACAACTGGGGCGACCACTGCCCAAATCGTCAAGAATATTAGACCGGGAAAGATAAGCAGGACGAGTCCAATGCCTATCGCCAAGCCCGAAAGAAGGCCAACTCCTATGAGGGGCAAAATGACCGGCATTACCGATTTCATCAGTATTCCAACCGATGCCTCGCGCCCACTACCTTTGGCATCACGAACCACTCCGACCACCATGCCTTGATAGAGAGTTCCTGCAATGGTGGCGACCACCAACTCAATCGGCTCCAGTACCAACCTTTCGCCTATCAGCCCATCGACGATCGAAACAAACAGATAAAGCCAGAACGCCAGCGGAAGCAGGACGCTGGCACGGGCTCGATAGATCGAGAAGACCTCACCGAGGGTGCCGCCCACGTCAAGTTTCGGGGGCATCCCAACTTCTTGGAGCTAGCGATACGCGCCTTATCGAGAAATCTTCCCCACACGTTCCGACCCGACTTCGGTCGGGAGATCGACGATCCAAACTGGCTCCGATGCGGCTCACAACCCGATTCATCCTGCCACATTGATATGGACGTCGCATTCTGAGCGGCCCATATGATCAACTCCGATGAAGCTGCCCGACTCGCAATCCCTGCCAAATCGAAAGAACTCCGTACCAGACTCCATATTGGCCCGCAGGATCGCTGCGAAAAGACGCCGCAGAGCTCGCAGACGACTGGGAATCACGGCGATCGTCCTATTGATGCTCATGGCCGTTGGGATCGACAACCTGGCCTCAATGCAGACGACAGCTGCTCCGAAACACCAAGGTAATCCTCGCGTTCTGGTTCAATTGACGAGGGGATTGCGCCAAGTAGTCGGCTGCACTGGAGGAAAATCGTTTGTCGCCTCTCATGGCTCTAGGGCACGGCCCATGGTCGCCTTGACATTTGACGATGGACCTAGCCTCCGCTTCACACCAAAGATCCTCGCAATCCTCAATCGCAATGCGGCGAGAGCCACCTTCTTTGAGGAGGGACGACACATACACCATCGCCACGCACTTATGCGTGAAATCCTAGCCAGCGGAGACGAGATTGGCAATCATTCGTTCACGCATCCTCTATATCCAGGCAACTGGCAACTTGCAGCTACCAATCGTGGGATCGATGCTGCGACAGGCTTTACTCCGTGCCTATTCCGACCTCCCTATGGCGGAATAGACTATAAGGTCAGAAGGGCGGCAAGCACCAACCACCTTGAGATAATTATGTGGGATGTCGATTCCAGAGACGATAAGCACCCTGGAATCACCAAGATTCAAACGAACGCCACTGGCCTCGCTAGGAACGGATCGATCATTCTCATGCATGACGGCGGCCATCATCCTCAGACAGTTGCCGCCCTGCCGGCCGTCATCAGGGGTCTCCGCGCACGAGGCTTTCGCTTCACAACGGTGAGCCAGCTCCTGGGAGGTCACTTCCTTTACAAGCGCTAGAGTTACGGTGCCACTACCCGAGCCCGGCACGGCTTGGCGCAGCTTGATTCTGAGACCTAGGCTCATCAGACACTTCTCTCCGACCACCGAAAGATGCACCTCCAGAAATGACCCCAGCCCAACCTATAGCGGTTCAGACTTCACTGATTGCGTCGCGCGCGGACGGGACACAACCACGAATGGTCACCACAATTCACCGGGCCACCACGGCTATTTCCGAGTCCGTCGGTTTATTCTAAATGTCAGGATAGTACTTGCTGGGACTTCTCATCATCGTTGTTTCGATTGCCATCGCTGACTCAGTGAATCCATCAACCATTGCGCCAACCCTGTACCTAGCGACCATGGATCACCCCAGACGGCATGTCGGAGGATTCATCGTGGGCGTATTCACCATAAACCTACTGGCGGGCTTGTTGATCATGGTCGGTCCGGGCCAGCTCATACTGGCGCTGATACCTCGGCCTTCATCAACCACCAAGCACTTTCTCGAGCTGGTCACTGGACTGATCATCGTGTCACTTGCTTTAGCACTGTGGTCGCGGCGCGACTTCCTCAGCAGAAGGTCGCTTCCAACCGCGAAGGCAAAAGCCGGATCGAGTCTAATGCTTGGCGCGGGGCTTGCCTTGATCGAGTTACCAACGGCGCTTCCCTACTTCGCCGCGATAGCAGCAATTACCGCGTCCGGCCTCAACCTCCCAGTGCGCATTGCCATGCTGACGGTTTACAACCTGGTTTTTATCCTTCCTCTCGTCCTGATTCTGGGAACCCTGGAGGTTCTTGGAGACAGGGCGAGCCGCATACTCGGTCGGATCAATTGGTGGCTGCAAAAACATTGGCCAACCCTGCTGGCTGGATTGGGATTGTTTGTGGGAATAGTGTTTCTTGCGCTGGGAGTTGCCGGACTTTCACACCAGAATTGAGGCCTAGCGGCATGGCGAGACGTGGGGTGACAAATCCTCGCAGAGGAGCCTCCTGCACTAAAGCGGGAATCTGACGGTAGCCTCCGCTGCGTCTGTTTCTGTGGCCAACCGGTTTGCCACGCAGCTAATCATGGATCCCGTCCGCCGTCTCGGGCTTGTGATACCGACCGATGTCTGACCCTTGCTCCTCGAGATTTTTGCTGATCGTCGACAGTAGTCCGCATTGTCTTTGCGATCGACGGGAATCCGGTCTCCTTACGAGTATGCTACGCAATCTGAGCAAGAGAGACTCGGCAAGACCGTCGCGCGAGCATCTCGCCGAGGTATTTTAGGGGAACACAAGACGCCGTCTTCAGCAGGGACCTGAACGGCATCCTGACCTCGTGGAATCCGGCTGCCCAAAGGATATATGGCAACTCTGAGGAGGAAACGATTGGTCAGCATGCCTCAATCCTCATACCCTCTGATCACAAAAATGATGAGCAGGAGATCCTCGCCCGAATTCGGCGCGGAGAGCGGATCCAAAGCTATGAGACGGAGCGGATTCGCAAGGACGGCGCCAGGATCGATGTTTCGTTGACCGTTCTCCGATTGAGACTGAGGCGCTGGGAATCATCGGTGCCTCGGTGATCGCCCGCGACATCACCACGGAAGAGGCGACGTCGCGGAGGACGAGATTTTCTTATCGCGGCTACCCGTGGCTTCGATGCATCACTCGATCTAATCGATACAGCTCCCACCATCGTAGGCACCGCGGTGCCCGAGCTTGCCGAGCTCTGCGTAATCGACTTCACTCGCGCTGATGGGAGGCTGCCTGATGACCTGATTTTACTCGCAGTTAGGCCAAAGGGCGATGGCTAGCCCCTGACCCAAAGCGGCACCCCAACAAGCCACCCCAGATCGAGCTCTTTCTGATCAAGCTCGGCGAGATGATTGCCCCCTCGCGCCGTGGCCGTGGGCTAGATAGAGAAAAGGCCAGAGCATGCCTTGAAAAGCCCTTTCGGGCGAGATGCGGTCCACGGCTTGACCACGGTGTTTTTGGAACGAATCAAGGGAAAGCCCTCCGGCGATCACTACCATGGGTCGATGGAGTGGAACATCAGACGAGGTCGGCCGGCCATCATGGGCGTGCTTCGCATTGCGTCGATTGCAATATTGGCTTTGGCGACGATGCTTGGAGCCCTGATCCCTGCCAGCGTATCGTCAGCAGCTGGGGCCACCTCCGGTCACAGCCGGCGCCATTCCCTAAGTAGCGATTGGTCCCAATCTTCTGATCCCTTGCCATTCCGACTTGGCGCTGGTGAGCATCGATTGAATGCGGATCCCGTCGCCCGTGCATCTGTTATCGGTGGAGCGGTTGCCGAACCAGGCACGTTTCCATGGATGGCATTTGTCCTCAATCAAACTGTTGGCTTTTCCTGCAGTGGAACGGTAGTCGCTCCTAACCTCATCCTCACGGCCGGCCACTGTGCGGTGAACCTTGAAACCGGTGTGGCAGACAAGCCCACCGGCTATCGGGTCGTTACTGGAACGGTCAACTGGGCTTCCCCGGAAAGGGAGGTGTCGAAGGTCTCACGAGTTCTCGTCTATCCGCATTTTAAGATCGACGGCGCCCTGAGCGGTTGGGGTGATGCTGCGCTCCTTGTGCTTTCATCACCGACATCGGCGCCCGCCATCCCCCTTGCAACTTCGGCCAACGCAGCACGATTGCAGTTGGGCACGAGAGCAATGATTGCCGGGTGGGGCAACACTTACTACAGTCAATGGGAACCCACCGAGCAGCTGATGTGGGCGAACACCATCGTGGAGGGCAAGCGATGTGACCGCCTGCCCGATTTCAGGTTCGAGGCGGGAATCTGCACCATAGATCCCCCCAGCTATCGGGCTGGGGCGTGCAACGGAGATAGTGGTGGCCCCTTATTGGCCGCCGGCTCCGAAGGTCAGGGCTTGGTTGAGATCGGAATCACCCATGGCGGATACGGTCACTGCCTGACTCGGGCGCCCGATCTCTTCACTCGAGCTGATTTGATCTCATCCTGGGCCGACCGATGGATCGCGGCCCTGAATCCCGCCCCATCATAAGCGCGAGCAGGGGGCACATTTACGCAACTCTGTCAGCTCGTCTGCCCGCCTTTCGAGCGTCAGCTCGGTCGGGCTTGAAGCCGCGATGTGCAGCGATCAAGATCCTCAATTTCAGCGACCGGACGCCGATTACCTTTGAGGCTGACTCGCAACGGCCAGCCGGGTTTCGCGCTAAGCAGGGCTCTGTGCCCGCGGATCCAAGGCCCGCGCCGCTGGCCAGAGCACCAAACTGAGCTGCGCTCAATGCCATCAGCCAAAAGCCCCGATCGGACCCGCCCTCAGCAATCGCCGATCAATGCAAGATATTTACGGCGCGGGAGACGATCAGGCCAAGCGTGACAAGCGAGACGAGCGATTGGATTCCCATCACGATCTTCGCACGAGAGGACAGCGGCATCGTGTCGGTCGGACTAAACGCGGTGGCATTTGTCAACGACACATACAGGTAATCAATGAACTGTGGGCGCCAAAATATCGGCTCGATCCGATCGTCACTCATTTGCGGAAACAGAAAGTCAGGCGCTTCGTCCTGTGCCGCCGCCCGCTTCCCCGGTCCCCCTCGATCGGTCTCCCAGAACCAGAGGGCAAAGATCAGCACATTGGTTAACCAAATGAGCACCCCTGCCCCGATGAGCTGTCGACCGTCTGGGCTGCCGTGGTGGATCAGCTGGTGAGCCAGCAATGCCAGGGAGGCTATATTCGCGGCGCTCACCAAACCCGTAAGTCCGAGCGCCAGGCGCCGACGCAGCGGATGTACGCCCTCAAGCGTTCGGGGTGTGGCCAACGCCAGGCCGATCAGGAGCAACCCCTCCAAAGCGCTCAGAAGCCCCTTCGGCCCCGGCGTCAGTCGATCCGGCAGCAGCAGTTGCAACGCGATCGCACCCAGCACCGTAAGCAGAGCCGGCCAGGCGGGTTCACCCCGCGGCGGAGGTGGGTATTGCCTTGCCGGGGGCGCCTCCCGTATTTCGCCTGATTTAGTACTCAGCACCGACAGCCTACGGTTAGCCGTGGACCGATGAATATCCGCGGAAGCGGGGGTGCGAGGCGGAGCAGCATCCCACGCCCAAAAGGGTCGAACCTCCACGACAACACCACCCTCGCTCGCCCGCAATCCGGCCCCAAGGACGGTTCGCTCGAAACCCGAGCTCCGCCCGCACCTCCGCTACTGACTCCCGGAGCAGGGGCAAGCAGGCGATCTGGGGCAAAGTTATTGCTAAACCTAGGAGCCGAGCAGACCGGCTCGTCTGACCAAATAAGCGCCGTCTCGTGTTGCGAACCTTGTCACGAACCCGTGTGCCAGCAGGGCTTTGATCGCTACCCGACGGTCGGCAATGACAGCCCCGACATGAAGCTTTGAAACCAAACGAGAAGGATTGGCCCGTCTCCCGTCTAGAAGTGCGTAGGTTCCGCGCAGCTCTTGGGGGGAGAAGTGCTCTAGCCAGCCGTCGAGCTCAACCGGCGTCCGTGGCGACCGCCACAACATGTAGGAACCGACCGAAGCGTAGCTGGCGATGTGTCCCTCGCGAGGCGGGTGTTCGGTCGCGAATCTGACAAGCGTGGATCCCAGCGGCTGTTCATTACGGGCCGGGCCTACGGTGATGATCCAGGCGAGCGCAGCGCCCGCCGAGGCGGCGATCGCAAGTCCGATCAGCGGTCGGGGAATCACCATGACACGATCTGGAGCCAGCACGGCAATCTGCAGGGCAAGCGCTGGTCCGATGAAGATCAGGTTCCGCAGGGCAAGAACGCCAAAGGCGACGAAGCTGATCGTGACCAGCAGTGGGCCAAGGGGACGCGGTGCCGGAACTCGCGACCAGAGCCAAGCGGAGAATCCGGCCACGATCGCGAGGTAGATGAGCGCAAGTGGAGACTGAAAGGCCGGTGCCCATTCGGAGCTCACCGAGGCGATCGCGGGATTGCGGAAGCTGAGGATGTAGGCCCAGATCGAGCCGCCCAGCGGAGTCGCAAGGGTGATGGTGACCGTCGCCAGAACGCCCGTCAGCGCCAGCACCGCGATTCGGTGGGCGCCGAACGGATTGGACAGACCGCGCATCCGATCCAGCACAAGGCCCGCGGTCACCACTCCCACCAAGAGCAAGCCGGCGATGAAACCGCCGTGAAGATTTGCCCACAAAGCAAAGACCAAGAGGATAATCGGGATCCCGACTCGAAAACGACGGCCGACTTTCGGCAGGGATCTCGGTGCCAGCCAGGTCAAAACGATGATGGCAACGATCGCGGAGAAGGCGAGCAGCGTAAAACCCGCAGCTCGGGGGTGGGCGATTACCCACAGCCCGGGACAGTAGAGCGCCGTCAGGGCCAGCATCATCACTGCACCCTTGCGGCGACAGATCCAAAGCAGCACAGCAAGCGGGGCCGCGATCAGCGTCGCGTAGGCGATCGTCAGTCCCGTGATTCCAATCAGGCGAGAAACTTGGTAGACCGTCAACTCGGTCAGCCATTGTTGATTGAGCCAGGAGCTACCCTGCGCGATGGTTGGAAACGGGTCAACCCTTGTAAAGCCGTGTTGGGCAATCAAACGCCCTCCGAGCAGCTGCAGGTAAAGATCGCCGTCACGGGTTCCGTCGAAGCAAAGCATCAGAGTGGCGACGAGTAAAACCAGGGAGCCGATCAGGACATAGGTGCGCGTCACTGGCGCCAGCATGTCAACTCTGGTCTATCAACAACCTAAAGACGCGATAGCGATCGCGTCGTTTGGCACTAGCAGGATGAGGGCAACCGCGCCGACTTCGGAGCGGTTCCCGAAAGCCGGGGCCAAAGTGCCTCAGCTCACCATTTTGGTCGATCTCCCAAGCTCGGCTCTTCGGCCAAGGAGCGCCCTCTAATTAGCATGGTTGAGGATGGCCTCTCCACTCCGTGATCAGCTTCCCAAGGCCTCGATCAGCGATCCGGCGTCGTATGCTCCGAAATGATGGCGGCCATTGACGTAGAAGCTGGGCGTGCCGGTTGCGCCACTCATCTCCGCGGATTGGAGGTCGCGAAGCACGCGCTCTTGCCAGCTCCGCGCCCCTAGATCGTCCGCAATCTTTCCTGCGTCAAGCCCCAAGTCGCGGCCGAGCTCGAGCATAACCTCCAGAGAGAGCCTCGACTGGGCTGCGAACAACGCGTCGTGATATGCCCAGAATTGCCCTTGTGCGGCGGCGGACTCGCTGGCCTCAGCAGCCATCTGCGCCAGGGGGTGGCGCTCGGGAATTGGAAGGTGGCGAAACCCGAAGAGAAGCTGATTACCCAGCCGCTCGCGCACGCGACGCATGATCGCCTGGGCGCCGAGGCAGAAGGGGCACTGAAAGTCCCCATACATCACCAGCTCCAACTCCGCCCCACGCTCGCCGCGAACGTGGTCAATCGCCTCGAGTGGGGGTGACAATCTGTCGTCCACGCAAGTCGATGTTATGTGGTCGTGCACAACGTCGAGTCGATACTGATCTTGCTGCTCGCCGCGACGCTTCTGGTTCGAATCGCGGAGTTCGGCAAGATCCCGGCCCCGATCGTGCTCGTGCTGGGAGGACTAGCGATTGCGCTGCTTCCCGGTCTGCCCGAAATCGAACTCGAACCCGACCTCGTCTTTCTCGTCTTCTTGCCTCCGCTCGTCTACGCCGCTGGGTGGCGGACCTCGCCGCACGAGCTCCGGGCGCTTACGCGGCCACTGGCGTTCTTGGCCATTGGCCTAGTCTTCCTCACAGCTGCAGTGGTCGCGGTAGTTGCCCACGCACTAGTCCCCGGCATGAACTGGGCGGAGGCGGCGCTCCTTGGCGCCGTCTTGGCGCCCACCGATGCCGTTTCTGCGACCTCGATCTTCCGACGTCTCGGCGCACCGGAACGGGTTCGTCTGCTGGTCGAAGGAGAGTCGATGATCAACGACGGCACCGCGCTGGTCATTTATCGAATCGCCGTTGGAGTCGCGACCGGAAGCGCCTTCAGCTTTGGCGGCGCCTTGCTCGAATTCGTCGGGGTTTCTCTTGGGGGCATCGCGGTTGGCCTTCTCGTCGGAGCTTTTTCCGATCTAGTCGTTCGTCGCCAAACCGACACGAGTCTGGTGATCGTCCTCACGGTTCTGACCGCCTACAGCGCCTATATCGGCGCCGAGGCGGCTCACGTTTCCGGCGTGCTCGCAGCCGTGGTGGCCGGTGTTTATGCCGGCTACCAGACGCCGAACTCCCTGGACGCCGACACGCGGCTGAGCGCGGTGGCTTTTTGGAGCGTTCTCGTCTTCGCTCTGGAGATCACCCTCTTTGTGCTGCTCGGTCTGCAACTGCCGAGCATCGTGACCGCGCTGAACCAGACCCCCGGCGGGGTCGCCCAGCTTCTGGGACCAGTCGCGGCGATCGCGGCCGCCTCAATCGGAGTGCGGCTAGCTTTCGTTTTTGCGATGGGCACTGACTCCGGCGAGACCGCCGGAGAGCGCCTGGCAGTTGGCTGGAGTGGGATGCGCGGTGCCGTCTCTCTGGCGGCTGCCCTGGCCGTACCGCTCAGCGTCGGCGCACGACCCCAGATCATTTTCATCAGCTTTGCTCTAATCCTGCTCACCCTGGTTGGTCAGGGCCTCTCCCTCCCTTTCATCATTCGCGCATTGCGATTGGAAGAGCCCAGACGCTGGAGCGATGAGGAGGCGGTTGCCAGGATGGAGGCCGCCCAGGCCGCACTCGATAGGCTCGAGGAGATCGATGAGGAGGGTCGAGCCAGCGAGTCCCAGTTGAAGCGGTTGCGCGACCTGTATCGGGCCCGCTTCCGAATGTGCGCCGCCGTGCTCGGTGGAGAGGACCCGGCGGCCGTGGCTCGCCAGGAGCGCCTCGTCGACTACGGCAAGCTTCGCCGCGAGCTGATCGGCGTCGAGCGCGCCGAGCTGCTGAACCTGAGAGGCAGTGGCCGTCTCCGTAATACGACGATGAGCCAGATCCAGCGCGACCTCGACCTCGAGGAGGCGCGGATTCGATCTTAGGGGTGAACGGGTGTACCGTTGGCGCTGAGGGCAACTTCAATGTTGCCCCGAGTCGCATTTGAATAGGGGCAGACCTGATGCGCCGCCCGAACGAGCTCGACCGCACCCTCCCCCTCAACCGAGGGCAGCGTTACGGCTAGCTCCACGCCGATTTCAAAGCTGCGGTCCTCGCCGGTCTTAAGCATGACCTTGGAATCGATCTCGACGTCGCTTGCCTCAAGGTTCCGACGCCGCGCGATGGCTGCCAGGGCACCCTCAAAGCACGCTGCATACCCGACCGCAAAAAGCTGCTCGGGATTGGTGCCCCCTCCATCACCGCCCATCTCCGCGGGGGATCGAAGCTGAACCTCCAGCGCGCCATCAGAACTTCGTCCTTGACCCGTCAACCGGCCACCGGTCACCTTTGCCTCTGCCGTATAAAGAACCTTGCTCACGCCCTCACCAACTCTAGTCATCGACACACTACGTTCCCAGCGAATTTGGGGCTCGGCATCCGTGGCGCCTCGCAAGAGCTCGGAGGGATTGCCGAATCTAGCTCGGTGCGACCACCCCGCCGTGGCGAAACTCGATCACAACTTCCTCCATCGCCTCTGCGTTACAGGGAATCATCTCCGGCCAGGGGCGCACAGGCTGCTCGCTGAGCGTCTTCAGACCATTGCCGCTGATCACCGCAATGACCGTGTCATCGGGGCCCAGCACCCCCTGTTGTGCAAGCTTCATCGTCGCCGCAATCGTCGTGCCACCGGCGGGCTCGGTCAGAACTCCCTCGGTTGCCGCGACCAGCTCCATCGCCTCGATGATCTCTCCGTCGGCCGCGGCGGCTGCAGACCCCCCCCGGCTGCGGACCGCATCGACTACAAGGGGTCCATCGCCCGGCGCTCCGATTGCAAGCGAGCGCGCCAACGTCTCCGGCTCCTGGGGGACGATCTCTGCGCTGCCAGTGATGATCGCCTTGGCAATCGGAGAGCAGCCAACCGGCTGTCCGACGTGCAGCTTGGTCTGGGCTGTTTTCGCCAGCCCCAGAATCTCCAACTCGCCCAGCCCCTTGTGCACACGCGATGAAAGCGTCCCGCCGGCAGCCGGCATCACGATGTGGTCGGGCGAGTGCCACTTCAGCTGCTCGACCACCTCGAAGGCCAGCGTCTTGGCTCCCTCCGCATAAAAGGGGCGCAACGTGATATTTGCGAACTCGATCCCGCTGGCAAGGGCCAACTCGCGACAGGCGCGATTTGCGTCGTCGTAATTGCCGTCTAGCTCGCAGACCTGGGCGCCGAGCGCCCGGCAGCTGCGCGCCTTCGCCCGCTCGAGGTTGGCGGGGTAGAAGATGAACGGCTTGAGCCCTGCCTTGGCTGCGAGCGAAGCCGTGGCCGTCCCCACGTTTCCCGTTGAAACGCAACCGATCTCGGTGGCGCCAAGCTCAAGCGCCCGTGCCACCGCCATCGTCACAACACGGTCCTTGTAGGACAGCGAGGGCCGGTTGGTTGAGTCATCCTTGAGGTAGAGGTTGCGCAGACCGAGCTCTGCCCCCAGACGCTCGGCACGGATCAGCGGCGTGTATCCGGAGAACTGTCCGACTCGCTCCATCGCATCGCGACTGGTGATCGGCATCAGCTCCTCGATGCGCCAGAGATTGAGCGGACGCTGATCGAAGGCAACCTCGGCGACCCGCTGGGCAGCCAGCTCGTAGTCATAGACAACGTCCAGCCCCGTGCCGCAGGCAGGGCAGCGGAACGCTGCCTCACCCAACGGGGCGTGGTAGGCGCAGGGACGACATACCAGCTCCGTTGCACAAGAGCGAGTGGTTGAGGATCGCTCCCCGCCCTCCCTCCAGTCTGATTTCCCTTGTTGATTCATGACCGAAGTCTCATTTGCCAGACCCAAGGCTAGCGATTGGAGACATTTTAGTCTCGTCTTTTTTTGCTGGAACGATTTTTGGCGTCTCCGGCCAGGGGCCCAGCAGGTCGGGTCCGTCCTCTCCGCCAGCCTCAATCAGTAGCTCCTCGGCGAGGTGTGGAGCAAAGGGAGCCAGGCTTTTGATGAACACAACCAGGGCATCGTGAAGCGCATCGGCGTCCTCTTGACAAAGGGCCCCACGGCGCTCCAGCACCCGCTTCTCAAAGTCTTTGATGCGCTCAAAGAGCCGGGTCAGGTTGCGCACCGCGCTGTGCATCTGGAGGCCCTCCAGATCAGAGGTGATCCGAGTGACTCCATTGGCGCACCATTTGTGCAGGCGCTCGCGCAGGAACTCTGTGTCGGCGGCCGCCGACACATCCTGCGGCGAATCCTTGGCAGCGGCAAATCTGTCGCAGGCGTACTCCCACAGACCCAGCAAAAAGCGCCGGGCAAAACGAATTGCGCCGTCGTTCCAATTGAGCGTCTTCGCCGGGCCGGCAGCGTAGAGAACGGCGAGTCTCACCGTATCGGCACCGTAGCGCTCCACCAGCTCGTCTGGATCAACCACGTTGCCGAGGTGCTTGCTCATCTTGCGACCACCGGCGATCACCATCTCGTGGAAAAGACAGCCGGAGAACGGCTCGCCGTCATCGAGGAAGGCTAGCGGGCCGATATCGCGCAGTGCCTTGGTGACAATCCGTTGATCGAATACGAATCCGCCGCTGTCGGCGCCTGCAACGAGGCGCTCCGCGGGAAGCCAGCGGCGCAAATCGGGATGGGAGAACATATTCTCGGCCCTCTCCGCGGGGGGAACGGCAGCCGGTATCCAAAGCCAGAGCGCATCAAAATGGCAATCGAGGGTGTCGGTCTCGCGTCGTGCCGGACCGCCGCAGACCGGGCAACTGACGTCGACGAAATCGGGCCGATCGGCGAGCGGATTGCCCTCTCCAGTTGGCTCAATGTCACGTGGCAGGCGGACCGGGAGTTGCTCTAGGGGAACCGGAACGCCTCCGCATCGCTCGCAGTAGATGATCGGGATCGGCGTACCCCAGTAGCGCTGGCGCGAGATCGAGAAATCAGAGGCCCGATATCGCCTCGTCCCGCGCAGCTCCGCGGAAACTCGGCCGGGCTGTGCGGGCCCGGTCGCGGTCTGTCCCATCCGTTGACCGATCGTCTCGTCTGCCTCATCGACCGCCGGGATACCCAAAACCGCGAACGGTCCATAGCGAGCATCGACGAGCGGCGAGACGAAAACCGGCAGGCTGCTGCCGGTGGGGCCGAGCACCGCCGCGCCGCTGTCGATCACAGGCACGCTTGACGCGTCGCGGGCACTGCGCTCCCAACCGCCTGAGCGGAGCTCGTCTAGCTCAGAACGTTGCGCGGTACCCGTGATCCACCGCTCGATCTCAGGATGTCGCGGCGAGAGCATCACGAAGCTGGCCTCAGCAACGAAATCGCGGTGGGGGGTAAATACCGTAAGGCGCAGTCCGTTGGCCCCCTCGAGGTCGAGCTCGTAGCCATCGCTGCGCCCGAGGATGTAGCGTTGGGTCGCGAGTGAGAGCTCGTCCCAGTCCTCGAGCTGGTCGAGGTTGAGATCGTTCTCCTCCAGGAAGGGAGCGATCCGTAGGAACCAGGTCGGGCGGCGGATCAGCCTAACCTCGTTGTGGCAGCGCCAGCATCGCCCTTGCTCCACCTGAAGCGCTGCGAGCGTCGTCTGACAGTGATCGCACCAATCGACGGTTGCATCGGCTCGGTAGATCAGATCAGCGCCAAGAAGGGTTAGGAACAGCCATTGCGACCACCGATACTGGTTCTCATCGGAGCTGTAGAAGACTCGGCCGTAATCGAAGGAGAAACCTAGCCTGACCATCTGGGCGAGCATGCGCTCGCCGCTTCTCTCCACCCAATCAGCGGGCGGCTCGCGGCGCTCGATCGCGGCAAGCTCTGCTGGCAGACCAAACGCGTCAAAGCCAAAGCCAAACAGAACCGCGTCTCCCCGGGCCCGGCGGAAGCGCGCGTAGGCATCCCCGATCGCGTAATCGCGCACGTGGCCCATGTGCAGGTTCCCCGAGGTAAAAGGGCTCGAGGGCTTTACATAGACCCCGCGCTGGCCCTCGACCGGAACCGCTGTCTCAAACGCGCGTCGCTGCGACCACGCCTCTTGTCGGCCGCGCTCCACCGCTCGGGGGTCATATGTCTTCGTCTTGTTGGTCATCTCCCCATCGGCCTCCGAGCTCTTGCAGCGAGAACTGTCTGGTTGATAACACCACTGCAATGCCCGCGATTCTGCCGCTCAGATTCTAAGCTAGCCGACTGCGGGTCCCGCCGGGTGACCGAAATGACGCCTTTGGCCGTGTTGAGGTGTAGAAAACACAAGCCCGGGCCGACGCTGGGTCGCCCCACGGCGAGAGGAGCTCCAAGATGCCGGCCACACCATCACCTACTAACCTGCCCACCCGACGCCTCGGTTCCTCCGAGCTGAAGGTCTCCTTGGTTGGGCTCGGTTGCAACAACTTCGGTCGTCGATTGGATCAAGAGGCCACCAGGGCGGTCTTGGATGCCGCACTGGAGGCAGGAATCACGCTGTTTGACACTGCGGACATATACGGAGGCGGCCGCAGCGAGACGCTAATGGGAGTTGCACTCGAGGGTCGACGGGAGCAGTACGTAATCGCGACCAAGTTCGGGATGCAGATGCCCGGAACCGATGATGTCCCCGATCTCCCGCGTGGCTCGCGTGACTATATCCGCTGGGCGCTGGAGGGATCGCTGCGGCGCCTCCGGGTTGACTGGGTCGATCTCTACCAATATCACCAGCCAGACGGAATCACTCCGATCGAGAAAACCCTAGCCGCGCTCGATGAGCTGATCGGGGAAGGACTCGTCCGGGCGATCGGCTGCTCAAACTTCTCCGCCGCTCAGCTTGAAGAGGCGGAGTTGGTCGCACGCGATCAGGGAACCGCACGCTTCGTCACCTTGCAAAACCAATACAGCCTGCTCGAGCGCGGGATCGAGGCCGATATCGTCCCGAGCTGTGAGCGCCTCGGGGTCTCGATACTTCCCTATTTTCCGCTCGCCAGCGGACTACTTAGCGGAAAGTATCGACGGGGAGAGCCCGATCCCGAGGGCAGTCGCCTCGCCTCGCGCGGACAAGCCGCGAGCGATCGGAGCTTTGAGATCGTCGAGGCGCTCTCGGAGTTTGCGGCCAGTCGAGCGGTCACCGTACTTGACGTGGCAATAGCCGTGCTCGCCGCGCAGCCGACAGTCGGTTCGGTGATAGCCGGGGCCACCCGGCCTGAGCAGGTTGTCGAAAACGTTGCGGCCCTGGATTGGAAACCAGACCCCGCCGACCTCGCCGAGATCGACCGGATCGCGCCAACTCCGCGCACCAAGCCGCCTGCGGATTAAGCCGCCGAGCCAAAGGCCGATGGCGAGCCTCGGCCGGGACCTGGGAGTCGATCGAGGCCGGCCGTGACCTTGAGGTCGGGTCAGCTCGCCCATCGAGCCCGATCAGAGCCGGCCTTGCGGCGCCGAGAGCAGGTAGCGACTCAGGAGAACAACGGTCTCCTTCTCATAATCAGCGGGCCTAAGGCCGGAATTGGGGTGAATCACGAGGCGGTGGGTTACCCCCTCGATCACCCCAACGACCAGTTCTGCTGCAAGGCACCGATCAGCGACATCAACCTCATCGCGACTGCGAAGCCAGCTCTCAACCGCACTAACCGCGATCTTCTGGGTAGCTTCGATCCGCTCCTGCAGCGCGGCTGGCCGAGGGGACTCCTCAAACAAGACTCGGTGTAGACGCGGCGATTCGGCGTGCAGCTCGACCATTGCCGCGATCAAAATCGAAACTCCCTCGCGCACCGGTGGCGGATCGGCCGCGAATGAACTCAATCAAAGGCGCAAGGCGCGCGATGCCCTGCTGTAGATGGCGCTCGCTCAACGCGACAAGAATCGCGGCCTTATTGGGGAAGTACTGATAAAGCGAGCCGATCGAGACCCCGGCCCGCTCGGCGATCCGATTGGTGGTCGCCGCCGCGTATCCGCGGCGCTCGAAAACCTGAGCCGCCGCCTGCAAGATCGCCTCGAAGGTCTCGCGGGATCGAACCTGCTGTCGCTCCCTGAGCGGCTTCAGGCGCCGCGCCACGGGCATCGCTTCGATCGGCGCAAAAGCGAGTTGAAAAACACGAGTAATCGCTCACAAGTGCTGTATCTGGAAATTTCCACATCCGAGCTCCTTCGGGCCCTGGCCCGGCGCCTTGTTGAGAACAGGTGAGTTCTAGGCCTCGCGATGCCCGTTCTCGGACTCCTTCTCCTCTTCCTCTACGGCTTATTAGCCATCGGATTGCGAATCGCGGTGCAATTTCGGCGGACCGGCTCTACCGGTCTTGGAAGTCGCCCGCAAACCGGAACCGTTGAGTGGGCGTCTGGGCTGGTACTCGTGACCGCCGTCGCGCTCTGTTTCGGTGGAACGGTGCTTCAAATCATGAATGTCCTGGGCCCGCTCGCGCCGCGCGGCGGCGGGCTATCAGGCACTCTCGGTGCGACGCTCGCCTACCTGGGGATCGTGAGCGCCTCGTTGGCACAGTTCAGGATGGGCGATGCTTGGCGGATCGGTGTCGACCCCACCGCGTCGACTTATCTGGTCAGCGATGGCATATTTGCGATCGTCCGCAATCCGATATTTGCGGCGATGCTCCCGGCCTTCATAGGATTCGCTTTGCTCGCTCCCCAACCTCGCAACCATCGCAGCAGCAACCTTTTTAATCCTTGGGCTTGAGCTGCAGACGCGCCTGATCGAGGAGCCCCACATGGCCGAGCTTCACGGCGAACGCTACGCTGCCTATGCCCCCGCACCGGCCGCTTCTTTCCCGGGATCGGCCGCCTCAACATCAACGGGGAGGGCTCTGTCTCGAATTGCCCCGATCAATAGACCTCAAAACTGCGAGGTAGAAGCCAACTTCTGCTTAAGGCATCCAGGGCGAAGGGCGATCCCGATCGCCCGCGCCCCGAAACAACGAAAAATGCGCCCGGTGGGAATCGAACCCACGACCTTCGGTTGGAAAGACCGATGCTCTTTGGCCCCCTTTCAGAGGCCGTTTACCACTGAGCTACGGGCGCGAACGCGGCTGAGTCTACATTCCCCTGCCAGCCCTGGAGCGGGCAGAAGACACACGCTCAAGCGATAGCGACGCTATCTCAGGCGAAAGTCCAGAGCCGGTTACCGAGGAAATTGAACGGCATCGCGACGGCGACGGCGATTGCCTGGGCCGAGAGATCCCCCATCTTGGCCCCCGAGACCAGCGCCTCGAGGACGACGAGGTTGATCGCAAGCGAGGCGAGACTTACGGCGAAAAAGCGGGCGACTTGAAAAGCCGGGTGGCCTTTCCCTGGACCGAAGGTCCAGTACCTGTTCCAGAGGAAGTTGTTGGTGACCGCAACGCAGAAGGCGCCGATCGCAGCCACGGCGTGGTGAACCCCGAGCTGTTCAACTAGGCCGGCGAATACGGCCAGATTGATCAGGTAACCAGAGACCCCGACAATCCCGAATTTGAGCAGCTGCCACCAGTTTGCGGGGTGACGCGCCGCGGCACCCAGGCGATCGGCAAGTTCGGAGGGACTCATCGGCGACGCTGGGGAGATTCGGGGATGGAAGTGGGGTTGACCGCCGGCTTCCCGGTCTCGATCGAGGACAGCTGAAAGACCCCTTTGGGTCCACCGATCAGCGCCACCCTGCCTGGCAGGGATGTCTGTAGCGGCTCGCCGTCGATGATCACGGCGTTGCGTCGGAATCCAGTCGGAAGCTTGCGCAGCGCATGGAAAGGGATTGGGGCAGCACGCTTCGCCATATAGCGGGTGAGCGTGAGGCGGCTGAAACGCTGCCGCTGGATCGGGTAAAAGGCTGCTGGCAGGCCGGCTGGACGCCCTTTTACGTAGGACTTGGTGATCACCGCGACTTCGTGCACCGGAGCCGCCCCACTCTCCACTCGCTGCGAACCGTCGTTTAAGTAGAACTCGACCGGATCAATTGCCAGTTTCCAGGTTACGATCGCTCGCGGACGAACCGGAGGACCCAGCTCTTGGGCAATCTTGCGAAGGTCTGGCCGTTGCAGACTCGGTGTTTGGGTCACGTAGACGTCAAACGCGACCCAATAGGCAATCAGCACCGTGGCAAGGATGAGGCCAATCCGGCGTGCTCCGGCACTGGCAAATCCGACCGCAGCCGCGGTGAAAATCGGGATCAGGGCCGGAAGCAGGTTGCGCTCCACCACGTAGTCCTTGCCCAGCACCGCCGCAACCGCAGCCAGAATCACAACGCCGAACCCAACAATCAAGCTGATCCCGGCCGAGCGCTTCTGTCGTTCGCTGCCGCGCAGCATGACCAAGGCAAAGGCACCAAGGATCAGGGCCACCGGGATCACCGCAAATTTATTCCGAGGGGGCTCACCGATCACATGACCGGTCTCACCGATCGTAAAGCTGGCGAACGTTTCTCCAATTCGCCCGAGCAGCGAACTGTGTTCGATCCAGCCAACGTGTTCGGGGTTGATCTGAGCCACTAGCAACGGGATCAGGGCGAGGCCAACCACCGCGATCCCAGCAACCGCCAACGCCGCCCGACGCCACTCCTCGCGCATCACATATAGCAACCAGACAGCCTCGATAGCGACCGGAAAGACAGCAAAGTAGTGGCTGGTGATAGCGCCGATTGAGGCCAACGACCAGAGGGCGAGGTCGCGATTCTCGGCGCTTCTCAGCACCCGCAAGAAGAACAGGAACGAGAGCGCGCAAAAGAAGACGAGCAGGGAGTAGGCCCGCGCCTCCTGGGAGTACCAGATCAACATCGGGTTGACCGCAATGATCGCCGCGGCGATATAGCCGGCGCGCCTGCCCGAGAGTTCTCGGCCAATGAAGAAGGCGACCGGGATGGTGGCCGCGCCAAAGAGCGCCGAGAGTGACCGCAGGCCCACTTCGCCGAGACCAAAGACCTTTGCCCACCCCCAGGCAAGCGCGTAGTAGAGGGGCGGGTTTGACTCACTCAGCCGCACCTCGCTCAGCATGTGAAAAAAGCTCCCGGGCAGGACCCTCCCGGCGGTGATCACCTCGTCGTGGTGATAGCTCTGCAGGCCGAGGGTCGAAAACCGAATCGCAATCCCCAGCGCGGTCAGCCCGGCAACCGTCCAGAGAACGGTCGAGCGGGCAGGGGCGGTGCGCTGGTTGTCCGTGCCGATTGCGGCAGCCGGAACGGTGGCTGCGGAAGTATCCACGAGTCTAGAGATTCGCCAGGGTTGTTTAGGTTGCCTTCAAGGGCCGTTAAAGCGGGGTTAAAGCCGTGACCAAGGTCAAGCTCACGGCGTGCAGGTGTTTTCGGGCATCTTTTGGTTGGGACCGAATGATGGTGGCGCGGCCGCAGCTGAACTCCCCCATCCCCGATCGGGGCGGGTGCCGAGCTGAAAGGCTAGGTGACCGCCCTTGGCCAGCGCACAATAGCTGGTCCATGGCCGCCCAAAGCCATGCCCATTGAACTGGACGGCGTCGATGTATGGGGCACTGGAGGGGCTGATCGTGACGCGGCGGGGCTTCGCTGGCCTGCGATGCTTTTTGCCCTTCTTTGGCTTAGGTCTGACGTAAGTGTGGGCGCTGGCTGTGATCAAGGCCCGCTTGTGGTTGGCCAGCGCAATCGACGCCCTAGCAAACAGCGGACTGCCCACCGCAAGAAGCCCCACCCCCGGAACCTCGGGGTAGAGGCCAAGCGCTCCAAAGACGTACCAGGCCGACATCGTCCCCAAGTCGTCGTTGCCAGGATATCCGTCGGGCCTGGTGCTGTAGAGGCTAATCAGGGCCCGCCGGACCGATTCCTGGGTGAGATATGGGCGCCTCGCCCAGTCGAACATCCAGGGGGTCTGTAACGTCGGCTCGTTGCCAAGCAGCGCATGTTCGGAGTGGGTACTGCCATTCAGTTCGCGCAGGAAATATTGGAGCCTGCCGGAGGCCTTTGCGAGGCCACCCATCTGATCGAAGAGTCCCACTGGGTCCTGGGGCACCATCCAGGTGTACTGATAGGCGTCGCCCTCAACGAAACCGCTTCCTTCTGCGGGGTTGTAAGGGTCTGGGAACTGCCCGTTGGCGTAGCGGGGCTCGATCAGCCCGGTGCTCGGGTCATAGAGATTGCGCCAATTACCTGAGCGAGCCATGAATTCGCTGTAGACGGTGGGGTTGTGCATGACTCGAGCGGCGAATTGAGCGATCGCGAAGTCATCCACTGTGTATTCCAGCGAGGTGGCCGCCGAACCCCAGACCGCTTCGGGGCTACCCGTAATCGAATCCGCCTGGCTGACGTGGGAGTCGACGTCATAGGGAATGTATCCAAGCGACTGATAGAAGCTCTGACCCTGCCTCTCAACGTAGGAGCCATTGGCGCTCTGACATGGTTGATTCGCCCCTTTAAGCATCGCAGCCAGGGCGCCCGGGCTATCGAAGTCCCCCGCTCCAAAGGCCGCCGCTGAGGCGATAATCGGGTCGGAGGGATCACCGACCATGGTCATGCTCTGGCCGTTGGCATAGGGCCAGCGGGGCAGGCAGCCGCTTTGGTCGGCATCAATGAGAAGAGAGCGAACCATGTCGTCGGCGCGTTTGGGTTCAAGCATCGAAAGCAGCTGGATCTCGGTTCGGTAGATATCCCAACCGGAAAAATCGGCGTACTGGGTATGGCCGTCGCTGTTATGGATGCGCCCGTCCATCCCGGGGTAGTTGCCGTTAACGTCATTGAACGTCCGCGGCGCGATGAAGACGTGATAAAGCGCGGTGTAGAAGGTCCTGAGCAAACCGCTGGGCCCGCCGCCGACGCGGATCCGGCCCAGCGCAGCGTTCCAGCTGTGCTGGGCGCGGGTGGCGACCGTACCGAAGGCGAGTCCCGGGTCTTCGGCTGCAAGATTTTCGCGAGCGCCCGCAACGCTGACGAAGGAGACGCCAACTCGGACGAGCACAACCTTGCTGTGACTCGTATCAAAGGTCGCATAGGCGCCAGCGTTGGCGCTTTTTGTCGGGTCGGATTCGGGCCCCTGTGTTTCACTCGCCGAAGTCGATCCAGGGCTCAGGGCGCTGCCCTCCCAGGTGCCGTAGGCGCCAAATGGACGGCTGAACACCGCCGCGAAATAGACTTTGTAGCGCGGTCGTTGCCCGCAGAAGAGACCGCTGGAGGCGCTGCCGTCGATTTCCTGGGCTTCGGGATTGATCTGCACGCTCGCGAAGTCGTCGGGCTGGGCGCTTCCACCGGCGTTGATCAGAATGCTCGAGTGCGGGTTGGAGGGGAAATCGAAACGTCCCAGGCCGGTTCGGGTCGTCGTGGTCAGTTCCGTATCGATTGCCGCGCCGTGGGAAGGGTTCAAACGCATTGAATAAAAGCCCGGCCGAGCCCGTTCACCGCGGTGGGAGAAACCCGGTTGCAGCTGCCCCGCGTAGGTGGAGCGCTTGCTCGAGGTCGTGGCAACCGGCGAACCGAGCAACGGTTCCGTGGTCGGCAGAAAGGGGAAGTCTCCGTACAGAGCGCAACCGGCGCCGCTCAGATGGGTGAGGCTGAACCCTTTGAGGTGATGGTTGCGGTAGTCATAGCCCCCGGAGCCGGTTTCATTGGCCGGAACGGTGTCGGGGCTCCATTGCACCATCCCAAAGGGGACCGTCGCCCCGGGGAAGTTATGGCCGCCGCCAAAGGTCCCCGGCCCAGGCTCAGTTCCAGCCAAAGGGTTGACGAAATCCGAAAACCCCTGCGCCGGCGCCGAAGGCGCTGCGAGTGCAAAGGCGAGCACAAGGCATGCGCCCAGCATTGAGATTTTCGTCTTCAAGTTCCTCGACTTGCCTTCACTGGTAGTTGCGGCCGCCTTCCCGGAGCCCGTACACGTTAGTCGCTGCGCCTGAGGTCAAACACCGACAGCAGCCCGATGGAGCGCCCCATCAGCGTAGAGTCTCGGCCTCAATGCGGGCCAGGATCACCATTTTCGCGGCCGCCATCGTGGCGGGTGTGGTGCTCTTTGTCGTCCTCAATTCGGGTGGCGGGGGCGACAATGCCCTGCGCGAACTGCAGCGACAGCGCCCGGTGCACAAACTGCCGCCGATCCCCGGAGCGCCAAGCGTCGCCGTGATTGCGCCGCGGAATGGCTCGCGCCAGACGAGCGGCGCCGTCGTGGTCCGCGTCACCGTGCACAACTTCCATCTGTCCCCCCAACAGTTCGGCCACGAGCCCGAGTTGGACGAAGGCCATATCCGCTTTCAGCTGCACAGGGCGCCAAACTGCATCGCCAAACGCCGACTTCGCCGCGCCCTTCGAAACCCATTGAGCAGCGGGAGGCTGCTCGGTGCCTCCTTCGATTACCCAAGATACTCAGGACCGAATGGGGTGCTAGCCGAACGACTCGGTGTTGCCGGCTCCTACTCGCCCGGCACCCGGCCGGTGATCTTCTACCACAACCTGCCACCTGGCTATTACCACATCGTGATCAGCTTGGCGAATAACAACGGGACGATGACCCAATTTCACGGAGTCACCAATTTCCAGATCCTGCCTCCGCCTGGGCACGCTCCGCCGGGACCGTGCAGGAAGGGATGGATACCCAGCACCAAAGCAACTGCGGCGTTCGAATAGCGTCGCGGCAACGGGTTGGGGCCTTTACTTCACTTTGTATAGTGAGGTAGATGGGGAATTACCGCCGTTTGATGGGATTTCTGCGCCCCTACCGCCGCGAACTGTGGGGTTCGCTGGTCTTCGCCTGGTTTGCGATCGGGATGACGGTGCTGATCCCGCTTGCTGGTCGGCGCGGGCGATCAACGCGATCGAAACGCCTCAACAAGTCCGAGCTGCTGCCGCTGGCGCTGGTGATCATCGGGGCGAGCGTTCTGAGACTGGGGCTGACGATGGTGAGGCGCCTGGTCGCCGGCAAGGTCTCGCTCGCGGTCGAATTCGACCTGCGCCAGCTCTTCTACGCGCACCTGCAGCGCCTCGAGCTCGGCTTCTTCGACTCCCAGCAGACCGGGCAGCTGATGTCGCGGGCGACGGTCGATCTGCAATCGATCCGCTTCTTTCTCGGCTACGGCCTCGATCTTCATCACCCAGAGCCTGCTGACGATCGTCCTGGCGAGCGCGGTGATGATCGTGATCAAGCCGCTGCTGGCGCTGATCGCGCTGGCTCCGGCGCCGCTTCGTCGTCTTCACCGCCTCCCGCTATAACCGGGTCTCGCGTCCGGCTCTGCAGGAGGTCGAGCAGCGGATCGCCGAGCTGACCGCGGAGGCTGAGGAGAACATCTCCGGCATCCGCATCGTCAAGGCGTTTGCCCGCGAGGAATACCAGCTGCACCGCTTCCGGCGCGCCGTCGCCAGGGTCTTTGACCAAAGCATCTACTCGACCCGGCTGCAGGCCTTCTTCTCGCCTCTGATCGGCTCTCTGCCGCAGATCGGGATCGCCCTGGTGCTAGCTGATCGGCGGCCGCGAGGTGATCGACGGGCAATCTCAGCCTCGGCAACTTCACCGCCTTTTACTTCTACCTCGGGATGCTGGCCGGGCCGATGCGGATGCTCGGCGTGACGATGGGGATGGCGCAGCGGGCGGTCGCCTCGGGCAACCGGATGTTCGAAATCCTCGACCGTGATCCGGCGATCAAGAGCCC
Organism: uncultured Solirubrobacterales bacterium; assembly: GCA_963745305.1. Classification (GTDB taxonomy): domain Bacteria; phylum Actinomycetota; class Thermoleophilia; order Solirubrobacterales; family 70-9; genus CAVUWL01. The sequence continues at coordinate 263,870 of CAVUWL010000017.1, forward strand.
GCCCGACGCTCCTTCCCTGCCGGCCGGCGGAGGCGAGGTTCAGCTGCGCGGCGTGACCCTGCGCTACGGAGGCTCCTCGCCGGCGCTCAGCGACGTTGATCTCACACTCGAGGCGGGCAAGACGGTTGCCCTGGTCGGACCCTCGGGCTCCGGCAAGACCAGCCTGGTAGCGCTGATCGCACGGCTATATGACCCAAGCGAGGGGACCGTCTTGGTCGATGGCGCCGACGTGCGCGACGTCGACCTCGTGTCGCTGCGCTCCGAGATCGCCTTCGTCGCCGACGACAGCTTCCTGTTCACCGCCAGCGTCGCCGAGAACATCGCCTACGCGCACCCCGAGGCGAGCCGGGTGCAGGTCGAAGCGGCAGCTCGTCGCGCCCAGGCCGATGCCTTCATCCGCGAACTGCCCGAGGGCTACGAGACACGGGTTGGCGAGCGAGGGCTGACGCTCTCAGGCGGACAGCGCCAGCGCATCGCGATCGCGCGAGCACTGCTCGCCGATCCGAGGGTCCTGATCCTCGACGACGCCACCTCCTCGGTCGACGCGACGCACCGAGGTGGCGATCAAGACTGGGCTGCAGGAGGCGATGGCGGGGCGCACAACCGTTCATCATCGCCCACCGCCTCTCGACCGTCTCCCTGGCCGATGAGGTGGTCGTCATGGACGCGGGGCGAATCGTCGACCGCGGCACCCACGAGGAGCTGCTGCAGCGCTGCGGCTTCTACGTCGAGATCGCCGAGCACGGCCTTGCCGACACGGTCTTCTTGCAGCGCGACCTCGAGCACCGCGAGCAGATGGCCCAGCTATGAGCACGCCGGACAAGGACCGAAGCGGAAGCGCCGAGGAAAATCCGCGCGCCGGAGATGGATCCGATCAGAACGAGGCCATCTCGACGCCCGACCCGCCCCCAGCACTGCCCGGATACCGAGCAGGGTCCAGGCGATAATGCCGCCAGAAACGTCTACCTTCTGTTCAAGTCGCTCTGGCGGCTGGTCCGCGGCGAGGATCAGCGGGCCGCAAGGTGCGCTGGATGATCGGCTGCTGCGACCCTACCGCGGGCGGATGACGCTGATGTTCGTCGCCCTGCTGATCGAGACCGGCGCCGGACTCGCGCCCCCCTACCTCGCCGGCCGCGCGATCGACGCCGGGATCAGGGCCGGCGACCTGAGCGCTCTCGATCTCACCGTCGCCGCCTTCGTCGCTCGCCGCCATCCTCTACGCCGTCGGCACCTACGCGGAGACCTACCTGGTCGGCTGGGTCGGCACCCGGGCGCTCCAGGACCTGCGCGAGCGCCTCTTCTCCCACATCCAGTCGATGTCGATCGGCTTCTTCACCCGCCGCAGCCCCGGCGTCCTGATCTCGCGGATGACCAACGACGTCGAGGCGCTCAACCAGCTGGTCACCACCGGCGTCGTGACGATGTTCTCCAGCACCCTGACCCTGGTCGGGGTGGTCGTGATCCTGCTCTTGCTCGACGTGAAGCTGGCGCTGGTCACCTTCCTCACCTTCCCGCTGCTGGCTATCGCCAGCCTCGTCTTCCGGATCGTCTCGGCCGGCGCCTACCGGGCGACGCGGGAGCGGATCGCCGCCGTCACCGCCTACCTGCAGGAGACGCTGAGCGGCGTGCGGGTGGTGCGCAGCTTCGGCCAGGAGCCGCGGCACGTCGGCGGTGATGACCGACCTCAACGAGCAAAACCGGGCGATCAACATGAGGACGGTCTACCTCAACGCCTCCTACTTCCCGGCGGTCGAAATGCTGGCCGCAGTCGGCACCGCGGTGATCCTCCTCTACGGCGGCAGCCAGGCGATCGACGGCGCGATCGAGATCGGCATCATCGTCTCCTTCGTTGGCTACCTGGTCACCTTCTTCGAACCGATCCAGGAACTCTCCCAGCTCTACACCACCTACCAGCAGGGGATGGCGGCGCTGGACAAGATCTTCGACCTGCTCGACACCAAGCCCGACATGGTCGACGCGCCCGGAGCTATCGACCCAGGGACGCTGCGCGGGCGAGATCGAGATGGACGGCGTCTCGTTCTACCTACGCCGAGGACGCACTGCTCCGGGAGCGACAAGGTGCAGCAGATCGTCCGAGTTGGGCGCTGCGTGAGGTCGACCTCCACGTGCCCCCTGGGCAGACCCTCGCGCTGGTCGGCGCGACCGGGGCCGGCAAGTCGACCTTCGCCAAGCTGGTGGCGCGCTTCTATGACCCTCAGAAGGGCCGGGTCATGGTCGACGGACACGATCTGCGCGGTGTCCAGCAGCGGGCGCTGCGCCGCCAGCTCGGAATCGTCCCCCAGGAGGGATTTCTGTTCTCCGGCAGCGTGCGAGAGAACGTCGCCTTTGGGCGCCCCGAGGCAAGCCTGGAGGAGATCGACGAAGCAATCCAAACCGTGGGGGCAACCGAGTTCGTCGCCGCGCTGCCCGAAGGCATCGAGACTCAGGTCGGCGAGCGCGGGGTCACAGCTCTCGGCGGGCCAGCGCCAGCTCGTCGCCTTCGCCCGAGCGCTTCTGGCCGAGCCGCGGATCCTGATCCTGGACGAGGCGACATCCAATGTCGACGTGCGGACCGAGAAAACGATCGAGCGCGGACTCGAAAGGCTGCTGCAGCGGGCGCACCGCGATCGTCATCGCCCATCGCCTCTCGACGATCCGCCGTGCTGGAAAGATCGTCGTCCTGGAAGGCGGGAGGATCGCCGAGCAGGGAACCCACGAGGAGCTGATCGACGCCGGTGGCCCCTACTCGCGCCTGTATGGCGCCTGGGCGCAGTCCTCTGCCGCGTAGCCTAACCGGGGCCGATTCCGCCCGATCCGCTACCAGCTCCACTGCTGCCCCCCCCACCCGCTGCGCCGCCGCCATTCGAGGGGGCCGGGGTCCCTTCGGCACCGGCGGCACCGCCGGTGTTGGGTGCGGCTTCGGATTCCGGAGTCGAAGTGGGAGCCGCGGGTGCACCGGTGGCCGGAGTGGTCGCGGTTGAGGAGGAAGACGAAGAAGACGAGGATGGATTGGTCGAGCCGGCGGAGGCGGAAGGCGCCCGCGGCCCTTCGCTGCATTTTTTGAAACCGTAGGCTTGGGCGGCAGACTGGAAAGATGTGAGGGCCGAGGTGGCACTCGTCTCGGCGGCGCTCAGGGCGCTGCTATTGCCACGTTCGTTGGCGAGTTTGGCTTCGCCCTCTGCCTTGGAGAGTGCTTCAGCGGCGGAGATGACCTGACTGTTGCCGCCGCCTTCGGGCATTTCCAGGCCCTTCAGGCTGCTGGTCATTCCCGTGTAGATTTCTGCGACCTGACCGACCTGGCTCGAGGAAGCAGAGCTCGAGGAGGAGCCGATCGAGCCGACGGCAGCGTTCACCTCCGCGCAGACTGCATCCCCCTCCTTGATGTATTCGGTCTTGCTGATTGCAGCCGTTGTCGGTGTGGAAGCTACGGAGGCCGTCGTCGTGCTGGATCCACCTCCGCCACCGCCGCAGCCCGCGATGGCAAGAGCCGCAACCGACAGCGCGATCAGACAGATCCGTGGTCTCATCCCGTTCGCGACGCTAGCAGAGCGATTCGACAGCTGTTGGGATGCCGGCCCCGCCCCGCGCGTCTCACGCCCGATCGGTAATTCAGCGGCCCACCCGGATCGGCGTCGGGGGCGGACCCTTCTCCAGCAAGGCGGCGAGTCTGGCGGCTAGATCACGGGGAGCAAGCTCCTCGGTCGCGACCGCCAGCTCAGTCACGCTCCACCAGCGAGCGGCGGTTAATTCAGCCCTCTCGCTTTTTGACATAGCGCCACCGTCGGGCTCAAAATGCCCCACCCGCGCCATGAACCACGACTCGCGCTGGTCCCATTTGATACCCCGCCAGGTGAAGACGTGGCGGCGGCGCCAGACCTCGGGGCCCAGATTCAGCCCGGTGAGCCCGGTCTCCTCGGCCACCTCGCGCAGGGCCGCCTCACGAGCATCCTCGCCCTTGTGCAAGCCGCCTCCTGGCGGAAACCAAAATATCTCTCCCGTCTCAGCTCGCTCAGCACGAAACAGCAGGAGCCGCTCCCGCTCATCGAGCAGGAGCACTCGCGCGGCCAGACGCAGCTTAAGTTCCTCGCCCATCGTCACAAGCTAGTTGGCACGGTGCGAACGCCAGGATCAAAGGCGGCACGGCGATCGGACCAAGGGGGTTTTGCTCAACCGCCTTGAGACATGGCCTCCCCCGCCGACCTCGCACCTTTCAATTCCTTCTGCCTCATCGGTCCCGACTGAGTCCTGATCACGCCCAATTCCGATATTTCAAGCTTGCCGGCGGCATGCTCTATGTCGATGCGCCCGAACTCGATCCGCGGGCCGAAAGGGCACGCAGGTCAGCGGGTTGCGACGGCCTGTGCAAGGGGCGAATCCTCGCCGTGGTTCGTTGACACCTGGCATTCGAGACGTCGACCTCCTTTTCAATCTGGTTTGCGACTGTCGCGCTGAACACTCCAGTCGGAGTGGTCGATGAGCTCCGCAGCCGCAAGCGACGGAGGGCGCAACTTCGAGCGAGACCACCAAGAGCGCGGATCTACCGCTCGTCAAGGAGCTTAAGACGCACCGCGACAGCTGATCGGCGAGCGATACTCACTGGCCTACGAAAGGTGCACGAACAGCGGTCGAATCGGTAACTACCCTGCGTCCTTCTCGCCCGGGGAGCGGGGCCTGAATACGGTTAGATCAACCGCAGCCTCCTGCTGTTCCGCCTGGACCACGATCCGCTCTTGACCAAAGATGGCTCCAGCCATCCACGCTTTCGATAAGTAGTAACTCACCTCTTCGGCCTGCGAGCTATCGAGACTAAGTGTCTCTCCAGCCTGCTCTAGCAATGCCATGACCTCCGGTGCGGCTGCCTCCGCGAATTGGCGCTGCATCTCGTCTGAGTTAGACACGGGCAGCAGATACTAATGATGATCGGCCAGCTTCCAACGGAGATCGTGCCGCCCTCCCGACCCCGGCGAATTATCGCGAACACAAATGCATCGTGGCTGGCGCGACGAACGTAAGAGCGGTTAGGTCAAGCGTCGCCACCGAAGGGGTGGCGAGTTGTAGATCGGGCGCTAGTTCCTCACGATTGACGGATCGAGTGAAGGTGGTGATGGCCGTGAGTTTGAAGGCAAGGGTGGGAAGCCCCTCCTCGTCCGCCGGCGGCGGGCATCTTGACATCCACGTCGCGCTCACCGGCACACGAGATGGCCCACAAAGGCTGGCTAATTGGCCAGATACGGTTTTCTAAAGCAAACCTGCTTCAGCTGCGGCCCAGGGACTCGAACCCCGACTACCTCGTCCAGAGCGAGGCGTGCTGCCATTACACCAGGCCGCAAGGAGGGATCGGAGGATAACTGCAGGGCGCTGAGCTCGATCAGACACCGATCTGGGAGAGGTCGCTACCAGGATCGACGATTAAGGCGGTGGCACCGGAGACGTCGACGCCTGTCGGCGAGCAACCTCCGTGCTTCGGCCAGATCCTCGGACGCGCCCGACACTGAGGCGCCCCGGCCACCCTGCCGTCCTTTAGATACCAGACCGAGAACTCGCCGGCTTCTTGGTCACCGCGCCATAGCTCCTGGTCCCACTCGCTCGGCGGGGCCAACGTACTCAAGGCTTGCCCAGTCGGCGAGGTCACTGAAGAAGTAGGGAACGACCTCGTAGTCGAGGTCCTCGCCGAGCATATTGCGGGCGACGTGCATGCCCTGCTGCATCGCCACGTCCCAGTGCTCGACCCGCAGCCGCCGGCCGTGGACGACGCTCTCATAGGAGCAACAGTCTCCGGCCGCATAGATCCCGGCAACCGAGCTCTGCAGCTTTGAATCGCAGAGGACTCCATCGCCAACCTCCAGACCGGCCCGCTGCGGCAAGCGCCACATCGGGCCGGACTCCGGCGCCGACGACCACCGCGTCGCACTCGAATGCTGCGACCGCTTTTCGTCACCACCGCTCGGACCCGGCCGTCGCCCTCGAAGGCCTCCAGCTCCTCGCCGCCGAGAACTGTGACTCCGTGCGCCTCGATCAGGGTCTGAAACCAGCGCCCGGCCTCGTCGCCGAAGGTCCGCGAAAGCGCTACATCCTCCATCATCACCATCGTGCACTTGACGCCCATCGCGGTCAGCGAGGCGGCGACCTCGGTCGCCGATGTAGCTGCCGCCGATCAGGACCACGTGCTCTGCGGACTCGGCCTCGGCGCGGATCGCATCGGAGTTGCCAAAGGCGCGCAGGTAGTGGATGCCCTCGTTCTCGGCCCCCTCGACTCGCAGGATGTTGACGATCGCCCCGGTGCCGAGCAGCGCCTCGGCCGAAGGCGACCTCCTCCCCGCCCTGCAGCTTCGCCGTACGCCCCTGGGATCCAGCGACATCACGTTGCGCCCGGTCAGCAACTCGACCCCGTTTTCCTCATACCACGCCGGCTGGTATGCACGTAGGCGTCCTGGCGCGTCGCCTCGCCGCGCAGGTACTCCTTGGTGAGCGGCGGGCGTTCGTAGGGAGGCTCGGGCTCACGCCCGACCAGAAGGATCGAACCCTTCGCCCCGCGCTTGCGCAACTCAGCAGCACAGTGGGCTGAGGCCATGCCGCCGCCGACCAGCAGGTAATCGACCTCGCGATCAGCCATCGCTGGCGCCGATGCTTCCCTCCGGACCAAACAGCGTCTTTGAGGTCGTCCTCGCTGACCTGGATCGAGCACGGCCAGGACCTCATCGCCCACCTCAAGCACCGTGTCGGGTCCGGGCACGAAGCCCTTGCCAGCGCGCAGTACCGAGATCAGAGGCTGCCTTCGGGCATCTGCAGGTCACCGACCCGACGCCCGGTGACCCCGGAATCCTGACCAAGCAGCATCTCGATGATCTCCAGCTGCTCTTCCTGTAGGTCGAGCAGGTGGACCAGCCCGTACTCGGGCACCTCGTGCTCGAGCAGGCGCAGGATCAGGTCGGTGGCCGATACCGATGGCTTGATGTCGAGCAGGTCGAAGTGTTGGCGGTTGCGCGGGTTGTTGACGCGGGCGATGACGCGCTCGACCAGGTACTTCTCGCGGGCGACCTGGCAGATCAGCATGTTGTCCTCGTCGTCGCCGGTCACCGCGATCACCATGTCGGCGCGCTGGATTCCGGCCCGCTCCAGGACCCAAAGCTCCGAGGCGTCCCCGTAGGAGACGTTGTGCTCGAGCTCCTGCTCGACCGTCAGGTAGCGGCGCCGATCACTCTCGATCACGGTCACCTCGTGATCCTTCTCGAGCAGCTCACGAGCCAGGTTCCAGCCGACCTTGCCCGCTCCGACGACGATGATGTACATGGAGTGCCTGTTCTCCTTGTGCTCAGGCGGCTTCCGCCGAGTCGCCAGCTCCGCCACCGTCGCGTTTGGCGCCACCGCGGACGGCGTTCTCCAGCATGTCGATCGCAACCCGGGTGGGGCAGACGGTATGCAGGCCCTGGCGCTGGTACCACTCGGCCCGCAGCGGATCGAGGACACGCGCAATCACGGTCGGCACCTCGGTAGCGGCGTTGGGCGATCTGGGCGATGATGATGTTGGTGTTGTCGCCATCGGTGGAGGCGATAAAGGCATCCGCGCGTCTCGATTCCGGCGGCGATCAGGGCCTCGGTCTCCAGACCGGCGCCGACGGTGAAATGCCCGCCAAGGTCCTCCCAGCCCTTCTCCAGCCCGACCTCGAGCCGGGCATGGGACTCCGGGTCCTCGTCGAGGCAGGAGACCTCGTGGCCCTCGCGCAACATCGCACGCGCCACCGAGGAGCCAACCCGGCCGCAGCCGACGATCAGGATGAACATAGGCCGGATACTAGTCGGCCGCTGTGGCCTGGGCGGTCGGCTCAACGAGCGCCTCAGGCGGCGCCGTCAGCAGCACCCGGCAGGGGGCTTTCTTGAGCACGTACTCGGTCGCGGCTCCGATCTCGGCCGGCTTGGTCGACACCGATCCCGCCAAGCGCCGCGCCGCTTTTGATCTTGGTCGGCGGCTCACCCCCGACGACGATCGCTTCAGCCCCGCGCCGCCGCGCCGCCTCGACGATCCCGGCGCCGACGCTGCGAGCGCGGATGACCTCGGCGCTGACCGCGACATCCTCGTACTCCTCGCCGACCTCGTTTGCCCTTGCCAGAGCCCGGCGCGCTTCCTCCTCGCGCTCCGGCGGGCAAGCTCGCGTCCAGCGGCAGGGTCAGCGGCACCTCGACCACGTAGACGAGGTCGAGGCGCGAGCCATCGCCCGCGGCGGCGATCTTCCTCCTGTTCGGCGGCGGCCAGACGCCCCGCCGTGGCGACGATGTCGTCGTCGAGCTCGGTGCCAAAGACGGGCACCAGGATGTTGCGGAAGGCGACCTCCGGCATCTGCTTGGTCAGCGCCTGCTCGGTGACCGAGACCCGCTTGGTCAGGGTCGTTCCCTCGAAGACCTTGCGGTAGATGACGTAGAAGACGAGCCCGAACGCCATCCAGGCCAGGCCCGACCCAGCGGGCGACGTCGTGGTAGGCGAGCACGCTGAGAAAGGCCAAGGCCGCTGATCAAAGCGGCGACGATGGCCGGAACCGGGAGGCTTGATCCGCGCCAGCTCAGGTTCCAGGGAATTCGAAACGGCCGCGGCCCGATCCGGATCAGTGACCCGGAGGCGGATGATCGAGAGATGGGCAATCGTGATCGCCAGTGTCGCCCCGAAGGCGTAGATGCCGGCCAGCAGCTTGATGCTGGTCGGGGCGACGAGACCGATCGCGATCAGGCCCGAGATCGCAATCGCCACATAGGGGGTCGCATGCGCGTTTGCTGAGCTTGCCCAGCCAGCTCGGGATCTGGCGGTTGATCGCCAGCGTGTAGATGTGGCGGGAGACGCCGAGCATCGAGATGCTGGCCGCCCAGAAGAGCACCGGGGTGGCGACCAGTGCCACCATCCAGCGCATCACTTCCGCCAACCCAGCGGGGTGGAAGGAGGAGACGACCCCCAGCACCGGCGCCTCGATGTAGCGGCCGCCGAGCGCGGTGTGCGGGTCCGTGGGGCCCGGCGACAACCGGCACCGCCATCAGCGCGATCGCCGCCATCCCGGCGTAGACCAACGGCACCGCGACCGCGCCGAGGGAGACGATCCGTTTCAGATCGCGGGGCTGCAACGTCGATGTCGGGGGCGAGGTCGGATGCGGCCTCGATCCCGGCGTAGGCGAGCATCGCGACGACAGCCGCGTAGACGATGTCCCTGAAGCTCGGACTGGTGAAGAGGTCGAGCTGGGCGGTGAGGCGAGTCGGGATGCCAGACGGCGAGCACTCCCGACGACGATCACCGCGAGCTGCAGGCCGAGGTCGGCGAGGGCGAGCACCGCGAGCGAGCGCTGGCGCCCCCGCCCGGTGACGTTGAAGACATTGAGCACGCAGACGGCGACGATCACCAGGGCGGCGACAGCCGATCTCCCAGCCGGGCTTGCCGAGGCTGGGGGAGATCGGCTCCAGGTAGTGGGGAACCGAGATCGCCGCCAGGGCGATCACGATCAGGTAATCGATCAGGATCGCCCAGCCGGCGATGAAGGCGATCAGCTCGTTGAAGGCGTGGCGGGCGAAGGTCGAGGACCCGCCGCGCTCGCGAAACATCGCGCCACCCTCGACGTAGCTGAGCGTGGTCAGTCCGAAGAGCAGGCCGGCGGCGAGGAAGATCAGCGGGGTGAGGCCAAGGCCGCGGTCGGCGACGACCCCGAGCGCGAAGTAGATCGAGAAGCCGACCGCCGAGTAGGCGGCCGCAAAAAGCCATGGAACCCCCAATCCGCGCCGAAGCAGCGGCTCCGATCGTGAGCGATGCGGCTCGCTCATGAAGCCAAGGGTGGGTGCGGTCTGAGGCCGAGGCCCAAACCTCGATCCAGCCCGACGAGAGCCGCGGCCCTCACCTCCCGACCCGTGAGGCGGCCCACAGTCGACCTGCCCCAACCGCGGCAAAGGCGACGCCCATCACCACCCCGATTGACAGCGGTCCTCCCCCGGCGATCAGAGTGCTCGTCAAAAGCACCAGGCCAACTGCCAAGAACACGAACGAGAAGGCCCGCACCGAGCCGCGATATATCCCCTCTGGCGATGCCATCAACCGCAATTTTAGGCCGCCCTCTGAACGTGGGCGCGGACCAGCTCCGCCGGGGACGCACAGCCACACAGCGCGAGGGCCAACTCTAGCTCGGCGCTCAGGAGATCGAGGACCCGACGCACGCCGGCCTCACCTTCGACCGCGAGACCCCAAAGCGCGGGGCGACCGACCAGGACCGCCTCGGCTCCGAGTGCGATCGCGATGGCGACGTCGGTGCCACGGCGCACCCCGCCATCGACAAGCACGGAGGCGCGGCCCGCGACCGCCTCAACCACCTCCGTCAACGCCTCGGCGCTGGCCAGCACGCAGTCGAGCTGGCGCCCGCCGTGGTTGGAGACGATCACCGCGGCAGCGCCGTGCTCGACGGCGAGCGCAGCGTCCTCACCGGTCAGAATCCCCTTGACCACGATCGGCAGGCTGCACTCGGACGCGAGCTGCTCGACGTCGCGCCAGCTGAGGGCGGGATCCAGGAGCGAAAATGTCTCCTCGATGGTCACCTCACGGTCAACCCCCAGTGCCGCCTGCACGCTGGGCACGCCGAGTCCCTCAGGGATCCTGAAGTTGGTGCGCAGATCACGCTCACGACGCCCCCCGCGCGGCGCATCGACGGTGAGCACGATCGCCTCAGAGCCGGCCTCAACCGCCTCCTCGACCAGCGCCCGCGTAAGAGCTTTGTCCCGAAAGCAGTAAAGCTGAAACCAAAGCCTCCCCGTCGGCGCTGCGGCCGCGACCTGACTCGGGGTTGATGTGGCCAGAGTCGACAGGCACATCACCACCCCCGAGCCCGCCGCTGCGCGGGCGGTTGCCAGCTCGCCCTCGGGGTCAACTAACCGCTGATAGGCAACCGGGGCAACCAGCACCGGCATCGAAGCCTCGTCCCCCAAGACCGGAGCCGCGGTTTCCACCCGACTGACATCGGCCAGCATCCGCGGTCGCAGCCGCCACCTCCGCCATGCCTCGACGTTGTCGCGCAGCGTCACCTCATCGCAGGCTCCTCCGGCGAAATACCCAAGCGTCCCAGCCCCCAACCCCTGCGCGGCGAGCTGCTCGAAGTCAGCGAGGTTGATTGGCGGGGAGGAGCTCAGAAGTGAACGATTGGAATGATCAGGATCGCGACAATGTTGGCGACCTTGATCATCGGGTTGATCGCCGGTCCGGCGGTGTCCTTGTAGGGGTCGCCGACGGTATCGCCCGTAACCGAGGCAGCGTGAGCCTCAGAACCCTTGCCGCCGTGGGCACCGTCCTCGATTAGCTTCTTCGCGTTATCCCAGGCGCCGCCACCGGCGGTCATCGAGATCGCGGCAAATAGGCCGACGACGATCACCCCGATCAGCAGTCCACCGAGCGCATTGACACTCAGCAAGCCGACGACCACTGGAACCACAATCGGGATCAAGGCGGGCAGAATCATCTCCTTTCTGGGCCGCCGCGGTGACGATCGCGACCGTTTTGCCGTACTCGGGTTTCTCGGTGCCCTCCATGATCCCGGGATGCTCGCGGAACTGTTTGCGGACCTCCTCGACCACCTGCCCGCCGGCCCGCCCGACCGCCTCGATGGCGAGCGCGGCGAACAGATAGACCATCATGCCGCCGATGATCAGCCCGATCAGCACTTCGGGGCTGGTCAGGTGAAAGAGCGAGTTGAGGTCATAGCCGGCTGGCGCGTGGCCGCTCAATTCACTTTTGAAGGCCGCAAATAGGACCAGCGCAGCAAGGGCCGCCGAGCCGATCGCATAACCCTTGGTCACCGCCTTGGTCGTATTGCCGACCGCATCGAGCGGATCGGTGACGTTGCGGACCTCTTCGGGAAGATCGGCCATCTCGGCGATGCCCCCTGCGTTATCGGTGATCGGTCCAAACGCATCGAGCGCGACGATCAACCCGCAGAGCGAGAGTTGCGCCATCACGGCGATGCCGATCCCGTAGACGCCGGCCAGCTCGTTGGCGCCGAGGATCGCTAGCGCAAGCACGAGCGCCGGCGCGGCGGTAGCCTGAAAGCCCTGGGCGAGGCCCTGAATGATGTTTGTCGCGTGACCGGTCTCTGAGGCCTTGGCAATCGTGCGCACCGGACGAAACCGGGTCGAGGTGTAGTAGTCGGTGATGACGAACAGAAAGGCGGTGACGGCGACGCCGATCACCGCGCAAAGCCATAGATCGGTCGTCGTGACCGTCTTTGCAGCGGTGCTGCAAACCCAGCCGCACCGGGTCGCTCATCAGCCACTTGGTGATCGGATAAAAGGCGGCGATCGAGAGGATCCCGGAGACGATCAGACCCTGGTAAAGCGCCCCCTCAACCCGATCGGATTTGGTCCGCACCGACAGCGCCCCAATGATCGAGGCGATGATCGCAACGCCGCCGATCACCAGCGGAAAGATCGCCACCTCGCGAGAGAAATCGCCACCGGAGCCGGTGAAGGTGAGCACCCCGAGCAGCATCACGGCGACCGAGGTGACCGCATAGGTCTCAAACAGATCCGCAGCCATCCCGGCGCAATCGCCGACGTTGTCGCCGACGTTATCGGCGATCACGGCTGGGTTGCGCGGATCGTCCTCGGGAATTCCCGCCTCCACCTTGCCGACCAGATCCGCGCCGACATCGGCGGCCTTGGTGAAGATGCCGCCGCCCAGACGGGCGAAGACGGAGATCAGCGAGCCGCCGAAGCCGAGGCCGATGAGTGCATCGACGGCCTCCTTATCGGTGCTGCCGGTGATGATCAGGATGCCGTAGTAGCCGGCGACGCCAAGCAGGGCAAGACCCACCACCAGCAGCCCGGTTACCGAACCACCCTTAAATGCGACATCAAGGGCTGGCGGTACGCCGCCTCGGGCAGCCTCCGCGACGCGTGCATTTGCTCGCACCGAGAGGTTCATCCCGATGAAACCAGCCGACCCCGAGAGGAATCCTCCGAACACGAAACCGATCGCGGTCTTGTAGTCCTGAAGGATCCAGAGCAAGATCGCGATCGGCACAGCGACCGCCGCGATGATCGTGTACTGGCGGGTGAGATAGGCCTTCGCCCCTTCCTGCACAGCGCCCGAGATTTCCTGCATCAACTCGTTGCCCGGCGATTTCGCGAGCAGGCGCTGCGTGATTACCAATCCATACACCACCGCCGCCCCGGCGCAGACAAGCGCGACGACAACTCCGTAATCGGTCAAGAACTTGGTCAAGTTAGGTTCCTCCGGCTGGTTTAGCGGCGCGGGAGTCTATATGCGAGCGCGGCAGCCCCGCCCCGCGACCGGTCGCTAGGCTGGTTTCGCCGCCCGCTCGGCGCCCGTGTAGGTGCGTCTTTGTCTCCGCCACCGAAGTCCGGTAGATGTCCTCGATCGTTGCTCCAGCGGCGAGCGCGTCACGTGCCCGCTGGGCGCCGTTTCGCTCTGGCCAGCTCGACCTCGATCCCGAGCCGGGCACGGGCCGGCTCGGTCCAGCCGAGGACGCGGTCCAGCTCCGCCCTGGTCTCCACCTCCTGCGCCGCGACGGAAATCGATCATCCGACCGCCCATTCCGTGGCGGATCGCCCGCCAGAGGTTCTCCTCGATCTCGCGGTCTGCTAGCGGTTCGGCACCGCCTCCATAACCGTACTGTCAAAATCAAGCGCGGCCTGGGCAATGCAGGCGGCGATCAGCCCGGCAAGGGCGAAGGACTCCTCCCCCCGCGTCTGCGCATCGCAGATCCGCACCTCGACGGTGCCGAAATGGTGATGGGGACGCACACTCCACCAGAGCTGGGTCGACTCGACGATCGACCCGCTGCGCTCCAGCATCCCGACGAACTCGCGCGTAGCGGCTCCAATCGCCGAACGGAGAGGGCACGCCGCAGCGCGGGAAGGTGCGGGTGAAGATCTCGGTGCGGACCGTGTGCAGGCCGCTGTCGCGATGGTCGAGGAACGGCGAGTTGGCCGAGACGGCCAGCAGCAGCGGCAGCAGCTCGCGCATCCGGTCGCAGACCGCGATCGCGCGGTCGGCCCCGCGCACCCCCATGTGCACGTGGGTGCTCCAGGTGTTGTTGCGCTGGGCGACCCAGCCGAGTTCATGCCTGAGCCGACGGTAGTGCGGGGTATCGATGATCCGCTGGTCGAGGTAGCTGGCCCAGGGGTGGGTTCCCATCGCCCCCAGCGCCAGACCCATCGCGCCGACCAGCTCGAACAAGCCGCTCGCGGCGCTGGCGCTGGTTTGCGATCGCCTCGGCGAAGCTCGCGGGCACGGCCGGAACGGATCTCGATCTCGGAGGCGATCAGCTCACCGGCCGCGGATTCTGCGAGCAGCGTCGTCGGCCTGGCAGGCGGCATAGACCTCCTCAAAGCGGTGCTCGAGCTCCAGCGTAGCCGGATCGAGGATCGCGAACTCCTCCTCGAGCCCGACCGTGAAGTCGGTCGAGGACTCGAATCTCTCGCGAACGAGGTCGAGGTCGAGCGACAAAGGATCAGGCGAGGTAGAAGTAGAGCGCGTAGAGCAGGTCGACGGCGGGGCTGGAGGTGTGGACCGTCACCTCCGGCGGCACCTGAAGCAGCTGCTCGGAGTAGTTGAAGATGATCTTGACCCCGGCCTCGACTAGGCGATCGGCGACCGCCTGAGCGGCGGCGGCCGGAACGGCGAGCACCCCGACCACGATCTCCTGCTCGGCGACGACGGCCTCCAGATCGCCGAAGTCGCGCACCGCGAGCCCGCCGACCTCGGTACCGACGTACGGCCGGATCGACGTCGAACATCGCGACGATCTGGAATCCGTGGTCGGCGAATATGTCGGAGCTGGCGATCGCCTGGCCGAGGTTGCCGGCGCCGAAGAGGGCGATGTTGTGCTGGCCGGAGGTGCGCAGGATCTTGCGGATCTCGGCGACCAGCGAGTCGACGTTGTAGCCGACCCCACGCTTGCCGAACTTGCCGAATCCCGAGAGATCGCGGCGGATCTGGGTCGGGTTGATGTGGGTGTACTCGGAGAGCTCCTGGGAGGAGATCGTCTCCCGCCCCATCTTGCGAGCCTGGGTCAGAACCTGCAGATAGCGCGAGAGCCGCGCCGCGACCCCGAGCGAGAGCCGCTCGCCGTCGACGATCAGCTCCTCGGCCATCTCACGCTCCTCGATCACCGCGCTCCATCGCCGCCCACATATCGAGCCTCGCGCGCAGGCCGGTTTCGTCGAGGACAAGCTCGGAGACGAACTCGCCGTCGACCTCGACCACCGGGATCCGCTCCAGGTGCGGCGCAGCAGCCGCTCGTCGCTCTCGATGTCGATCTCGCGCAGCTCGAAGCGATAGCCCTCCGCGTGCAGTGCGACGATCGCTTCAACGCCTCGCTCGCAGAGATGGCAGCCCGGGCGCGAGTAGACGACCACCTCGCGTCATGCAGCCAGCCGCTGGGCCGGCCGCGAGGCGAAGGCGTCGTAGCCGAGGTAGTCGGGGTAGGGGATCGCGGTCGGCGAATCGAGCTGCGGAGCCGATCATCGCCGCGTTGTCGGTGCAGAGCGTCGGGCGGGACCAGCTTCAGCCGCAGGCCGCGTCGCTCAGCAGAGCGCCGCCGACCGCCTCGCGCAGGGCGCCGTTGGCGGCGACCCCGCCGCCTAGCGCAACCGCCTCCCAATCGCCGCGCTGTCGAGGCCGCGCTCGAGCTTTGCGACGAGCTGGCCGACCACGGCGGCCTGAAAGGAGGCGGCGAGGTCGGCGCGGCGCTCCCGCAGCGCGCTCGGGACCGAGCTCGCGGCAGCGGTAGACCAGCGCCGTCTTCAGTCCGCTGAAGCTGAAGTCGAGGCCCGGGTCGCGTGCTCATCGCCACCGGCAGCTCGAATGCATCCGGGATCGCCGTCCTCGGCGAGCCCTCCAGGGCCGGACCACCGGGGTAGCCGAGACCGAGCAGGCGGGCCGCCTTGTCGAAGGCCTCGCCGGCGGCGTCGTCAAGGGTCTGGCCGAGGACCTCGTGGCTGCGGTGGTCGCCGACCGCGGCCAGCAGCGTGTGGCCGCCGCTGGCGACCAGGCAGAGGAAGGGCGGCTCGCAGCGGCTCGGGCTCGAGGAAGTTGGCGGCGACGTGGCCCTGCAGGTGATCGACCGGGATCAGCGGCAGCCGCCGCGCCGCGGCGAATCGCCTTGGCGGTGCTGACCCCGACCAGGAGCGCGCCGATCAGGCCCGGCCCGACGGTGACGGCGACGGCTTCGAGCTGCTCGAGGCGAGACCCCCGCCTCTGCCAGAGCCGCCTCGACCACCGGTGCGGTCAGCTCGAGGTGATGGCGGGAGGCGATCTCGGGAACGACGCCGCCGAAGCGCTCGTGGGCGGCGGCCTGGGAGGAGATCACGTTGGCGAGGATCCGCGGCCCGTCGAGAACAGCCGCGCAGGTGTCATCACAGGAGGTCTCGATCGCGAGGATCAATCCAGCCACATGATCAGCGCGTCCTCGCCGTTGTCGTGGTAGTAGCGGGGACGCACACCGGCGGAGCGGAAGCCAAAACGCTCATACATCGCGATCGCCGCGTGGTTGGAGACCCGCACCTCGAGCGTGAAGGGAAGCTCCCCTCGCGCCTCCTCGAGCAGGCTGGACGATCAGACGGCAGGCGACGCCCAGGCGGCGGCGATCGGGTGAAACCGCGACGTTCATCAGGTGCCAGACCTGGTCGTAGCGGGAGCAGACGACGTAGCCGAGCAGCTCGTCTTCGGCGCTCGCCGCGAGGCAGATCCCCGACGGCTTGGAGAGCTCAAGCACGAACATCGCCAGCGACCAGGGCGTCGGGAAGGAGCGCCGCTCGATCGCGATCACCGCGGGCAGGTCGCTGTAGGCGAGCCGCCTCACCCTGATTTTGTGGGATATCTCACTCGGTTCTTTGGAAAGTGTCTCGCTCACGCCAACGCTCCGCATCGGGAGGTCTCAGATAGATCGGGTCGAGCGGGCCGTCCGTCCCTGGCTCCCCGTCTGCCGCAAGCGCGCAGATATGCCGCGCGGCGACTCGGTGCACGGGATCGGCGTCCTCGGGAATCTCGACGCCGTGTCGGGCCAGCTCTTGGCGAAATCGTAGCGCCCCTGATCCAGCCGCAAGGGGTGGCCGCGACAGCCGCCCCAGCCGCTCGAGCGAGATCCTCGGGCGTGCCGACCCAAGGCTCCCAGAGTCGCTCTCCACGTTCGGAGTAAAGCGCGGCGAAGACCTCGCCGCGGCGGGCGTCACTGACGGCAAGGCAGGCGGCGGTCCTCGCCGCGCTCGGCAAGCGCCCGTCCGATCGCGTCGAGCGTGCAGATCCCCACTGCCGCCAGGCCGGTGCTCAGCGGCCAAGCCACGCGCGGTGGCAATCGCAATTCGAACCCCGGTGAAAGACCCCGGGCCCAGCCCAACTGCAATCAGGTCAACCGCCCCCCAGCCGCCGCTTGCGGTCACCGCCAGCTCGATCTGCTCGAGCAGGACCGAGGTGTGTCGGGGTTTGCCCTGTGGTGAGAGGCCGAGCAGCGACTCCTGCACCACCTCGCTCGCCATCTAGGGCGCAGACGGAGGTATCAGCGGTCGCGGTGTCGAAGCCGATGACGAGCAGCTGGCGCTACTTCCGCACGGTGAAGGAGTAGGAGCCGACCCGCTTGTTGGAAACAAACCAGGTCACCATGTGCTTGCCGAGGTTATTTGAAGTGATCGGGTTCACGTAGAGGGTCCCCTCGGTCGCTTCCTGACCGCGCTTGCAGAGGTTTTTCCCGGTTGGAAACCTGACGCAGACCGCATAGACGACGTTCGCGTTGAGGCTCTCAAAGAAGGCTCCCTTTTTGCTCGACCTCGAGCACGCGTGAGCGGGAGAGGCGTGCTGGGTGACGCCGCAGCCGACGTAGTGTTTGTAGGCCGCGGCTCCCGCCGTGGCCGGCGCTGCGACCGCCAGCAGTACGGCGACCCCCAAGACGGTCGCCATCAGCGCCTTTGGTGCCCTCATCGAACGCACTTCCCTTCTGGATCGAGTTTCAAAGCCGATGCTACAGCGCGGTTTCACATTTCCAGAACACGGGAGTGACCGCTTGGATGCGCCTGATCCCGGAGTAAGGTGCAGCTCCCTCGTCCCGAAAGGAGACCCGAGTTGAGGCGAATTACCCAGAGGATGACGCCGCTAGTGGCGGTGCTGGCGATTGCGGCCGGCGCGATCGTCCTGTCCGGCTGTGGCAGCAGCACGTCCAACAGCATCAGCAACCAGGTGACCCACGCCAAGGAAGAGGCAAACAAGGCCCTCGAACAGGGTCAAAAGCAGCTGAACAACGCGACCAACCAGGGTCAGAAGGCGCTCAAGGAAGTCCAAAACAAGGGCAACTCAGCGATCAACCAGGCCCAGAAGGGACTCAACAGCAACAAGGTCAGCAAGGAAGCGGAAAAGAAACTAAACGAAGCTAAGGGCACCGCGAACGAAGCGATCGAAAAGGCCAAGGAACAGCTGAAGCACTCAAATTATTAGCCCCAGCCTGCCTCGACCACGCGGCAATCCCCTCCAGCGTGGTGGAGCCGTACCTCGAGCGTCGGGCGCTCGAGGCGCGGCTCCTTAGCGGGCCACTCGACAAAGGTGATCAACTCCGGGCCGAGGTAGTCATCGAGCAGACCTGGATCCTCACCCTCAAGGCCCTTCAGTCGGTAGAGGTCCAGGTGGGAGACGATGAGGTCAGCTCCCTGGTATCGCTGGCCGAGGGTGAAGGTTGGTGAGGTGACCGGCTCTTTGACCCCCAGCGCACCGCAGGCGCCACGGATCAACGTTGTCTTTCCAGCGCCTAGCTCGCCGTGTACCAAGATGACGTCGCCGGGTCGAAGATGAGCCGCAAATTGAGCCCCGAGTGCTTCGGTCTCCGCCGCAGAATGACTCTTTCTCCGCCGCATCTGGTGCCTAACCGAAGAGATCGAGCTGGTCAACTGCTAGGGCCTGTGGCTGATCACCGACGGGCGGCGGCGGTCCGCTGAGTAGGCTCGGAAGGCGTTTGAAGTCGCTGCGCAGCGATTCGAGTACCCCGGTCGCTCGCAACGCCGCCGCCGGATGAAACAGCGGCATCAAAAACACGGTGCGGCCGCCCAGCTCATGCACCTGGGGGGTCCCATGCACCCTGGTAATTCCAGCGGCGTTGCCGCTCAAGAGCTTGGTTGCGAAGTTGCCCAGCGTGCAGATGACCCGCGGCTCGATCAATGAGATCTGCTGAAACAAGTAGGGCCTGCAGGCATCGATCTCAAGCGGGAGGGGATCCCTGTTTTCAGGCGGCCTCGACTTGAGCACATTGGCAATGAAGACGGCCTCGCGCTTCATTCCGATCTCTTCAAGCAGCTGATCGAGGAGCTTGCCGGCGCGACCGACGAATGGCAAGCCCAAGCGATCCTCCTCGGCGCCCGGAGCCTCTCCGACAAACATTAGATCAGCGTCGGCCTCACCCGCCCCAAAGACCGCCCTTTCGCGCGTTTCGTGAAGCGGACATTTGGCGCACGCCTGAACCTGCTGATAGAGCTCAACCAAGGCGGCGCGGCGCTCGACCGGGGTGCGGCTCACCGAGGCCCGCGTTTTTTGGCAGCTCGAGGCGGAGGGATCTCTCCGGCGGCACGTTTCGCTTTCGTCGCCGCGAGGCGCTCGCCGCGCGCTGCTTCGCGTTCGCGGCGGACCGATTCAGCCGACCGGACCCGAGCACCGCGTGGCTGGCGCCCTGGCGGCGAGAGCACCGAGAGCAATCTGTGAGTCTGCGGGGATCCGCAAATCGGGCAGGCGAGGCTCTCGGTCTTGGCCGGCACCAGTTCCTCGAAGCGGTCCCCACACTCCTCGCACTCGAACTCATAAATTGGCATCAGCGATCCGGGTGATTTGCCTGAGAATTGGAGTTTGCAACCGCTCGAGCGATTTGAGATGGATTCTAGGGCGGCGCCGCGGTGAGCAGAGCCCGGAGTCCAACTCACCTCTGCTTGATCGCGTTCAGCGGCTCTCACGATGCGTATCCATGCGACACGTTGGGAGCAGAAATCGGCTTTGCAGAGCCGAAAGGGGCAATCCAGCCAGTCGATCTAGCCAAGAGATATGGGCCACAGCGGCGCCGGGCTTTATAATCCCAACAGGCCGTGACCCCGAGGGCATGGACCAAAATGGAATCCCCACTGAGCAACTCCTCGTCCTCTACAGACGATCGCACCCGGGTCATTCGATCCAAAGCTGAGTTGCGCTCGGTGCTCGCAAAGGCTCGCCTGCAGCAAGGACCAATCGGCCTGGTCCCGACCATGGGGGCATTGCACGAGGGGCACCTCTCGCTCCTGGGGGCGGCCCGCGGCGAGTGCGATCTGGTCGTCATGAGCCTCTTCGTGAATCCGGCCCAATTCGGCCCCAACGAGGATTTCGACCAGTATCCTCGCGATGAGCAGCGCGATTTCGAGCTCGCCTCGGCCAGCGGCGTCGACATCGTCTACGCGCCTGCGGCGGGTGAGGTCTACCCGGAGGGCTTCTCAACCAGGGTCGAGGTCGACGGCTTGTCAGGGGTCCTCTGCGGTGATGATTCTCGGCGGGGCACCGAGCACTTCCGGGGGGTGAGCACGGTTGTGGCGAAGCTGTTCAACACGATCCAGCCCGATCTCGCCTATTTCGGCCAAAAGGATGCACAGCAGGTTTCGATTATTCGCCGCATGGTTCGCGATCTCGACATTCCGGTCCAGGTCCGGGTTATTGCCCACGGTTCGCGAACCCGACGGACTGGCGATGAGCTCGCGCAACCGCTATCTGGACCACGAGGATCGCCGCCGCGCCGCTGCCTTGTCACGGGCGCTTGGGGCGGCTGAGCAAACGGCCGAAACCGCGGGCCTCGATGCGGCGCTCGCGACCGCCCGGCTTGAATTGGCAGCAGCGGGCATTGAGCCTGAGTACCTGGAGGCCCGCGACGCGGAGAACCTCTTTCCGGTCACGGAGTTGAACGGCCGGCCAGTGCTGGTTGCGGTCGCCGCCCAAATTGGCGGCGCGCGCCTTATCGACAACATCTTGATCAAACCCTGAACAAGGCGGAGGGGAACTAGTGCAAAGACAGATGCTGAAGTCAAAGATCCACCGTGCAACGGTTAGCGACTGTGACGTCGACTACATCGGCAGCATCACGATCGACACCGAGCTGATGACCAGCGCCGATCTGATCGCAAACGAGCAGGTTCACGTCTGGGATATCGACAACGGAGCCCGCTTCATCACCTACGCGATTGAAGGCGAGGCGGGATCCGGGACGATCCAGGTCAATGGCGCGGCGGCGCACCTGACCCGCCCAGGTCACAAAATAATCGTCGCCTCCTTCGGCGCCTATGACGAGAGCGACCTCGAGGCCTACTCACCACTTGTCGTCCACGTCGACGCCGACAACCGAGCCGTTGCGGTCGACAGCCATCCCGAGGTACTGCTCTCATGAGCGGGGCCCTCGGTGCCCAGCGCCCCAGCGCACAGCGAGATCGCCCCGCGGTGACGCTCCCTGGCCTTGCCGAAATGAAGGCGACGGGGCGAGCCGATCGTCATGGTCACCGCCTATGACTATCCCTCGGCCCTGGCCGCGGAGCAGGCGGGCGTGGACATCGTCTTGGTCGGTGATACAGCCGCGATGGTCGTGCTCGGCTATCCCGGCACCGAGCCGGTCTCGATGGATGAGATGGTGATGCTCGGCAAGGCGGTGCGCCGCGGCCTCCGAACCCCGCTGATGGTCGGCGACATGCCGATGGGAAGCTATGAGTCAAGTAACGAGCTGGCGGTCCAAAATGCCCAGCGGCTGATCAAGGAGACCGGTTGTCAGGTGGTCAAGCTGGAGGCTGGAGGGACCTCGGTTGAGCGGGCGAGGGCGATCATCCGCTCGGGGATCCCGGTCATGGGCCACGTCGGCCTGACCCCGCAAACGGCCACCGCGCTGGGCGGATACAAGACCCAGGGCAAGACAGCCAAGGGGGCGATCCAGCTCTGCGAGGACGCCCTTGCTCTGCAATCGGTGGGCTGCTTTGCGATCGTATTTGAGGCAGTTCCGGCCGCCGTCACCGAAATGATCGTCGAGCGGATCGAGATTCCGACGATCGGGATCGGCGCCGGCCCCGCCACCAGCGGCCAGGTTCTTGTCTTTCACGACCTGCTCGGGATCACGACCGGCCGCACGGCGAAGTTTGTCAAGCGCTACGCCGAGATTCACGAGCAGATGGTCCGAGGGATCGAGGACTACGCCGCCGAGGTCCGCTCGCGCCATTTCCCCGAGCCCGATCACGTCTACAGCGTCGAGCCGGCCGAGCTCGATGCGTTCAGAAACTACCTCGATCAGGAGAGCCTGGTCTCTCAGAAGGCCTGGGCCTGGGAGCCGCTCCCCTAGCCTTCGCCAGCCGGAGCTGGCGGCCGGCGTCCGCCGCTCTAGCGCGCCGGGTATCGAGCACCGCAAACGGCGATCGGTTGGCAACCCGGATCGCTCAGGGCCTCCTCTCAGCTTCGCCTCGCCGACCGAGGAAGTTGATCGGTGCGATTCGCCTCGCCGGTGCTCCGGCGGCGACCGTGCCAGCGGCAATGTCGTGTGTGATCACCGAGTTGGCGCCGATCACACAGCGCTCGCCGACCGTGACGCCGCTTGTGATCACGCAATTGACGCCAAACCAGCAGTTGGAGCCGATCTCAACCGAGCCCTTGGTGGTGAAGCCCTGCTGGGTGACCGGCCTATCCGGATCGTCAAAGCGGTGCTCGGCATCACCGATGAAACAACCGTTGGCAAACATCACGTAATCGCCGATCACGACTCGCTGGTAGGCGGCGATCATCGTGTTGCGATTGAGGAAGCAGCCGGTGCCGATCTCGATCTGGGCCTCATCTGCCAGGGTTAGCCAGCAGCCCGGCTCAAGCAGGGTCGCTTCTCCAATCTTGAGCCGGCCCTGATCCAGCGCCTCCAGAACCTCGCCCTCGATCGGGGTGCGTATGAAGAATCCACCGCGCGCGGCGTGGCGAGCGATCCGCAATCGGCGCAGCGGCCGGCGGTTGCGCTCATACCAGCGCCGCTTTGCCCACCAAAGCCTCCAACCCCCCGAACCGCTCATGCTCCTAGCTTTCCAGACGTGCTCCCAGTAGGGTCGGCTCGCAATTCGGCGAGGAGGAAATTGAGCGTGGCCTCAGACAAAGACGGACTTTGCGGGGGGATTGATCTCGGCGGAACGAAGATCCAGGCCGCGATCGTCGGTGTGGGAGGCAAGGTGCTGGGCGAGTCTCGCCGACCAACCCCACACCAAGGTGGGCCCGAGGACGTCGCCGATGAGATGGTTGCAGCGCTGACTGAGGCGGCCGAGAAGGTCTCGCTTCGCTCAGCGGATCTGGTTGGCGTCGGGGTTGGTTCACCCGGTGACGTCGATAAGCAGACCGGGGTCGTCTCGGGGGCTGGCAATCTTCCCAACTGGGAGGGGAGCTTCCCCCTCGCCAAGACGCTCGCGGCTCAGCTTGGCACCGAGATCCGCGTCGGCAACGACGTTGCGGTCGCCACCGACGCCGAGTTTCGCTTCGGCGCCGGAAGTAAGTTCGAGAGCCTGATCGGGGTCTTTTGGGGGACCGGGGTTGGCGGCGGATTGATCCTGGGAGGCCGGCCCTGGATCGGACGCGGCGCCGCCGGAGAGATCGGCCACATGGTGATCGAGCGGGACGGGGCAAAGTGCACTTGCGGGCGGCGCGGCTGCCTCGAGGCCTACGCGGGACGGGCGGCGATGGAGGCCGAGGCCAGGCGCCAACACAAGGAGGGCGCGAAAACCGACCTCTTCAAGCTCATGCATAAGCACGAACGTGACCGCCTCACCAGCGGCATCTGGCAGCGTGCCCTCGATCACGGCGACGATCTTGCCGAAGCCCTGCTCGAGCGCGCGATCGAGGCGCTCGGCACCGGGATAGCTTCCGCCGTCAATCTGATCGACCCCGAAGCGGTGATCCTCGGCGGCGGCCTCGGCGTCCGCTTCGGAGAGCGCTACATGGATCAGCTCCGGGCGGAGATGGCAAAGCACCTCTTTGTCAACGAGCGCCCCCCTTCGGTCGGGGTCGCCGCGCTCGGTGATCTCGGTGGAGCAATCGGCGCATCGCTTTTGTTCATCGAATCAGAAGACTAGGCGGCCACCGGCTCGCGAGGCTTGCCGCGACCACGCCGGCGCTTGGCGAGCATTGACCAAGCCGGCGAGAAAGCGGCCGGTGTAGGAGGCCTCGACGGCGGCGACCTCCTCGGGGGTGCCGGTGGCCACCACCTCCCCCCCTCCTCGCCGCCCTCGGGGCCCAGATCGATCAGTCGATCGGCGGTCTTGATCACGTCGAGGTTGTGCTCGATCACCACGACGGTGTTGCCAGCGTCTACAAGGCGACCGAGCACATCGAGCAACCTCTGCACGTCGGCGAAATGCAGGCCGGTGGTCGGCTCGTCGAGAATGTAGAGGGTGTCGCCGGTTGCAACCTTGGATAGCTCGCTGGCCAGCTTGACCCGCTGTGCCTCCCCACCAGAGAGCGTCGTCGCCGCCTGACCGAGGCGAATGTAGTCGAGGCCGACGTCGTGGAGGGTGCGCAAGCGCCGGGCGATCTTGGGCACGTTCTCGAAGAACTCGACCGCCTCCTCGACCGACATCTCGAGCACGTCGGCGATACTCTTGCCCTTGAAACGCACCTCAAGCGTCTCACGGTTGTAGCGCTTGCCGTGGCACTGCTCGCAGGGGACGTAGACGTCGGGCAGAAAGTGCATCTCGATCTTGATCTGGCCGTCGCCGCGGCAGACCTCGCATCGGCCACCCTTGACGTTGAAGCTAAAGCGCCCCGGCTTATAACCCCGCGCCCGCGCCTCCTGGGTCTGGGCGAAGAGCTGGCGGACATGGTCGAAAACGTTGGTGTAGGTCGCCGGGTTGGAGCGCGGGGTGCGGCCGATCGGCGACTGGTCGATGTTGATGATCTTGTCGATCTGAGAGAGCCCATCGATCCCATCGTGGGCGCCGGGGCGCAGCTTCGCCTGGTGCAGGCGGTTGGCGACCGCGTGGTGGAGAGTCTCGTTGACCAGGGTCGACTTTCCCGAACCCGAGACCCCGGTGACGCAGCAAAAGACGCCGAGCGGGAAGGCCACGTCGATGTCCTTGAGGTTGTGTTCACGAGCGCCGCGAACCAACAGTGCTCCACGCGGCTCGCGACGCTCGTTGGGGAGCTCGATCCTGCGCTTTCCGGAGAGGTACTGTCCGGTCAGCGAGGCGGAGTCGCGGGACACCTGGGCCGGGGTGCCCTCGGCGATCACATGTCCGCCGTGCTCGCCGGCGCCGGGGCCGAGGTCGACTAGGTGATCGGCGGCCATCATCGTCCCCTCGTCGTGCTCGACCACGATCACCGTGTTGCCGAGGTCACGCAGGCGGTCGAGAGTGGCGATCAGCTTCTCGTTGTCGCGCTGGTGCAGGCCAATCGAGGGCTCATCGAGC
Source organism: uncultured Solirubrobacterales bacterium (assembly GCA_963745305.1). Taxonomy (GTDB): domain Bacteria; phylum Actinomycetota; class Thermoleophilia; order Solirubrobacterales; family 70-9; genus CAVUWL01. Next base: position 289,290 of record CAVUWL010000017.1, read on the forward strand.
ACGTACATCACTCCGACCAGACTTGAGCCGATCTGGGTCGCGAGGCGAATCCGCTGCGCCTCCCCGCCCGAGAGCGAGCGTGCCGCCCGGTCAAGCGAGAGATAGCCGATTCCGACGTTCTCAAGAAAGGCCAGCCGTTCGGAGATCTCACGCACGATCAGACGGGCAATCGCGCGCTCGGTCTCGCTCAGATCAAGCGCCGCGATCCAATCCCGCGCCGCGCGCGCCGACATCGCGCTGTACTCGGCGATGCTGATTCCGCCGATCTTCACCGCGAGGCTCTCGGGGCGCAGCCGCGCACCGTCGCATTGCGGGCACGGCTGCTCGGCCATGTAGCCCTCAATCCGCTCGCGATTTGTCTCGGAGTCGGTCTCCTCGTAGCGCCGCTGGAGGTTGTTGACAATCCCCTCGAAGCGAACCCGATAGGAGCGGCGCCGGCCGAAGCGATTGGTGTAGGTGACCAGGTGGCGCTCCTCTCCCGTCCCGTAGAGAAAGATCTCGCGCTCGGCCTTTTTCAGCTTCGCCCACGGCCTGTCGAGGTCGACCCCGTACTCCTCGGCGACAGTGGCGATCAGCCGTCTCCAGTAGGCGGTGACGCCTCGATTCCAGGGCTGTAGAGCTCCCTCGGCTAGCGAAAGGGTCGGGTCTGGGACGACCAATTCGGGATCGATCACGCGCTGAAAGCCAAGGCCATGGCATCCCTCGCAGGCCCCGTGTGGTGAGTTGAAGGAGAAGATCCGCGGCTCCAGCTCAGGGATCGAGGTGCCGCAGCTGAGGCAGGCGAACTGCTCGCTGAAGAGGAGCTGCTCGGGGCTCATCCCGTCGATCACCTCAACTTCGACCAGGCCGCCGGCCAGACCGGCGGCGGCCTCGACTGACTCCGAGAGGCGTCGCCGCAGGTCGGCCTTCATCACGAGCCGATCGACGATCACCGAGATGTCGTGTTTGAACTTTTTGTCGAGGATGATCTCCTCGTCGAGCCGGCGCAGCTCGCCGTCGACCTTGGCCCTCGAGTAGCCCTCGAGGCGCATCTGCTCGAAAAGCTTTCCGTACTCGCCTTTGCGGCCACGAACCACCGGCGCCATCACCATGAATCTCGCACCCTGCTCGATCGTCATCAGCCGATCGACGATCTGCTCCTGGGTTTGGCCTGCAATCGGCTTGCCGCAAGTTGGGCAATGGGGCCTGCCGATGCGCGCCCAGAGCAGACGCAGGTAGTCGTAGATCTCGGTAACCGTGCCAACCGTTGAGCGAGGGTTGCGCGAGGTCGTCTTCTGGTCGATCGAGATCGCCGGCGAGAGCCCCTCGATCGAGTCCACGTCGGGCTTCTCCATCAGGCCGAGGAACTGTCGCGCATAGGCGGACAGAGACTCGACGTAGCGGCGCTGCCCCTCCGCGTAGATCGTGTCGAAGGCGAGACTCGACTTGCCCGATCCCGAGAGCCCGGTGATCACGATCAGCGCGTCGCGCGGCAGCTCGATATCGATATCCTTGAGGTTGTGCTCGCGGGCGCCTGAAATGACGATTCGATCCGAGGCTGGCACGCATTCGATTCTACGCAGGCGAACAGATGTTCCCCTCGCCTTGACTCCTGAAGCCGCCCCGCGTTAGCGTGGCGGTGGCCAGGGATACCACAACCGAGGAGAAGAGATGACAAACGTCGATGCCGCCCGATCCGCCTATGAGGCATTCGGTCGCGGTGACCTTGCCGCCCTGCAGGAGTCCTTCGCCGAGCAGGCAGTCTGGGTCACATCCGATGAGCTGCCGCTCGGAGGAACCACAACCGGACGCGATCAGATCATCGCCAATTTCGCCCAGATCCCCAACTACTGGTCCTCCTTCAGCGTCGAGCCCGAGGAGTTCATCGAGGCAGGCGACTACGTCGTCGTCAGGGGGACCCAGCGCGCCGCCAACGAGAGTGGCAGCTTCGAGGCCCCCTACGCCCACCTGATGAAGTTTGAGGACGGCAAGTTGGTGCGGGGCGAGTTCCACACCGACTCGGCCAAGGCCGCGAAGCTGCTGGCCTGACTATTAGGCGCCGGCCCGGATCCCATCGAGGTCGCGACGCAGCTCCCTGAGCTCGTCGCGAAGCCGGGCCGCCTCCTCGAAGCGCAGATCCTCGGCGGCAGCGAGCATCTCCTCCTCCAGCGCGACGATCGTGCGCTCCAGCTCGGCTGGCTCGGCGAAGTCCTGGTTTCGCTTGCGCCGTCGCCTGCGGGGTGAGCGGTCCTCCATCGCCAGGAACTCGCTCATCTCCGAGATTCCCTTGCGGACGGTCTCCGGGGTGATCCCATGCTCCTCGTTGTAGGCAAGTTGGATCGCGCGGCGGCGATCGGTCTCGCGGATCGCCGCGCGCATCGAGTCGGTCTCGCGATCGGCGTACATCAGCACCCGCCCGTTGACGTTGCGGGCGGCGCGCCCAATCGTCTGCACGAGGCTCGTCTCACCGCGCAGGAAGCCCTCCTTGTCTGCGTCGAGGATCGCCACCAGGGAGACCTCGGGTAGGTCGAGGCCCTCGCGTAGGAGGTTGACTCCGACCAGCACGTCGTACTCGCCCAAGCCGCAGGTCGCGGACGATCTGGATCCGTTCCAGGGTGTCGATCTCAGAGTGCAGGTAGCGGACCTTGATCCCGTACTCGAGCAGGTAGCCGGTCAGGTCCTCGGCCATCTTCTTGGTCAGGGTCGTCACCAGGACCCGATCACCGGCCTCGGCCCGGTCCCGGATCTCGTTCATCAGGTCATCGATCTGGTTCTTCGTCTCGCGCACCTCGATCGCCGGATCGATGATCCCGGTCGGGCGGACGATCTGCTCGACGGTGCGTTCAGACTCGGCCCGCTCAAAGAGGCCCGGCGTCGCCGAGACCATCACCAGTTGGTCAACCCGTTCCAGGAACTCCTCGAACTTGAGCGGTCGGTTATCGATCGCCGAGGGAAGCCGGAAGCCGTAGTCGATCAGGGTTTGCTTGCGGGAGCGATCACCCTCATACATCCCGCCGATCTGGGGGATCGTCTGGTGGGACTCATCGACGAAGACGACGAAGTCCTCGGGGAAGTAGTCGATCAGAGTGTGGGGCGGGCTGCCCTCGGGGCGGCCGTCGAGGATTCGCGAGTAGTTCTCGATCCCCGAGGTGAAGCCGAACTCCTTCAGCATCTCGATGTCATAGGCGGTGCGCTGGCGGAGGCGGTGGGCCTCCAGCTGCTTGCCTTCGGCCTCGAGTTCGGCGGTGCGCGAGCCGAGTTCGTCGCGGATCTCCTCAACCGCCCGCTCCAGCGTCTCGTCGCGGGTGACGTAGTGAGAAGCCGGCCAGACCGAGACGTGATCGATCGTGTCGAGGATCTCACCGGTCAGCGGGTCGAAGTGCTGGATTCCCTCGATCTCGATCGCCGAAGAGGGCGATCCGGTAGGCGGACTCCGCGTAGGAGGGCATGATCTCCAATACCTCTCCGCGAGCCCGAAAGGCGCCGCGGCCCAAGAACCGCGTCGTTGCGCTGGTATTGCATTTTGACCAGCTTGCGCAGCACCTCGTCGCGATCGATCTCATCACCGACCTTGAAAAGCTGCATTTTTTCGTTGTAGACCTGCGGCGAGCCGATCCCGTAAATGCAGGAGACCGAGGCGACGATGATCACATCGCGGCGCGCGAACAGCGCCGCGGTCGCCGCGTGGCGGAGGCGATCGATCTCGTCGTTAATCGAGGAGTCCTTCTCGATGTAGAGATCCTGCGCCGGGACGTAGGCCTCGGGCTGGTAGTAGTCGTAGTAGGAGACGAAGTACTCGACCGCGTTGTCGGGGAAGAAACTCGCGGAACTCGTTGCAGAGCTGGGCGGCGAGCGTCTTGTTGTGGGCGATCACCAGCGAGGGCCGCTGCACGGCGGCAATCGTCGCTGCCATCGTGAACGTCTTGCCGGTTCCGGTCGCCCCGAGCAGGGTCTGGAACCTCTCCCCCGCGCCCAGCCCGGCGGCGAGGCCGGCGATCGCCTCGGGTTGATCGGCGGTTGGCGTGTAGGCGGGGTTGAGCTTGAACTCGGGCACTCAAGTGACGATAGCGTGCCCCCGACTCGGCTCCTCGGAGCCCTCAAGCGGTTCGCGCTCCGTCTTTGACCAGTCCCGTCGTTCGGTCAGCTGACGCGACCCCGAGCGCAGCAACACCGGCCACAGAAACCACGTGTAGGGAGCGTACACCTGGGCGATCAGAATCCCCCGCAGCCAGCCCCATCCTCCACTTGAGAGGCGGCTGGCGATGCAGCCGAGAATCGTCCCGCCGAAGGCGAGAAGGTAGAAGAAGGCCAGCTCCCAGGTCGGGCCATGACCCCAAAACGGTGCCGTGCCAGTGATCGCCAGGGCCAGCGCCACGAGCATTCCAACTCCAACGATGCCCTGCCAAACGGGCATCATCAGGTAGGCGAGCAGCTCGCCCCGGGCGGCGGCGGAAACGGGGGCGTGAAGGATCGGGCCGCCGAGACCCATCGCCTGCAGGTTGCCCTGCGACCAGCGGGTGCGCTGGCGAAACAGCGCGCGCACGCTCGCCAGCCCCTGCTGGTCGACCGTAGCGCGCAGCTCCTGGCGACCCTTCCAGCCTTTGGCCACGAGGCGCAGCCCCAGGTCCTGATCCTCGGTGAGCCGATCCCGCCACGGTCCATCGCGCTCGGCAACATCATCGAGGGCACTGAGCCGGTTGAACTGGCCGTTGCCGCCCATGCCCGCGGTTCCCCAATCATCACGACCGGCCTGGAAGAGGTAGCCGTAGACGGAAAACTCAACATCTTGGAGCCAGGTGAGCAGGCCGTGGCGGTTATACACCCGCACCAACGACTGCACACCACCGACCGCTGGATCGTTGAAATGCGACGCCACGTATCGCGGCGCGTCGCGGTGAAGGCGCCCGTCGGCATCGACGATCGCAACGATCGTGCGCTCGCGATCGGCCAGTCCGCTCAACGATGAATAGGCGTCGTTTAGCGCCGCCGCCTTGCCTTCTTGTGCCCGCGGAGCGCAGCGGCGCAAGACGCGCAAATCGGGATGCTCAATGGCGGCGAGAATCGCGGCAGTCCGATCTTCGGAGCCGTCGTCGATCACCAGCACCCGACGGTGAGCGAGGTCTAGGTCGAGCAGGCGTCGGACGCTGTCGGCGATCGTGATCTCCTCGTTCAGGGCAGGAACGAGGAATACCCAGGTGAAGGAATCGGCTCCGTCCTCAGTTGCCGTCGGCGCCGCCACGGCGGCGCTTTGGGCGCGTACGAAGAGGATCGCCGTCCACAGAAACATCAGCAGCAGCACCGCGAGACAGCAGAGCAAGATGGCCTCCCAGCCCGGCGCCAGACCCTCGAAGGGCAGGGTCACGAGCGACACCGCTACTCGGCGGCGGGGGATGCGGGCGAGACCAGCTCCGAATCGCGCAGGGCAGCCTCGAAGGGTTCCATCGAGAGCTCAAAGCCCGCGGCGGCGGCGACCGCCGAGCGGCTGTAGCCGGGGCCGAAAGGAGCCGGTGGCTCACCACCCAACAAGACGTGTTCAAGCGCAGCGACGATGCGCTGCGCCGCCCTGCCGTCCCCGTAGGGATTTTGCGCTTTTGCCATCTCCTCATAGGCGAGGGGGTCGCCGAGCAGCCTCGATCCCTCAGCGAAGATCAGCTCGGGATCGGTGCCGATCAGGCGCAGCGTGCCGGCCTCGATGCCCTCGGTGCGCTCGGTGGTCTCACGCGTGACGAGCACCGGCTTATCGAGTGAGGGCGCCTCTTCCTGGATACCCCCCGAGTCGGTGATCACAAGGTGGGCCCGAGCAAGCAGCCGGGCGAAGGTCGCAAACCCCAGTGGCTCTGTGAGCAGGACATTGTCGTGCCGACAGAGCCGCTCGGTCAATACCTCACGCACCTTTGGATTTGGGTGGACCGGCAAGACGAAGCGAAGGCTGGGCTCGGCCTCGGCGAGGCGGGCGACGCCCTCGGCGATCCCCCGCAGCCCGTCCCCCAGTTCTCACGCCGATGGGCGGTGATCACTACGACCCGGTCCTCACTCTGATAGATCGCCTCGAGCTCGGGGTTGGCAAAGCGGACCTCGATCTGAGACGCCCAGCGCAGGGCATCGATTCCGGTGTTGCCGGTGACAAAGATCTGACTCACCGGAATGTCCTCACGAACCAGGTTCTGCAGGTTGGCCGAGGTCGGGGCGAAGTGAAGGCCGGCGATCGTCGAGATCACCTGGCGGTTGAGCTCCTCAGGAAACGGAGTCAGGTTGACCCCACCGGTGCGAAGACCCGCCTCGACGTGCATGACTGGGATCCGCAGGTGAAAGGCTGAGAGGGCCGCCGCCATCGCCGAGCTGGTGTCGCCGTGCACGAGAACCGCGGCGGGATGGCGCCCCGCCAGGATCTCCTCAACGGTGGGGACCGTTTCGGGCGCGAGATCAAATCGCTCCACGCAGAAGTCTTCAAAGCGGCGCATCACGGAGGCCACCCGCTCGTTGAGATTGGAGCGTCGCGAACCGGCCCAGAGCACCACGTCGGGCTTGATATCGGCCAACTCAAAGATGTAGTCGACCATCCTGCTGTGCTGGCCGGTGGAGACGACGATCGGCTCATAGCACTGACTGGCACGCAGGGCGAGGATGATCGGGACGAGCTTGATCGCCTCGGGTCGGGTACCCACAACGATCGGCATGACCAGCTTGGTCGCCGGACTGCCCAGTCGGGCCCCCTGCGATTGCGGGTCTATCCCTTGGGCGCTGAACCCAGCGGCGCTTGTCTTGGCCTCGGGCACGGTCAATGCATCTATCGGTGAAGCGTGGAACTGACTTGAGGCCCAAGAGCTGGGAGACTGCCGGCAGATGAGTCGATCAAGAGGTGCGCTTGCCGGATTCTTTGGCTTCGCCGGTGCGATGCATTTCGTCGTTCCCCGCAGCTATGAGTCGATCGTGCCGCATTGGCTGCCGCGGCGCCGCGAGGCGGTGATCATTAGCGGCATCGCCGAGATCGTCGGCGCCGCGGCTCTCCTTCCCCCCTCCAGCCGCCGCCTCGCCCGCTGGTGGCTGCTCGGTCTACTGCTCGCCGTCTTCCCGGCCAACGTCCAGATGGCACTAACCCCCGAGCTGGTCCCCGGGCTGAACCTAACCGCGTTCCCCGCTGGACGCTGTGGGCGCGGTTGCCGCTGCAACCGCTGGCGATGCTCTGGGTCTGGCGCGCAACCGAGGATTGAGCGAAGCTCTGCAGGCGGCGGGCCGGTTGGTTGGGGCAAGTCCACGCCGGGGCGTCGCTCAGGGTAGGAACTGCTGCAGCAGGCCGCCCGCCGGTCCGAGGAAGGACTGCACGTTTTCAAGGAGGGAGCGGGCGTCGCGGATCAATCTGACTGCCTGCCCGATCGGAATTTCCTCAACGGCGGTTCGCAGCGGCGCGGCGATCAGGGGGTTGAGGGCGCCCGCCCTTTCTGCGTCACTGACGGCGCGCAGCAGGCCGGCCCGGATCGCCGCGGCGAGCTTCGCGTTGTTGATTCCGTAGCGCCGAACGAAGCTGGCCCGCGCCTGCGGTGAGGCTAGCGCCTCGAGCCAGGGCCTCCCTCGAAACCCCCAGCTTACAGGCGGCGCCGTCGAGGGCCGAGAGCGAGAACTGCTCGGCAATCGCCTGCGATCCCTTCCGGATTGCGCCAGGGCCGGGGCTTGCACGGGTTCTGCGTCTTCTCGGGCGCGTAGGAGGATCCGCCGGCTGCCAGGTAGGCGCCGACCAGGACGAGCGCGGCCGCGAGCGCGCCACCGACCAGCAGCCGTCCCTTGGCCGCCGCGCTCAGAGCTCAACCCTCCTCGCCAAGGCCGATCGGGATCAGCGCCAACAGCCCGAGCAGGGCGCCGATCAAGAAGGAGGGGCTGAAGGCGTGGGTGGCGCCGCGGTTCAGCTGGTCCTGAAGTTCATTGCGCAGCTCGAGTACCGCTGCCCGTTCGCTCGGTTCGCTCGGCAACGGTTCGAAGGCCGGCCCGATTGTCGGCACCTTGCCCCGCTGGTCTTCCATCCGCGCCTCGATCCGCTGGGCGAGCTCGATCTTGATCAGCGGGGAGACCTTGGAGTCGAGAACGACCGCGGTGCCAGCTTCGATCGCGTCATGGCGCTGCTGGGCGATGTCGGCAGTGAAGATCGGGGTCAGCGCCAGCAGTCCGATTACGACGCCGCGCATGGCGGGCTGCGATCGTCCAGCCACCGTGGATCGCCTGCGGAGGCACGGCCACCGAGGGCGGTCTCGGTCAGCGCCGAGAGGACCAGCGCGAGCCCGATCCCGACCAGGACCTGAGGGGGTAGCGTGAGGACCACCTCAGCCTTCGGCAGTAGCCCCAGCCCCCCCAGCCCACCCGAGACCAGGATCGCGCCAGCTGCCGCGCGAGCCCTGGCGCTGGGCACCAACCGGCTCATGCGGCTCCCGACCAGGGCCGAGAGCGGCATCGCGGTGACGACGATGGCGGCGCCGATTGGGCTCAGTCGCCAGCCTTCAATCAGCAGCAGGACGAGGAGGAAGAGGGCCGCGGCGATCGCCGCCGAGATCATCGCCAGGGCCAGATTGGCGAGCAGGTGCGGTCGGCCGGTGCGGCGCGGCTGCGGTTCGAGGATCCCGGTCGCCGCCTCGTGTCTGGCGACGGCAAGGATCGGGATCGCGGCGGCCAACGCGATCGGGACCTGCAGCAGGAAGATCGACTGCCAGGAGACCAACTCGGTGAGGACCCCGCCGACCGCCGGGCCCAGCGCCGCGCCGGTCGCACCGGCGCTTGCCCAGATTGCCGCGGCGCGCCGCTCCGACCCCACCGATGCCGGCAACAGCTCCAGCGCCGCGGTCACCGCCGCGGCGCCGCCAAGCGCCTGAACACAGCGGGCAACGATCAGCGTTGAGAGCTGATCTGAGAGGCCGCAGGCGAGACCGGCTCCGGCAAAGACGGCGAAACCGATCGATGCCGTCCGCCCCGGACCGACCCGGCGCGCCACCAGCGCCGCCGGCACGGCGGCGAGGGCGATCACCAGGTTGAAGGAGACGAGGACCCAGGTGACTCCGGCGATGCTGGTATCGAGGTCGCGGTAGATCTGCGGCAGGGCCAGGACGACCACCGAGGAGTCGGCGAGGACGAGCCCGACTGCAAGCGCCAAGGCGGCAACCCGTGGCCTCGGGGCGGCGGCGCTCAGTAGCCCAGCTCCTTCGCGTAGTTATCGCGGTAATCCTGGCGCTTTTCGAGCACCTCGGCGACGTAGCTGCGGGTCTGCGGGAGCGGAATATCATCGATCCTGAGCGAGGCCCCGCCCCACTTGTCGGCGTTACCGGGACCGGCGTTGTAGGCGGCGAGCGCGGCGACCTCATTGCCGTCGTAGCGATCGAGGAGCTGGCGCAGGTAATAGGTCCCGTAGCGGATGTTGAGTTCAGGGTCGGGCGAGGTCTTCGAGCTTGAAGGTCGTGCCTCCGCTCAGCCGCTCGATCTCTTCGGCGGTGGCGGGGGTGATCTGCATCAGGCCCCTCGCCCCAGCTCGCGAGGTCTGTTCGCGAAAGCGCGACTCCGAGTAAATTACGGCGGCGATCAGCGCCGCATCGACGCCCTTTTCCCGTGACTGCTGGCGGATGATGTCCTCGTGGTGGAGGGGCAGCGTGAGCTCCTGCAGGGCGCGATCGAAGTCACCGACCACGCCCAGCGAGAGCCCGGCGATGACTCCGACTGCAACCACCGCGCCACCGATTAGCCATCGCTTCACCCCTGCCTCCTTTCCCGCGCACCCAGATCTCCCTGGAGCCTTGCTGCCCGCGCACTCATCTCCTCAGGGTCTCGATCAGCGCGGACAGCGAACCTTGGAGATCCTCCAGCGTGCCGTCATTTTCGACCACGTGCACGGCGCGGGTGGCCTTCTGGCCCTGGGCCAACTGCCGGGCCTCGCGCTCCCCGACCAGGGCCTGGCCACGGGCCTCGGCCCGAGCGCGACGGTGCCCATCGGAGGCAACAATCGCAACGGTTGTGTCGAAGCCAGCCTCCATCCCGACCTCGAACAGGAGCGGAACCTCGACAACCGCGATCTCGACGCTCGCCGGCAACGAGCCGAGCCAGGCTCCGATCCGCTTGCCCACGAGTGGATGAATTTCACGCTCCAACCAGGAGAGCTGGTCGGGATCGGCGAAGACAATCTCACCGATGCGCCGACGATCCACCCGCCCCCCAGCTGCGACCTCTGGGCCCCAGCGATCGAGAAGACGGCTGATCAGCGGCTCTGAATCAAGCAGCTCATGGACGACCTCATCACTTGAGAGCGTGGCCGCCCCCAGGCGCCCGAAAGCCGCGAGCGCCTCAGACTTTCCGGCCGCGATACCGCCGGTGAGGCCGATCGTCAGCGACATCGGCCTCTGGCTAGGAGTCGGAGTGACCCTCGGGTGCCGATGAGGATGTCTCGGGATCGGCGCGATCCTCGCCCAGAACTTCGGGCTCCGCTGCCTCAGGCCCGGCGTCGGCCTCCCCGGGCGCGGTTCCGGCGTCGTCCTCGACGAGGGGCTGATCGCCACCCGCTGGGGGCGCTGCCCCCTCGGCCGCCTCCTCGCTCTCAGGCTCGGGCGCCTGCGGCTGATCGGCGCCCGGCTCGGCGGCCTCGCTGGGATTGGCGCTTAAATCCCGCGCCTCCTCAGCCTGCTCAGCGAGCTGAGCCGAATCGGCCTCCGCCGGCGGCGCATCGGCAGCCTCGGCCGCCTGGATCTGGTCACCAAGGTCACCCATCGGCATGTTTTGATCCTCAACCCGCTTGATGCTCAGCGATAGCCGCCGTCGCTCCTCATCGATCTCGAGAATCTTGACGTTCAGCGTCGCCCCGGGCTCGACCACCTCGCTGGGATTCTCGACGTGGTGATCGGCAAGCTCAGAAATGTGGACGAGCCCCTCAACCCCCGGCAGGATTTCGACGAAGGCGCCAAAGGCGACGACCTTGGTCACCGCACCCTCCAGCACATCGCCGGGACGATGGGTGCTGACCACCCGCTGCCATGGATCCTCCTGGGTCTGCTTGAGGCCGAGTGAGATGCGCTGGCGGTCGCGGTCGATGTCAAGCACCTTTATCCGCACGGTGTCGCCGATCGCGACCACCTCAGAGGGGTGGTTGACGTGACTCCAGGAGAGCTCCGATATGTGGATCAGGCCATCGATTCCATCAAGGTCAACGAAGGCACCGAAATCGACGATATTTGAGATCTTGCCTTCGACCACCTGGCCTGGAGCCAACCGATCGAGAATCTGCTCGCGCACCTCTTTGCGCTCCTCCTCCAGCACGGCACGGCGCGAGAGGACGACGTTGTTGCGACTACGATTGAGCTCGATCACTTTGCATTCAAGCGTCTGACCCATGAACTCATCAAGGTTGTGGACGCGGCGGATATCGACCAGTGAGGCGGGCAGGAATCCGCGCACCCCGAGGTCGAGGATCAGCCCCCCCTTGACGACCTCAATCACGCTCCCCTCAACCGGTTCGCCAGACTCCGCGGCTGCCTCAATCCGGCGCCAAGCTTTCTCGAAGCGGGCGCGCTTCTTGGAAAGTATCAGCCGTCCCTCGGCGTCTTCTTTGGTCAGTACAAGGGCATCGATTTCTTCGCCCTGCTCCACCTCTTCGGCAGGATCAACCGACTTGCGAATCGAGAGCTCATTGGCGGGGATGACCCCCTCGGACTTGTAGCCGATGTCGACCAGAACCTCGTCTTTGTCGATCCGCACAACCCGGCCGTTGACAACGTCGCCCTCCTCAAAGGAGACCATGGTCGCCGCATAGTTGGGCACAATTTGACCGTCGATCTGAAGCAGCAGTCCGTTCGAACCCTCAACGGGCGTAGCGGCGGGCGCAGGGACAGCCAGGGTGTCGGTGGCAGACACGGGGCCGAATAATGGCAGAAACAATTCCCGCCACCACCACCGCCGCCGCCGATCGGTGCGACCCACGCCGCTGGCGGCTGACCGATCGACGCCGCGATGACCCGCCACGAGCGCCGCGCCCAGCGGCGAAGGAGCGCTCAGCCAGCTCCGATACCCTCGGCGCAGATGCCGGTGAGGGCAACCAAGCGCGGTGGCGAACGCACCCCCCTGACGGGGACCTATGACGTGCTGATTTGCGGTGCGAGCTTTGCCGGATTGGCGGTGGCGCGGGAGCTGAGCGGGACGGGTGCGGAGGTGCTGGTTGTCGATCGCTATCAGATCGGCGAGCGCCAGACCTCGGCCTGTGGCATTCCGACCGATTGGCTGCGAGCGCTGGACCTGATGGCCGCAGAGCGCCAGCGCTTTGACTCGCTGATCTTGCATACCCGCCACGGAAGGGCCCGCTACCGCCTGCCCTGGACCTTTTCGACCTTTGACTACCGCCAGCTCTGCGAGCTGCTCTGGCGCGATTGTGACGCCCGCTTTGAGACCGCGAAGGTGCACGGCCGGGGCCCCGCCGGTGAGGACGTGGTCAGGATCGAGACCGACCGCGGTGTGATCACCTCGCCGCTGGTGGTCGACGCCTTGGGCTGGCGCCGCCTGCTCGCCAGCGACGACGGTCACCAGCCTCCCGAGGCGCCGCTCTCGCGCGGCCTCGAGGTTCACCCCGAGGGCGGCGGTGAGGACCTCGAGGTTTGGATAGATCGGCGCTACGTCCCCGCCGGATATGCCTGGTCCTTCCCGGCCAAAGACGAGGTGCGAATCGGCGTCGGCTCCTTCGATCCGCGCTTTCACGTGCGGCAGACGACCGAGCTGCTCGCCGCCGATCTGGGGCGCGAGCGGGTTCGCTATCAGGGCAACTGGATCCCCCACAAGCTGCGTCCCGCCACGGAGGGCGGGATCTTTTTCAGCGGCGACTCGGCCGGACACTGCCTGCCGCTGACCGCTGAGGGAATCAGGACGGCGCTTTACTTTGGGATCGCCCTCGGTCGTGAGCTTCGTGCCGTGGTCGAGGGGCGCCAGAGCCGCGAGATCGCGGCGGTTCGATACGCCGAATTCAACGACGCCCACGAGTGGAAGTTCCGTTGGATGCTGCGCGCCCAGCGGCTGGTTCCTAAAATTCCACCCCGCCTGCTCAGCCCGCTGATCGCGTTCTTGGGATCCCAACGACTGATCGAATGGAGCTTTGGCCACTACCTGCGGATCGCCCCGCCACAGTTCGCCGCCTCAGCGGACGATCAGCACGGTTCCACCAAGCAGCAGACCGACTCCGATCAAACGATCGGCGCTGAGCGGAACCTGGTCGAGACCGAATAGGCCGAGCCGGTCGATCACAACCGAGGCCGTCAGCTGGCCGGTGACGGTCGCCGCCGCTACTCCACCTGCCCCGATCACCGAAACGGCAATCAGCGCGTTGGCGACGTAGACGGCCCCCAGCAGGCCGCCGAGCAGGTAGTACCAGCTGACGTCAAAGCTCGAGGCAACCCCCGCCGCCTTGCCGCTGATCAGAACGATCGCAGCGAGGGCGAGGGCGCCGACGGTGAAGGAGACCAACGCCGCGGGGAGGCCACCGGTGGCTCTAGCCAGGCCAGCATTGATCGGCGCCTGCAGGGCGATCAGGCCACCCGCTGCCGCCGTCAGGATCACCAAAAGGCCTCGATGATCGATCATCGCCTCCTCCTCACTTCGCTTCCAACCAGTCTTTGCCGATCCCAATCTCGACCTCGAGCGGCGGATCGAGCTCGAAGGACGAACACATCTCACGCCGAACCAGCTCAGACGCATCCTCCATCTCGGCGGCCGGTCCCTCAAAAAGCAGCTCATCGTGGATCTGCAAGACGAGCCTGGTCTTCATCTGCGCTGCGGCGAGCGATCGGTGACAGCGGATCATCGCGACCTTGATGATGTCGGCGGCGGTTCCCTGGATCACGGTGTTGACCGCGAGACGCTCGCCGAGGCGGCGGGTGTTTGGATTCCCCGAGCGCAGCTCCGGAATCGGTCGGCGGCGGCCCATCAGGGTCCTCACGTACCCGTCGGATTGGGCCCGCTCGATCACCTCCTCGCGGAAGGCGCGAACCGCGGGAAAGCGCTCGAGGTAGCGGGCGACGAATTCCTCTCCCTCCTTGCGAGGGATATTGAGGCGGTCGGCGAGACCGAAGCCGGTCAGTCCATAGACGATTCCGAAATTCACCATCTTTGCCTTCGAGCGCTGGGCCCGATCGACATCGTCGCGGTGGATATCGAAGACCTCCGCGGCGGTCGCGGCGTGAACATCATCGCCGGCCCGAAAGATCTCCTTGAGCACCTCCTCCCCCGCGACCTCGGCGAGGACTCGAAGCTCGACCTGGCTGTAGTCCGCCGAAAGCAGCCGGGCGCCACGCTCGGCGACAAAGCAGGCGCGCACGGGACGACCCAGCTCGGTGCGGATCGGGATGTTTTGCAGGTTGGGGTTGGTGCTTGAAAGACGCCCGGTGGCGGCGATGGTCTGATTGAAGGTGGTGTGGATGCGACCGGTCTCGGGATCGATCAGTCCGGCAGCGAATCGAGGTAGGTGTTCTTGAGCTTGGTCAGCTCGCGCCATGACTCGATCTTCTCGACGATCTCGTGCTCATCGCGGATCTGGGCGAGAACGCGGGAATCGGTGGAAAACCCGGTCTTGCCGCGTCGCTTTCGACTCAGACCAAGCTCTTCGAAGAGCACCCGGCCGACCTGTTGGGGAGAGCCGATCGTGAACTCGTGCCCGGCCAGCTCGAAGATCTCGGCCTCGAGGTCGGCGATCCTCTCGCCAAAGCCTGCGCCAACCTCGACAAGGCGCTCGGCGTCGAGCTTCAATCCACGACGCTCCATCGCCGCCAGCACGTCGACCAACGGCAACTCGACCTCATCGAGCAGCGGTCCAAGCTCGAGCTCTTCGATCCGGGCCCGCTGCGGCTCGGCGAGTGCGGCGACCATCCGTGCCTCCTCGGCCGGATCGAGGGAAGCCTCGCCCTCCCCGTCAAGCGCGAGCTGGCCCTCGGGCTGAGGGGAAGCATCGGAACCCGGCGGGGCGAAGCCGATGCCGGCGTCTGCAGCCAGCTCGGAGAGCTCATAGGTGCGCCGCTGGGGCTCCAGCAGGTAGGCGGCAAGCATCGTGTCGTGCTCGAAGCTCGAGCTCCAACCGCTGGTTCGCCGCGGCGGCCAGCAGCCCGTGGCGACCGCCGCCCAGCGACTTCGCGTCGTGGGCAAGAAGCGGCCGCCCCGCCAGCGCCGGTGCAAGCTCTGCCAGGGGCGAGGCACCGGCTGACCACAAGCTTCCCCTCCGCCGTCGCCCAGCGTTCGCCCTCGATCGCGATCGCAAGCGCTCCGGGCGGAATGTCCGCGGGGCCGCCGGAAACCGTCTCGAGCTCGAGCTCGCGCTCGACGCTGCGCCCGGGGACGCTCTCGCCCTCAGGCAGGGCTTCTTCGAGGCGCTCCATCACGGCGCGCAGCTCGAACTCGCGCATGAACTCCCGCAGCACGCCCCGATCAGGCTCAGCCGCCAACGACGGAAGCCAGGTCGACTCCCGTTTCGATCCCATCGATCAGCGGTCGCGAGCGCCTTGGAGACGCGGGCGTCCTCGGCGTGCTCGATCAGGTTCTGCTTGCGTTTGGCCCCAGAGATCTGCTCGACGTTGGCCAGCACCTCCTCCAGCGAGCCGAACCGCTGCAGCAACTGCGAGGCAGTTTTCTCGCCGATCCCCGGTACGCCCGGAATGTTGTCTGAGGTGTCGCCCTTGAGACCGATCAGATCGGGGACAAGCTCGGGCGGAACGCCGTAGCGCTCGATCACCGCCTCGCGGTCATAAACCTTGGTCTCGGTGATTCCGCGTGAGGTGCTCATCACCCGCACTCCTTCGCCGACGAGCTGATAGACGTCACGATCGCCGGAGACGACGATCACCGCGATTCCTTGCTCCCTTGCCTGCCTGGCAAGCGATGCGATCACATCGTCGGCCTCATAGCCCTCGACCCTGACGTTGGCGTAGCCGAATGCCTTGACGAGCGGCATCAGATGGGGCCACTGCTCGGCGAGCAGGTCGGGGCGCGGCGGCCGCTGGGCCTTGTAGAGGTCATAGGTTGCCTCGCGTCCCGACATGCCCGCGTCCCAGGCGAAAACGACACCCGCCGGGCGGTGCTCTGAGATGATTTTGACCAGCATCGAGGCCAAGCCATAGATCGCATTGGTGGGTCGCCCGTCCGAGGTTCCAATCGACTCCGGCAAGCGCGAAGAATGCCCTGTAGGCGAGGGAGTTTCCATCGATCAGAAACAGCTCTCGCCCGTCCCTGGCGCTCACTACTGCAGGAGCTCCGGCGGCGACATCTCGGAGGGGATCTCGCGCACGTAGAAGCGGCTGCGGCCGATCTCCGCCTCGCCGACGCTGATCACGGCCGCGTGCGGTCCTGTCATCGAGAAGGTGAGACTGGTTGCAAGCGAGACAACGATGCGCTGATCGGCGCCCTCGACGCTACCGGGTGGGCGGCCGGCCTCAAACTCCATCGCAAATTCTTCGCCGAGCACCTCGCCATCGGGGTCTTGAACGTGCAGGGCCAGCTGATGGCGATGGTTGGTTTCACTCCAAGGTACGTCGACTGCGAGCGCGATGCTGAAGGCATATTCCTGTGGCAGCGAGGGAAGGCGCAGCTCATTCCAGCCAGCACCAAGCGCATAGACCTTGCCGTTGATCGCCTCACTGGCATCGGCGAGGATCAGAAAGCCCAGGTTCATTGGTTGACGATCCTAGTTCGCCCCGGCCACGGCCAGCAGCCGCCACGGTGCAGACCGGGCAAACGAAGCTCCCAGACCCAGCGCCGATCGCCCCGGGGCAGCGGCAAGCGCTGCTGCGTGATCGATCGGGCAACCGCCGAGCGACCCCGCAGCGACAAACAATCGGGCCCGGAGCGGGACCGAGCAAGCGAATCTGATTCGATAGCCCCTGATGGCCGTCAGCGCCCAATACAGCGTCACGATCCGGGTCGAGCTCGATGCTCGTCAGGAGCCCCTCGGGAAGCTGACCGCCGCGATCGCTGAGGCGGGCGGGCAGCTGCAGGGGGTGGACCTTGTTCCCGGCGCCGGCGGCGAGGGAAAGCGGGTGCGCGAGTTCACGATCGACGCCCAGGATCGCGAACATTGGGAGCGGATCCTGCGAGCGATCGGCTCGACCCGCGGCGCCAGGGTCCTCGACTACGTCGACCGCACCATGCAGATGCATCGCGGCGGCAAGATCGAGCTCCACAACAAGTACCCGCTGAAGACCCGCGACGACCTCTCGATGGCCTACACGCCGGGCGTCGCGCGGGTCTGCCAGGACATCCACGCCGACCGCGCCAAGGCCTTCGAGTACACGATCAAGAAGAACACGGTCGCCGTGGTCTCCGACGGCAGCGCCGTGCTGGGGCTCGGCAACATCGGGCCCGAGGCGGCGATGCCGGTGATGGAGGGCAAGGCGATGCTGTTTAAGGAGTTCGCCGACGTCGACGCCTTTCCGATCTGCCTTGACACCCAGGACGCCGAGCTGAGATCGTCAAGGCGGTGGAGCTGATCGCCCCCACCTTCGGCGGAATCAACCTCGAGGACATCTCCGCCCCACGCTGCTTTGAAATCGAGGATCGGCTCAAGGAATCGATCGACATTCCGGTCTTCCACGACGATCAGCATGGCACCGCGGTGGTGACGATGGCGGCGCTGTTTAACGCGCTGAAGATCGTCGAGCAAGCCGATCGAGGAGCTGCGGGTGCTCGTGGTCGGGCTCGGAGCGGCGGGGGTGGCGGTGACCAAGATGATGCTCGCCTCTGGCGTAACCCACATCGTCGGCTGCGATCGTCGCGGCGCGCTCTCGACGCGACCGCGAGGACTACGTCGCGGGAGACATGAGCCCGATCAAGCGCTGGTACGCGGAGAACTCAAATCCCGCAGCGAGTTCTGCGGGCAGCCCGCCGACGTGATCGAGGGTATGGACCTCTTCATCGGGCTCTCCGGGCCCGGGATCATCCCGGCCGAGGCGCTGGCCAAGATGAACGAGGACGCGATCGTCTTCGCGATGGCCAATCCCAATCCCGAGGTGATGCCCGAGGACGCCGCCCCCTACGTGCGGATCATGGCCACCGGACGCTCCGATTACCCGAACCAGATCAACAACGTGCTCTGCTTTCCGGGCATCTTCCGCGGCGCGCTCGACGCCGGCGCCCCGCGCATCACCGAGGAGATGAAGCTGGCCGCGGCGAAGGGAATCGCCGAGGTGGTGACCGAGGACGACCTCTCCGAGGACTACATCATCCCCAGCGTCTTTAACCGCGAGGTCGCACCGAAGGTCGCCGCGGCGGTGGTCGAGGAGGCAAGGCGCGACGGCATCGCCCGCTTCAGCGAGGAGACTGGCACCTTCTCAACGGTGGAGGCCATGCCCGCGATCGTGAGGGTCCTGATCACCGGAGCCAGCGGTTTGATCGGGTCGCGCGGTCTGCGATGCGCTGGTGAAGCAGGGCGATCAGGTGGTCGGCCTCAGCCGCGACCCCGAGGAGGCCGGGCGGGCGCAAGCCGACTGTGTCAGCTGGCAGGCCTGGGAGCCGATGCTCGAACGAGCCGCGGCCGAGGCCTTCGAGGGCGTCGACGCGGTGATCAACCTGCTCGGGGAGAAGATCAACCAGCGCTGGAGTGAGGCGTCAAAGCGGCGGATCATGGAGAGCCGCCGCACCGGGACCCACAACCTCGTCGCCGCGATCGCCTCGCTTCCCGAAAGGCCCGCGGTCTTGGTCAGTCAGTCAGCGATCGGCTACTACGGAAATCGTGGCGATGACGATCGTCGATGAGTCAACGCCTCGGGGTGCGGGCTTTGACGCCGACGTGGTGGTCGCGTGGGAGCGTGCCGCCGCCGAGATCGAGGCGTGCGGTGTGCGGCTGGTCTTCGTTCGCACCGGCCACGTGCTGGACGCCGGCGGAGGCCTATTGGGCCAGCTGTTGGTCCCGTTTAAGCTCGGCGTCGGCGGCCCAATCGCCGGCGGGCGCCAGTACATGTCCTGGATCCACATCGACGATGAGGTCGGGATCTTGCTGTGGGCGCTGGCGCAACCGCAGGTGAGCGGAGTGCTGAATGCAACCGCCCCCGGCGCGGTCACAAACCGGGAGCTGAGCAAGGCGCTGGGGCGCCAGCTGAGACGTCCGGCGATCGTCCCCGTTCCGGGCCTCCTGCTCGACCTGATCTATGGCCCTGAGTTTGGCGCGGTCCTGAAGGGGGGTCAGAGGGTGCGGCCGAAGCGAGCCCGTGAACTCGGCTTTGAGTTTGAGCACCCCGATCTCGATCGGGCCCTGGCCGACCTGCTCTAACCGCGCCCGAGGCGTTCGCGCACCGCTTCTCGGACTTCACCCGAGCCGGCGTTCGCGCGCAGCGCCGACAAGAGGCGCGCCATTGCGCCGGCACCCGTGGGTCCGCCAACCTGCGCGATCCCCGCGGCGCTGAGGATTGGATGTGAGAAACGCCTGGCGGCAGCTTCGGGCTCCCCGATATAGCCGATCGTGGTCGAATCCTCGCTGGCACGGCGAGCATTGGCGCCGACGGCAGCCAGGCTCCAGTGCCCATTCCCGCCGGCGTCATCGAGGCAGACGGCCCGCACCCCTACCGGGCCGGCCCGGGCGTGGCTGCGGGCCAGCTCGCGGCGGGCGCCCGCGCACAGCGCCGCCCCCGCGGCGCCACCGTGCAGGGGAGCGCTGATGTAGACGGTGACAATGGCGCCGCTGGCGACCCCCCCGCCGCTCCCACAACCAAGCAGTCCCAGCCCCAGGACGCAGCCGAGAGCGAGGAGGATTGGGCGGCGCACAGCCCGCGATCATAGACTCGGCCTGATGCGAATCGGGGTGCTGACGGCGGGAGGCGATTGTCCGGGGCTAAACGCGGCGATCCGAGCGGTGGCGCGATCGGCGATGGAAAGCGGCGATCAGGCACTTGGCATCAGGCGTGGCTACCTGGGGCTCGCCGAGGATGACTACCTTGCCCTCGACCACGGGGCGGTTTCGGGAATCCTCCACCTGGGGGGAACGATCCTCAGCACTTCGAGCTATGAGCCGATCCGCGAGGGAGCCGTCGAGCGGGTCTCTCGAGCCTTCGTCGAGCAGCGCCTCGACGCGGTGGTGGCAATTGGTGGCGAGCACACGATGGAGATAACGCGCAGCCTCCACCTCGATTACGGCCTGCCCCTGGTCGGTGTTCCCAAGACGATCGACAACGACGTCGGTGGCACCGACTTCACCTTCGGCTTTGACACCGCGGTGCAGATCGCCACCGACGCGATCGACCGCCTCCACACCACGGCGCAATCCCACGATCGGGTGATGGTGGTGGAGGTGATGGGTCGCAACACGGGCTGGATCGCGGTCTTCGCCGGCCTCGCCGGAGGCGCCGACGGGATCGTGATCCCCGAGGTCAGCACCACCGTGGAGGAGGTGGCGGCAGGGATTCTGCGCCGCCATGACCGCGGCAAGGACTTTTCGATCATCGTCGTCGCCGAGGGTGCGAAGCTGGCCTTCTCAAGCGGCGAGCAGCGGCTGGTTCAGCCGATCAATGAGACCGATGAGTACGGATATCCACGACTCGGGGGGATTGGCGCGGCGCTCGCGATCGAGCTCGAGAGACGAACGGGGTATGAGACCCGGGTGACGGTGCTGGGCCACGTGCAGCGCGGTGGGACGCCCACCTCCAGCGACCGGATTCTCGCGACTAGGTTTGGCGCCCACGCCTATCAGATGATCAAGGCCGGTCAGCTCGGCATGATGACGGCGCTGCAGGGCAATCAGCTGGTCCCGATCCCACTCGCCGAGGCGACCGTGGTGAAGAAGGTCGACCTCGGACTGTTGGAAATCGCGCGGCGATTCTTCAGCTGAGCGGCACTCAGGACTTGGGCTGGGCAACGCGGATCGCGGCGCCGATCAGGAGCACGCTGAAGAAGACGAGGCCGGCCACCGGACCACCCTGGCCGAGGCCGTAGGAGGTGACCATCGCGGCCAGCGCCAGAAAGAGGCTTACAACCATTCCCATGCGAAGCTGATCCTAGCTGGCCAGGGCGTCGCGCGTTTCGCTCAGCAAGGTTGCGACCGCGGCCGCGGCGGCCGCCGCGGAGCCGGCCTCCGCCACGGCGCGCACCAGGCGGCTGCCGATGATCACGCCGTCGGCGAGCGCTCCCACCTGGCCGGCCTGAGCGGGGCTGGCGATCCCAAAGCCGACCGCCACCGGCACTCGGCCTCCTGCCTGCTTGATGCAATCAGCTCGGCGAGCGCGGCGGCCAGCCCGGCGCGCTCGCCGGTTGTGCCCAGGGTTGAGACTACGTAGACAAAACCGCTGGCCGCGGCGCAGATTTCGGCGCGCCGGCGCGGCGAAGTCGTCGGTGCAACGAGCGGTACCAGCGCCAGGCCCTGGGCCGCGAGCGCCGCGGCGAGCTCATCGGCCTCTCCCAGCGGCAGATCGGGGACGATCGCCCCGACCGCACCGGCGGCGGCGGCGCGCTCGGCAAACTGCTCTGGGCCGCCTCCGGCCAGCACCATGTTGGCATAGACCATCAGGACAACCGGCACCCGCTCCGCTACCGACTCACATATCTCAAGCGCCCCGGCCAGGCTGGCGCCGGCGGCCAACGCCGCCGTGGCGGCGGCGTGGATCGTCGGCCCGTCGGCGAGGGGGTCAGAGAAGGGCACTCCCAGCTCGATCAGATCGGCGCCGGCATCGGCGTAGGTGGCGGCGATCGCCAGCGAGGTCTCGGCCTCGGGGAAGCCGGCCATCATGTAGGGCATCAGCGCCGCGCGCCCCTCCTCGCGGGCACTCGCAAATGCGTCGGCAATCCGCTCCAGGCCGCTCACTCTCAGCTCAGCCATCGGCGCTCGCGATCACCTCGGCGAGGTCCTTGTCGCCCCGGCCGGACAGGCAGAGGAGGTCGTAGCCCTCACCGCCCCCGTTTTCTAGCAGCCAGGCGATCGCGTGCGAGGACTCAAGCGCCGGAATGATTCCCTCCAAACGACGACAAATCTCCAAAGGCGGCGAGCGCCTGGGCGTCGGTCACCGCGAAGTAGCTGGCGCGGCCGCTGTCGCGTAAGTGGGCGTGCTGGGGCCCGACTCCGGGGTAATCGAGGCCGGCGGAAACCGAGTGGGCCTCGAGGATCTGTCCCTCCTCGATCGGCGATCACCGCGGAGAGCGAGCCATGCAGGATGCCGGTGCGCCCGGCGACCAGCGAGGCGCCATGGCGGCCGCTTTGGAGTCCCTCCCCCGCCGCCTCTACCCCGATCAGCTCCACCTCGCGGTCAGCGAGGAAGGGGGTGAAGATGCCGATCGAGTTGGAGCCGCCGCCAACGCAGGCGATCACCCGGGCCGGCAGGGTGCCCTCGGCGGCCAGCGCCTGGGCTCGCGGCCTCATCGCCGATCACCCGCTGCAGGTCGCGCACAAGGGCCGGATAGGGGGCTGGACCCACCGCGGAGCCGATCACGTAGTGGGTGCTCTCGACGTTTGCCACCCAGTCGCGAATCGCAGCGCTGACCGCCTCCTTGAGGGTGCGCGCGCCGGAGTCCACCGGGGCGACCTCGGCCCCGAGCAGGCGCATCCGCTCGACGTTGGGCGCCTGGCGGCGGATGTCCTCGGTTCCCATGTAAACGACGCAATCAAGCCCCAGCAAGGCGCAGGCAGACGCGGTCGCAACACCATGCTGGCCGGCCCCGGTCTCGGCGATCACCCGCTGCTTTTGCATCCGTTGGGCGAGCAGCGCCTGGCCGAGGGCGTTGTTGATCTTGTGGGCGCCGGTGTGGGCGAGGTCCTCGCGCTTTAGGTAAACCGAGCGCCCGATCAGCTCGGACAATCGCTCCGCCCGGTACAGGGGGGTCGGGCGGCCGATGAAGTCGCGCCGCAAGAGCTCCAGGCGGGCGTCAAATGCCTCCTCCGCGCGCGCCTCGGCCCAGGCCGCACTCAGCTGATCGAGCGCGGAGATCAGCGTCTCGGGCACGTAGCGGCCCCCGTAGGGTCCGAAGCGCTGCTCGATCGCACTCATGCAGTGGGAACGCCAGCCGCCCCGGCGGCCTCAAAGAAGGCCGACATCGCGGCATGGTCCTTGCGGCCGGGCTCGAGCTCCACGCCGCTGGCGACGTCCACGGCATAGGGATGGGCGACCAGGATCGCCGCGGCGACGTTATCGGGACGCAGGCCGCCGGCGAGGATCGCCGGAACCTCGGAACGGCGCCCGGCGAGCAGCCCCCAGTCAAAGCTCTCACCGGTTCCCCCCCAGAGGCGTTTGGGTGCGCCGGTCAAAGAGGTGAAAATCGGTTCGGTAGGCCTCGGCGGCGTAGATATCGGCGGCGCTGGCCACGTGCACGGCCTTTATCACCTTGACCCCGGTGCGGCGCGCCACCTCAGCGCAAAAGGATGGGCCCTCCTCGCCGTTTAGCTGCACCATCGTCAGGCCGGCATTCTCAACCGCCCTTGTCACCTCCCCCAGCTTGGGGTTGACGAAGACACCGACCAGCTCGCACTTGCGCCTGACAGCTCGCCCCGATCGCCGCCGCCTCGCCCGGCTCACAGCGCCGCGGGCTCTGGCGGTAGTGGATCAGCCCGAGGGCCCAGGCCCCGAGCCGAACCGCCTCGCCGGCATCATCGAGATTTGTGATTCCGCAGATCTTTACCCGCATGTCCCCAGGGTAGGGGACCTATCTGCCCAGCGGCCCGCCCAGACCCGACTGAGAGTCGTGAACCGAGGCGGGACGGTCGCCGAGCGTCACCGTCAGGCTCTTGGTCGATCCTCCACGCAGCACCGTTACGTTCAGCTTTTCACCGGGCTTGGCGGCGTTGATGATGTTGACCACTTCGTCCATCGAGGAGATCGTCTTGCCGTTGATCTTGGTGATGATGTCGCCGCCGAGGCTGAAGTTTGGCGCCGTCGATCGTCGCCGCGGTGGTGCCGCCCTTGATCCCCGCCTTATCGGCCGGTCCGTTCTTGACAACTTCCTGCGACCAGCACCCCTTCTTTGACCGGCAGGTTGACCGCCTTGGCGAGGTCGGGCGTGACGCTGCCGCCGGTGATTCCGAGGAAGGCGTGCTCGACCTTGCCCGTCGTCTCGAGCTGGGAGATCTCGCTGCGGGCGGTGTTGATCGGGATCGCAAAACCGATGCCGACGTTGCCGTCGCCGCTGCCCCCGGTCTCGATCTGGGAGTTGATCCCGATAACGTTGCCGGATGCTTCGATCAGCGGGCCGCCCGAGTTGCCGGGATTGATCGCCGCGTCGGTCTGGATCACGTTGGAGATCGAGAACCCGTCCGGCGCCTGGATCTGGCGCTGCAGAGCGGAGACGATGCCGCTGGTCACGGTGCGGTCGAGGCCGAAGGGGTTGCCGATCGCGACCACCGGGTCGCCGACTTCCACCTTCGAGGAGTCGCCGAGGGCGAGGGGGTGAAGCTGGTCGGCGGGAGCATCGACCTTGAGCAGCGCCAGGTCGGTGGCGGGGTCGGCGCCGACAACCTTCGCCTTGTAGGTGGAGTTGGAGGAGCCGAGTTTGACCTGGATCGCGCTGGCGCCTTCGATCACGTGGTTGTTGGTGAGGATGTGGCCCGGCGGTATCGATCACGATTCCCGAGCCGGTCGCGGTGCCGCCACCTTCGGATTCAGATTCTTCGCCGCCGAAGGCACCGAATGGCGAGGCCGATCGTTTGGCCGGGATTTCAGATTGGACGAAGGCGACCCCGTGGCCGTCGTGACGGTAGATCTGGTTGACACGTTGGCGCTACCGCTTCTTGTTGGCGAGCGGGCGCGGCCAGGGGTGCGGCGACCGTCGTCGTCGTCGCGCTCTTGGAGTCAATCCAGCCGGCGGCGATCGCGATCCAGCCGAAGGCGGCGACGATGGCGCCGCCGAGAAGCGCCGCGCCGAAGGGTGTGCGGAAGAAGCCTTGTGCTCTACCGCTCATTGCTGGATCGTGGCCCGGGGCGCTGAGCCGTCCCTAAACGAAGCGGCAAAGACTTTCTAAAATCATGCGGGCCCTCATGGAAAGAGGTGCTCCCGCGTGCCTTCGTCGGCTCCGGCCAGCTCCCGCGTCTTGGCCTCGGGGTCAGCGGCTCTCATCAGGGCACCGCCGATCAGCACGGCATCGACCCCGACTCGCTCAAGCTCCGCCAGCTCCTGCCCGGTCGAGATCCCGCTCTCGGCGACGACGGTCTTTCCGGCCGGTACGTCGGGCATCAACTCGATAGGTCGTGGCGACGTCGACCGTTCCCTGGTCGAGGTCGCGGTTGTTGATCCCGATCACCTCGACATCGAGCTCCAGGGCCCGCTCCAGCTCCGCCGCGTCGTGGACCTCGACCAGGCAGTCGAGGTCCAGGGCCCGCGCCTGCTCATGCAGCCGGCGCAGCTCGGCGTCGCCCAGCGCGCGGACGATCAGAAGAACCGCGTCGGCGCCGTTTACCGCCGCCTCATAGAGCTGGTAGGGGTCGACGATGAAGTCCTTGCGGATGATCGGCAGGTCGCGAGGCCAGCCGCGCCGCGCGCAGATCCTCGAGCGAGCCGCCGAAGTGGGACTCGTCGGTGAGAACCGAGAGCGCCGCCGCGCCGCCGCGCTCGATAGGCACCGACCTGGTCGGCGACCGATGGCACTCGGCGCGGCGATCTCCCCGGCGCTCGGCGAGCGCCGCTTGAACTCAGCGATCAGCGAGAGGCCGGGGCGCACCAGCGCCTCGTTGAAGGGACGATCCTCGCCGCGCCCCGAGAGCCGCGACTCGAGGCTCGGCCTGCGGAGACCTCGCGACGGCGTGCCTCGACGCCCTGCTCGGGCCCTGGAGATGAGCTGCTCGATCATTCCCACCTGGGCGCCAGAGCCTAGTCGGCGAGCGCCGGTGCTCGTCGCAATCAGGCGCTCGAGCACGTCCGCGGCCGCGCCGGAATCGATCGCCGCGGCCGCCTTGGCGACGCCCGTCTGCGAGGTCACTCGGCGAGCCCGCCGACGTAGATCGCGGCCGCCGCGTTGAGCAGGACGAGGTCGCGGCGTGGACCCCGCTCGCCGCCAAGAACGGCTCGAGTTGCGGCGGCGTTCTCTGCAGGCGTGCCGCCGAGCGACGGTCTCCAGCGGGGCCGCCGCCAGGTCCGAAGTCGCCGGGCTCGACGAACCACTCCTTGGTGCCCCCGTCGGCGACCTCGATCACCCTGGTCGGCGCGGAGATCGAGAGCTCGTCGACCCCGTCCTCGGCGCTGACCACAAGCGCCCGCACGCTGCCGAGGCCGACCAGCGCCTCGGCGATCGTCTCCTGGTAGTGGCGGTCGGAGACGCCCGAGCAGCTGGCGCTCGGCGCCAGCTGGGTTGGTCAGCGGGCCGAGGAAATTGAAGATCGTGCGCACCCCCAGCTCCCTTGCGCACCGGGATCACGTGGGCCATCGCCGCGTGGTGGCGGGGCGCGAACATGAAGCCAAAGCCGACCTCCTCGATGCATTGCGCGACCGCGTCCGGGTCGAGCTCGATGTTGACCCCGAGCGCCTCGAGCAGGTCGGCCGAGCCGCAGCGACTGGTGCTGGAGCGGTTGCCGTGCTTGGCGACCGCGCAGCCGGCGCCCGCCGCGACCAGCGCCGCGGTGGTCGAGACATTGAAGGTCGAGGGACCGCCGCCGGTGCCGGCGGTGTCGACCAGGTCGGCCCGGCCGGTCTGCGACGTGGGCGGCGAGCGAGCGCATCGTGCGGGCCAGCCCGACCAGCTCCGGAACGGTCTCTCCCTTGGCCCGCAGGGCGATCAGAAAGGCGCCGTCTGGACCGCATCGGTGCGGCCCTCCATGATCTCGGCAAGGACCGCGGAGGCGTGATCGGCGGTCAGGTGATCGCCGCGGCAGACCGCGTCGATCGCCCGGCTGACGACCTCGTTTGGCATCAGCTCGGTCCGAGAAAGTTGGCCAGCAGGTGCTTGCCCTGGGGGGTGAGCACCGACTCGGGGTGGAACTGGACACCCTCGGCCGGCAGCTCGCGGTGGCGGGCGCCCATCACGACCTCGCCGAGCGGTTGCGCTCAGCTCCAGCTCCGACGGGCAGGTCGGGGTCGGCGACCAGCGAGTGATAGCGCCCGGCGACAAGCGGGACTCGGCAAGCCCCTGCGATAGATCGTCCTACCGTCGTGAGCAGATCTCGGCGTCCTTGCCGTGCACCGGCTCCCCCTGGACGACGCGGCCGCCGAAGGCCTCGACCAGCGCCTGGTGGCCGAGGCAGACGCCGAGCACCGGCGTGCCGGCCTCGGCAAAGGCGCGCATCGCCTGCGACCGAGATCCCAGCCTCGGCGGGCGTGCAGGGACCAGGCGAGACGACCAGGCGGTCGGGCGCCGCGCGCGAGCAGCTCGCGCGACACTCGGCCTTGTCGTTGCGCACCACCTCAATCTCGGCACCGAGCTCGCCCAGGTACTGGACAAGGTTGTAGGTGAAGGAGTCGTAGTTGTCGATTATCAGGACGTCCACGATCAGGGCCAGTCGATCTGCTCGCAGGCCAGCTCCACCGCGCGGAAGACGGCCTTGGCCTTGTTCACCGACTCGTTGTACTCATAGGCCGGGCTTGGCGTCGGCGACGGTGCCGCCGCCGGCCTGCACGTGGATCTGGCCGTCCTTGACCACGACGGTGCGGATGTGGATCGCGGTGTCGAGGTCGCCGTTCCAGGAGAGGTAGCCGATCGCGCCGCCGTAGGAGCAGCGCTTGACCGGCTCCAGCTCATCGATGATCTGCATCGCGCGGACCTTGGGGGCACCGGAGAGCGTTCCGGCCGGGAGGGCCGAGCGCAGCACGTCCATCGCGCTCACACCGCTCGCGCAGAGTGCCGGAGACCTGGCTGACGATGTGAAGGACGTGGGAGTAGGTCTCGACCACCATCAGCTCGTCGACCTTGACCGTGCCGTACTCGCAGACCCGGCCGAGGTCGTTGCGGCCGAGGTCGACCAGCATCACGTGCTCGGCGCGCTCCTTGGGATCGTTGACAAGGCGCTCGGCGAAGCGGCGGTCCTCCTCCTCGTTGTTACCGCGCGGGTAGGTGCCGGCGATCGGCCGGGTCTCGACCCGGTCGCCGTGTGACCTTGACCAGCGGCTCCGGCGAGGCGCCGGCGATCTGGAAGTCGCCGAACTCGAGGAAGTACATGTAGGGGGAGGGGTTGACCGCGCGCAGGCCGCGATAGATCGAGAAGGCCTCGACCGGGGCCGGCGCCGAGAAGCGCTGGGAGGGGACGACCTGGAAGGCGTCGCCGGCGTGCACGTACTCGACGATCCGCGTCGACCGCGGCTTCGAACTCCCCGCGCTCCATGTTGGAGCTCGAACTCGGGCGGTTCGATCGGCGCGGCGCGCTCGGAGCTGGGGACCGGCGCCGCGCAGGGGCTCGCGCACGTCGGCGATCTCGCTCGGCTGCACGCTCGTAGGCGGCGTCGATATCGCCGTCGTCGATCGGCGAAGGCGCAGGCGAGGATCGTCAGCTCGTGGCTGAGGTGATCGAAGACGAGCAGCACATCGGTGACCATCAGCGCCATGTCGGGCAGGCCGAGTGGGTCGGGATTTGGCGCCCCCAGCGGCTCCACGCGTGCGCACCAGGTCATAGCCGAAGAAGCCGACCGCGCCACCGAGCGAAGGGCGGCAGGCCCTCGACCGGGGCGAGGCGGAAACCGAGCAAGATAGCTCGGCCACCGCGGCGTAGGGATCCGGTGCCGCGGCGCTCGGCGCCGCCTCGACTCTGAGAGCCTGCCATCGCTCCAGCGCAGCACCGAGCGCGGCCGGATCCCGACGAACGAGTAGCGGCCGACCTGGCCCTGCTCGGCAGACTCAAGCAGGAAGCAGGGCGCCCCCTCGGGCTCGCCGGCGCGCAGCTTCAGGAAGGCTGAGACCGGCGTCTCGCAATCGTCGACGAAGTCGGGCGCGAACCGGGACGACGTTGCCCTCGCGGGCAAGCCGGCGGGCCCCCTCGAGGTCGGGCTCAAGGCGCAGCCCGCGACGATCGCGCGATCGAGTTTGGTCGGGGCTCGACTTCATCGGCTAAAGGGATCCCCCTCGCTCAAATCACGCGCCGCGGCGGCCATTCAGCACTTCCATCACGACGGCCTGGGAGACCCCGCGCGAGGCCAGCAGAACGCTGAGGTGGTAGAGAAGGTCGGCCGCCTCTTCGGCGACCCGCTCGGTCGGACTCCTCGCGCGCCGCCCGGACCACCTCCTCGGCCTCCTCCTCGACCTTTTCGCCGATCAAGCTGCGGGTTCTCCAGCAGCCTCACGGTGTAGCTGCCCTCCGGTCGCTCGCCGGCACGACTGCGCAGGGTGCGCTCCAGCGCCGCCAGCGCCTCGTAGGCAAGCGGCGAGGGGCTCCCGCTCCCCGGGAGCCGCCTCACCCTCGCCGGCGCCTCGGCCGCCGAGCTCGCGATAAAAGCAGCTGCGCTCGCCGGTGTGGCAGGCCGGGCCGCCAAGTTCGACCACGGCCAGGAGGGCATCGCCGTCGCAGTCATAGCGCAGCTGGCGCACCCGCATCAGGTTTCCCGAGGTTTCTCCCTTGCGCCAGATCTGGCCTCGCGAGCGGCTGTAGAAGTGGAGCTCATTGGTCTCGAGGGTGAGGCGCAGCGAGTCCTCGTTCATATAGGCGAGGGTCAGCACCTCGCCGCTGGCGAAGTCCTGCGCCACGCACGGCAGCAGGCCGTCGCGGTCGAACTGGAGCCCCTCGATCATCGTCCAATCGTAGATGGCGACGCCTACTCAATGCCGAGCCGGTCCAGCAGGTCCTCGTCGCGGCGCCAGCGATTGCGCACCCGGACCTGGAGGTCGAGGTGGACCTTGGCCTCCCAGCTCGGCTTCCAGCGAGCGCCGCGCTGCCGCGCCGATCTCGCCTACCTTGGCGCCGCCCTTGCCGATCAGGATGCCCTTCTGGGACTCGGTCTCCGCCCAAACCTCGGCCCCGACGATGATCAGACCGTCCTCGCGCGCCTCAACCTCTTTGACAGCAGACCTCGACCGAGTGGGGGATCTCCTCGCGGGTACGGTTCAGCACCTGCTCGCGGATCAGCTCGGCCAGAAGGACCTCGCTCGATTGGTCGCTGTGATCCTCGGGCCGGGTACAGTAGGGACCCTCGGGAACAGCTCGCCGAGCCGCTCGATCAGGACCGCCAGGCCCTCGCCGCTGCGGGCGCTGATCGGAAAGACCTCATCGACCCCCTCCAGCTCCGCCGCCGCCGCGAGCACCGGCACCAGCTCGTTGGGCCCGAGCCCGATCTGCCTTGTTCACCGCGCAGATCACCGGCAGCCTGGCTCCGGCTCCGAGCAGCGCCCGGACGATGAAGCGATCGCCGGGGCCAACCCCCTCCTCGCCGTTGATCACGATCAGAGCCAGATCGGAGTCGGCCAGCTCACGCTCGACCCGCCTTTGCATGCGCTCGGTCAAGACATCGCGCGGCCGCTGCACGCCCGGCAGGTCGACCAGGACCAGCTGGCGGCCCAGCGTCGCAGATCGGTGGGGACGCCGCGGATCGCCCGCCGAGTCGTCTGCGGTCGCACCGAGACGATCGCCACCCGCGAGCCGACGATCGCGTTGACCAGCGTCGACTTGCCGACGTTGGGCCGCCCGGCGAGTCCGACGAAGCCGGCCCGGGTCACCCCGAGCCGGGCCAGGACCAGCGCCTGCAGCTCAAGCATCTCGCCGCCGTCGGTTTCGTGGTCCATGTCCGCAGAGGTGCAGGACGCCGTGGACGGCGGCCTCGGTCGAGGTCGGTGCAGAGCTCGGGGCAGATCACCACGTCGCCGAGCTCACGCGGCCCGGCGGTGGCGGCAGCGCCGTCAAGCGGAAAGGCGAGGACGTCGGTGGCGGTATCGGTGCCGCGGTGTTCGCGGTTTAGCTGGCGCATCCGCGCAGCGTCGATCAGCTCGACCGCGAGGTGACCATCGCTTGGCGCCAGCTGCCGCCAGCGCCGCGCTGACCGCGGCCCGCAGATCGCCGGGCACATCGCTGAGGTCGAGGCTCACTGGGTGCCGTGCGGTGTCGCGCTCGGCGTGCTCTCCGTAGGCCGCGACGATCCGCTGCACCAGCTTGTGGCGGACCACATCCTCGCCGCCGAAATGGACGAAGGAGATGTCCTGGCACCTCGCTCGAGGATGTCTCGGACGGCGACCAGGCCGGAGCGCTGGTCGCGGGGCAGATCGATCTGGGTGATGTCGCCGGTGACCACCATCCGCGAGTTGAATCCGAGCCGGGTCAGAAACATCTTCATCTGCTCGGGGCTGGTGTTCTGCGCCTCATCAAGAATCACGAAGGAGTCATTGAGGGTGCGCCCGCGCATGAAGGCGAGCGGCGCCACCTCGATCACGCCGCGCTCGAAGTAGCCGTTGACCCGATCGGGGTCGAGCATGTCGAAGAGCGCGTCAAAGAGCGGCCGCAGGTAGGGATCGACCTTGGCCTGGATGTCGCCCGGCAAGAAGCCGAGCCGCTCGCCGGCCTCGACCGCGGGCCGGGTGAGAATGATCCGCTGGACCTCCGCGCTCGGCCAGAGCCGCCGCGGCCATCGCCACCGCGAGGAAGGTCTTGCCGGTGCCGGCGGGGCCAATGCCGAAGGTGATCGTGTGGGCGCGAATCGAATCGACGTAGCGCTTCTGGTTGATCGTCTTCGGCGCGACCCTGGTGTTGCGATGGCGCCAGACCACATCGTCGAGGATCCCGGCCGGGCTCCTCGTTGGCATCGAGGGCCCCGGTTACCGCCTCGATCGTGCCCGGCGCGACCTCGTGCCCCTGCTCGATCAGCTCGACCAGCTCATCGATCAGCGTAGCTGCGCTCTGCACAGTCGCCGGCATCGCCGTCGAGGGTGAGCACGTTGCCACGCAGGTGAAAGTCGCAGTCAAGGCTGCCCCGCAGGGCTCGCAGGATCGCGTCCTCAGAGCCCGCCAGCTCCGCCGCGACGCTGTTGTCGAGGGTCAGCTGCCTACGCGCCAAGCCTCTCTCGCACCGCCGCGCTGACCCGCTTGCCGTCGGCGCGGCCCGCCAGCTTTGGCATCAGCGCCGACATCACCTCACCGATCTGGCGCGCCTCGCTGGCGCCGGTCTCGGCCAACAGCTGCAGTCGATCAGCTCCGCCAATTCCTGATCGGAGAGCTGCGGCTGGAAGGTAGACCTCGATCAGCTCGCTCTCGGAGCGCTCCTGCGATGCCTGCTCGCACGCGACCGGCTCCCTCGTAGGCCGCCGCGGCCTCCAGCCGCTTCTTGCGCTCGCGCTGCAGCACCGCCACCTCGTCACCGTTCCGAGCTTGGCGTCCTGTTGGAGCGAGTCGACGACCATCCGCAGCGCTGCCGCGCGCTCGCGTTCGCGGGCTTTCATCGCCGTGCGCGGACGTCAGCCTGGACCTGCTCGAGGATCGTCTCGCTCATTGACTAAGGGTAGAGGCGTCACTGCTCGGCAGGGAAACTCGCCTCCGACCTCGCCGAGCGGCATCTGCAGAAAACGGGTGCCGAGCTCGCGGAAGGACGCGACGTCTCCGGTGCAAAGAAACCGGTAGGCGCCCTCGCCGCCGTGACTGCGAGCGAGGCCGCTGCGCTGCAGTGTCGCGCTGCACGGCGGCGGCGACCGCGTGGCCGCCGCTGACCAGGCGCACGTCGCGGCCGAGGATCCGCTGCAGCATCGGGGCAACCAGCGGATAGTGGGTGCAGCCGAGGATCAGGGTATCGACCCCGGCCCGCTTCAGCGGCTCGCAGTAGGCGCGGGCCATCGCCATCGTCTCCTCGTCAAAGGCCGAGCCATCCTGGATGAAGGGAGCCAGGTCGGGGGCCTCGACCTCGGTCACCGCCAGCGCCCTGCCCTGGGCCTGCAGGGCGCGGCGGTAGGCGCCGCTCTCGACCGTGTTTGGAGTCGCCAGCACCCCGACCCGGCCGCTGTCGGTGATCGCGGCGGCGATCTCGGCCTGCGGCTCGACCACCGGGAACGACCTCCACCCCGCGCTCGCGCCGCGAGCTGGCGAGCAACTCCCTCACCGATCGAGGTCGCCGTGTTGCAGGCGATCACGACGAGCTTGGCGCCGCCACCCAGGAGCAGCTCGACGATCGCGGCGATCCGCTGCCTGAGGCATTCGGGGTCGCGAGTGCCATAGGGGAACATCGCGGTGTCGCCAAGGTAGACGAAATCCTCCTCGGGCAAAGAGACCAGGCACTCGTGTAGGACCGTCAGGCCGCCGACTCCGGAATCAAACATCGCGATCGGCATCGAGGCGTCGAGCCGAGCGGCGGCTTTGACCAGCGGCGTCAGGGCTTGACGACCATGAAGAAGATCGTCACCACGACGATCAGGCCGGCGAGGGTGCCAACCTGGCCGATCCGCGCAGAGAGGGCGACGAAATCATCGCTCAGCGTGTCGCCTCTTTGGAGGTCGCGCTCGGCCAGTGCTTTGGCCTTGCGGACCTGCGGCTGGAAGAAGCCGTGCTGGAGTCCAAACAAAATGATGATCGCCGCGAATCCGACGCCGATGAACGCATCACTGCCCTTCCAGGGCCCTTCGGCGAGCAGGTAGATCCCCGCCAGCAACAGCACGACCATGCCGGGATTGACCAGGTAGCGATCGATTTTTTGCACACCCGCCATCAGCGCCGGGGTCGCGCGTGGGAACTGGGGGCAAACCGAGAATAAGAAGGCGTAGCCAAAAGTCGGCCCGAAGGCCAAAACGACGGCCAAGACGTGGATGAAGAGGCCGACGCTGTAGGCGGTGATCGTCGCCAGCATGGAGCGCAACGATATGCGAAAGAGCGGCGCGACCCCGGCTTAGGCCGCGCGCATCAAAAGCGCCGACCACTCCCCCTCGCGACGGCGCTCGCAGACAAGCATCCCGGCGGCGTTGAAGTCATTACCGATAGCCTCGATCTCGGTCGGCAAAAGGCCCGAGCAGACCAGCGTCTGGGGCGGCGCCAGTTGATCGATCCCGGTGGCGAGAACCGCCAGCATCGGCGCGGTCAGATTGGCCACGGTGGTCGGCGCCAGGCTGGGCAGCTGCTCGCGTAGATTGACCCGCTCCAGCTCAACCGAGACGCCATTTAGCTCTGCATTTGAGCGCGCCGCTTCGATCGCCGCGGGCTCGTGGTCATAGCCTCTGACCGGCCCCCAACCGAGCATTGCGGCGGCGATCGCCAGCACCCCCGAGCCGGTGCCGAGGTCGCTCAGCGCACCGAGCGCCCCACCTTCGGCCTCCAACTCCAAGAGCAGCTCGAGGCAGAGGCGGGTGCTCGGGTGCGATCCTGTGCCAAAGGCGCGTCCCGGGTCAATCTGGAGGTCGAGAGCGCCCTCGCGCGCGGGCTCCCAGGAGGGCCGCAGCCAGAGTCGGTTGGCGAGCAGAAGCGGTTTGTGGAAATCCTGCCAGCGCTCGGCCCAGTCCTCGGGAACCTGGGTGGCGCTTATCTGCACCCGCCCCGAAGCGGCGATCGCCTCGATCTCCCCCAGCTCGGGCAGCTCCCCCTCGCCACCGTAGATCGCGTACTCCACGTAGCCGGGACCGCTTTCCTCCTCCACCCCATTTGGCGCCAGGACGGTCAGCTCAGCGAGGACTATTTCGGCCTGCTCGGGGCTACACCTGACCGCCAGGCGGATCAACCGAAGGCTCTGCGCACCCGGGTGAAGAAGCCATCCTCGTGGCGGGAGCTGATATTGGCGGGACCGAGGCTGTCCCCGAGCCTCTCGGCCAGCTCGCGCTGCTGCTCGGAGAGATTGGAGGGAACGATCACGTTGACGACGATCACCAGGTCACCGGGCGGGCCGCCGTTTGAGCCGGGCAGACCGTTGCCGCGCAGTGCGTACTGGGTGCCATGCTGGGTCCCGGCCGGAATCTCGATCTCACGCTGGCCCTCGTGGCTTGGGATCTTCACCACTTTGCCGAGCATCGCCTCGATTGCGGTCAGCTCGACCGCGTGCATCAAGTCCTGACCACGCATCGGACCGCGGCGCACCTCAAAGCCGATACCCCCGCCAAAGAAGGCCTGCAGGATGTCCTCGATCGAGCCGAATCCCAGCGCCGCTGGGATCGAAGCCCCCCGAGCGCAGGCCCTCATGGCCGTAGGCGTCATAGACCCCGCGACGCTGCGGATCTGAAAGCACCTCGTAGGCCTCGGCGGCAACCTTGAACTTCTCCTCGGCCTCGGGATCATGGTCGTTGACGTCGGGGTGCAGCTCGCGCGCAAGGCGCCGGAACGCCTTCTTGACCTCCGCCTCGGAGGCACCCCTGCCGACGCCAAGCACCTCGTAGTAGTCGCGCGGCATCTGGTTCTCAGTCGCCGTAGACGGTCTCGAAGTAGCGCGAGAGCTCGCGCGCGGCGCCACGCACCGAGGCGATCGCTGTCGCGTAGTCCATGCGCAGAGGTCCGACCACGCCAACCGAGCCTAGGTTGCGATGGCCGAGTCCGTAGTTGGCGCCGACGACGCTGACCGAGCGCAGCTCCGGCTGTGGGTTCTCATCACCGATCCAGAGGAAGACGGAGCGCTCGGTCAAGCGCCGAGCGCAGCATCCCCAGAACGGCTGGCCCTGCCCTCCAGCGCCCGTCATCAGTTTGTCGGCGCGGGGCAGGTCGGCCGCGTGCGCCTCGGAGAGGAGCCGCGCGGCGCCGTCCATGTAGAGGCGCATCGCCGCTCTCGTGCTCGAGCTCGGTGAAGGCGGCGCCCAGCGTGGCGAGGAACTTTGCCTCGGTGGGACGAAGGTCGGGTTCGGTCAAGTCGGGCGCCGATCATCCGCGCGCCGACCGCCATTCCCGCCAGCGACTCGTTCAGGTAGCTGGAGGCCCACTCGACCAGGCCCGGGTCGACCGGGCCTCGAAGTCAAAGACGCGCTTGGCGACGCCCCGGTTGAGGCAATCGCGATCAACATCACCCTGCTTGGCTGCAGGCGCAGCACCTCGACCCGGTGGATCGTCGCGGCGACGCTCTGCGGCGGGGCGGTAGCCATCGCCATCAGGTCGGTGACCTGGGCCAGCGCCGTCGGTCGTCTCCCGCATCGCCTCGTCGACCTCGCGCCGCAACCGAGAAAGCTGCAGCTCGACCCCGACTGCGGCCACCGGCGGACCCGCCTCGACGAGCATGTCAACGTAGTGCCGGTAGCCAGCTTCGGTTGGAATCCGCCCCGCCGAGGTGTGCGGATGCTGGAGGTAGCCGTCGACCTCCAGCGCGGCCAGCTCGGCCCGCACCGTGGAGGCGCCCCAGTCGATCTCGACCCGGGCGGCGATCTCGCGCGAGGCGACGGGCCGTGCCGAGCCGAGGTAGGATCGACGACCAAGCGCAGGATCAACTCTTGTCGAACCGAGAAGCATCTGACTCCCCAGTTCTAGGACGACCGCCTACAGCTGGATCTCGGCCTCGGCGTTTCGAATGATCTGGTTATCACCCTGGGTGGCGACCGTCTCGACCACAACCCGATCGCCCTCGACCGACTTGACCGTGCCCGAGACGACGATCTCCTGCTCGGGAAACCCCATCCCCCGAAACTGGACCGAGAGCCGTTTCAGCGCCCGCGGGTCGCCGCCCGCCAAGCGCCGCGTTGGCCCGGGCGACCAGGCCCATCGAGTAGAGGCCGTGGAGGATGTTGCCCGGCAGGCCGACTGCCTTGGCGAACTCGGCGGTCGATGTGGATCGGGTTGAAGTCCCCCGAGGCGCCCGCGTAGCGGTGGGGCAGGTACTTGTCCGGGGTCACCCTCAGCTCGGGGACCTGGTCCCCGACCTTCAGATCAGCCATCTCAGACCCCCCTGACGATGTTGGTCCAAACAGCTCGGACCACCTGCTCGCCGTCCTGGTTGACCGATATCGACTCAAAGACGTAGAAGCCCTTGCCGTCTTTCTCGTAGATCTCGATGCACCTGGGCGTGGTGGTGATCTCATCGCCCGAGCAGACCGGCGCTCGCCCACTCGAACTCCTGGCCGCCGTGCACCATCGTCGCAAAGTTCATCCCAACCTCGGGGTCAAACATCACCGGACCCATCGCCGGGCCGCTGTAGACGACGGCGAACATCGGCGGCGCGACAACGTCGCGGAATCCCGCCGCCCGGGCGGCCTCGACGTCGAAGTGGACCGGGTTCTCGATCCCCAGGGCATCTCGCGTACTCCTTGATCTTCTCCCGCCCCACCTGGTAGGTGCTGGCGGGCCAATCCTTCCCTATCGCATCGGTCTTGATCGCCATCGGCGGCGGACCCTATCTATTCATCGATCTCAAGGACCGCCAGGAAGGCCTCCTGCGGCACCTCGACCCGGCCCACCTGCTTCATCCGCTTCTTGCCCGCTTTCTGCTTCTTCAGCAGCTTCTGCTTGCGGGTGACGTCGCCGCCGTAGAGCTTCGCCGTGACGTCCTTGCGAAGCGCCTTGACGGTCTCGCGCGCGAGGACCCTGGAGCCGATCGCCGCCTGCACCGGGATGTCGAAGAGCTGGCGCGGGATCGTCTTGCGCAGCCGCTCGACCAAGCGCTTGCCCTGCTCATAGGCGAAGTCGCGGTGGACGATGATCGAGAGCGCATCGACCTTCTCGCCGGCGAGCAGGATGTCGACCTTGACCAGGTCGGCGGCGCGGTTGCCGATCGGCTCGTAGTCGAGCGAGGCGTAGCCGCGGGTCGAGGACTTGAGCAGGTCGAAGAAGTCGAGGACGATCTCGGCCAAGCGGCAGGTCGTAGCGAATCTGCACCCGCTGCGGGCTCAGGTAGTGCATGTCGACGTGGGTGCCGCGGCGGGCCTGGCAGAGCTCCATCACCGCGCCGACGTGCTCGGAGGGGGCGATGATCGTGGCGCGGATGTAGGGCTCCTCGATCTCTCGATCGTGCCCGGGTCGGGCAGGTCGGTGGGGCT
Organism: uncultured Solirubrobacterales bacterium; assembly: GCA_963745305.1. Taxonomy (GTDB): domain Bacteria; phylum Actinomycetota; class Thermoleophilia; order Solirubrobacterales; family 70-9; genus CAVUWL01. The sequence goes on from CAVUWL010000017.1 coordinate 326,966, forward strand.
GTGGACCTCGACCGTCTCGGCCGCCGATCAGGTGGACCAGGTAGCGAACGTTCGGCGTCGTCGCGAGCAGCTCGAGGCCGTACTCGCGCTCGAGCCGCTCGCGCACGATCTCCATGTGCAAGAGGCCGAGGAAGCCGCAGCGAAAGCCGAAGCCAAGGGCCTCGGAGGTCTCCGGCTCATAGGAGAGCGCCGCGTCATTGAGCGCCAGATCGCTCCAGCGCGTCGCGGAGGTCTTCGTAGCGATCGGTATCGATCGGGAAGAGGCCGCAGAAGACCATCGGCCGCACCTCGCGATAGCCCTCCAGCGGCTCCGCGGCCGGGCCCTCACGCGCGGTCAGGGTGTCACCGACACGCAGCTTGGCGACGTCCTTGATCCCGGTGATCACGTAGCCGACGTCGCCGGCATCCATCCGCCTCACCGCGGTCATCGCCGGCCGGAAGAAGCCGATGTCGTCGATGTCGGCCTCGGTCCCGTTCTGCATCGCGACGATCCGCTCGCTGCTTGTCGAAGGCCCCGTCGACCATCCGCACGTAGGCGATCACACCGCGGTACTGGTCGAATTCGGAGTCGAAGATCAGCGCCCGAGGCGGCGCCTCGGGCTCGACCGCCGGGGGGCGGGATGCGCGCGACGATCGCCTCCAGCACCTCGACCACTCCCTCCCCCGTCTTTGCCGAGATCCTGCAGCGCCTCGCCGGGATCGCCGCCGAGTAGGTCGGCGATTTCCGCGGCGACCCGCTCGGGCTCGGCCCCCGGCAGATCGACCTTGTTGATCACCGGGATCAGCTCGAGCCCGTTCTCGATCGCCAGGTAGGTGTTGGCGACGGTCTGGGCCTCCACCCCCTGGGCGGCATCGACAACCAGAAGCGCCCCCTCGCAGGCGGCGAGGCTGCGCGAGACCTCGTAGGAGAAGTCGACGTGGCCTGGCGTATCGATCAGGTGCAGGTGGTAGGTCTCGCCGTCGCGCGGCGGGGTACTCAACCCGCACCGCCTGGGCCTTGATCGTGATCCCGCGCTCGCGCTCGAGGTCCATCGAGTCGAGCACCTGGGCGCGCATTTTCTTCGGATCAACCGCGCCGGTGATCTCAAGAATGCGATCGGCCAGCGTCGACTTGCCATGGTCGATGTGGGCGATGATCGAGAAGTTGCGAATGCGCTTCATGGCGGGCGGCCAGTATGGCGAGTCAGCGCGCGGCAGCCGGCGGGCGCAAGCGGCCCGTGCAGCTGAAAGACGAGCGCCGTTGGCTCGCGCAGGACCACACTCGCATTTGGTGCGGTGCTCCAGCCCGCCGCGGCGGGCAGCCGCGGTCCGCCCGGGCTGGACCCGATCAAGGGCGGTGACGACGTATTCGTAGTGCCCCGCGTCAAGCGCCCCCCGCCAGGCCCGACAGCTTCTCGGGGCGGCGAATCCTCCCTGCGGTCCTTCGATACCCAGGAACCGCACCCGGTTGGAGAGATCGGTTCCGAACAGGGGGTACTCGCGGGTCGCGGTGGTGGCGATGCTCGCCCCCGAGAGTGAGCGCGCCCAGGCGAAGACTGCATCGAGGCTTTGGCTCGCAAAGGAGGGATCGGCGTAGCGCTGGCGCAGGTAACTGCGCTGCTCCCGATAGCCCAGGGCGATCGTGACCAACAGCGCCATACCTAGCGCCACCGCCACCCCGGCTGACCGCCCCCGGCGCCAGCGGCGCCGCTTTGGCCCGAGCCGGCCCAGGCGCCGAATACGCCCCCGCAGAGCTGGCGCGACCGGGAGCAAGGCGACGCCCAGGATCAGCGCCGGGGTCAGGTAGCGAAGCGCCGATTCAAATCCCCGCGGCGCTCCCAACGGGCCCTCGGCCGAGGTCGGCGCGACGAGCCAGGTCAACCCGACGACGATCCCCGCCACCGCACCGAGTCCAAGCACCCCGTCCCCACGGCGCCCGAGGTTTAGCAGCAGTCCAGCCACGGCGGCGGTGACCAACAGTGGCCAGAACACCCAGAAGCCGTGCGCGAGGCCGGGCAGGAACCAGTGCGACCAGACCGCACTATCGCCGAGGTATTCAACGACACTGTGACCAGGGCGACCGCCGAGCGGCTGGTCGGGGCCGGGCAGGGTGATCGGACCAAGCTGGCGTACCCAGGGAAGCGGGCTACCCGCCTGTACCAGATTGCGCAGGTACCAATAGCCCCCACCAACGAGGGCACCCGCGACCGCGAGGCACAGCGAGCGAAGCCTCCTGCCGAGCGGTGAGATCAGCGCCAGCCCCACCACCAAAACCACTGCCGCGGGCAGAAACGAGAGCTTGGTACCCGCCGCCATTCCCCCGGCCAGGGCGGTGATCGCAACGGCAGCTGGCGAGAGGCCAGCGACCGAAGCGCGAACGCCAGGCGTTGAGGGCGATCGCCACCGCGGCGAGCAGGAAGAAGGTTCCCGACGATGTCGTTACGAGCCTCGCCGGCCTGATCGGCTAGGACGGGGACGCTGAGAGCGACCGCGGCAAGCGCCAGCGAGAGCGGCGCGACGCCATATGGACGCCCGATGCACCAGGCGGCAAACAGGCAGCCCACGAGCCAGCCGAGGTTGAGCAGCGGCGAGAGGATGTCGCGATGAAATGCCGCCATCCCGATCGCGTGAAAGAGTTCGGCGTTGGCTGGGTAAAACCAGGCCATGTACTGGGGGGCGAGGAAATGCAGTTCAAGGGTGTCACCGCTCTGAAAGAAAGCAGGCGGCGAGCGGTCCGTGGTACCAGGTTGTGTCGAACCCGGTCATCCCGGTTGCGAGTCGCAGGCGCACCCCGGCGGCGAAGTGGATCAGGGCCAGCGTCGCAACGAGCAGGCCAACCGCGCTGAGCAGCGGTGAGGGACTCGGGTACAGCCGAGTCTGACCGGGACCGGCGGCGGCCTTGCGGGCGCCCGCCGCCGGATTTGGCGCGCCCCGCCGTCGCGCCGCCTCTCCCCTGCACCCAAGGTGCAGGGCGACTCCCGCTGCGAGAACTGCGATCAAAAAGGGCAGCGCCTTGAATGCTGCGAAGCTGCCCAGCAACTCGGCGATGCAAAGCAGGAGCGCCAGGGCCAGGACCGCGGTCGCCAGCCAGGCGGGAGGACCGTCGAGCTCGGGCAGGACGACGGGAGCGCAGGCGGGCCGCGCCGAGGCCGGCGAAGCCGAGCAGGAGCGCCGATCTCTGCCACCCCCAGCAGATAGAGTCGAGCCCCAGCATCTAGCGCCGCGCGCAAGAGGCGCATGATCTGCTCCAGCTCGGCGATCCGCAGCAGCCTGGCGAGGCCGAGATAGACGGCTGCCCCGACCGCCAGGCCGAATCCCAGGGAGACGATCTGGGCCGAGGATCCCTTGACCGAGGGCCTGGTTGAGAGCGCTGCCAGACGCCGTAGCCGACCAGCGCCAAGGCGAGCGAGGCGAGCGTGATCCGGATCGTGGTCGAGAGCAGCCGGTCGAGCTCGAGGCCGTCGAACTCGCGGCGCAGGACCACCGCCTGGGCTGATCACCGCCGCGGTGGTGCCGATGCCGGTGCCCGCGACGATTCCGCCAACCCCAAACGGCTTGTAGAGGAGCGCAGCGCGGCGAGCGCCGAGACGACCAGGTCCATGCCCGCCAGGCCGGTCGCCAGCCAGGGCCGCTGGAGGCTGAAGAAGGTTCGGGTCTGCAGCAGGTAGAGGCCGTTGGTCGGCAGCGAGAAGGCGAACCAGAAGAGCGCCGTGGCGACCAGGGTGGTCTGCGGCGGGATCGAAGGCGCCGCGCTGATAGACGAGGCGGATCATCGGTTCGGAGAGGGCGAGGATCGGCGGCCGCGGCCGGCAACAGGACGAAGAGGATCTGGCGCATCCCGTTGGCCATCGTCGCCCGCAGGTTGTCGATCTCGCCGCGGTTGGCGAAGCGGGCCAGGGTCGGGAAGAGGACGGTGGCGATCGCCACCGAGAAGATCCCCTGCGGCAGCTGGTAGATGCGGAAACGCTTTGTCGATCGCCGCCGGCGCTTCTTCGGATGACGAGGCTGCCGAAGAAGCTGTTGATCAGCATGTTGAAGTTGATCAGGCCGAGGCTGATCGTCACCGGCAGCATCAACAGCAGAACGCGCCGCACGCCGGGGTGGCGCCACTCGAAGCTCCAGCTGAACCTGAACGGCGTGTTGCGCAGGTCAAAGACGGGGATCAGCAGCTGGACCAGGGTGCCGACCAGGATCGCGATCGCGTAGGCGTAGATCCGGTCCTTGCCGTGAAATGCAGGGACCAGCAACGACCAAGACGACGATGATCGTCAGGTTCCAAAACAGCGGCGCGATCGCAAAGGCGCCGAAGCGGTCATAGCTGTTGAGGATGCCGACGACGACGCCGCTGAACCCGAGCAGGATCAGGATCGGGAAGAGGATCTGGGAGAGGGTGATCGTGAGGTCGAGGAGCTCGCCCTTAAAGCCCGGGGCAAAGAGCGGCATGATCGACCGGCGCGATGACGACGAAGAGGGCGGTGATGCGCACCGAGGACCATCGTCACGATCAGCAGCAGGGTCGAGGCAAGTCGGAACGCCTCGCGGTAGTTTTTTTGCTGCAGCTGCTCGGTGAAGACCGGGACGAAGGCGGGCTGCAGCGCGGCGTCGGCAAACAGGCTGCGGACCAGGTTGGGAACCTGGAAGGCGATCGTGAAGGCCGACATCGGGCCGTTGATCCCGTAGATAGCCGGCGGCGACCACTTCGCGGCCCAGGCCGGCGATCCGCGAGGCGGCGGTGGCGATCGAGAAGAAGGCGGTGGAGCGGGCGATGCGGCCCGCCTGGCGGCCGGGGGCCGGCTCGCCGGTCAGATCCTCGCCGGGATCAAAGGCCTCGGCCGCGCGCAGCGCGGCGTCGGAATCGACGGCCGCCTCCTCGCGCTCGGGGGTGTCGGGTGCCTTGGGCGTCTCCAAGCTGATCTCAGTCGCTATAGTCGGCGGCCGCCCGGAGCCGGCTCGGCGCCAGCTCAGGCACACGACTCATGGCCAACATTGCCTCACAGAAGAAGCGGATCCTACGCAGCGAGCGCGAGCGAGCGGAGAACCGCCTGCTGACCAGCACGGTGAAGACCCATTTTCGCCGCCTCGAGAGCGCCGTCGAGGAGGGCGACGCAGAGCACGATCGCAAAGCGAGCACCGCAACCTCGTCTCGCGGATCGACAAGGCCGTGCAAAAGGGCGCGATGCACCAGAACACCGGCGCCCGCAAGAAGTCAAAAGCGGCGCGGATCGTCGCCACGGGCTCGCGAAGTAGTCAGGCACGGAGCACCGGCCGCGCGTCGCACTGCGAGGCTGAGCGCCAACGCGTCGCCGTAGTCGGCCCCCCCGCGGCACCAGACCTCTAGATCTGCCAGCGCCCGGTTGCCTCCCGGAGTTGCTCAAGATCGGCGTCGCGGAGGCGGGCAAGCAATTGACGTGGCGGCGTATGGATGCATCTGCAGGTCCGCCTCGATCTGTCTTGGCGGCACCCCCGCCTCGAGTTGCTGGAGCGCGGTGCAGGCGCTGCGCAGGCGCGAGGCGAGGCCGTAGACAGGCCGGTGACGCTCTCGCCCTGGTCGATCAGCCGCTCGCCAATCGTCAGAGCGCGGGCCGGGGTCGCGCTCCAGGAGGGCGTCGGAGAGCGACCAGACGGCGCTCTCGGAGGTATCGGCGACCATCGCCTCGAGGTCAGCGGCTCGCACCTCCCCCGCCTCTCCCGCCCAGACGCGCCAGGCGCTCCAGCTCGCTGCGAGAGGCGCACCGGGTTGGCGCCCATCCGCTCGACCAGGAGCACGCGCCGCCGCCGGCTCGAGCCGGAAACCGAGTCGCTTTGCCTCGGCCGCAGCGCTCGCGGCATCTCCCGTGCCCTGGGCGCCTCGAACTCGTGGACCTCGCCGCCTGCCGCGGCTGACCGCACGGCGCAGCTTCGGCGGCGACCTTGGCGCGGGCAATCAGGACCACGGTCAGATCCGGAGGGAGCTGCCCCAGCGCGGCGGCGACGGCGTCGAGCTGGCGCTCGCGCCAGCGCTCGACCCCGTCGGCGAGCAGGTAGCGTCGGGACTCGGTCAGCGACATCGCCGGGATCGACCGCCAGGAGGGCCTCGTGGTCGGGCGCCCCCCGGCCCTCGCCGGGCTCGAAGACCTCGCAGCGCGGCGGCGCCGCCCTCGCGCTCGGCGCGGGCGCGCAGCCGCGCCCGGGTCGCGTCGATCTTCGCCTGGTCGGTGCCGGCGATCAGGTAGAGCGAGCGGATCTCCTCGGCCACGGGTGAGCGCAGTCTAGAGGCGGGTCGGGCGGCCTCGCCGAACGGGCGGGAGCAACGCCGCTGGCTTGCCCGAACGAACCTCAGTTAAGGCTAGGGTTCTTCGTCTTCCTCATAGCCCGACACTTCGGCCATCTGGGCGCCGTAGAGCTCGGCGACGGCGACGGGGGGCGATTGAATCGAAAGGCAGGCCAGCTCAGCCCCGCCATCGTTGGCGACCGAGTGATCGGTCGCCGGCGGAACCAGGATCAGGTCGCCCTCGCCGACCGGCTGGGTGTCACCGGCAACCGACATCGTCCCAGCCCCTCGCACGACCACATAAACCTGCTCGGCTTCCTCGTGGGAGCGCAGGCTCTGCTCGGCGCCCGCTGGGACCTCCAGCCAGGTCACAGACATATTGCGCGAGCCGAGTTCTCCCGCGTCCATGAGGACGTGGGAGCGGAGACGGTGCCACTCCTCCACCGGGGCTTCGCCTAGGCGCCTGACGAGCATTCGCGCGCTTTGTACCAGATGCGGCGCCAAGAGTTGCGAGTGGGCACTCAATCGCACCACCAGGTTGACCAGCTTGCCGGGCACCACGATCTCCTTGACGACCTCCTTGCCGTCGAGGTGGCGAGCCACTTTCTCGACTGCCCCTGGCCAGGTCCAGGAGTTCCTCGCGGGAGGCATCCGCCCCGGCCTCGATCCGGTCGCGAAGCTTGCCGTTTACCTGGACGATCAGGGTCACGGTGTCGCTGATCAGCAGCTCCGTATCGGCCACCGGCCAGGGGCTCTCCCAGACCCGCCCGCCGTTGACCCGCTCCCAGACCTCGGCCCCAAGGTGGGGCGCAAAGGGAAAGATCAGGGAGGCCGCCGTTGCGGTGGCAAAGCGAACGGCGGCGAGGCCATCGCCGGACTGGTAGAGGCGGTCCTTCAATCGGTAGGTCTCGTTGACCAGCTCCATCACCGCCGAAATCGCGGTGTTGAACTGAAAGCCACGCTCAAAGTCACCGCTCACCTTCTCGATCGCCCAGTTGGCCTTGACGCGCAAGGTCCGGGCATCACCGCGAGGGTCGGCGACGGGATCGGGCGGCTCGTCCTTTTGCGTCACCTCCCCGCACAGCCTCCACAGCCTCGATAGAAATCGGTTGACCCCCTCCACGCCCTCATCTGACCAATCGCCACCGCGCTCGGGTGGGCCCATGAAGCAAACGTAGGTCCGCGCCGTGTCGGCTCCGTAGCGGTCAACGTACTCACTGGGGCTGACCGTGTTCCCCCTCGACTTCGACATCTTCGCGCCGTCGCGGGTGATCATCCCCTGGGCGAAGAGGTTGGCGAAAGGCTCCTGAATCCCGAGCCAGCCGAGGTCAGCGAGCGCCTTGGTCAAAAAGCGCGCATACATCAGGTGCAAGATTGCGTGCTCGACCCCGCCGATGTATTGATCGACGGGCAGCCAGTGCTCAGCCGCAGCGCGATCCCAGGCGACGGCCTCGTTCCGGGGATCGAGGTAGCGGATGAAGTACCAGGAGGAATCGACGAAGGTATCCATCGTGTCGGTCTCGCGCCGCGCGTTGCCACCGCAAGCTGGACACTCGGTCTGCGACCCAATCCTCGGCGGCGGCGAGCGGGACTGCGCCCCTGCGGCGCGTACTCCTCGATCTCGTGGCAGTTCAACCGGAAGCCGATCGGCGGGGACGGGGACGGTCCCGCAGCGCTCGCAGTAAACGATCGGAATCGGGGCTCCCCAGTAGCGCTGGCGCGAAACAAGCCAATCTCGGAGGCGGTAGTTGATCGCGGGCCGACCGCGACCTCGAATCATCAAGCCACTCAAGGACCCGGCCTTGGCCTCGCGATTGTTGGATCCGTCGAAGCGCCCGGAGTTGACAATCGAACCCTCACCGAGATAGGGCAAAGCATCGGCCTCCCCATCGATCCCGGTATCGGCACCCCTGATCACCCTCCTGATCGGCAGGTCAAAGGCCTTGGCGAAATCGTAATCGCGACGATCGTGGGCGGGGACCGCCATGATCGCCCCGGTTCCGTACTCCATCAGCACGTAATCGGCGACAAACATCGGGATCGCCTCGCCGTTGACAGGATTGATCACGGCCCGGCCCAACCCAACTCCGGTCTTCTCGCGGTCCTCGGCGCCGCGCTCCTCCGCGGACTCGCGCGCCACGCGGTCCACGTATGCGTGCACCTCGGCCTCGGCGGGCGTGCCGGCAACGAGCCGACTCAGCTCGGGATGCTCGGGGGCCAGGACGAAGAAGGTGGCCCCAAACAGCGTGTCGGGGCGGGTGGTGAAGACGGGGAAATCGAGATCGAGCTCCTCGCAGCTAAAGACGACCTCTGCCCCCTCGGAGCGACCGATCCAGTTGCGTTGCATCGTGATCACGTGCTCGGGCCAGGAGTCGAGCTGGTCGAAGTCCTCGAGCAGGCGATCGGCATAATCGGTGATGCGAAAAAACCACTGCTCGAGCTTGCGTTGAACGACGACCGTTCCGCAGCGCTCACAGCGACCGTCGATCACCTGCTCGTTTGCGAGCACCGTTGCGTCCTTTGGGCACCACTGCACCGGCGCCTCGGAGCGATAGGCGAGGCCACGTTCAAAGAGCTGCAGAAAGATCCATTGCGTCCAGCGGTAGTACTCGGGCGTGTGGGTTCCGAGCTCGCGCGACCAGTCGATCGAGATCCCCCACTCCCGAAACTGACGACGAAATGAGGAGATCGAGCGCTCGGTCACCTCATGCGGGGGCTCGCCGGTCTTGATCGCGTTGTTCTCGGCAGGCAGCCCGAAGGCGTCATATCCCATCGGGTGGATTACCTCAAAGCCGTGGCGGCGGCGGTAGTGGGCGATCGCATCACCCACCGCATAGGTCTTGAGATGCCCTACGTGGGGCTCGCCGGAGGGATAGGGCAACATCTCCAATACGTAGGACTTCTGAGCTTGAGTCCGCAAACCCCGGCTCGCCGGGGTTTGCTACCTCCCAGGTCTTCTCATCAGCCCAAAGCTGTTGCCACTTGGCCTCGATCCGCTTGGGTTCATAGCCGCTCACCAACGGCGATCTTCTCAGACCATCGGCGAGAGGGCTTCGAGCAGATGGGGCCAGACGTAAACCTCAATTGTCGCCGCAACGATGAGGGTTGGAACCGCCAACAAGACGGTCACCAAGGTTGCGGCCAGGAGCTGATTCCACTCGCCGCGGCGGCTGGCGATCAGCCAGGCGGCAAGGGGAAGAAAGAGCGCGGTCAGCTCGGGAATGGCATGGGGTAGGACGCTGAGCATCAGTTCGGCGCGCGATATGTGAAGTTGAAAGGCCAGGGTCGACCCCTGAAAGCCGAGATAGAAGGCTTGGGTCGAGAGGGAGAAGATGGTCACCGCGCAGACGAAGAGAATCGCCAGCTCCCCGGCTTTGAGGTGAATCCAGCGCGAGAAGCCGCTGCGCTGTGCGGCGGCTATCGGCATCGAAGCCCCGGCGATGAAACCCGCGATACAAGCGGTGGCGTGAAAGGCGAGGACCACGGCATTTCGCTCCAGGATCGGCAGCATCGCGGCCGGACTCGAGGGTTCGGTGATGCCCGGCAGGTGGACCGGGGTCAGATCGGGGGTCAGCGTCCCCGCCACAAAGTAGACCGCGACGAGCAGGGTGGCGGCGACCGTCAGGCTGAGCGCGAGCCAGGCGCGCAGGAGAACCCAGGGCCGCCCATTCCAGACCTCTAGAGTCTCCCTGGTGTCCTGCAGCCCATGAGAGAACACGTGTAGATTTGCACTCGCGCTCACCGCACACTCATCGACAGTCGGCGGTGCAAATTTGAGAGTGGCCCTTAGTAGTGCTTTGTTAGCTCACTCATCCTGGCGATAACGATGAAGTGACAGCCGCTCGAGGTCGACGGGCTGATCGCAGGTCTGGCAACGGCCGGTCCAACACTTAAACAGTGGCTGCAGCGCTCGGACTGCGGCGGGAAGAGTCAGGCCGGCCGTCGGGCTAAAGGGTGAACTCGCTCCAGGGTGAGGAAGCCGTGGGCTGCTGTGACCAATGCGGTGTGGTGGTGCCAGCCCAGGTAGGATCGGCCCTCGTAGTGGTCGAGTCCGAGCTCGCCCTTGAGCTGGCGGTAGTCGAGCTCGACCTTCCAGCGCAGCCGGGCGAGGCGGGCAAGTTGCTCGGGATCGGCGTCTGGGGGAAGGTTGGAGAACCAGTAGTCGGTGGGGGCATCGGCGCCCTCGGGCCACTCGGCGATCAACCACTCCTCGGGCGACGGAGAGGGCCGCTTCTGCCACTCGTGGGAGGCGCGCACCCGCACGAAGAGAAAGCGCGAAGTGACCGGCTCGCCATCGGGGCCGTCGCGAAAGGTGACGTTCTCCGCCACACCCAGCCCGATCCGCTCGATCAGCGCGCCGATCGACTCAGGCGCTCGGTCGGGCCGTGGGCGAGTGCGCGGACGACCCGCCTTGGCCTTGCGCTCGGGCACCTCGAAGCTGGTCTCGGGCGAAAACACCGCGGTCTGGGGGCTGACCGAAAGCACGTACTCGCTGCCCGCGGCGTCCAGGCGCCGGCGCAGGTCGGTGTTCTCACCGTAGGCGCTGTCGCCCAAAAGCGGCGCGGCGGGAACCTCCCAACCGCTGGCGCGCTCGATCAGCTCGGCCCCAAGCTCCGGCTTGGTCTTGAAGGAGACATCCTCGGGGATCTTCGCCTCGCGGCGGCGCTCTGGGTCCTCACACCACTCCTCGGGCAAATACAGCGCCCAGCCCAAAGGCACCGTCCCCTTGGCCCCGACCGCATGCACCGAGACGCCGATCTGGCAGTTGCCGATCTTGCCGAGAGTGCCCGAGTACTGGCGCTTTACCCCCGGCGAGCGCTTGCCGTCCTTGGGGAAGCCGGTGTCGTCGAGCACCCAGGCCTCGACCTCGATCTCGGGCACCACCCGCTCGGCGACGGCGCGCAGGACCTGCGAGGGGTCCCAGGGGCTGTCGGTGAGGAACTGCTGCATCGACTGGTAGTCGGCTTGCCCACCGAGGCGATCGACCAGCGGCTCCAGCGACTTGCGCTGCCCTTCCTCCAACAGCCCGCGCAGATAGAGGTTGCCGTTGGCCGATTGCGCCGGGCGGTTCGTCGCCTCGGCGAGCACTTCTCGACCGAACTCTTCGAGTCGCTCGTGCACCGCCGAAGGCGCGTCGATCCTCTTCCGCCGCTGCGAATCTGCCACCGCCACTTCCGACATCATGCCTCCCTCGCGTCGATTGATCGTCGCGAGGAGGGTTCGTCGCGGGTCAAGGGAACCCTACTGTGGAGCTAACAAAGCACTACTAGTGGACACCACTCCAACCCCTCCGGGCCTCTGGAATCCGTGCTTTGTGGCCCTCCCGGCGACGCCGAGCGCTCTCTGAGAGCGGCTGAGGGCAGGTAAATTGCCGTTTGCGAGAACACGACGCCAGCGGTCGGGACCAAGCATCCTCGGCACGGACGGATCATCGACGCCATCAGCCGGGTGCTCAACGACCACTGCGATCCAATGCAGGCATGCGACGTGCATGCAGCGGTCGAGGTGCTCTGGGTGAGGCGGTTCGATGGACCTCCATCAAGGCCACGCTCGCTGGCAACCTCGACGGCCCCGCACCCAGATTCGTGAGGGTGGCTCGCGGTTGCTACGGCCTCCCCCCTCCCGGCCCAGACTCGATCGAGGCGCGAGCGTCGACGCGTCCTGATCGGGCACCAAAGTCCACTTAAGCGGCCAGCCCGCGCAAGGACCGACGCAACGCCCCAAGCGGGCGTGAGTCGCGGGGCCAACCCGACGATCGCTCTAGGCGGGCATCTCGCAATCGGGGCTCGGGCGCTCGGCTACCGCGCCCAGCGGCAGCAAAATCCGCGGCTTCAGGAAGGGGCGGAGAACTGGCTCTTCGAGGTGTTTCGCCGCTCCTGACCTTTGCTAGGCGGTGACAGGTTTTGCGGGGGTGAGCCCGTGGCGGCGCATCACCTCGCCGGCCTTGGCGGGATCTGGGGGACCCCCCTGGGCGGCAACGATGATCGCGGCCATCTCCTCGAAATAGGCGGGTCCGAACACACCGGGGCTGGCGATCGCAAGGAACTTCGCGTCAGCGGGCCCGTGGTTATCGAAGCCGTGGACCTGGCCACGCCGTATGCACAGGCACCCGCCAGGTCCTATCTCATGCGCCCCACCGTCAACGGTGAAGGTCGCGACGCCCTCCAGCCCGTAGACGGTCTCCTCGAAGCCGTCGTGGCTGTGCGGAAGCGGCATCTTGGCATCGGCTGGGACGTCGCACTCGAACACCGTGGCGCTGCCGCCGGAGTCCTCGGCCTCGACGAGGAAGCGGATCGCAAACGCTCCGATGCGGATGGGCGGTCTGGTTGAGTTCATCTGAGCCTCCTGGGCGACGTCGCGCCCGGTCGATAAAACGATTTGATCACGATACGCATCGATGCGATCTTGTCGCGCCACTGTGGAGGAACAGCGCCTTGGATTGAAAGGGATCGCGCTCCTTCCTTACGGAGGCTGCAGCCGTAAGCGCTAGACATTTATTTCTCTCCTAATGGACGATTTGGGGCAGTCCCACGCGCTGGCTCGCTCGTGCTCGCTCGGTCCGAGGGTTGCGTGCGTCTGCTGCGCCGCTCCCGGCGCACGCGGAATTCGTCCACAGCGAGCGTCAGCGAGGACTAAGCCCGGACGCTCGCATTCACCAAAGTGCGAGGGCAGCTCGGCGATGGGACTCGTCCTGCTAGGCAAGGCGACGTCCAGATCGGTAGGTCACGGTACGGATCTCTGATCGGTGGGCATTCGCGCAAGCGGTATAGCCTGACCGCATGACCCCGGTGCCGCCTGCCAGGCATCTGTTGCGCGCACGCGATCTCGCAGACCGCCACTACGCCGACCCAATCGGCATCTGCGAGATGGCGGCCGCCGCCGGGCTGTCGCGGGCGCACTTCAGCCGCGAGTTCAGCCGAACGTTCGGCGAGTCACCAAAGGCCTACTTGATGACCCGCCGGCTCGAGCGTGCCGCCGCGCTCCTGCGCAACACTGACCGGTCGGTGAGCGAGATCTGCCTTGACGTCGGACTGGTCGGGCTCGGGTCGTTCACCACCAGCTTCAGGCGCCACTTCGGCAAGACGCCGACGGAGTACCGCGCAAGCTTCCCGCCGGCCTCCGCCCAGGTGATCGTCCCTGCCTGTTATGTGCGCCTGTACGGTCGCCCACAACACAGCACAAAGCGAGAAGACCGAGAAGCGGCGGCGGATTAGCTTGCCTCTCAGCACACCACTGAAAGGAGCAACGATGCAGGTACAAAACGCACAACTTTGGGTCCACGACCAGGACGAGGCGCTCGACTTCTATGTCGGCAAGCTCGGCTGGGAGGTCCGCAGCGACGTCACGATGCCCGAGCTTGGTGCCTTCCGCTGGCTGACGGTCAGCCCTCCGAGCCAACCCGAGTTCGCCGTCGTGCTGATGGCGATCCCGGGCCCGCCGGTGATGGACTCAGAGACCGCCGATCAGGTCCGATCGTTGATGGCAAAGGGATTCGCCGGGACCGTGTTCTTGGTGACCGAAGATGTGGACACCGAGTACAAGCGCCTCAGCGAGGCCGGGGTGGAGTTCACAACGGCACCAACCGACATGCCTTACGGCCGCGATTGCGGGCTGCGCGACCCGTCCGGCAACCAGTTGCGACTGGCTCAGCTCGCACCGCAGTTTGCCGCGGCGTAGCGCGCTTCACCCGGGGGCGCCCTGCCCAGGGCGCCCCCGGTTCTCATGCGGGTGGCGGGCTCACAGCGCCGATCGAACTGGAGGGTCCTGACCTGCCGCTTGCTCACTCGACGCGTCCTCGCCGGCACCGGGTCGGGATGCCCGCCAAGCGCGGAAAGCTGGCTCCCGTCGGCGTAGCCAGCGATACCCCTGAGTTGGAGAAACCCAGGCGTCTCTTCGGCCTGCATCCAACCGCTCGCTTCCCGCCTGAAGTGAAAGCCGATCAGCGGCACGGGGCGGTTGGAGTCAGAAGACTTCGGTCCTCAGAAATGGAGCTGAGGGGGCTCGAACCCCTGACCTTCGCGCTGCCAGCGCGACGCTCTTCCAGCTGAGCTACAGCCCCTTGCTTGACTCAAGGTTATCGCGGGCTTTTTATGCGAGGCATCGCCCCGCGGTCCGATCTCCGCAGCCGCCCCGCAGCCAAACGAAGCATCCGGCAGACCCGGTGGGCCTAGGCGGCGCGCTGCTCGGGGCCGGGCTCTGCGTCGGAGTCGATGTCGAGGATCAGGTTGTCGGCGGCGGTGTGGCGGACGCGGAACTCAAGCGGGGAGCGCTCCTCCAGCTCTCGAAGCAACTCGATCGGTTCCTCGAAGTCGCATCGAAATCGTCGCCCTGCCCTCGGAGAATCGCTCGACCGAGATCTCTGTCGTGGCGTCGATCTGTCCCGCCGCGTCCTCGAAACCGACCAACTGGGCAAAGTCATCAAGCGGTCCGATCTCGACCTTGACCAAGCCCTCGAAGGTGTCGAGTGCCATCGTTGGCCCGGGCGTCGGGTCGGCGCCATTTTCCTCCGAGGAGACAACTTTGGCTGCGCCGGGATGAGCGTCGCTTAGCTCCTGCACCCTGCGGCTGACCTCGACGGCCTCGCGCAGCGCCTTCATGCGGATCCGCGTCGCCTGCCCGCGCGCCTGGGTTTGGATCTCCTCCAGCCGCGCTGAGACCGCCTCCAGTGAAGCGATACTGCGATCGTGGCGCTCATTTGCCTCCTGCAGCCGCTCGCTGAGGCTGCGAATCTCGCCGCTCGCGCTCGATCACCATCGCGGACAGCGCCACCAACTCACCCTCGGTGCGCTCGACCGCCTCGGCCGCGCCGCGCCACTGCCCAAGGGCCCGATCGGCGTCCCTTTGCAGCGCCGCCAAGCGCACCTCGCGCGACGAGATTGCCGCATCCACTTCGTGGCGGCGGTAGCCGAGGAAGGCCCTCTTGAAGCTACCCATGCCCGGCACCGTATGGAGACCTTCGGACGGCATTTCGAGCGCTTTCCCAGCGGGACGAACTGGCGTTCGTATGAAGGTCAGATCCCGGCCGCGGTGGAGGAGGCCTTCGATGTCTTCTCAAGCTGCAGGCGGGGGGCCTCGCGCCAGAGGTCCTCGAGCGATAGCGCTCCCGCGCCTCGGCGGTGAAAACGTGCAGGACGCAGTCGAGGAAGTCGAGCACGACCCAGCCGGCGTCCGCGCCGCCCTCGACGCCGACGGGAAGCACGCCGGCCTCCTGCTTCATCCGCAGCCTCACCTCGTCGACGATCGCCCGCGCCTGGCGCTCGTTGCGGGCCGTGCAGATCGCCAGGAAGTCGGTATAGGCAACCAGGGCGCGCATGTCGAGGACGACGATCTCATCGGCCTGTTTGGAGTCGGCGAGCTCAGCCAAACGGCGCGCGAGCGCCTCCGCTGCCGCCACGCTCACGAGTAGATGCCCTTCTCCTCGATGAAGCGCTCGACCGGCTCGGGAACCAGGTAGCGAAGCGGCCTGCCCGCGGCCGCTCGCTCCCGCACCGCCGAGGAGGAGACTCCGAACTGCGGCATCTCCAGCATCGTCGCCCGCCCCTCGGCGCCGAGGCTGCGCAGCACCGCGCCAACCTCGGCATCAGCGATTCCGGCCCGCCGGGCGACCGCCAGCCGAGCCAGCTCGACCACGCGCTCGCGGCTCGACGCCAGCTCTCAAGCCCAACGGCGGCGTCCGCGCCCATCACGAACACCAACTCCATATCCGCCTCTCTCCCGCCCAAGCAGCTCCAAGGTCTCAGAGGTGTAGGACGGGCCCTCGCGATCGACCTCGCAGGTGGAGACCGAGAAGCGCGGGTCATCGGCCGCGGCGAGCCGGGTCATCGCCAGCCGCAGCTCGCGACCCGGATCATCGACGATCCGCTTGTGCGGCGCCTCCCCGGTGGGGACCAGAATCACCTCGCTTAGGCCGAGCTGCCAGAGCGCCTCCTGGGCAAGCGCCAGGTGGCCGAGGTGGGGCGGATTGAAGGCCGAACCCAGAACCCCGATTGCCGGCCCCGGTGCTACTCACGCACCTGGCCGTCGCCGCGCGCGACGTACTTGATAGGTCGTCAGCTCGCGCAGCCCGATCGGCCCCCGAGCGTGCAGCTTCTGGGTCGAGTTGCCGATCTCGGCGCCCATACCGAACTCAAAACCATCGGTGAAGCGAGTGGAGGCGTTGACGTAGACGGCGGCCGCATCGACCGCCGGCGACAAAGCGCTGCGCTGCCTGCTGGGACTCGGTCACGATCGCCTCCGAGTGCCCGGTGCCATGTGCGTTGATGTGGTCGATCGCGTCCTCGATTGAGTCGACTACGCCGACCGCCATCTTCAGGTCGAGGTACTCGCCGATCCCAGTCCTCCTCGCTGGCGACACCGAGCTCGACCCCGCCCGCCAGCTCCCGCGACACGCTCGATCGCCGACCAGCTCGACCCCAGCCTCGGCAAGCTCGGCGAGCACGGCGGGCAGAAACTGGGCGGCGATCGCCGCATCGACGAGCAGCGTCTCGGCTGCGTTGCAGACCCCGGGGCGCTGGACCTTGGCGTTGACGGCGATCCGTCGCGCCATCTCGGGATCGGCGTCGGCGTGCACGTAGACGTGGCAGTTTCCCGCCGCCGCGTATATCACCGGCACGCGTAGCGACATCCTTGAGCGCCGCCTTCAAGCGCCTCGCCGCCTCGCGGGATCAGCAGATCGAGGAGTCGATCCTGGCTGGCCAGCTCGAGCCAGATCCTCGCGTCCGCCCCCGGTCGAGCAAGCACCACCGCGTCCTCGGGCAGCCCGGCCTCGACGAGCGCCTCGCGAACGATCGCCGCGAGGGCGCCGTTGGAGCGCTCCGCATAGCTCGAACCGCGCAGCACGATCGCGTTGCCGCTCTTGATCGTCAGCGCCGCACAGTCGATCGTCACGTTTGGCCGCGCCTCATAGACCACCGCGACTACCCCCAGCGGGACCCGAACCTTGCGCAGGTCGATGCCGCTGGCCAGTGTCCTGTGCTCGAGCTCCTCACCGATCGGATCCGGCGCCGCTGCGACTGCCGCCACCCCCTCCGCCATCGCCGCGAAGCCGCGACTCCGAGAGCGCAGCCGGTCGCGCAGCGCCTCGCTTAGCTCCGCCGCGCGCTGGTCGGCGAGGTCGGCCTGCATTTGCCTCAAGGATCTCGGCGCGGCGCTCGCCCAGCAGACCGCGCAGTCGCCTCCAAAGCGGCGTTCTTTTCCTCGGTTTTTGCCCCAGCCAGCCGGAGCGCCGCACGCTGAGCGGCGGCGCAGGTCTCTGCAACCGAGTTGGTCCTAACTGCCATCAGCGATCAAGGGTAGCTGGGGAGCTCGGCGCCACGGCTCAAACCAACACGAAGCGGTCGCGGTGGATCACCTCGTCGGCTGCCTCGGGCAGCAGCTCCCGGACCTCGGAGCTGCGCAGGCCGATCACCCGCGCCAGTTCGGCTGCGGAGTAATCGACGATCCCCTTGCCAAGGACCGAGCCGGCGGCGCTGACCTCAACCGCATCGCCGGCGTCAAATTCGCCCTCGACCGCAACGATCCCCACCGGCAGCAGACTGGAGCCGCTCTCGCGCAGAACCCGGGCCGCACCGTCGTCGACCGAAACCCTGCCATGAGCTGGCTTTGCGTACTTGAGCCAGAGCTTGAAGGCCGAGGCCTTTCCGGGCTGGGCGGCGAAGCGGGTGCCGCCCGGGACCCCGCTCGCCGCCGCGGCGCAGAGTCCCGGCTCGGGTTCCGTTGCAGATCACCGCCGGGATGCCGGCCTCGCTCGCCATCTCGGCCGCCGCGACCTTGCTGCGCATGCCGCCGGAGCCAAAGGCCGAGGTCCGATCGCCAATCTTCAGCTCGCCAAGCTCGGAGAAGTCATCGACCTCACTGATCAGCTCGCCTCGGAGTCGATCCGCGGATCGGCGCTGTGCAGGCCGTCGATGTCGGTGAGCAGGACAAGCAGACGGGCGTCAAGCAGGACGGCGACCTGGGCGGCGAGGAAGTCGTTGTCGCCGAAGCTGATCTCATCGGTGGCGGTCGTGTCGTTCTCGTTGATCACCGGCACCACCCCCCAATCGATCAGTCGTCGCAGGGTCTGGCGGGCGTTTAGGTAGTTGGTGCGAGCGGCGATATCGGCGGCGGTCAGCAGCACCTGTGCCGCCCGCGCGCCTTGGCTCGCGAGGCGGCTCTCGTAGGCGCGGAAGAGGTCGCCCTGGCCGACCGCCGAGGCGGCCTGCAGCTCATCCATCGCCCGCGGTCGTGAGGCCAGCTCCAACAGCCGCATCCCGCGCGCGATCGCCCCCGAGGTGACCATCACAACGCGCTCTGGCCCCTGCTCCAGTCCGGCAACCTGCGCGCAGACCGAGTCGAGCACGTCGAGCCGCAGCTCGCCGTCATCGGCGGCGACGATCGAAGAGCCAAGCTTTACGACCAGGGTCATCGCCCGGCAGTGTAGGAAGATCGGCCACACACCACCCCACCCGCCGTGCGGAGCGGACCTACACGTGCAGCTCGAACTCGTGCTCTCCGACCCGAACGTCATCTCCGGGCTCAAAACCGGCCCGCGAGAGCGCCGCGATCACGCCGATCTCAGCGAGTCGTTGCTCGAGGTAGCCAAGCGCCTCTTCATTGCTCAGATCGTGCCGCTCAAAGAGCAGCTCAACCCCGCGACCGAGGACGCGAAGGCCCGATCCTCCTCCCGCCGAATCTGGTAGCCGCCCTCCCCCAAGGGTCGATAGGTGCGGTGCTCGGCCTCGAATCCCCCCGCCTGCTTGCTCTGGCCCTGTCCTGGCCGCGGAGCGAGCGCCGGCAGCTCGGCGATAATGCGCTGCTTGAGCTGATCCAGACCGGCCCCGCTCGCCGAGGAAACCGCCACCACGCCGAGCGCGGCCTGATCCAGCCACTGCGACCAGAGCTCAAGCAGCGAGTCCACCTCCCCATCGGGGAGCAGATCACGCTTGGAGAGGACCACGAGCTCGGGTAGAGAATCCAGGCCGGCGCCGTAGGAGGAGAGCTCGGCCCGCACGGTCTCATAGCTTTGGCGCGGATTGCCCTCCGGGGCCCCCAGCTCGACCAGGTGCACCAGGATCGAACAGCGCTCGACGTGGGCGAGGAATTCGTGCCCCAGGCCGGCTCCTTCGGCGGCCCCCTCGATCAGGCCGGGAATATCGGCAAGCACGGCCTGGCGATCGCTCGCCCTCGATGGTGCCGAGCACCGGCGAGAGCGTCGTGAACGGGTAGTTTGCGACCTTCGGCGAGGCCCGCGTCAGGCTCGCCAACAGG
This sequence comes from uncultured Solirubrobacterales bacterium, assembly GCA_963745305.1. Lineage (GTDB taxonomy): Bacteria > Actinomycetota > Thermoleophilia > Solirubrobacterales > 70-9 > CAVUWL01. Next base: position 346,443 of record CAVUWL010000017.1, read on the forward strand.
GAGGACTTGCCCGCGTTGGGCAGGCCGATCAGCCCGACGTCGGCCAAGAGCTTCAGCTGCAATTCGATCCAACCGGACTCTCCGCGCCCACCACGCTCGGCAAAACGAGGCGCCTGGCGGGTTGCGGTGGTGAAGCGCTTGTTGCCGTGCCCGCCGCGCCCGCCGCGTGCGACGACGGCCTGCTGGCCGCCCTCAAGCAGCTCGATTTGGCTTCCATCGAGGCCAATTGCCTGGGTTCCAGCCGGTACCGCGACCTCGCGATCGCCGCCGCGGGCGCCGTGGCGGTTGGAGCCTTCACCGTGGACTCCGCGCTCGGCCTCGCAGGTGCTTGCGCCGCGCAGGGCGGCGAGGTCGCGGCGCGAGGGATCGCAGACAAGATCACATCTCCACCGTGCCCACCATCGCCCCCATCGGGGCCGCCGAGTGGAACGTGGGCCTCACGGCGAAACGAGACGCAACCGTTGCCCCCGGCGCCACCCTCAACCCAGATCTTCGCACGGTCATACATCGCCGAGAGGGAGGTTAGGAGGCCGCCCGCCACGACGGCGCGACCCACCGCCACCAGCGACCTGGGCGCGAGGGCCGCTAGCCGCTCTCGGCCTGACGCTGATCGTGCGACCGCGACGCGAGGGTTTGAACTCAACCACCCCAGCCCGGGTGGCAAATATCGTGTGGTCGCGCCCAAGGCCGGTTCCGGCTCCGGGGTAAAAGCGCGTGCCGCGCTGTCGCACGATGATCTCACCGCCGCTCACCTCCTGCCCGGCAAAGACCTTGACTCCGAGCATCTTTGGATTTGATTCGCGCCCGTTGCGGCTCGAACCGAGGCCCTTCTTATGCGCCATCAGGGCCCTCCTTTTTGGCTGGTTTTTTCGCCGCCGAGCGTTTGGCGGGAGCGTCTTTTCCGGCCGCAGCCTTAGCCTCTGCGTTCCCGCTTGGCGCTTTTTTCTCCGCCACCTTGCGGCTTAGCAATTTGACCTCGGTCACCTCGAGCTTGGTCAGCTCGGAGCGATGTCCGGCGCGGCGACGGTAGCCCTTCTTCGCCTTGTATTTGAAGACCTTGATCTTGGGCCCGCGCAGATGCTCGGCGACCGTCGCCTCGACCTTGACCTTCTCAAGCTCCTTGGGCTCGGCGAGCACCTCCTGGTCGCGGAACATCACCGCCCGCAGGGCGACTTTGTCGCCCTCCTTGGCGCCGAGGCGGTCGACGAGCAGGGAGGTTCCCTTCTCGACCTTGTACTGCTTGCCGCCGCTTTCGACCACTGCGTACATGTTCACTCGTCCTTGCTGCCTTGATTGGCGCGAACGCGCCCCCGATCGCCACTGCGGTCGCGGCTGCGCCCGTGCGCGGGCGGAGGATTCTAGCTCGGAGCCGCCGCCGCCGCCCCCTGCGGCGCCGTTTGCCGCCGTCGATCCCGGGCAGCGAGGCGACCGCTGAGGAGCGCGCGACCTCCTCGATCCGCACCAGCTTGCGCTCACCGACGAAGCGTCCGCCGCCGGTGACGCTGACGATGTAGGAGTCGATCCGGGCGACGGCGTCATCGGCGTTGTACATGTGCGGCTCATCGATTTTGACCAACACCTCCTCGCCCACCTTAAACGGCAGCGCCCGCTCCTCGATCTCAGCTCGCGCGTCCCTGACTCGATCAGGTCGAAGGTCTCGATCGGCAGCGCGTCTCCACCCTCGAAGTGAAACTGCTTACCGGTCTGTGCCTCGAGCTCGGCCAGCCCGCTCTCGCGGTCGGTCAGCTCGCGCACGACCTTCGGGTTGACCCGCAGCAGGAAGGCCTCCGGCGCCGGGTTCTCGGCGGCGACGTCGCGCAGCTTGCGCAGTCCCTCCAGGGCAACCGTCTCGGCGGAGAGAATTACGCCCTCTCCCTCACAGGTCGGACACGGCGCGGTCAGGATCTCGCGCACCCCGTCGGTCACGTTTTGGCGGGTCATCTCGACCAACCCAAGGGGTGAGACCTCGACCACATAGCTCTTTGACTTATCGGCGTCGAGCGCTTTGCGCAGCGTTTTCAGCACCTTGTCGCGGTTACGTGCACGAGCCATATCGATGAAGTCGATGACGATGATCCCGCCGATATCGCGCAGCCGCAGCTGGCGTACCACCTCCTCTGCGGCCTCGGTGTTGACCCGGGTGATCGTCTCCTCAAGTCCACCTTTGCCGCGTCCGGTGAAGCTGCCGCTGTTGACGTCGATAACTGTCAGCGCCTCGGCGTAATCGATGATCAGATATCCGCCCGAGGGCAGATCGACGCGCCGGTTCAGGGTCGACTCGATCTCCCTGTCGATCTCCCACTTTTCAAACAGCGGCTTTTTGCCCTCGTAAAGCTCGACCCCGGCGACCAGCTCCGGCGCGGTGCGCTGAAAGAAGCTGGTGACCCGATCAAACTGCTTCTTGGAGTCGATGATCGCATTCTCGAAGTCACTGAGGAAGACGTCGCGCAGCACTCGCACCGGCAGATCGGCCTCCTGGAAGACCAGGTTTGGCGCCTTGCGTCTCCACGGTGCGGCGCTCGAGCACGTCGTTGAGCTTGTGCAGGTAGTCGATCTCACGCACGAAGTCAGATTTCTTCGCCCCGTGGGCCGCGGTGCGGACGATCAGCCCGCCCGGGCCCTTGTAGGTCCGATCGACCATCTTGCGCAGGCGGTCGCGCTCGGAGTCGGTGAGGCGACGACTGACCCCGACCCCGCTTCCCTGCGGGGCGAAGACAAGGTAGCGCCCGGCGATCGAGACGTTCATCGAGAGTCTGGCGCCCTTCGTCTTCAGCGGGTCCTTGACCACCTGGACGACGATCTCCTGTCCAGGTTTGATCAGCTCGTTGATGCGACGGCCGCTGCCGCGACCGCGCCTTGGAGCCTGCTCGCCGCCCGGCAGGACGATCTCATCGACGTGCAGGAAGCCGTTGCGCTCAAGGCCGATATCGACGAAGGCGGCCTCCATACCGGGAAGGACGTTGTCGACCTTGCCCTTGTAGATGTTGCCGACGATCGAGCGGCGGACCGCGGCGCTCGATGTAGAGCTCGGCGACGTCGCGCTTGGCGCCTTTGGCCTTGGCCTCAAGGACGGCCACGCGGGTCTCGCCGCCATCGGCGGAAACCAGAATTGTCTTTTTCATTTATTAGCTCAGTTCAGATTGGTACGCATTCGCCTGGGCCCGTTAGGTGGGTCACCAGGCGAACCTGCCCCTCTGGCTGAGCCGCGCTTGGATGTGGATGCTCTGCAGGACGCCCACCGCGAGAAACGTCGCGAGCACGGAGGATCCCCCGTAGCTCATCAGCGGTAATGGGATGCCGGTGATCGGCATGATCCCAAGGTTCATCCCCACATTGACGAAGACCTGAAACAGCAGCGAAACGGCGATACCGCCCGCCACCAGCGTTCCATAGGAGTTCTTCGAGAGCGTCACGATCCGCAGCGCCCGCCAGAAGCAACAGGGCGTATAGGGATAGGACGAACGCGGCTCCGAGAAACCCGTAGCGCTCGCCGATCACCGCGAAGATGAAATCGGTGCTGCGCTCGGGCACGAAATCGAGCCGCGTCTGGGTGGCCTGATCGCCGCGCCCGAGTCTTCTCCCCGGAGCCGATGGCGATTTTGGCCTGGTCTGCTGATAGCCCGCGTTGCGCGGGTTCTGACTTGGATGCAGGAAAGAGGTAAGCCTCTGGGCCTGATAGCCCTTCAGGACCGGAGTCCCGACCGCGGGCGCGATCACCAGGACCAGCGCCACCATCCCCACCAGAGCGCCGCCGATCACCGCGAAGTGCGTCCAGCGGACACCGCCGAAATACATCACGCGCGAGCGTCGCGACGGCAAATACCAAGGAGGTGCCGAGGTCTGGCTGCAAGAAGACCAAGGCGGCCGGAGCCAGGCCCAGGCAGAGGTAGCGCAGCGTGCGCTGCTTAGCCGAACCGCCCTGGCGCCATCGATGACGAAGCCGGCGAGCGCCAGGACCAGCAGGAGCTTGCCGAGCTCGGATGGCTGAAAACTGAAGAAGGGGAGTTCGAAAGCACGCCGCGAACCCCGGGCCGCGAATGCCGAAGACAAAGATCAGGGCGATGCTGACGCAGAGGAAGGTGTAGATGCCGACCCGCAGCTCGCGAAAGCGCGAGTAATCGACTCGGGTCAGGGCCAGCATTCCGAGCACGCCGAGCACGCCGTAGACAACCTGGCGATCGACGTAGTAGTTGGGGCTGCCGGGAACGTCATGCACGGTCGCCTGGCTCAGCACAAAGGCGCTGAAGGCGACCAGACCGATCGCGGCGAAGGCCAGGGTCGGATCCATGTAGGGCAGTCCGAGTCGCTCGGTGATGCTCGGCCTGGCGACGAACGGCTCGGGACGTGCGTGGCGGGCACGGGTCGCGTACATCAGCCCGGACTCCCCCCGTTGGGGCCGGCGGGGCCGGTCGTGTGCTTGCCGTAGTAGGCCTCGAGGATCTTCAGCGCGGCCGGCGCGGCCGATTCGGCGCCGAAGCCTCCTTCTTCGATCGTCACCGCCGTGACGATACGCGGATTCGGGTACGGGGACATGACGATATACCAGGATTGGTAGGGATGAGGGGGCCGTTCTGCGGTCCCGGTCTTGCCCGCCACCGGGATCGGGAAGCCGCCGAAGACGGCGTAGGAGGTACCGCCTGCGCTCTGGGCGGCCTCGTGCATGCCTTCGAGGATCGCTGCCCTGTAGGTGGGATTGACGTGGACGTGGCGCCGTGGAGGCGGTTCGAATTCCTTCAGGATCCCGCCGGTCGGATCTTCGACCTGCATGCCCAGGTGGGGGGTGACCACGGTGCCGCCGTTGGCCACCGTCGCGTAGGCGATCGCCATCTGCAATGGGTTCGTCTGCAGGTACCCCTGGCCGGTCGCCAGCTGGATGTTGTCGCCAGGCGACCAGGGGCCTTCGACTTCCCCTCGCCTGTAGCGGCGTTCTATGCCACTGCTTACTGGGCAGCAGGCCGACTTCTTGCTCGGGCAGGTCGATCCCGCTCGGCCGACCAATTCCGAGCAGATGGGCCCAGTGCTGAAGCGCCCCGGTGTTCCACATTCTGTACCCGAGCGTGTAGAAGAACACGTCGTCGGAGACCTTGATCGCTGGGACGAGGGTGAGGGCACCGTAGGCTGCGTTGCCCGAGTTGTGGAAGCTCTCACCGCCGACCGTCAGGGCGCCGTTGTCGACAATCGTCGTTTCGGGGGTGATCACGCCGCTGTTTAGCGCCGCCATCGCGGTGATCAGCTTGAAGGTCGAGCCGGTGGGATAGAGCCCTTCGGTGGCGCGGTTGGTGAGCGGCGACAACGGGCTTCGGTAGAGAGTGTTGACCTGGGCCTGGGTCAGCGGCTTGGTGAACTCGCTCGGTTCGTAGGTCGGGTAGGAGCCCAGGGCGAGGATCTGGCCGTTGTGGACGTTCATCGTCACAAAGGCACCCGGCAGACCGCGGGAGGCGAGCGCCGCTTCACCTGCCGTCTGCACCTTGGAATCAAGCGAAAGCCGCAGGTTGTCGCCGGGAACCGGCGGCTTGGAGACCAGCTGGCCGCCCGGGGTCGGCTGTCCCAGCGCATTGACCTGGATCCGGGTGAGGCCCGGCTGGCCTCGCAGGTAGCGGTCATAGGTCTCCTCGACCCCGCCCTGGCCGATCTCATCGCCCGCCTGCAGGTGGTGATACCGCGGTTCTTTCAACTGTTCTTCGCTGACCTCTCCGACTGTTCCCAAGTACGTGAGCGGCGAGGCTCCCGCCGGGGTAGTTGCGAACGAAGACGCGCTGCACCTGGACCCCGGGGAAGCGGTCCTGGTTTTCCTGCAGGTAGTAGACGAGGTCATAGCCAACGTCTCGGCGCAGGGTCACCGGAGCACCGGCGGCGACCTTCAGCTGCTCTCGCATCGTCCGGCGCAGCTGGCGGGGCGAGATGTGGGCGAGCGCGGCCGAGGCGGGCCATCTCAGCGCGGCGGCGGCTGCTCGAGAGCGGCAGCTTTTGCGGGTTGACCTGGAGTGCCAGGCTGGTCCGGTTGTCGACCAGGGTCTTGCCAGTGCGATCGAGGATTTCGCCGCGCGGCGCCTCGACCCGAAAGGAACGGGTGCGGTTGTTGTTGGCTTCGGCCAGATACTTTTTGGCGGAGAGCACCTGAAGGTCCCAGAGTCGGAAGAAGAGGACCGCAAAGAGGGCCACGGTGAGGCCGCCGATCACGGCGATGCGCAGCGCCAGACCGTTGTTCATCTGGGGCCGACGGTCATCGGAGCGCAGGTACATGGGCCGCTCTAGGCTCCCAAGACGGTCGTTTGTTTGCGGCGACGCATGCTGGAGTCCTCAACCAGCGCCGGTCGCAGCAGCCTCCGCACGCCCAAATAAATCGGCCAGCCAAGGAAAAAGGCAAAGATGCTTTTGATCAGCATGTCTCGGAGCACCAAGGTGCTTACCGTGGCGTCGAGTCCCAGAAGCATCTGCAAAACGCCGAATCCGAGCTCCGAAAATAGGGTCAGGACCATGCACAAAAGCGGCGCGACCAACGGGCTGTGGATCTCAAAGCGCTCGCGGAAGAGGCCGGCCAGATACCCGGTCGTGAGCAAAACCAACGAACTGGCCCCGAGCGGCTCGATCAGCAGGCAGTCGACCAAGAAGCCGACCGAGAACCCGGTCACGACCCCGGTCATGGTGCCGCCGAGCAAGCCCAGGGAGACGACCAGAGCCGGAAGGATGTCGGGGCTGGTATGAAAGAGTGCAACCTGGGAGAAAAAGGAGAGCTGCAGCACGACCCCCACCACCACGATCGCAACGATCCGGGCGAGGATCTTCGGCGTCAGAATCACCGGCGCGAGCCTCCGGTCAGGACCTGAACCATTTCCAGGTTGCGCAGGTCGGCGTAGGGGCGAACATGGACCTGCAGGTTGGCCTCCTGTTCGGGAATAGATGCCTTCGTCACTTCGCCGATCGGCAGATTTGGCGGGAATAGCGAGGTCAGACCCTGAGAGCGCCAGCCCGCGGTGACCACTGTCTCACCGTGTGGCACGTGCTTGCTGGAGTTAAGAAAGTCGAGGATGAGTTCCTCCGGGTCGCCGACCTCGGCCTTGACCACGCCCTGAACGCCCTGCGGCACGACTTTTGCCGAGACCGCGCTGGAGTGATCAGAGATCAGGGTGACCTGGGCGGAGCCGCCGGTCACCGCAGCGACCCGGCCGACCAAACCCTGCCCATTGACCACGGGGTCATTGACCGCTACGCCTTCTCCGCTGCCGACGTCGATCGTCACGGCTGAAAACCACACGGTCGGCGAGCGCGCGATCACCTGCGCGGTGACCGGCTTGTAGGCGCCCCGCACCACCCTGCGGTCCAGAGAGAGGAGCCTGCGCAGCTGGGCGTTTTCGGCGACGGCCGCCTGGGCGGCGACGGCCTGCTTGCGGGCCTGGTCCAATTCAAGCTGCAAGCGAGCGTTGCGGCCGCGGGCGTCAAAGGTCTGATCGAACCAGTTGACGAGGTCACGGGCAGGCTTCAGCGCCCGCGAGGCTACTTCCTGCAACGGGCTGAAGATCGTGCTGACGCCGCGCTGCAGGCCGGTGGAGCTCTGTCCGTAGGTGATCGTCAGCAACACGAAGGAGCCGATCACCAACAGGGCGAGCACCGCTCTACGGCGGCGTACTTGCTTTCGGTACACAATGAAGGCCTAAGTTTGGTGCTTTACATAAGCGGCGGCTAATCAAAACGCCGCGCTCCCGAATTCTTCTTACTGGCTCGGTGGATCGCCTCAAACTCCTCCAGCGAAACTCCTGAACCAACGGCAACGCAGGTCAGCGGTGACTCTGCCAGCTGACACGGCATCTGACACTCATCGCGCATGCGCTGCTCGAGTCCTTGCAAAAGCGCCCCCCCGCCGGCCAGGGTGATTCCGCGGTCCATGATGTCACCGGCCAGCTCGGGCGGGGTCCGATCAAGGGTGTCCTTCACCGCATCGACAATATGGCCAACCGTCTCATCCAGTGCCTCGCGAACCTCCTCGGAGCCGAGCGTGACCGTTTTGGGCAGACCCGAGACGAGGTCACGTCCGCGGATCTCGGTTCGCACCTCCTCCGGCAGCGGCGAGGCCGAGCCCGCCTCGAGCTTGACCTCCTCGGCGGTCTGGGTACCGATCGCCAGCTTGTACTCATGCTTACAGTGGCTGACGATCGCATCGTCGAGCTCATCCCCCCCGACCCTGATCGACTCCGAGACGACGATCCCACCGAGCGAGATCACCGCAACCTCGGTGGTGCCACCGCCGATGTCGACGATCATCGAGCCAGTTGGCTCGGCAACCGGCAGCCCGGCTCCGATCGCCGCCGCCATCGGCTCCTCGATCAGGTAGGCATGACGGGCGCCGGCCGAGAGGCACGCCTCCTCGACCGCGCGCTTCTCAACGCCGGTCACCCCGGAGGGCACGCAGACAACCACCCGGGGGTGGGCAAAGCGGTTGGAGTGCACCTTCTTGATGAAATGGCGCAGCATCTGCTCGGTGACGTCAAAATCGGCGATCACTCCGTCCTTGAGCGGTCGGATCGCCGTGATCGTTCCCGGGGTACGTCCCAACATCCGCTTGGCCTCAACCCCGACCGCGTGCACCTGCCCGTTGCGCGAGTCGATCGCCACAACGGAGGGCTCCGAGAGTACGATCCCACGCCCCCGTACGTAGACCAGCGTGTTGGCCGTGCCAAGGTCAACCGCCATGTCGCGGCCGCCGAGTCCGGTTAGATAGCTGATCAGGCCCATGCGTGGATTGGGGAACCTCGGCGCGAATCATCCCAAAAGGACGCGGGGGGCCCCGGCCGGGGCTCAACCTTGGTCGAAGAACTGCGGAACCAACCGCACCAGCTGGCCGACCGGAAGCCCGACCACGTTTGAGACGCTTCCCTCAATTCGCTCCACCAGCGTCGATCCGAGGGTTTGAATCGCGTAGCCCCCCGAGCGCCCGCGCCACTCACCGAAGGCCACGTAGCGCCGCCGTTCCTCATCGCTCAGCTTCCTGAACACAACCTTGGTGCGCTCGAGGCCGCTGCGCTCTTCGCTGCCCATCACGACCAGCGCACTCAGCACCTCGTGGGCACGGCCTGAGAGCAGCTCCAGATACTCGGCTGCCTGGTCGGCGTCCCGTGGCTTTCCGAGCGCCCGCCCGTCAACGACGACATCGGTGTCGCAGGCGATGATGAGATCAGCGCCATCCGCGCGGACGGCGCCGGCCTTCATCCTCGCGTTCTCAAGCACCTCGAGCTCGGGGTCACCTCCGGTCAGCTCCACGATTTCGGGGACGACCACCTCGAACTCGATCCCCAGCTTGCGAAGGATCTCGCTGCGCTGCGGGAGATCCGGATGCGAGGACGACCTCTCAGGAAAGCTCGGGAAACCAGATCTCGATCTCGCGCTCGGCGGACTCCTCAGAGTCAGAGCCGTGAACCATGTTGAAGGTGACCTCGAGGGCGAAGTCTCCACGGATCGAGCCCGGCGCCGCCTCCACCGGGTTGGTTGCGCCAATCAGCTGGCGAGCCGCACCGACTGCTTCGTGACCTTCCAACACCATTGCAACCAGGGTGCCGCCGGTGATGAAGGAGACCAGCTCGCCGAAGAACGGCTTCTCGGCGTGCTCGGCATAGTGGCGATTGGCAATCGGCTCATCGGCTCGCATCGTTTTCAGCGCAACGATGCGAAGCCCCTTGCGCTCGAACCGAGCGATCACCTCGCCGCTAAGTGCCCGCTCGAAGGCGTCAGGCTTGACGAGGATCAGGGTCCGGCTCACGGCTGGGGCTCCTTTGTTGTCGTTTCGGGCTCTGCGCCTCTTTCGGGGCCGCGCGCGTCGCCGCATCCTTGCCAGATGCTGCGGGGGGTTTTTTTCGAGCAGCCGGCTGCCGCCTCTCGCCTGGGCGCGCCTCGCGCCCAGGGGCTCGCTCTGCCCGCGCCTCGGCTCGCTCGCCGCGGGCCCGCTCCTCGGAGCGACGGGGCGCGGCGCTCGGCGCTTTGCAGGACGGTCTCGCAGTAGGGGCAAAGCCTCCAATCCGGCGCCACCGGGCGGGCACAGCTCGGACAGGGGACCTTGAGCCGGTGCTGGCAGCTGGGGCAGCGCAGGAAGTCCTTCTCGATCGGGTGTTGACAGTTGGGGCAGGAGACCTCGGTCAGCTGGCGCACCCGCAGCTCGGCGGCCCGGATCTCCAGCTCGCGCTCGTGGGCATCCTCGAGGAACTCCGGCGGGCGCACGATCGCGTACACGGCAGTGCCGACATACGGGAAGAAGGAGGCGATCGTCGCGCAGGCGATCAGGAAGGGGTCTGCGATGCGGCGCCTGGCGTCGAGGTAGGTATAGACGATCAGCGCCAACCAGACGACGAAGAAAACGAGCACGAGCAAAGGTGACGGCCAAGTTGAGGCCGCTGTTGCTGATGCCGAAGATCGCTAGTGACATTTGCTGGGGGCGCCGCGGAGAGGGAGCGGCAGTCTACTTCGCCGCAGGTCTTACAAACCCTATGGCAACGCCGCTCATAGGAAGAGTCTGCCGAACAGATATCCGATCCCGAAGAAGAGAAGGATCACGACGGCGACCACGCCGGCCACGAGCGCCATCATCGAGAGCAGTTCGGAACCGGCGCTTCGATCCATCCCCGAATCCTCGCACAGACCCGCCTATTCCTGGCTGCGCTCGGCGCGTTGGCTCGCCTCAGACAGCGCCCCGCGAGCCGGCTCGAGCAGGTAATGGGAGCCGCTGACAATCAAGATCGCACCGGCCAAATTCAGCGCGAGTTCGCGGCTGCGATGAAAGGCAGTGGCCAAATCGGGAAGAGGCTCCGCCTCCAGGCCGAGATCGGCGCACAGCGAGGCGAGCTCTGCGGCGGAGTGGGAGACCGCTCCCGGGCGACCCTGAGCGGCCAGTGCCGCGGGGGGCAGCTCGCTGCAGATCACCCGATCGAGCAGCGGCGCGAGTGCTGCCAGCATCGCCGCAGCGTCCTTATCGCGAAGAATTGCCAGGCAGGCTATGCGCGGAGCCCCGGCGCCAAGGGTTGGCAGCGCCTCCGCGAGCGCGGCGGCGCCGTCAGGGTTGTGGGCTGCATCGATGAAGATCGGCGGCTGTTGGGAGATCTGCTCCAAACGCCCCGGCACGATCAGGGTTGCGGCTACCCTTGCGACCCGAGCCGGGTCGAGCTCGCCCATGAACGCCTCAGCGGCGGCTTTTGCCAGGGAAAAGTTACGCCGCTGAAAGGCTCCGCGGGCGAGCAGATCAACCCCCGGCTCGAGATCGAGTGGGGCGCGGATCAGTTGCGCCCCCTTTTCTGCAGCGACGCGCTCGGCCAATGCCTCTACCGCGGAGCTGACCCTGCCCAAGACCAGGATCGACTGGTCGCGCAGCACCGCCAGCTTCTCGGCGGCGATCTCGGTCTCGGTCTCGCCCAGCCACTCGGTGTGGTCGCGGCCAATCGAGGTGAGCACGCTGACCCGCGAGGGAATCGTGTTCGTGGCGTCAAGCCTGCCCCCCAGCCCTGCCTCGATCACCCCCACCTCGACCCTGGCTGCGGCCAGGGCAACGAAGCTGGCCGCCGTGGCTGCCTCAAACTGGGTTATCGCCTCCGCCGCAAGCCCACCGACCGCACCGTGGCGGGGCGAATCTGAACCCCCCGCCTCTCCCGGCTCGGCGCGAGCGAGGCTGCGATTGACGACCTCAGCAGCCGCCGCAACCCTCGCCACCGCGGCCTCAAACTCCGCCGCCCCGATCTGCTCGCCGTGAATCAGGGTTCGTTCAGACCAGCGGGTCGCGTGCGGCGAGACGCTGGCCCCGGCGCTCAGCCCATGCGCCTCCAGCAGCGCGGCCATCATCCGGGTCACCGAGGACTTGCCGTTGGTGCCAACGACGTGGATTGAGGCGAAGCGGTGCTGGGGCATGCCGAGCACGGTTGTCAAGCTTGAACATCCGCTCCAGACCGAGCCTCCAGCCGATTGGCTCCAGCGAGTTCAGGTAGGCCTCTGGGTCTATTCGGAGATCTCCTCGAGCTCGACCCGGTAGCGCTCGAGCTTGCCGCGCTCCTCCTCGACGATCTCGGTCGGCGCCTTCGCGATGAAGCCCTCGTTGGCGAGCTTGCGCTGGGCCCGATCGACCTCTGCCCGGAGTTCCTCGCGGCGCTTTTGCAGCCGTCCGGTGACGGCTGCAGAGTCGAGCGCCGCACTGGCAAGAACCCTGACCGGGCCGACCGAGGCGACCGCCTCGGCGCCGTCAGTGTCGAACTGAAAGCGCGCCAGACGGCCGACGAACTCCTGCGGCGCGACGCCCTCGATTCGAGCCGAGAGAACGCTCGCCACCGGTACGTCGACCAGATCACGCCAGGCACGCAGCCGTCTGGTCAACTCAATTCCTGCCTCCACGTCGACCTCGGCCGCCGGATCAAAGAGCTCGTGCCGGGCCTCGGGAAACGGGTGGACCGCAAGGTGGCCGCTGCGGCCGGGATGATGGGACCAGATCTCCTCGGTGACGAAGGGCATGATCGGATGCAGCAGGGCGAGCACCCGCTCCAGCACCCAGAGCAAGGTCGCCGAGACCTCGGCCTCGCCGTCGTAGAGGCGTGGCTTGACGATCTCCAGATACCAATCGCAGAGCTCAGACCAAAGAAGGAGTAGAGCCTCCTGGACCGCGTGGGCGAAGTCGTAGGACTCCAAGAGTTCGGTGACGGCAGCGATCGTGCGCTCCAGCCTGGAGAGGATCCAGCGATCCTCGACTCGGACTGGGCGCGGCTCGGCCCGAACCGCTGCCGCATTGAGCAGAATCAGGCGACTGGCGTTCCAGAGCCTTGTTGGCCAGATCGCGCCCCTGCTCAACCTTTGCGTCTGAGTAGCGAACGTCTTGGGTCGAGGACATCGCCAGCAGACCGAAGCGAAGAGCATCGGCGCCGTGAGCTTCGATTTCGCCAAGCGGATCGATGCCCGGTACCGAGACTCTTTGACATTCGCCGTCCGTCGCGGGCCTGGATTACCGAATGAACGTAGACGTCGCCAAAAGGGATCTCGCCCGGGAACTCCAACCCCATCATGATCATCCGCGCGACCCAGAGGAAAATAATCTCCCGCGCCGTGGTCAGAAAACTGGTCGGATAAAAGGCTCGCAGCTCCTGCGTTTCCTCGGGCCAGCCGAGCGTCGCGAACGGCCACAGCGCCGAGCTAAACCAGGTGTCGAGGACGTCCTCCTCCTGGCGCAGCCCACCCCCGCAGGCGCCGCAGCGCTGGGGCGGTCGCTCGGCGACGATCGTCTCCTCACAGGCATCGCAGTACCAGACCGGGATACGGTGGCCCCACCACAGCTGGCGCGAGATGCACCAGGGGCGAATCTCTCGCATCCAGTCGAGATAGACCCGCTTCCACTGGGCCGGGACGATCCGCACCTGATCGCGTTCCACCACCTCGATCGCCGGTTGGGCCAGCTCCTGCATGCGACAGAACCACTGCAGTGAGATGCGCGGCTCAATCCGCTCTCCGGAGCGATGCGAAAAGGGGACCGAGTGACGGTAGGGGCGCTCGGCGCGAATCAGTCCTTCCTCGCGCAGCGCCGCCACCACCGCCCGCTGGGCCTCGCTCACGCTCAATCCGGCGAAACGCCCCGCCTCCTCGGTCAGCCGGCCGTCGGGGCCGATCACGACGATCTGCGCCAATCCGTGCCTGCGACCGATCTCAAAATCGTTGGGGTCGTGACCGGGGGTGATCTTCAAGGCGCCGGTTCCGAACTCGGGATCGACATGCTGATCGGCGATGATCGGAAGTCGTCGGCCGATCAGCGGCAGCAAGCAGTTGCCGCCGAGCAGATCGGCGTAGCGACTATCGTCGGGGTTGACCGCCACGGCGGTGTCGGCGAGCATCGTCTCCGGGCGCACCGTAGCCACGCTCAGCACACGGTCTGAGTCCTCGACCGGGTAATCGATCGAGTAGAGGGTGTCCTCAACTTCGCGATTTTCCACCTCGAGGTCTGAGATCGCCGAGTGAGATCCCGGATCCCAGTTGACGATGTAGTTGTCGCGGTAGATGTAGCCGCGGTCATAGAGCCGCTTAAAGACGCGGTAGACCGCCTCGACGTAGCCGCGATCCAGGGTGAAGCGCTCGCGCTCGTAATCACAGGAGGCGCCGAGCCGCTGGTACTGCTCGAGGATCCGCGAGCCGTACTCCTGTTTCCAGGCCCAGACCCGCTCGACGAACTCCTCGCGACCGAGCTCCTGACGCGACTTTCCCTCAGCCCGGAGCTCCTTCTCAACCACCGATTGGGTTGCAATCCCGGCGTGATCGGTGCCTAGGATCCAGAGCGTATTGCGGCCCCGCATCCGATTCATCCGTACCAGCGCGTCCTGGATCGAGCCGTTCAGAGCATGGCCCATGTGCAGGGCTCCGGTCACGTTGGGCGGCGGGATCGCGACGGAGAAATTCTCCGCCGCGGTGCCGACCGCCTCGGGATGAAAGTAACCGGCCGCGATCCATTCAGCGAAGATCCGCCGCTCGACCTCGGCGGGGTCATAGCGGGTCTTTTCCTGCAGGGAGTCTCGGCGCCCTTCGGTCACAGGCGCCGAGTTTAGTTTCGCCCAGCGAGCTAGGCGGATTCCTCGCTGAGACCCTGTTCTGCGTCGCCGATATCTTGGTGGGCGGCCTCGGTCACAAGGGTCGGGCGACGCCCCTGAACGATCGTCTCCTTGGTCACCACGCACTTGGTGACGTCGCGACGGGAGGGAAGCTCGAACTGGACGTCGAGCAGGGTCTCCTCGAGGATCGAACGCAGGCCGCGGGCTCCGGTCTCGCGCTGCAACGCCTTATCGGCGATCGCCTCGAGGCTGTCCTCGGCAAAGACCAGCTCGATGTCGTCAAACTCAAAGAAGCGCTGGAACTGGCGGGTCAGGGCGTTGCGGGGCTCGGTCAGAATCGTGATCAGGTCATCGCGGCTGAGCTGGTGGATCGCCGCTACAACCGGAAGGCGGCCGATGAACTCGGGGATCAGCCCGTATTCCATCAGGTCCTCCGGCAGCACCTGCTCAAACCACTCCCCGGTGTCCTTGTTCTCGCGCGAGGAGATCGCGGCACCAAAGCCAATCCCGCGGTCGCCAACCCGGCGCTCGATTACCTTGTCGAGTTCGGCAAAGGATCCGCCGCAGATGAAGAGGATGTTGGTGGTGTCGATCGTCAGGAACTCCTGGTGGGGGTGCTTGCGGCCGCCCTGGGGCGGTACCGAGGCGGTCGTCCCCTCGAGGATCTTCAGCAGCGCCTGTTGGACACCTTCACCGGAGACATCGCGGGTGATCGATGGGTTATCGGCCTTGCGCGCGATCTTGTCGATCTCGTCGATGTAGATGATTCCGGTCTCCGCCTTTTTCACATCGAAATCGGCGGCTTGGATCAGCTTCAGGAGAATGTTCTCAACGTCCTCGCCGACGTAGCCGGCCTCGGTAAGCGCCGTCGCATCGGCGATCGCAAACGGCACGTTGAGGATGCGGGCGAGGGTCTGGGCGAGCAACGTCTTGCCGCAGCCGGTCGGGCCGAGCATCATGATATTTGACTTCTGCAGCTCGATCTCGGCGTCCTCGGACTGGGCGATCTGGACGCGCTTGTAGTGGTTATAGACGGCAACGGAGAGGGCGCGCTTGGCGGCCTCCTGGCCGACCACGTAATCCTGCAGCACCTGATGGATCTCACGCGGTTTGGGCAGGTTCTCGAGCTCGAAAGTCGAGGGCGCCGTCAGCTCCTCATCGATGATCTCGTTGCAGAGGTCGATGCACTCATCGCAGATGTAGACACCGGGGCCAGCGATCAGCTTTTTAACCTGGCGCTGGGACTTGCCGCAGAAGCTGCAGAGGAGCTGCTCGTTTGAGTCTGTGGGACGTGCCAGGGGGATCCCCTCCTTGGGGCGGTCGTTGTCCTTCCGGCCGCCCCCAAAGCTTAGACGGGGGTGACAAGCCGGCCTGCCGAGTCGTTTACTTCACGCGCTCCGCAGTCCCTGCTCGTGAGCGCAGCATTGCGTGGCGCGATAGCGTGGCAGCAGTGGCTCCGGCGTTTAAGACCGAGCCGATCACAGCTGAGCAGTTCGAGCTGGTACTGCCGATGATCGCCTCCTACCAACGCTTCTACCGGGCGACCGATATCGACGCTCAGCGCAACCGCTGCTTCTTTCGGCGCTTCCTTGCCCCCAGTGAAGACGGCATGCTGCTCGGTGCCCAGCGGGGCGATGAGCTGGTTGGCTACGCCTGCCTTTACTGGCATTTCACCTCGCTGGTTCCGGCCGAGACGGTGCTAATGAATGACCTCTTCGTCAAGGCCGAAGCCCGTGGACGCGGGGTCGGCCGAGCCCTTATCGAGGCCAGCACCGCGATCGCCCGCGAGCGCGGTGCCGATCACCTTGAGTGGTCAACGGGAACCGACAACTTGACCGCCCAACGCCTCTATGACTCAACCGGCGCGGCCAAATCGAGCTGGTTTACATATGAGATCAAGCCCTAGGGAACTCCGGCTGCCTCTTCGCTCGCCAATCGGCTGGCATGAATCGAGGCGACGCCAGAGTTACGATTTTGGCTCAGACTGGATTTTGCCCAATTCGGCGCCTCAAAGCGGGCACGGCCTAGCTGCCCGATGACAAATCCAAGCCGACTGACCAAGTGGGCAGATGAAGCGATTCTGCTCACGCCCTATCAGCCGCAATGGCCGGAGCGCTTTGAGCGAGAGCGCTCCGCGTTGAGCGAGGCGATTGGTCCCTGGGTCGTGGGAGGCATCCACCACGTCGGCAGCACGGCGGTGCCCGGCCTGACCGCCAAGCCGATCATCGACATCCTGGTTGGCGTCGCTGACCTGGAGAGCTCGCGCGGCACCAAGGAGCGCCTTGCCGGCATTGAATATCTCTACGCGCCGTATCTAGACGATCGGATGCACTGGTTTTGCAAACCCCACCCCGCCCGTCGAACCCATCACCTTCACCTGGTCCCGTTCGATTCGAGCCGCTACAACGAAGAGCTCGCCTTCCGCGACAGCCTGCGCGCCGATCCCGGCCTGGCAGGGGAATACTCAACGCTGAAGCAACGACTCGCGCAACTGTTCAGGAACGACAGGACGGCCTACACAGAGGCCAAGTCAGACTTCATCGGGGCGGCACTTGTCGGGAGGGGCTTGGGGAGCGTCTGAGGCGGCGGATCGCCTGGCGCCGAGGGCTAGTGCAATGAGCCTCAGTGGTGTTCGATGACGCGGTCGACAAGGTTGTAGTCCTTGGCTTCCTCGGCGCTCATGAAGTAATCGCGCTCGGTGTCCTTGGCAACCTTTTCAAACGGCTGGCCGGTGTGTTTAGCGAGGATCTCGTCGAGTTTACGTCGCACCTCAATGATCTCTTTGGCGTGGATCTCGATGTCGGTCGCCTGGCCCTGAAAGCTGGAGGAGACCTGGTGGATTAGGATCTTTGAGTTCGGCAGCGACATCCGCTTACCGGCCGCACCGCCGGCAAGCAGCAGCGCCCCCATGCTCATCGCAATCCCGACGCAGATGGTCTGAACGTCGGGCTTGATGAACTGCATCGTGTCGTAGATCGCCAGACCCGCATAGACCGACCCGCCCGGCGAGTTGACGTAGAGGCTGATGTCCTTGTCGGGGTCCTCGGACTCCAGGTGCAAGAGCTGGGCGACGATCAGATTTGCGATGTCCTCGGTTACTGGCGTGCCGAGGAAGACGATCCGCTCGCCAAGCAGTCGGGAATAGATGTCGAAGGCGCGCTCACCGCGCGAGGTCTGCTCGACCACCATCGGAACCAGAGGACTCATGCTCGCCACTCTATAGAAGGCATGTCGCCCACCCGCGGCAGCCTCAATCCGCGCCAGGAGTCCAAAGACTCCCCGCCGACTCGCGCTCTTTCTCGGGGGTCCAGAGCCTCTCGCGGGCCTCGGCCTGCTCAATCGGGATTGATGTCGCCGATTCGGCAATCAGGTCGATCGCCTTGCGGGTTCTGATGTCATCGCGAACCACCGCATCGCGGCCATTGGAGCGAAGCCGCTCCAGGAGCTTTGCGGGGGTCGTTCGCTCGTGCTCGGCGCTGTGGCCGAGCGCCTCGATCATCTCCTCCTCGCTGACCTCGATTGCCTCGGCCTCAGCAACCGCCGCCAGCAGCGCCTCGCGCTTGAGCTCGGTCTCAGCGTCTGGCCTCGATTCCTCGATCACCTCCTGACGCGTTTTGCCCTGCATCTGCAAGTAGGAGTCCGGATTCATTCCCCGCCCCGCGAGCTGACGCTCGACTCGCTCCCAGCGCTCCGTGGCGCGGGCGAGAACGAGGTCGTCTGGAACCTCCACGGTCGCCCCGGCCAGGGCGGCATCGATCGCCGCAACTCGGAAGTCCTGCTCGATCCGCTGGCCCACTGCTTCTCCGAGCCGGGTACGGATGTCCTCGCGCAGCTCCTCCAAGCTGTCGAACTCAGAAGCCTCAGAGACAAAATCATCATCGAGCGCCGGCAGGATCTTCTCGCGCACCTCTTTGATCTTCACAGCAAAGTTGGCGTCACGACCGGCGAGCTGCTCGGCTTGATAATCGTCTGGGAAGCGCACCTCGACCTGGCGCTGATCACCGGCGCCGGCCCCCACTAGCTGCTCCTCGAAGCCATCGAGCAGCTGACCGGCGCCCAGCTCGAGCAGGTAGTCGCTGGCCTTGCCACCCTCGAAGGCGCTGCCCTCAATCGTCCCCTCGAAATCGACCAGCAGGACGTCGCCCTGACTCGCCGCGCGCGCGATTGGCTCGAGCCGGGCAAATCCCTCACGAATCCGCTCGATCTCGCGTTCGACGATCTCTACCGGAACCTCCGGCTCGGCCCGGCCGACTTCAAGGCCCAAGTAATCGCCAAGCTTGGCCGTGGGGAGCACGCCGACCTCGAAGCTGAAGCCAAGCGGTTCTCCCTCCTCCCGGGGTGTGGAGGACATCTCGATTTTGGGATCGCCAACCGGGCTGATGCCTGAGTCAAGCAACGCCCGTTCATACCACTCGGGCAAGGAGTCGCGGATCGCCTCCTCCAAGACCGAACCGAAACCGAGGCGTTGGATTACCAACGATGGAGGCGCCTTGCCCTTACGAAATCCCGGCATCCGCATCTCGCGGGCAAGCGTCCTGGCTGCACGCTGCATGGCGCGATCGAGGGCCCCTCCGGGAACCTCGACCTCGACGCGTGCCCGGGAATCGGGCAGCTCTTTAACCGAGGTCTGCATCGGCGCATGACCCTAGAGGATCGCTCGACCGATCTATCTTCGAGCGCGCAGCGCGGTCCGCAATGCTGCGGCGAAATCAATCGCAAAGGCCAGACCCCTGCCCGGCGCTCCGGTGACGACCCAGGCCAAGCCGCGAACCCTTGCACGCGAAATTGCCCCGGCCGAGATCACCAGACCGAGCCTAGCGGCGAGTTCACCCGGCCGCGCTGCTAGCTTCCCGGCGCCGTGCGAGCGACCCACAACCGCTTCCCGCCGATCGGAAGCTACGGCTTTCTCTCTGATTGCCACAGCAGCGCTCTGGTTTCCTTCTCCGGAGCGGTGGAGTGGCTTTGTCTACCGCGCTTTGACTCGCCGAGCAGCTTCGCCGCCCTGCTGGATCGCGACGCAGGTCACTTTGGGCTCAGCCCGCGGGAGGTCGTCGTGCCAATAAGTCGACGCTATGACCCGGGAACGCTGATCATCGAGACAACCTGGGTCACCGAGACGGGCTGGCTGATGATTCACGACGCCCTGACGATCGCCGAGTGGGCAAGGGAAAACGGTGCCGGCTCGCGGCCGCTGACCCAACACGAGTCCGATCACTCCTTGCTGCGCTTCATGACCTGTCTAGACGGCGAGGTTGAGATGGAGATGGAGTGCCTACCGCGCTTTGCCTATGGCCTCGAGCAGGCTGCGTGGAGCGGCGGTGAGCGGGGTGAAGCCACCGCGCGTGGCGGCGAGGTCGATCTCGTCCTGACCAGCGACATGGAGCTCACCCTCGAGCAAGGGGTTGCCCGCGGCCGATTGCACCTGGGAGCAGGCGAACACGGGTTTTGTGCAATCTCTTGGGGCGAGGGCGATTTAGGTGGTCCACGCAGCGCTCCCGAGGCGTCGGAGCGGCTCAACTCAACAAAACAGTTCTGGCGGGACTGGCTGCGCCATGGTGACTTCCCCGACCATCCCTGGCGCATTCACCTGCAGCGCTCTGCCCTGGTCCTCAAGGGTCTCACGTATACGCCCACCGGCGCGCTGCTCGCCGCTCCAACCACCTCGCTCCCCGAGACTCCTGGCGGCGAGCGCAACTGGGATTATCGATTCAGCTGGATCCGAGATTCAACCTTCAGCCTCTGGGCCTTGCACACCCTGGGGTTCAATCAGGAGGCGCGCGATTACATGCGCTTCATCGTCGGCCTCTGCCGCGAGAACCCCGACCTGCAGATCATGTACGGGATCGGCGGTGAGATGGATCTGAGCGAGAAAACCCTCGACCATCTGGGCGGCTACCTCGACTCCAGGCCCGTGCGAATCGGTAACGACGCCTACAGGCAGCGCCAAAACGACGTCTGGGGTGCCCTCCTGGACTCCGTCTACCTGCATGCAAAAGCCCTGCGCGGATCGGGCACCCCGGCGGATCGCGATTTGATCCGGTATCAGGTCGAGGCGGCGATCTCCGCCTGGCACCATCCTGACCAGGGTATCTGGGAGTCTCGCGGAGAGCCCCAGCACTACGTCTCATCAAAGCTGATGATCTGGGTTGCGGTTGACCGCGGCGTTCGTCTCGCCCGCAGCTTCGGATTCGAAAAGGTCGCAGCTGAATGGGAGCAGACTGCAGAAGAGATCCGCGACGAGATTCTCCAGCGCGGCGTGCGCGATGGAGTCTTTCGTCAGCATTACGAAACTGACGCGCTAGACGCCTCCTTGCTGCTGATCCCCCTGCTTCGCTTCCTGCCCCCCGACGACTCCCGGGTCAAGGCGACAGTTGAGGCGATTTCCAGCGATCTAACCGAACACGGCCTGGTCCTGCGTTACAAGGTCGACCAAACCGACGATGGCCTTATCGGTGAGGAGGGAACCTTCCTGATCTGTTCCTTCTGGCTTGTCTCGGCCCTCTCTGAGATCGGCGAACCGAAGCGCGCTCATGCCCTTTGCGAGAAGCTCCTGGGTGCAGCCGGACTGCTCGACCTCTATGCGGAGGAGCTGGAGGCAGGTAGCGGTCAGCACCTCGGCAACTTCCCGCAGGCCTTCACCCACTTGGCCTTGATCAACGCGGTCTCCCACGTGATCGCCGACGCAGAGCGCGCCGAGGACGGGCCAACCGCGGTCTTCACCGAGATGGGCGGGGTTCGAGAGGACGCCTGAGCGCCATCCAGACCGGTCACTCGCCAGCGAGCCCGAGCGAGCAGGGGGCCGCAGATGACCGCATGAGCCGCCCCGACCCCGCTCGCGGGTGCACATCAGACTCAGACCTTTGCCCAACGAGATTCGGCTCCCGCAATCGGCTGCGCTTCGGACATGCCGACCCCACCAATAGTGCCCTAGCGGGGAAGGTGGTGAAACTCGGCATCAAGCCGAGATCGGAGCTCTCGGGCCGCGGCCGTTGCATCGGGGTCCTCCTCCGGACCCGCCGTGGCCAAAAGCACCGCCGTCGCGGGAAAGCTCCGCAGCTGGTCTTCAATCGCCTGGACCAGATCTTCGTCGCCGACCCTTGCCTCGGCCGCTACTCCGGCCTTTGCCAGGGAGGCTACGGTGATCACGAGGCTCCGTTGTGCCTTGCGGCGGGCGCCCTCCAGGTCGGAGGCCCAGCGGTCCAAGAAGCCGATCCGAGCTGGGGCAAGGACCAGCACCTCGGCATCTGGTTCAGATTCAGGCCCGGCGGCAGCGCCGGCGATCGCCGCGACCGTGGCCGCGTCATCAACGGGACGACAGACGACGACCAGCAGATGGCGAGCGCGGTCGGCTCGCGGCGCCGAGGCAATCGGTCCCCGCGGTCGCTGGGAAGCTGCTGCGCCGATAATCCCAACCGCCGCCAAGGCGCCGATAGCGACCCCCACACCGGGCCCCCCGATCAAGAATGCCAGCGTGATCGGAACAGCGATCGCGAATACGATCAGGGGCAGCTTCCAGGGAGCCATCGGGCCAAGACTGCCAGGCAGATCCGATCTCAGGCCTCAGGAGTGCAGAGCGACGGCCGCCTCGGCGGTCGCCACCACGAAGCTGAAGGTCTCCTCCAGGTAGAGGTGCACCGCCCGATCGTCGTTGCGGTCATAACCAATCGATAGGTCCTCTCCCGACTCAAATATGAAGTCCCCGCCGCGCAGACTGAGCACCACCGCGCCGTTGACACCGGGAGCCCATACGACCGGGCCATTGAGGATCTTTCCAAGGTGGTCGAGCAGCGGGTAGCCGCCGTGCTCGGCGGTCTCGCTAACACGGGTGTACTCCTCAGGGCCAAGCGCAAGGCCATAGGGACCGGCGATGCCGCGCCCGAGCAGACGCTCAACCGCCGTAGCAATCGAGCGTGGGTATGCCTCCGCGCTCTTGCCAAGCGCCAGCGCTTTGCCCGTAGCGGACTCGGCAATTCCCGCGATCTTGGCATCGGGCCAGCCGTGGAAGATCGCCACGTTCTCGGCAATGGCGATACGGTGAGCCGCGTCGTCGAGCTCGCCGAGGTCAACGTCGACTGCACCGCGATCATGGTCGCGCAACTGATCGCGAGAGATCGTGAAATCGGCGCGCAGCTCGACCAACGACAGCACCTGCCGCTGCGATCCGCTGACGCCTTTCGTCGGGGTCGATTTGAGCCGCCTGACGCGACCGAGATTGGTGGCGCTGTGCTCCCAGCCCAACGGGCCGGAAAAGTCAACAAGTCGCCTCCCGGCGAGTGCGCTTTTTAGGCGCTCGCCGGCCTCGCGATCGAGCAGCTCCCAGGCGAGATCGGTGATCGGAGCGAGGCGACGAAGGAGGTGGTTCATTGGGTCACCTGCTTGAGACTCCCAATCGCAAGTGAGCCGGAGCTGGCGCGATCGGCGGTGATTGCGCCGAGGTCATCCCCCTCTTGCGCCGCCGCCTCTGCCGCCTCGGCGTGATCGACGATGCTGCCGGGCTGAAACAGAATCCCCTCGGCGATCGCTCGCCATTTTGGGCTGCGGCGAAAGAGGAACTCAAGGTCCATCGCGAAGTGCTTGAACTCCTCTCCCTGGGCGTCGCGCATGATCGCTCGCGCGTCTGGATCGGACTCAACCGCGAGTCGCTGCTCATACCAACCGATCGCCTCGGCCTCCTCGGTTAACGAGGCGCAGATGCGGGCGAAGGTACGGGTCTCAGCAGCCAGCTCAGCCGGTGGCTCGTGGTATTGATCAAATCCCATCTAACCTCCTTGCGAACCACATTTGGTGAAGCTGGCCGGAACTCTAGGGGGTCGGCGGCACCAAGGCGATCTCGATCCACCACAATGGCGCTTGAGCCGCTCGATTGCGGGTAGCTGTGTTCGGCGCGGCCTGAACGACGGGGGGTATTTGCCGCCAGATTACGGTCCAGGACCTAGAACTTGACATGGCCGCCAAGCAACAAGACGACGGGAATTCTCAGATTGGCGGCCTCGGCGCGCCGGGGCGACTTGCGAGCGAGGGGCAGCTTTGGGCACGATTCGCTGAGAATCGCGACCCCTCGGTTCGCGAGGAGCTGGTCCAGCGCTACCTGCCCTTGGCCAAGAGCCTGACCCAGCGCTACCGCGGCGCCAGCGAGTCGATTGAGGACCTTCTGCAAGTTGCCAGCCTTGGGCTTCTGAACGCCGTCGATCGGTTCGACCCTGATCGCGGAATCCCGTTTGCGGCCTTTGCCTCGCCGACGATCATCGGCGAGCTGAAGCGCCATTTCCGCGATCGAGTCTGGACCGTACACGTTCCCCGCCGCCTCCACGACCGCATGGCCTCGGTCCAAAAGGCGATCGCAGAGTTGACCAAAGAGCTACAGCGGGCGCCCTCGGTTGCTGAGATCGCGGCGCGCTTGGAGATCGAGCCGACCGAGGTTCTGGAGGCCCTCGAGGCCAACCAAAATCGTCGCCCACTATCGCTCGACCGACCGGCCAACGGTGAGGAATCTGATGACGAGTCCCCGGCGGCGGATTGGATCGGCAGCGAGGACCAGGGCTATGAGCTAGTCGAGGGCAAGGTTGCGCTTGAGGCAGCCTTTCCCCACCTGAGTGAGCGCGAGCGATTGGTATTGCGGTTGCGCTTTGTTGATGAACTGACCCAATCCGAAATAGCCGAGCGAATCGGACACTCTCAGATGCACGTGTCGCGGATCCTGCGTCGCACGCTGGAGCGAATTCGTAACCAAATTGGGGATGAGGAGGCGGGCGCAGGCTGAGGCTGGGGAGATCTCTTGGTTCGGTACATCGGCTGCGATAGGATCGGAAAGCGAATCGCAGCCTTGGATCTGATGCGTCGTGCCCACACCAGATGAGAACGCCACATTGAATCCCGCTCCCTTCGAGGTGCAAAGCGAGGCGAGCGAGGGAGTCTGCGTGATTTCAGTCAGGGGCGAGCTGGATCTGAGCACCGCGCCGCGGCTTGAGCACGAGCTCGAGGCGGCCAGCGCCTCTGGGGAAGCCAGCCTGGTGATGGATTTCTCTGAGTGTGAGTTCATCGACTCGACTGGGATCGCTCTGATCGTCAGGGTTTGGCAACGGCTCGATCGCGATCGGGGCAGCGGCCGCCTCTTGCTTTGCTGCGTGACCGACCAGGTGAGGCGATTGTTTGACATCACCGGCATCGAGTCCTCGATCCCGATCCATGGCAGCCGGGATGAGGCTCTCGCCGCCCTGCGCTAGCCCGTTCACCGCTCCGCGGCCGCCGTCGCAATGCGCCTTGCAGCGATGAGCGCTCGGTCGGCTTGAAG
The DNA here is from genome assembly GCA_963745305.1 of uncultured Solirubrobacterales bacterium. GTDB lineage: Bacteria > Actinomycetota > Thermoleophilia > Solirubrobacterales > 70-9 > CAVUWL01. The sequence continues at coordinate 371,280 of CAVUWL010000017.1, forward strand.
CAAATCCGCAGCTGAGACCCCGCAGCCGCACCGGCGCCCGGCGATTAGCATCGCGGGCATGGAGATTTTGGTTGTCGAGGACGAAGTGGCGATCGCCGACTTCATTCAGCGCGGCCTTGAAGCCGAGGGATATTCGGTGTTGAGCGCCTCAGATGGGATCGAGGGAGAGCGCCTGGCGCTCGGCCACGCGGTCGATTTGGTCGTCCTTGATCGAATGCTGCCACGCCGCGATGGCCTGCAGATCCTCGCTTCGATCCGCGCCGCAAAGCCCGCTCTGCCGGTGATCGTTTTAACCGCAAAGGGGGAGATAGCCGAGCGCATCAAGGGACTCGACCTCGGCGCTACCGACTACATGGGCAAGCCCTTCTCCTTTGAGGAGCTCGCGGCTCGCATCAGGGCCCACCTGCGCCAGCCCGAAGCGGGAGCGGCGACGACGTTGGAGGTGGGAGGCATCCGTCTAGATCTGCTTGCGCGCCGGGCCGAGCGAGGCGATCGTTCGGTCCGCCTCCCCGAGCGTGAGGCAGAGCTGCTCGCCTACCTGATGCGCCACGCCGGACGAGTCTGTACGCATCGCGAGATCCTCTCGGCGGTCTGGGGCTATGAGCATGACCCTCGCACCAATGTTGTTCAGGTCTACATCGGCTACTTGCGTCGGCGCCTCGCCCTTCCCGATTCTCCGGCGCCGATTGAGACCGTGCGCTCGGTCGGCTACCGCCTGGCCGAGCGCGAATGAGGAGCCTCTGGCTCCGACTCGGGCTTCGGGCGAGATTGGCGCTCTCGATCGCGGCGATCGTGGTGCTGGCATTCGGGGTGCTATTCGCTTCGGTGCGCCACGAGATGAACGACGAGTCCTCGGTGATCAATCATGAGGAGCAGCGCGAGGCCGCCGGGTTTCCGGCGGCTGCAGCCGACAACGATCGCGGCGACGCGACTCCGCTCTCGCCGGTTCAAGATGCCCAGTCAGAGGTCGTGAGTACGTTCCTAATCACCGGGGTGCTCACCCTGGGGGCAGCACTCTTAGCCGGTTATCTGCTCGCAGCACGCACCGCCGCACCGCTGCGGCGGATGGCGGCTACCGCCGCGGCAGTAGACGCAGGTGACCTCACCCCCCGGATCGGCGCCGAGGCGGCTGCGCCGATCGAGGCCCGCTCCCTGGCGGAGTCCTTTGACCACATGCTGGATCGTCTCGACCAAGCATTCTCGCGGCAGCGCCAGTTCGTTTCGGATGCCTCCCACGAGCTGCGCACCCCACTTACGGCGATCCGCGGTCAGCTCGAGGTCCTTGCCCGCAGCGAGAACCCCTCGACCGAGGAGGTGCGCCGCGTTGAGGCGGTCGTTCTAACCGAGATGGCGCGAATCGAGCGCCTGGTCGATGATCTTCTGACGCTTGCGCGCCTCGATGAGGCGGCGCCGCTCAAGCGGCGCGAAATTGACGTTTCACAATTCCTGGGCCGGCTCGGCAAAGACGGCTCCGCCGGCCCGGTCGTGGTCGGCGAGATTGCGGCGGGAAAGCTTTACGCCGACCCCGATCGCCTCACCCAGGTGATCCGCAACCTGCTCGCCAACGCCCGCCAACACGCCGGCCCCAACGGCCGGGTTGCAATCTCGGCCCTGAGCAGCGGCTCGCTACTGCGAATCTCGGTCGATGATGATGGCCCCGGCATCGCTCGCTCAGAACGCGAGAATGTTTTCGCCCGCTTCCACCGCAGCGATGTGGCGCGCGCTCGGGGCTCTGGCGGTAGCGGCCTGGGTCTGGCGATCACCCGCTCAATCATCGAACTCCACGGTGGCCGAATCTGGGTTGAGGACTCGCCTCTGGGCGGTGCGCGCCTCAGCTTCGAGCTGGATCAGTTCAAGCCTCAGCTCGGCACCGCATAGATCTGGCCGCCAGCTTCGAGCACCTTCTTCGGTGCCAGGGGGCTGGGCGGGGGCCCGGCGATAACTTCACCGGTTTCGGCGCTGTACTCACCTCCGTGGCAGGGACAGACAATGATGCCACCTTCGTAGCCAACCGTGCAGCCGGCATGCGTGCAGACTGCGCTGAAGGATTTGAGGCTGCCATCGGAGCCGCGGATCAGGATGTCTGGCGAACCTTCCGTCGGGTCGGTGTAGGTGGTGGCCTGACCCTTGCCCAGGCTGGCACCCGGACCGAGCTTGACAGCGCCCGATGGAACCGCGCTCCCGCGGGAAGCAGGGCCGCTGCTCCCCGCCGCCCCGCCGGCACCTGCGCCGCCGTTCCCGGAGCGGGGAGCAGCGCGCTTTGCGCCGCCGCGCGGCGATGGCCCTGATCCTGACGGGGATCCCTTCGCCAGGGTGCGTGGCCCGCTGTAGGAGCCCTTTACCAGCGCCGAGATACCGGCGATCGCAACCGCCATCCCGGCAAACTCCGCGAGCAGCACCCGCCGGGTCGAGGTGGCAACCGCTTCCCCGCCGCCCTCGACCGGGCGCAGGTGGGTGCGGCGCGCCATCGCAGCAGACGGCCGGCTAGCGACGTTATCGAGCGCCGGCTGCCCCTTTGCTCCGGCAATTACAAATGGCAGCCAGGCAAAGGAGAAGACGAGGTCGGGGCCCAGGAAGTAGGGATAGGTATGCCAGCTGGCAGTAAGAAACAACAGGAAGTTGAGCGCCAATCCGCCGGCCGCGGCCAATCGGGTGAAAAGACCCGCGGTGACGAGCAGCCCGATTAGGATCTCGGTGATTGCGACGCCGACCCCCGCCAGGATCGGATGGGGAAGTGCAAAGGTCCGCAGAATGAAGCCGCCCGGCGTGGAGCTGGCAAAACCATGCAATTGGGTACCGATATAGGTCGGCGCCCCCGGATGCAGGAAACCCGGATCGCTGAGCTTTTGGATCCCGGCATAAACAAAGGTGATGCCAAGGAACAAACGCAGCGGAAAAAGCGCCATCGCGGCCGGGATGCCCCCCTTCCCCGACCGCCCCCCCGGGTCGTCGCTGCGGCCTGTGCGGGGGCGACCACGGGGGGCTGTTTCAAACTCCTCGCGCATCGCTGACAATCTGACGTGGAGCACTAAATCCCTTCTCACACGACCATGAGAGACCTCTCACGCAAGCGTTAATCGCCCCTAAGCGTCTCTCAACAGCATCGCTTTGGTGTACAGCGAGACAAAGATCGCGTCCCGAGGCGGGGTGAAGGGCAATGCGAGGCTCACCGGGGGCGCCGCTGTTTTGCTGCTGGTGCTGCTCGCCCTGGAGGGGGCGACGATTCCCTTGATTGGTCGCCTGCGGGGACCCCACATCTTCATCGGCATGCTGCTGATCGCGCCCGTGATACTGAAGCTCAGCAGCACCGGCTACCGCTTCGTCCGCTATTACTCCGCTAATCCCCGCTACCTGAGCAAGGGTCCACCATCGATGCCAATGCGATTGCTCGCCCCGGGGGTCGTCCTCTCGACGCTGGCTTTGTTCGGCACCGGCGTCGCGCTTTTGATCGAGGGACCGGGCAGCCACTCGCTCGGTTTTTGGCACAAGCTGAGCTTCATCCTCTGGTTTGCCCTAATGAGCGTCCACGTCCTCGGTCATCTTCTTGAACTTCCCGATCTAGCCTTGCCCGACTGGCGCAAAAGCGCCGGTCGCGAGGCAGCACTCGCTGGATCGGGGCTACGACTCGCGCTGCTGGGCGTCTGCTTGGCAGCCGGCCTGGCACTCGCTCTTGGAACCTACTCGCTTGCCAATCCCTGGCTCAATTGAGACGCGCAGATCGCTCGCGCCCAATTTCGAAAAGATTGCCGGGTGAGCCGAAGCTAGCATCGCCACGAGACCCGTGCCAACCAGGACCCACCGCCAGCCCACCGCGGAGAATCCAACCGGCTCTTCAGTCGGAAAATTCGGCGAGAATTGAGACCACCTCGTGGTCAGAGACCTGGGAGAAATCGCGATACCACTGACCCACCCCGCAAAGTGACGCGGGTGCGAGCAAGCACAGGAGCTGATCGACCTCGGCGCGCAGCCGCGCCGCTGAGTCGGGAGCACAGACGGGAACCGCAAGGATCAACTCGCGCGGTTCCTGACGGCGCACGGCCCGAACTGCCGCCGTATCGCTGACACCCGTGGCGACGCCGTCATCGACCAGGATCACGACTCGGTCCCTCAGCCCCAGCGCTGCCCGCCGCTTGCGATACAGGGCCACGCGCCGCTCCAACTCGGCTTCCTCGCGGCTAATCAGCGCCTCCAGATCCCCGCCGCTTATTCGCAAGGTGGTCACCGCCTCGAGGTCGATCAGCCGGGTCCCGTCCTCGGCAATCGCGCCAATTCCATACTCGGGATTGTGGGGAGCTCCGAGCTTGCGAACGGCGAGAATCTCCAATGGCGCCCCAAGTGCTAAGGCGACCTCTTTGGCAACCGGTACGCCCCCACGAGGAAGGGCCACGACAATCGGATCACAAGTCCCAAACTGGCGCAACTGATTCGCCAGCCTGCGTCCGGCGTCGCGACGATCGGCGAAGCGAGTTTGGGCCATGCCCGAATCAGCCACGTTAATAGGAACCGCCGACTGGCGTCACCTCACCCCCAAGCGAAACAGCTCGAGCAGTGACGCGGTGCCGTATTTGCCTCCTCCTTGCGGGCAGCGAGCGTTGATTTCGTTCTCAGGTCTCTACCATCCCTTGGTCAAGCGCATAGCGAACCAGCTCCGCCCGGCCAGAGAGGCGAAGCTTCCGCTGGATGTGGGCACGGTGGCTCTCCACAGTGCGAATGCTGAGGTAGAGCTGTGCGGCGATCTCAGCGTTGGTGTGACCGAGCGCGATGAGGCGGAGCACCTCACGCTCGCGCTCACTTAGTCCGTCGCTGCGAGCTGAGTCCGGCTCAGAGACCATCCTTGCCCCGAGCTCAGGCTGCAGGTAGGTGTTGCCGGCTGCGGCGCTGCGAACGGCCTGCACCAGCTCCGCCTCGGCGGCCTCCTTCAAGACATATCCACGCACCCCGGCCTGCAGCGCCTTACGAGCAAAAGCCGGCTCGTTTTGCATCGTCAAGACGACGATCTCCGTCTCGGGCGATACCTCCCCTGCCTCGGGCACGGCCTCGAGGCTGGACCTGCCGGGCATGTTTAGATCGAGGATCAACACGGTTGGCCTGTGACCACGAATGTAGCGAAAGGCATCTTCGACATTTCCCGCCTCAGCGACTACTTCGAAGTCGCTCTCAGCATCAAGCAGCATCCGTAACGCGCTGCGCACCAGTGTGTGGTCATCCGCCAAGACGATCGTCGTCTTCGGCGCTCCCTCACCCTCGGTGGAACGGTCCACTGCCGACATAACGCCCAGACTACCGGCGCCCGGCAGACGAGAGGAATGGAATTGCCTCTGGGCTTGGCGGGATCCCCGCGTCCGCCGCAATCGCATTCAAAATCAGCCGGCCAACGGCCGGCAGTCCGCACTGCCGACGGTCTCCCAATTACAGAAAACTCTCACTACGAGCTTGGGTCCCTGTTAGCGAGCGCCGCGAGGCTGAACCATCATGGAAACCTCAATGCAAGCCGGCAAAGCCCCGAGGTCGAGAGCTCTGGTGATAGCGAACCGCACCGCGGAGTCGCCCGAACTGATTGCGGCCCTGCGAGAGCACAGCGCTCATTGCCCCAGCCGATTCACGCTCCTCGTACCCGCCGTCCCTCGCGGTTTTGCGTGGGTGGCCGACATGAAAGCGGATGGCCCAGAAGCGATCACGCGAGCCGAAGCCGGGATCCAGCGGATGCGGATTTCAGGCCTCAAAGTGGACGGCGCGATCATCGGCGACCCCGACCCCTTTGCGGCGGCCGGAGACGCCATTCACGGTGGTGAATTCGACGCCGTGATCGTTTCCACCCTGCCGCAGGGCGTTTCTCGCTGGCTGCGGTTGAGCCTTCCCCAGCGCCTGAGGCGGATCACAGAGCTGCCAGTGATCCACATCACTGCTCACGCCCGCCCCCTGCCGCGCTCCAGAGGTCCGCAGAGAATTGGCGTCTACCCCTGAGGCGCCAAAACCGATAATCCAACTCTACCGGCCGTCGATCGCCGCGCAGCGGGCCACAGAGGAGACAAGGACGACGTATTCGGTTTTCCCGCAGGAAGCTGCGGCCTTTCCGTAGACCGGGTTGACAGGGCTTTTTTGGGATGTAGCGTTGCCTCAAAACCGAACCGGAGAGGCTGAGGCATCACGATGACCCCCGCAGTTCCCTTGGTTAGCGCCGCCCTGTTCAACCTAAATCATCCGGCTCACTACGTTCACTGGAGCTTCTTTCAGATGTCGGTGCCCAATCTGGTCGTCATCGTCCTGATGATCGTTGTCTTCATCGCCGCGATTCTGCTGCCGTTTCCCAAGCATCGGCAGGAATCGTGAGCGAAGGGTCTCAGCGGCCCCCATCCCCCTCACCTGAGGAGCGCAAGATGTGGACCACCTGGGTACGCGAGCGCGCGGTCAGCGCGATGCCACCAGAGAAGCTGCTCCCAGATCGCCAACCCTCTTACGTCGCCTCGTGGATCTACGTCTTCGGCGTGGCATCGATTTCTGCCCTGGTGGTCGTCGTAGCTTCGGGGATCGTTCTCGGACTGCAGGGGCCGGAATGGTGGCACGTATCCAGCGTTGGACATTTCTTTAATAGCATCCACCTTTGGGCGGTTGAGCTTTTCTTTTTTGTCATGGTCGTTCACCTGTGGGGAAAGTTCTTTATGGGCGCCTGGCGTGGAGGGCGCGGTCGAACCTGGGTGACTGGTGCCGTCACCTTTCTGATTGCAATCGGGACGGCTTTTACCGGCTACGTCTCCCAGCAGAATTTTGATTCGCAGTGGATCGCCACGCAGGGCAAGGATGGAATCAACTCAATCGGGGTTGGCGCCTTTTTCAACGTGACAAATTTTGGTCAGATGTACACCTTTCACGTGATCATTCTTCCGGTGGTAGTCGTTGCCCTTATTGTATGGCACGTACTGCTTGTGCGCCGCCATGGAGTCGTTCCGCCCTACCCGGGAAAAACCAAGAGGGCGACCACTCAGAACATGCCGCAAGCGGCGGCTGGCGAAAGCAGCGAGCAATGAGCGACGCGACGAGCAAGCCGGGGAAACCAGATGACAGCGCCCCCTGGCCAGGCCCATACGTACGCTATGACTTGGTCAAAGAGTTCGTCGTTGCACTCGCAGTCGTTGTCGCTCTGGCTCTCATCCTGACGATCCTCTTTTCCTCTCCCGATGACCCAGCGACAACAATTCAAAGTTGGGCGAAGGCTGATCCGGCGGACTTTCTGACCACTGCGGTCACCGAGCTGAATGGGACCAGCGACGTGGCTACCTACGGCCCTCCGTACACCAACACCCCAGATGTCTCACAAACGGTCGGTCCGATCTCCATAGAGGAAGCATTGGGCGTCCACATCCCCATCGATACGGCCAAGAACTACGTGATTGAACCTCTCCAAGAGATTCCCTCAGACCCGCGCCTCAAAATCTCCCTCGCCGCATACGAGGCCGCACCCGCCAAACTCCAGCAGGCCTGGAGCAGCGCCTACGAAGAAGCGCTGCCTAAAGCACGCGTTGTTCACGGCGTTCCGCTGCTTCCCCCGGGCCATTACGGCCCGGTCGAGCCAATGATGACAGCGCTCCTCGGGCTGGCCCAAAGCGGTGGCCTTGACGGTGCGCTCCTGGCCGGTAACCACCGATTCTATGAGACGAATTACACCAAGCCGCTTCTCTTCCTCGCAGGCGGAACCTATTTCGAAGAACGCGCTGAAGCACAACATTTGCTTGGCGGCCAGTGGGGAATGATGAATGAGACGGGCAGTTATCCGGGACAGGTTTGGCTCTGGCTCTACACACTTTGGTACCAGATCGAACCGTTTGAATCTTCGCCTAACGCTGACCTCTTGGTCTTTCTCTTGATGGGACTTTTCAGTCTCGCCTTTGTCTGCATCCCGTTCATCCCAGGCCTCAAGAACCTGCCGCGCCGACTCGGCGTGTACCGGGTGATCTGGCGGGATCATTACCGTGGCATCGAAGGTTGAGTCGAACCAGATCCAAGACTGCGACTCAATTTACCCAGCAGCAAGATTAGAGCCGGAGCAGCTGTTACCAGGAGCAAGAGCAAGAACCAGGGCTGTCCGGCATCGGTTCCTGATCCCAGCGAATGGGCGATGCCAAGCACCCAGAAGACGGCCGTGAGCCGATGCAAAGTGCGCCAGCGCGATTGCCCGACCCAGGACCGGGCATAGTAAGAGAGGCCGAGCGCGGCCAGCGCCCAGCCGGCTGTGATTCCTAGGCCAGTCCAGAATGGGCGGTAGCCCCCTGTGAATGGAATCGAGATGTCAAGAATTGTTGGGTGCAGAAATTGATCCCCAAGCAAGGAAATGCCGTGGACCGCGATTGCTACGAGGGTCGCCATTGAGAGCGCCTCATGCAAGGCCTTAGCATCGCCACCTAGGCCTTTGCGGGGGACACCGCGCCCGCTGATCAGAAGACCAGCTCCGACAGCTGCGCTCGAAAGCACGAGCGCCGCAATCCCCGCAGCGCGGCTTGTAATCCAGAATAAGTGCGGACCAACCGAGGTCGATGCGGCCGCGATCACGAGGCCGCCGTGATAATCGGTGCAGGGGCTGGCGCAGGGGCCGACGGCGTCGCTTCTTCGCTCGGCGTCGCTTCTTCGCTCGGCGTCGCTTCTTCGCTCGGCGTCGCTTCTTCGCTCGGCGTCGCTTCTTCGCTCGGCGTCGCTTCTTCGCCGGAACGTCGGGGCGGGTGAGATACCCGACGAGCCGAGGCGAGGAGCTTGTGGCTGCTCAGCCTGGCACGACTTAAGACCGGGTCATTACCGGTCACCAGTTGTCCAAATACGATCGCCCAAGCAACGGCGAATAGCGCCAGTGACCCACGTATCGTGCGCTGGCGAATCAGCCGGACCCGACGCCGCTTGGACCGGATCTTTGCTCGGGCAAGGCCTTTGGCCTCGAGGTGGTGGATCTCATCCATCGGCTCCATAGTCAGTTCAATTCCCTAAGCACGGGCAAACCCTGCCTGAGAATGCTCTTAATGGGCCTGGAGTAAATAGTCTGCCCGTCACGGACGAGCACTCCCCCGATCGGCTACAAGAAAGGCGCGCTCAAGCGCGCCGGTTGCGCCTCATGCGGCGTCGACGACTGATTGCCGCCATCGCTCTGATCGGGTTGGTCGTTCTTGCAGCCCTAAAGATCTTCGAGCAAAAGAGCCGTCACTCGGCCTCCTCCAGCCCGGTCCGAGCCTCAAGACCGACTCTGAAGCAGCCCGCAACTAACCACTCCCACTCGACGCTGGTGCGAAACGTCCGGCCGCAATCCAATTGGCAGGCTCACCGTGGCCCTGTCCCGATCCTTGTCTACCACGCGCTCGGCATTCCGCCCTCCAGCGAGGCATATCCCGGCCTCTACGTGCCACGCGAGGAATTCAGCGAAGAGATTGCCTGGCTCGCGCGAAACGGCTATCAGGGTGTCACTCTCGACCAGGTCGAGCGAGCCTGGTTTGGGCGGGGAAAACTGCCCCCCAAGCCAATCGTGATCACCTTCGACAATGGCTATCCGGCACAAGTTCGCTTCGCACCCAAGGTGCTTGGAAAATATGGATGGCCCGGTGTGCTCTTTGAGATCACCGTTGAACACCTCACCCCTCCCTACATAGATCCGATCATTACCAAAGGCTGGGAGGTTGACTCCCACTCTGCCACCCACCCCGATCTGACCACAATGAGCGGTTCGGAACTGAGCTATCAGGTGAGCGGATCACGCCGCTTCCTGCAGCGCACCTACCACGTTCCATCGCATAATTTTTGTTACCCGTCAAGCCGCTATAACAGCGCGACGATTGCCGCCGTCAAGGCTGCTGGCTACACCGGTGCCGTAACCGAGAATCCCGGCTACGCGAGTCGCCAACACCCATACGAACTGAATCGGTATGAGATCGAGGGTGGCCAAGGAGTCGCGGGTCTCGCAGCCGACCTGAAATCCCCTGGCTGAGACTGTGAACGAAACATTTTGAATAAGAGCCCGCTGCAGCGCTCCATAACGCCGACCGTGAAGAAATTTGCGACACTGGCTTCGGCCAAGCTCGAACCAAATCGACCTCGGGCCATTCGAGGCTCATGTCTATAGCCTGATGCACGTGAATTCGCCCTAGTTTGCACCTCTGTTCACCGTTTCGCAAATAGGTGCCTTCAAAGCTCATCCAAGGCGGGCCCGCGCCACTGAGCCCTTCAATGAGCGGGCAATGCAGAAACGCTGCGCCTGGGTGCTCAACCGCGCCGTGACATTTAATAAGCCGGCGGCTGCCGCGATCAGCCCGGGTACTCGTCCTTGCGCCAAGCGCGGGGGGGATCCTCGGATCCGGCCTTCGGCGTCCGCTCGAGCAGGAATGCGTGGTAGGGGGCAACGAAAGGATCGGGTGCCATCACCGTGTAGGTGTGGTAAACGAGTCCGTTCGCGCGCGCGAAGGCGATGAAGCTCGGCCCCTCCCGCAGGCCGTCCTCGAGTCCGGCTCCGATCTGCTTTCCCCAATCCTTGAGCCACTCAGGTGGGTGATCGATCATATCCTTGACCTCGGGAATCCCCTGCGCCTGTTCGGGTGTGAGGGCGAGCCCGAAGTCGAACGGAAAATCCGTGGCGTGGGTCGAGACGTAGGGGAACTGCCAATCCATCCGCTCCTTATAGGCCACGAGCCGATCGATCGGCGCGCGCGAGAAGCAGATCAGCGTCACATCGCGATGGTTCAAATGCACCCGCGTAGCGTCGAGCTCATCGCCGAGGTTCGAGCACCCTGGACAAGCGCCGAGCTCGTAATCGGGCCCGAACATGATGTTGTAGGCAAGGAGCTGTGAGCGTCCGTCGAACAGTTCGACGAGCGTTTTCTTCCCCTGCTCGGTATCGAACTCATATTCCTTCTCCACCGGAACCCAGGGGAGCCGACGGCGATGCTCGGTCACTTTCTTGCCGAGCTCCGCGTGCTCCGCCTCGAGATTTGCAAGCTCATCGCGAGCCGCCCGCCATTCCTCGCGGCTTCCAATCTTGAAGTCGGACATCGTCTACCTCCGTCTTGACTGTGGACTGTGGGTCACCTCAGCGTAGTGCTCCGGGTGATTACTTCTGTGGTCGGTCCAACGGAAGATGGCCCGCGAGTTCGTGATTACGGTCCCGTCGGGGAGTTTCAGGGTCGGAAGCTTGGTCGAGCCGGTAGCTTCGCGCAACTGCTCACGCGAGCCCTTACGCAGGAAGGGGAACGGGCTTCCGTGACTGCCGATCACCTTCTTGTATTTTGATCCCTTCGGCGCGGAGTGCCTCCTGAACTCGGCGACACGGATGCAATCTCGGGCCGCCATCGTCTCCGTGACAAACGAACAGCGTGGGAGTCTCGGTCATTTCGTTCTCCAGTTTGATTCGAAGGGGATACTGTTGCGAACTATCCGCCAACCCGGTCTCCATGCTCATTTGGTCTCCTCTCGTCTACTCCCCCCACCAACCCATCAGCACCTCACCATCCCCATCGCATCGTGGGCCAAAAACGATTAGATCAAGGCCACTGGGTCCAGCCTCGAAGGCGCGCGTGACCCCGGGAGCAACTCGAATTGCGTCGAGCAACCGAAGCTCGACGACCTCCTCGTCCAGCTTCACCCAGCCGCTGCCAGCAAGAACCACATAGACCTCCTCAGCGTCCTTGTGCCTGTGGGCGAATGGCTGGCGCTGATCGGCCCTGAGGCGGTGAAAGCTGAAGCCGGTGTCTTCGGTGTCTAGCGCATCATTTGCAAATCGCGCTTCCTGGATCTCGCCGAACCCGGATTTCGGTGCGGAATCTTCTATGTCGGTGAGATTTTTCAATGTATATGGCGTTGCCATGGTCACCTCCTTCGGAATCGAGATGCTGAACTTGAGGGAGACATATACCCACTCCCAGTCTCAACCAACGTTTCGCTAGCCCAGACCCAAGCCTAGGCGATCCAACGATCTCGATCAGTTGCCATTGGGTCGCTGCCCTGCCGATGAGGGGCCCCGGAGGAGCATTCTCGAGCTCTAGCCTCCGAGCTCCACCGAGGCGCTCTTCACCCTGGAGTTCTGTCTCAACTTCGGGAACGATTTGTGCATCTCTAGCCAAGTCCACCGCCGACAGCAGGGGATTCCGATCCCGTCGCTCGTGCATCGTCCTGCACGAACGCCGAGCTGCTCGGCTCGGAGACACAATCAGAGGCTTGACTACCTTCAGTCAAACTGGCCCTAACCGAGTGGTTCCAGAGTGGGCGCGGAGCAACGTCGATTGTTCTGCTGGCCCTCAGCCCGCGAAGCAGCTGGTCGAGCGGCGAGGCCGCGCCGGTCAGATGATCAAACCAAGTAGTTGCCTGCTAAGGGGCAAAGCTCAGCCAGGCAAACACGATCGAGCCATCGCCCATGCGAGCCCGTGGATGGCTTCTGATTGGGTCTCACAGGAAAGCAATAGAGTGCGGATCAAGCGAGTCCGATGATCCCTCCAGGCGACAACACAAAGGTGCTGCTTGCCTACGATGGTTCCGACTTTGCCAAGGCGGCAATTGAGGATCTGGCCCGCCAGCTTGTCCCTGGGCGCCAGGTGATAGTGCTTACCGTGAGGGAGCCGCTCGAATCGATCCCTTTCCTCGGGGTTGGTGGCGTCGCTCTTGATCAGAGTGCCGTCGACGCAATCCTCTCTGAGACCGAAAGCGGTGCGCAAAGGATCGCCGAGGAGGGCGCCGATCTGGCGCGGCAAGCAGGCCTGGAAGCAGAAGCACTGGTTGAGATCGGGAATCCGGTATGGCGCTGCATCATGGAGGTGGCCGAAAAACAGGATGCGGGGCTCATTGCGATCGGCTCGCATGGGAGATCTGGCCTCAGCTATGTGCTGTTGGGGAGCGTCGCAACCGCCGTGGCCCTCCATAGCAAGCGCTCGGTGCTGATCGTTCACAAAAGGGCCTGATGGCAGACACCACCTTCTTGCATACCTGTTATCGAATCAGCGACATCGACGGCTCAGTTGCCTTTTACGAGAAGCTGGGGTTTGAAGAGGTCGGCCGCATGCCCATTGCCGAGGAGGCAATCAATGTGTTTCTGGCCATGCCCGGCGAGGACCCAAGGCTCGAGCTGACATATAACCACGGAGTGGATTCCTATGATCTGGGAACCGGTTATAACCACATCGCAATTGGGGTCGGTGATCTCGACGTTACCCTTGAGCGACTCGCCGCCGATGGGATTGTGCCCGAGAGACCTCCGTATCGTCCTGGCAGGCGAACCGAGGGTTCGCGAATTTGTTTTGTTCGTGATCCAGACGGCTACCGTTGTGAGTTAATTGAGATGCATACTAATTAGAGCCGATTGAATCTAAGGGCAACCGAGTCCTCCGGTTGCCATAGCGGAGAGGCTTTGCACCTCCGCTTTCGGCGCCGGAATGCTCGAATTTGGCCCGGTCTTGCGTCCGATCCGGAAACGATGGTGGATAGTCGAAGCGATAGGCATAGCGGCGCCCCCGGGGCCTCTCACTGCCTGCCGAAAGTCGGCCTGAATAGCACTACATTAAGGTCCACGCTTGGAATCTAGTGCGGTCGATATGAATTCTTCCTGCGAGGTGTGAAATGCAACATCAAAGGGTTCCTCCAAATGCCATGGCAATCACAATCCGAGGAGGATGAGATGACCGATATTCCCGGCTACCTAGCGAAAGCGCTTCCCGGTCTCGACGCTGCTGGACAGATCCGTGTTCACGATCTCTTCGAACGGGGCGGCAATCTGACATTCGCCGAATTCAGCGTGAAGATGCGTGACTGGTCTGGCTTTGATGCCGTCGTCACTGAGATAGCAGCCGATGGAGAAATCAGGAGGGCCAGCGGCTCATTGGAGTTCGATGCGGCCGACTACGCGGCCGGCGACCCGTTTGGCCTCTCCTGCGGCGACGTTCTCAAGGATGGCTGGGCAAAGGAGATCGACAGCGGCGATCCAATTCGAGAGGCCGAGGACGGATCGATCACCTGGGTGAGCACGGCCGACAAGAGCGTGCTTGACATACGGCTAGATCGGTGAGACAGGCTGGCGAGGCGGACCCTTGGCCGTTGCCGTTCCCCGATTACCAGATTTTATGGAACCAAGACGCGCGATAACGGAGACCTCATCTTGGGACCACACCTCATCTTGGGACCACCGTGCCTATTACCGGCGAATTCAGCGAGCAGGGGCAAATCACTGCACAGGAACACAGTCTGGGTCCAGCTAGCCAGTGGTTCGGGTCGCCCTCGGCCACGCCGATGATTTTTCCCAGATCGGGAAGTCCTAGAGGAAAACCAAACAAAAAAGGAGGATCCAAGTGCCGGAGACCGACACAAAGACCCAGATCAGCCAGGTTGCAACGGTGATTGTTCCAGTCGAAGACCAGGACACCGCAGTCGAGTTCTACTGCGGGAAGCTAGGATTCGAGAAGCGCACCGACGTTCCCTTTGCAGAGGGAGAACGCTGGGTCGAAGTCGCGCCACCGGGCGCTATGACCACGATCGCACTGATGCCCCCACGCGAGGGGGAACCCCTAGGCATCGACACCCGGATTGCGCTTAGCAGCGCGAATATCGATGCCGACCACGCCGATCTTCGCGAACGGGGCGTAGACACAGACGAAGAGGTGATCCGGATGGGAGGGCCCGTCCCGCCGATGTTCTTTCTCCGCGATCAGGACGGAAACCGGCTGCTGGTCGTCGAACAGGGCTGAGGCAATCGCCGAATCCGCTGAGCCGCGCGGCATTCACGCCGCGCGGCTCACGCCACACAAAGGGCTATCGGTCTCCGAACCCTTGATCAAATGGCCGGGCCGACCTTACTCTGGCAAAAGCCCCCGTTGTCTCACAATGGGTCGTTCAGAAACGTCGCCGGCTCTTAGGTCGATAGCGATCCTGGGTCCCGGTGTGGTCGACTAGGACGACGTCGTGGGCTGGGGCCAAGGAATCTCATCGGCAGCCTCATCGTCGTTTGGCTGAGGCCATTCGCGAATCTCTCTCAGCTCAACCGCAGCCTCCTCCTCGGTGCGAAAAGGAGGATTACTGGTAATTGCCACCCTGTCAGCAGGGACGATGGCAAAGCCCTCAACCGGCTCCTCACTCAAGACGCCGGTTTCATCGCCCCAATCGACTTCCGCGGCTGGCACAACCTCGCCTTCATGCTGCAGAACCCGCACCTGGGCTGCGTCATATACGTACCTTGGCATCGTGACCTCCCGTGTCCTGGGTTAGGTGTTTGGAGTCTAGAGACTTATTGCGGTGGGATGAACGCTTGACCTCCGCTGATTCCATAGGCCGCCAACTGCGGCGGCGACAAGAAGGCAACGCCGTAGCGCCGCAGTTTGGAATCGTCCGGTCGTGTGCCCACCCGACGATACGCCGCCGCGTGTCGCGCGCGGGGATCGGCGAAGGTCGCGGCTGAACTTCGAACCGCACTTGAGCGCCGCCAGGCCGCCCAGACAAATCCAAGCGGATCAAGTGAGCCGACTATCGCCGCCTGAATAGCGCAGTGATCCTGGAGTCGTCAGAAGTTGGCCGGTCTCGAGAAGGGTCTTTAAGCCAGAAAGGATCATCGGCCAGCCGCCGTAGAGCTCTGAATTGGCATCATCACGGAGGCGGTCATGGGTGACCGCTAGCCGGCAGGAATCCCCCACAGGTTCGATCTCCCAGGTCACCCGAGATGGTCCCTCCTCTTTGACATCCTCACTCCAAAGCGCGGAGAAGCTCTGCACGAGGCGCCGTGGCGGATCGACCTCCAGGTTCTCGCCTTCGGCGATATCGATCACCCCCGGAACCGCGGACCTGTATTTGGAGCCTGTTGTCCACTCAGAGCTCATGCCGACTCCAAAGCTGTATTTCGTCCTCATCTCACTATCGGTAATGGCTTCCCAGAGTCGCTCTGGCGTGGTCTTGATGTAGATCTCAAAAACAGTCATCGCCCCGCGCCCGTCAACAACTTTGTAGAGCTGCTGGCTGTCCATCGTCTCCTCCTCGAGTGTTTTTTTTAGGCCGCTGAGCGTCGCCGCCCACGGCTCGGCGTACTTGCTCACCCAGCGGTCATGGATGAGCCGGATCGGAACAGGGTTGAGGAAATGAAGCTTCTCGCGTCCCCGCCGCCTGGTGCTGACCAGGCCCGCTGCCTCCAAGACCCTCAGGTGCTTCATTACCCCGAATCGCGTCATCGGCAGCTGTTGCTCAAGCGCACTCAGCGTTTGACCGTCCTGATCGAAAAGTCGATCGAGCAGGATTCGACGGGTCGAATCACCGAGGGCCTTGAAAATCGCATCCACCGATCGAAAACTATAGGTGACTATTTGGTCACTTGTCAAGGGGACATCTTGCGCGGCGGTCAACTCCAAGCCGTTTGGCTCCAGCCGAGCTGGGTAGGAATTTGCTGTGGCTGGCAGTTCTCAGACAAGGTCCCGTCCTCTCGCGGGGGAAGTTTGGTTGAGCTGCCCGCCCTATCTGCTCCTCGCAAGGATCACTGCGGTCGATCGCCGCACCGATCCGGTTCTCTTCAGCTACCAACTACACGATGAGCACGGCAGCCTTCTTGAGGAGGTCAATCATGCCCCGCTGGACCGCTGCTGGCTAGAGGTATTTCGACCTCTGACCCGCCGCTACGGATAGCGGACGTGACGTTCGGAAACTTTCGGAAACCCGCTCTCGGCGGCGCCCTGCCGAAGAGAGGCTGAGGGCGACGTCGGCTCCGAAACGCCGTCGATTAGCGGCCAGAGTTCAGCGCTCAGGACGGCGCGGGCCGAAGTTGCACGGTATTGCGCTCGCTGTCAGCTGCCATTACAAACCGATCGGGTGACGAGCGACAAAACCCTTGGGCGCAATCATCTGTCGGTGCCAGCGAGGCCCGGTCACCCCCAGACGGTCATACATCGTGTCGTAGAGCAACCCGGCGACCACCATGTAAACATGGCCGGGATGGGCATAGACAGTGATCCAGCGCCCCACTCCGGGGGCACCCCAGCGGGTCAGCTGTCCAGAGACGAGCGGTCCGTCAAGCAGTCCTCCGCCGTGTAGTGCATAGCTGACCGAGCCCGAACAATCGTAGCCCGGTGCTGTCCAACCGAGGTGGCCGCCTCCCCAGAGGTAGGGTCGGCGATCAATTTGATCGGCGGCGGAAATCACCGCCTTTACTTTCGCCGGGGCATCCGCTGGCGCAACGGCATTTCCATCGACCAGCGCCGCCTCGCATGTTTCACTCGTCTGAGTGACCCCGAACACTGCGCCCTGACATTGCCCCGGCCCGGAGGCAAGGAGAACCGTCGCGCCTGCAGTCGCGCCGGGCAAAGCGGCCCAGGCGCCCAGCAGCGCCAAGCCAAACAAGATCCAGCGCCATCTCGCCATAACCGCTTCGAGCTTAGCCTGGATCAGGCCGTGTGATCAGGGTGGCGGCTGGTGCAGGCCGAAGTGGGAGCCCTGATTGTCCTCGCAAAAGGCGAACGTTCCGGAGGCGCCGGGACCTGAGTGCTCATTGAACACAGCCTGCCCCCCAAGTGCGCGTACCCGCTCTGCAGCCGCCTGGATGTCTTCGACCTTAAAAAAGAGATAGGGACTGGCGCGCTCCTCGCCTCCATGCAAACCTCCCCTGACGTTGCCCGTCTGGATCTGAAATCCACGGGCCTCCCCTGAAGGACCCGGGTTCATTTCCCATCCGAACAACTCGACGTAGAAATCCCGGGCCGTCGGCGGATCGTTCACCCCGAGCTCAAAAAACGAAACCTCGCCGTTCATCCGCACCTCCCTGTTCGTAGTCTGGGTTTCGCCCGCATTCTTGAGCAAAGTTCGCCTCACTCGGCCCCCGCCGGGCGCAATTTGCGGCATCGAATCTGGAACGCCACGGCCAGCGGGCAGAGCAGCTCAAGTTCATCGCTAGACCACCAGTCATAAGTGGCCAAGCCGTGCGGCCATCGCGCTCCTCACCGCCACGGGGGTCATCTTCGATTCGAGTCGCGTCGCCGACCGCGAGCACTCTCGGCTTGTTTTTCCAGAAACCGCCCTGAGGCAGCAAGGTCCCGCTTTGGTCCAGCACGGCGAACGGATCGGGAGTCGCGGGGCGCCTCGGTCCAAGCGATGTCCCGCATAACTTGAAATCCGCGGGCGAGACGCTATCCTCTTTGAAGACTAACTACAGAAACTGGATTCCCTAATGGCATATTTACTCATCCCCCTTGACGATGCAATCGTCTTTCCGACGGTCACCGCAACGCTGCCGATTGATGTCGAGCAGGAGGACCGCGTCTTCCTGCTACCCCGACGTGAGGGCGAGTTCAGCCGGGTAGGTGTAGTGGCCGAGGTGATCGAGCGGGGCCGCTCGCCACGCGGAAACCCGGTGGCGACAGTGCTTGGCCTTCACCGAGGCCTTGCCGGCGTCGCTCGAGCCGGCGAGGACGCCGACGGAGATTCACTGCGCATCGATGTCCAGGAGATCCACGACGGGCACCCCGATGATGACCAGACTCGCGATTTGGTTCGGCAGTACCGAGCGATCGTTGAGGAGATCCTTGAGTTGCGCGGCGATGACGGTCGCATCTCCGGGTTTCTTCGCTCGATCCAGGAGCCAGGCGCTCTGGCCGACACCGCCGGGCTCAGCCCGGAATTCTCAACTGAGCAGAAGCTGCAACTTCTGGACTGTCTCGACGTTTCGGCCCGCCTCCAGATCGCCGTGGAGCTGCAAAGTGAGCGCCTCGCCGAGCTGCAGGTGCGCAGCCGCATCCGAAGCGACGTCGAGTCGGGAGCCCAGAAGCAGCAACGCGACTACTTCCTACGCAAACAGATGGAGTCGATACGCAAAGAGCTAGGAGAGGACGAGACCAACCTGATCGAGGAGTACGAGCGCAAGATCTCCGAGGCCGAGATGCCCGCCGACGTCGCCGAGCAGGCTGATCGCGAGCTGCGGCGGCTGGAGCGTCAGGGCGAGCAGTCGCCGGAGTCCTCAATGATCCGCAGCTACCTCGATTGGTTGATCGCGGTCCCCTGGTCGAAACGGTCGGCGGAGCGACTCGATCCCGAGCACACGCGCGACGTCCTCGACGCCGATCATGCCGGCCTCGAGGACGTCAAGCGACGGATCACCGAGTTCATAGCGGTCCGCAAGCTGCGCGAGGAGCGAGGAGCCGACGAGGACACCCGCGCAAACGGAGCGATCCTCACGCTAGTTGGACCGCCAGGAACCGGAAAGACATCGATCGGTGAGTCGATAGCCCGAGCGTTGGGGCGAGAGTTCGTCCGCATTTCTCTCGGCGGGCTGCACGATGAGGCCGAGATCCGTGGCCACAGGCGCACCTACATCGGGGCCCTGCCGGGAAGAATCGTGCGCGCTCTTCGCGACGCCGGAACGATGAACCCGGTGATTCTTCTCGATGAGGTCGACAAGGTGGGCGCCGATTGGCGGGGAGATCCCTCCGCTGCGCTTTTGGAGGTTCTCGACCCTGCCCAAAATCACTCCTTCCGAGATCATTACCTCGATGTCGAGGTCGATCTCTCCGAGGTCGTCTTCTTGGCCACCGCTAACCTCACCGATACGATCCCCGCGCCGTTGCTGGACCGAATGGAGACGATCCCATTCGATGGCTACACGACGATGGAGAAGCTCGCCATCGCGCGTGGATACCTGCTGCCCCGCCAACTGAAGCGCAACGGACTTGAGTCGACTGAGGTGGATGTCGCTGATGAGATCCTGCGCGCCGTGATCGCTGGATACACCCGCGAGGCTGGCGTTCGCCAGCTCGAGCGCGAGATAGGAAAGCTCCTACGCGGAGCCGCGACTCGCATTGCTTCCGGTGAGCTTGAACGTCCGATCGTGATTGACCTGGGTGCAGTGCATGCTGCCCTTGGCAGGCAGCGCTTCTTCCAAGACTCGGTTGAGCGGACCGCCATCCCCGGCGTATCAACAGGGCTCGCGGTCACCGGCAGTGGTGGCGATGTGCTCTTCATCGAGGCGACCGCGATGGATGGCGACAAGGGGCTGGTGCTTACCGGTCAGCTCGGCGACGTGATGAAGGAGTCAGCGCGAATCGCGCTTTCCTACGTCCGCTCCCACAACGAGTCGCTCGGTATTGACCCCGGCGACTTCCAGCGCGAGTTCCACCTGCACGTTCCGGCTGGGGCGATCCCCAAGGACGGTCCAAGCGCCGGCACCGCGATGACCACTGCGCTGGTCTCTTTGCTTTCGGGGAGACCGGTAAAGCACACGGTCGGAATGACTGGCGAGGTCACCCTTCAGGGCAGGGTCTTGCCGATCGGTGGTCTAAAGCAAAAGGTGCTGGCCGCCCACGCCGCTGGACTGACCGAGGTGATCCTTCCGGAGCGCAACCGAGGAGATCTCGACGACGTGCCTGAGGAGGTGCTCGATCAGATGACCTTCCACCCGGTGATGAGTGTGGATGAGGTCCTGGAGCTGGCGCTTGAGCCCGCCGAGAAGGCTGCCGATGTCACCCCGCTGCCGTAGCTGTTCTCCAATACCCAATGAGCTGCGGGTGGCGGCAACTCTGCTAGAGCGCCGCTGGACGATGGCGACGATCTACGCGTGCTCCAATGGCGCGGCGCGCTTTAACGAGTTTCGCCAATCGCTACCAGGCGTCTCCCCCACCACGCTCTCCGGCAGGCTTGAGCAACTCGAGGCTGCGGGGGTCATCAAACGCCAGTTGGTTCCCGGTCGGCCGCCGCATACGGAGTACTCCCTGACCTTTCAGGGCCAGCGCTTGGCACAAGCCGTGGCGGGCTTACTGCAAGACCGAGACGCGGCGGGGAAAAAGCTTCCCTGAGCGCATCGACGAGCTGCCAGCGGCCGATCGACAAAGATCCAACCGATTTCAGAGCCGAGAAGAGCATTTCGGGCAATTCGTGGCCTGCGGAACCAACGCAAGGATCAAAGGAGGCCCTCAAGGTTCCGGCCAGATACCCACCGAATGAGTCCCGTGCCACTCCACCAAGGGGAGCCGGGCTGCCAAGACCAGGCGGCAACGCTTCGAGGGCTCTGCACCTGCAAAGATTCGCGGCGAGACAGTCGGTTAAGCGCGAGCGCCTCGATTCTGGTCAGTTTTCTGGGGCTTGCGGTTCTAGGTCCGGATAGGGGGACGGTCGTGGATCGAAACGAAGACTTTCGGCGTGAGCTCGGCCAGCAGCTACGAGTAGATTCGGTACGAGCCAGCGATGCTGCTGGGTCGGGACATCCGACCTCCTCGATGTCGGCTGCAGATCTTCTCGCGGTCTTGCTCGATGGACATCTGAAGCTGGACTTCACTCGACCCGATGACCCCCACAATGACCACCTGGTCTTTTCCAAGGGCCACGCCTCCCCGCTTTACTACTCAATGTTGAAGGCGGTTGGAGCGATCGAGGACGAGGAGCTGCTCACCTTCCGTAAGCTGGGCAGCCGGCTCGAAGGACATCCGACGCCTCTGCTTCCCTGGGTTGACGTTGCGACCGGGTCGCTAGGGCAGGGTCTTCCGGTCGGAGTCGGTCTGGCGCTCGCTGCAAGTCGGCTCGATCAGCTCCCCTCTCGAGTCTGGGTTCTCTGCGGTGACAGCGAGATGGCCGAGGGCTCGGTCTGGGAGGCATTCGAGCACGCCGCCCACGAGGGGCTTTCGAATCTGATCGCGATCGTCGACGTGAACCGACTCGGACAGAGCGGTGAGACGATGCATGGCTGGGATCTCGACTCCTACGCCGGCCGCGCCCGGGCATTCGGTTGGGAGGCAATCGAGATCGACGGCCACGACGTCTCCGAGATCGAGAGCGCCTACATCGCCGCCAAGAACAGCGAGCTGCCGACCGCGATCATCGCCCGCACCCGGAAGGGAAAAGGGGTAGCCGCGGTTGAGGATCAGCCTGGAAAGCACGGCAAACCGCTTGAGGATCCCGAGCAGGCGATCGCCGAGCTCGGCGGTCTTCGCATTCTCCGGGTCGAGGTCAGCCGCCCGGAGGCCGATACGGAGCCTCACAAATTTGAGCCGGCGGCGACTAGGTCCGGCAGCTGGAAACCGGGCGAGAGCGCTGCAACCAGAAAAGGCTACGGAGAGGGCCTGCTGGCGCTCGGCGCTCGGCGCGGTGACGTGGTGGTCCTCGACGGAGAGGTGTCCAATTCAACCTACAGCGATGCCTTCAAAGAGACCTACCCCGAGCGCTACTTCGAGATGTACATCGCCGAGCAGCAGATGGTTGCAGCCGCGATCGGGATGCAAGTCCGCGGGTGGCGCCCATTTGCGTCCACCTTTGCCGCTTTTCTCACCCGTGCCCACGATTTCATTCGGATGGCCGCGATCAGTCGCGCCGACATCTGCCTCTGCGGTTCACACGCTGGCGTCTCGATAGGCGAGGATGGTCCCTCCCAAATGGGGCTAGAGGACATCGCGATGCTACGGGCAGTGCACGGGAGCACAGTGCTTTATCCCTGCGACGCCAACCAGACGATCGCCCTGGTGGAGCAGATGATCGACCGCCCAGGAATCGTATACATGCGCACCCATCGCGGCGCGATGCCCGTGATCTATGACGCCGATGACGATTTTGAGATCGGTGGCAGCCGCGTCGTCCTCGACGGGGTCGACGTGACCCTAATCGGCGCTGGAGCAACGCTACATGAGGCGCTGACCGCGGCAGAGCGGCTCGCAGCAGAGGGAATCGGCGCCCGTGTTATCGATCTCTATTCGGTCAAGCCGATCGATGCGGCGACGCTAACCCGCGCCGCGCATGAGACCGGCGCCATTGTGACCGTCGAGGATCATCACCGAGCCGGAGGCCTCGGTGAGGCCGTGCTTTCGACTCTGGCCGCTCATGGCGCATCAACCAAAGTGAGATCACTTGCAGTCGAAGTAATGCCAGGCTCCGGTCGTCCAGCCGAGTTGCTCCGCGAGGCCCAGATCGATGCCGAGGCGATCGTTGCCGCCGCCCGCGAGCTGGTGCGGCCGACAGCAAACGTTTAGGCAAAACAAGACTTCGAGTGGGTCAGCGGCCGGGCTTGGGAGTGCCGCATATCGCAAGGGCGCATTGAAGGGGGAATAGTGGTCAACCTGGCGGCTGTTGACCAAGAGCCCCCGCTCTCGGCAACTTGGCACTCGGATTTGTCAACCAGCTTTGGCTCGGTGCCAACCGTCCTTTCCTTCATCCCATCGACATCCTCACCCGCTATGGAGGCCTTGAATTACGGTAAACCGGTACCAAGTGATTGCCCAACCGACCTGAATCTGACGGGCACTCCTGTAAAAGTCGCAGGAATGCGCTTCGTTTTACTTAGAGCGGGTGGATCGTTCAACGACGCAAATGCAGCTGGGGCAGGGCCCCCATAGCAGCGCCCGCAGATCGCAACTGGCATAAGTTCTGCAAAGGCGGTCGCCCCGCTCCTCCCGATGTTGTCGGGCTGGGGCCCCGGCCCGGGGCCCGAGTGGATCTGAGGCCCGGGATCTGGCCGACGGCTACCGCCGAGCAGAGCTGGATGAATCGATTTCCTCACGCCTCTATGAAGCACATATCAGGGGATCAATCGCCTCAGCATAGACGCCATGACGAGCGGTAGAGATGTGCAAACCAGTGATTCCATATGCCTCATACATCGCCGAGGCCAGCGCGCATTTGAACCTGTCTCCGTGCCAAGCGTGTGTTTCCCGAGAGCGACCGAGATGAAGATGTACGAGCTCATGAAGGAGCGTCTCGAGGATGTCACCGGGACGAATCCCGGGGTAGGCGGTGACTGAGACTCGAAACTGACTAGGAACGGCGAAGCCAAGGCGGTTCGGACGCAGCAGAGCCCGACGCACCGTGAGCAGCGGTCTCCGTGCCGTCAGGGGACCCGTAGCAAACGTTGCCAGTGCCCGCAGCCGGTCGAGCTCTTGCTCCAGCGCAATCCCCGCCACAAGAAAGTATGAAGGATCTCGCCTCGTGGCAACCTTGGCAGTCCCTGCCATGCGCCGTGGGTCTTTTGATTTCACCAGGGATAGTCTTCAAGCGACGGCGGATGCCCAAAATCGTCTACCTCCCGGAGCGATTTGCGGAGCGCGCTGAGCATGGAAGAGAGCGCATCCCTCGATCGAACCCAGCCCGTGTGGCGTGCATGAGCCATTGCCATAGCGATTTCGAGCTTGCCAGCCACCGATCGCTGTTGGCGGCCGGGTCGATAAGCTGCCACGGCTTACATGGCGGCCATAGTTCAACGGTAGAACTTCGCGTTGTGGTCGCGACAATGAGGGTTCGATTCCCTCTGGTCGCCCTTCCGGTCGGTTCCGGACAAATCGAATAAAAGTAAAACCAATCCGATCGATTGCTCGGACTTGCTCCTTTTTGGGGCTCGCCATGCTCGGCTGAAAACCCCGCCGGGGAGATCCAAGGTGACATCATCGTAGCCCAGTCTGACCGCTGAGCCATTGCCGGCCAATCGCGACTAGGTCGGGCGGAAACGCCTGTTAATCGCTGGCGTTGAACTCCCAGATCGCTATCGCAAGCATGGCCAAGCCGAGGACTAACACGGTTGCAACCTCGACCAAAGCGGGCACGGTCCAACCGAACCAGGTAATTCCGGGATCAAGGGCCTGTTTTGCAGCTTCGCTGATGGCGAGGTGGCTGAAGATCAAACTGCGCATTGGGGCCACTGCATAGGTCAGGGGGTCGATGCGATTTAGGAACGCCAGCCAACCCGGCAGATTGGTAACCGGAAAGAGGGCGCCGGATATGAAGAACATCGGCATGATCACCATCTGCATCAGGCCCATAAACGACTGCATCTGGGTAACTCGAACAGCCGCCATGACGCCGAACGCCGTGATGCTGAAGGCGAGCAGCAGCTGCAATACGAATATACCGAGGATCATCAGCGGGTCGTATGGAACGCCAACCGTACCAGCGAGGCAGATCAGGATCACACCCTGGAGAGCGGCGACGCTGGCTCCACCAAAGCACTTGCCGATCACGATCGAGCTCCGCCTGATCGGCGCCACCATCATCTCCCGAAGGAACCCGAACTCGCGGTCCCAAACGATCGAGGCCGCCGAGAACATTGCGGTAAACATCACTGAAATACACAGGATCCCAGGGTAAATAAAGGTCTTCAGGTTGACACCGTGGGTGCTCGCGGCTGAGAGCTGCTGCAGCCCCGATCCGAGCACAAAGAGGAAAAGCAGGGGTTGGACAAGCGAAGTGACAATCCGGATCCGGTCTTTGGAGAAGCGGATCAGCTCGCGCTGCCAGACGATCTTGATTGCCCTTAGCTCGCTGGCGAAGCTGCGGGCCGGAACCCTGACCGTGACGACTTCGCGCGGCCGATCGGCGGTAACGGTCGCAGCGTCTATCGGCGTGCTCACCGCCGTGCCCCAGACATCATCTGCATCGCGATCCGATTTGCAACCTTGCTTCCCGGCTCTTCGGCGTCTCGAATCGTTGAGCCGGTGTAGGACATGAAAACATCATCAAGAGTTGGACGGGAGAGGCTCACGGAGCGGATCGGAACTCCCAGCTCAGCGAACAGACGGGGGACGAACTCCTCACCGTCCGGCACGGCCAGAGAAACTGCTCCCTCAGAAATTTGGGCCTCGATGCCAAACCGCTGCCCGATCGCCTCGATGGCCGCTGCATCATCATCGGTCTCGATTCGGATCCGATCGGAACCGACCAGCTCCTTGAGCGCCGCGGGCGAATCAAGCGCCACGATCTCACCGTGATCCATGATTGCAATCCGACCGCAGAACTCGGCCTCGTCCATGTAGTGGGTGGTCATGAAGATCGTGATCTCCTCGCTCTCTTGAAGCTGGCGAATGTAGCCCCAAATCGAGCTGCGAGTCTGCGGATCAAGCCCGATGGTCGGCTCGTCGAGAAAAAGCACCCTCGGTGAATGCATTAGGCCTCGGGCGATCTCGAGGCGCCTGCGCATTCCTCCGGAGAACGTGAGCACCTGCGCCTTTCGCCGCTGCCACAACCCCACCATCTCCAGGACCTGGCGCATGCGCGGTGCAACGAGCGGCTTTTCGACGCCATAGAGCTCTGCGTGCAGGCGCAAGTTCTGCTCTGCGCTGAGGTATCCATCGAGAGTCGGATCTTGGAAAACAAGGCCGATATGACGCCGCACGTCGTCACGCTCGGTGACAACGTCAAAGCCGGCAACGCTCGCCTCTCCCCCGCTGGGCGTGGTCAGCGTGCAGAGCATGTTGATCGTTGTCGTCTTACCAGCCCCATTGGGACCGAGGAAACCGAAAACCTCACCGCTTGCTACCTCGAAGCTAACGTCGCGGACCGCGTCGATCTGATCGAACGATTTGCTGAGGTTGCGCACCGAGATTGCGGTCGTCATTGGGCCGCACACAGCCTACGGCTCTGCCAAGCCTGACCTAGCCCTGCTTGACATGCTAGCGAGTTCAGCGAAGGCCAGAAATCCAGACTTGGAGCGTCTCACCAGATTTTGCTCGAGCGACGCTGCAGTAAGCGGAAGGGCCTGGACGCCCGCCTCGCCAAGCGCCTTGACTGCCTGTGCCCGCATCTGCGGAACCAAAAGCCAGTTGTCAATCAGCGCCCGATCAGCCTCTGGATGAAAAAGGACGCCCCACGCGCTTCGATAACGAAAAGCTTGATTCTCGGTCTTCGCCGAGGACGCGAGTCGCTGCGCGCCGGCGGGCAGTTCGATCACGTCGCTGTGCCAATGCAGAACCTCCGTGCGAGGAGACAGGCCGCCGACGATGGGATCACTCGGATCAAACACCTCCACCGGCCCAAAGCCAATCTCTACCGTCTCCCCCACGCTGACCCGCGCGCCAAGAGCGCGCGCCAAGAGTTGAGCGCCGAGACAAATACCGAGCACCGGGGTCTCCTGACTGACCACCGCCGCTAGCCAGTCGCGCTCGTCGGCCAATGGCGGGTAGCGATCTGTCTGGTCAACGTTCATCGGCCCACCCATCGCCAGGACCCCGTCGACCTCGGACGGGCCGGGTAACAAATCCCCTTTGAGGGGATCGACGATTTTTACCTGGAACGACTGGAAAGCGGTGAGGATGCGGTGAGGTCCCTCCCAGGGTGCGTGTCTCAGCACGAGCAGCAATGGTTTGAGGTCGCTCACGCAATGGAGGCTAGTCGCGATACCGTGATGGCATGTCAAAGCAGCGCTCAATAGCCACATTCGGCCCCGAGATTCGTGCCGCAGCCATGACCGGCGCCCAAGCACGAGGGGCTGTGGCCGTCGGTGCACTAGCGCTCGGTGCTGCGGCGGTGGGCGGATTCGCGGTCGGGCGGCTCAGCGTCGGCCGACTCACGGTGCGCCGTGCATCGGTGAGAAGACTTGAGGTCGAGGACCTCGAGATCGGTCGGCTGCAGATCCGCGAGCGTCCACCCCAGATGTGAGCTCCCGGTCTGCACGCACGCCGATCGCGATCGCGGCCATTCTCGCTCTCGTCGCGCTCAGTGCGAATGCAACCGCGGGTCAATCTCCAGGGGTCGAGCTAAGCGCACTCGGGCCATATCCAAGCCTCGACAGCTGTTCTGTATTCCCCGAGCCACCCCGCTCCCTGCCAAGCGGCGCGCCATCGCAACCAAATGAGGCGGCCTGGAACCAGGACATCTCGAATGCACCCCTTGATCCTCACTCCGGCGCCTACATCGGCTACATCGATTCCCATGGGGGAGACCACCTGCACCCGGACTTCGGCTCTCCACGCTCCTACGGTTTGCCCTATGCGGTGGTCAGCTCGACCCAGCCCTTACTGCCGATCCACTACACCGCCTATGGAAGCGAAAGCAGCCCGGGGCCGTTTCCGATACCAAAGTGGGCGCCGGTCGAGGGAGGGCTGCACAGCGATGGAGATCGCCACGTGCTGGTCATCGACCGCTCCAACTGCATGCTCTATGAGCTCTACCGAGCGTTTTACGTCGGCGGGGACAACCCCCATTGGAACGCCGATTCGGGGGTCAAATGGAACCTGCGATCGAGTGCCCTGCGGCCCGACTCATGGACCTCCGCCGACGCAGCAGGGTTGCCCATCTTTCCAGGCCTCGCCCGTTATGACGAAGCCTCGTCAAGACAAATACACCACGCGATCCGCGTCACATTTGACAGCACCCGCAACGCCTGGGTGCACCCCGCCTCTCATTGCGCCGGAGACACGCAGAACCATGCCGCACCCCCGATGGGACTGCGCCTGCGCCTGCGCCCCGGATATAGCCTTGCCGGCTTCAGCGCGAGCGCGAGAGCAATCGCCACAGCCCTAAAGCACTACGGACTTATCGTCGCCGACAACGGCTCCAACTGGTATCTGGGTGGCACCAGCGACCGGCGCTGGAACGACGAAAACCTTGACCAGCTGAAGCAAATCCCGGGGAGCGCATTTCAGGTTGTTAAGAG
This sequence comes from uncultured Solirubrobacterales bacterium, assembly GCA_963745305.1. Taxonomy (GTDB): domain Bacteria; phylum Actinomycetota; class Thermoleophilia; order Solirubrobacterales; family 70-9; genus CAVUWL01. The sequence continues at coordinate 399,583 of CAVUWL010000017.1, forward strand.
CGCAGCTCGAGTCCATCTCTGCTGAGTCGCGGCGACTTTCTGCCCAACGATTGTTGAAATCCGCGCAATCCGACTTGAAAGGCCATCAGGCTGTGAGTAGCCGTTTGCAATGCCGCGGAAATGCAATCGAAATAGACGCGATCAACGAAGCGGCTGCCTGATGCTTTCGCCAGGCGCGCAGCGTGCCACTTGGCAGCTTCTATGGGCTCGGGCCGGAATCGACGAGGGGACTCGCACATGAACTCACTTTGAACCCATCTACTAAGAACAGACCGCTCGATCCCTTCTTCAGTTTGACGATCGCGAATCATGGGTACCTAGTTTTCTGTAGTCGCCTGCCCATCCACCCCACCCACTCAAGCGCCCTGGAGACTCGGACAAAATGCGAAACGAGGATCGTTTATTTCTCACCCTTCCCGCTCAGGGTGAGAGCCTCTCCCACATTCGCAGCTCGGTCGAGTCACATTGCCAACGCATCGGAATAAGTCAGGCCACAGTGGTCGATCTGAAGATCGTAGTTTCAGAGGCCTGCGCCAATGTCGTTTTGCACGCCTACGGGGACCCAGCCAGTCCCGGTCCACTCGAGGTGGAGCTGATTCCAGGGGAGGCCGAGCTCAGCGCCGTCGTTCGCGATTTCGGGGCGGGAATCCGGCCCCGATCAGCTCCTAACGGAGCGAGCTTTCGCATGGGGTTGGCGATCATTGGTGCCCTTTCCAACAGGTTTCAGTTAATAAGCACCCACAGTTGCGGCACCGAACTGCGGGCCGACCTCACCCGCGCCTAGCCGGCCTCAAGGTAGAAGATCTCTGCCGAGACGTCGCGGTGGGTGTCGATGCCGCTGATGAAGGCCCGCACCCTGCGGTCGAGGATCTGCTCGACCGCGGCGCAGAGCCGCTCCTCGGTGGCGTGTTGGAGGTAGAGGCGACCATCGCGCAGGCGCTGGTGCTCCCCCATCTGGGCGAGCCGGTGCTCGGAGGGGGTGAAGGTGTCTTTTAGGGTGCAGATCAGGGTGTCGGGGCCGGCGAAGTCAGAGCGCACCCTGGTCGGTCCACGGCCGAACTGCTCCTTGTAGAGGGCGACGATCGCCCGCGAGATCTCCGCCAGCTTCGAGGCCCCCAGCTCGGCCTCGGCGCCCGACCACAGCGCTCGTCCTTCGCTCATCGGGGGTGCCGCCTTGCCCCTCCTTGAGGATTAAACCGCGCGCGGGGCAAGAGGATTAACCAAACGAACGGGGGAGGCCAGCTTAGCGCTGCGGCGCCGCTTGCCCGCCTGGGCGCGGCGCTAAGATCCTCCCGATGGCAACCCGGGCTGTCGGGGCCATCGCTTGAGGAAGAGGGGGCAGGCCGGTTTGGCTGCGGCGAAGGCTGCGGGCCTTGGGCGAGAGGAGATCTCATTTGCATTGCCGACCCTGCTCCCCCCAGCGCTCAGATCTCATCCCCATGCCCGCTCCCAGCCAAATCCGATCCTGCCCTGAGCCTCGCTGATGGTTCCCTTTGAGCTTGCCGAGCGAGAGCTCGCTCCCGGCGCCCGCCTGATCGAGATCAGCGGTGAGCTTGACCTCTCCGTCGCCGATCGGCTCGCAGCGGCGATCGGGCGGGCGGGCTCAGAGCAGCTTCTGATCGGGTTGGAGGGCTGTCAGTTCATCGATTCGACCGGGATCGCGGTGATCGTCCGCGCCCACCTGAAGATGGCCGAGCAGGGACGGCGACTCGCCGTCTTTGGCGCCAGCGATCAGGTGCTTCGAATCCTCTCGATCACCGGGCTCACCGAGAGCGGGCTGGTCTTCTCAGGGCTCGAGCAGGCGCTTGATGCGGGAGAGGGGAGAGAGAAGCTGGACCCTGGCAATCGATAGGTCCATGCGGCCATCCGGCGGTCGGCACCTCACCTCCTCTTTGCGCGCCACAGCAGAGACGAGTTTGGAGATTTGGTCGTTCTTTGTCGATCGGGAAGTCTGCAACATTCGGCTCGGCTCGATGACAATTTTGAGGCTGGTTTTAAATCGGACCAACCTGGGTAAGTGAGCGATCAGGCTGCAATCGGAATGTGTGGCGACAGTGATACGGGCGGCTATCGAAGATGCCGCCCGTTTGTTTTGGGTCACATCGCACCGCAACACCGACAGATTCAAATCTAGGAGGGGGTTAAATAATGATTAGAGCCGTCATTGGCATTTTGATCGTAGTAGCAGTTGTCCTGGTCCTGCTGAAGGTCGCAGTGGCTGGAGGTCTACTTGGACTGATCGCGATCATTCTCTTGGTGCTCCTCTTACTAGGCCGCATCTAGCCATGCTGCCGAGTCGACTGGGACTTAATCGAATCGACCTTGTAACGGCAATCTACTCAGGCCCATAGCTTCGATCCAGAGAAGGTGGAGTTCCAAGCCGAATGAAATCGGGACCATGGTTCCACCGTCGCCGAATTCAGTTCAGATCGGAGAACCTTCAGGGCGCCCCACGAGGCGAAGGACCTTGGTGGGGATCCATCCCGTTGGGCGCAATTCAGAAAGCCCCAAGTCAGCCACGATCGTCAACCCGCGGCCGCGAGTCCTCGTCGAAGAAAGCGCCAAACCAAGGGGACACGGCCTGTTTCGCCACTTAGTTTACTTCGAGAAACTCGACCTCGGTCAGCTTCCCGGGAATGTCGATAGCCAGCCGCCCTGAGATCGGGCCAAATCCCCGTGGTTACCTCGATCTCAGCGGCGGCGGCATCGGCGGTTTTTGTAAACACCATCACCGCTCTGTCATTCATCCTGCACGAAGAAGCGGATTTTCGGTTGGACGGACAGGGCCGAAATAGGTATCCGACGCCCGACTGCCGGGCTGCTCGAGTGCCTTGCAAGCCCTAAACCACTCGCCGGCATGGGCGCTACTCCTTGCGCTCTCGTCACGTCCTCTTGGCTAGCAGCCAAAGTCCGCTACACGTCGCCGGCTACCAGAGGATCCTGCGCCTCAAGCTAGGACCTCACCGCGAATCCGCTGCCTTTCTTTGAGATCCGTTTCTCTGACTGGAGCTTTTTTGCGACCGGATAAAGCGAGGTCCGCTCAACACCGAGCTTCTTAGCAATCTCTGTCACGGTTGTCCCGGGCTTATCAGAAACCGCTGCGAGGAATTGCTCCGCACGCTGCCCCCTAGCAGCACGTTTGCCTTTCCGCGCCCTTCGGCGTTTCGTTGACCGTTTGGGGGGCCTATTTGCCGTTGGGGTGTCGCCCCGGCTCGAGGCGCCGCTGAGACTGGATAGTGCGCCTAGCAATTGAGCGCGCTCCTGGTCGATCTCGGCAATCGCCGCCTTTATCATTGCCTCTGCTTGCTGTAATCCATTCCGCATGGGAGTCCTTTCATTGGAGAGCCAAGATTGACTGGATACCGAAGGGACTCTCCTGCCCTCGATCGCGATGCAGGTTACAGGTCGGGGGCCCTGATGGTTGTGATGTATTGAATCATGGTTCTTAGACCGTGAAGATTCTAAATTCATCAGCTACATCGCTCAGGCCGAAAGACGATGACAACCCTCCGGCGTCCAAAGCGCTAGACCCTCGCGGAATGAACTGATACTGAAAGACCCGGATGGCCATGATGCCATCCGGGCAAATGTAGCGTCTGAATATTCAGCTCCAACCCTGAACGTGATCCCGGCCAAAACCGCCACTTTTGCGGTTCCCCCCTCGGTGAACACGTCACCACTGAGATCAAACACCTTCAACGACTTCGTCTGACTCAATACAAATACGACCGACTTTCGAGCCCTAAGAAGACTTCCGCGCCCCCGCTTGCCGGCCGGAATCCGGAAGGGAGCTGGAAGATCAAGCCTTTTACCGTTCCTTCGGTACCGAGTTTTGCTGCCCCGGTGAGGTGAACGATGCCGTCGTGGTCCTTGTAGTAGCCAACTGGCGCGAATTTGAATGGCCATTCTTCCGTGATGTTGCGGGAGCGGTCCAAAAACGGTGGCTGGCCTGATGCGCCAACAAGGTGGACGGGTTCCATCGCCGCCAGGGCGTTGGCAGAGCCGACGATCGACAGTCGGCAGCCTATGGCGGAGCACTGAAACGGCGCCGAGCGCCCGGGCACAGGCGACCGCTCAGGATAAATGCATACCTAGGCGCAGTCTTGGAGCACCATAGAGGCCCCAGGGCGCTTTAGCACCCCCGGCTGGATTCGAACCAGCGACCCACGGCTTAGAAGGCCGTCGCTCTGTCCACTGAGCTACGGGGGCGGGTGAACTAGATTATGGCTCTAGACAGCCGTTTCCTCGGGATATTTGGGTTTATTCTCCTCGGGCTTGGAAGCTGCATCTTCACCGTTGGTGCCCAATAGTGCCCAAACCAGAGCCGCATCGAACGCCTCCAAGTGGTCGCCCGATAGCTTGTCGCGTCGCCTCACGGCCTTAGCGTAGACCCGCATTGGAAACGCTGGGTCCTCCCAGCCGCCTTGCTTAGCGACAAAGATCGGGTCATCGCCACAGGCATATCGAAGTGAGGCGTACGTGCGCCGGAGTGAGTGAGGAGTCACACGCTCGTTAATCGCGGCGATACCAATCTCGGACAGTGCAACATTGGCCCGCCTAATTGCCGTCTTGAGCGGCGTCCAACGTTGGAGAGGATCTGGCGAGTCCCCTGCGCACTAACAAAGACCGGATCGTCGGGCTCAGTGTGCCGACCCTGCACGGTGAGAGTGCTTGTGGCCATGTCGAGGTCGCGCCAGTCAAACGCACACGCCTCCCCACTCGCAACCCAGCACCAGCCAGTGTGGCAAGTATCGCCCGATGCCCTTTGGAGCACCGGCCAAGAGTGCCAAGAGCTGCTCGGGCTCTACCCATGTGCGCCGGGGCGGTGGCTCCTTGACCCGTCGGCGCTCCCTTTTGAGGCGGCGGGGTTGCGGGACAGATACCCATAATCCACCGCCAGTTCCAAAATCTGCGAGAGCCGCTTGAGCGTCTTGTTGATTTTGGGCACTTTGAAGCGGCCCAGAGGCGAATGGCGAAACGAGAGACGGAGAGAAGCGAGCCGCCCAGCGGCGCAGCATAGAATCGAACGCATGTTCGTATATGCGGCGTTCTAAGGGCTTGGAAGTCTCAGACGGGGGAATGTCCAGATTCGTGGCGAAATGGGCTCAGCGTGCTCTCAGGCAGCTTTGGAGATCGGAGGCCGCATAGGGTTACCCTATCCAGTCAACTCAAGGAGGTTTTTGATGCACCGCAGGCTTTCGAGAGCAGTTCCGATCGGCGTGATTCTCTTTGCTGGTCTGTTGGTTGCCGGTTGCGGCAGTAGCAGTACGACCACGACGGCCGCGATCTCCAAAGCTGAATTCGTGGCGAAGGGCAACGCGAGCTGCGTCGCCAACCAAAAGAAGCAGCAGGCCGAATTCACGGCCTACGCCAAAAAACATGGCTTTAGCGAAAAGACAGAACCGACCAAGGCCCAGCAAACCGAACTAGTTGATGCTGTGTTTGTTCCCAATGTCCAGACTCAGATCAATTACATCAAGGCCCTCGGAGCACCGAGCGGCGAGGAACAACAAGTGACAGCGGCGCTGGAAACCGCCCAAACAGAGCTGACCAAGGTCAAGGCCAATCCTGAACTTATTTTCAGCAAGCAGGACCCCTTTAAAGCAACCGGAGAAAAGCTGCACGCGCTTGGACTTACTCAATGCGCAAAGGGAGAAAGCTGAGCAGGTAAAAACTCATGCTTGTAGGTAAAGGGCGCCGAGGGGCGCCCTTTACCGCTCAACCTAATGGAGTTCTCTCGATAGTCGCAATGGAACGAGCCCGGACAGCCGTAGTGCCATCCGGGCCCGTTAGCTCCCGCTTTAGCTTTCTGCTCGGAAAGTGATCCCGCCCAGAAACTCTGGTTTTCCTTCGGCTCCCTCCGTGAAAACGTCACCGCTGAGTTCATGGCCTGCGAGGACCGTGTTTGACCCGAATATGAAAATGGCTGTTTTTTCGGTCCCCATGTAGATTTCCGTGACCCCGCTCGCCGGGCGGTATCCGGGGGGAAGCGTAAAAATCAAGCCCGGCACGGGGTTTACTTCAGTGCCGACTTTCGGCGTGCCGGTGAGGTGAACGATATTGTCATGGTCCTTGTAAAAACCGACCGGCTGGAGCTTGAATGGCGGCGCTTCAAAGTTGCTGCTCCCGTCCAGAAATGGCGGCTGGCCGGAGGCACCGACGAGCCGGGTCGGTTCCATCGCTGCGAGGGCGTTGGCCGTGCTGGCAGTTGTGGCCGTGTTCGCGGTAGCCGCATTCGTAGCTGACGGCACCGTTCCTAGCTTCGCCAGGTTGATCTGGGTTCCCGTGATCGTTCCCTTCTTGATCTTCGCTGCCGTCACGGCGCTGTTCTTGATCTGCTTCGTGCCGACTGAGTTCTTGGCGAGCTTGGTGGCGGCGAAAGCGGTGGCGCCTCCAAGCACGACAAACGCCAGAATCGTGACCATGACGTTGGCATAGGTCAGTTTGCTGCGGATCTTCCTCATTGGATCTCCCGGTCGTGGTGGTTGACGAACCGGGTCAGCCTATGCAGAAGCTTTGGAGAGCGTTGAGCGCTCTAGGACAAGTGCTGAGAGCTGAGAGGGCCGATCTGAAGCAGCTGGGATGAGAGGTCGTGCGTTTGTTGGCTGGAATCTATGGGCCCACATGGTTCTTTGGCATCCCCCTGGAACGTAGATCTGTTTCAAAACGACCGGCACGGGTAGAGGCTGCATCATCAACTCGCAATCGAGGCCTTAGCGCCTACGAATCGTGACCAAAGGAGTGAGTACCTAATAATGATCGTCCTCGGCATCATATGCCTATTGTTGGCCGCCCTGTTGCACGTTGCATTCCTGTGGCCGGTCGGCATCATTTTGCTTGTCGTCGGGTTGGTGCTTTGGTTGCTTGGATCGACCGGCCGGGCGATCGGCGGCAGGGCTCACTACTACTAGCGGTGAAAGCGTATGGCGTGTTTTGAGGCCGAGCGAGGCCCGGACGGCACCACCGCCGTCCGGGCCAAGTCGCATTTGGGTTAGCTTGCTGCTCGGAAAGTGATCGCGGCTAGCGACATCAAACTTTCGAGGCCGCTTAGCCACTCGCCCAGAAAAACTCCGTGGTTTCACGAACACAGGACCAACCGCGGGATCGAGCGTAGTCGTTGGTGACTTGGGACACCAATGAGATCTGCGCCAAATACGAGCCAAAGCCGCCTTCGCTCGGCGGTGCCTCCGGGACCGAGCAACGACAGCCATTACTGACCCGCTTGCGGGATCGGCCCTCAACGCGGTTTCGAACCTCACTCCTCCCTCGAAGGTGCGGCATCCAGCACCCGTCCATACCTATCCTGAAGACGAATGACGTCCTCAACTTGCTGGGTTGAGACCTCGATGATCTCGGCGTCTTCGACGGCTTCCAGCGTATGGACAAGGAGCGGGGGGTTTCGCCACGATTGCCCCGGTCCGAGCTCAAGGGTTGTCATCCCGTCCTCGGAGTCCCCTTGTGAAACGACCACGCGTCCTGAGAGGACGTATGAAGTCTCGTCCTTTGCCTCGTGGTACTGGACCGAAATGCGACATCCGGCGCGAACCCGAAGGATTTTCCCCGCATAGCGATCCGTGTGAGCGAACCACAACTCGCTCCCCCACGGCTTGGAAATCTGGCGCGGCAAACGCTCCTCCATGCTTCTCATCCTTTCAGCTCCCCTACCACGACATCCCCGCTCGGAATTATCGGGCCGGCTGCCAGTCTAAATCGACCAGCTTGCTCCGGCGGCGTTTCCAACTCGAGCCCTCGGCGATCATCCCTCAGCTCTCTTCGGCGGCCATTTCCGCGCACAACCGCGAGAGACCCTGCGCCGAACTGGCGGCATGGGCCCTGCATCCGGCCGATCGGCTTTAGGGCACCCGGGGGGGCGCCTAGCTTTTCCTTGTTTCATCGCAGACGATCCCAGCGAGCACCGCAGTCAGCACGTCTCTTGGCTCTCCAATTCCATTTCGACTCTCGTCGGATACCGAAGCCAGGGCCGAACGACGGTCACGCTCTAGATCGGTTGCCGATCTCCGGCGGGGGCCTTCGCCATACTGGCATCTTGACTGTCGAAGAGATCACCGTGCGTCGTTGTCAACAGCGAGACATTCCAGCGGTCTTAGAGTTGTGGGCGCAGGCGCGGAGCGTGCATGCAACGACGGTTGACCGCTTGGAGGATGTGCGGCGGCTGGTAATCGACTCCCCAGCTGCTCTCCTGGTTGCCGAGCGAAACTCCGAGATCGTTGGCGCTTTGATTGCTGCCTGGGATGGGTGGCGAGGGAACATGTATCGGCTGGCCGTTAGCGGTGGGCGCCGGCGGGAAGGTATTGGTTCTGCATTGATCCAAGCCGGCGAGGCGTATTTGCGCAGCTGCGGCGCCCATCGGGTCAGCGCTTTGGTCGCATCAGAGGATGGGGTTGCGGTTAGATTTTGGGAATCCGCCGGCTATCCGTTGGATCCCGCCATCAGTCGACGGGTCCGAAACTTGCATTGAACTGGCTGCAAATATGAAGGCTGGCGATCGTGGGCAGGCGACAGGTCAGCGGCGATCCCAATTAGTGCTTCGCCAATCCGGTCGATCTGATCCTTCTTCAACGCGTAGGAGGGCGAAACTGGTTGCGAGGATCCAGGCGAAGAAGGTCGCGGGCACGACAACGTTGACGGTGCCCTCAAGCGACAGAAAGCTTCCGTGGCTCATGAACGACGCCGCGACCACGACGTGGGCTGCTGCACCGAGAACCGCAAGCCACGCGGTCCACTGGGGGAGTCCTCCGTACTGAAAAATCAGCGAGGCATACGCCCCGAGACATACCGCGGTTGGGATCCCCGATAGAGCAAGCAAACCGAACGTCATATCGCTGAGCGAGACGGCGATCGCCGGCTGTTGGGGACGGAAACTCGCCACGCCAGCGGTCGCGAATGAGGCCAGAATCAACACGGCAAGCGCAATCGCGCCGAAAGCAAAGGCAGCCGAAAGAGGCTGCGGCGGTGGCTCGGCTTGGCGCAGCCATGACCAGAGGCCGGCGCTAAAGCAGAGAAAGAATCCAATCGCGACGCTGTAAATATAAATCGACGCAATCGATCGTCCATGATTGGCCTCAAGGTAGGCAGCGACGTGAACGGCAGGGGAGCTTTCGCCTGGCGCGTTCCAAAGGGGTGGAGATACGAACGCCGCCACGACGATGAGCGTGAAACTGGCCAGACCGGCAAGAGCAATGAGATGTAGTGAGCGGCGGCTCATCGCCTCCTGCGCGTCATTAATGAGGCGGCGTTTCGTGCCACCCTCCCCCGCCCCAACAACTTCTTATTGTTCGGCGAAGTCGGGTTCATCACCGAACTGCCGCGGCAAGCGGCCGGCGCAACATCAGCCGAAGCGGCGGACTTCCGCCAACGCGCAGTTCCTCTCCGAGCCGAAAGCCGAGCCGTTCGTAAAGCGCCGCGCTGCGCTCGCTGGAGGCCTCGAGGTAGGCAGACAAGCCCGCAGTGTCACAACGCTCAAGGGTTGGCCGCATCAAGGCGCTGCCCAGCCCCTGGCCCTGCATACCCGGATGGACGCCGACATCTCGGATATAGAAATGCGGCTCGCGCACACCACGGGAATGACGCCACTCCATCGCGGCACCCAACCTTGCCGCCCTGACCAGGTGAATTCCGAAGGCTCCGCCCTCAAGAAGGGTGGCGTGCAGCGGCACGTGCCACGCGCCTGGAGGCATGATCAAAGCGGCGCCAGTCAGATCGCTCGTCGTCCAAACGCTGCCACGCGGCAGTGCCATGCGGCGCATCTCAATCGCAAAGAATCGCCGCAGGTGCGCTTGTCTCTTGCTCTCGTCAGGCATTAGCCAACCGATGATCGGATCGTCGTAGAAAGCGGCCGCCAGCACGACCTTCAAACGGGATATATCGCCCTCATTGGCATGACACACCCCTGGATCGGCGAATCGCGAAAAAGACTCCCCAGGCCCAAAGCTGGCTGAATCATCAGACATCCTTTGACTCCTTTTCTTGCCTTACCTCTTCTAATGGGCCGCTCGTGTAGCCCGGCCCCACCGCGCTCGGATGCTCACGAATGAGGGCCTCGAACGCCTGAAAGATAAGCGCGAGCAGATCTCCGAAAAGCGCATCGGGGACGGCGTCGGGATCGACCAACTTCTCCAGAGCGAGGCCGTTACCGAGCGCGTTGATGAATAGCCCGAGCCGTTCACCGGCCTCGGGGCTCGCCGAGAGACCCCATCGCTTCGCCCCCTCTGACGCGACCTTGGCGCTTCCAGAGCGCAGTGCCGCGAAGCGCCCGCCCAGGCGCTCTCGAAGCCGTGGTTCGCGGATCGCATATGACCAGAACTCGATCAGCAGAGGAAAATAATTCGGGCGCTCTCGCAAAATTTTCATCCAGTGATCCGCTGCTCCGCGTGCCTGCTCTTGGAGCGTTGTACCCGCCTGGACGATCTCAGCGTACTCGCCCATATCGGCCTCGATCCTCTCCTCAAACAGCGCGAGGAAGAGGTCCTCCTTGCCTGCGAAGTTTGAGTACAGCGCGCCTGTCGTTGCCCCCGCCTCGTGGGCGATTTCCTCCACGGTCGCGCCATGAAAGCCGTTTCGGGCAAAAACCAATTCGGCAGAATCGACGAGACGGCGGCGGGTCAGCGCCCGCTGCTCATCCCTCAGAGACGGACGCCGAGAAGTAGCTCCCATAACAATCAGTATCTTTAATAGTGGCCGCTATGTCAAGCTCGAATCCTCAAGCTCGAATCCGAATCAACTAACCCCACGGGATGACATCCAGAACATCGGTCAAGTCCTCGGTGTCAATAGCAACCGAAGCAGCCATGCGAGCCTGGGACGTTGCGTTGAGCGCGACCGAGTAACCGACCGCTTCGAACAATGGAACGTCAGATCGCGAGTCACCGATGGCAAGGCAAGGGCCAAGCTCGGAGCCATTTGCCTTGCAGTAGGAGCGCACGAACTCAAGCTCGTGCTCGTCGAAGTGGCGCTTCACTCTCCCGGTTGGGATTCCATCCCTGCTGAACTCGATCTCGGTTCCGCAAATAGCGACAAAGCCGTGGCGTCGGCGGAACTCGTGCGCAGCAAAGCTCCACGTTACGGTTCCCAGCAGCGGCTTCACTCCGCGCTCGCGAAGCGCCGCGAGTGTGGGGTCGATACCCGCAATGCAGGGAACATCGCTGAGGATTGCGACCAGCTGCGCGTGGGGAATTCCACGATAGTGCCGCGCCTGCTCCTCGGCGATTAGAAAATTGGAGATCTCGCCTTTTGCGTAGCGGCACTCGAGTTCTGCCATACGCTCGCTTTGACCCAAACGTTCAGCAAGATGCAGGCTCACCGTCGTATGCCGGACGATTGTTCCGTCAAGGTCAAAGCAAGCGAAACGCAAGTTTTTGCTGGATTTTGGAAAGGCTGGCATCAGGCGAAGGAGCGCGGCGCGCCTCCCGGCATCCTCAGGCATTGGCGTCGCAACCGATCGTACGGCTCAAGCGAATCAGGCACCGTTTGCATGACAGATATCTCGAGCGAGGACTATTTCGTGACCGTAGGATTGAGAAGCATGAGGCTTAATCACGTGACGCTCGCGGTCGCTGACGTCGAAGCATCGGCGGACTTCTATTTGCGGCTTGGCCTGACCCAGATCGTCGCTAGCTACCCCGATTACGCGCGACTCATCGCCCGAGAGGGCGAAACCACTCTTTCGCTTCAGCACAACGAAATGACATCGCACCCGACACCTACAAGCATTCATTTTGAGGTTGAGAACGTCGATCAGGCCATGGCCGCCCTGGAAGAGGCGGGCTTTCATTTCGAGACTGCGCCAACCGACGAGCCGTATCTGTGGCGCGAGGCAACTCTCGCTGACCCCGACGGGTATCGGATCTTCATCTACAGCGCGGGGGAAAACAGGCTCAACCCGCCCTGGCGCTTGCGCTAGGGGGGTTTTGGGCCTGGCCTCATTTTTTCCGCAATCTGGATAGATCGCATTGGCCACAGGGCCAATGATCTCAGTCCTAATTGCGTTCACAATCCACTTTATGCTGAGCTCCGATGAGGTCGTGGTTCGAGATGGAAACCTTGCCGATGCCCAGGAGGTCTGCGCGATCTATAACTCGGCAATCGCCGAGCGGAGCTCGACTTTTGAAACTAGAGCTCGCCGGAGCGTGGAGTTCGACAATCGATTTGGCTCCGACAGATTCCCGTTTCTTGTCGCCGTTGCGGAGGAAAGGGTAGTCGGCTGGGCGGGTCTGTCTCCTTACAGCTCTCGCTCCTGCTACGCGGGGATCGCCGAGGCAAGTATCTACGTCGCGCCCAGGGTTCGTGGTCTTGGCGTGGGTACATTGCTTGCTGAAGCGCTCGCCAACCAGGCCGAAGCAAATGGCTTCCACAAGCTGCTGGGCAAGCTGTTCACCGACAACATTGCCAGCCTCGCGCTGGTCAAGCGATGCGGGTTCTCCCCGATCGGCACCCATCGGCGACACGGACAGCTGAACGGCGAGTGGAGGGACGTATTGCTGGTGGAGCGGCTGCTAGGGACCGCGACGCGCTAGCTACATGACCCGGCCGACCCAGATCGATCTGCTGCCGAGTGCGCGTTGGGGATCAGAGTTATATCTCCGTCCGGAGCTGGGCATCGGCGTCGTCGAATAAATGCTATGCAAATCAAGGCCGCGGCAAGGGCGGTGATGCCGATAAAAATCGCGTCTTGCGGTGAGGTGCTGCCACCGCCGGTCTGCGGATTTGTCGGCGCGCGAAGGAGCGGATCAAGAGCGCCCTTGGGGCGGCTACCCGCAACGCCGCGCTGGCTTGCGTACCGATTGCCTCTCCCGCTTGCCGCCGTGATCATCGCGGTTGTCTGCTTGGGCCGATGGGAGCCAACGGCCGACGGATCCACTTCGGACTGAAAGGAGACTCGCTGGCTTCGAGTCGGTGCAACCGCCCTATTCACGGTGGAGTGGGCGGTTGCACCCCGGCCGGTGGGAGGCTTAGTCGCCCCAGTGGCCGCGGGAATTGCATTTTCGTACTGGACTCCGCTCGAATCCGCTTCGGCATTCGGTGACAACCAGGCACCACCTAGAAGGGCATGCGCGACCGAAAAGCAGATCAGCCAAAGCTGCATTGGTGAGCGCGCTTGTCCCGGTCGCCATCGATCAGGAGACCGAGCCGAAGCCAAGTGGCGTGAGCAACGCTCGGGTCTGGTTGTTCTGCCAGCGGACTCATCGTAAGCTGCTTTTACCCACTTTCGAGATCTATCACAAATGTACTTCCCGGCTGAGATTGCTGGGCCTCACCGGTGCCCACAAACCGATAGACGCCCGAACGGCGCGGCAATTCGGCACCACAACCGCTTTAGTGCAGCCTTGGCGACGAGCGCTCAGGCTCAGGTCATCGCTTATAAGGCAAGACCCACGGCTGGTCGTGGCTTGCTGGGCAGGTGATGGCCGGACGGGGCTGATCACGCTTGAGAAGACACGGGCCGATCGGGATCGCCCCTGAGCTGCCCATAAAGGCGGAACTGGACCATGAGAGTGTGAGCCAGGACGATCAAGCGCGGCTAACCGAAGAGTCACAGCAAGTGCTGGGTCGGCAGACCGATCGGGATTGCGATCGCCAAGTACTCGAAATCAGGCCCCTCGGCGCCTAGTCTCGAGGTAGGCGATTGCGAACGCTACGATGCCGAGCGCCACGAAGACTAGGCCGAGCCCAGACCGTGGCGAGGTATCACCGCGCGTCGGCCCCAAAAATGCTGGAAGTGACTGGCATTCGACGGTCAAATAGACGATACCTACCACGAGCAATGCGATACCGATCACTGCGGCGAATAAGACTTGAAGTCCAACGCGATGTCGCACCAGCGGACCCTACCGCGCCCCAACCAAGGTCAGCCTCTCGATTCTTTCTCTGACCCTGAACCGCGGCTCGTCAGCCCCCGTCAGCCACTCGGTATGGAAGCGCATCACCCCGAAGCATCGGGGGAAATCGAAACCATGCCTGCCTAGCTTGGAATCTGTAGTTCAGGGTCCAAATCGTTTGGGCCCTGACGTCGCGTCGGCTCAATAGAAACGAGATCAAGGCTCGATTCTGCCGTAATCTCGACGAGCAATCGGCCTTGCCTTTGCTCGGACAGCCGTTTAAAATGATAGGCGGATTCGACAAAGACGCCAAACCGTGTTAGACAATGCAGACCGCAGTCGTCTTGGCTGGAGAAGCCATATTATGAGCTGCAACAGGAGAACTGTTCGGGAGGTGTGACGTGTCCCAGCTTCAATGCCCCAGTTGTGGGCTTCGGATCGCAACCCAGGCCGCACCGATGACATGCCCACGATGTGTTCTGCGTCGTCTGGGTCGCATTGAGCTGGTACCAGCATCGCTGGTACGGGCTGCGGATCAGAGCGTGGCAGCCGCACCATCGCACGGTCAAGCGTCCGCCCCTCATGGTCACTGAAGACCACTTCTAAATCCGTTACCAGAACACCCGGAGGCCAGCGCTCGGTGGCGATCACCTGAGCCGGTCAACAAATTTCGGCTTGGGGCCGAAAACGCTCGGCTGGGCCTCTGAGTCGTGCGTAGCCTGAAGTTCTCTGAATGGATAGGCAGTGAATGGGTCGGACGAATCAGTCAGCGGAATTCTAGGATCCCGTCGATTGCCGCGCGGCCCGTCACCGAGCGGATCAGCACGATAACCATCCAGAAGTCATGCGCGAGGCGACTGGGCTAAGCGCTTGGACTCGATAGGTGAAGTAAGGTTTAGGTCAAGGTATGATGGACGCAAGCGGCGAATTCTCAATCGGCGAGGTCGCGCGGCACACCGGGGTTGCCGCATCGACCCTGCGGTACTGGGAGAGAGCGATGCTCGTGGATGTTCCGCGGCGGGTTGGCGGGAAGCGTCGGTATAACACTGCAGATCTTCGCCGGATAGAGATGATCACCCTTTCGAAGCGGGCGGGATTCACGTTGGCGGAGATACGAATCCTTCTCGACGGAATCTCCGAAAAAAGGCCGCCACCCAAAATTTGGCGCGAGCTCGCCAAAGGCAAGCTTCCTGAAATCATTCAGACCCTAACCGAGACCGCGGCAATGAAGGCAATCTTGGAAACGGGTCTTAGCTGTGAGTGCCTGAGCCTTGAGCAGTGTCTGGATCATTTTGAATCAACAGGAGCGAAACCGTTAATGATGCGGAAGCGGTAACGCGAAGCTTAGTCCGCGATAAGAGTCTGCATAGAGGAGCACGAAAGCGAGCGCCAGCCCGCTACGAGCTAACCAACCAGCTTGCAACGGCGGGGATAATAATCCGGGGGACCCGATTCAAACGGACGATGGACTCGCTCGTGAGAGGGATGATCATACTGATCTAACCCCCGCAGACTGGGCCACGATGCATGAGACTCCAGCCCTACCGAAGGAGTCAAATGCCAAGGCAGTACCCCACGGAGTTCCGCGAGCGAATCGTCGCCCTGGCGAGGTCGGGAAGGTCCGTCGCAGAGTTAAGCGCTGACTATGGAGTGGCCAGCGCCACCATCCACCGCTGGCTTGACCAAGACCGCATAGACCATGGCGAGAAGCCCGGCGTCACCAGCACGCAGAACACCGAGCTCGCAGCCGCAAGGAAGCGAATCCGCGAGCTCGAGCACGAACTCGAGCTCATCCGCAGTGCGGCCGCGATCTTCGACGAGCAACAGAAGATCCGCCCAAAACCCTCTACCCGGTGATCAAGAACCTGACCGGGCAGGGATTCAGCGAGCGAGAGGCATGCCGCGTGGTCGGGGTCAACCGCAGCAGCTACACCCACTGGCGCAAGCGACCGCCCAACCAGCGCGAGCTGAAGCGGGCGTGGCTCGTCCCCTTGGTGGCAAAGATCCACACCGACTCCTTCGGGACCTACGGTTACGCCAGAGTCACAGCGGAGCTGCGGCTTGGCCACGGCGTAGTTGCCAACCGCAAGCTTGTCTACTCAATCATGCGCGAGCAGGGTTTGAAGGGCTTGCCAAAGCCGCCGACGGGCAAGCGAGGTCCGACTGGAACGTTCGTGGCAGCCGACCTCGTCTGCCGGGATTTCTCAGGGGAGGGCCCCAACAAGCTCTGGGTTACCGACATCACCGAGCATCCCACCAGAGAGGGCAAAGTCTTCTGCTGTGCGGTGCTCGATGCCTTCAGCCGCAGGGTCGTCGGCTGGTCGATCGACTCAACTCAGACGGCCGCCCTGGTGACCAACGCACTCGGGATGGCGATCAGAGCCCGCGACCCTGATCGCACCGTGATCCATAGCGATCGCGGCACCCAATTCACGTCCTGGGCCTTCACCCAGCGCGTCAAGGAGGCGGAGCTGATGCCGTCCGTCGGGCGCACAGGGACCGCCCTCGACAACGCGATGATGGAGTCTTTCTGGGGCCGGATGCAAGTTGAGCTGCTCAACCGCCGACGCTGGAGGACAAGAGTCGAGCTCGCCAACGCGATCTTCGAATACATCGAGTCCTTCCACAACAACAGCCGGCGCCACAGCTCGCTCAATATGCTCACACCATTGGAGTTTGAGGAGCTCCATCAGAAAAAATCCAGCTAGCTGGATTCTCATTCGGAGTGGCCGGGGCCAGGGGTTTGATCAAGTGGCCGGGGCCAGGGGTTTGATCAGGCGGACCGATTTCAGGGGGTCTGGCCAATACCCTTCCGTTTAGACGTTTACGCCGAAGGTCCTCGCCGCACTGCGCTCAAGCTTTTGGTTGAGGCGACCCTGGGGGTTGGAGAAGCAGACGCGCGCGATTAGCTCGGGGTGACCGACGATATCCCAATAGGTACAGCTAGCCTGGTTACCGTGTGGTGGGAAGAGGTTGACAATTCGCCTTTTGGTCAGGTTCTCGGGAAGCCCAGTCTGTTCAAGTCGGTCGACGAACTGGGTCTCATTAAGCCCAGCGCGAAGTCCGGCGTATTGCTGCATTGTCATTGTGTATCCAAATGGGTTCGGCTGTTTGCGAGACTTGTGGCGTTCTCCGCCTCCGATAATTGCGCCCCCAACGAATAGACTCACGAAGAGAAGGGCGGTAGTCCAGGCAATCACGGCCCGCCGGCGCTGCTGTCGCTTGTAGCGATGGGTGAGCGTCCGCCCCGCGGTGAGGGTCCGATTATTGACCGCGCTACCGGGATTGGGATTAGGCTCCGTCACGGTTGCGAACCTACATGCCACAGCACCTCAGCGGCGCCCATCGCTCTAGAACTTTGGAGCTCGTGAGCGCTTGCGGCGCTCAAGCAGCGCCATGAACTCTCCTGGACTACCAACTTTCTTCGGTTTCCCTACCCAGCCGGACCCGAATCAAGGTCAGCGCCGTCCTCCGCTCCCCTGCTTCGCCTTCTTTCTCCCACACG
Source organism: uncultured Solirubrobacterales bacterium (assembly GCA_963745305.1). GTDB lineage: Bacteria > Actinomycetota > Thermoleophilia > Solirubrobacterales > 70-9 > CAVUWL01. The sequence continues at coordinate 416,923 of CAVUWL010000017.1, forward strand.
CCGCCTTCGTCCTCACCTCCTGGCTTGCTTCTTGCCTTTTTGGGCGCTGAATTCGACCCTGCTTATGGTCGGGGCGGAGCAAAGGCTCTTGGGTTTGAGAGCCAGCCCTCCGAGCCTCCGAAGAGGGTGAAGCGGAAGTGGCCCGATCGGGGCATCGGGGACGACTGGGACCACCGTTTTGAGGCGACCGTTTTGAACCGAGGAGGATTCGGCCTCGGGCATCAGGGTGACCTGGCCGACGAGGATGAAGGCGAGGTGGGGCAAGGCGCCAAAGCCAGAGACCGCACTGGGAGGCGAATGCTGCAGACCTTTGGGGAGTTTCCACTTCGACGAAGTAGATGAGCTCAGAAAATATGAAGCAGGCGCCATCCGAGCGACGGTTCACCAACCCAAGCTAGAGCTACTGCTTCGGTTCTAGCTGTGCTCGCACCGCGCACCAGCACGGTAGCCATCCCCTGGCCGGCCTGCAGATGGCTCATCGCGGGTCGCGCGATCACTCGCACGGGGAGCGTCAACCCACGCCAGGCAATCTCCCGCAGCGCACTTGAGGTCACAGCTATCGCATGCCGGCCGTCGGCGCTACTCGCAGTTAGGACCTTCGTGCCTGCGGGTAGCACCGTCTCCATATGCAAAGCCGTCGCGACCGAATATCCGAGCCGCTGTGCGCTTTTCAATGCTGCTTCAACCAGTGAGCCGTCGCGCTGGCCCAAGACCACGCCAATCACCTTCCTGCGCCGCCCGTCAACAGCGATTTGCCTTGCGAACACGAGGCAGCCTCCCGCCGCACTATCGGATCCGGTCTTGATACCTACATATCCATCGGTTCCGACAAGCGCGTTGTAGTTGATCACGTGACCCGCGACCGGAAGTTTGGCCGAGGGCTCGTCAACGATTGCAGCGAACGCCGGTTCGCGCATCGCCACCCGTGCCAACTTCAGCTGATCAGATGCCGTCGACACGGTTCCGGCGTTAAAGCCGCTCGGATCGGTATAGACAGTTGAAGTCATCCCAAGCCGAGCCGCGGCCGCATTCATCCGGGCAACGAATGCCCTCACCCCGCCGGCGTCATGGACTGCCAAGAGGGCCGCCATGTTGTTTGCCGACGGCAGCAGAAGCGCCTCCAGAGCCTGGCGCTCATTAATTCGCTCTCCGCTCTTAACCTGCACGGTGGATTGGTCCAAAGCAACCCGCTGCTCCTCTTCCTCCACATCTTGGTGGGTGATCCTCATCACGAATCCATCCGTTCCGGGTGCAAGCGGATATTGATGAAGGGTGAGATAGGCGGTCATGACCTTCGCCACGCTTGCGATCGGCGCCGCCCGATGACTGCCAGAGGCTCCGAAACTACCGATCCCCTCCACCTCCACCGCAGCCTGGCCTTCATGCGGCCATGCGAGCGCCGGAGCGCGGCCGGGAACCCGGATGGACGCGGCCAAGGATCGGTGGACTATGAGGCGCGGCGTGCTCTCGGTCGAGAACCTTCGCACCCCTGCCGCCAGCAGACCCAAAAACACGATTGCGGCGATCGTCCACCACCGCCTACGCGATCGACCCCGATGTCTGGCCCCCGGCCGCAAAGTCCTCGCCACCTCCCTGGGACGCTAGCGGAGAGTTAGGAGGTCATCGACAGGGAAACGCCGGAGATTTCCATGTCACGGTGCAAGGTCGTCGGAGTGGACCCATCGGCTCAGCCCGCGCCGCGGAAAGAATTGCGGCCGAAACCGCCTTCGCGACAGAACACGTCAAACCGACCCTGGGGACATTCTGCTGCGATTCCGGTGCTCCAAACGCGAGCAACGCCTCCAAGCGCCGCCGCGCGCCGGGCACCATGCGAAGGCTTGCCCGCTACCAGTGCCTTTTCAACCGCATCGAGCCCTTCCCTGCGCTTCGGGAATGCGAGTAGACACGGCGGAGTGAATCGCTCAAATTATCGACTCAAACGGAGCTAGGAGCGCGGTTGACAATCCGAGTCACAACTGAGTTGGAAATCCCCGCTGAGGCCGCCTGCGACCTCGCGCAAAAGCCAGCGGTGCTTCGATTCATTGCGTGGCCGATAATCAGATTCGGTACCTTGCCCGATCGCCTCAGCCCGGGAGAGGAGCCCGGGTGCGCCCGTTCCTCTTTGGGCTGATACCGATCTTGACCCATCATTTGAACCTATCTCAAGCGGGAACCGCCAGATCCATTCAAGCAAGCACGGCGGCCCGATCTCGATCTGGAGCCACCGCTTGCTATTTGAGCCGAGTTCAAGTGAGACGTGTCGCTATACCGACGAGGTAGAAATCGAAGGGGGCATCTCGACGCCCGCAATCGCGGTCTTTGCCGAGCTCTTTTATAAATGGCAAGGCCGCTGGCGGGTGTTGGCCAGCCTGCTTGCCTGAGCGCAGCAGCGCTCAGGCAACAAGACGCTGAACGAAGCGAAATCATGGCGAAGATCCTGCTGTTTGAGGCCTGGGCCGCTCTTGGCCTTCACTGGGACCTGACAAAGCGCACCCTGGCAGGGGCCGTTCTTTTATCCCGCCTATCCCCGAACCGTGCAGGGCTTCGCGAAGGTGCCGGAGAGGAAGGTCCCGTCAGAGAATGTGAATTCACCGCGGGCCTGGAGACGACCGGTTTCACAGCGGGCGTTGATGTAGCTGTAGTTATGGCCCTTGTAGCTCCATTTGCGCCCGATTGTCAGCTCTCCCGAGATCGGCACGCCGGCACCCCCTGCGATCGGCGGAATCGTACCTTTGGTGCGATAGCCGTAGACCCCCTTGCGGATTTTTTCAATCACGATTGAAACCACGTAGGTGCTCGGCACGGGGACCGTGATGTAGGCGTGAGCCAAAACGGTGGGGTCGCCGTGGCTGGGGGGCCCGTTGAACAGGGTGAGCGGCGAGGAGACGGGGATCGGCTTTGATTCGGGAAACTGGACGATCGCCTTGCCCTCCCCCTTGCCGACGATCGCGCCGGGACAGAGGCGTCGGGCCTCGGCGGTAGTGGTCGCGTTGAGCTTGCCCATCGTGCAGCGGGCGAGTCCAGTCGTCTGCACCGAGCCGTGCTTGTCGAACTCGATCGTCAGCGTTTTGAGGATCGGCGGCAGGGCGCCTGAAACGGTCGAGATGCTGCCGCCGCCGTGCAGGGTGATCGGGGCGTTTTCATGCTTGGGCAGTGCCGTGGGCGAAAAGCCACCTTCGGCGGTGATCAGGATGTCGCCGGCGCGGATCTTAAGCGCAGCGGCGGCGCTGGCTAGAACTGCAATCAGACCCAGGGCCAGAGCGGAGGCGATCATCACATTGCGCCGGCGATTTGAAAAGCGGCGACGGTGTCGTGATCTGCGTTGAGTGAAGCCGAAGCCCATCGAATTACCTCTCTCCTCGGGTGCGACCCCCCATCTCAATTTCGAGGGGACCACTCATAAAACCCACTTTGATCGTAACGCTTCGGTCCGTTCTCAATTGGACCACCCACGGACTTGCCCCTCGCCCGAGGACATTCATCAACGCATTGGAGCAATCGCCTCAGAGCTCAAAGTCATCGAAGATCGGCCTTGCCTGTCAGATGGCATTTCGATCGGGCACCGGCGATTGAGGGCTTCGCCCGCCAGAGCCGTCAGGCTCTGATCTGACTCAGACGGAGCCGATCCGGCGGCTATGACCGCCATCACGATACGAAATTTAGGCTAATGCTTCGCCCTCCACCAGCTCATCGCACCGCCAAGCGGACCCGAACCAGGCGCAGATTCGCGGCTCACATCCTGGGCTTCCAACATTCTCGTGCGCCCGGCGCGAATCTCCCCTTCTCGCCTGGCCCGCGCCTCAGCCGCCTTCTGGGCACCGGAGAGCTGTGCAATCAGCGTGTCGCGTGTCTGCTCAAGCTCTTCGACTCCGGCCACGTGGGCTTCGGCTCGGATCGGAGCGGTGGGTAACTCCTCCGCCGGGAGGTCACGCACGTAGGCCGCAAGCTCGGCCTCAAGTCGAGCGATCTGGCGTCGCAGCTCCTGGCGAACCTCGATCGTCTCACTGCTCTCCACCAAACCGACCGAGTCAACCTCGACGCTGGGCGCAGGCTCCGTCTCCTCGGAGCCCAGCATGTTCGCGCAGGCCATCAGCACGATCGCCAGCTGGTGGGGATCTGCCCCCGCCTCTTGACCGCGCCGCAGCGCATCGAGTGCAATCGTCTCCAGATGTGGCTCCGCGGAGGCGTGCTCGGTAACGAATGTGCCTTGACCCTGGCGACTGAATATCAGACCCTCCTTCTCAAGAGAGTCATATACGGCGCGCACCGTATTGACGTTCACGCCAGCCCAATTCGCGAGCCGACGAACGCTCGGCAGAGGCTCCCCGGCACCGAGCCGACCGGTGACGATTAGCGCCCGCACCCTCCACGACAGCTGCACCCCAACGGGCAGATCGCTGCCGGACTCGATCAAAAACGGGTTGTGCTCGTTTGGTTTACCTAGCTGTGCCATAGGTCTGGTACAGTTGGCCTAAGTTCACCACCTGACTATACCAGTCTGGTCAGCCCCCATCTGGCACCGATGTTCGGCGTCCCAGGCCGGCCAAAAGGGAGAGATATGCGCAAGTATTTTGCCTGGTTCCTGATCCTTGCGGTGACGGTCGCGGTCGGAATTGCGGCAAAGGCGTTTGCGGCCGGCCAAAGGCCGTTCGCGCTCCGAACGCGAAACCTGGGTTTGATTCTGAGCGACAGAGATTCGTCAAGGGCGCCGCCAAAGGCCAAGTTGGCGCCGGCGTCGATTCGAGCAATTGCACCGATTGCCAGCGTCGAGGGCTCTCAACCGGCTACTCATCGAGAATTCATCCTCGATACCGGTATGAGAGCTATCAATCCCAAAGAAATTCCAGCACCGGCCTCGATCGCGAAACGGTGACCCTATGCAAGAAGCGCCGGGCTCCTAAACCGCGCTCAACTAAGAGGGGCCATGATGGCCGGCGGCGCCACGGCGGTAACTGGGAGGCACGGCTACTCTCGTCGACGATCAAAGCTGGGCAGCTGACTCCGCTACCGGTTCTCAAGACCCAGCCAAGTCGGGCGGCTTCCCCGCGCCATGGCTACGGTGACTGCAGGCAAACTCAATCCCGCCACCCACGAGGCACGCCGAGGCAGGCTGAGGCTCACTCCAACCGTATTCAGACCAGCCTCCCTCGGCGCGCGCTTTGATGAGCTGCCCAGGCTCGCGGCAAGCAAATCAGCACCACAATCTCCTAATTTCCGCAATTCGCAATCAGGTCCGTCGGATCCGGTGTCTACGGTTTCGCCATGACGGTGACCTTGACACTCAGCTGCCCAAGCTGCGGGGCCCACGTCGCACCCACGGGTCGATTCTTCAAGAATGCTCCAACCAGATCCGGTCCGCTTCTGGTCGAAGAGAATCGAAAATCCGAACGTGGCTCCTGTCAGGAATGCGGAGTCGACCTACAGCGAATTCCCGATGGAGCGGACTGGCGCTGGCGACGAATTGGCTAACGTTCGCACGGCTCCTCACTCTGCCCAGAGCTCATCATTTGACAAATTGACCGCCTGGGGATGACGATTTGCTTGTCTGCAAGCACAGTTGTGCCAGCTGGGGCGGATCGCAAGTGATCAGCCGGCAAACGTGTGCGCACGGTACAAAGGCAGCTGTCTCCCTATGCTTTAAGCAATGGTCGATGGGCGACAGCCTCATCCCAGTCTGTCAGAGAAACGCAGCTCCGATTCTCGGCGCCGTTGGATGCTCGGCCTATGCGCGGTAATTATGTTGGTCATTGCCGGCTTCGCGATTGCCGCTCTGACAATGTCGGGCGCAACCCTGAGCACTGACTCAGTTGCGCTTGCCCGCTATGAAGTTGGGACCTTCGGGGGAACTGTTGAGCAGATCCACGCCTACGGTCGCGATGAACGACCAATCCCAATCAGCGTCCACGGCGGCAAGCTGGTGCCGAAAACGCAGATCACGCCGGGGGAACACATTTCGGTTGATCTCGTCGTCCGCCGCCCCGGGTGGCTAGGTTGGCTAATGGGCAGCGAAGATCACCAGCAGCTTGCCTTCAGGGCGCCCGCCGCAAGCGTCAAATCGCGTTGGCTCACCGTCGGCTCGAGCGGGCCGCGAATCTCATTCGACCAGCCGGTGCGAAATGTCGCCTACGGCATCCCGGGACACCTGCGCCACCTCACGTTTGCCCAACCCAAGAGCTCGGTTAGCCTGGGCCCAAGCGCGGCCGCAGGGACGGTGCTGATCTCCAGCGCCGCCCGCCCATGGGAGCGTCTGAGCGCCCCCCAGCCGGTGACCTGGTTCCCGGCCAGCAGCTCCCCCAGCGTTGCAGCCAGCCCGGCCCCAGGCGCCGCGGTTTCCCCCGCCACACCGCTGCGCCTCACATTCTCCAAGCCGATCGCCCAAGTGCTCGGATCGACGCGACCCACCCTTTCTCCTGCCACCTCGGGACGGTGGCGCCAAGCCGACAGCCATACCCTAGTCTTTAACCCTTCCGGTTACGGGGCGGGACTCGATGCGAGCCTCAGCGCGGAGCTCCCGCGACCGGTCGACATCATCCACCCGGATGGATCGCTCCACCACGGGCGCAACATCGCCTGGACTATCCCACCGGGCTCGACCCTCCGCCTGCAGCAGCTACTGGCACAGGCAGGCTACTTACCGCTCGATTGGAAACCCAAGGGTGCCCAGGTAGCTAAGACCCCATCGGGCGAGCTTCGAGCCGCAATCGAACCACCGGCCGGCAATTTTTCCTGGCGCTATCCCGACATTCCGACGGGCCTGAGCGCGGCCTGGTCCGCTGGGAACCCAAACACGGTGACCAAAGGTGCGGTAATGGCATTTGAGGAGAGCCATGAAATGGAAGTCGACGGCGAAGCCGGCTCGGCGGTCTGGCAGGCGCTGATCCGCGCCGCGATCGCCAATAAGCGAGACCCCGAACCCGGCTATAGCTATGTCAACGTCAGTCGCACGATCCCCGAGACGCTGACCCTGTGGCACAACGGGCACAAGATTTTCAGCACGGCCGCGAATACAGGGATCTCCGGCGCCGAAACCGCACTCGGCACCTACCCCGTCTTTGAGCATCTAACCGAAACGACGATGAGCGGAACAAACCCCGATGGCTCCCACTACGAAGATCCTGGAATCAAATGGGTCAGCTATTTCAACGGCGGTGACGCTTTGCATGCCTTCGATCGCGCCTCATTCGGAACTCCCCAAAGCCTCGGCTGCGTCGAGATGCCACTTGAATCTGCTGCAAAAGTCTGGCCCTACACGCCGATCGGAACCCTGGTCACAATTGCCCAGTAGTCCTCACGCAAGGCGCTCAGAGCTCGAGCGGCGACATGTCGGCGTAACGATCACCTGACGCCGCGCCCCTGGGCGCGGCGTCAGAAATCCTGCGCAACTCCTCCTCGCTCAGCTCAACCTCCGCGGCGCCGATGTTCTCCTCGAGATAGCGACGGCGCTTGGTGCCAGGTATCGGCACCAGATCCTCACCTTGGGCCAGCACCCAGGCAAGGGCCAACTGCGCCGCCGTGATCTCCCTTTCAGCTGCAATCTCCTCCACCCGCTTTACCAACTGCAGGTTGCGCTCAAGGTTTTGACCTTGGAAGCGGGGGTTGTGGCGGCGGAAATCATCCTCGGAGAGATCGTCAGACGATCGGTAGCACCCGGTCAGAAAGCCTCGCCCCAACGGGCTGTAGGCGACGAATCCGATCCCCAACTCGCGAACGGTTGGCAGAATCTCATCCTCGGGATCGCGACTCCAAAGCGAGTACTCCGTTTGGAGCGCGGCGATCGGATGGGTTCGATGGGCGCGGCGGATCGTCTCCGGTGCAGCCTCAGAGAGTCCGAGGTGGCGCACCTTGCCCTCCACGACCAATTCCCCCATCGCACCAACCGTCTCCTCAATTGGCACCTGGGGATCGACCCGGTGCTGGTAGTAGAGATCGATCTGCTCGGTGCCCAGCCGCCGCAATGAGGACTCGCAGGCGCCCTTGACGTAGGTGGGATCCCCACGGACTCCGAGGCGCTCGCCGCCAGGTCCGCGCACGTTGCCGAACTTGGTTGCCAAGATGACTTCCTCGCGGCGGCCGGCTATCGCTTCGCCCACCAGCGTCTCGTTTGTAAACGGTCCGTACATATCGGCAGTGTCGAGGAAATTAACCCCGAGATCGATCGCCCGTCCGATCACGGCCCTTGCCTCGACCGGATCGGTCGCGCCGTAGAACTCCGACATTCCCATGCATCCAAGACCCTCGGCGGATACTTCAAGCCCTTCGCTACCTAGATTCCGACGATTCATCTGATCCTGCCTCTCTACCCCCGATTTGCAAATTCAAGCCATGCCAAGGAGTATCGTGCGGGGCTGCGGCGAAAGAGCTCAGGATTTCAAGCCGATCTTTGCGCAACCGCTCGGATCGAGAGGGCCGTTTACCTTGAATACGTAGTCGGGCTCGGGGGTAACCCTGGGCTCGGCAATGATCTGCTTCAAGGCAGGATCGGTTTTCAGCCAGGCATAGATCGGGTACCAAAAAGCGGAGCTGGTGGAGTCCTCGGTGTATTTGCTGACGATCAGATAGTCATAGTGCCCGGCATTGACGCGGCGGCGAAACTGCGGGCAGCTGGTGGCGAGGCGGTATGCGCCGTAGGGGCCCGGCACTCCGATGTACTGAACGAAGTTCGATAAATCGGCTCCATAAAAGCCGTATTGGGCAAAGAAGATCTCGCCCGAACCGGCGATCCCGATTCGTTTGTCGTGCTGGTGACGGGCAAATGTATAGGCGCGCTTGGGACCCCCTTCGCCGAGGAACAAGCTAGCATTCGTGTAGTGGTGTTCGAAATAACCGACCTCCTCACCGCGACCGAGGATCACGCCTAAGAGGACCACCACCCCGACTACCGCGGCCACCGCGGTACGGCTCATCCGCCCCCGTCCCCGCAATAGCGAGAGCCCGGTCGGCATCCAAACCAACGCCAGGGTGAGGAAGACAGTCCCAATGATGTAGCCGAGGTGCACATGGGGAGAGGCCAAGACGGTAATCGCGAAGACAATCGTGAGAAATATCAGCGTTTGCCAGGCGCGCCTATCGGGGGCACGAAGTGGCCGGGCCAGCGGCAAGACCAGTAACGCCAATACCAGTCCGGGTGTCAAATATCGGGTATTGGTAAAGAAGCCGGTCGGCGATCCCTGAGCGCCGGCCGCGGTCAGGGGCGTAAATACGTAAACGATTGCGGTCAGTAGGGCGGCCACTGCCAGCACCCGCAGGATCGAGTTGCGGGAGCGAAAGGCTATATAGACGACAGCGACGAATGCGGCGATCAAAATCAGCGGGAAAAGAGGGCCAAATGCGTTGTCGAGTTGGGGCAGAAACCACTTGCGATAAACGGTCAGGTCGAAGAGATAATGCGAGACGGCAAACCGAGGCCGGGGATCAAGGGGCATCTGTTCGGGCCGTGGCAGTAGACCGGCCCAACCGATTTGTGGGATCGGATTGCCGCCACTGTTGAGCGCTGCTCGCACATACCAATACCCTCCTACCACGAACGTCGACAGCCCCATCACCCATGCAGTGGTAAAGCGGCGTCCCTTGCCGCTGAATAGGACCACCCCTACAGTGATTGCAGCGACCGGTATCAGGAAGGTTAGCTTCACCGAGGCCGCCAGTCCTGCGGCGACACCAGCCAGCACCAGAGGTCCCGTATCCAGCAGCGGGCGGTCGCGCTCGGGGGTGTCTTGTACCGCCGCCCCGAGAGCCGGCGCGCGACGCTGGTGGCCATTGATCAAGAAAGCGGCGAAGGCGATCAAAAAGGCCAGGCCCATGATGTCATTTCGACCCTCGCCGGGCTGCAGCTCGATCAGAACCCCCGAGTCGAGGACCAGGGCCGAGGCAACCAGAGTTGCGGGGCCGACCTTGTAGGGGCGCCCCACGCACCAGCCCGCGAGCAGAGCGATCGCCAGCCAGCCGAGGTTGATCAGCGGGGAGAGCCAATCGGTGTGCATCAGCAGAATCCCCGCTGCGTGGATCAGCTCTGAGCTTTGCGGGTAGAACCAGGCAGCGAGCCGCAGTGGATCGGTGTAGATCAGATGTATGGTCGAGTGTTCCTGAGCCATCCGTGCCGCAAACGGCATGTGGTACCAGGTTGTGTCTCCCCCGAACATCCCCTGTTGGAGGCTGAGCAGCGCCGGTACCGTCCACTCGGCGACGTTGATCGAGGCGACCGCGATTGCGATCCAAAAAGCGATCCGGTGAACCTTCGGCGCCAGGACGGCAGTTGCATCGCGCGGCGCCCGCCGCCAGCCGAGCAAGGCGGCCAGCAGACCCACAGCAATGCAGACGACGACGATCCAGCCGAGCCGCAGAACGCTCAAGGTGCCAAGCAGCTCTAGCGATAGGGTCAACAGCGCGACCGCAATCGTCATATCGGCAAGGCGGGCGAGCGCCCCAGAGAACTCCGGCACAATCCAGCGGCGGAGCCAGAAACCACCGAGACCGAGCGCCGAGAGGATGCCGATCACGGCGAGGCTGCCGCCTATGTAGGAGCCGAGGGAGGGGGTCACCGGCGCGGGATGCTATTCGGCGCGCCGGTTTAGAAGCTAGGAGGCGACCGCTGGGATCCTGCAGGACACCCCGGTGCCGGCGAGTCCGCAATAGCCATTGGGGACCTTGTGCAGGTACTGCTGGTGGTAGTCCTCGGCATAGTAGAACGGGCCGGCCGGCTGAATCTCGGTCGTGATCGGCTCGCGCCCGGCGGCGCTCAGCGCCTCGTCATATGCCCGCAGGGCAGCCTCAGCCGTCCTCCGTTGAGAATCATTAGAGAAATAGATCCCGGAGCGATACTGGGTTCCGATGTCGTTCCCCTGACGCATTCCCTGGGTCGGGTCGTGCTCCTCAAAGAACACCTTGAGCAGCTCACCGTAGGACGTCTTGGCGGGATCAAACGCAACCAGCACCGCCTCAGCGTGGCCGGTACTCCCGCTGCAGACCTCCTCATAGGTCGGATTCGGGGTGATTCCATTCATGTACCCGACCGCCGTCGTGTAGATCCCGTTCAAACCCCAGAAGAGCCTCTCGGCCCCCCAAAAACACCCGAGAGCAAAGAACGCGACCTCGATCCCGCCCGGAAAAGGTGGCTCAAGCGGCGTGCCGAGCACCGCGTGGCGCTCCGGCACCGCGAAGTCGCGCTCAGGGCGGCCCCGCAGCGCCTCTGTTTCGTTTGGCATCCGCGTCTTCTCCGGATTCAGCATCGTCATCAACTTTCCGAGCTTACTCACAGCCCTGACGTTACCGGGGTCGGCCTCTCGGTCCAGACGAAGCATCGCATGAATGGCGCTCAAGGGCCAGCCAACTCGTTCCCTCAGCAGCATAGCGACGCGCGGTTGCAGCACGATCGAACCCAACCGATCTTGCCCGAGTCAGGCCGGAGACCCTTCGCAGACCACGCCAATGCCCAGGATGGCCCTATCAGCTGAGCAGCTACCCTGATGGGCTCGGAGCCGAACCTGCATGGGTCGCCGCCGCGGTGCTAGCCACGAGGTCGAAGGCCGCCTAGATGTCGAGTCGGACCGGGGGCCGGGTCCGAAACCGACAACCTCCCGGTGATATTGCTGGAATCGCGCTTTGGCCCCGGAGTGCCCCCGCTAAAGTGCACCGATCGGCTGCCTTGTTGTCTTATTTGCGTTTATTTCGCCGCGGCTCGCATTGATCGTGCTGTGGCTTTTCAGCGACCTTCTGAGTCGCGCTTTTGAGAGCTGGTTTGTCCCCTTTCTCGGCTTCTTTGTTCTGCCATGGACGACCCTCGCATATGCCGTGATGTGGAGCTCCTCGAATGGAGTCAAGGGTTTTGAGTGGTTCATTGTCGTCCTCGCGTTCCTCATCGACCTAGGCTCCTACGCCAAAGAGAGCCGCAGACGTACCGCAAGGGCTTAGCAGCACCGAACCAGATATGGATCTTCCGTTTGGTGGTCCTCTGCTGGGTCAAGAATGGGATTCGCTTTTGAACGGTGAAGGAACATTGCTCAGGTCTTGGGGCATCTCCGTAAGGTCGAACCCCAGGTTGGCAGCGAGGCTCAATGGCCCCGGAAGCGCAACCGCCAGCAGCATCGGGCCCAGGTCCCGTATTGCGGCGTATTTACCGTCCCCTTGCCGAAAGAAGCATCCGATCTCCCACGAGGGCGCTAGGAGCCGTAAGAATTGTCGACGACCAGTCGCATCCGATCCATCTCTAATTCGGCCTCTGTGAGTTAGGAGAATCCGGAAAATCACTCCTCAGGAGCATCACGAGGCCCGCTACGCACAGTCAGCAGGCCGCCGGCCAGAATCGAGCAACAACCCAAAATGGCTATCCATGGGCCATAGGAGAGCTGGGCCAATCCGTCCACCACCCGGACGTCAGAAGTAATCGTCTTAAGCACCCAAAAAGAGCCGATTCCAGAAACCAAGCCAGCGCATATTGAGGCATATCTGACGACTCGTTGATAGGGGCTGGCCAAGGCGATCAAGGCGGCGGCTCCTCCCATCGACACCCCGATCCAAGCTATAAATTCCGGGCGCCCAGTGATCTGAAGCGCATCGAAAAGATTCAACCCACCTAGCAATATTGCATTCACCCAGGTGAGGAAGGGAGAAATGGCCAGAGCCAGGCCGCCGATTACAATCAACGCGCGGGGAACACCCTTCGGGAGGTCGATTGAGGAGGGCTTGCTGCGCTCGGCTTTGACCCGCTTGGTCCAATTCGAACCGTTCCAATACCGGAGCCTTCCTTCGGCCGGATACCATCCGGGCGCGACCTTCGCCGCACTCTCATCTATGTCAGGAATCTGGCTGATGGATTTAGCCTAAACCGTTAAGCCGAGCTCAATCCGCATTCGGTTGATCACCATCGTTCGCATGGGCTCGATTTAGGAGCGCAGTCGATAACCCCTCGAGAAGAGGCGCAGGTTGATCAGTGTGAGGGCAGCGGTAGCGCCGCTGAGGAACAAGAGCGAGAGTGCAACGCTGAATTCGGAGTAGCCGAGAAAGCCGTAACGAACCAAACCGATCATGTAGTAGACGGGGTCGAACTTGGTTAAGGTCTGGAACGGCTGCGGCAGCAACGCCGCGGAGTAAAAGACTCCGCCGAGAAAGATGAGCGGTGTCAAGACGAAGGTTTGGGCGATTGCGACGTCGTCAAACTGCTCCGCTCGGACACCGATGAGGACGCCGAGTTGGGAAAAGAAAAAGCCGACCAAAAACAGCGCCGGAATCAGGATCGCAGCGTTTTCGACCGGCAATCCCACCAGCAACGACGCGACGATGAAGGTAAGTGAGGCCACCAGCAGCCCGCGAACGAAGCCGCCCAGGGAAAAGGCGAGCAAAAGCTCCAAGGGCGAGGCCGGCGACGAAAGTTGGTCATGGATCGCGCCCTGGAACTTCTGCTGCAGAATCGAGGAGGCGTTGTTGGCGAAGGAGTTCGTGGCCCAAGCCATCATGATCAGGCCCGGGATTACAAAAATTATGTATTCGAACCCATGTAGCTCCTTGATCCGTGAGCCAAGCGCGGCGCCAAAGACCGAGATATAGAGGAACGTTTCCAACAGGGGTGCACCGATCGTCTGCTTCTTGATCTTCAGAAAACGGTTGACCTCACGCCTCCACAGGGTGAGAAAGCGGATCTGGGCGGCACTCACGGTGCCAACTCCTCCATGGGAGAGCGGGACAGCTCCTTTCGCCCGACCAGAGCCAGATAGGCGTCCTCTAGGTTGGCAGCACCGAAGCCTTCAGCGAGGCTTCTACTCGACCCCTGGGCGGCAATCTGACCGTCGGCGATGAAGGCAATACGACTGCAGAGCTGCTCCGCCTCCTCCAGGTAATGGGTTGTGAGTAGGATCGTCGTCCCTTCCTGGTTGATGCGCTGAACGTAGTGCCACAGCTCCAGCCGCAGCTCGATGTCAACGCCAGCCGTTGGCTCGTCGAGGATCAAAAGAGGCGGACGGTGCATCAGGGCCCGAGCCAGGATTAGCCGCCGCTTCATGCCGCCGGACAGTGTGCGGGTACGCTCGTCGCGCTTTGAGCTGAGAGAGAACGTCTCGAGCAGCTCCTTGACCCGCTCGCGGCGCTCCCGCTTGGGCATGCCGAAGTAGCCGGCGTGGTAGTCGAGGGTCTCTTCGGCCGTCAGAAACCAGTCGAGGTTGACCTCTTGCGGCGCCAAGCCGACAGCTTGGCGCGCCTCGGCGTAATCGTCAATCGCATCGTGGCCGAACACCCGGATAGACCCCGAGCTCGGCTGGGCAAGGCCCGTCGCGCAGTGGATCAGCGTCGACTTTCCGGCTCCGTTGGGACCGAGCAGGCCGAAGAACTCGCCCGGCTCTATCTCGAGCGAAACGCCGCGAAGCGCCTCAACTCCGGTCGGGTAGCGCTTGATTAGATTTTCTATCTGCAGGGCTTTTGTCCGCACAGCGACCCACACCGTAGTGAACTGGGTGGCTCGGACCCAGGTGAGTGCGCGGATCGCGGTCTTGGGCCGATCTCAAATCTGAGCCGGCCCTCTAATCTCCAATTGAAGACAGAAGGCAAAAGGATTTCACCGACCTTGGGACGGCATTATCCCTTCCTAGCGAAGAAGAAGCACCACTTTTAAGCAGCGATAACTAATCGAAGCGCAATAATTGCGGGCAGGGGTCACTTTCCTGGGCGCGGCGCCTTAAAGCCAACCAAGCACGGGAGGGGTCGAGGCCAGATCAGCGAAGCACATGCGCTCCCCCGACGGAGTTTGGTGTAGGAGTACGTTGCCGCCTGGCTTTTCATCAGCCGAAGCAACCGCTCTGATCCCGGCCGGATTCCTTTTAGAGGGGCTCCATTTCACCCCAAGGGGCCCACGTTCCCCGCAGCTGGGACGACCTACTCCCCACCGGCGGCACGAGGTGAAAGACTGCATTGATGAGCCCCAAAGCCCGACTGGTTGGCATCAACCACGTCGCCTTGGAGGTCGGCGACATCGATGCGGCGCTCGCCTTCTATGGAGAGCTCTTTGACTTCGAACTCCGCGGGCGCATCGGTTCAAAGATGGCCTTCCTCGATGCCGGCGATCAGTTCATCGCCTTCTCGGCACCGCGGCGCCAGGCCAGCGATGACTCGCGGCACTTCGGTCTCGTCGTCGACGACGCAGGCGCAGTTCGGAAGGCGCTTGCGCGCCGGGAGATAGAGATCTTGCCCGGCCGCGGACTCGACTTCCTCGACCCGTGGGGCAACCGGATCGAGGTAGTCCAATACGACGAGATTCAATTCACTAAGACAAACCCGGTGATGGGCAAGCTGGGTCTTGAGGGACTCGGCAAGACCCCAGGCGCAGAAGCTGAGTTGCGGGAAAAGGGGCTGTTGTAGCCTCTGGGTCGACCTGTGAACCCGAGGTGATCTTGTCTTTTGAGGGTCAGCGCGATCCGTGCCCCGTTTGACGATCAAACTTCTCGGCGTCGAGATCGGCGACGGGCGAGCATCTCGTCAACTGGCAGAGCCGCGACAGCCTAAACCTGGAACTATGGCTCCCTCCCAGGGCCAGAGGGAGGGCCTGCGCTCGCCGGCCTTAATCAGCTGCGTCGCCTACTTGTAGTCGAGCTTGGGGAAATCTTTCCCGGTGCTCCGCCCTTCGGGGGTCATATCAAGCACGTTCCAGATTGGCCAGATGGAGTCGACGTGGCGAGCCTCCAAGCCCTCGTCGCGCGGCGCGAACATGAGCTCCGTGGCCCAGGCATGACGAATTTGATCGCGATCGCGCATGAACACGTTGAGCATGGGAACCTGATCGCCCTCTGTCGTTTCGGCGTGATAGTCGCGATTATAGGTGTTGTTTTGGGAGGAAAGAAGGCGCAGGTTTCGCCACCCACGCTCGCGGGCGAAGGTGCGAATTCGCTCCGGATCTGACTTCGCGACCACGGCAAGGTTAAGCACCACCTCGAGGTGCCGAGCGGCACCATCCAGTGAGTCGAGAATTGACGTGCAGGACGCACACGGAGTTTCCGCAAGCGGCAGTTTCCCGCTCTCGCCAGCCGGCCCAGGTCTCGTGTCGCCGGACCATCGCGGGAACATGAAGCTATATACGACAAGCGTATCTTTGCCCGCCGCGAAGAGCTCGCAAAACCCCACCTCGCCACCGGCGACAACCTCTTCGAAGCGATAGTTCTCCTTTACCACGCCGCCTAGCGGAAGCGCTCGACGCTGCGCGGCGACCCGCTCCGTTGCACGCCGCAACTCGACCTCGGCCTCTAGGAGTCGGTTGCGTTCACGACGGTACTCGCCGGACTCGCCCGGAAAGCGAATGTCAGATTCTGGTGACAGCGGCCTCAGTTTAGCTAGACCCCCCTCCAACCGCCGGCTTAATGGCTTGCCGTCTTTGGGTCGACCGGTTTGGCCTTCTGGCACCCGGTCTTCTGCCTCAGCAACCGGCTCCGGATTCTTCGCAGGCTTCTTCCGCTTTGCTCTTAGCTTCCTGCGCTTCGCTCTTTGATTCCTCGGCTTCGGACACAGCAGTTTCCGCTTCGGACCTGGCTTCTTCAGCTTCAGCTTTTGCTCCTTCAGCTTCAGCTTGCGCACTTTCCCCGCCTGACCCTTCAGGCCCTTCTGCGCCTCGTCGCCCCGGCGGCCCACGTTCGCCTTGGGCCCCACTCGGGCCGGTCTTCGCCAGCAGCGTGATCCCAGAACCAATGGCAGCGCTGAGAATGCAGATGCCGATAGCGGCGATGACGAGATTGCGGCGCGAAATCGAGACCAATGCGGTCAGACCCTCTTCCGAATTATTCCAGGCTTCACAGTCTCCGAATCCCTATCCGCAACGCTGTCGAGCTTGAACAGGGGCGGGAGATTACGCTAAGGCGACGCAGAATAGAACCGAAGAAAGGTCTCAGCGCGTTCTCAAGTCCTCGAGCGAGCTTCCAAGGAGACCGATACCTCTCCGAACTAGCAGAGTACGATCAGCTGGAAGTCCATGTCTTCCACTTCTTTCGGTTTTTCTACGCTGTAGGTCACGACTTCGACCGCATCGGGATTTTGATACACCCCGCGAACGGTCGCCACACCATTTGCCACCAGCTCGGGTCCTGGCTCGCCACGGTCAGCCACCCAGGCGCACCGGGAGACATCCCGTGGAAATGTAATCTCGACCTCTTTTGGGCCAACCCTGGCAACCGAAGTGCCGGAGGTTCCTCGCGCCAGCGTCGCGGCCCCGTCATTTGTTACGACTGCGCTCAGCAGATTCGAGCTTTGCCAAACTCCGAGGCTGGCTACCCCCTAGGGAGGTCGCATTCGTCGCAGCTGTCGCGTTGGTGGCACTGGGCACCGTCCCCAAGCTCGATGCGTTGATCTGCATCCCTGTCAACGAGCCGCTCTTTACCTTGGCACCTGTAACTGAACCATCCTTGATCTTGGCTTCAGTCACGGCATTGTTCTTTATCTGCCTAGTTCCAACGCTGTTTCTCTCCAGCTTGCCTGTGGCATAAGCGGCGCCTCCCAGTGCGACGAACAGAGCCAGACAGGAGATGACGTTGGCGAATGTCAATCTTTTTCGAATCGATCTCATCAAATCCTGTAGTAGATGGCAGCTCAACTACCCCTCAGACGGGCCCTGAGGGCGTGAGAGGACCATTGGGGCTTCGACAAAGACATGGAAGTTCCCGCGTTTGCCGGCTGAAATCTCTGAGGCCTGATCAAATCGAAAAGGCAAGTCGTTGGGGTCTACCGGGATGCCCGTTATAGGCTCACCCAGACCGCCAACTCGAGCTAGGAGAACCAATATGTACGCACGAGTCGCACGCTTTGAGGGCGCAGACGCTGAGACGCTGGCCCAAAATGCAGAGCGGATCCGCGCCCTCTCTGAGTCTGGGCCACCTGAAGGAGTTCCAGGGAAGGCGTTTCTGCTGCTCAATAATGCAGAGAGTGGTGGTTCTCTCGCCATCGCGATGTTCGCGACTGAGGACGACTACCGACAAGGCGACGAAAAACTCAATTCGATGAGTCCTCCGACGGGAGCGGGCATGGGCAAACGCGTCGGCGTCTATAAGTACGAGGTCGCGGTCAAGGTCGAGTTCTGAAGAGGCTCACGGCGCCACCCGGAGCGACCACGGGGGAAGAACTTTGCAGCCATACCGCTAAGCCCGCGATCACAGCTACAAACGAGGCGAAGACCTGATGCGGGGACAGGAGATTGGCCGTCGCCCGGAAATTCTTGCTTCCTGATGCCATGGGTCTGACCTTCCACCCTCGCAGCCCCCCTTTGTGTTGACGGACGCGACTCCTTGTCTCTCGGTATCGCGCTATCGAGACTCCAGAGGTTGGTAGCACAGCCCTTTCTACCGGTCCTTCCGCGACCACCCGGCTACCAGCTGTCTAGCCGCAAGTTCCAAATCTAGGCTCCGGTTCGAGTCGACCCCGTGGGTGGCAAAGCGCTTGAGAGCGGCGAGATTAGCTTCGTGTCGCGAGTTGGCGCGTTGTGTCGGTGTGCCTGTAAGAGTCGGGGCGGCTGGATTTGAACCAGCGATCTCCTGCCCCCAAAGCAGGCGCGTTACCAGGCTTCGCTACGCCCCGAGCGTCTAAGTTTAGAGAGCCGTTTACGTTCGGGACGAAGCCCCGGCTACGCAACCGCTAGCTTTTGGCCCATGGCTGACGTGCAACCTTTCAACGCCTTGCACTACGACCTCGAGGTGGTCGGTTCTCTACAGAAGGTCGCATCCCCTCCTTACGACGTGATCTACCCCGCACAGCGGGCAGAGCTGCTTCAGCGCTCCCCCTACAACGCGGTGGCGATTGACCTGCCCCGGCCATATGGCGAGACGGGCCCCGCTGAATCCAGCAGCGAGGACCCTTACGCAACCGCAGCCAAGACAGTTGCCAGCTGGCGCGAGGCCGGCGCCTTGGTGGCAGACCCTGAGCCGGCGATTTGGGCGCTGACCCAATCCTACACGGCGCCCGATGGCTCCAGTCATACCCGACACGCCATTTTGGCGCGGGTCAGCATCGAGGACTATGAGACCGGAACGATCCGCCCGCACGAGCGCACCCTGCCCGGACCAAAGCTGGATCGCCTCGAACTGACCAGGGCCACCCATCACAACCTCTCTCCGATCTTCTCGCTCAGCACCAAGGATGCCTGGCCGCTGGTCGAGCCGGTGACAGAGGCGCCGCCCTGGGGCGAGGTCACTGACGAAGACGGCACGCTCAATCGAATCTGGCGGATCGGCGAGCCGGCGATCCACGCGGCCGTGAGCGAGCGCCTCGCCGACGCTCAGCTTTTGATCGCTGACGGGCACCACCGCTATGAGACCGCGCGCGCTTATCGCGATGAGGTGGGCGGGGCAGGCCCTCACAACTACACCCTGATGGCGCTTACCGGTCTCGATGACCCTGGCCTCACCGTCTATCCAACCCACCGCTTGCTCTCTGGCCTCAGCGCCGATCCGAGCCGCCAGCAGCGCCTCGGAAACGGCCTGCGCGAGCTGTTTGAGGTCAGCGAGGTCGCGGCGGAGGAGCTCGATCCGGCCGGCGAGCCGGGGGTTGGGGTGTTTGGCCTTTTCGATTCCCACCACCAGCGTGGCTATCGCCTCCGCCTCAAGGACCTCGACGGGCTGGACCGCCGGCTCCCCGACAAACCCGGGCCCTACCGTCGCCTCGATGCAGCGATCCTCGAGACTCTGGTACTCAGGGGCCTGGTTGGAATGAGCGAAGACGACATCGCCGCCAAGCGTGGAATTGGCTACGCCAAGAGCATTCCCGACGCGCTCTCGCTGCTTGAGAGCGGCACTTATGACCTCGCCTTCTTCTTGCGCGCAATCCCGGTCGAGCAAGTCCGGGCGATCGCCGAAACCGAGGAGAACATGCCTCCCAAGTCGACCTACTTCTTCCCCAAGGTGATGACTGGCCTCGTCTTTAACCCGGTCGCCTGAGACCCGGTTTAGGATCGAGCGATGGTCAAGATCTACACGCGAAAAGGTGATGACGGCACGACCTCGCTCTGGTATGGCGGCCGCATTCCCAAGCATCACGGCCGCACCGAGGCCTACGGCTCACTCGATGAGGCATGTTCGGCGCTTGGACTTGCCCGCGCTTTCTGCGCACCCGAGCAAGCGAAGCTGGCTGCCGACATCCTCCGACTTCAAGACGACATTTTTGTCGCTGGAGCCGAGCTCGCGACGGCTGCTGAGGCGACGCACCGGCTCCAGGACGGAATCAGCCGAACCAACGAGCAGATGGTCGCGGCTGTTGAGGAGCGAATCGATCACTACATGTCGCTGGTCGAGCTTCCCGACCAATTTGTGATCCCCGGCGGAAATCGACTCTCGGCCCAACTTGATGTTGCCCGAGCGATCATCCGCCGTGCCGAGCGCGCAATCGCGGCCCTAGGAGATCAGGGGGAGCTACCCAGCCAAACCGTCCTTCGCTTCGTCAACCGCTCCTCCGACCTCGCCTACGCGTTGGCCCGCTTTGCCGACGTCGAGGAACCGGTTCTCTTCGAGGGCCGGCGCAAGGCCTAGCCATCGTGAAGGTCCTCGCCCGCCGCCGCCAGGGATTCTCCCATGAGGTCGAAATCGAGGGCGGTCACGCGCTGATCGTCGATGAGCCGACGGCGGCCGGGGGAACCGACACCGGCCCCTCCCCAACTCGACTGCTGGCCGCTGCCCTAGCGGCCTGCACGGCGATCACGATGGAGACCTATGCGGAGCGAAAAGACCTCGACATCGGCGCACTGGAGGTGGGCGTCGAGCTTAGCTATGAGGGCCCGCGACCCAGCCTCTTCGCGGTCTGGGTTCAACTTCCCGCAGAGCTGAGCGAGGAGCAGCGCGGGCGCCTGCTGGCGATCGCGCGCAGATGCCCGGTCCACACGGTCCTGGCTACCGAGACTGCGGTCACCGTCACCGAACGGGACTAGATGGATCTCGGACTGGCCGAACGCGGCTGCCTGGTCACCGGTGCGAGCCGCGGTATCGGCGCTGAGACTTCCCGCCTGCTCTGCGCCGAGGGCGCCAGCGTGCTGCTAGTCGGCCGCGATGAGGCACGTCTCATCGACGCGACCGAACGCGCCGCCGCCGCCGGGGCATCGGTTGGGGGACGGGCGGCCTACCTGGCGCTCGACGTGACTTGCGAGGGAGCTGGGGAGCGCATGCTGGGAGATGCAAGCGAGCGATTCGGAAGCCTTGATGTGCTTGTCAATAACGCCGGTCGCGCCAGTTGGCGCGATCTCGACGATGTGCCCGCAGAGGATTTTCGCGACCAATATGAGCTCAGCGTGATGGCGCCCCTGGCGACGATGCGGGCCGCCGCGCCGCAGATGGCGCGGCGCGGATGGGGGCGGATCGTCAACGTCTGCTCATCGGCGGCAAAGCGTCCCTCCCCGGCGATGCCCGAGTACTCGGTGGCCAAGGCTGCCGAGCTGTCGCTCTCGCGCCTCTTTGCCGAGCGTTATGCAAGCCGCGGCGTGCTCGTCAACGCGATCTGTCCCGGCCCGGTTGCCTCAGAGATGTGGCTAAGGCCCGGTGGCCTGCTCGACGGAGCTCACAAGCTCTCAGCGGCAAGCAGCCGCGAGGAGGCGCTTGAGGCGGTTGGATCTAAGCGCCCGATCGGACGCCTGGCCGAGGTTGGTGAGATTGCTGGGGCGATCGTCTTTCTTTGCTCTGAGCGTGCCTCCTACGTCAGCGGCGCCGCCTGGTCGGTCGACGGTGGCACGGTCCAGGTGATTATCTGAACCGGCGCAGAAAAGAGCTCAGCAGCCTCCTCCTCACCCCCGAACAGGCCGCGGCGGTGAAGACCCGCGCCGGCACCGACGCGGCCGTGCTGGTCGCGCTCTACGATTGGCCCGAGCATCCCGGCTTGATCTTTACCGAGCGGCGTGCCGACCTGCGACGCCACGCCGGGGAGATCTCCTTCCCCGGTGGGCGCGCCGAGCCCAGCGATTCAGATCTGGCCACCACGGCACTGCGCGAGGCCAGTGAGGAGATCGCCCTGGAGCCAGAGCGGGTCGAGCTGGTCGGCGCTCTGCCGCCGACCTCGACCTTTGTCACCGGTTACCGCATCCACCCGTTCGTCGGGCTTATTGCTCCGCCTGGCGAGCTCGAACTGGACCCCAACCCCGCCGAGGTGGAGACGGTCCTCACCTTCTCAGTCGAGCTCTTGAGCAGTGGCTATCAGATGCGGCGTCTCCTGCGCCGCGGCACCGCGATCCACACGCCCACCTACGCGGTGGGAGAGCATCTGATCTGGGGTGCCACGGCGCGGATCCTCGGCGATCTGCTTGAGCGAGTTGGCTAGACGTCCTTCTCGACTGGAACGCCGACCAGATTCCCCCACTCTGTCCAGGATCCATCGTAGTTCTTGACGTCTCCCTGGCCCAGCAGCTCGTGCAAAACGAACCACGTGTGAGCTGAACGCTCGCCGATTCGGCAGTAGGCGATGATCGGCGCCCCGTCTGAGATCACTCCCTTTGACGTGTAAAGCTCGCGCAACTCCTCCGCGCTTTTGAAGGTGCCGTCCTCGTTTACGGCCTGAGCCCAAGGCACCGAAGCTGCGCCAGGGATGTGACCACCGCGTTGGGCCCCCTCCTGCTCATAGCCCGCCATCGCGATCAATTCCCCCGAGTACTCCTGGGGACTGCGCACGTCAACCAGGTTGGTCGTGGAGTCAAGCGCCGCTGTTACCTCCTCGCGCAACGCCCGGATCGAGCTGTCGCCGGGCTGGGCATCGAAGTTCGCCGGCTCGTACGCGGACACCTCCGTCGTCGTCTCCCTCCCCTCGGAGATCCACTTCTCGCGCGGCCCGTTGACGAGCTTCACCTTGCCATGGCCGTAATAGCGGAAGTACCAGTAGGTGTAGGCGGCAAACCAATTGTTGCGATCGCCATAGAGCACGACGGTGTGATCGTTTGAAATACCGCGGCTGCCCATCAGGGCACCGAAGTCATCGGGGCCAAGGAAGTCACGCTTGACCTGATCTTGCAGGTCCGCTTTCCAATCAAAGCCGATCGCTCCGGGAATATGGGCCTCTGCATAGAGGGCCGGGTTCTCATCGACCTCGACGATGCGAATTGAATCGTCGTCGAGGTGATCGGCGAGCCAATCGGTCTCAACAAGAACATCCTTCGCATAGCTCATCCAAAACCTCCGAATCGCGTTGGCGCCTAAACTGCCAAATTCCTATCCGAGTTTAGACATATTAGAAATCCAGATTCCCGACTTATTCAATCAGGATTTGCGCTTTCGGCTCCAAACCCAGCAGTCGAGCCCCTGCCGCGCTCATTTCCTGAGTCCAAAGCTGCGGCTTCCCTGGATCGCACTTGATGATCTCGATCGGCACCCGCCACTTTGCCTCGGCCTCGCGGACGACCGCCTCCCCTGCCTGCAACCACTCGACGGGGACCGAGCCACGCGCCTCATACACAAAGCCCCGCACCGGGGTATCGACGATCTTCTCAAGGATCCGCTCCAAGAGCAGGCCGTGGATGGCGGCAATCGCCTCGGGCTCGGCCTGCGCTGAGCCCAGCAGCCAGTAGAGGACGCCGACCTCGGCGACTTGGTCAAAAACGCTGGCGGGGCGAAGCGGATCGGCGATCACCGCTTCGATTCCGGCGCTTTGGATTGGCGCCACCCCCGGCGGGCGACGGGTGCTGCCGCGCACCTGCAAGCCCATCTCGAGCAGCTCTTGGCCGAGCCGCCGCCCGCGGCAGCCGCAGCCGACAATCAACGCCCTCGCCATGCCGCCGCCTAGGCGGCCCCGTAAGGGCCCTGCCAGCGCAACCGTCTGCGCTCATCTTCTGCAACTGCTTCTTGCAGATCCCTCTCGGTGATCTCCCCGGCGCCGCGGCGGCGGCGCATCTCATTTTGAGCCTCAAGCATTTGGCGAACGTCATCGACCTCGTTTTGAGCCTCGACCTCGGCCGAGCGGGTCGGCCGCCAATCGATCAGATCGGCGCTGCTGCCAGGGTAATAGTGCCCGACGACCACCAGCACGCCGACCAAGAAGAGAAGCATTGCAGCGGTGCCCAAAAGGAAACCCACGACGGCAAGGATACGCCGTGACAGGGCATCCCACACGGCCGAGTTGCCCTTTGCAGCAAACCCCGTGGACCGCGTTTTGGCGAGACTCCTTGTTTAATCCCCAATCCGTGTCCGAGGCCTACGTGATCGACGCGATCCGAACTCCGATGGGCGCCTATCGTGGCGACCTCGCGGGGGTTCGCCCAGATGATCTCGCTGCCCACCTGATCGCGGCCCTCATCAAGCGTGGTGGCGTCGACCCGGAGCGGATCACCGACGTCTACCTGGGAGCCGCGAATCAAGCCGGCGAGGACAACCGCGATGTGGCTCGGATGGCGGCGCTCTTGGCCGGCTTGCCTTTCAGCGTGCCCGGGGCAACGGTCAACCGGCTCTGCGCATCGGGGCTCGAGGCCGTAAACGCGGCGGCGCGCGCGGTCAAGCTTGGCGAGGGCGACTTCTACCTGGCCGGAGGGGTCGAGTCGATGAGCAGGGCGCCCTGGGTTGTGCAGAAGCCCGAGCGCGGATTCCCGCGCGGCTCCCAGACGATGCACGACACCACCTTGGGTTGGCGCATGGTCAACCCTCGCATGGCCGAGCTCGGCGTCTCGACCGAGTCGATGGGCGAGACCGCCGAGAACGTCGCCGAGCGTTTTGCAATCAACCGGGAGGACCAAGACGCCTTCGCGCTTCGCAGCCATCAGCGCGCCGTCGCCGCGACCCAGACCGGTCAGTTTGGCGAAGAGATAATTGCGATCGAGGCTCCGAGCGGCCGCAATACGATCGTCGTCGATACCGATCAGGGGCCGCGAGCCGATGCATCCGCGCAGCGCCTCGCTGAGCTTAAGCCAGTATTCCGCGAGGGGGGAACCGTCACCGCTGGTAACGCCTCTCCGCTAAACGATGGCGCCGCCTGCCTGCTGATTGCCTCGGAGGCCGGAGCCCGGGCGCTCGATGCCGAGCCGCTGGGCAGAATCGTTTCCTTTGGGGTCGCTGGGGTCGACCCCGCCCTGATGGGGATAGGCCCAGTTGAGGCCGTACCACGCGCTCTCACAGCTGCCGGCCTCGCGCTTGATCAAATCGACCTGATCGAGCTGAACGAGGCCTTCGCCTCCCAGGCGCTCGCCTGCTCCCGCGAGCTCGGCATCGATCAAGAGCGACTCAATGTCAACGGCGGCGCGATCGCGCTCGGCCATCCGCTCGGCTGCTCGGGGGCTCGCCTCGCCACGACCCTTCTGCATGAGCTGCGCCGACGGGGTGGCCGCTACGGCCTCGTCACCCTCTGCGTCGGGGTCGGACAGGGTCTGGCCACGGTGTTCGAAGCCGTTTGAGAAGTATCCTCGCCGCGCTGATGACAACGACCTTCAACGAGCTGGCCAGCGTCGACGGAGCAATCCGGCCCAGCGCCGAGGCTAGCGTCCCGCTCAAAGACGACGGTCTCTACCGCGGTGACGGAGCCTTTGAGGTCATCCGCCTCTACGCGGGGCGACCCTTCGCCTTGGCCGATCACCTCGACCGCCTGCAACGCTCGGCAGCGGCGATCGAGCTGGACTTTGACCGCGCCGCGCTGGAGCTCGAGATTGGGGCCCTGCTAGCTGCGGCCGGAGGGATCGACGGGCAGCTGCGGTTGATCGTCACCCGTGGCGGCCGACGAATCGCCGCAACCGAGCCGCTCCCGCCCCATACAGAGACGCTTCGCCTGGCCACGATCACCTACTCACCGACCCTAATCCTAAACGGCGTCAAGTCGCTCTCCTACGCAGCCAACATGCAGGCGACCCGACTCGCCCAGTCCGCGGGCGCCGACGAGGCTGTCCTGGTTCGCCCCGACGGTACGGTCCTAGAGCCACCCACCTCTTCGATCTTTTGGGTATCGGCGCAGGGCTACCTGCGCACCCCCGCCCTCGACGGCGGAGTTTTGGAGTCGATAACGCGCGACCGTCTGATCAAGGCGCTCGCGGTCGAGGAGGGCGCCTGGCCGGTCGCCGATCTGCGCGCCGCAAGCGAGGCCTTCCTCGCCTCAACCACACGGGAGATTCAGGCCGTCGCGGCGATCGATGGGGTCGAGCTCTCAGACGCTCCCGGCCCACGTACGCGGGAGGCTCAGGCGGCCTTCGCGACGACCCTGGGCCAAGAGCTTCGGTGAGAACAGCTCGAGCCAGCGCGCTAACGACGCCGATCGGGCACCCGGTTTCGGGCACCTTGATCCATCCAGACCAAGACGAGAAAGCAGGGCTGCAATGGACTTCCAGCTAAGCGATGAGCAGCGACTGATCTCCGAAACGGCACGCGAGTTTGCCGATCGAGAGATCGAGCCGCGGGTACGAGAGAACGACCGCGCCGGACGTTTTGACCGCGAGCTGGCGAGCAAGCTCGGCGAGGTCGGCTACCTCGGCGCC
This sequence comes from uncultured Solirubrobacterales bacterium, assembly GCA_963745305.1. Taxonomy (GTDB): domain Bacteria; phylum Actinomycetota; class Thermoleophilia; order Solirubrobacterales; family 70-9; genus CAVUWL01. Next base: position 443,285 of record CAVUWL010000017.1, read on the forward strand.
CCGGTTGCCGAGCGCTACGGCGGGCGCGGCCTTGACTACATCGGCTACGGGCTGATCGTCGAGCAGGTTGGGCGCGCCGACTCCTCGGCGCGCACCGTCGTGTCGGTTCAGACCTCTTTGGTCGCGGGCTCGATCGAGCGCTGGGGCAACGAGGAGCAAAAGGGCAAATGGCTTCCGCGGCTTTGCTCCGGAGAGGCGCTGGGCTGCTTTGGGCTGACCGAGCCCGATAGCGGCTCCGATGCCGCCAGCCTCCGCACCCGCGCCACGAGGACCGGCTCGGGCTGGTCGATCAGTGGTCAGAAGATGTGGATCTCCCTCGGTAACTTCGCCGAGCTGGCGCTGATCTTTGCCCAGACCGATCCCTCCCTCAAGCACCGCGGCCTCGCCTGCTTTTTGGTGCCGACCTCCAGCGAGGGCTTCGGCTCCCAAGAGATTCACGGCAAGCTCGGACTGCGCTCCTCCGATACCGCCTCGCTCTCACTCGATGGGGTCGAGGTGGGCGAAGAGGCGCTGCTCGGTGAGGTCGGCGATGGCTTCAAGGTAGCGATGAGCGCGCTCGACAACGGCCGCTACAGCGTCGCCGCCGGGTGCGTCGGCATCTGCGACGGCTGCGTCGATGCCTCGGTCAGATACGCGAAGGAGCGCAAGCAATTCGGCGTGCCGCTCGCCCGCTTTCAGCTGGTCCAGGAGATGATCGCCGAAATGATCCTCAAACGCGACGCCAGCCGCATGCTGGTCTATCGCTCCGGCGCGCTCAAGGATGAAGGTAAGCCAAATACAGCGGAGACATCGATCGCCAAGCTCTACGCAACCGAGTCCGCGGTGGAGTGCGCCAACCTGGCGATTCAGGTCCACGGTGGTGCGGGCTACGTCGATGACTATCCGGTCGAGCGCTACCTGCGCGACGCCCGGGTCACGACGCTGTATGAGGGGACCTCTCAGATCCAAAAGCTGATCATCGGACGGGCCGCGACCGGAATCAGTGCGATGCTCCCGTTCGAGGAGAGCTGAACCGTGGGCGACGAGCTGATCGAGGTCTCGGGCGATGGCCACGTCGCCTTGCTGCGGCTCAACCGTCCCCAGTCGCGGAACTCCCTTTCGACGGAGCTGATGATGGCCCTCGCCGCCGAGCTCGAGCGAATCGATGCAGATCCAGAGCTGCGCTGCGTCGTGATCGCTGGCTCCGATCGGGTCTTCGCCGCCGGCGCCGACATCAGGGCAATGAGCGAACGCAGCCTCACCGAGGTCATCTATCACCCGGCAGCGGAGTTTTGGAAGCGAGTGGCACGCGTGAAGACCCCGATGATCGCCGCCGTCTCTGGCTACGCACTCGGCGGCGGCTGCGAGCTGGCGCTTGCCTGCGACATGATCGTTGCCTCAGAGACCGCCAAGTTCGGCCAGCCAGAGATCAACCTGGGAATTATTCCCGGCGGCGGCGGTAGCCAACGGCTGACCCGGGTCCTCGGCAAGCATCGGGCGATGGAGTTCGTGCTCACGGGACGCCATTTCGACGCCGAAACCTGCCTGCAGATGGGCCTGCTCAATCGCGTCGTCGGAGCGGAGGATTGGCTCGATGAGGCGATCGCGCTGGCCCACATCGTCGCCGCCCAACCACCGATCGCCGCCCGCCTCGCCAAGCAGGCGGTGATCGCCGCCGAAGAGTCGGCCCTCTCTGCCGGGCTTGATAGCGAGCGCCGTCTCTTTGAGCTGGCGATGGCAACCGAAGACCGAGTCGAGGGCATGCGCGCCTTCCTGGAGAAGCGCGAGCCGGAGTTCAGCGGACATTGAGCCTGACCCGAGTAGGGGTGATCGGAGCCGGCACGATGGGCGCCGGCATCGCTCAGATCGCCGTCATCGGCGGCTTTCAGACCACGCTTTATGACCCGATCCCCACTGCCCTCGAGGCGGGGAGATCTCGACTCAGCGAGGCGCTCTCAAGGGGGGTCAGCCGCGAACGCTGGAGCGTGGCCCAGGCGACGGCCGCCGACGCCCGTTTGACACTGGGCGCGAGCATTGATGCGCTCCGCGAATGCGAGTTGGTGATCGAGGCCGGGCCCGAGGATCTGGACCTGAAGCGTCAGATATTCACCGCGCTGGCCGCCGCCTGCGGCGCGCAAACGATCCTCGCCACAAACACCTCCTCGCTTCCCGTCGGCGCACTCGCTGCCACAACTCCGCATCCGGAGCGGGTAATCGGTATGCACTTCTTCAACCCGCCAGCCTTGATGAAGCTGGTCGAGGTCGTCGCCACCACAGATTCCTCCCCCACCGTCCTGGGGGCGGCCACCGCGGTCAGCGAAAGGATGGGCCGAGTCCCGATTAAGGCCAAGGACAGCCCCGGCTTCATCGCAAATCGCCTCGCCCGACCGTTCACGCTCGAGCCGCTGCGGATACTTGGCGAAGGGCTTACCGACGCCGCAACAATCGACCGCATCTGTCGGATTGGCGGCGGCTTTCGGATGGGCCCATTCGAGCTGATCGATCTGATCGGCCTCGATGTCAACCTTGAGGTGGCCCGATCCTTCTACGCGCTCGGCAACCAACCCGAGCGCTGGCGCCCCAGCCCGATCCAAGAAGAGATGGTGGCCGAAGGTCGCCTCGGACGAAAGAGCGGCTTCGGCTTTTATCGCTATGACGAGGGGCCCCACCGCGACGCCGACCCAGACCTCGCCATCGAGGTGCCGACGCTCGCCCCCCATGAGCTGGAAGCAATCGACCCGAACGGACCCTGGATCCTGCCCCGCCTGTTGGCCCAGATCAGCAACGAGGCTGCATTCGCGCTCGAAGAGCGGATTGGTTCCCCTCCCGACATGGAGACCGCGATGCGGCTCGGCTTCAACTGGCCGCTCGGACCGCTCGGACTCACCGCCAAACTCGGCTGTGCGAGAGCTCTGCAGCTTCTGCAGGGTGCGCAAACCTCAGGCGGAGATGCCTACCAAGCAGCCCCGCTTCTGCGCCGCGCCGCGGCTGCAGATGCGCCCCTTGAGCAGGTCGCACCCTAGAGGGGGCCCTGGGACAGCACCTCTGCGCGGCGATCTGCTCAGATGGCAGCTGATAGGTGCACCACCTCGCTGCGGAGCCTGGATAAGCAACTCGAAGCTGTAACGGATCAGCCGGGCAGTTGCAAGATCACCCGATCGACGTAGCACCAGCTCCAATCCTCTCCCGGCTCAGCCGAGCGGATGATCGGGTGCCCGCTCTGATGGTAGTGCGCGGTGGCGTGCTTGCCGCGTGAGTTATCGCAGCAACCGATACGCCCGCAGCTCTGGCACATCCGCAAATGCACCCACTGCGTCCCCAACGCCAAGCACTCCTCACAACCCGCGACCTCAGCGGGGACCTCCTCAAAGCGAACGGAATCTAGATGGGTGCACTCGGCGGCCAGGTAGTCGACCTTAGCCAAAACGGACCGCCGCATCAATCGGGTGGGGCTTTCGCGACTGCTGCCAGGCAGATCTGCGAGGCTGGGGGAATGAACGGCGCCGAGCTCGGCGGAGAGCCAATCACGCCAGATGGGATCGCGGCGCTGCGGGCAGAAATCGAGCAGCTCGAGGGCGATGCCCGCACCGAGATGGCCGCGAGAATCAAGGTGGCGCGGGAGCTCGGCGACCTCAAGGAGAACGCCGATTACCACATCGCCAAGGAGGACCAGGCTCACCTTGAGACCCGCATCAAGCGACTCAAACAGAGGCTGCGAAACGCGGTCGTGGTCGGCGTCGACGGAGAGGCAGAGTGCTTTGCCTTCGGCCGCACCGCGGCGGTCCGCGACGAGGCCAGCGCCGAGGTGAACACCTGGACCCTGGTCGGCTCGACCGAGGCTGACCTGGCCAACGGCAGGCTATCTGCGGAGTCGCCGATCGGGCGGGCCCTCCGCGATCGCAAGGTTGGTGAGCGGGTCGAAATCGAGACTCCGCGCGGCAAGCGGACTCTGCGAATCGAAGAACTCCTCGCCTAACTCCCCGGTCCGGTCAGGAGTTGGGCGCCGGAGCGATCTCGGTTGGCTCGCCACCCGGCATCCAATGCGCCTCCGCCAGCGGCGGCGTGTCGCGCAGGTACCACTCGGCGTCAAGCGCGCCCATGCAGCCGGTGCCCGCCGCCGTGACAGCCTGGCGATAGGTGCGATCGACCACGTCGCCAACCGCAAAGACGCCGCCCAGATTGGTCCGCGTGGAGCCCGGATCGGTGTGGATGTAGCCGCCCTGGTCGGTCTTGACCTGAGCGGCAACGATCTCGGATTTCGGGATGTGGCCGATCGCGACGAAGGCGCCGCCGGCCTCGACCTCCTCGCTCTCCCCCGTTTCGGCCTGGCGCAGGCGAACCCGGGCGAGCTTGCCATCCCCCCCAGCGAGGAACTCCTCCACCAGATATGGCGTCTTGAACTCGATGTTTCCCCTCTCGCGGGCTCGCGCCAGCATGATCTTGGAGGCTCGGAACTGATCGCGACGGTTGATGACCATGAGCTTATTCGCGAACTTGGAGATGAAGATTGAGTCCTCCATCGCCGAGTCACCACCGCCGACCACGACGACGTTCTCGCCCTTGAAGAAGGCCCCGTCGCAAACGCCGCAGGTGGAGACGCCGCGCCCACCCAGCTCCATCTCTCCGGGGATCCCGAGGCGGCGAGGCTCGGCGCCCATCGCCAAGATCACGGTCTTTGCCAGGTGCTCCTCCTCGCCCAGAAAGACCCGCTGCAGGCCGCCGTCAGAGAGCTCGACCCGGTCGATGTCATCGCTCACGAATCGGGTGCCAAAACGCTCCGCCTGGGCGCGAAATTGACCCATCATCTGCGGCCCCATGATCCCCTCCGGATAGCCGGGGTAGTTCTCGACGTCGGTCGTGTTTTGCAGCTGCCCACCCCAATGAAAGCCCTCAAAGACGAGTGGCTCAAGGTTGGCCCGGGCCGTGTAGAGCGCCGCCGTATACCCGGCCGGCCCGCCGCCGACGATGATCACGTTCTCAACCCTCTTATCCTCAGCCAAAATCTCGCCGCCTAAACGTAGTCACTTTACTTTGTATAGTAGCGCGGGTTAGGGTCGTTGTCAGGCACCGCTAGCGGCAGCGCCGGTGGCCGCACCTTGCCCGCCCAGATCGGCTCCTCGGCGCGCTCCCGGGCCTCGTAGGCCTCGATCTCCTCAGCGGTGGGGTCGGGCTCCCCCGCCTCCTCCCAGGCCCTGTAGAGGGCTCGCACGTCCTTGATACCCCGCTCCCGCAGCAGCGGCAGAATGCCCACGATCCCCTCCTCGACCCTGTCCAGCTCGAACGCCTCAAACTCCGACCGAAGCCGCTCGTTCAGGTCAAGCAGGCTGCCGTCCCCGCCGCGCACGACGCGGACGAGGTCGTTGTAGAGGTCAAGCGCCGTATCGGTCGGCGACGGCTCCTCCTCCATCGCATTGAGCGTGCCAGCAAGCTCGGCCACTCGTTCGCGACAAACGCCTGATTTGCTGGCGCATTCCTCCAGAGTGTCGAAGGCGATCTCTTCTCTCCGGGTTTCGCCGGCCTCTATGGCCGCGGTCCAAACCTCCCGCAGCTTCGCCTCCCTGCCCTCCAGCTTCGCCAGCTCGGCCCGCTCTGCTGCGAGAGCCGCCTCAGCTGCCTCACGCTGCCCGCTCGCGCCACGTTCAAGCTCGGCGGTCCAAGCATCAACGTCAACGAACAGCCGGTCGAGGTACTCGACGACCGCTGTGTCGATCTTCTCAGCGTCAAGTCGGGGCTGGTCACAGAGGCCGGTCGCGCTTCTGACGTTTTGGCAGACGTAGGTGCGTCGCTGAGTGCCATCCGTCCGGGGCTTGCTCGTGTTCACGCTCATGCGCTCACCACAGCGTCCGCACACCGCCAACTTGGCGAGCGCAAAGCGCGTCGTCGGCCTACCACCTAAACGGCCCCGATCTTTCGGCGCAGAGGTCTTCCGCTTTTTCGAGCTGAGCCGGTCAGCCCGCACCGCCGCGATAACGTCATAGCGATCCGGCTCAATCAGGTGGGGATGCTCGCCTATGCAAATCTCCGGCTCCTCAAATCGCCTGTACTCGCCGCCCTTCATTGACCCCGCACCCCATCTGACGATCCGCCCGGCGTAGACCGGATTGGAGAGGGTCGCGTTGACGCGGCGCAAGGTCCAAGCCTTCCCATTCTTCGTGCGGTGCCCCGCCTCGTTGAGGCTTCGCACGATCGCTGCGTCCGGCATCCCTCCCTCTGCGAGATCGAAGGCCGCCCGTATGACTGGCGCCCGCTCGGGATCGAGTTTGAGTTTGGCGACGATCTTCTTGTCAACTAGCTGCCGATCTGTGATGTAGCCGTCCGGCGCTGGCCCGCCGCTCCATTTGCCCTCCCCACTCGCCCGGCGCTTGCCGCGCGCGATGTGGGTGCCGTGATCCTTGGCGAACTTATTGTTCTGCTCGCTTGCGATTCCGACGAGCATTGCGTTCCTCACGAATTCGTCGTCTTCGACGCTCCGAACCTGCACGTCCTCGTAGAGCAGGTCAGCATGGATTTTGTTCAGGCTGCGCTTGCCCTTATGGCCATCCCCACGCGCGAGTCGGCTGCTGTGAAAGACCCAAAGCTCAGCAGCGCCGGCGTCTGAAGCGGCCCCTGTAGCAGCTGCCATGGCGGCGTCAAGTTCCGGCCCGCGCTCTCCGTGGAATCCAGACCTACCGGACTCCGAAAACTCCCCGATGACTTCGCGTCCACCCTCCAAATCGACCCTCTTCCGGACCTCGTCAATCTGACTTCGCGTGGACTTCTCCCCATCATCCGAAGCCGAGCGGGCAGCATAGATAACGGCCGGTATTTTCTCCTCTCCCATGAGGGGCCTATTTTACCGGGAATCGGCTTCCCCATGGGGTTTCAGGCCACCTAAGCGATGCCTGATTAGTTCCCCGCTTTTGCGATATGCCCGCAGGGAGCAGGTACTACCGTATTACTCGATTCGAAGCTCACTTATTGGTCGCCTCGGCGCGGTGGTGGCCGGTCTTGCGGAAGTGCCTGCCCATAGGTCCCGGCGCGCTCACCATGTCGCAGTCAGAGCAGGCAACGCGCATCGCGTTCACCTGCGCGATCACCCGCCGACTTGACGCTACCCGTTTTGGTGAGATCAGTGACCGCGAGTAGCGAGGCTCCGGCAGGGAATCCGCAGCCACGATCACGATGGGACGCACGAGTCGCTTGCGCTTCCGCACCGGCTCCCGCGTGAGCAGGGCATTGCGGAACCGCCTGAACTTTCGCCTGTCAGCTAGCGAAGCCATCCGGCACGTTCATCAGTACGAGGACCGCTGCCCCGTTTTCGTCGGCGTCGCGACTAGCAAGCAGGCGGTAATCGTCACCCACATCAACCACGGCGACGCCGTCCGTGTCGGGGTACGAGTCGAGGGCGTATTCGACTTCGCGCAGTGTCGGCATCAGTCCGGTTTCGTGAGTGGGTCGGGGCGTGCGGCGCCGTCGTCCTCATCCGGTGGCATGAAGATCCTTGTGCTGCGCTGCCCCTTCCCCTCCCCCTCGTCGCCGCTGTCAAGAAACAGAATCTTTGCCGCGTCAAGTCGGGTACGCCAGTCGGGAAGCCCGCGCGGCGTGTTGGCGTGCAAGGCCGATTCGAGCACGCTGCGGGCAGACGGATTCGCGTCGATGGCGGCGTCCCTGGCCACCTTCACCTCGGCCGTGAAATCGTCTCGTTTCAGCCAGCGGCGCACGGTCGTCCCGGTCGTGCCGCACTCGGCGGCGGTCTCCTCCTGCGTGCGGCCCTGACCGAGCAGTGCCGCAGCGCGGTGCTGGGTGGATGTCAGCGGCTTGCCATCAGCCATCGAGCTTCACCCGCCCTTCGTGGTGGGTGACCAATTGGTGCCGGTCGAGCCCGGCCGCGTTGGATTCAAGCGAGCAGTCGAGGCATCCGTACCTCTGTGTCAGTGCCTCTACGCGGCGATCCTGGTGCAATACTGCACCGGTTCTGGTGTGGTGCAGTGGTGTGGGGTCGGTGTCGGGCATGCCTCACGCCACCCGCGAGCTGTGAATGTGGCCGGTGCGGGCCGCGTGTTTCGCGATATTGCCGGTGTTTGAGGTGAAGCCACAGGTCTTGCACCTGCGGCGCTGCTCCGTGGATCGCACTTGGCCGGGGCTCTTGGGACCGCGTTTGCGTGTCGGCTTGTCGTGCTGCTTCGCGTCCTCGATCTCATACGCGGGGGCCTCGTCCTCGGCGTCTCCGGACGCGGCAGCTACTCCCTTAGCGATGGTCTCACCCAGCGCCGCGCCCCGCGTGCGCACGGCGGTACCGCCCATCGAGAAGCCAGTCACCCGCCCCGCCTGCACATCGTCCCACCCCTCGTGGGTCCATTTGACCGTCATGTAGCACGTTCCCTTTGGCAGCGTCACCTGGCGCGACTGCTTGGTGATGCCCATGCCGGGACCCTGCAATTCGGCAGCGTGCTCATACGGCCACACTTGGATACCTACGCAGTGGCCGATCACTTTTGAGCCGTGCTGCTTGCGAATCCGCAGGTCGCCCTTTTCGAGGTATTCGTGTACAGCGTCCTCAAGCGAGTCTGGGTCTGTGAACTCCGACTGTGCGTCGATCCGTTCGGGGCTGTAGACCACGCCCATCGTGATCCGCTTCGCGGCGGACTTTGAAACGATCGCGAAGTTACTCAGCCCGTCGATGGTCTGAAGGAATGCGCTCAGCCCCTCCCTACTCATCGCTTGCCCTTCGGGACAGTAGGCAGCAGCTCGTGTACGAGCGCCTGCCTGATCAGCTCGGCCATCGAAATCTCCTTCGCCTTAGCGATCTCGCTCATCGTGTCCGCGAAACCCTCGGTCTCCCAAGTCTGGAGACAGCGCTGTTTGCGGCCACGCCGTGGCATGGTCAGTTCCCTAAAGCGTCAACGGTGTCCAGTCGCACGGTGATGCCATCCAACGCGCGGTACAGGAAATCCATCTGCTCGCTGATCGCGGAACGTACGGCTTCGGCCACTGGCGTAGGTGGCGCGGCCGACTTTGCGATGGGCGACGCGACGGCGGCCTTGGCGACGCGGGTCGCTACGACGTGCGGGTCGAAGTCCTGAAGGGGCTCATTGGACATCAGCCGAGCAACTCCCGCACGGTCTCGGTATCACCAGAATCGACAGCGGATCGAAGGCGCCGCGCGGTCGCCTCCTTCCGCTCTTCGAGCAACCCCTTGCTCTGCACATTTTCAAACTTTGTGACGGCGTTGGCGGTGCGTTTGCGCTCCTCGGTGGTGGCCTCAAACGCCTCATCAAGTGCAACGTCTACAACGATGATGTCCGAGGTCTCACCGATCGGCTCGAATACCAAACCCCGCTCGATGATCGCCTCACAAGCCTCGCGGGTACGCTTCCTGTCCTCCCCGTAGTCGCGCGGCGCGTTGCGTACCTCGGGATCGTAGCTTCGCTCGTTCTTCAGTCCGACGACACCGGCCAGTACCTCCTCGCCCCTCCCACGCCGTGTACGCGACAACACGCGCTGGGCCTCCTGTGCCCGCGCAGCGGCAGCGTTCGCCTCTACTTCAAGCGCTCTGAGCTTCTCAGTGAGCTGCTGAGCGGTGGCCACCGTCAGTCACCTACGGAATCGCCGAGGAACGCCCGCAGCACCTGACTGGTCGCGCTCCAGAAGTGATCGTCCTCTGCGGTCGGCTGGCGGCCTTCAGCGTCTTCAAAGGACTGACGGAGCTTGGCGAGAGCGACTTCGTACTCACCGTATGAGTCTGGCGCGACGACAGTAAGTTTGCTGCCACCTGCGGTGCGCTTCGGCCCTAGCTCCTGGGTCTGTGACGCGCGGGACGGGTGCTCGCCGGACTCGGAGGCAAGCTCGTTGAGAAACCGCTGTATGTCCTGCACTGTGAAGGTCGGGGGGTTTCCGGCTGCGCTCGCAGTGCCTCCCTTGAACATCAAATCGACTGGCGGGTGTGGTGTCCTGGACTTGGTGAAGAACGGCTTCGTCGCCCCAATGTCCTTGCGAAGCTCCTGGGGCTTCGCGAGCCACTCGTCGGCCTTGGTGTTGGGGTCGATCGCCACGCTTAGATCCTACGACGAGTGTGTATTACACGGTAGGATCTGTCAGTCGCGGGGTTGTAGCCGCGATGACCGGACTAACTCACCGGTCGTCCGGTGGCAGGTGTGACGGGGACGAAAGCCCTCGGGTCATGCCGGCCGGACATGTCACCACTGGACCACGCCGGGACGCTGCACCTTGCGCTTGGCCTTTGGGAGCTGATCGACCGGAACCGTGAACACATAAGCGCTCTTCAGTCTTGGGTAGCCGGGTGAATCTCACCCGTCCGCACTCGGGCCGTCAACCGCCCCGTTGAGTGGCGCAACAGGCCGAGGTCGCGGATGCCGCGCAGCACTTTGACCCTCTCCCCCACCGACTGTGTCCCAAGCACGGCGTCGATCTCGCGCCTATCGACGACCCACACCGGCTCGGGCTCCCTGCCACCGTGGCGATAGTTGGGGATCGCGTGAGGCTTCATTGCGAAGATTCTGCCTGCGCAGTCTGACCTCGGGGTGCATGAGAAACTGCCTAATTGCGATAGTGGGCGCTTTCCGCCTTCATTAGTGCAAGAATGCAGCCCAATTCCATGGATGAGCGAGAGTTCAAAGAGACCGCAAAGCGCCTCAAAGACGTAAACGCAGTAGTGGCGAAACTCGATCCTGCCCTCCGAGGCGACGCCTGGACTACCTTGCGACCGTACGTGACGGTAGATGGAAACTCTCCGCGGTCACCAGTACAGAGGACGAAGAAATCGTCGCCAGACGCTTCCCTTGATGAGGACACCCTGATCGAGACGTTCGAGTCGGAGAAAGACGCCGATAACCTCTACTTGACTTTGGCGATCCTTTATTTGCGCCACGGTCGAGGCCCGTTTTCCAAAGAGCAGGTCAAGGAGGCGGCCGATGCACACCACTTGTCGATACCCGACCGCTTTGACGTCACGCTTAAGGGCACTAAGCGGGTGCGCAGGCAAGGCAGCGGTTGGAAAATTTCGTCTGCCGGAGAGACCTGGCTCAAAGAGAAGTTCGGCGTCGTTAAGGGGAAAGTTCCCTTTCCCGACGGCTCGTGACGCTCGCTGAGTTTCTACACCCAATACGAAAAAGCCCGAAGAGGGAACAGGTCGTCGCCACCCTCTATTACTTCAAGCACCAGTGGTCTCTGCCAGAGGTCGCTCCCAGCGAAATGCGCACGCAACTTATCAAAGCGCGGATTCCTCGCGCACGAACTGCAAACCTTAGTGCAGTCCTTGGAACGCTGATCCCGCTAGTCGAGCCTACGGGTAAGGGCCGCTGGAGAATCACCGATACTGGTGAGGCGCATGTACGCAAACAGCTCGAACTTCCTACCGTCACTCAAGAGGCGCAGGATGATGTCGGTACCCTGACTCAGCTATCGGAAGATGTCAGTGATGCGGCTGTTCGAGAATACGTAGACGAGGCGATCAAGTGTTTGCAGGTGGGAGCTCGTCGTGCTGCAGTAGTGTTCATCTGGAGTGGTGTTATCCACGAAATTCGGCAGACCTTGTGGGGTAAGGGCAAGCCTCAGATCGAGGCAGCGCTCCAGAAGCGCTACCCCAAAGCCCGTTTTCGGCGAAAGGACGACTTCTCGACGTTCAAGGACATCACCCTCATCGAGCTGACTGGTGATTTTTCCATTTATGATCAGTCCCAGCGCAAGCGCCTCAAAGAGGGTTTAGACCTTCGCAACGACTGCGGGCATCCCGTTAAGTTCCGGCCTGGCGCAAAAAAGGTTTCGAGTTTTATCGAGGACATGCTGCAAGTGGTCTTCGGGGTCACCCAATAGCCGTCTTACCAGGTTCGAATTGTGGGAGATTCTGAGCCCGCGTCTAGATCCTCGCCGCTACCTGATACATCAAGTGGACCGACCGGGCTTCAACGGGAAGCCCTTTCGGAAAGAGGTAGCGCAATGCCCGACACGAAAACCCACACGCACAACGACTTTGCCGTCATGGTGATGGGGAAACTGCCCGCCGAGTTGCGGAAGAGCGTGCAGATCAAGAAGGGCGGGGGCGAGTACACGATCATCAAGGTCCGAGGCCGCTCCGTGGCATCGGTCCGCGACGGTAACTGCCGCATCGTCCACCCCCACGACGGCACGTTGGACGCTGCTGGCGCGCTAGCGAAGCTGATCGCGGAGGCGGCGCCGACTGAGAAGCCGAAATCGAAGCCGAAAAGCGAGGGCGAGGGGAAATCCAAGTGAGCTTGATCAGGCTCGCGGAGGTCGCCATCGCAGGATCAAACTGGGAAGTGCCAACACAACCGACCGAGCGCCCTATTGGCGCTCGTGTCGTGTTCACGCAGGTTGTTTTGGTTTAGAGTTGCGGGACCTTTGACTCGTCCCATTTTCGCGCCCATCCTCGTCATCATCGCCGCCGCTGCCCTTTCCGCATGCAGCGGATCGTCTGGACCGTCCGAAAAAGAAGCCGTCGCCCTTCTCGAAAGCAAGACGATTGCGGCGAACCCCGAATGCGTCAAGTCCGCTAACGGCTCTGATCGAGTCTTCGAATGTACAGCGACTCACGAAGGGAATCCGGTCAAGATCGAAGCGACCGTTGGCGAATCAGGCAAGTCGATCGTCATCAAGCACTGTGAAGCGGTCGAAAAAGGATGGAGGTCAGCCTCAGCCTGCGAAGGGCTCTAGTCCGGTTTCACCCGCTCTCCGCGGCTTAGCGGGTTTGGGGGTGGGAATACCCGTGACTCGCGTTCTGCGGCCCGTGAGGGGCCCACAGGAGGCTCTGACAGGGTCTCTACTGTGCACCGCTGAGCGATTTCCTCCAGAAAAATGCCGCTCAATTTGTGAGGTCCAGAAGAGGCGGTACTGACGGGTGGCGATGGAGGGAAACCCAGTGGGCATTTCGATCGGTCAGGCTTGGCGCCGCTTGAGGGCACGTGCCACGGTCGTGGCATGCCAGCTTCCACCTCTACGCGGGGCCACACCTTCGGCGTCCAGCTTCGATGCGATAGCGCGCAGTGACAGGCCACGACGCTTCATGCCCTGCATCCTCCGACGCACAAGCTGCTCGTCATCATCGCGCACCAGCCTGTCGTCCTCGACGCACCAGCCAAATGGTGGCGTGCCTCCAATCCAGCCGCCTGCCGCACGCTTGGCCATCTTGCCACCCAGCATGCGCTCCACGTACTGCGCACGCTCGAACTCAGCGAACACCGCGATCATCTGCGCAAACGCTCGTCCTGTCGAAGTCGTTGTATCGATCTCGGGTTCGAGGCAGACAAGCGACCAGCGCTCGTCACAGGCCCGGTCAAGCAGTGCAGCAAACTGGGCAATGGATCTACTGAGTCGGTCGAATTTGGCCACTACGATGCCTGACACGGCTTCAGACTCGACCATCGACAACGCCTGCTCAAGCGCTGGCCTCTCGTGGCGCTGCGCACGCCCCGATGTGTCGTCGTCAGCAAGCACGTCGACCACCTCGACACCTCGATACGCTGCCCACTCACGGATCTTGCGCTCTTGGTCTGCGAGTCCGAATCCATTTGCACGCTCACGTGACCTGCGTGTGTAAGCGATCAGCTTGTCCACTCGTCCTCCTCTCGTATGTGTGGCTGGTCTGTACCAACCATCAAAGGCGAACGTAACAAGCAGCGTCATTCGACGCGTGCATCAGTCAACGACGCCACGTGGCGCACCACATGCGGAAATGTGCGCAGATACGACGGGCACGGATGCCGTAGCGTGCTTCGGCCTTTCGCACCCATTGGATCCAGCCAATCCAGGCGATCGCAGCTCCCATCAAAGCCATAAATCCGAGCACGAATGGCCCGAAGTAAATCAGTGCAACGCCGACAATCGCCAGCAAGTAGAAGGCGGTGGCCAGGGCCCTCCAGATAAGCTTGATCCTGCGAATCTCCTCTGTCATCGTCCCTGCGATTTTACCACTCCCAAATGTGCGGTCCAGCGGTGTATAGATCCGACGGGCACGGCGTGGGCTACGGGCGGACGAGTCGATGTGTCTACACGCGCGTGCGCGCGCAACGGATCAGAGCGTCAGTAGTCGGTCAGTGGCCGGATGGCTTCGGTTTCCGCATCGCGGCAACCTGGCTCACCTTCCGGTTTCTTCGCACTTTTCGATCGCCGCATTTCCACGTTCTTCCACTCCCACCTCACGCCCATCTTCTTCATCTTTATGCAGTGTGCCGGACTTGACCTCTTCCTTTACACGGGCCACTTCTTTGCGCTCTATCGCTTCAACACTGAGTTCACAGCCTGTCTGCCGGTGTTCGCGCCGACGCTGTTCCGTTTCACTCTGCTGGCGCACCTCTGATTCCGCTTTGCCTTTTTCTTCCTGTGCTTCCGCGGTCGCTTCGTTGTCGGCGCGCTCCTGCGGACCTTCAGACGGTGCAGTGTGATCGTTGGTCCAGCCTTTATGTGACAGGCTTCCGCAGATCGCCGTCCCGTTGATCGCCGATCCGGTGTCCTCCACGTATGCGGTCAGGTCGCCGCTTGGCGATTCCAACGCGCAGACCTCCTGAAGCCCTTCGATCAGCGGCGGCGTGCCGGCTATCCAATAACTTCCGCCGCCCGAATAGGACTGAGCGGCCTTTTCGCACTGCGATTCGTTGATCTGACCTTCATAAGTGATCCGTATTCCGCTCCCGTCCTTGTAAAGCGAACAGGTTTCGGGTCCGGTCGCCGCCCCTTCAGTAATCGCGGCCTGAGCGGCCCCTGTGTGGCGGTGTTCGGGGAAGAGGACCAGGAGCCCGATCGCTCCAACCGCGACGACCAGCATTGCGCCACCAATCGCGAGCAGCACTTTCCGGCTTCGTAGCTTCTTGAGCAGGTTCGTCACGTGGTAGATCAGGCGATCAAATTGTCAACGACCCTACTTGGCCGCACGACCCCCGTCCAGCGCCGTCCGCCGCTGCCCTCGCCCGCTCGAACACGCCGGCCAGTCGGCGCCAAAAACGTGTCAATCGCGCCAACACGACGATCATTTCGGCGAAAGTCCGTACGTCAGGAACTGGCCTCGTTCGGTTTCCATCAGCGTCCCTTCAACCTTCAGGACCTTGCACAGCACGTAGCCGTAGAGGTGTTCCTTTGGTCGACCGGCTTCTTCCCACTGATCCTTCGTGATGAATTCGCGGCCCTCGCACTGAGTCTGGACACCACGGGACGCGAAGTAGTGCCGCGCGTTCTGCACGGAGACGAATTCGGCAACGATGTTTTGTTCCGAACTGGACCCGCATCCGTTCAGCACGACCACGACGACCGCCAAGCAGGCGACCGACAGCAGGGCGGCGCTCCTACGCACGGCGCGAGCATATCCGCTCTCCGGGCCGATTTCAGTCAAGATTTTGCCGCCGGAAGCCCTGCTTAAATTGAGTGGTTAGGCCTGATCAACCCTGAACCCCCAAAACGAAAAGACCTTGAAATGCAATCTCAACCTGAACAGTCGCTGCTCGACCGCTATCCAGACCAGCGGGCGGTCGCCGCACGGTCCGACGCCGAACTGATCTCGGACCTGAGAATCGGCCTTAGCCTGCCCGCGTGCACGAGCGCCGGGGTCGTAACCGGATGGATCAATCGCGAAATTACGCAGCGGGGTATCCGCCTTTACGAGACGCTCGAACCCTCAATGACACCGCCCCAATCGCAAGAATCTTCCATGCCGCGCCCCAGAGCGCACGCCGAAGAATCGTCGAGCAGCGCGCAGACGACGCGGGCCGCTCGTTCCCAGACCGTTCGATCGTTCGGCTGGGCGTGCCCGTTCGATCCAGACGATCGGTAAGTCCAATTGGCCCGCGCATAGAAGACAGCGGCCGCTTCTACGCCCACCGACAGTGATTGCCAGCGACCCCGCCACAACGGCGTGAAAAGCACGGCTCGAAAATTAAATTACCTTTCCCATTCACATCTAAGGCGATATAGAGCATTTCTACAGATTCTCTTAGACTGGGGTCTAAACCTAATTTCCATGCGTCAAATTTGGTCTATAGCTCAAAAAATCCGATTTGAAACCTAATTCCTCGACCCCCGAAACCTAATTTTTCGACGGCCTTTTACGGCCTCAAATGACGAACGCGCCGAGCGGCGCGCCACAAAATTACTTTCCACCCCCCGAAAAATTAGGTTTCCACAGGCCTCAGCCCGCGACCATCTCGGTCAGTTCGCGAATCTCGGCGGCCTCTTGTAACCCGCTTCCCGCTGTCCAGCTCTCGTCCAGTTCGACCCCCGTGAATTGCAGCTGGTTATCGGTTTTGACCTTGCTGCGATCGATCCCCTCCAGCGCTTCGAAGCGTTCATAGAACTTGTTGCGCCCGACTTTCCCCATCCCGGCCGCCTCACAGAAGTCCCGATACCAGCCGTAAGCGTCTTTCCCTGCGACCCGACCCTCGGGCGACTTGATCAGGGCCTCATCAACGAATGCGCGCACGGTGTCGGTGGTCTGCTGAAAGCGTTTCTTGGCGTCCTGCATCGTTCCTGGCACCGTATCTGTCGTGGGCTTGGCCTGCGTGATGAGCCACACCGCGTTTTGGACAGCCAATGCGAGTAGCCCCTGCATCTCGGCCTCGTCGGTCGCGAGTGCCTTCAGCTCGGCCTCCTTCGCCGCGTTCTCCTCGAACTGACGCTCGAAGTGCAGCACGCTCCACCGATTCATGTAGGCCGGCGTCACGTCGGAACTGCGCGGGTAGACGTTGCACGACCAGAAAGGCATCGCACCGCAGATGAAATCGAACGGCTGGCCGAACTTGCGCTCGCCATAGATCGGGTCATCGCCGGTCATCTGCTTGAAGAGCGATGAGTCAGTGCCAGCGCTCGCGCTGATGTCACCACAGATGTTTGCCAGCTTGCCGCGAAGCTCGGCGGCCGCGAAACGGTTCGAGCCGAGCGCCTCAAGCGACACGGTCGAGACGTTCTCGACACCGAACAGCGAACGGATCAGATGCAGCAGGACGCTCTTCCCGTTGCGCCCCTTACCGTGAAACAAGATCGCTCGCCGCAACACGTTTCTCGGGATCATTCCCAGGCCGATGAGCGCCAGCAGGTAACGAATCGTGTCGCCGTCGGGGACCCACTCCTTCCTCGCCTCGTCATAGCGGATGAACACCTCTTGCAGGAACTCCAGCGTGCCGGTCGGTGCTGGAGCGTCCGCGTGGTACTCCCACGGGACCTGAGCCAGCCACGCATTCGCGGGTGTGTAGTCCTCGATACGGGCGACTGGTTTCCGCCAGTCTCCGCTCAAGTGCAGTATCCCGTTGGCCGCGTAAACGACCGCGCCACGCGGCGGGTCAAATGACAGCGGATCCACGCTCTCGCGGTTCTCAAAGAACCGGACGACCTCAGACACGTGGTTGTTGCGAGTCAGGTAGCCCAGGAACTCGTTGGCCCCATACCGCACCGTTTCCTCGCCATCGCTCCGATAGATGCCCTCGTCGTAGCGGTAGAGTTTGCCGTCAGGCCCTGATCTGATTTGCTTGACGGGCCCCTCCACATCCTCTGCAAGCGTCCTGACCTTGAGGCTGCCGAGCGTGCCATTTGGCCGGACGACGAAATACTCCTTTGGGTCTGGCCCGGACATCAGTCGGCCTCCCACTCACGGTTGAATTCCAAGTCGCGCTGCTCGGTCGTTGTAGAATCTATCTCGTTCATATAGGTCTTTCCGAAGGTCGCCTTGTCGTTGGGGCGGCCTTCTGCGTGTAGGGGTTAGTTCACTTGGTCTCGGCGTAGTCGCGTGAGTACTGCGGCATCCGCGGTAGAGGGTCGGGCACGCCGGTCAGCCCGGCGATGGCCTCGCGAAGTAGGGTGCTGCAATTGACACCTCGCTTGTGGGCGAGCTTCTCCAATGCCACCTTTTGATCGGGGTGTAGTCGGAACCGGATGCGAGCGGGATGTCGATGTTTGGCCATGATTTGATCTTACGGTTAGGACCACAGTTGGGGGTCAATGTAGGAACGGGAGAGTCGCCCTAAATGACAACTCTCCCGCCCCATTCATCAGGCGCTCGCGGCCTGCTGGATCACACTGTCAATACACGCGCGAAGCCAATCGCGCTGTGATGTCCAGCCCAGCGTGTCCAGCGCGTTGCTGAACTGCTCGGCCCGGCCTGCGCTGCATTTCATGCCGAGCACTCGCACCTGCTCGCCCTCATCAGTGACCGGCGGTGGCACGGGCATCGCCACCTGCGACGTAGCCGTGCCGCTTTCGATATAGAACTGCTGCTCCTCACTCATCTCTCACCCCCTTTCTCGCCAGTTCGACCTCCCGACAAACCGTCTACGTGATAGGCACCACCTCCTCCTCCGTGTCGCGCCACTCCTCCAGCGCTGAGACTGGCCGGCCCCAGCCCTTCTGCCCATCAGGCAGGGGCAGGTAGATTTCACCGGCCCCAGGGACGGGCACCCCGATCTCACCGAGCAGCGCGTACAGCGCGTCCTCGGCATCGATCTCGGCCTCATCCAGTGAGCCGTACTCATAGGCTGAGTCGGCGATGTTCTCGCAATCCCCCATATCGCTGAGCTGGCCTTGGGCCTGGGCGAGAGCGTCGGCGACTCGCAAGAGCCGCTCACGGTCCGGTGATGGGTCGGTAATTGAGGACATGGCATGCCTCCTTCTCCCGCCGTGAGGCGGGGTCGTTGTGGTGCGCCAGGGGTGCTGCGCGGCGCGGTCTTTCAAGCCTATGTCGGCTTTGGAGCTGCTTATATTTCTGCGGTGACTGGGCAGGAGCTGCGTTTACGACGCAAGGACAAGGGCCTCACGCAGGTCCATTTGGCACTCCTGCTGGACGTGAAACAGTCGTTCATCAGTCAGATGGAGACGGGCAAAAAGGCCATCCCCACAGATCCCAGAGGCGAGCTGTACCCGGGCTCCCGAGAGATCGAGCCCGACGCCGTTTGGCCGGAAATGTCGGTCGAGGAAGAACTGCTCGGAATCCTTGCGATGAGCGTGGAGGATTTGCAGAGCGAGATCAAGCGCCGGGAAGACAAGATCGAGAAGAACAAAGTGATTCTCAAAATGGGTCGTGAACGAGGCTGGACTTACGGCCCAGATGACCGCTGGAAATCGTTCGAGCGTGTCTCCGGCGAGATCGCGGAAAGCAGACCGCGGGTAAAGCGCCCGACCGAGGCGCGTCAGCCCGGCAAACCGCCTTCAAAGAAGCGAAAGGACGCTCCGGTCATTACGCGATACATGGACGGTCGAAAGCCGAAAGGTCGTGGCAGTAAAGGCGGAGACTAGGCAGCGACCCGCAGCGGCGGCGGGCCATCGTCAAAGCCACTCAGACGCCGACGATCTCGACTCGATACCCGTCTGGGTCCTTGAGGAATGCAGCGGTGCCCCTCAGTCCGCTCGCCGGGGCGGTATGGCGGCTTTTCCGGCTCGATCCCCTCAGCGGAGAGGCGCTCCAGAATCCCGTCCAGGTCCGCGACCGTGAGCGCGATGTGGGGGGACCGGGGCCAAGCTCAACTCGCGTCAATCACATTCTTCTTATGACGAACCAGACCGCTACCAATAGCACCAAGCAGCCGAACGTAATCAACACCGGATGCTGTTCGACTAGGTACCCGCCGCTCCCTCTCAATTCACCCTCTCAATCCGTGGCTGCTCCGCGGATTACGGGCAGTCAACTTTCCGAAATCATTCTTAATGCGTCAGCCCCAGAACGACAACCACCGCACTTGCCAACGCGAGGAAAACGAACACCCCTCCGACCGCGGCGAACACGGCTTTTGGCCGAACCTGCGGATGCCGAAAAATTCGGACGAAGAACGAAACCATAACGAGGAGGACTGCAACTAGGCGGATCCACTCGAGCGCACCCAGGCTGGCGCTGATCCAGACCTGAGTTTGCCAAGGATGCTGCATTTGTGGGTGTATCGGGATCAACTCCGTTCAGCATGAGCCAACGGATGAGCAACTGACGCGCTACGCGGCAACCCGCAGCATGGGCAAATTCGGACCGACGCGAAAGCCACCTAACTCTGTATAGTAGCGCGGCCCCAAGGCGCTGTCACGCTCCCTTAGCGGCGAGGCGGGAGGCCGCAATTCCACATCCCCGACGGCCAGGTCGCCTTTTCCCGCTGCAAATAAGCCTTTCGATCTACTCTGCTTCGAAGTTCTGTCCCTATCAGCCACCCAGACCCTATCGGGGGGCCTTTGCGACAGCAATGCCCCCCGGACTGCGGCGAGGGGCATTGCTTGAGCGGGTAGCCCGTCTAGCTGCCCAGCGAGTAGGCGCAGGTGTATTTGGAAGGGGTCGTAATCGACTGCTCGGTGATCGCCCCGGTGCCGTCAACGACCACCGTTGAGTAGTTGGTGCCGGCGGTATTGGCGTAAATCTCATCGGTGTATTGGTGGTCGTTGCCGACCCCTGTGCCGAGGTCGAGCACGCCGCGGGTGGAGTAGAGCTCCATCGGGGAGGGCAGGTAGCCGTTCTTGGCCGCGCAGGCATCGGATGCTTCCTTGAGCGTGGAGGCGACCGGATTTGGTGAAGAGTCAAAGCAGATGCTGTGAACAAGGGTCGTGTTGGCCGGACAGGAGGCGGCACCACTGCCCGGAACTCCCTGTTCTCCACGGGGCCCTGGGCTTCCCTGCGGCCCCGGTACCCCCTGGAGGCCCTGAAGCCCCGCCGGGCCTCGCGCTCCGCGCGCGCCTCGCTTGACTGCACTCTTCCCAGCGCCGACAAAGCGCACGCTTGGCTGCTGGTGAATCGCGGCATAGCCGGTTCCTCCCAGCGCGACGAATAACCCCACACAGGCGATGATGAGAGTCGGTGATGGCAGTGCGCGTTTCTTCATCAATCCTCCGATCCAATTCAGCGAAAAGAGATGGACAAGGTCAATCCGCTCGGCGGCGATGCGAGATTCACCTCGCTTAGAGACCGCCGCCCTTGAGCTGAGGCGCTCAACCTAACGCAGCCCAATCGCTACGGAGCCCAGATTTTGCCTCCGGCGGCGCCCCAAACCAACGCCGAGCTCGACCCCACCCACCCATGCCGCCCAGCCAGTCCGAGGTTAGCGTCAAGCGCCGCGGCTCAATTCGCCTCGCAGCTCAACTTCCTCAGCGGCGACACCGCCGCGATCGATTGGCAGCCCCTTGGCTTCCCATTCACCGACCTTGGTGCGGAGCTGAAAGAAGGCGACGGCGCCAAACGGGATCGGCATCCAGAAGGCGATCAGGCGATAAATCAGGATCGCCGGGAAAATCGTGTCCTCGGGTAGTCCGAAGAGAACGAAGGCGCCGATCATGCCCGCATCGACGGCGCCCACTCCGGCGGGGGCGAGCGGAAACAGGTTGGCGACCATACCGAGGAAGAAGCCCTGAACCACGACGGCGAGCGGGACGTGGACCCCAAAGGCGTGAAAGGAGGCCCAAAGAATTCCTATGTTTGCTGCCCAAAACCCCGCCGCGCCGAGCACCGCGAGGCCACCGCGGGAAGGATGGGCAAAGAGGCCAAGGGCGAATCTGAACCCCTCGCCGAGGGTGGCCGGCGCGCGGGCAACGGTGTGGGCCACCGCGCGGGCCCGCTCACCGCGCAAAAACGGCGCCACGCGTCGCTCCAGATCCGAAGGGATGAGGGCAATCAAGACGCCGAGGATCAGCAGCACCCCTGCGACCGCGGCCGGGATCACCGTCAACTCGACCGGATGCTGACCGTCAAGGACGCCGGTTCGTAGCAGCACCCCGAAGACGACCAGGGCAAGCGGATAGAAGGCGTAGTGCAGGGTCAAGAAGGCGACCATCCTTCGTCCCGCGTCGCGGCGACCCATCCCTGCCTTGCGCAGAGCCCAGAAGGTTAGGGCGATTCCGCCGGCGCCCGCGGCCGAAAAGAGCAGCGTCGCCGCCAGCCCGGCCATATTGATCTCATATGTCTCTGCCCAGGTCAGGCGCAGCGCATTGCCGCCGACGACCGCCTTAAACAGCGCGGTGTAGGTGCCAAATGCGATCAGGTTGAAGCCGATTGCCACCCCAATCCAAACCGGTTCGGCTTCATCGAGCTTGTTGAGCGCATCGCCGAGCCCAACCAACTTCGGGAACAGAAAGTAGATCCCGATCAAAAGCGCCAGGACGACGACCACCGTCTGCACGACCCGCCGCACGGTGAGCAGCGGCAGCTCAACGGTCACCTCGCCGTTCGCCGAGTCCTCCTGAGACACCCTGCGGACGCTACCCCCTCGCGAGGCGCTCCAAGCGCCGCAGCGGTTCGTTAACGCCGCGAACCAGCGGCTCAGCGAGCGGTTCTCCGCGCCTCACGGCGACAACGAGCAGGGCCCCGGCGACGAGATCGGTGACGTAGTGCTCACCGAGGTAGACCAGCGCAAAACCGAGGGTGATCGCATAGCTCCAGCCGGCGATCCCCCCCGCTCTTCCAGCCTCGGTAAGGGAGAGCGCCGCGCTCAGCGCGGTTGCGAAATGAAGCGACGGCATCGCAGCCCACGGATTTCCGCCGAGCGCCCCGTACATTCCCGGCCACGCCGAACCCCAGGTCTGCTCCCCGACCCCGACCATAATCCGCTCCACGCCCTCGCCGGTCAGGCCCTGCTGAGAGGACCACCACGGCGGTGCGGTTGGCACTATGAAGTAAACCGCGCAGCCGATGTCGAAGACCGCCGCGAGCTGTCGAGCGGCCCGGGGGAAGCGCTCGCCGTGGCGACTTAGAATCAAGGCAAGTGCGAGGTAGGGCTCAAGGAACCAAAGCCAGTGCACCCAGGTGAGAATCAGGTTGACGATGCGGACTCGCGCCGCCCGTCCGAGCCGGCGTTGCAGAAGGGCGTTTGGAAGGCTGCCGCCGCCGAGGGCTCGATCGATCGCAATCGGATAGCGGACCGAGAGCCGCCGCCGCAGGCGCTCGGGGTGATCGAAGGGAATCTCGTGGACCACCGTGAAGGCCCACATCTGCAGGGCAAAGAGCGCCACGTCCCGTCGCTTGGAACGGGGCCTGAGGATCGCCAGCGCCGGCGGTCCGAGCGCGCAGGCTGCGATCGTCACTGGAGCCGGGATCTGGAGTCGGCGGCGGACCAGTGGTAGGCCCAGCGCAGCGCCGAGAGCGACGGTTGCCCCCGAGCGCACCGCGAGGCGAAGCGCTGGAGATAGACGAGATCGCCGCCGCATAGGGGCGGCGAGTATAGGTCGGCACAGAGGGCCAGGAGCCGCGCCGCGCCGCGCCGCGTGATTAGAATGGCCGCGCTTTGTCGCCCCACTCTCCTGGCACCGACCAGATTGAAACCCTGCTTTGGATCAGCCTGATCGCGGCGGCGATCGTGATCGTCGCGATCAATGCCGGGTTGATCTACGCGGTTCGCCGCTACCGCGCCGAGCGCGGTGCTGAGCCGCGCCAGCTGCGGGGCGGGCGCCGGATCCAGCTCCGGGTCGCCGCCGCCCTGACGGTCTTTGCCGTGGCGATCCTGGCGCTCAGCATCGTCTTCACCGACCGCGCCCAGAGGATCCCGACGACCGGCCCGGCGGGCCTGGCTTCAGCTCGCTCGACGCCTTTGAGGATCGATGCGACCGGTCGCCAGTGGCTTTGGCGCTACAACTACCCCAATGGGGCCTTCTCCTACTACAAACTGGTGGTCCCAGTCGACACAGCCGTCATCCTGAACCTGGCTTCGACCGACGTCGTCCACAGCTGGGACGTGCCCGAACTGGCCGGCAAGCGCGAGGCCGTGCCCGGCAAGCTGAATCGAGTCATCTTTCGCGCCGATCAGGAAGGCTCCTACCTCGGTCAGGCAGCAACCCTCTCCGGTCAGGCCTACGCGGCGATGAGGACCGAAGTAAAGGTCGTCTCACCGCAGGCATATGAAGCCTTCATCAAGCGGCAAAAAACAGAGATCCAGGCAGCGCAGAACCGCGTGGTGGGCCTGATCAGCTCGGGAAACGTGCCGTGAGCTCGATTCCGCGTCCCGAGCTGGTCGTCGATGGCTATCCGCGCCGGCGCCCGCGCTGGATCGAGCTTGCGACCAGCGGCGACCACAAGGACGTCGGCCGGATCCTGATCACCGCGTCTTGCGGATTCCTCTTCATCGCGGTGATAGAGATGCTGCTGATGCGCCTGCAGCTGGCGATTCCCGAAAACACCTTTCTGAGCCCGGTCACGTTCAACCGGATCCTCTCCTTCTATGGAACCACCGCGATCTTCCTATTCGCACTTCCGCTCAGCTTTGGGTTCTTCTACTACCTAGCGCCGCTGCAGATCGGCGCCCGCGGAACGGCGCTGCCGAGACTTGGTCAAATCGGCATGTGCCTATTCGTCGCCGGCGCGACCGTGCTGTATGGAACCCTGCTCTTCACGCCGTCTGAGGCGGGGGTGAACCCACTCGCACCATTTTCCGAACTTACCTATCTCCCCAACAACGGCGTCAATGCCTGGGCCAGCGCCGCGGGGCTTGTGACCCTGGGGTTCGTATTCATCGCGGTCAACCTGATCGCCACCCTACGCAGCATGCGAGCCCCCGGGATGGTCTGGCGGCGGGTGCCGGTGTTCGCCTTCTCGGCTGCGATCTGCTCCTGGCTGATGCTGGTGATCGGGCCGCTGATGCTGGCTGCGGTCGCGATGCTTCTGATCGACCGCAACTACGGTGGAATCTTTTTCGATGGCGCCTCCGGCGGCGCTCCGCTTCTGTGGCAGCATTTCAGCTGGATCTTTTTCACCGGCGCCTACATGCTGATCCTGATCACCGCCTTTGGCGCGATCGCCGAGATCATTCCGGTCTTCTCCGGCAAGCCGCTCTTCAACCGTGGCGCCGTGACCGGATCGCTGGCCGCGGTCGCGGTTATCGGCACCCTGGCCTGGATGCAGAACATGCTGAGCGCACCGATCGGGATCGGCTGGATGTATTTCGCAATGATCATGTCGCTGGCGCTGATCGTCCCCTTCGGCCTGATCGTCTTCAACCTGATCGCGACGATGTTCGGCGGCATGCTGCGGATCCGGGCTCCGCTGCTCTTCGCTCTGGGCGCGATCTCGGCGATCTCGATCGGCCTCGCTGCTGAGATCGGCCAATCGATGGTCGCGGCGGCCTGGCTGATCGGCAACACCACCGCAGCCACCGCGGCCACCCATTTCGCCCTGATCGGTGCTGCCGTCTTCGGCGGCTTCGCCGCGCTTCATTACTGGTTTCCAAAGATGACCGGGCGTACGATGGGGGAGAACCTTGCCCGGATTTCGTTTTGGACGATGGCACTGGGAATGCTGCTCGCCTTCGTGCCGCTCCTCTTCGCGGGGATCGGCGAGGGGCAGGTCGTCGACGCCTACAAGTACTTCAACGGAACCGGCGTCAACACCGATAACCTGATCGCCTCTATCGGTACCCTGGTTCTCGCGATCGGGATCGTGATCACGCTTCTAAACGCCATCTTCTCTCGCAGCGGCGGCGCCGGGGCCGGCCATGATCCCTGGGGCGGAGAAACGCTTGAGTGGCTGACCCTCTCACCGCCGGAGCCCCACAATTTCGATCTGGTCCCCGACGTTCGAAGCCCGCGACCGATGCGCGATATCCGCGCCGCGATCGCCCATCGCAGCGCCCGCACCGAGTCGCCCGCCCGCGAGTCTCAGCCGGTAGCCTGACCGGCATGGACGCAGGCGTCGGAGCGCAGACAGTCCCCGCCCAACCGGCTGCCTCCACAGCGCATCGCTCCGCCGCGGTTGCCCTCGCCCGCGACTACCTGACGCTAACCAAGCCAAAAGTCCAGTCGCTGCTCCTCTTCATCACGGTGACCACGATGTACGTGGCGGGGGACCCCTCGCTCGGCCTCGTCTTCCTGACCTGCCTGGGAGGGGCGCTCTCGGCCGGCGGTGCCGGGGCGATCAATCATGCCTATGACCGCGACATCGACCGCAAGATGTCGCGCACCGCACAGCGGCCGGTCGCCGCCGGACGCATCTCGGCGGCCGCCGCAACCGCCTTCGGTGTGGCTTTGGGCTGCGCCTCCGTCGCCCTTTTGGCGCTGGCCGTAAACCCATTGGCGGCAGCTCTCTCCCTCTCGGGCCTGCTGGGTTACGTCTGCGTCTACACCCTGTGGCTGAAGCGCTCCACCCCGCAAAACATCGTGATCGGCGGCGCGGCCGGCGCCGTACCACCGCTGGTTGCCTGGGCGGCGGTTACCGGCGGTCTCAGCGGCACCGCTCTTTACCTCTTTGCGATCGTGTTTTTTTGGACGCCCGCCCACTTCTGGGCCCTCTCGCTGCTGATGAAGGACGACTACGCGAAGGCCGGAGTTCCGATGATGCCGGTGGTCCGGGGGGAGGCGGAGACGCGTCGCCAGATCCTGCTCTACACGCTGCTTCTCTACGCGGTCACGCAGCTGCCTTTCTGCGCCGGAGCCTTTGGCCTCTCCTACCTGTTTGCATCGATGGCGCTGGGGGCGATCTTCATCTACTGCTCGGTCCAGCTGCTGCGCGGCGCCGAGCGCCGCTGGGCACTGCGCACCTACCTGTATTCGCTCTCCTACCTGGCGCTGCTCTTTCTCGCAATGGCCGTCGACACCAGGCTCGCCTGATAGAAATCCCGACCATGGATCGCAAAGGCGCGAGGCGAGGTATGGCGGCAGGCCTTTGGGCCGGTGCCATTGCCGCCGCGGTCTTCGGCCTCTCCTTCATAGTCGCCTTGCTATACATCGCCTAGCCAGAGCCGATGAACGGGCAGCGACAGATCCCCGAGCCAGGCGAATCGATCCAGATGCCGCGACCCTCATGGGCGCCCGCGTTCTTTGCCGGCGGGATCGCCGCGATGCTCTGCGGGATCTTTGCAAGCGGCTTCATCTTCCCCTCCTTCAGCTATTTGATCCTCGGCGCGATCCTCTCCCTCGCAGCCCTGCGCAGCCTGATTCGTGGCGCGATTCGCGACTACTACCGGCTGCCGCGCCGCCAGCCACTGCGCGGTGCTGTACTGCCGGTTGAAACGATCAGGGCGCCTCGCTGAGGACCCGATCGAGACTCACCCTGGACTCATCCCGGAGGTGGCTCCAGCGGCGGTCCAGACGCGGACAATGTCGCGCATCGAGAGAACCCCGACCAGCTCGGCCTCCTCGAAGACGACCAGGTGGCGCACGGAGCGGTGCGACATCTCCGCCGCCGCCCGCTCCAGGCTCCAATCCGGCGCCGCGGCGATCACGCTGCCGCTCATGTGATCGCCGACCAGCTCCCGATCTGGGTCCTCGCCGCTGCCGATGGATTTGAGGATGTCGCGCTCGGTGATGATTCCCGGCGCTGGGGAGTCCTGATCGGTGACCAGCGCTGCCCCGATTCCCTTCTGCACCATCTGTTCTGCCGCCTCACGCAGGGTGTGCGACGGACCGATCGCCAGTACCACCTCCGACATCCCATCCCGTACCTGCATCGGACCCTCTCCTTCCGCGTCGGGATCGTGCTGATCGCCGCAAGACTACCCCACCGGGGTGCCCGTCAAACCGCTTGCATGGCGGCTCTGACATATAGAATCCGGCCCGCCTCGCGCCCCGATGCCCAAGCCCTCCAATCCAACTCGTCTGCTCCTTGCTCTGGCTGCCCTGGCCGCGCTCGCCGTGGCTGCCTCCGGCTGCGGAACCAGCACCGCAGACATATCCCGCGGACGGGTTCTGTTCATCCAAAAATGCGGCGTCTGTCACACCCTGGCCCAGGCCGGTACCACGGCCCAGGTCGGCCCCAACCTCGATGACGCATTCGCCGCGGCGCGAGCGGCTGGCGAGGGTGGCGACACGATCGAAGGCGTGGTCGAGTCCCAAGTTCAGTTCCCGCGACCCAGCAACGCCGACCCCGCGATCTCGATGCCCCACGACGTTGTCACAGGCCAAGACCTCGACGACGTCGCCGCCTACGTCGGTCAATACGCCGGGGTGCCCGGGGCGGCGCCGCCGCAGGTTCCGGGCGGCCCCGGCGCCCAGGTCTTCGCAAATAACGGCTGCGGGGGCTGCCACACCCTTGCCGCGGCCAAATCAGGCGGCGTCACCGGTCCTGACTTCAACAAGGTTTTACCCGGTCAGAGCGCGGCGATGATCAAGGAATCGATCCTTGACCCCAACGCCAAAATCACCCCGGGCTATCCGGCCAACGTGATGC
Source organism: uncultured Solirubrobacterales bacterium (assembly GCA_963745305.1). GTDB lineage: Bacteria > Actinomycetota > Thermoleophilia > Solirubrobacterales > 70-9 > CAVUWL01. The sequence goes on from CAVUWL010000017.1 coordinate 471,303, forward strand.
CTCAGAATTTCGCCACGATCATCAAACCAACCGAAATCAACGCCCTGGTCCAGTACCTGATCGAATCGACCTCCAAGGGTGGATCGAGCACCAGCTCCAAGGGCAAGGGCGGCTGAGCGCGGCGGCCGTTGGCATCATCTTCTGGTGATGCGGGATCGACTCAGAAGCCGCTTTGAGATTTCGCCGCAGCGCTACGCGCAGGTGGCCCTTGCCGCGCTTGGCGCGCTGGCGCTGATCGTCCTCACCGGGGCCGGGGTCCGCCTCACCGACTCCGGTCTCGGCTGCCCCGATTGGCCGAAGTGCTATGGGCAACCGGTGCCACCGCTGGAATCCCACGCCGTGATCGAGTACAGCAATCGCGTGCTGACCGGATTTCTCGGCATCACCGTGATCGCGGCCAGCGTCTTGGCCTTCTTCCGCCAGCCATACCGCTGGCACCTTGCCCTCTTTGGCGCGCTGCTGCCGCTCGGGGTGATCGGCCAGGCGATCCTCGGCGCTGAGGTAGTCGAGCACCATCTCGCCCCGGGCTTGGTGATGTGTCACTTCCTGCTTTCGATGATGCTCCTGGACGCCGCCTTCGCGCTCGCCTGGTGCTCCCGATATGAGCCCTGGCAGCGGCGGCGCTCCGCAGACCGCCTCGGGGTCTGGGCGATCCGTGGGCTGATTCCGATCGGCCAGCTGACGATCCTTGCCGGCACGATCGCAACCGCCTCGGGTCCCCACGCCGGCGCCAACGCCGGACAGCTCGTTCACCGCTTCACCTTCGAGGGCACCGACACCTTGGAATGGGTCGTGCAGCGACACGCCGCGATCGCTACGGTCTTCGGAGTTGCCGCGATCGGGGTCTGGGTTCTCTTGCACCGGCCCGGAGGCGACCGCCGCGCGCTGGGCCCGTTGAGCGTCCTGATCGGGCTACTGGCGCTACAGGGGGTTGTCGGAGCGGTCCAGTGGGAGCTGAAACTGCCGACCGAGATTGTCTGGATCCACGTCGCCCTGGCGACCGTCACTTGGCTGGCCATGCTTTGGACGGTGGCGGTGGCGGGGCGCCTGCAGCCGCGTCGCGCGGCCGCCGTTTCCCGAGGCGAGCTCGACCGCCCCGAGCTGGGCGTTGGTGCCGGGGCCCTCTAGGATCACCGCGCCCGGGCCTGGGTAGCGCGGGGCGGCTCCCAAAGTCCGATGCTCCCCTTCTCGCTCTCGATCGCCATCCTCAGCCTCGCGCAGGCGGCTTTGGTCGCGCTCCCTCGTCCCCCCTTGGCGCTGGCGACTGCGAGCGCCCTGCGCAGCCGCTGGTGGGCCCTGGCGCTGCCGATCTCGATCGTCGCCGTGATCTCGGCGGTCGCCCTTGACTCCGCCTCCGCGCAGGCCATCACCTACCTGGCACTGTTCACGGTTCCCCCACTGGGTGCCGCGGCGCTCGCCTTTGCCGTTCGGGGTGGGCAGGCCCTCATGGCCTTGGCGGTTCCGCCGCTGTTTGCCCTGGCCTGGGCCGCGCAGGGATCATTACTCGGTGAGGCCGCGGCGCTCTCGCTCTCGGCCCTTGCCTGTATCTGCCTCGGCTGGGCGTTGGCCTGCGTGGTTCCCCCGGCCTGGCTGAAGCTGGGCATCTACACGATGGCCGCCGTAGACACCTGGCTGGTTGCCTCAAACCTGCTGCAGGGCCCGAACGCGGTTCTAAACGCAGCTTCCCCCGGCACCCTGCCACGCCTGCAATACATTTCCTTCGGTTCGGCGGTGATGGGCTTCGGTGACCTGTTTATCGCCGCAACGCTGGGGGCGCTGCTGGCGGCCGATCGCCGAAGCCAGCTGCGCGGAGCAAGGCTTGCGATCGCCCTCACCCTTGCCTTTGACCTGCTCTTTTTCTTCGTCGATGAGCTGCCAGCGACCGTTCCCATCGCCCTCACCCTGGCGCTGCTGGAGCTCGCCCGGCGCAGCTAGCCGCGGGCCTTCAGCCAACGGACCCCGTGGCGCGCCGCAGCGCAGACCAACAGAAGCCCCCACAGCGCGCCGAACAAGGGGCGGGTCAACAGGGTTAGGGCGATCACCGAGGCTGCGCCAATCGCCACGATCAGCACCCAACGAAACACGGCCTCCTCGGAGATGCGCATCGAAGCCGCTTGGCGCTGGTCGCGCTAGAGGATGTAGACGCTGGTGTAGACGATCAGCCACATGACGTCGACGAAGTGCCAGTAGATACTGGGAATCTCTACTCCCAGGTGATCCTTCTCGTCAGAGCCAAAATGGCCCCGGAAGGCGCGAATCGTGGCGAACGAGAGCAGCATCAGGCCGACGAAGACGTGGGCGCCGTGCAGACCGGTGAGGCAGTAAAAGATCGAGCCGAAGGAGAGATCGCGGGCGCTGAACCCGAGATGAACGTACTCATTGATCTGGATGAACAAAAAGGTGGCGCCAAGCATCCAGGTGAGGACGAGGCCGAGCTTCATCCCATTGCGATTGCCACGGCGGATCGACTCCAGCGCGTAGTGGACGGTGAAGCTGGAGGAAACCAGGATCGCGGTATTGACCCCCGCCACCGCTACCGGCAGTTCGTAGGGATGCGGTGGCCAGGCCGATGGGTTGACGACGACCCGCAAGAAGAAATATGAGGCAAAGAATGCTCCGAAGAGCATCACCTCCGAGACGATGAAGAGGAAAATCCCCAGGGTCTGCCGATCGATTCGCGAACTCTGGTTTGCCTCGGGGGGTCCGTGGTGCTCCTCGGCGTGGCCGTGACCCAAGCTGACCGTCGCGCTCTCCATCAGGGTTGATCCCCCTCGGCGACCGCCGCCGCAACCGCTGAGGCGGGGCGACCGGCCTCGAGGTGCTCGACCGGCTTCTCGGTTATCTCGCGCACCCGGCCGATCAGGCCGGCGTCAAGCCATCGCGATTGCTCGCCGGCGAAGGTTGAGATCAGGATCTCATCGACCCGATAGTGCTCGATCGCGCTTTGGACCGCGTGAAATGGGTCCGGGCTCATCGGCTGACCGGTGACGTCGACCTCTGCCCGGTAGAGCTCGGCCATCGTCGTGGCGAGGTCGGCGACGACCTCTGCCTCTGTGACGTCCTCAGCGCGGGGACAGATGATCGTGTAGCGGTGGGGGCGCTCGGCGGCGCGCTCCTTGAGCCGGCCCAGCAGGTCGGGGGTTGCGACCGTCTTGGTCGCGACGACGAGCGTGTGGATCACGTCCCAGCGAACCGAGTCATCCTCGATTCGCACCGGGATGTGGGTGAGCGTGATCTCTGGCTCAAAGCGCGTGCGCGCCCACTCGACCAGATCCTTGCGGGTCAGCCCAAAGCGGGTCCCACTGCGGCATGAGAGCAGCACCTCGCCGGGCTGGTGGGCCCGCACCGCGTCATCGAGGGCGAGGGCGGGATCGGGATCCATCACCTCACCGACCGAGCCGATCCCGAACTCCGCCAGCACCGCCATCGTTACCTCGACTCTCGCTCGGGCCGCATCGCGCAGTTCGCCGGAGTCGATCAACTGCCCCCCCGCGGGCTGGTTCTGGGGTGCCGCCACGGCAATCGCCGGAACCGCCGCGACGCGCTCGCGTACCGCACCAAGAAGCTTTCGTCCCCCGGCAACCTCGTTTAGAAAGATCAGCAGCGGCCGAGCCTCGCTGGCATCGCTCATGTGCTTCCCACCACGCTCGGCGCCACGGCGGGCACCTCCGCCCCCTCGCCGGCCATGATCGCGTGGCGGGCGCCGGGCACCCCGTACTCATAGGGCCCGCCGACGACGCGCGGGATCTCGTCAAAGTTGTAGATCGGCGGCGGCGAGGAGACCTGCCACTCGATCGAGTTCGCCCGCCACGGGTTCGCCGAGGCCCGCGGGCCGAACCGCCAGCTGACGATCATGTTGTAGAGAAAGACCAGCTGGACCGCGCCAAGGATGAAGGCAAAGACGCTGATCATCAGGTTCCAATCGGCGAACTGGGCGGCATAGCTGGCGACCCGGCGCGGCATTCCGTCCATCCCGATCCAGTGCATCGGCAGGAACGTCCCCCAGGTCCCGATCAACGTCCCCCAGAAGTGAACCCGGCCGAGCTTCTCGTCATACATCCGACCGGTCATCTTCGGGAACCAGTGATAGATGCCGGCAAAGATCGTGAATACCGAGCCCCCGAAAAGGACGAAATGAATGTGGGCGACGATGAAGTAGGTCTGGGAGACGTGGATGTCAATCGGCACCATGCCCAGCATCACACCGCTGATTCCGCCAACCGTGAAGGTGACGATGAAGGCGAGCGCAAATAACATCGAGGTCGAGTAGGTATGGATCTTGCCGAAGTAAAGCGTGCCTAACCAGGAGAAGATCTTGATTCCGGTCGGGACCGCGATCAGCAGGGTCGTGAACATCATCGGCACCCGCAGCCAGCTGAACATCCCGGCGACGAACATGTGGTGGGCCCAGACCGAGTAGCTGAGCACGACGATGCCCAGCAGCGCCAGCGCCATCAACCGGTAGCCGAAGATCGGCTTTCGGGCGTGGGTGGAGATCACCTCCGAGATGATTCCGAACCCGGGCAGCATCATGATGTAGACCGCCGGGTGCGAGTAGAACCAGAAGATGTGCTGGTAGCTGATCACGTCGCCGCCACCGGTGAACTGAAAGAAGTTGGTGTGCAGGAGGCGGTCGAAGAGGACCATGAACTGCACGCCGGCGATGAACGGGGTCGCGGCGACGACGAGCAGCGAGGTCGAGAGGTTGGCCCAAACTAGAAGCGGCATTCGCCAGAAGTTCATTCCGGGCGCGCGCATCGTGATGATCGTGACCAAGAAGTTGAGCGCGGTGGCGATCGAGGAGGCGCCGGCAAACTGCACGCCAAGGTTAAAGAACGACTGCCCGAGGGGGGCCCCTGTGGAGAGCGGCGCGTAGCCGGTCCAGCCGGCGTCAAAGGCACCGCCTGGCGCCAGGAAGCTGCCGATGAACAGGAGCCCGGCGATCGGCAGCATCCAGAAGCTGAGCGCGTTGAGGCGCGGGAAGGCCATGTCGGGTGCGCCGATCATCAGCGGCAACACGTAGTTGGCGATCCCGGCAAATACCGGAATTACGAAGACGAAGATCATCAGCGCGGCGTGGGCGGAGAAGAGCCCGTTGTAGGTGCCGGGGTCGACGATTTCGTTGCCCGGCTGGGACAGCTGGGCGCGGATCAGCATCGCCAGCGCGCCGCCGACGAAAAAGAAGAAGAACGTGGTGCAGATGTACTGGATCCCGATCACCTTGTGATCGGTGTTGAAGCGGAAATAGTCGCGCCAGCTCTTGGCCCCGTGCTGGGAGTGGTCCTCGGGGATCGTCGGCATCCCGATCGCCCAGCGCAGCCAGTAGTCAAAGCAGCCAAAGCCGGCCAGGAAGCCCAGCGGCGTGGTGATCAGTGGCACGATCACCTGCGGATAGCCGTTCTGGGCGGTCTGATAGATCGGCAGCCCCGAGATCGCCCGCAGCGAGATCACCAGGCCGAAGCCGAAGGCGCCGGCTGCCACCGCACCCAGCGCCCCACGAATCCACCCCGGCCGCTTGATCGCACTCGCCATCAGATCGCCCCCATTATGCCCCTCCCGCCGTCAACGGCGGTGGGTTGGTTTCGGTGTCCTGCCTGATCGATTCCTGGTAAGGCGGAGGCACCTTCTCCTTCAGGCCCGTCACCCACGCTCGAAAGCGGGCTGGGGACTCGACCACGACTTTTGCCCGCATCGTGGAGTGCCCGAAGCCGCAGAGCTGGGTACAGATCGCCTGGTAGGTCCCGATCCTGTCTGGGGTGATCACGGCGGTGGTAGTGATTCCCGGAACGTTGTCTTTCTTGATCCGCCACTCCGGCACCCAGAAGGAATGGATCACGTCTTGAGAGTGCATTCTGAAGATGATCTGGCGGTTGACCGGCACCCGCAGTTCGCCCGGAGACCAGACATCGCCCTTGCCGGGATAGCCAAAACTCCACGCGTACTGCTGGGAGAAGACATCGACGGTCATCGGGTTTTTGCCGACCGTTTCGATTTCGTTTAGAACCTTCCAACTGTAGGCACCACCGAAGAGAACGATGATGGTCGGAATAACGGTCCAGGCGATCTCCAGCCGAGTGTTGCCGTGAATCGGCTCTCCGTCGGACTCATCCCCCGGTTTGACTCTGAACCTTTTCAGCGCGTAGGCGAGCATCACGACGACGAGCGCGAAAACCACCGAGGAGAGGACGATCATGATGTTGAGCAGATCGTCGATCTTGGGGGCCGCGGTCGATGCCTCAATCCCGTTCCAGTTGATCGAGAGCATCACTGCCGAGATCGCCGTGGCCAAGACTAAGGTCGCAGCGAGCATCTTGACTATCGGCAGGCGGCCGTACATAGGGCGGCGGGCATTCTATTGAAGCGGCGGCGGGACGCCCCCGAGCCCAAATGACGCACGCCACTAGCTCGGTGGCGGATCAACCTCGCTCAATCTGCCCGCCGAAGCGGCGAGGACGCTCTCGGCCACGCTTCCCCAGCTCCACACCCTGGCGACGGTTTCGACCAGCGCCGCCCGCGCCAGCTCCTGGCGCTCCTGCGGTAGGCCAAGCCAGCCTCGCAGGCGGGCGGCGATCGCCTCCACCGCCCCCGCGCCGATCGGAAACGACGTCAACGCTCCCAGCTCGGCACCCAGCGCCGGCGCCAGCTGCTGCGTCACCTCACGCATTCCGGAGTGATCTGCGGAGATCGGCAGAACCCCACAGGCGGCTGCCTCGACCGCGACCATCCCGAAGGCCTCGGGAAACGTGCTGGGCATGACCAACGCCTCGGCTTCTGGCAACAGCTGGGCAACCTGATCGTGCTCGAGGCGCCCGATGAACTCGACCGATCCCGCCGCCTCCCGCGCCGCACCCCGGTAATCGCTCGGCGGCTCGGCGAGGAACCGGGCGAGAATCGGTAGCGGCGCCACGGCGCCACCCTCGAGTCCGCGCCCCAAGGCCGCCACCTTGCGGGCGTCGTCCAGATCACCGCGCTCCAGGGCACCGAGCAGGCGCCTCAGCCCCCCCTCGTACTCTCCGAAGCCGACGATCCTCAAGCGAGCGTCCGGATGGGCGGCGTGAACCAGGGGCCAGGCGGCGAGCAGCAGGTCAACGCCCTTGCTGACGATCAACTTACCGACGAAGACGACCTGGGGGACGGCTGCCGCGGCGCCTGGCCGCGGGCAGAACTCGGCAAGGTCGACTCCGGGGGGGCCAAGCCCGGTCTTGGCCTTGAGGTCCTCCAGCTCGGGCAGGGTAGCCCAGAGCGAATCCGCCGTGTGGCGCGATCCGACCAGCACTCCGGCGGCCTCCCTCATGCCCTCACGGGCGTAGGGCAAAAAGCGCGGGTTGGGCTTCACCGTGTACTCCAGGGCGGAGCCGTGGATCTTGGCCGCGAACGGACCGAACCCAGCGCGGGCGAGGATCACCGGGCCCATGATCAGATGATTGGCGAGGGCCGCGTCAACTCCACCGAGGCCCGCAACCAGTGCGCGCACGGCGTCGACGTTGGCCGCCAGGTAGCCGCGGAGCTCCTCTTCGCTCAGCTCGGGGAAGGTCTTGACCTGAAAGCCCGGATAGGGATCCCTGACGTAGACGGGTAAAAGCGATCCGATCGAGGGATTGTGGATCTGCACGCCCCTGAGCCTCGTCTCGCGATCCTGGCAGAGCAGGTGGACCTCGTGACCTTTCTCCGCCAGCGCCTCCGCGAGGCGGGCGTTATAGATGTTGCTACCGGTACCGCGCAGCATGTAACCGTGGAAAATTAGGACTTTCATTGTGCGCACCCTCCTTCGCTGCGCCGCTCGGTTGCGCTCGATTGGAAAGAAATCAGCCTCGCTGGCTCAGGGATCGCTGTGCATTATTGTGAGGGCGTGAACTCCAGGCAGCTATTCCGCTTGCGGGCGCCGGCCTCCGGCCGCGAGGCGCTTGCCTACGCCCAGCCCGGGACCGTCTACGTCGACCGCGAGACCGGTGAGGAGATGGAACCGGTGGCGATGGTGCTGCCCCTGGCGCCCTCGGACTCGGCGCTGCCGCGCAGCCCCGAGAACCTGCGCGCTTGCCGCCGCTGCGATCAGCTGATCGGACTCGACGTCAGCGACTGCCCCTACTGCGGCCTGCGCCAAGAGGCGCTTGCCGAAGGACCCTGAGATCCCTCTAGGGCTTCTTCACCTCGGTCGCGGTATAGAGCAGGCGGGCGTTTGAGTAGTAGCAGCCGTAGGTCTTCGTCTTTCCGGTGACCTGCTGTGGGTGGCCGTCTTTGATGTCGTTTTTGGAAGTGCAGTGGCGGGGAAGGCGACTGCCGCGCCAGGTTTCGTTGGACGCGACGTTGAAGGCAAACATCGGCGCCCAGGTGGGAACCGTCAGCGCCACCGTCTGACCGGCGAGAACGGTGAGCGGGTGTTCGAGCGCGAAGATGACGGTGCTGCCGAAATACTGGTTCAGCACCTCGACCGGGCCCTGGCGGACAAGGGTGTACTGCGGCGGGCTGGCGGACCTGACCTGGCGCAAAATGCTGATCCTCGCCTCGGCGGGCTGGCCGAGAAATTCGTCGAAGAAGCCGACCTCGTTGGTGGTCGTCGCGGAGTTCTTGGTCGAGGGGCGCGAAAGGGTGATCGACCAGGCAACGACCTTGCCTTCAAAGGGAGCCACGTAGGGTTTTGCGACCCCATCCGCCAGGGTCTGAAAACCCGTGATGTGGCCCTCGACCCGACACGGCGTGATCGCGACGTTGTTTACGACCTTGCCGGGGCAGGAGGGGGCTGGGGTCGTCGGCGTCTGCCCGAGGACGATCACCCGGGCCGGCGCCGATACGGCGGCCCCCGGCCAGCCGATCAACAAAACGGAGGCGAGCAGGCAGCTGCCGAGCGCGGCGGCTATTAGCGCGCGCGTTCTCTCCGATCGGATTTTTGCTGCAGTGAAGGCCATCGACTCCTAGGCAACACGGGCCAGGAGCCTCGGTTGCGGCCCGGATTCTGCCGCTCGCGCCGGCGAAATGCACCCAAGCCCGCCTCGATGCATGATCCCGGCCAACCCGCCTCTGTAGGGTTGGCCGGCCAGATGGAGGCCTCAAACCGTGCAGATGAGTTCGTCCCGGCCGGGCTCGCCTCCCTCGGAATCGAAGCCGACGAGGTCGAGCTGGCCGTGATGGCCGCCGCCCACCAGCTCTTTTGGCCGCCGATCCTCGAGCTGCTGGCACTCGACACCGGCGGCGCCGAGCCCGAGCGCTGCCCCGACCTCTCCAACCCGCCGCCGAGCACGTGAGCGGCCTCGACCTGGGCCTGGCCGGGCAGGCGGCGGCGATCGCCGCCGGCGAGCTTGACCCGGGCGAGCTACTTGATGCCAGCTTGGCGCGAATCGCGCAGCGAAACCCAGCCGTCAACGCCGTGGTTGAGACCTTCCCCGAACGCTCTCGCGAGATGCTCAAAACGGCTCCACGGGGGCCGCTCTTTGGAGTCCCGGTGGTGATCAAGGACGAGTGGCCGCTGCCCTGGCGTGCCCAGCGCTTCGGCGCCGCCGAAATGTTTACCCCCACGGGCCCCGCCGAATCGGGTCCCTATCGTGCCCTGCGCGATTCCGGTGCGGTGATAGTCGGCGTCGCCAACATGCACGAGTTGGGCTCCAGCAGCACCGGCAACTTCTCCGTCTATGGCGCCGCCCGCAACCCCTGGGATCTGGAGCGCTGCCCGGGCGGATCATCATCGGGCCCCGCCGCCGCGGTCGCCTCACGCCTGGTCGCGGGGGCCATCGGCGCCGATGGGATCGGCTCGATCCGCTTTCCCGCCGCCTACTGCGGGCTGACTGGGCTGAAGCCGACCTTCGCCCGCGCGGCGATGGCCGGACACCACATGGCCTCGGTCTCATCCACGATCGTCTCTGGTCCGCTCTGCGCCGATGCCGGTGATTGTCGCCTGCTTGGATCGGTCCTTTGTCGAGAGCAGCTGCCAGCCGTGAAGCCCCCCGCATTGCGGATCGGGGTTGTCCGCGACACGGTCTCTGAGGACGTCACCGCTGAGGTGCGCGATGCCTGCGGGAAAGCGATCGAGGCGCTGCGGGAAGAGACCGGCGGAGTCGTGCGAGAGATCTCAATTGCCGACATCGAGGCGGCGGCGCTGGCGACGGTGCTGATCGCCAATACCGAGGCCTTGGGGAACATCTCACCGCAGCGACTGAACAACCTTCATCCTGACCTAAGCCCCGTCAACCGCGGTTTCATCAAGTACCGGATGCTCTTGCCGGCGGCGGCTAGCATCAAGTCATACCGTCTGCGCGACCTGATGCGACGGCGTCTGGTCAGCGCCTTTGCCGAAGTCGATCTGATCGCCTGGCCGACGGTGCCAGCCGTCGCGCCACCGCTACAGGCGCCGCTGGTCGAGTTGCCCTCGGGCACGCTCAGCGCCGATCAGGCAAACGTGCGAGGAGCCGGATTGGCCAACCTGACCGGCATCCCCTCGATCAGCCTGCCGGTCGGCCTCGGCACTGGAGATCTGCCGATCGGCCTGCAACTGCAGGCCCCATGGGGGCAAGATGAGCTGCTCTTAGACGCCGCGGAGGCACTCGAGCGAGCCAACGGCCGAAGCTGGGTCGAGGCGCTTTCACCGCTCGCGCGAACCGCGCCGATCGACGCCTGATGGCGGCGATTCTTGTCGAGGGGTTGCAGCGCAGCTTCGACGATGTGCTGGCGGTGCGCGGCGTCGACCTTGAGGTCAAAGACGGTGCGATCTACGGATTCCTTGGCCCCAACGGCGCCGGCAAGACGACCACGGTGCGGATGCTCACCACCCTGTTGCTGCCGACCGGCGGCCGCGCCACCGTCGCCGGGCATGACGTCGTCAAGGAGGCGCGAGCGGTGCGCGCGACAATCGGTGTCGCCCTCCAGGAGGCCGCGCTCGATCCGCTGATGACGGGCCGCGAGTTGATCCGATTACAGGCGACGCTGCAGGGCATCCCGACCGCGGAGGGAAAGCGCCGCGCCGATGATTTGCTCGAACGGGTCGACCTCGCCGCCGCCGCGGACCGACGGGTCGGCTCCTACTCTGGCGGGATGCAGCGTAGACTCGACCTCGCCGCGGCACTGGTGCATGAACCCCGCGTTCTCTTCCTCGACGAGCCGACCACCGGCCTGGACCCAGTCAGTCGCAAAACGATCTGGGAGGAGGTGCGAGGCCTCAACGACGAGGGGACCACGGTCTTTCTCACCACCCAGTACCTGGAGGAGGCAGATCAGCTTGCCGAAAACGTCGCGATCATCGACAGCGGCATGATCGTCGCCGAAGGGACGCCGGCATCGCTGAAGGCCGAGGTCGGGCACCCCCACGTGCAACTGCAACTGGCCGAGGGCTCGGTTGCCGCCGCGGCGGAGGTCTGTGCCAGGATCGGGGCGCTGCTGCCCCCCAAGGATCAAAACAAGTTATTCGTCGAGGTCGAGCACGGCGCCGCGGACATTCCTCGCCTCGTTATTGCACTCGATGAAGCCGGGATTGAGGTCGAGTCGCTGGAGCTGGTCCGCCCCACGCTCGACGACGTCTTCGTCGAGAAGACCGGCTACCACCTGGAGAGCGAGAGCGAGGAAAAAGGCAAAACGGAGGCGGTTGAGGCTTGAGCGGCGCCGCCCAAGCGCTTCGCCCGTCCGACCTCCCGCGGGAATCGGCCCCCACCCGATCTCGGCTCGGGCTGATCGCGAACCTGCGGGTGATCAGGGCGCTGGGCATGCGCTCGATCCGCCAAACGTTTCGCAGACCCCAGCTCGCCTCGCCGATCATCGTCTTTCCCACTCTCTTGCTGGCGATCCAAACCGGTGGCGCCGGCGCCGCGATTCACCTTCCCGGTTTTCCGCCGGTCCAGAGCTTCCTGCAGTTCATGCTGGCCGGGGCGATGATGCAGTCGCTGATGCTGGCCGGCAACAGCGGCGGCATCGCCCTCGCGGTCGACATTGAGATCGGCTTCACAGACCGCCTTTTCTCGGCCCCGATCCCGCGCTTTACGATCGTCTTGGGCCGCCTCGCCGGGACCGCGGCCCTGGGCCTGCTATCGGCGCTGTGGTTTCTGGCGATCGGGCTGATCTTCGGCGTCGAAATCCAGGGCGGGATCGCCGGCGCGGCGATCGCGGTTGCCCTGGTCACGGCCGCGGCGCTGGCGGTGGGTGGAATTGTCGCCGCGATCGCGCTCAGAACCGGCAGCGCCAGCGTTGTTCAAGGTTTGTTTCCACTCGTCCTCGTCGTCCTCTTTCTCTCCTCAGCCTTCTTCCCCGAGAACCTGATGATCCAGCCGGCACGAGCGATCGCCGAATACAACCCCCTGAGCCTCGTCGTTAACGGCATCCGGAACCCGATGATCGCCGGAATCAGCGCCTCCGAAACGCTCGCCGCCGCGGCGGCGATACTCGGCATCGCCGCCTTGGGCCTGCTGCTCAGCGCACGGGCGCTTCGCCACCGGCTGAGGGTCGGCTGATGGACGGCGCCACGGCCGCGATGGCCCCCTGGCGAAGCAACCTGGCGACGATCGCGGCGCTGGTCGCGCGGGCCAAGAACGAGCTGCTGCGCGTGCCGGGAGCGGCTATTCCCGGAGTCTTGGCTCCGACAATCTTCTTCCTGGGACTAAACGGGGTCTTCGGCGCACTGACCCATCTCAAAGGCTTCACCACCGGCAGCTATGAGAGCTACATCGTGCCCGTCAGCATGCTGCAGGGAGCCGGATTTACCGGTGCCGCGGCGGGCGTCAACCTGGCCCGCGACATCGAGCAGGGCTGGCTCGATCGCCTCCTCGTCTCCCCCGCGCCGCGCTGGGTGCTGCTGGCGGGCACGGTTGTTGCCGCAAGCGCTCGCTCGCTGATCCCAGCAACATTTGTCTTCGCGGTTGCCCTCCTTTTGGGGGCGAACTTCCCTGGGATCGGCGGCCTCCTGATCACCTACATCATGGTCGCCTCAATGGCCGCCGTCGCGGCCTGCTGGGGTTCAATGCTGGCGCTGCGCTTCAAGAGCCAATCGGCGGCCCCCCTGATGCAGGCCGGAATGATGGCGGTGATCCTCACCACCACCGCCTACGCGCCGCTCGTCCTCTTGCAGGGTTGGCTGCAAAACGTCGCCCGGATCAATCCGGTCACCCAGGTGATCGAAGCCGCGCGACAGGGATTTCTCGGCGGCGTCAGCTGGGGCGAAACCTGGCCGGGCCTTCTCGCGCTGTTGGGGATGGGAGCGATCCTCGGGACGCTCGCCCTGCGCGAGATGCGCCGCACCGCACTCTGATCGGCAGCTGGTCAGAGTGAAAGACCAAACGGGCGAGGCGCGACGTTGGCCGAATTGAGCAGTGCGCCAAGCGCCGATGTGGTGCAGATCGCTGCGCGCGTCCTGGACCAGAACTGGCTGGCGGGAGACCGCCGGGGGGTGCCGTTTGCCTACACCCGCCCCAGCCCCAGCCGCTATCCATGGCAATGGTATTGGGACTCCTGCTTTGCGGCCATAGTCTGGCGACGCTTTGATCGGCAGAGGGCCCGAGCCGAGTTGGAGACGCTGCTTGGCGCTCAGCGCCCCGATGGCTTCCTCGGTCATACGATCTTTTGGAACCGGCCCGTCTCGCTGAGCCGACTGCTTTTTTACAACGTCGCCTCCCACGACGCCTTTCAGACCGAGACGATCCAACCGCCGCTTCTGGCCTGGGCCTGGTCGATCGCCGTTGGTGATCCCGCCGCGGAGCCACGGATCGCAGCCCAGTTGGATTGGTTGGCGAACAACCGCGACATCGATGGGGACGGGCTGCTTTGGATCGTGCAGCCCGATGAGTCGGGATTGGATGCCTCGCCCAAGTTCGACCAGGTCTGGGGCCGCCGCGCCAACGCACGAATCGGATTTCCGGCGCTGGTTAGGCGCAATCGTCGCCTCGGCTTTAACGCGCGACGAATTGCCGCTCGCGGGGGCCCATTGCTTTGCGAGACGCTGGTCAACACGATGTGGTCGCTTTCGCTGCAGGCGCAAGGTCGACCCTCGGCGACCCCGGCGCTGATCGAGCGCCTCTGGGATGAGCGCCGCGGCCTCTTTCTCGACGAGGTCCGCCCGGGGGGGGCGCGACCGGATGTGATCACCTGGGCGGCACTGGCTCCGCTCTGCCTTCCCGACCTCCCCGAGCGGATCGGCCGCCGACTGATCGAGCAGCACCTGCTTAGCGCCGGCGAGTTCGCCACCGCTGTCGCCCCGCCCTCGGTCGCGGTCTGTGAGCCGAGCTATGAGCCCGGCGGCGGTCGCGGACCGATTCGTCGCTATTGGCGAGGACCAACCTGGATCAATTCCGCCTGGATGGTTTGGATCGGGCTGCGCCGACTGGGCTATGAGCGGGAGGCTGCGCGGCTGGTCTGCGGCCTGCTCGCCGCGGTGCGGCGCGAAGGCCTTCGTGAGTACTACGACCCACGCAGCGGACGCGGGCTGGGGGCTCGGGACTTCGCCTGGTCAGCGCTGATCGCGGAGCTGGCCGACCCCGATCCCGACGCCGCGTCAAGCTATTTGTAGCGATAGGTGATCCGGCCGCGGTCGAGATCGTAGGGGGAGAGCTCGATCTTGACCCGATCGCCGGGCAGGATGCGAATGTAGTGGCGGCGCATCTTGCCAGAGATGTGGCCGAGCACATCGTGGCCGTTGTCGAGTTTGACCCGAAACATCGTGTTGGGGAGGGCCTCGGTGATCTCACCCTCCATTTCGATCTTTTCCTCTTTGGACATGCGGCGGGCAGCGTACCTGACCGGATCGCCGCCGGCTCATCCGCGCAGCGCCCGGGCGTGGGCGACCGCCTGGGTGCGGGTGCTGATCTCTCCGCAGTACTGCGCTGCGTCCAGCTCGGCCAGCAGCTCGCCCAGCTCTGGCCCCGGCTCGATCCCGAGCTCCGCCGCCAGCTCGTCGCCGCGCAGCAGCGGCGGCCGGTCGAGGCGGCGCCAGTCGAGCGCGGCGGCGATCATTGCTCGGGCCAAAGATAGGTGTGCCTCGATCGCCTCCTCGCTGGCCAGCGGGCCGCTGCCACGGGCAGCGAGCCGGTCGGCGATTGTGAGCAGGGTGACGTCGACGCCGACCGGATCGGTGGCCCGCAAATACTCATAGACCCGTCTCGGCGCCAGCGGCACCTCGTGAACCAGGAAGCCCAAACGCAGGTGGTGGAGGGTCAGCTCTTGCAGGTGCTTGGTCAGCCTGCCGCTGGCGCGCAGCCGCGAACAGAGCGAGGCGAGGATCTCAGCACCGTCGCGATCGTGTCCGATGAAGGTGACGAAACCGCCGCGCTCGGCGCGTGTTCGTGGCTTGCCGATGTCGTGAAGGAGAGCGCCGAAGCGCAGCGCGGTGCCGCGGCTGATCTGATCGGCGAGTGGCTCGGCGAGCAGATCTTTGACCTCTGCCGCACGCTCGCCGGCGAAGCGGCCGAGATCGGACTCGACCAAAAGCGTGTGCTCGAGCACCGCGACGGTGTGGTCGTAGACGTCGAGATGGTGGTTGGGGCCCTGTTTCACCCCGCGCAGCCCCCACACCTCGGGCAACAGCACCTCGCCTATCCGCAACTGCTCGAGCAGCTCCAACCCTCGCAGCGGCGCCGGGCCTCCAATCAGCCCCCGCAGCTCGCCGAGCTGTCGCTCCCCGGCGGCCTCGCCGGCGCTTTGGGCCACGGCGCGGGCGAGGGACACGGTCTGTGGCGCAATCGCAAGGTCTAGCTCGGCGGCGAGCCGGGCCGCGCGCAGCAGCCGCAGGGGGTCCGCGAAAAAGCTGTGGGCACTGACTGCGCGCAGGAGCCTTCGGTCGAGATCCGCCAGCCCACCGTGGGGGTCGATCAGCGCGCCGCCGGATAGTGGGGCTGCGATCGCTCCGACCGTAAAGTCACGCTCGCCGAGGTCTGCCTCGATCGTCTCCCCACGCAGCGCGGTGGAGTCGATCTGCCAGGAGCGATCGCCTGCGCTGGCCCGCCAGGTCCCAAACTCGGCCGAGAGCTCAAAGGCGTGCCCACCCCCCTCGCGCGCAATCGCCCTCGCGCAGCCGGCCGGGTCCTCGGTGACGGCGAGGTCGAGATCGCTGATGGGGCGCTCCAGCGCTGCGTCGCGGAGCGCCCCGCCGACGATCCAAGCTGGCGCCTGGTCGATCAGCGCTCGCCGCGCCAAAACGACTGGATCCGCCGCTCCCAGCCGTTCGAGGAGGCTCACGCTGCTTCCCGAGGCACCCGAGCTGAGATCGCGCAGGTGACCTCGTAGTTGATCGTGCCAAGCCTCGCCGCGATCTCCTCAGCGAGGATCCTCTGATCACCCTGGTTCCCGATCAGAGTCGCCTCCTCACCGGGCTCGACCTCACGGGAAGGGCCCAGATCAACGGTCAGGTTGTCCATCGAGACGGTGCCGACCAGCGGGTAGCGGCGGCCGCCGATCAGGACCTCAGCGTTATTTGAGAGGCCGCGTCGCACCCCGTCGCCGTAGCCGAGCGGCAGCACCCCGACCCAGGTATCGACCGCCGCGCGCCAGCCGCGTCCGTAACCGGCGCTGGCGCCGGCAGCAAAGCGCTTCACATCGGCGACGTAGGAGTGCAGCGACAGGGCCGGGGTAAGCCCGCGCTCGGCCGGATCGACTTGGAACGGATCGAGCCCGTATATGGCAACCCCACAGCGGGCCATGTCGAAGTGGGCACGGGGCTCGCGAAACACCGCGGCGCTGTTGGCGGCGTGGACGGTCAGCTCAGGGAACTCGGCGCGCAACTCAGCTACGAGGGCGCTGAAGCTGGCGAGCTGGCGCTCAAAGAACTCAGACTCGGGTTCATCGGCGGTCGCGAAATGAGTCCAGAGCCCGGCCAGCTCCAGATTGGGGTCCGCGGCGCTGGCTCGGGCCAGTTCCACAACCTCATCCCGGTCTCGGTTGCCGAGGCGCCCCATCCCGCTGTCGTACTTGACGTGGACCCGAGCTGGGCGACCCTGGGCGCGGGCGCGGCTCGAGAGTAGGTCGCGAAACCCCTCGCGCCAGACGGAGATCTCCGACCCGGCCGAGAGCGCCAGGTCAACCTCGCTAGGGGTCAGCGCCCCCATCGTGAGCAGCGGCACGTGTTGGAAGCGGCGGCCTATCTGGGCGGCCTCGGTGGCGGTGGCCACGGCCAGCCGCTCGGCACCTCCGGCGAGCGCCGCGGAGGCACAGGCATCGGCGCCGTGACCATAGCCATCTGCCTTGACCACCGCGCACAGCTCGGCGCCACTGTCAAGCGTTTGCCTTAGCCGCGCGCAATTCGCCTTGACCGCGGCGAGATCGATCCGGGCGAGCGCCCGCGCCACGATCAGCCGGCGTGGCGCGCGGCCAGCGCCTCGACCCCGGTCACGACGGTGGCCAGGCAGGCCTCGACCACGCCTCGCGCGGCGCCTGGGTCAAGCACCGCGGCACCCATTTCGATCGCTTTGGCCTGCACGGGTGCGTGCCTTCCTGGCTGAGATCTCTCGCGGGATTCTTTCAAGTTCATTACCAGGCGAGATTATTGGACCGGCGCGCCGCAACGCATCGCCGCCGGGATCGCGGCGATGACGTCGCTCGCGATCACCGACTCCGCGGCCCCGATCGCCCGCGCCGCCTCCCGCCCGGCGCGGGCGTGTGCATAGACCGCGGCGCAGGCGGCGGCAAATGGCTCAAGGCCGCGGGCAAGCAGGGCCGCGGTCATCCCCGAAAGGACGTCGCCGCTGCCGGCTGTGGCCAGCGCCGGTGCGGCAAGGGCGTTGACAGCGATCCGCTCGCCGTCGGTAATGATCGTGTCATCGCCCTTCAAAACGACGATCGCCTCGGCGCTGGCGGCGGCCTCGCGGGCCGCGCCGAGCCGATGGGCCGAGATTTCTTCGACGGAGCGCCCCAGCAGCCGACCCAACTCGCCGGCGTGGGGAGTGAGCACGGTCGGAGCTTCGCGGGCAGCGATCCGCTGGGGCTGCCCGGCGAATGCATTCAGTCCGTCGGCGTCAAGCACCAGCGCCGTCTGGATTGCCCCAGTCGCTTCTCGGGCCAACTCAAGCGCCGCCGGACTCCGTCCCATGCCGGGACCCAGCACTCCCGCCGCGGCGCGCTCGAAGGCGCCAAGCAAGGTGCCCAGTGAGCTCGGCGCCAAGGCGCCGTCGCGGCCCGGGCAGCCGACCGACATCACCTCGGGTTGGCCCTGCTCAAAGACCGCCTCCAGCTCCGCCGGTACGACCACAGTCGCGTACCCCGCACCGGCTCGAATCGCCGCCAGCGAGGACATCCGCACCGCGCCGCTCAGACCCCTCGAGCCACCGGCGATCGAAACCTGACCGGACGTGAACTTGGTCGAGCGCGCTCCTCGCCTCGGCGCCAGCTCCAGCACACCGGGGCCGATCAAGCCAGCGATCGGCGCAGTTGGACCCTGATCTGGAATTCCGATCGGGGCAATCAGCAGCTCTCCCGTATCCCATTTTCCGGGCGCGATCAGCTGCCCCAGCTTTGCGCCGTGAAAGCTCACGGTTTGCCGTGCCCTGACCGCAACTCCAGCGACCTCGCCGCTGGAGGCATCGATACCCGAGGCGATATCGCAGGCCACCACCGGCGCCCCGGCGTCGTTGATCGCAGCGATTGCCGCCGCTGCCGGCTCTCGCGGAGACCCGGCAAAGCCGGTGCCAAAGATCGCATCGACGATCGCCCCCGAGCCGGCCAGTCGCTGAGCCAGCCGATCCTTCACCGGCTCTGCTGCAAAGCGGGAAAGGTTGGCGCTCGCATCGGCGCTCAGTTCGGACGCCGGCCAAAGCAAGAGCGCCTCGACCCGGTAGCCGAGCTCCGCCAGGAGGCGGGCCGCGACGAGCCCGTCTCCGGCGTTGTTTCCCTTCCCACAGACAACCCGCACCGGCCCCTGCGGCGCCAAATCAGCGACCGCCTCAGCCACCGCCCGCCCGGCTGCCTCCATCAACTGCAACGAGGCGATTCCCTGGCCCTCGATTGCCCAGCGATCGAGGGCGCGCATTGCGTCGGCGTCATAGAGCGGCTGCAGCCAGGCCTGCACCGACCCAGACTAAACCGCGCCGGAGCCGATCAGGACCCAGGCGACGGCGAGCGCCGGGCTTAGGCGCAGCGCTTTGCGACCGCGATCGCGGCGGCGAAGTCGCGCGAGTGGGTCAGCGATATCTCGACGCTCTTGCCCGCCGCGGCGCGCGCCGGGGGACCGCTCAGTCGCACCCGGGGCGGCGCGCTCCCGATCACCTCGATCTGGGCGAGGCCAAATCCAGTCGAGATCCCGAGCGCCTTGATCACCGCCTCCTTGGCCGCGAAGCGGGCCGCGAGGTGGCGCGCAGGGCGGGCGCGGCCCTCCGCGTATTCGCACTCAGCCGCGGTGAAGATCCGCCGTTTGAGGCGCGGGTGGCGCCGCAAGGCCCGCTCAAGCCGGTCGATCTCAACCAGGTCGACGCCCAGACCCACCGCGCCCTACTTTTCGAAGCCGACGATCAGCTTGGTCGTCGCCAGATTGCTCTGTTCGGTGCTGCCGATCGCGAGGAAGCGGGTCTTTGATAGGTAGGGCCTGGCGACCTGAAATTTCGAATCGGAGGACGCGCCGAGCTTTTCTGCCAAGCGCAGCGCCGCCTGGGTGTCAACGAAACCACTGATCGGGGTGGAGCCAAGCGCCTGGCTCGCCGCCTTATAGGTCGGGTCCTCGGCGAGGGTCGAGCTCGAGCTTTCCGTCCTCAGTCCCTGCAGCGCAGCGCTCAGGCCGTAGCCAATTGAGATCCGCCCGCCGCTGCTCGCGACGACCAACGGATTGGGGCCGAGCTGGGGATTTCGCACCGAGAAGCCACTCGCCCGCCCGCTCACCGCGGTCAGCCCGGGAACGCCCGCGTGGCGCAAAAGCAGGCCGACGTCGGCAACGGTTTCGCTCGCCTCGGCGGAGCTCTTGCTGCTCAAAACTGCGGCACCGCTGAGGCTGCCGGAGCTCTGACCCCGAACGAAGGCACCGGCGTCGGTGATCGATCCGGCGATCTTGTCGAGGTTGATCCCGGCCTGCGCCAGCGTGCTCTTAAGCTGGTGGGGAGGCACGCTGGGTGGAATACCAGCCGCGTCGATGCCGTCAATTGCCTTTTTCAGCTGGGCGCCGAAGCCGGCCGCGGCGACAGCGGCGACAGATTCGGAAGGCATCGAGCCAAGCAGTCCGGTGGCGCTTTCACTCGTCGTTTGAACCCCTCCCGCGTTGGTTGCGAGGTCGATCTCGATCTGTTCAGAGCCAGGCACCACGCTGGCCACCGCGGTCGCGTCGGTTGGGTCAAATCCAATCGCCTTCAGCACCGACAGCGTCTGGCTGGTGGCCGGGGTTCCGGCGCCTTCGATCAGACCACCGATATCGGCGTAGATACTGAGCAGGCTTTCGGCGGGCTCAGCCGACGTCGCGCTCGTATAGCGGGGGGCCTTGGCCAGCGATTCCCCCTGGGAGGCGTCGACCGCGTTCTTGAAGGCTTCTTCGTTTTCGCCGAAAACGAGAAAATTTCCGACCACGCCAACCGCGCTGTGATCGGCGCCATCGACCTTGAATGCGACACCCTTGTAGGAGGCCGAGCTGACCGGAGTCTTGCTCGACTTGGCCAAGCGGTTGATGAATTCCCGGGTCGCGGCGGTGTCGGTGCTCTGCACGATCGCCCCCAGGTCGCTGAAGTTGGTGCCGTCGTAGTGTTCGAAAAAGATCCCAGCCTTTTCACCAAGCCAGGGCTCGATATCGTGCCCGTAATTGATCTTTTCGCCATGTTCGTCTAGCGCGGTTTCGAGTTTGGAGACGATCAATGCGCCGGGGTCTTCGATCCCGGCCACGTTCTTTGCCAGCGCCTCGACGTGCGCCTTGAGTTCACCCTGAGGGCGGATCACGGCGTCGATGAAGAGAGGTGAGGCGGGGGGAGCCGCGGTCGCCGGGTCGGGGCTGGATCCACCGCCTCCACCGCAGCCGGCGAGCGCACATGCGAGGACAGCCCCGAGCGCGGCAAAGACCAAGACGAGACGGACCCTCATCAGCCAACACCCTAGCGAGACGCTCACTCAACGGTGACGGTCTTGGCCAGGTTCCGCGGTTGGTCGACGTTGAGACTGCGGGCCCGAGCGATGCCGTAGGCGAGCAGCTGCAGCGGCAGGATCGCGACGATCGGCTGCAGGATCCAATCGGTGCTTGCCACCTTGATCGTCTCATCGGCGATCGCGTCGACCCGATCCGAACCCGCGGTGGCGATCGCGATCGTGTCCGCCCCGCGGGCCCGCACCTCCTCGATGTTGGAGAGGACCTTGTCCAAGACTGGGCTATCGGTTGCCACGCAGACGACCGGCGTCGACTCATCCAGGAGCGCGATCGGCCCGTGCTTCATCTCCCCCGCCGCGTAGGCGTCGGTGGGGATGTAGGAGATCTCCTTTAGCTTCAGCGCCCCCTCAAGGCAGACCGGAAGTCCGATGTGGCGGCCGAGATAGAGGAAGAACTGCTGGTCGCGGTGGGCGTAGGAGACCTCGCTCACCTGCTCCTCAACCGCTGCGATTGTCTCCTCGATCTTTGAGGGCAGCGCCTTCAGCTCGGCGACCAGCTCAGCGATCCGCGCCACCGACAGGGTTCCGCGCAGCTGCGCCAGGCGCAAGCCGAGCAGATACATCGCCGCGATCTGGGCGAGGAAGGTCTTGGTCGCTGCAACGCCGACCTCCAGGCCGGCGCGGGTGTAGAGGACGGCGTCGGCGTCACGGGTCGCCTGGCTGCCCATGATGTTGGTTACCGCAAGCACCTTGGCGCCCGCCTCGCGGGCGAGGCGCATCGCCGCCAGCGTGTCCGCTGTCTCACCGGACTGGGTGATGCCGATCACCAGATCGCCTGAGCCGATCACCGGATTGCGATAGCGGTACTCAGAGGCAATGTCCATCTCGACCGGAACCCGGGCCCACTCCTCGATCGCGTAGCGGCCGATCAGGCCGGCGTGGTAGGAGGTCCCGCAGGCAACGATCACGATCCGGCGCAGATCGCGCAGAAAGGAGTCCTCGAGCTCGACCTCGGCCAGGTCGACCCCCTCATCGCTCGGCAGGCGATCGGCGATTGTCTCGGCCACCGCGTCGGGCTGTTCGTGGATCTCCTTCAACATGAAGGTCTCATAGCCCCCCTTCTCGGCGGCCTCCTCGTCCCAGGCGATCTCCTCGGCCGCGCGGCGAACCGGCGCCCCCCGCTGATCGATCACCTTTACCCCCGAGGCTTCGATCGTGACGACCTCGCCATTTTCGATCAGAACTGCCCTGCGGGTCTGCGCCAGGAAGGCGGGTATCGCCGAAGCGAGGAAGGTCTCCCCCTCTCCGAGGCCGGCGACTAGCGGGCACTCCTTTCGGGCGCCGACCAGGCGCTCGGGCTCATCGGCGTGCATGGCAACGAAGGCGTAGTGGCCGCGGAGCTCAGCAAAGCAGGCGCGCACGGCGGCGGTCAGGTCTCCCTGATAGTTGCGCTCGATCAGGTGGGCGAGGATCTCGGCGTCGGTCTCGGAGCTGAAGACGTGGCCTTCGCCCTGCAGCTCGTCGCGCAGCGTCGCGTGGTTCTCGACGATTCCGTTGAGAACGATGTGGATCCGATCCGAGCAGTCCCCATGGGGATGGGCGTTCTCCTCGGTGACGCGCCCGTGGGTGGCCCAGCGGGTATGGGCGACCCCGGTTGTCGCCGTGGCCGCGGCGACCGCGACGCCTCCGTGGCCGTCGTGCTCGGCAACGGCGGCCCGCAGGTTGGAGAGATTTCCGACGGCGCGAATGCTGTCGATTCGCCCCTCCTCGATCACCGAGACGCCGGCCGAGTCATAGCCGCGGTACTCGAGCTTTTCCAGCCCGGCGACCAAGAGGTCACGACAGGGCCGCGCTCCCACATATCCGACGATTCCACACATGAGGACGAGTAAGGGTAGAGGGCGAGCGCTCTAGCCCAGCTCCCGAGTGAGCGCCGCAACCAGCCGCTCGCAAACGGCATCGGCCTCCGCCGAGCTTGGCGCCTCGACCATCACCCTGACCAGCGGCTCGGTGCCGGAAGGGCGCAGCAGGACGCGGCCGCGACCCTCCAGGGCCGCCTGCTCACGGTCCACCGCATCCCAGACCGCGCCGGCATCAGCCAGTGCCTCGCGGTCCGCCAGCTCGACGTTGACAAGGACCTGGGGCAATTTTTGCATCGGGATCGCCTCCGCCAGGCTGCGCGAGCCGAGCTCGCGCAGCGTGATCAACGCCGCGGCGATCCCGTCACCGGTGAGGCTGAAGGCCGAGGAGATGATGTGGCCTGACTGCTCACCGCCCAGCGCCCGCTCGGCGCTGCGCATCTCATCGAGCACGTATCGATCCCCGACCGCGGTCACCGCGACCTCGATCCCGGCCTCCTGCATAGCCTGATGGAATCCGTAATTGCTCATCACCGTGACCGCTACGCCACCGGCCAGCTCGTCGCGCGCCGCCATTCCCAAGGCGGCTAGCGCGATCAGCTCATCACCGTCATGGGGTCGCCCTTCGGCATCGACGGCGAGGACCCGATCGCCGTCGCCGTCGAAGGCAAAGCCGATCGTCGCCTCCGATCCTGCGACGCGTTCGGCGAGGCCCTCGATCTGGGTCGAACCGCAATCGCGGTTGATATTGCGCCCGTCCGGTTCAACCCCGATCGCCTCCACCCGCGCCCCCAATCGTTCAAAAATTGCCGGGGCGGCACGGTAGGTGGCGCCGTTGGCGCAATCGAGGATCACCCTGGCATCGGCGAGATCAAGCGGAAAGGCGGCCTGCAGGGCGCGCAGGTAATCCTCAAGCCCTCCACTTAGCTCTCGCACCTTCCCTGGTGCACCGGCGCCTGCGGCAGCGTCGATCAGCGCCTCGATCTGGGCCTCCTCGCGATCGGAGAGCTTCGTCCCCTGGGCGGAGAAGAACTTGATGCCGTTATCGCGATAGGGGTTATGGGAGGCAGATACAACCGCCGCCAGATCGAGTCCCAGTCGCTTGACGAGGATCGCCGCGGCGGGCGTGGGCAAGACGCCCCCGAGCAGCGCGTCGCCACCCGCCGCGGCGATCCCCGCGGCCAACGCCGCCTCCAGCATCGGACCAGACTCGCGTGTGTCGCGGACGATTAGAACCTGGGGGCGCTCGACCTCCAGGGAGGCCGTTGCCGCCCGCCCCAGCGCGGTCGCCAGCTCGGCGCTGAGGAACGTTCCAGCCTCCCCCCGGACCCCGTCGGTCCCGAAGAGCTTGCGCTCCTCACTCACCTGACACCGATCAGCGCTTTGAGAACTGCGGCCGCTTGCGCGCCTTCTTCAGGCCCGCCTTGCGGCGCTCCTTGACGCGTGCGTCTCGAGTCAGAAAGCCGCGGCGCTTCAGATCGCCGCGCAACTCGGAATCGATCTCGGTCAACGCCCGGGCGATCCCGTGGCGTACGGCGCCAGCCTGACCGCTGATTCCGCCACCGTGTACCAAGACGCGGACGTCGACGTTGCCCTCATAGCCCGAGGCGAGGAGCGCTTGACGGGCCATCGTCTGATGGAGCGGCCGCGGGAAGAACTCCTCAAGGGCGCGCCCGTTGACCTCGAACTTACCCTCACCCGGAGAAAGGGTGACGCGAGCGATCGCGCTCTTGCGCTTGCCGGTCGCCAGGAAGCGCGCGCCGCTTTCCATCTGGGCCGGGGCACGATTTGCAGTATCGGGCTCCTCTGCCTCGCCGACCAGCTCCGCTTCGCGCCGCGCCCTCTCCTCCTCCTCGGCTTCCAGTCGGGCCCGCTCCTCGGCGCTGAGCGGCGCCGCTTCGGGCTCGACCACGATCGGCTCAAGGTGGGCCCCGGGAATCAGGTCTGGCTTCTTCTCCCGCGCGGCGGGCTGCTCAGAAGCCGTCGGCTCTGTGACCACGACCTCAACTACCTCCACCAAGTCACCCTCCGACTCGCCTGCACCCGGCGCGGTATCCGGTTGCTCGGTCGCCGAATCGGATGGGGCCTCAGAAGGCTGCGCCAGCTCGGCAGCATCGCTCGCGGCGCCGCTCTCGGCGACCGGGTCCGTCGGCTCGGGCTCGCTCCGCTCGCCACCCCCGTCGGAGGCACCCGGCACCGCCTCCCCCTCAGCATCAGGGGAGGTCCCCGGCGAGCCCTCGGCAGCGGCCGCAGCCGACTCGCCGCCCTCCTCGCCGTCTGCGGCGACGGGCTCGGGCGTTTGGTCGGGCTGGGGAGCCAGCTGGGGCTCCTCAGAGACCTCGGCCTCCTCAGAGTGGGAGCTGTCCTCGGTCTTCTCGTCTTCTGTCATCTCTCAATTTCCATCGGTTTTGGCTGCTGGGCGGCGTGTGGGTGCTCGGGACCAGCGTAGATCTTCAACTTGGTCAGCTGCTGGCGGGCGAGGCGGTTGCGAGGCAGCATTCCCTTGACCGCCTTGCGGATCACTTCCTCGGGGCGCCGCTCGAGCATCTCAGCCAGGGTACGCGACTTGATTCCGCCGGGGTAGCCGCTGTGTCGCCAGTAAACCTTCTGCGCCAACTTATCGCCGCTGACCCGGATTTTCTCCGCGTTGATCACAACGATGAAATCGCCGGTGTCGATGTGCGGGGTGTACTCGGGCTTGCGCTTTCCACGCAGCGCGTCGGCGATCCGCGTCGCCATGCGACCCAGCGTCTGCCCATCGGCATCGAGGAGATACCAATCACGGTGGCGATCGGCGGGGGTGGCGACATAGGTCTTCAAGAGCCGCTGGATGATAGGGAACCGAGCGGTTCGAGGCTCACGCATCGCTCACAGAGGCCGCGGAGCACCACATCGTGCTCGCTGAGGTTGAAGCGAACCTCTGCTGCCACCCGGTTGATCGCAAGCTCCAGGCTGGGGTCCTCAAACGGGACAACCCGCCCGCAGTTCCGACATATTGCGTGGTGGTGATGCTCGCCGCTTGACTCGACCCGCTCATAGCTGGCGCTGCCGCGGGCCACCTCAAGGCGCTGGATCAGGCCGAGTTGCTCGAGCTGCTCGAGGGCGCGGTAGACGCTGGCCCGCCCGACCCCCGGTCGGCGTCGGCGCAGGTCCTGATCGATTTCGATCGCGGTGACCGCGCAGCGCTGGCGCCCCAGCGTCTCAATCACGGCGCGGCGGGCGCCGCCGCGCCGATAGCCAGCCGCGCTCAGCGTCCTCAGCGCGTACTCGACCCATTGCCCTCCTTGCAGTGAACCCATGCTTCGATCCTAGCCAGCGCCTTGGCCAAGGCCGTGAAGCGGCGATCGTCCGCCCCGCCTCGATCTGAGCCGGGCAGAGATCACCGCCAGCGCGAAGAATGCGGTGGCGACCCCAACCACCGCCGAGCTCGGTGGCAGCGTGGTGAGCTGATAGCTGAGCGAGAGTCCCGACCACATTGAGACCACGGCGATCGCCGTCGAGAGGCCGAGGCCTCTCCAAAGGCTGTCGGTCAAGAGCCTGGCCGCGCCGCCGGGGGCGGCGAGAAGGCCGAGCAGAAGCAGCGCGCCCACGGCCTGCGTTGCCTCCGCCGCAACCACCGCCAAAAGGACCAAGAAGCCGACGCCAAGAGCCCGAACCGGGAGGCCGAGGCCGCGCGCAACCTGCACATCGACGGAGCTGAACAGAAGCGGCCTGGCGATCGCGATCAGGGCGGCCAAGACCACTGCGGCGATCACGGTCGCAAGCACCGCCTGCCCCTGGCTCAAGCCGAGGATCGAGCCAAACAGCACCCGTACCCCGGCGGTCCCGTTGGATCCACTTCCCCCGTCGGTAAAAATCGAGAGGCAGAGCGCGCCGAGCCCCAAGACCCAGGCGAAAACCGAGCCGATCACCACGTCATCGGGTCGGGCGCGCTCCCCGATCAGACCGATCGCGATCGCGATCGAGATCGTCGCCGCGAAGATGCCAAGGCGAATGTCGATTCCCGCCGCCGCTGCCGCTAGGGCGCCGGTGAAGGCGACGTGGCCGAGCGCATCGCCGGCAAAAACCTGGCTGCGAAGCACGACGAAATAGCCCACCGACCCACACGCGAGCGCGATAAAAGTTCCGGCGAGGAAGGCGTTGCGCATGAATTCGTGGGCCAACATCAGGCGCCCGCCTCCCCCACCCCGGAACGCCCCGCCCGGCTTCCGCGGGACAGGGTGCGCACGATTATGTAGAGGCCGAATGACAGCGTTGTGACCCAGAAGCCGACCGGGTATGGCGAGAAATATGAAATCCCAAGGCCGACCCAGGTGACGGCCAGGGCGAGCAGTACCGAGAGCGCCAGGCCCGGACCGGGTCGGGCGCTCAGCTGTTGCGCGGTGGCCGCTGGCGTGACCAGCAAGGCGAAGACCAAAAGCGCGCCGGTGATCTGAGCGGTGGCCGCCACCGCAATCCCCAAGAGGAGCAAGAAGGTCAAGGCGAGGCCCCGGGTGGGCAGACCGCGGGCGCGCGCAATCTCGGCGTCGACCGAGGCGAACAGCAGCGGCCTGCCGATCACTGCGAGCACGGAAAGAGCGACCAGCGCGATCCAAAGGAGCGTCTGCACCTGAGCCGCGGTGATCCCCAAGAAGGTGCCAAAGAGCAGCTCCTGAAGTCCGTTGAGCTGGCCGCTGTAGAGGCTGACGAAGAGAAATCCAAGGCCCAGCCCAAAAGCCTGAACCACGCCGATCGCCGCCGACTCACTGCTCAGGCTGGCGCCGCCCCCGCGGCCCATCAGCGAGAGCAGCCACGCCGCGGCGGCGCAGGCGCCAAAGTAGCCAAGCGCCACCGGTACTCCGATCAGGCTGGCCCCGGCCGCGCCGGGAAAGGCGATCACCGAGAGCGTGTGACCGGCAAAGGTCTGGCGCCGCAGGACCATGAACCAGCCGATCGAGCCGGCCATCACCGCGACAATCGTGCCCGCCTGCAGGGCCTGGACCATGAACGGAAAAGTGGTCAGCTGTTCAAGGTCAACGAGGGGATTCCAGGCCAGCGCCGCCAGCTCAGTGTGCATGACCGTGGCGGGGATGGTGGTGGGCGGGCGGCTCGGGCGTCCCGACAACCACGAGGCGCCCGTCGCTGGTTTCGAGCACCTCGATCGGCACCCCGTACAGATCGCTCAGGGTACGGTCATCGATCACTTCCCGCGGCGCCCCCTGGACGCCGCGCCCGGCGGCAAAATAGATCACCCGGTCGAGATAGCCGAGGATCGGGTTGACGTCGTGGGCGACCAGCAAGACGGTCACGCCCTGACTTTGGGAGATCTCTTGGATCAGCCCCGCAACCGCCCCCTGGTTGCTCAGATCGAGGCTGTCCAGAGGCTCATCGAGAAGCAGGATCTGCGGGTCTCGCACCAGCGCCTGGGCGATCAGCAAGCGCTGCTGCTCGCCGCCCGAGAGGGCGCCGATCGGCCGCCCCGCGTAATCGCTGGCACCAACCAGATCGATCACCTCCTCGACCCGCCGCCGCGCCGCCCGGCCCGATCCACTGAGCGCGTCGGGGAGCGGAACCCCCCAGCGGGTGCCGTCGATTCCCAGACGCACGACGTCGGTCCCCCGGATCCGCGTCCCTGAATCAAAGCTGCGCCGCTGCGGCAGGTAGCCGATTCGCGAGCTGGCGGCGCCGGGGGTGAGGCCCAAGACCCTGGCCCGGCCCGCGCTGAGGGGAAGCAAGCCCAACACCACGTCCAACAGGGTGGACTTGCCCGATCCGTTGGGACCCAACACGGCGACGAACTCGCCGCGCCTGACGCTCAGCTCGACTCCGCTCCAAACGGTGCGAGCGCCGCGTTGGGCGCTCGCACCGGCGAGGGCGATCGCCAGCTCCTCGCTCGCTTTGTCGATGGCGTTTGGAGGAGCCGCGGCGCTAGCGCCGCGGGCGCCGCGCCCGCTCGCCCATGGGGTCGCCTCGTCCACCAGGGCGCAAGGCTAACACGATAGTGAGACTCATTCTCTTTATCGGCGGATCCCGGTCATCGCGTCACTCCCACTCAATGGTCGCCGGCGGCTTGGAGGAGATGTCGAGCGCGACCCGGTTGACGTCGCGAATCTCGTTGATGATTCGATTTGAAACCCGCTCGAGCAGATCGTAGGGAAGCCGTGCCCAGTCTGCGGTCATCGCATCGTCGGAGGTGACGGCACGGATCACAATCGGATAGGCGTAGGTTCGGCCGTCGCCCTGCACGCCCACCGAGCGCACCACCGGCAGCACGCAAAACGACTGCCAGAGTTGGCGGTAGAGCTCAGCGGCACGAATCTCTTCCTGCAAGATCGAATCGGCGGCGCGCAAGATGTCGAGCCTCTCCCGGCTAACCTCGCCGCCAACTATGCGAATCGCCAGGCCGGGTCCCGGAAAGGGCTGGCGCCAGACGATCCGTTCGGGCAGCCCCAGCTCGATCCCCACCGCACGGACCTCATCCTTGAACAGCATCCGCAGCGGCTCGATTAGCTCGAAGTCGAGATCCTCGGGTAGCCCGCCGACATTGTGGTGGGACTTGATCGTCTCAGCGCCGGCGCCTCCGCCTGACTCAATCACATCGGAGTAGAGGGTTCCCTGCACCAGGTAGTCGACGTCTTTGAGCTTCGCCGCCTCCTCCTCAAAGACGCGGATGAACTCCTCGCCGATGATCTTTCGCTTGCGCTCGGGGTCCTCGACCCCGGCCAGCTTGGCGAGGAAGCGCGCTTCGGCCTCGACGTGGACCAGGGGAATGCCGAACTGGCCGAATGCCTCGACCACCTGCTCGCCCTCGTTCATCCGCATCAGGCCGTGATCGACGAAGACGCAGGTCAGCCTCTCCCCCACGGCGCGGTGAACGAGCAGTGCCGCCACCGCCGAGTCGACCCCTCCGGAGAGGCCGCAGATCACCCGTCCATCACCGACCTGCGCCTTGACAAGAGCCACCTGCTCGGCGATCACCGAGCGCGGCGACCAGCGCCGCTCGCAGCCGCTGACATCGCGCAGGAACCGCGTCAGGATCTCGGTCCCGTAGGGAGTGTGAACGACCTCAGGGTGAAACTGGATTCCGTAGAGGCCGCGGTCAGGGGCCTCACAGGCCGCGACCGGTGAGCCCGGACTTGAGGCCAAGGCGACGAATCCAGCCGGGGGCTCATATACCGCGTCGCGATGACTCATCCAACACTGTTGCTGCTCGGGCAGCCCCCCGAGCAGCCGCCCGCCGCCGTCGCGCAGGATCAGCTCGGTGCGACCAAACTCTCCCGCCTCGGCAGCCTCGACCCTGCCCCCCAGGGCCTCGACCATCGCCTGCATTCCGTAACAGATCCCGAGGATCGGAATCCCCAGATCCAAGAGCTCGATGGGAAACGGCGGCGCCCCTGGCTCATAGACCGAGGCGGGGCCTCCCGAGAGGATCAGCCCGCGCGGCGCCCGCTCGCGGATTTGCTGCACGGGGGTAGCTGAAGCGAGCAGCTCGGCAAACACTCCGCACTCCCTAATCCGCCTCGCGATCAATTGGGAGTACTGGCCACCGAAATCGAGCACAAGCACCTCCTCGTGGGCGCTATCGGGACCACCGACGTCCGCGCCAACGTCACCCCAATCACCCGGGAGGGCTCCCGGGGGGCTCGGCACCACCACTTCCACCGGCGGCGGTCCTGCCTTTGGCCCCGCCGAGGGACCTCCTCGCTGATCGGGCACTGCGCCGGGGGGGCGCTCAGTCATCCGAGACAGCAACCCCCGCAGAGACAGCGGCGCGACCATTTGAGCCCATCCCCACCGCCTGCTCGTTTTGCAGCTTCTTTCCCTCGCTCATCAGAGCCGGTGCGACCATCACCTCGGCTCGCTGGAAGGAGCGAATGTCCTCGTATCCGCAGGTCGCCATCGAGGTTTTCAGAGCGCCCATCAGATTGAAGGTGCCGTCGTTCTCCTGGGCTGGCCCGAGCAGGATCTGCTCCATCGTTCCGTCTTGCTTGGTCGTCACCCTGGTGCCGCGGGGCAGCGAGGGGTGAAAGGTCGCCATGCCCCAGTGAAAGCCGCGACCCGGGGCCTCCTTGGCGCGGGCCAACGGCGAGCCGACCATCACCGCGTCGGCTCCGCAGGCGATCGCCTTGGAAACGTCTCCCCCAGTCCGCATCCCGCCGTCGGCTACCACGTTGACGTACTCGCCGGTCTCCAGCATGTGCTGGGCACGGGCCGCGGCGACGTCTGCGATCGCGGTCGCCTGCGGGACGCCGATACCGAGCACCCCACGGGTGGTGCAGGCGGCGCCAGGGCCAACTCCGACCAAGACCCCGACGGCGCCGGTGCGCATCAGGTGCAGACCGGTCGAGTAGGAAGCACAGCCGCCAACGATCGTCGGCACCGGCACCTCTGCGATGAACTCCTTCAGGTTGAGCGGCTCCACCGTGGTCGAAACGTGTTCGGCCGAGATCACGGTGCCCTGAACCACGAGGATGTCGAGGCCGGCCTCGACCGCTACCTCAAAGTGCTCGCGCACCCTCTGCGGTGTCAACGAGCCGCAGGCGACCGCACCACGGCCCTTGATCTCGGCGACCCGTCGGCCGATCAGCTCGGCCTTGACCGGCTCGCTGTAGACCTCCTGCATTAGCCGGGTGGCGAGGTGTTTGGGAGCGGAGGCGATTCGCTCCAGCTGCTCCTCGGCGTCTTCAAAGCGAGTCCAGATGCCCTCCAGATTGAGCACTCCGAGGCCGCCAAGCTCGTTGACGAGCACCGCCGTGTCAGGGCTGACCACGCCGTCCATCGCCGAGGCGACCAACGGCAGGTTGAAGCGGTAGGGGCCGAGCGTCCAGCTGATGTCTATGTCGTCGGGATCGCGGGTGCGGCGCGACGGGACGATCGCGATGTCGTCGAATCCGTATGCGCGCCGCCCCTTCTTGCCGCGACCGATATCGATCTCCAATTGGTCCTCCAGGATGGCGTTGAATAGCCAGCCTACACTTCCGCGGGGACCTCCAATTCATGTACCGCCACCTCGCCGAGCCGCCGCTCGACCTGGTTTTGGTCCACCACCCCGGCGCCAAAGTGCTGGGTGGACTCCGCGCCGCAGGCGACGCCGTAGGCCAGGCACTGATCCGCGGGACGCTGCTCGTAGCGGGCGGCGACGTAGCCGGCGACAAAGGCATCTCCGGAGCCGACCGTGGAAACCGGGTCCAGCGCCTCGGTGCGAACCTCCAAGAAGCGACGTTCAGGGCCCTCACCGACCACCGCCACGCAGCCGTCCGGAAGGGTGATCGCGGCTTCACCGGCCCCGAGGCGGACCAACTCCGAGAGTCCCTGGGCGAGGTCGGCCCGGTCGGCGAACTCCTGGCCGACGAGCTCCTCGGCCTCGCGCTCGTTGGGGGTCACCACCGAAGCACCGGCCCGAAGTCCAGCCAACATCGCCTCTCCCTCGGCATCGAGGACGACGAGGATTCCGCGCCCCCGTAGGTCCTTGACCAAGCGCGCGTAGAGATCATCGCCGGCGCCCGGCGGCAGGCTCCCGGCCAAAACGCAGATCCTCGCTCCGCCGGCCAGATAGGCGATTCGCTCCATGAAGGCCTCGACCTCCTCGGGGCTCACCGCGGGACCGCGCTCGTTGATCTCGGTCTGCTCGCCAGAGGTGGGATCGATCACCGCGAGGTTGATCCGGGTCTCGGCGGCGATTCGAGTGAAATCGGTGAGCACCGACTCTTCGCCCAGCTGCTCGAGCACCCGCGCCCCGGTCGGACCGCCGGCAAACCCGGTGGCGATCACGGGGCGCCCCAACATGCTCAGCGCGCGGGCGACGTTGATCCCCTTGCCGCCCGCCACGGTGCGGCTCTCCACGGCCCGGTGGCGACGCCCGAGCCGGAAGTTAGGCACTGCCACGGTGCGATCGATCGCCGCGTTTAGGGTCACCGCCAAGATCACCGCGGCGGCCCCCAACCCTGGCTCAGATCGCCAGCGCCTCGCGACTGCCTGCGACTCACCCCGATCAGCTCCTCTCGATTGCCGCGGTGCGCCGGCGACGCCTCCGCGCTGCTGCACCAATCACTATCACGAAAGCGAGTAGCACGGGCCCCGTAGTGCTGCCGCCGAGCAGGCTTCCCCGTTGGTCGCTCACAGCGGGCGCCGGGATCGAGCGGGCGGCCCGCAGCGGTACGGTGACCGCGTGCCAGGCGCCGAGGTAGATTCCGACCCGTCCAAGCAGGGCGCCGCGAACGATCGGACCCTCCACTTCGCCCGGCGCCTTGATCCGCAGGCTCAGCCGCTGGGCACCCCGGACGGCGATTTTCACCGTGCGCGCCGCGACCAACGCTAGCTCGGCTCCCGATGAGCGGACCTTCAGATGGACGAGCCGCTGACCGCCGCGCACCGCCGCCTCGCGCCTGTAGAGCGAGAAGCCGTACCCGAGCAGTCTGAGGTTGTCGCGGAAGCGGTCCGCGTCGCTGGGAGCACCGATCGCCGCTGAGATCAGCTCCACCCCCTTGCGCCGACCCGAGCCGACCTCGACGTAGCCGGCGCCCGAGGTGTGCCCCGTCTTAACTCCGTTGATCCACGGCGCCATGCGAAGCAGTTCGTTGATGCTCTGGATCCGTCGCGGCGGCCGCAGGCTGCGCAGCACGGCGCTGCGCGAGTCCGCGATCCTGGCAAATGCCGGGATCGCCAGCAGGTGGCGGGCCAGGGTTGTCAGGTCGCGAGCGCTTGAGTAGTTTCCGCGCTGATCGAGCCCGATCGGATTTGCGTAGTGAGTGTCGAGTAGGCCCAGCGCTGCCGCCCTGCGGTTCATCTGGCGCACGAAGCGCCGCTCTGATCCGGCCGCCGCCAGGGCCAGGTCATAGGCTGCGTCGTTGCCGCTGACCAAGATCATTCCGCAGAGCAGGTCGCGAACGCTGATCCGCTCCCCGGCCCGAAGCCCGAGCAGCGACTCTTCGGGGCCGGCATGATAGGCCGCCGCCCGAACGATCCTTCCCAGCGCCAGCTCGTGCAGGACCACCCAGGCGGTCATCAGCTTTGTCGTGCTGGCAATCGAGAGACGGCGCGAGGCGGCGTGGGAGGTGATCATTTCACCGGTGCGCGCATCGATCAAGGCCCAGGAGCGGGCCGCCACCCGGGGCTGGTTGCCGAGCGCAGCCGCCGGGCCGATCGCCACTACCGCCAGGGCGCAGAGGATCGCGGCAAAGCCGCGGCTTCGACCCAATCGCTGATCAAAACGCCGCGCCGCGCCAATCGCGATCGCCCGCCCCGCCCTGCATCGCGACCACCCCAAGGTTGCCTAGCGCAGCTTCAGGCGTTGACCGGAGACCAGAATCTGGGGATCGACCCTGGGGTTGAGCGCCTGGATGCGGACAACCGAAACCCCCGTCCTGTGGGCGATTGAGGTCAGCGTGTCGCCGTTTTTGACGACGTAGGAGGCCGGTGTGTGCAAAACCGTACGCCGCACCCGGGCGCCACTTCCTCCCGAACCATTCGCCCTGCCAACCCCTGATGGATTGCCACCGCCGGTCGAGGAGGAGATCGCCAAGACGACGACGACGAATCCGCCCACAAGGGCAATCGTGGCGAAGACCCGGGCTGAGGCTTTGTTGGTCTTGGGCATTGGCGCGGCGTCAGCTCGATGGGACGCCGCTGATCGTATAACCGCTGGGGCGCCGATCAAGCGGTGGAAATGTCCCAAACCGCATCCCGCAGGCGAGCCGCGGCCGCGGCCGGGTCAGGGTCTGCGGCAATTGCCCGCGAAGAGGAGACGATCGCGCCGGCCGCTCCGGGAGCGAAGGCGGCGCCGAGCGCCTCGGCTCGGCCACCCTGGGCGCCGACGCCAGGGATCAGAAAGATCGAGCGGGGCATCAGCGCTCGCAGGGCGGCCAAGTGCTCGGGTTCGGTCGCGCCGACCACCGCACCCACACCGCTCAACCCACCCGCGCCGAGCAGGCTCTCGCCGAATCCATCGACGAGCGTCGCGAGCCGCTCGTGGAGGGGACGCTGCGGCGCCGGCAGGTCTTGGATATCGGCGGCGCCGGGGTTGCTCGTGCGAACCAGGACAAAGATCCCAGCCCCGACGCCCGCCGCCGCCTCAA
The DNA here is from genome assembly GCA_963745305.1 of uncultured Solirubrobacterales bacterium. Lineage (GTDB taxonomy): Bacteria > Actinomycetota > Thermoleophilia > Solirubrobacterales > 70-9 > CAVUWL01. The sequence continues at coordinate 506,155 of CAVUWL010000017.1, forward strand.
TCAGCGGCGCCAGGGCGTCGCGCCCGAGCAGTGGGTTTGCCGTGAAGGCATCCACGCCCAGACCTTTGACCGATCCCCACGGGGTCGGTGTCTCCCCGATAAGCGCCTGCGCGTACGCGGCGGCTGTGACCGGCACGTCACCGCGCTTGGCGTCGGCGATCGTCAAAAGCCCCGCCGCGCGCGCCGCCTCACAGACCTCGACCAGGGCCCCCCAGCCCGGCGCACCGAGGCGCTCGAAGCAGGCAAGCTGGGGCTTGACGGCGACGCAGGCGGGTCCGGCGCTGGCTATCAGCGAGCAGCAGTGCGCTGAAACCGCAGCGGCGGCCCGCTGTGCGGCGCCGCCATCGACGGCACCGAGCTCAGAACCCAGCCTGGCTGGATCGGGGTCAAGGCCAAGGCAGATCTGGCTGCGGCGCTCCTCAACGAGCGCCTCCAGCCGATCCGCGAAGGGCGTCAGGAAATCAGCCGCCCTTGACCTTGGACTTGAGCGCCGATCCGGCAGAAAAACGAGGAACCTTGCCGCCCGGGATCGTGATCCGCTCGCCGGTACGCGGGTTGACACCCTGGCGGGGGCCGCGCTCGGCGACGTGGAACTTGCCAAAGCCGGTGAAGCTCACCTCACCGCCGCCGCTCAGGGTGTCGGTGATCGCCTCGAGCACGGCGTCCACCGCATCGGCGGCGGCCTTCTTGCTGCCAACCCGCTCGTCGCCGGCAAGTTGATCGAGAAACTCAGCCTTTGTCACGTCGAAATTCCTCCTGGTCAAGCCTTCGCCCTCGACGAGGGCTCGGGGGGATTAAAGACGGCCGCAATCTAACAGCGGACTCGGCGTAAGCGTCAGGAGCCACTGATCGTCATCTCGCCGATCAACAGGGATGGGGTCAGAACCGAACCGCCAAACGGGACCCAGCGCGCATCGGAGCCGGCGGCACCAACGCCACCGAGCATCGATGCAAGGTCGCTCGCGATCGTGAACTCGCGCAGCGGCTGACCCAGCTCGCCACCGCTGATCAGCCGCCCAGAGGCGCCAACCGAGAAGACTCCCGAGACCGGATTGACACCAGAGTGAAGACCCGCCACGTCGGATATGTAGACGCCCTCACCGACCTCGACAAGGAGCTCTTGAAGGCTGAGCGTGCCGGCGCCAACGATCAGATTGGAGGTTGAGACCGCGGGCTCGGAGCGATAACCGCTGCGCCCGGCGCTGCCGGTTGAGGCGACCCCCGCCCGGCGCGCCGTATAGGTGTCGTGCAGGTAGGTGAGCAGGCGTCCGCCTTCGATCAGCGCTGTGCGCCGACGTGGAACCCCCTCGCCGTCAAAGGGCGAGGAGGCCGGCCCAGAGCGCTCCAGCCCGTCGTCATGCAGGAGAAGGGCGCCGCTGGCGATCTCCTCACCCAGACGCTCGGCGAAGGGCGAGCGGCCACGCTGGACAGAATCGGCACCCAGAGTTGAGCCGATCAGGCCGGCGAAGCTGGCGGCGACGGTCGGATCTAGGATCACCGGACAAGAGCGCGAATCGGGCTTGCGTGCCCCGATCATCGCCGCGGCTCGGCCCGCACCCTCCTCGCCGATCGCGGCCGGGTCGAGTTCCGCCGGCCCCCGCGCCAGGCCAAAGCCAAGGCCCGTCTCCCGACCGCCCTCATCCTCGGCCAGAGCCTGTAGATAGGCGTAGGCGCTGGAAGCCTCAAATTCTCCGGCGACTCCGGTTGAGGAGGCGATCGCGACCCGCTCAGCGGAGTCCGCGTAGACCGCGGTCTCAACCGCGGCGATGCGTGAATCGGCGCTCAGCGCGGCGCGCTCGACCTCAAGCGCCAGGTCCGTGACCCGCTCGGTCGACCACTCCCGCACCGAGGGCTCGCTTAACCCCTCAAGCGCTTGGGCGACGGCGGGTTGGGGAGGCGAGGCGAACTGATCCTCATCCGCCACCCGGGCCGCGGCGGCAGCACGAGCTCCGATCTGCTCGATCCCGGGGCCAGAGGAGTCGGTGCCGTAGGCGTAGCCGACGCGCCCGCCACGCCAAGCGCGGACCCCAATCCCGCGCTGAGTCGCCGCCGTCAGACTCTCCACCTCGCCCCCGTGGACGCGCACCTCGCGCCCGCTCTCCTCGCTGGCGTAGGCCTCGGCCTGACCGGCTCCGGCCGCCAAGGCCGCCCGCACGCCAGCCGCGGAGGCGGCGCTCAAATCGGTCAAATCTCGGTCCCCCCGACGGTCATCGAGCGAATACGCACGTGACCCTGGCCGGTTCCGACCGCCACCGTCTGTCCACCCTTCCCGCAAAAACCTGTCTTCATCTCAAAGTCCGAACCGACCGCGTCGATCGCAGCCAGCGCGTCCAGGCAGTTGCCAATCAAGGTCGCTCCCCGGCACGGCCTCGTCACCTTGCCGCCCTCGATCAGGTAGCCCTCCGAAACCCCAAAGACAAAGTCTCCGGTGGCCGGGTCGACCTGGCCACCTGCAAAGGACACCGCGTAGAAGCCCCTCTCAACCTCGCCGATGATCTGCTCGGGCTCACCATCCCCCGGCGCGATGTAGGTATTCGTCATGCGCGGAATCGGCAGCTGTCGAAAGCTCTCGCGGCGGCCGTTGGCGGTCGAGGCGACGCCGTCGCGTCTGGCCCGCAGGCGGTCATAGAGAAAGGAGACCAGCCGCCCGTCTTCGATCACCAGCGTCTTTTGGCATGGCGTTCCCTCGTCATCGATCCCGTCGGTTCCCCACTGGGCCGGCAGGCGACCGTCGTCATATGCGCTCAGCAGCGGCTCGGCGACCTGCTCGCCAAGCCTCCCCGCGTAGACGCTCGCCCCCTTCTGAACGTGGTCGGCCTCCAGTCCGTGACCGGTCATCTCGTGAAAGAGGACACCACCAAAGCCGCCGCCAACGACGACGGGCATCGTGCCGGCCGGAGCCGGATCGGCATCTAGAAGAATCAGCGCCTTGCGCGCTGCCTGCGCCGCGATCTGGGCCGGATCGGAGTCCAAGAGCTCAAAGCCGCGGTGCGCGCCGAGGGTCTCAAAGCCCGTCTGGACGATCTCACCCCGGCGGGCAACCGCCTGCGCCCCGAGCCGCACGCGGGTGCGATCATCGGCACCGAACAGTCCCTCGGAGTTGGCGACCATCACCTCCCGACGCGCCTCCGAATAGGAGGCTGAGAACTGCGCGACCTCGGCGCCGGCGCTGCGACCGCGCTCATCAAGCTCACGCAGAAGGACCGCCTTTCGCTCGGCAGCAACGACCTCGGGGCGCTGCTCGATTCGCTGCGATTTTGCCCGACGGAGCGCCGCCAGCCCCCGCGGCTTGACGCTGGCCCCGCGCAGTGCCGAGGCGGCCTCCCTTCCAGCCCGCTCGAGGTCGCCCGGGTCTAGCCCGTCGACGTGGGCGAAATAAGTTGTGCCGGCGTCTACGACGCGGACCCCGGCCCCCTGCTCCGAACCGTCACGCACCGACTCGATCCGCGACTCATCGATCGTCATCGAAAACCCCCTGCGACGTTCGGCGAAGACCTCGGCAAATTCACCGCCGCCGGCCAGAGCCCGGCTGAGAACCCGCTCGGCGACCTCGGAATCCAGCAGGTTGGCGGACCCGCTCACGGCCGCTCCCGCTTTCCGGCGAGCTCAATCAGGCGCCCCGCGGCGACGAACAGCTCGGCGCCCGCGGTCGAATCGGCGGCGTGATCAGCGCTGCGCCCAGCCCCGTAGTAGAGGCGGGCAAAGGGACGACGAGAAATCCGGCGGCGACGCATGAATGCCGCGGCCTCCTCGGCGTAGCCGGAGACGCGGTCAAATAGGACACGGTGTGGCTTCGGGGTCATCGCAGCGCTCCGGCGACCTCACCGGCCAGCTCGCGCAGAACCGCCCGCATGTCAAAGAGCATCAGCGAGGCAAGTGCAAAGCGCTCGGCGACAGTGACGGCGAGCAGCCCCCCCACGCGCACGGCGAAGACCTCACCCTGCTCGGTGGCTAAGTGGATTTGCTCAACCGGAGCAGATCCGGCGCGGTCGGCAACCGAGAGCAAATTGGTCCCATCCTCGCGCCATCGCTCGCGATCACCGGTGGCGGCCAGCACGGCCCCCTCTGAGTTCATGATCACACCTCCGCGCAAATCCGGTGACATCTCGGCCAGATAGGCGAGCGCTTGCTCTGCGGCGTCGGGCAAAACTACCCCTGAGCTGTCGGCGTCGCTCATCTGCGTGAAAATACCGGGCCGTGTCCCTGGCCCGAGCATCCTGGATCACCGTGGTTGTCATCTGCGCGATCGCCGTAGTGTTGTTTGCGCTTGGCGGCTATACCGGTTACTCGATAACGGTCGGTGCCGTCGGCCTAGCCGCCGCGGTCAATCTTCTGCCCTCCCCATAGTCGCCGCACTAGCCAGAGCGATAGGGACCCGGGGCCCGCTCTGGCTCTCGAAATGAGGCTTCAGGCTCGGCGTGGATCAAGACCTCCGCTTTGGGGATCTCGGCTTCGATCTCCTCGCGCATCCTGTGGGCCAGTTCGTGCGCACGCTCGAGACTGGTCCCGGAGCGATACTGCACGTGCAGGTCGATGTAGCGGCGGGGGCCGGCACGGCGGGCGCGCAGCTTGTGGTAGCCGGCGACCTCGGGGGTTCGGGCTGAGGCAATTGCAGCCTCGATGCGGTCCATCTCGGCTCCCGGCAAAGCTTCGTCGACGAGGACGCCCGAGGAACGCCTAATGATCCTCAGCCCCGCTGCAACGATCGCCGCGGCAACAACCAGCGCGGTGATCGAATCGAAGGCGACGTCGCCGGTGATCTGGACGAGTGCAAGCCCAACCAATACCCCTGCCGAGGTGAAGGCATCGGTTCGCAGATGCGCCGCATCGCCTTCCAGCGCCGCGGATTCATGCACCTTGGCCTGACGCGAGAGCACACCTGAGACGCCCAGGTTGGCGACAACCGAAACGCCCATCACCGCCATCCCCACGCCGAGCGATTGGACCTGTGCCCCGACGACCAACCGATGGGTGGCCTCAAAGACGATGATCCCCGCTCCGACCAAGATCAGCATCCCCTCTAGCGTCGCGGCAAGGCTCTCCACCTTCTCGTGCCCGTAGGGGTGATCGGCGTCGGCCGGTTCATCGGCTTTTCGCACCGAGACGTAGGCGATCACCGAGGCGACCAGATCGATTAGAGAGTGAACCGCCTCGGTGACGATCGCGATCGATCCGGTGATCGCCCCGGCGGCGAGCTTGATCGCGATCAGCAGGGCGTTGGAGGTGATCGACAGCGCCGCCGCGCCGCTCTTGGTGCGAATCATTTCGAGTCGCTCGCCGCGCTCGCCTCGAGGTGGGCGGCCAGAGCCCGTGCGGCACGTCCGCGGTGGCTGATCGCGTGCTTCTCGACCGGACTCAACTGGGCCATCGTGCGTCGGTCCTCGGCGCCGGTATCAGACGGGATGAAGGCCGGGTCATAGCCAAAGCCGCCCTCACCACGCGGAGCCCAGCTGAGCGAACCCTCACAGCGGCCTTCGAAGCTGTGCTCAACCCCGCGCTCATCGATCAGGGCGATAACGCAGACGTAGGCGACCCCGCGTCCACCCCCCGCCGCATCGACCTCGCGCAGCAGCTTCTGCAAGTTCTCGCTGTCGCTGGCGGCCTCGCCAGCGTAACGAGCGGAGCGAACGCCGGGCCGTCCCCCCAGCGCCATTGCCTCGATTCCCGAGTCATCGGCAATCGTCGCCTCGCCTCTGCCCCGGTGGGCTGCGCGGGCCTTGATCAATGCATTGGCGACGAAGCTGTCACCGTCCTCCGGCGGCATCTGAAGGTCGGGCGGAAGCGGTCGCAGATCAACCTCGGTCAAGATCTCGGCCAGCTCCCGCAGCTTATGCTCGTTGCGGCTAGCGAGGATCAAATTACTCGCTCCTGCACCTCCCGGAGGCGGGCGATCCCGCTCTCGGCAAGGCCGAGCAGCTGATCGAGGGAGGTCCGCGAGAGGGGGGTGCGCTCGGCGGTCGCCTGCACCTCGACCAGGCCACCATCTCCAGTCATCACCACATTCGCGTCAACCTCGGCGGCCGAATCCTCTGAGTAATCGAGATCGCAAAGGGCGCGGCCATCGACGATCCCGACGCTGAGCGCCGCCACCGAGCCGCTGAACGGCAGGCTCTCGATCGTCCCCGCCGCCAGTAGTTTTCCAAAAGCCTGATGCAGCGCCACATAGCCCCCCGTAATCGCCGCGCAGCGCGTTCCCCCATCGGCCTGCAGCACATCGCAATCGACGTAGACGCTGCGCTCTCCGAGTGCCTCAAAGTCGACGATGACCCGCAAGGAACGACCGATCAGGCGCTGGATCTCCACCCCGCGGCCATCCTGCTTACCCCTTGATATATCCCGTGACTTGCGCTCCCCGGTTGAGGCAGGCAGCATCGAGTACTCCGCGGTGACCCAGCCACGACCACGCCCCTGCATCCAACGCGGTACCGAATCGCTGACCGACGCCGTGCAGATCACCCGGGTCTTGCCGATCGAGATCAGCGCCGAGCCATCGGCCGTCGCGACAAAACCCGGGTCAATTGTCACCGGTCGAATATCGGCTGGGGCGCGATCGTAGCTGCGTGAGGCTGGCATCGCCGCGAGTTTCCCTCATTTGAGAAAGTCCCGTCACGGCCCCTCAGAGAGTAAAGCCGCAGGTTAGTTGCTCGGGGCGCCGCGGTGCGCCTGGATCGCGATCGATTTGCCGAGGGCTGATCGCTACGCAGACGCCCAACAGCGATGTTGGGCCTCAACTCTGAGCGAGCGCCCTGACCGCCCCGAGCAGATCTCGAGGACCGCTGCGGCTGGCTGTCGCCCCAATCGTGGAATCTCGCCCCGCGGCAGTTGGGCAGGTTCGGTCAGTGGCAGATAGCTCGCGCCATCGCACGGGCACGGATACCCTCAGCCCGGTGCGCGTCCTGGTCGTAACCAATTTCGTGCCCGATGACTCGGCCCCCCAGCGTGGGCGTTGGGTCGACGATCAGATCGGGGAGTTGAGGGAGCGAGGCGTCGAGATCCAATTGTTCGGCTTTCCGCGCGGTAGGAGCCACTACCTTCCCGCTACCAGCAGGCTGCGCCGGCTGCTGCGCCGCCAGCGCTTTGACATCGTCCACGCCCATTACGGGCTGGCGGGATGGTGCGCCCAGCTTGCCGGTGCAAAGCCGCTGATCGTCACGTTTCATGGCACCGATGTCCGCCATCGCTTGGTCGGTCCGCTTTCACGGGTCCTGGCTCAGCGAGCCGAGCTCTGCGCGGCAGTCTCGCGCGCTCTGTTTGCAGCCGAGGACGGGCGTCCCGGGCTCCCCCGCGTCCCCGGCGCGGCTGTCCTCCCCTGCGGTGCAGACCTCGACCGCTTCGGGCCCAGGCCACGCTCGCAATCGCGCGCCGAACTCGGCCTAGAACCGGATGGGCGATACCTGCTCTTTCCGGCAGATCCGGCTCGCCCCGCGAAGCGCCACGACCGTGCCGCTGAGCTGGCGGGCGCCTGCGACGCGAAGCTGCTGAGCGGTGGGGCAATCGATCCGGACCTGATGTCGGTTTGGATCAACGCCGCCAACGCCGTCTTGGTCACCTCCGAATACGAGGGCTTCGGCCTGGCGGCGGTCGAGGCCTTGGCTTGCGACGTGCCGGTCCTCTCGACCCCGGTCGGCATCGCACCCTACGCCCTGGGCGGAGTCGAGGGCTGCCTCTGCGCCCCCTATCGGCTCGGAACCTGGAGTGCGGTGGTCAGAGCTCACCTGGAGGTCTCCGAGCCGCGGGTCGCCGGTAGCGCCCGCGCCTCCTCGCTATCTGCGTCGCGGATGGCCGAACGGGTTTTGGAGGCCTACCGTGACGTCCTCGCCGGCACGGTAATAGATTGAGCCGAAGCGAATCATGAGTGAGGAGATAAGAGCAGCAGGCGGCGATGAGCTCGGCGCACGGGTCGAGGAAGCCGAGCGGCGACTGGCGGCTGCCACCGAGGAGGCAGAAGCCGCAGAGGAACGGGCGATCGCTGAGGTTCGGGCCTTGGAAGTTGACCTCGAGAAGGAGCGGCTCAGTGCTGCGGAGGCCGATGAGGAGCGTCGAGCCCAACACGAGCGCGAGCTTGCCAGCGAGCGCAGCGCCAAGGAGCGAGCGATTGAGGCCGCAGAAGGGCGCCTGGCGGAGATCGAGGCCCAGACCGATGCGGCTGAGAAGAGGGTCGAAGAGGCCGAGCGTCGCGCCCTGGAGGCAGAGCAGTCGGTCGCCGACGATCAGGCGCGTGCCCGCGAAGCCGCGGCGGCCTGGCTTCGCGGCCAGGTGAAGGCTCTTCGCCGAGAGGCGGGGGGGCGATAGTCAAAGCGTCCGAGTTTGACGTCGCCGTGATTGGCGGCGGCGCTGCCGGTCTGTGGACTGCGCTGCGTGCCGCCGAGCGGGGCGGATCCATTTGCCTCATATCCAGGACCCCGCTCTCCCAGAGCGCAAGTTTCTGGGCCCAGGGCGGCTTGGCGGCGGCGCTGGGGGCGGGGGATTCGCCGGCGCGCCATGGCGCCGACACAATCACGGCTGGTCGGGGCCTCTGCCGGCCCTCGGCGGTCGAGGCGCTGGTTGACGGGGCTCCCGAGATGGTGGCAGAGCTGCGCGAGCGCGGGGTCCGCTTTGACTTGGATCCCGAGGGCGAGCTCGCGCTGGGGTTGGAGGGTGGCCACACAAAGCGCCGCATCGTTCACTCCGGAGGCAGCCAAACCGGCCATGAGATCACCTCCAAACTGGCGACAATGGTCGCCGCCCAAGCGCGCATTGAGGTCCGAGAGCGAACCTCGGCAACGGCGCTTTGGAGTGACGGCGAGCGCTGCCACGGGGTGCTCAGTGAGGGGCAACCGATCGCCGCGGCGGCGACCGTGCTGGCCACCGGTGGCGCCGCGGCTCTGTGGGGGCGCAGCACCAACCCGCGGGGAGCGATCGGTGCCGGATCGGTACTTGCCGCGGCCGCCGGCGCGACGCTCGCCGACCTCGAGTTCTGCCAATTCCACCCAACCGCGCTGGCCCTGACAGGGACTCCATTTGACGGACTCTTGATCACCGAGGCAATTCGCGGCGAGGGGGCGACGCTTCTGGACGCGTCGGGGCACCGCTTCACCGCGGAGCTCGCGGCTCGCGACGCGGTCACCGAGGCGATTCTCGATCGCATGCGCTCTGACGAAGCTTCCGAGGTGAGGCTCGACCTACGCACGGTCAACCCTGAACACTTCCCGAGCGTTTTTGCCTCGCTGCGCGAGGCGGGTCTCAGACCGAGTACAGAACCGGTACCGGTGGCCCCGGCGGCTCACTACGTGATGGGCGGAATCGCGGTCGATCTCGATGGGCGCTCCTCGCTACCAGGGCTGTTTGCGGTTGGTGAGTGCTCCTGCACCGGCCTGCACGGAGCCAACCGCCTCGCCTCCAATTCGCTTAGCGAGTGCTTTGTGTTCGGCGAACGCGCTGCGCAGGCGGCGCTTGAGGAGAGCGCCGGGCGGCCGCGACCGCCGCTCGGAGCCTGGAGCTTTTCGCCACCGAGCGAGCGGACCCGAGAGGCGGTCTGGCGCCTCGCGGGTCCGCTGCGAGAGGCCGAAGGGCTGGATCAGCTGCTGGGAGACGCCTATCCGCTCGCCAACGCGATCGCCACCTTCGCCTTAGAGCGCCGCGAGTCACGGGGGGGACACATGCGCTCGGACTTTCCAGAGATAGATCACCGACTCGATGGAGTTCACCTCATTCTGTCGGCCGAGGCCGGAATGCGCAGGGAAAAATGGTGCTGAGTCCCCCCGGCTGCGTCTAGGTTTGTTCGATGCTGCTTGGCGTCGACGTGGGCGGCACCTTCACCGATGCGGTGCTGGTTGATGAGACCTCATTGCGAAGCGCAAAGGTGCCGAGCACCCCGGGGGATGAGTCAAGCGGGGTGATGGCCGCGGTTGAGGAGGTGCTCGGGCAGGCAGGCGTGAGTCCGGACCGGGTGGACGTCTTCGCGCACGGAATGACAGTCGGAACCAACGCGCTTTTGGAGGAACGCGGAGCCCGAACCGCGCTGATCGCGACGCGGGGGTTCGCCGACCTCCTCGAGATCGGTCGTCAACAGCGACCAGAGCTCTACCGGCTGTGCGCGGCGAAGCCGAAGCCGCTTGTCGCCTCCGAGCTGCGCTTTGAGGCCAACGAGCGCGTTTGCCCCGACGGCATCCTCGAGCCACTCAGAGCGGATGAACCGGCGCGACTCGCCCGCCTGCTCGCCGATTGTGGCGTCGAATCGGTCGCCATCTGCCTGCTCTTCTCCTATTTCGATCCCACCCACGAGCGGCGGATCGCCGAGCGGCTGGGTCGGGAGTTAGACGGAGTCCACGTATCCGCCTCCCACCGGGTCCTCCCTCGCTTTCGCGAGTTCGAACGCTGCTCAACGACGACGATTGACGCATACCTCTCGCCACTTCTTGGCGACTACCTGACCAGCCTCGGCGCCGCGGCGCGAGGTCTGGGCCTACCCCCGCCAGTGGTGATGCAATCAAGCGGCGGTGTCACCTCAACTGCGGAGGCGAGCGCCGCTGGCGCCTGGAGTGTGCTCTCCGGACCCGCGGGAGGTGCGATCGGAGCGGGCCTCTTGGCCCGGATCAGCGGCGACGGAAACGCGATTGGCCTTGACATGGGAGGAACGTCATGCGACGTCTGCGTGATCGAGCAGGGTGAGGTCGGCCGCACCGCCTCGCGTGAGATCGCAGGGCGGGTGATCGGGCTGCCGATGGTCGACGTGCACACGGTCGGCGCCGGCGGCGGCTCGATTGCCTGGTGCGATCCGGGTGGAGCGATGCGGGTCGGCCCCCAAGCCGCAGGCGTCGACCCTGGCCCCGCCTGTTACGGACGCGGCGCCGAAGCGGCGACGGTCACCGATGCCAATCTGGAGCTTGGCTATCTGGCGGCGGGCTCGCCGCTCGCCGGTGGGGTCGAACTCAGCCCCCCCGCTGGGCGCGCTGCCCTCGCCAAGCTCGGAGACTCGCTGGGTCTGGACCCGCTGCAAAGCGCCGAGGGAATCATCCGCATCGCCAACCAGGAGATGGTGCGAGCGCTGCGGGTGATCACGGTCGAGCGTGGCATCGATCCGCGACGTTTTGCTCTGCTTCCCTTCGGCGGCGCCGGTCCGATGCACGCCACGGCGATCGCGATGGAGCTCGGGATCGAGACGATCCTCTGCCCTCGGGCCGGAGGGGTCCTCTCGGCGCTCGGACTCTGCGCCTCAGATCGGCGTCGCGATACCACCCGGACCGTGATGCTGCGAGGCGCGGAGCTGAACGGTGCCCGGATCGCGATCGAGGTGGGGGCATTGATCGAGGAGACTCCGCGCGAGCTAGCCGGTGCCCGGCCCGTGCTGGTCTATGAGATGCGCTACCGCGGACAGGCCTTCGAGCTGCGGATCCCCGGACCTCGCGAACCCGATCCGGATCAGCTCCGGGAGCGCTTTGGGGCGGCTCACGAAGATCGCTATGGCTATCGCGACGATGACGGAGAGGTCGAGTTGGTTCACATCCACCTGGCGATGGTTGCTCGTGGAGGGAGTCCGCGGCCGCTGGCCCCCTCGGGAGGGCGTCTGCAACTGAGCCGCCGCTCAGCTCGCTTTGAAGGGAATTGGATGAGCACGGCAATTCTTCGCGGCGAACCGCCGGCCGGGGTCCGAACCGAGGGACCGGCGATTTTCGAGCTGCCCGAGTCAACCTTGGTACTCGCCCCGGGTTGGCTGGCCAAGGTGGATGCTGCCGGGACCATCGTCGCGACCAAGGGACCGCGCTGAGGTGGACCCGATCACCCTTCAGGTCATGGCCGGTGGGCTGCGTTCGGTCTGCGAGGAGATGGGGGCGGTTTTGATCGGATCCGCCCACTCGGCAAACATCAAGGAGCGCCGCGACTGCTCGACCGCACTGTTTGACGCAGCGGGAGAGATGGTGATGCAGGCAGAGCACATCCCGGTCCACCTCGGCTCGATGCCCGAGGCCGTGGCGGCGATCCTTGAGTTCGAGCAGGCACCCGGATGCGCCTGGATCCTCAACGACCCCTTCCGGGGTGGCACCCATTTGCCAGACATCACCCTGATCAACCCGGTATTCCTCGGCTCAGTGCTGCTCGGATTTGCGGCAAGTCGAGCCCATCATTCCGACGTCGGGGGCCCGACCCCCGGCGGCATGCCCGCCGGCTCGAGCCGCCTTGAGGAAGAGGGACTGATCATCCCCCCCACCCGCGCCGACGATCGGACCCTTCGCGAGTTGGCTGCACAGATGCGCGCCCCGCGTCAGCGCCTTGCCGACCTCCGCGCTCAGGCGGCCGCGAACCGGATCGGTGCGCTACGGCTCGGCGAGCTCGCCCAAAGCCACGGCCCAGGCCAGCTTCGCGCCGGGATGGCCGCGACCCTCGACTATGCCGAGCGCCGCACCCGGGCAGCGCTGGCGGCCCTGCCCGACGGCAGCTACCGGGCCGAGGACGTCTTGGAAAACGACTTCGGCGCAGCCCCACGTGACCTCATCCTGCGGCTTGTGGCGAGCATCGAGGGAGAGGACCTGAGGCTCGATTTCAGCGGCACCGACCCCCAGGTCGAGGGGAACCTCAATTGCCCGCTGTCGGTAACGAAATCGGCCGCCTTCTTCGCGGTGCGGGCGCTGAGCGACCCCGATGCACCCCCCTCGGCCGGCGCCTACCGCCCGATCGAGGTAATCGCCCCAGCGGGGTGCTTGCTGAACGCGAGCCCTCCGGCGGCCGTCGCCGCGGGCAACGTGGAGACTTCGAGCCGGGTCGCCGACCTGACCATCTCGGCCATGGGTGGTGCCCTCCCAGTGCCTGCCCAAGGACAGGGGACGATGAACAACATCTCGCTGAGCGGCGCTGGCTTCACCTACTACGAGACCCTGGGCGGAGGCCAGGGTGGCTGCCCCGAGGCCGACGGGCCCAGCGCGATCCACGTCGCGATGTCAAACACCCTCAACACCCCGGTAGAGGCGTTGGAGGCCGAACTGCCGCTGCGTGTGCGCGAGCTTTCACTGCGCCACGGTAGTGGCGGCCGGGGGCGACGCAGCGGAGGCGAGGGGATCGCCCGCGAGATTGAAGCGCTGACAACGGTCCGGTTCAGCCTGATCACCGAGCGTCGCCGACATCCACCGCGTGGTCGCAACGGTGGCGGCGACGCGGCGCCGGGCCGCAATCTCCTAAACGGCGAGCCGCTGCCGAGCAAGGCGGAGGGCACCCTGGCGCCCGGAGATGTACTTCGAATCGAGACTCCTGGCGGCGGTGGCTATGGCTGAAAAGTATTTACGAAGGTTTAATTTGGCGATTCGGCCGGTCTCGTCTAGAATCCCCGATCCGGGCGGACCGACTGCCCAGGCCGGGTTCGAGACGTCCTCTCCCAGTCACCGGATCACCAAACCCTCTCAGGTAAAGCTTCCATATGCCGATCGCTTTTAAGGAATGGGCCGTAACAGTGCGTGCGCTCGCCGAGGGCGAGCAGCTGCTGACCCTGCGCAAGGGTGGAATTCGCGAGGAAAACAAGCACTTTGAACTTGAGCACGAGCGCTTCTTCCTGTACCCGACCTTCGACCACCAGCGCAACGATCTGGTTCGCGAGTCCCATCATCCCGAGCTGCGACGGGCGCTCGAAGAGGGCGTCTGGCCCGACGAGGAGCCGCCACCGCGGGCGTTGATTCAAGACGGTGGCATCTCCCAACCCGACCGGGTCCGGCTGCGAGCCTGGGCCGAGGTCACCGACCACTTCACAATCACCGACCGTCGCGCGCTTGACAGTCTCTCGCCGTTTTACGTGTGGACCCCCGACTACGCCGAGAAGAGACTCAACTGGAAGCGCCGCCACCCCCTGCACGTGCTCTTGCTGCGGGTCCACCGCATTCCCCGCCCGGTCACCGTGCGGGTTCGCGAGGAGTACCACGGCTGTCGCTCCTGGGTTGAAATCGACCGCGATCTGCCCTTTGAGGGGACCCCGGTGATGGCCGATGAGGAGTTCGATCGGGCCCGTCAGGAGATTCAATCGGTTTGCTCCGGCGACGCCGAGCCGGTCTTCGCCTGAGCCTCAGAATCAGCGGATAACCTGCCTCGATGCCGTGGGTGGAGACGGAGTCCCTCAGCTTCACTGCGCGCCACGACAGCGCCGATGTGACCTTCGCCGAGCGCACCCTTGACCGGCTCGAGGAGCTGAGGCTGCGCCTCGAGGACCGGCTCGAGCTGGTGCCCGGGGAAGTCACGGTCGTCATCCACACAAACCCGGCCTGGCTGGCGATGGCGCATCCATTTCTTCCCGCGGCGCGGTGGTCGGCGGCCCCGTCCGGACGCCGCTATCTGGCCGGCTGGGCGATGGCGACCGAGCTCCACGTCCTCAACGATCCCCACATGGAACGCCGGGCCGCCGGAGAGGACTCGCGCGAGGCCCTGCGTGGAACGGCGGAGCGCCTCTACGCACAGCTCGTGATCGCAGCAAACAATCGCGACCTGCCTCCTTCCTGGACCCCGAGGCGGTTCATCCGATATCTGCACTGGGCCTGGCTCGCCGAGGGTGGCGCCCAGTATTTCGCGCGCCAGGTCGGGCTCTACCGCGCCGCGGTGATCCGACGTCTGCGCGAGAGCGCTCGCCCCTCGTTTCCGCCCTCGCGCCGCGACGCCGTGATCTTGGGGGGCACGATCTTTGATCTGCTCGAGGACGAGCGCGGCCCCAAGGCATGCGAGCAGCTCGTCCTGCGACTGCTGCCTGGCGGCGCCCTGCAAACGCTCGAGGCGGCTTTCGATGCCGATATTGCAGAGATCGAGTCGGCTTGGCGCAGCTACCTGCGCGAGATGACTCGACCAAACCCGCGAGCCTAGGTCCCGCCGGGGGTACCGGCGAGCACCTCGCGTGCCCGCTCAGCCAGCGCCGCCGGAACGAGGATGTCGCGGGGTCCGGCCGCAAGGAAGTCGGGAACGTCGAAACCTCGGGTGCGCTTCAGCATGCTCGGAATTCCGTGCTCAGAGAGAAGGCCCTGGATCATCTCCGCCTCCACCTCGCTGCGCGCGTAGGCGATCTTGATCGGCGGCCCGCTACTCGATTGAGAGCTCGGCATCGGCGATCTCGCCGTCGCGGATCCAAAATCCCCTGACGCTCGGCTCGTCGTCGGCGAGCGAAACAATCAGATATACGGCCTCGGGCCAACCGGCAAGGTTGACGTCGGTCTGGGAGGGATAGGCGGCGCTTTTTGTGTGGGAGTGATAAATTCCGCTGAGTTCCTCGCCGCCTTCCTCGATCCTGCGCATAAGACGGAACTGTTCGGCTGCGTCGATGCCGTATCGCAGCGGACTCGCCTCCGCGTTGACCGCCCGGTAGACGCTGCTCGCGACGCCGTCGCGTCCCCCGACCATCCCACAGCACTCATTTGGGAGCTCTTCGCGAGCGTGCTCGACCAGCTGATCAAGGAGGCCAGGGGAGATGCGCATCTAGCTTTGGCCCTTGCCGATCAAAGCCGGCGCCGCGAGGCTGTTCAACCGCGCCCCGGGGTCAGCAAATCCCCGACTACGATCAATCAGCGTTGATGAAGGCTCACGATATCGCACCGGCCCCCTACCACCAAACCGTCGAATCAATGCCTTCCAGCTCCTCGATCGGTTTCGTGTAGACGCCGGAGGACAGGTACTTCCAGCCATCGTCGGGGATCAGAAAGACGACGTTGCCCCCCTCCAAACCGGCCGCTATCCGCACCGCGATCGCAGCGATCGCGCCGGAGGAAACCCCGGCAAAGACACCCTCCTGCTCGAGCAGTCTCTTGGTCCAGATGATCGCGTCGCGGTTGGAGACCATGATCTTGCGATCGAGCAGCGAGAGATCGATGATCGGCGGTATGAAGCCGTCTTGCAGCGAACGCAGGCCCTGCACCAACTCACCCTGCATCGGCTCGGCCGCGACGATCAGCGTCTCGGGATTGGCCTCCTTTAGCCGGCGGCCGTTACCCATCAGGGTGCCGCCGGTACCCAGGCCGCCGACGAAGGCGGCGACTTCGTCGAGCTCTTCGAGGATCTCAACCGCGGTGCCCTCGTAATGGGCGCGGGGGTTTGCCTCATTGCCGTACTGATAGGGCATGTAGTACTCGGGGTCCTTGGCCATCTCCAGCGCCACCTCGACGGCTCCGTTGGAACCCTTCGCACCCTCTGAGTAGACGATCTCGGCCCCGTACATGCGCAGAAGCTGGGTCCGCTCGCCGGTGACGTTATCCGGCATCACCACCTTGAGTCTGTATCCCTTGCGACGACAGATCATCGCCAGCGAGATGCCGGTATTGCCGGAGGTCGGCTCGAGGATAGTTTGCCCCGGGTTGATCAGGCCCTTGGCCTCGGCCGCCTCGATCATCGCCTTGGCGACCCTGTCCTTGACCGAGCCGGTCGGGTTCCGACCCTCGAGCTTGGCGTAGATCCGAACCTCGGGACGAGGCGAGAGGCGGGGCAACTCGACCAAGGGCGTGTTTCCGATCGACTCGACGATGTCGCCGAAGCTTCCCCCGCAAGGTCGGTTTTGAAGCCGCTCCAACGCCACTTCAAAAAGTATAGCCCGGTTTGCGGGGAGCGCCTAAACGCCCAATGGCTGCCGACGCACAGCTAGGCTGGAAGCTGATATCGCAATCGACAAATCGGAGGCTAGATGGCACTTGACCAAAGCAAAGTGGGGCAGCACATCGCTCAGCAGATGGAGGCAATCGAGACCGATTTCGGCGACAAAGAGGGCGACTGGACAATCGGCGACATCTGCACCATCGTCGAGGTCCGCGGCCCGCAGGGAGGGGGCGTGCGGATGCGCAGCAGCGCTTCCTCCCCCCACGCCACCCTGGGCCTCCTAGAGGTCGCCAAACTGCTTGCCATCAACAATCTTGGGGGACCGGGATGATCAGGGTGGGCGCCTGAGCGCTCGGCGGGACTGAAAAGCCCGCTAGGTGCCCGGTTTAAGGCCGCCCGCTACGGCGGGCTCAGAGCCAGCGAGAAATCAGCCCCCGGCCATCGCCGGCAAGATCACTACCGTGTCGCCATCTGCGACCGCAGTCTGAAGTCCCTCGAGCACCCGCACGTCCTCGTCGTTTAGGTAGACGTTGACGTAGCGATTTAGATCGCCGTCGTTGCCAAAGAGCTGCGCCTCGGTGTCGGGGTGATCGGAGGTCAGTGAGCGCAGAACCTCCCCGACGTTGGCGCCACCGGCCTCAACCTCGGCCTGGCCTCCCGTCTGAGGGCGAAGCACCGGCGGAATGCGGATCGTCGCCATCGACTCAAAACCTACCGGCTAGCCGGCACAGAAGAGCTCGTAGTCGGGAAACTTGCCCAACTCAGACTCGGCAACGGGGGTCGCGTTGTCTCCGCAGATTGGGCAATCGTGATCGCGCCTCACCTTTAGCTCGGTGAAGCGGGTGCTGAGCGCCTCAAACAGGAGCAGCCGGCCGATCAGCGGCTCTCCGACTCCGAGCACCAGCTTGACCACCTCGTTGGCCTGCAGCAGGCCCATCGTTCCCGCCATCACACCGAGCACCCCGTTGGCCGAGCAGCTCGGCGCCAGCTCGGCCGGGGGCGGGCTCGGATAAAGGCAGCGGTAACAGGGGCCCTCGAACGGCACGAAGGTGGAGATCTGCCCATCGAAGCTAAGGATCGAGGCCGATACCACCGGCTTGCGCAGTCGCACCGAGGCGTCGTTTAGGAGGTAGCGGGTGGGGAAGTTATCGGCGCCATCGACGATGACGTCGTAGTCGGAGAGGATCTCGATGATGTTTGAGGCAT
The DNA here is from genome assembly GCA_963745305.1 of uncultured Solirubrobacterales bacterium. Lineage (GTDB taxonomy): Bacteria > Actinomycetota > Thermoleophilia > Solirubrobacterales > 70-9 > CAVUWL01. The sequence goes on from CAVUWL010000017.1 coordinate 523,882, forward strand.
CTAGTCGGGTGCGGTGCTCGACCACGTTCACGTCAGGGTTTAGCGACTCGATTGTGATGCGCGCCGACTCGGTCTTTGGCATCCCGATGCGAGCCGTTGTGTGGATCACCTGGCGCTGCAGATTGGAGGCGTCGACGACGTCGTCATCGACGAGGCCTAGAGTTCCGATGCCCGCTGCGGCTAGGTAGAGAGCCGTGGGGGCGCCGAGTCCGCCGGCCCCAACCAGCAGGACCTTCGCATTCAAGAGCTTCAGCTGACCCTCGACACCAACCTCGGGCAGAAGCGTGTGACGGGAATAGCGCTCGCGCTGCTCGGCGGTCATCCCCTGCGCGGCGACCACCGGCAGCCCCTGTTCCTGCCAGGCGAGAATTCCACCCGTCATCGAGGCGACATTCTCATAACCCAACCCCTGCATCTGGGCGGCGGCGATCGCGGAGCGGTTGCCGCTGCGGCAATACAGGATCGTGCGAGCCGAGCGATCCGGGGCGGCGGCGGCGATCTCATCAACCAGCAACCCGGGTGGAACCAGCTTGCCACCCTCGAGGTGGGCCTCCTGATACTCGTGCGGCTCGCGGGTGTCGATCAGGACGACGTCGCCGCCCTCGATCTCCGCCGCTGCCTCGAACGGCTCGATCTCCTCGATATGCCGCTGGGATCCCACCTCGGCGCTGGTTGGCAATTGAATCTCCTAAATCCGGATCGGGCTTTACTTCATAAAGTATAGCGAGGCGCTAGCCTCATAGGGGTCGTTTGAGCTGACCAACCACCCCTAGCCGAGGCTGGGACGCATTTGGCGAAGGCGCTTGACGCGCTCCTCGATCGGAGGATGCGTGGAGAAGAGGCCAGCGATGCCCTTGCTGGAGAAGGGCTTGACGATGTAGAGCGGCTCGGCCGCCTGGTTGACCTTCATCGGCATCTGCGCGGCCCCCTGCTCGAGCCGCAGCAGTGCGGAGGCGAGAGCCTCGGGATTGCCGGAGATTTCGGCGCCACCGGCGTCTGCTGCGAACTCGCGTTGGCGCGAAATCGAGAGCTGGATGATTGTCGCCGCGATCGGCGCCAACAAGACCAGCGCCAATGAGGCCGCCAGCCCTACCGGCGAGTTGTTGTCTTCACCTCCGAACCAGACCAGCATGTAGGCGAGGTAGGTGATCGCGGCGCCGATCGTCGCCGCCACCGACTGGATCAGGATGTCACGATGCTTGACGTGTGCTAGCTCGTGGGAGAGCACGCCGCGCAGCTCCTGATCGGAGAGGAGGCTGCGGATCCCGCGGGTGACAGCGACCGCTGCATGTTGGGGATTTCTGCCGGTGGCAAAGGCATTGGGCTGATCAACCGGGATCTCATATAGGCGCGGCATCGGCAGCTTGGCGCTGGTCGTGAGTTCCCGCACCATCTGGTAGAGCTTCGGCGCTTCGGACTCCGAGATCGGCTTGGCGCCGCTCATCGCCAGCGCCAGTTTGTCGCTGAAGAAGTAGGAGCCCATGTTCATCAGGCCCGCCAAGATGAGGAAGAGCAGGGCGGTGGAGGCGCCGCCGATCGCAAATCCGATCGCGACGAGCAGTCCCGAAAGCGTCGCCAAAAGGATTGTTGTGCGGAGGGTGGCTCCGAAGGTCGATTGCTTGGTGGTCGTCATCGCTGTCTGCTCCTTCTTGGGTGCTGCGGTGATTATGACGCAGCCCCATAACCGACCCCTTCAGTAGGATTTAGCTTGATGCTGTTCTCGACCAAAGCTGAGTACGGGGTGCGACTTATGGTCGAGCTGGGCCGCCAGCCCGGCTCGCTGCCGGTCTCCCTGAGCGCTGTCGCCGCGGGAGAGCGGCTGCCGCTCTCCTACCTTGAGCACCTCGTCGCAAAACTGCGCAAGGCCGGACTCGTCACCTCCACCCGCGGCGCCCACGGCGGCTATCGACTCGCCAAACCCGCCGCTGAGATAACCATGGACGCTGTGGTCGAGGCTCTCGAGGGCCAGATCGCGCCAATGGAGTGCTTCCACGAGGCGCCCGAGGGAAAGGTCCTCTGCTCACACGAGAGTGACGGCGATCGCGCCTGCGCGACCAAGCTGCTTTGGACCCGGGTCCAGGGTGGGGTGACCAAGGCACTAGCCGGCACGACGCTGGCCGAGCTCGTCGAGTTTGGCGGCGCTGAGCTCGCCCCCCGCGGCGAGGCAGCGGTTGGCAGCGCCGCCTAGGTAGCAACGGAGCACCCATTCGCCGCAGCGGCAACTTCTAAATCAGAAACGGAGTGAAATTGGCTGAGCTTGAAATTCGCAACCTGCACGTTAAGGTCGAAGAGAAGGAGATCCTGCGGGGCCTCGACCTCGATGTCGAGAAGGGCAAGGTCCACGCGCTGATGGGCCCAAACGGATCGGGCAAGTCGACCCTTGCCAACGCGATCATGGGCCACCCCGCGCTCGAGGTAACGGCGGGATCGATCAGCTTCAAGCGGGAGGAGATCACCGACGCCGATCCCGAGGCGCGCTCCCAGGCCGGCCTGTTCATGGCATTCCAGTATCCCGTCGCGATCCCCGGGGTCTCGGTCAGCAAGTACCTGCGCACGGTGATCAACGCCAAGCGCGAGGCTCGCGGCGAAGAGCCGATCAAGATCAAAGACTTCGCCAGGGTCGCCCAGGAGGCGATGGAGCTGGCCAATATCCCCAAAGACTTCTCCAGCCGCTACCTAAACGACGGCTTCTCGGGCGGAGAGAAGAAGCGAATGGAGCTGCTGCAACTGGCGCTCCTGCGGCCCGAGCTGGCGATCCTGGATGAGACCGATTCCGGCCTTGATATCGACGCCCTGCGAACCGTGGCCGAGGGGGTAAACAAGTTCACCGGGCCCGAGATGGGCGTTTTGATCATCACCCACTACCAGCGCATCCTGCACATGGTGAAACCGGATTTCGTCCACGTCATGTTCGAGGGAAGGATCGTCAAACAGGGCGGTCCGGAGCTGGTCACCCAACTCGAGGAAAAAGGTTATGGCTGGATCGGTGAGGAGGTGGGGGCCGGGGCTTCGGCCTAGCCTGACCGATGGAGCCGACGAGCACGACAAGCCAAGCACCGCGGGTGCCGTTCTCGATCGAGAAGGTTCGATCCGCCTTCCCCGCCCTGCAGCGCGAGATACACGGTCGCCCCCTCGCCTACCTCGATAGCGGCGCCAGCTCGCAGCGGGTGGCGGCCTCAATCCAGGCGGTGGACCGCTACGAGCGTCGCCACCATGCCAACGTGCACCGCGGCTCACACACGCTCTCCGCGGAGGCAACCGAAGCCTTTGAGGGGGCACGTGCGACGGTTGCCGACCATATCGGCGCCGCCGATCGCCGCGAGGTCGTCTTCGTTCGAAACGCGACCGAGGCGATCAATCTGGTGGCGCGGGCATGGGGGGATGCAAATCTCGGCGCCGGTGATCGCATCGTCCTCACCGAGATGGAGCACCACTCCAATATCGTCCCCTGGCAGCAACTCGCCCAAAGGACCGGCGCTCAGATCGATTGGGCTCCGATCAACGCCGAGGGCCGGCTCGACCTCGAGGCGCTGGCAACCCTGTTGCGGCGCCGGCCAAAGCTAGTCTCCGTCGCCCACGTCTCCAACGTCTTGGGGACCGAGAATCCGGTGGCCGAGATCGTCCGGATCGCCCACGAGGCAGGTGCCGTGGTGGTGGTCGATGGGGCCCAGGCGGCGCCAAAGCTGGCCCTGGATGTGGTTGCGCTTGGGGTCGACTTCTACGCGATCACGGGCCATAAGCTCTACGGACCGACCGGAATCGGGGCGCTTTGGGGAAGGCTCGACCTGCTGCGCGCGATGCCACCGTTCATGGGCGGCGGCTCGATGATCAAAAAGGTCACCCGGGAGGCAACAACCTATGCCGAGCCACCGGCGAGATTTGAGGCCGGAACCCCGGCGATCGCCCAGGCAATCGGGATGGCCGCGGCGCTGCGCTGGCTCGACGGGGTCGGCATGGACGCGGTGCAAGCCCACGAGCGCGAGCTCACCGACTACGCTTTGCAGCGACTCGGCGAGGTGCCCGGCCTGCGCGTTTTCGGACCGCCGCGGGGCCCCGATCGGATCGGTCCAGTCTCATTTGAGATCGAGGGAATCCACGCCCACGACATCTCCGAGATCCTCGACCGACACGGAATCGCGGTGCGGGCCGGGCACCACTGCGCCCAGATTCTGATGGACCGACTTGGCGTCGCCGCGACGGCCCGTGCCAGTTTCGGGATCTACACGACTGCCGCGGAGATCGATCGCCTCAACGAAGGTCTCAACGATGCCCGAAAGGTCTTCGGTCTCTGATGGATGAGCTCTACCGCGATCAGATCCTCGAGCACTACAAGCGCCCGCACAACTTCGGACGATTGGCAGATGCCGATCTGGAGTTCGAGGATACGAACCCGTTCTGCGGCGACGAGCAGCACCTGATGATCCGCCTCGACCAGCAGGGCAGGGTCGCCGAGGTTGCCTTTGAGGGCAGCGGCTGTGCGATCTCAACCGCAGCGACCTCGCTTCTGACCGACGAGTTGATCGGCAAATCGCGCCAGGAGCTGCTGCGACTGCCGAGGGAGTTCGTGCTTGAGCTGCTTGGAATCGAGATCTCCGCGACGCGGATGAAATGCGCGATGTTGGGGCTGAAGGTCCTCAAGAGCGCCAGCCTCGGTCAGGCCGCCGAATGGGAGGACGAGGGCGAGGTCGGCAAGCCCTCTGAGGCGGCCGCCGACCTCGGCCAGGCTTAGGCGCTCTGCAGCGCCTCCTCGTTCAGCTTGATCACGGCGAACATCGCACCGTGAGGGTCATGCAGGACGGCGAAGCGACCCGGCGCGATGTCGATCGGGCCGAACGCCACGCCTCCGCCGAGCTCGGTGGCCTTGGCAACCGCGGCATCGGCGTCATCGACTCCGAAATAGGTCAGCCAGTGGGTTGGGACCTGGTCGGGAACCCGGCCGCGCATGTCGAGCATGCCGCCGACTTCATCGGCGCCCAGCTTCCAGGTCGTGTAGGTACCGATCTCCCCCATGTCCTGCTCCTCGGCGCCCCAACCAAAGACCTGGGTGTAGAAGTCCTTGGCGACCTCTGGGTCGCGGGTGTTGAGCTCGTTCCAACTCATCGCCCCGGGCTCGTTGACCAGGCCCGATCCGGCGTGCAGGCCGGGCTGCCAAACACCAAAGACGGCGCCGCTGGGGTCGGCGAAGACGGCCATCCGCCCAGCCTCCATGACGTCCATCGGCGCCGCGATCACGCTGCCGCCGGCCTCGCTGACGGCGGCCGCGGTGGCGTCGACATCTGCGACCGAGACGTAAGTCTGCCAGGCGGGCGGCTGGCCCTCGGCCATCAGCGGCATCATCCCCGCCACCGCCTTGCCGCGCAGCTCCGCCATCCGGTAGCCACCGGTCTGCTCGGGATCGCCGGCCTCGCCAACCTGCCAGCCAAACAGCGCACCGTAGAAATCCACCGCTGCGTCTGGATCGGGGGAACCGAGATCAGTCCAGGACGGGGTCCCCGGCGCGTAACTAGTTCTCTCACTCACGTTGCTTCCTCTCCTCGAAGGTTTGTCGACGATCCTCTCACTTGGGCCGCCCCGGTGGTCAAGCGCTTGTTACGCGACCGCGGCTGAGCGGCGCTACCGCTAAAATCCGACCGTGGAAGTAGGATTAAGTCTCTGATGACACCGATCCCGAAAGCGATCACTTGATGCCCGACGGTTCCCGAACGACGATTTCCGTTTGCCCCGCGGCAGAGCTGCCGGAGGGCGCGATGCGCCTGGTCGAGCACGGCGGGCTAAAGATCGGAGTGTTCAACTGCGGCGGCGCCCTTTACGGGATCGAGGATCGCTGCTCTCATGACGACGGCCCGCTGGCCGAGGGCGAGTTCGACCCGATCGCGTGCACGGTCGAGTGTCCGCGCCACGGTTCGCTGTTTGATCTGGCTAGCGGCAGGCCCAAGACTCTTCCCGCCTATGCTCCAGTTCAGACGTTCCCGATAGCCATCGAGGACGACACCATCGTTTTGGAGGTTGATTGACCATGGCAACGCCCGAGGTAGTCGCAGAGAAAAGAGAGCTGGCCGGCATCAACTCCGACTACAAGGAGAAGTTCGGTTTCCACGACCCCGAGACTGGATATGCCTACAAGGCCCCCAAGGGCCTCAGCCGCGAGGTGGTCGAATCGATCTCTGATTACAAGTCTGAGCCGGCCTGGATGCGCGACTTCCGCCTCAAGGCACTGGAGCACTTCGAAGCTCGTCCGACCCCCACCTGGGGTGGCAATCTGGGCCAGATCGACTTCAATGACATCCATTACTTCGTGCGTGCCTCCGAGACCAACAGTCGCGATTGGAGCGAGGTTCCCGAGGACATCAAGAAGACCTTTGACCGGCTCGGCATTCCCGAGGCTGAGCGCAAATTCCTCTCCGGGGTCGGCGCCCAATATGAGTCCGAGGTCGTCTATCACCAAGTCAACGAGAAGCTCGAGGCCCAGGGCGTCATCTTCACCGACATGGATACGGCGCTTCGCGAGCACGAGGACCTGATCCGCGAGTACTGGGCGACGGTGATCCCGCCCAACGACAACAAACTCGCGGCGCTCAACTCCGCCGTGTGGTCGGGCGGCTCCTTCGTCTACGTGCCGGCCGGAGTCAAGGTCGAGATGCCGCTGCAGGCATATTTCCGCATCAACACCGAGAACATGGGCCAGTTCGAGCGCACCCTGATCATCGCTGAGGAGGGAGCCGACGTCCACTACATCGAGGGCTGCACGGCGCCCGTTTACTCAAGCGATTCGCTGCACTCCGCCGTGGTCGAGATCGTCGCCAAGCCGAGCTCACGGGTTCGCTATACGACGGTTCAGAACTGGTCCCAAAATGTCTTCAACCTGGTCACCAAGCGAGCCGTTGCGCACGAGAAGGCAACCATGGAGTGGGTGGACTGCAACCTCGGCTCGAAGTTGACGATGAAGTACCCCTCGATCTATCTGCTCGGGCCCGAAGCCCACGGCGAGATCCTCTCAATCGCCTTCGCCGGCGAGGGCCAACACCAAGACGCCGGCGGCAAGATCATCCACGTGGCCCCCCGCACCAGTTCCTCGATCTTTTCCAAGTCGATCTCCAAGGATGGCGGTCGGGCCACCTACCGCGGCCTGCTCGAGGTTGCCGACGGCGCGACCGAAGCCCGCTCGAAGGTGGTCTGCGACGCGCTGCTTCTCGATGAGGACTCGCGCTCAGACACCTACCCGACGATACGCATCGATGAGAACGACGCCGACGTTGGCCATGAGGCGACGGTCTCAAAGATCGGCGACGAGCAGCTCTTCTACCTGCGAAGCCGCGGTTTGAGCGAGGAGGAGGCTTCGAAGATGATCGTCAATGGCTTCATCGAGCCGGTCACCAAGGAGCTGCCGATGGAGTATGCGGTCGAGCTGAACCGGCTGATCGAGCTGCAGATGGAGGGAAGCATTGGCTGAGGTTGCAATCGAACCGCCGTGGCTTTCTGAGAGGCGCCGGCGCGGCGCCTCTCTCGCGCAGAGCCTTGCCCTGCCCGATCGTAAGGCAAAGGGTTGGGAATTCACGGACCTTTCAGGTCTGGAGCTCGACGACTACCTTGAGGTCAGCGGGTCCGCCTCGATTGAAGGGGGCGCCGGCGCCACCGTGATGCCGCTCGGGGCGGCGATTTCCTCCCACGGCGAGCTGCTCCATCAACGACTCGGCTCGCTGGTCCCGGTCGAGGATCCCTTTGTAGCTCGCAACGAGTCGGCCTGGCGCGAGGGCGTCTTGGTTCACGTGCCAGCAGGGGTGAGCGTCGCGGAGCCGATCCGGGTTGAGGTTCCGCTCGATCGCGATGGCACCGCCCTGAACTGGCGCACTCTGGTTGTTCTTGAGGAGGGAGCCGAGGCCGAGGTCTGGGAGCACTGCTCCTCGCCCGGGGACCAGATCGATGCGCTTTTTAACTCGGTGGTCGAGCTGAGCGTCGGTCCCGGCGCAACCCTGCGCTACGTCAACACTCAGGATATCTCCGAGTCAGCTTGGATCTTCGCGACTCAGCGCGCCGAGGTGCAGCGGGACGGGCGCCTTGACTGGACTGCCCTCGGCTTCGGTTCAGCCCGAGGCAAGGTCAGGATGGAGACGAAGCTGGCCGGGCGCGGCGCCGAGGCTCGAGTCACCGGTGGTTACGCGGGAAGCCAGGGTCAGCATCTCGACTACGACACAACTCAGGAGCACGCGGCGCCAAACACCAACTCCGATCTCGCCTTTCGCGGCGTTCTCGCCGCCGGCTCGACCGCCGTCTGGCGGGGAATGATCAAGGTCGATCCCGGCGCCCAGCAAACGGACGCCTTCCAGGAGAGTCGCAACCTGCTGCTCTCCACCGACGCCCACGCCGACGCAATTCCGGGATTGGAGATCCTCGCCGATGACGTCCGTTGCACCCATGCCGCCGCGATCGCCCAGATTGATCGCGACCAGCTCTTCTATCTGTCCTCACGCGGACTCGATGAGGCGACGGCAAAGGGGCTGATCATCGAGGGATTCCTAGAGTCTCTGGTCGAGCGCCTGGCGCCGGGACCGATTCGCGAGGAGGTCTCGGCTGCACTCGCGCGGCGCCTGGCCGAGATCCTCTGACCTGAGTTCAGCGCGCCACTCGCAGTTCGGCCACGTTGATGTGTGAGGCGGCGACTATGACCGGGAACTCACCGACGCGACGAGCCCGGAAATTGATAAGCGCGCTCGATTCGACCGTCTGGTCGACGCCGTAGCCGGGAATTTCAATCCCCACCGGTGCATCGGTGAGGATCCGAAAGCGCACGCGCTGACCGCGACGAAAGCTGAGTCGGATCGGACCAGTCGGCGGCGGAGCTCCGCCGAGCACGTGGACCGTCCGGATCGGAGCTGAGGGCGGTACGGGCGCAGGCCTTGGCCGGGGCGCCGGCTTGCCGGTGTTGACGCCGGAGATCCTGGGAGCGTCGATCGTCCCCTCGCTGCCGAAAAAGACAAAGACGATGATGATCGCGATCCCGAGGGTGATCCCGAGGGTGATCCCGACCACCAGGTCGAGCCGCCGGCCGCGCTTAGAACTCTGCAATTGCCCTCTTGAGGTGCAGGTCCGGGACCGATCCGGCGATCTCAGTCGATCCTCTCCAGTGGGTCATCTCCAAACGGTTCCTTCGTGGCTGCGCTGGGGCGAGCGGCTCAGGATAACGTCAGCGGGTGCGCCCAGAGCGAGACAACATCCCCGTCCCGGAGCTGCCCGACGGGATCGCCTGGTTCGGCGAGGGACCAGTCTCGATCTCTACGCTGACCTTGCCGGGTCCCACACTCGTGCACTTTCTCGATTTTGCCCAGCTCAACAGCGTCCGAACCCTGCCCTACCTGATCGAGTGGAACCGTCGCTATCGCGATGCGGGCCTCAGCCTGATCGGGGTCCAGGCGCCGCGCTTTCCGTTCGGCTTTGACCCCGAGACCGTCACGACCGGTCTCTCGGCCCTAGGCGTTGATTTCCCGGTTGCCCTCGATTTCGACCGCGAGCTCTGGCACGCCTACGGATGCCGGGGCTGGCCCAGCCTTTTTCTTTGGAGCCGCGGCGGCACGCTTGCCTGGTTTCATTTCGCCGAGGGCGAATACCTGGCAACCGAGGAGGCGATCCAGGCGGAGCTGCGCGGGATCGACGCCCTGCGCCCACTGCCAGCCCCAATGAGCCCGCTGCGCCCAACCGATGAACCGGGAATCGAGGTCATTGCCCCCACTCCGGAGGTCTTCCCGGGTGGCTCCTGGCGGTCGGCCTGGATTGCGGGGGTCGATGGAGAGGAGCTGCGGCTCGCATATGGGGCCGGCGGCGCCTACGCAACCACCGAGGGCGAGGGCGAGATCGCGTTGGAGCTCGATGGCCGAGGCCAGGCAACGGTCTCGGTGCAGGATCCAGCCCTCTACAGGCTGATCGAGCACGACCATCATCAGAGCCACACGATCACGCTGCGACCCAGCGCCGGATTGCGCATCTGGTCGATCAGCTTCGCGGCGGGCCTCCCCGCGCCGGATTAGGTTCCCAACCGGGCAGGTGCAAGTGCCTCGATCCCGCCCGGCCCGGGTGACCTAGGCTGATTGAATATGCGCGAGGCAGCCTATGACCGTATTGGGATTGGCTATAGGGCGATCCGACGGCCCGATCCGCGCATCGCTGCGAGGATCGAGGCGGCCCTCGGAGGCGCGGGTTCGGTCGTCAATGTGGGCGCAGGCGCCGGCTCTTATGAGCCGCGCGAGCTCGAAGTTACGGCGGTTGAGCCTTCTGAGCTGATGCTCTCCCAGAGACCGCCCGACGCAGCACCAGTCCTCCAGGCAAAGGCCGAAGAGCTGCCCTTTCCCGACGATCACTTCGACGCCGCGATGGCGATCATCACGGTCCATCACTGGACAAACCTCGAGGCCGGCCTCGAGGAGATGATGCGCGTAGCGCGCCAGCGGGTCCTCATTCTCAGCTTCGACCCCGCCCCGCTTGAGCCGCTGTGGTTGGTTCGCGAGTACTTCCCAAGCGCCTTTCGGATCCACGCCGATGCGATGCCGCCAATCGATCGGCTCAAGGAGATGCTGCCCCACCCCTCGGTTGAAACGGTCGCGGTTCCGCGCCTGTGCACGGACGGATTCTTCTGCGCGCTGTGGGATCGGCCCGAGATGCACCTTGACCCAGCGGTGCGCCGGGCGAGTTCGGTCTGGCACCTGATGCCCGCCGAAGAGACAGATCGGGGCCTCGGCCAACTGCGCGCCGACCTGCAGAGCGGCCGTTGGGATGAGCGCTTTGGCCACCTTCGCATCGCGCCGGAGCTCGATGTCGGCCTGCGCCTTGTCGTGTCAGAGCTCAGCTAGCCAGCCGCGCTGCCCACCTCGGCGCGGGCGGCATAGACTCTTTGAATGGGCCCCCATCCCCCAAGGACGGTCGCTTGGGCCACAGCTATTGCTGGTGTGATCGTGATGGCTTCCGGCTCCTGCGCCGCGGCGTCACCAAGGGTCAACGGAACGTTTCCGGTGACCTCGGAAGTCGGAACAAACAACAAAATCGTCGCCGGCGCTGACGGAAACATGTGGGTCACCCTCAACGATCCCACCAAGGGAGTTGCCCGAATCACCCCTGCCGGAGAAGTCAAAGAATTTGAACTTCCTGGAGTAAAACAGCCCTCCGGGATTGCGGCCGGTCCTGAAGGCGACCTCTGGCTCACCCAAGAAGGGGGCGTCGCCAAGTTTTCTCCATCCGATCCGGTCGGCACCACCAAAACAACGCCGATCTCCGAAGTGAAGGCCAACGCCTCGATAGTTGCCGGTCCCGACGGCAACATGTGGGTCGCTACAAGCGAACAGCTGATCCATTTCCCCCCATCCAACCCAGAAGGATTCAAAGCGCTGGAAATACCGAAACTATCCCCCCACGACATTGACGTCGCCGGCTCGCTCCTTGTGATCGCCGATGCTGGCAATTCACGGATCGTCACCGTAACGACCTCCGGAGTCGAGAAGGACTACCCCCTGCTCGGAACAGAAAGCACCTCGCAGGGGATCGCCGGGGGCCCCACCGGTCAGATCGGCTTCGCCGAGTCGACCACCCCTGAGGGGGTCGGACTGATCACGCCACCCAACTCCCCAAAGGTCTACGAAATGGCCGGCGATCCCTTCGGCGCCGCCCTGGGTTCAGACGGCGCATTCTGGATTGCCCTCTCCGCCAAAGACGGCTTGGAGCGGGTGACGCCGGACGGCCAAACGAGCTTCCTTGGGGGTTTCCCGCCGAAATTCTTTCCGCGCCAGATCGCTTCGGGCCCCGACAACACGCTATGGGTCACGATGGAAATCCCCGGCGAAGATGTTTTCGAAGTCGCTCGGATAAGCGGCCTAGAACCTCCATTGACCTCCATCCCAAACCCTCCGATGCCCCAACCGCTGGTGCCCCAAACAAGCATCGTTAAGGGTCCAAAACACAAGCTGAAGATAACCGGCAAACGCGCCAAGGTGCGATTTCAGTTCACCTCCACGATCCCTGGCAGCAGCTTCGAATGCGCGCTTACCTCGCTGCGCAAACCCAAGCAAGCAAAAGCACCGACGTATCATCCCTGCGCATCACCGAAGCATCTAAAGCTGAAAGCCGGTAAATACCGTTTCTTGGTGCGGGCTATCAGCGCAGGCGTAATTGACCCCTCGCCCGCGACCCGAAGCTTCCGGATCATTCCGATCCGCCGTTAGAGTTCGGCGTTCGGGGGACGCCGGCGTCGCTGGCGCCATGTCGCTAGCGAGGCGAAACGGTAATCGATCGGTAGCGTCGCGGTTGGACGAACCTCAAGGTCAATCCCGCCAGCACTCGCCAGCCACATCTACAGAAATCACTTGATCAAGGCGCTGCGCCTACTGGCGCCACCCTGGTCCGCCGCGCTCCAGCGCAGCAGAAGCGCCAGGCGAGCCGGGCGTCGATTGAGCAAGCGCCGCGCCGCCGCCGTCAGCGAGAGATCGACTGGTCAGACATTCCCGGCTCAATCGAGAGGCGAAGCGAGGGTAGGCGTGCCCGCCGGCGGCGGGCGCCCTCCGAGCCCCCCAGGGTTGTGATGACGCGGGGTCTGACGAGCGGGCTACAACTCCCACTCGTTTCACAGGTGGCCTCACCGGCGAGAATCGAGGAGTCACGTCGGTAGGCGAAACCCCAGGGTGGGGGCCAACGGAAGGCCGCGTCGGCGCTGCTTGGTGCTCCGATCACTCCAGTCCCACGCAGCGGTGCGCCCCCGTCGCCATCGGCAGTTTCGACCTCAAGGGTGGCGCTCACCGCGCCCGTTGCTTCGGGGGCAAAGCGCACCTCGATCTGACACCGGCCGCCGACGCGCGGGACCCTCTGTGCCTGGTTCGGGTTGAGATCGTGAGCGCCCCGTCAGCCGATTCGGCTACCGACTTAAGGACCGAGCGCTGAGTTGCGATTCACCGGCGCCCAGCGAGCTCCTCGCGAATCTCCTTGGGGAGCATGAAACGAACGTCCTCGTGGACGGTGCGAAGCTCGGAGACCTCGGTGGCTCCGAGCGCGCGGAAGTGCGTGACGAGCTGCGTGACAAGCTCCTCGGGAGCGCTGGCGCCGGAGGTGATGCCGACCGTCTTCACGCCTCGAAGCCAACTGTCCTCAACCTGCTCATGGTTGTCGATGAGATGGGACGCGGCCCCATGCTCGCGCGCCACCTCGACCAGACGATTTGAGTTGGAGGAGTTGGTGGAGCCGATCACCAGCACGAGCTCGCACTCGCTGGCCAGCTGCTTGACCGCTATCTGGCGGTTGGTGGTCGCGTAACAGATGTCATCAGACTTGGAGCTGACAATGGCTGGAAACCTGGCCCGCAGGGCGGCGATGATCTCGGCTGTCTCATCGACCGAGAGCGTCGTCTGGGTGATGAATGCAACTCGGTTTGGATCAGCAACAAAAAGGTCCGCGACCTCGGCCACGGTCTGCACCAAGACGATGTTCTCAGGAGCCTCCCCGGTGGTCCCCTCAACCTCCTCGTGGCCCTCATGACCGATCATCACGATCGTGTAGCCCTGAGCGGCGAAGCGCCGCGCCTCGACGTGAACCTTGGTGACTAGTGGACAGGTGGCATCGATCGTTCGAAGCTGACGTGAAGCCGCGTTGTCGTGAACGGCGGGGGCGACGCCGTGGGCGGAAAAGACGACCATCTCACCCGCCGGAACTTCGGTCTCCTGCTCGACGAAGATTGCCCCGCGCTCGGCGAGCTGTTCCACCACGTGCTTGTTGTGGACGATCTCCTTGCGCACGTAGACCGGAGCGCCGTAGAGGTCTAGGGCGCGCTCAACCGTTTGCACGGCGCGGTCTACGCCAGCGCAGTAACCGCGCGGGGCGGCAAGCAAGACGCGCCTGGGGGTCGATCGGGCGATGGTCGCCATCAGCCCAGGGTAGCGGTGGCGAGGTTGCGGCAGCCCACACCGGCTGACCTCCGAGCGCGTCGCGAAGCTAGCCTTGCGCGATGGCAACCGCAGGACACCACCTCGATCGGCTGAGCGCTGTCGATGCCTCCTTCCTGACCAACGAGAGCTCGACCAGTCATATGCACGTCGGTGCGATCCTGATCTTTGAGGGCCCTCCGCCTCGCTACATCGATCTTGTCGAGCACGTGCGCGGCCGCCTCAGCCAGGTACCGCGCTTCCGACAGCGCCTCGTTGTCCCACCGATGGAGGCGGGGCGACCGCTTTGGGCTGACGACGTTAACTTCAATCTCACCTACCACATTCGACACACCGCATTGCCGGAGCCCGGCGGCGAGGAGGAGCTTCGACGGCTCGCAGGGCGGGTATTTTCCCAGCAGCTCGACCGCTCCAAGCCGCTGTGGGAGCTGTGGCTGGCCCAGGGCCTTGAGCGCGACCGCTTTGCGATCCTGACCAAGACCCACCACGCGATGGTCGACGGAATATCTGGGGTCGACATTGGAACCGTGCTCTTTGACCTCGAGCCGGTGCCAAAGCCGGCCGCTGCCGAGGAGGAGTGGGTGCCACGGGGCCTGCCGAGCACCGCCGAGCTGGTGACGCGCGGGGTCAGCGATGTTGTCGTGGCGCCGCTAAAGCTGGCCGAGCGGATGGTGGAGGCCGTTCGCCACCCCGAGTCGGCGGCGCGGCGGCTTGGCGAGGCGGTCGAGGGGGTCGGCGAGGTGGTCGGAGCCTTTGCCAACCCCGCCCCCGACGTACCGCTGAATCAGCCGATTGGCCCGCATCGCCGCTTCATCTGGGCCAGATCGGAGCTGGCGACATTCAAGCTGATCAAGGACACCCTCGGCGGAACCGTCAATGACGTTGTCCTTGCGGTGGTCACCGGAGCGCTGCGAAGCTGGTTGCACGAACGCGGAATCCGCACCGAGGGTTTGGAGCTGCGGGCGCTGGTGCCGGTCTCAATCCGCGGTGAGGACGAGCGGGGAAACCTCGGCAACCGAATCGCGGCGATGCGCGGCCCGCTTCCGGTCTACGTTGAGGATCCGGTCCGGCGCCTGCGGGTTGTGAGCGAGCAGATGGAGGGCCTGAAGCGCTCCAAGCAGGCACTTGGCGCCGAAGTCATCTCACGCTTTAACGACTTCGCCCCCCCAACCCTCCTTGCTCAAGCCTCGCGGATCAACTTCTCCACCCGGCTCTTCAACCTGATCGTCACCAACGTACCCGGGCCCCAGATCCCCCTCTACGTGCTGGGGAGAGAGCTGGAAGAGGTCTTCCCGGTCGCGTTCTTGCCGCAAAACCACACCCTCGCGGTGGCGATCATGAGCTATAACGGCCGCATCGGCTTTGGTCTGCTCGCCGACTATGACTCGATGGAGGACGCTGAGGCAATCGGCCGGGGCATCACGAACTCCATTGCCGAGTTGGAGCAAGCCGCCGGCGCAGCGGCCGCGGCCTGAAGCGCTGCGCCGGGCCCGCGCAGCGCTGGGGCTAGGCTTTGGCAGTGGCCTTGCTGGTGCTTCTCTTCATCTTGGTTCCGATCGCGGAGCTCTATGTGATCATTAGCGTGGGCGAACTGATCGGCGTCTTGCCAACGATCGCGCTGCTTTTGGCAGATGCCCTGCTGGGCGCTCTGCTCCTGCGCCTGCAGGGCCGCGGCGCCTGGCGGCGCTTCAATGCCGCGCTCGCCGAACGCCGCTTTCCCGGTCGCGAGGCAGCCGACGGTCTGATGATCGCGGTCGGTGCCACCCTGCTGCTGACCCCCGGCTTCATCACCGACGTATTTGGCTTCATTCTGCTGATCCCACCGACCCGCGCGGTTGCTCGGAAGCTAATGCGCGTCTACTTCGGGCGGCGCTTTGTGATGGTCGGCCTGGCCGACCGGGCCACCCGGACACGGGGAGCTTGGAACCCCACCAGCGACTACGATTTTGATGCAACCGCTGAGGAGGTGGGACCAGAGGAAGAGCGCCAGCTAAGTGGTTAGCTGGACCAACCCGACGCCGAGCCTCCCAGCCTGCAATTCGCCCGCTCGGCTTTGAGCTCGCGAGGTCGCTGGCGCTCTGGGTCGATGGGACGCCGCTCCGCTCAGCCCGTGACCCGGGCCCGGTCGTCTGCTCCCGGCAGCTCGCGGCGCAAAAGGGCGAGGCCAAGCAGACCGCCAAGGCCGGGAATCCAAAACGCGATCGCGTGGTAGACCAGCACCGCCGCGGTCGCGCCGATCGGCGAGATTCCGTAAACCACCAGCGCACCGACCAGACCACCATCAAGCACCCCCACTCCTCCGGGGACCGGCACCAGGTTGGCGAGGTAGCCGATGATGTAGCCGAGCGTCAGCGGGGCGAGTGGCGGGTTGTTGCCAAGGGCGGTGAAGGTCGCCCAGAGCACAGCGATGTCAAAGGCGAGATAGCCGATCGCACCCAGGAGGCGCAGATTGGGCCGCCGCAGCGAATACTCGGCATGGCGAATTCCCTCGACCAGGTCGCTAATCCAGGCCGGGCCACCGGGACGGGCGCTGCGCAGAGTACGGCGCGCGGGCAAGGTCAGCACCACTGCTGTAGCCAGGCAACCTGCGAGGATCGGGAGGACGGCGCGCAGGAAGTCATCTGGTCCGGCAGCGATGCCGAGGACCAGAAGCGAGCCGGCGACGATCATCGCGGCAACACTGGCGGCGCTGGTGATGAAGAAGAGGGCGCTCGAGCGCTGGACGATGGATCGGGTTGACATCCCGGCCAGGTGCATCAGCCAGCCGCCGATCGCGAGCCCCCCCACCCCACCCGCCGGCAGCAGGACTCCGCTCGCCAGCTCAGTCCAGGCAAGTTGGCGTGCCGGATGAGGCGGCAGCGGCGAGAAGAAGAGGCGGAAGACGACGACGAAGCTCGCACAGCTGGCCAGCTCTAGCACGATCGCGAGGGCGATCCAGGCCGGACTCATGTGCCCGATTGCAACCAGCACCGCGCGAAGCGGTGGAATCGCAAGCAAGAGGCCGAGGATGAACAGCCCGAGCAGGACCCCCACCCCGAGGCGACGCAGGATTCCCCGGCCTTCCAGCGACGATGCACCCTGAAACGGCGGTGTCTCGCTCAGGACAGCACCCGGCGCCGGAAGTTACGCAGGCCGAGCGAGAGGAAGACGGCGCAAAAGCCGACCAGGACTGGGTAGACGACGTAAAGGGGCATGTGGGAGGCCTCGGTCAGCCCAGCCCGCATCCCCTCGGCGACGTAGATCAAAGGATTGACCAAGACCAGGATCTGCAGCCAGTGAATGCCCTGCACCTGGACCGGGGAGAGTTTCGTCCATTGGTAGTAGGTGCCGCCGAGAAAGGTGAGCGGCAAGACGACGAAACCGAACATCAGTCCGATATTGCGTGGCTCAAAGTAGGTCCCCAAAAGCAATCCGAGCGAGGTCATCGCGACGCATGCAAGCGGGATCAGGGTGATCACGATCCACCAGTGAAAGGAGAGATGCGCTTCGACCCCAGGAGCGTGGACGACGGCGGCCATCGGGAAGACGACAAGTGCCGCCAGCACTCCCTGAACCGAACCCGACATCACCTTCGCCACGGCGACCAGCCAAATCGGGCACGGAGCCTGGACTCGATCCTCGATCTCACGGGTGTAGCCAAACTCGGTGGAGAGCTGCAGGGCCACCGCCTGGATTCCCTGGAACATGATCGTGATCGCGACAACACCTGGAACCAGAACCGTCGCAAAGGCGGACTCGGCGACGGTTCCGCCACCGCCGCCGATGCCCTGGCCGATCGAGGGAAAGACGTAGAGGAAGACGAAGACGAGCAGAAACGGCTGGATCAGGGTGCGAACCAGGAACTCGGCGAAGTTCTTGCGCAGTACCAAAAGGTCTCGGAGGATGAGGGCGCGCAGCGCCAGCCGGCTCGCCTGGGCGCTGGAGCGGGTCGGCACCAGCGCCACATCGTGGGGGACGGTATCTGTCGCCACGGTTGTCATCAGTCGCGCAGCGCCTTGCCTGTCAGGTTGATGAATACCGTCTCCAAGCTGGGCTTTGATACCGATAGGTCCGCGAGCTCAAACCCGCCTCCCTCGGCCGCATTTACAACCCGCGGCACCAGCCGTTTGGCGCCGGCCACGTGCAACTCCACGCCGCCGTCGACGACGCGGCTGCGGGTGACTTCCGCGATCTCCTTGCCAAGCAGCTCGGCGAGCGCGGCCTGATCGCCGGCGGCCTTAACCGTGACGATCTCCTCCGCCCCCACCGTCTGCTTGAGCGCCGCCGGGGTGTCGAGAGCGAGGATCTTGCCGTGATCCATGATCGCCACTCGATCACAGAGCTGATCGGCCTCCTCCATGTAGTGGGTGGTCAGCAGGATCGTCTGTCCCTCGCGGTTCAGCTCGCCGAGAATCTCCCACAGCGCGAGGCGGCTCTGGGGGTCAAGGCCGGCGGTCGGCTCGTCCATGAAGAGCACCGCGGGACGATGAAAGATCGCCCGCGCGACCATCAGCCGTTGAGCCATCCCGCCCGAGAGCGCGAAGACCGAGGCCCTCGCCCACTTGGTCAGCTGGAACTGCTCGAGCAGATCGTCGGCACTGCGGCGCGACGCTGCGGCGGAGATACCAAAGAGGCGTCCGTGAAAGTAGAGGTTCTCCCACACCGTCAGCTGGCGATCGAGGGTATTGGTCTGTGAGACCGTCCCCAGCAGCTGCTTGGCAAGCGCCGGATTGGCGATCACGTCGATCTCGCCCACGTAGGCCGAGCCCGAGGTGGGAACGACCCGCGTCGTGAGCATCCCCGCGGTGGTCGTCTTGCCGGCACCGTTGGGTCCGAGCAGACCGAATATCTCACCACCGAGAACGCTCAGGTTGAGCTGATCCACGGCGGCGAAGTCGGTGCCGTCGTAGACCTTGGTCAGATCCACGGTGCGGATCACCTCGCGACCTCCGTGGCTGAACGGTCCCTCACTCACCGTCGCCGCCCCTTTCTCGGCTGACCCAACGGCCGCCATCTGAGATTAGAAGCCGAGGGCGAACTTGGCGTCCTCAGACATCATCTCCGGCGACCAGGCGGGGTCAAAGACCATCTTTGGGTGGACGGCGCTGACCCCCTCCAGGTCGCCAACAAACTCCTTCATCTGCTCAGATACCTGGGGGCCGATCGGGCAAGCGGGGGTCGTCAGGGTGAAGGTGACAAAGATCTCGGAGCCCTCGATCTCAACGTCATAGACCAAACCGAGGGAGACGAAGTCCAGGCCCAGCTCGGGATCGATGACCTCCTCGAGGGCCTCCATGACGTCATCTTCGGTCGGGGTCGAGGCTTGGTTGTCTGGCATCAACCAATGGTAGCCGGGCCGCTTGTCTAGGCTTGCCCCGGGGTCCGACCCCAACCCCCACTCACGTTGATATCGCGATGAAGCATTCCCACCCGCTTAGGCGCTCGATTGGAATCGTCTTTACCGACGGTGGGCTGCTGGCGCTGAGCGCCGTGCGGGGGCCCGGCGCCGCCGGACACGGCGATGAGCAGCTCGTGGCGGTGATGTGTGACCCGGATGGAGCGCCGGTTGAGGTTGCTGAGGCCCTGCTCTCCACCGAGTACGGGCCCGACGGCGTGCAGCGTCGCGCAACGCTTGAGCTGTGGCCCGGCGGAGAGGACGGGGTGCCGCTGCGCGGCGCTGGGACCCTGATCAGCTCGACCTCGGTGAGCCGGCCCGGTCTGAGGGCAGAGATCGCCTTTTTCCGCTGGTCGGTGGAGGGCCGCGAGGGGCTGGGTCACTACGAGCTGGTGCATGTAGATGGCTGAGATCGAGGTCGTAATTTCAGATTTTGGCGGAGTTCTCACGACCCCACTTCTCGGCTCCTTCATGGCCTTTCAGGATGAGACCGGTATCAGGACCGAGGCGCTGGGCGGCGCAATACAGGCAATCGCCGAGGCCGACGGCGAAAACCCCCTGTTTGAATTGGAGCGGGGCGAAATCAGCGAGCAGAACTTCCTCGAGCGGCTCAGTTCAAGCCTGCAGCCGTTGCTTGGCCATCGGCCGCAGATGCACCGTTTCAAAGAGATCTACTTCGAGGCGCTCGAACCGAATCCAGCGATGATCGAGCTGATGCGAGAGCTAAAGCAGGTGGGGTACCGGATGGCGATGCTGACCAACAACGTTCGCGAGTGGGAGCCGCTGTGGCGATCGATGCTTCCAGTTGATGAAATCTTTGAGACCGTTGTTGACTCCGGCTTCGTCGGCTGCCGCAAGCCTGAAGGGCGGATCTATGACCTGATGCTGGCGCGCTTGAAAGTGCCCGCGGCGACCTGCCTCTTTGTCGATGACGTCGCAGAGAACTGCGAGGGTGCCCGGCGAAGGGGCATGCGGGCGGTCCATTTCCGCCACAACGAGGAGGCGATCGCCGCGATCCGCACCGCGCTGGTCTAATTATCGGAGCCGGCGCGATCCCAGATATAGAGATCGACGGCCTCCACGGCCAGCTCCATAAGGCGCGGCGCTGAGAGAAGGCTCAGAACCAGCTCCAGGGCGTCGTCTTCGGTAACCCCCGCGTCGACGGCCTCCTCACCGCGAAACCCGGCCGCCAGTTTGAGTGCCTCCCGACGGTACTCGCCAAGTGAGCCGAAGGCGCCCATCAGGAAGTCACGGTTGGGAAGCGGGTGCCCGACTTCCAGCGACCCGTGCCAGGCGGCCAGCATCGAAAGGTCGTGCTCGTCGAGCTCTGAAAGCGCCTTTGCGTAATGGGTCTCAAGCTCAGAGTCAGGGATCTCATCCACCCAGGAACGAACCGCCTCGCCGAGCAGTTGGCGGCGGGCCTCACGGCCGACCGAATCCGAAATCGCGCGAATCGCGTCGGCTGGGTCTACGAAACAAAGAGCCATGCGTCGGCCCAATCTAGACGGGCGGCAAGACGGCAAAGCGGAGCGGCCGGGGCGCAGTTTGCGGCGAGCAGCGCCGCGAGTCGCCATAAGCTCCGACGGGTGTCGCTGAAGCTGATCCACGGACCCCCCAATTCGGGCCGCGCCGGGCTGATTCGGAGCCGTTTCGGCGCCGCGCTCAGCCACGAACCGCTGCTCGTCGTTCCCAACGCCGATGACGTCTTTGCCTTCGAGCGAGAGCTGTGTGAGGAGCGGGCGACCCTGGGCGGCTCGGTGATGACCTTCAGCGGACTGTTTAGGGAAGTACTGAGAGCCGGCGGAAGGCCGCCTCCGACCGAGCTCGGCGCGGCCCAGCGCCGGCGCGCGGTCTCGATCGCGATCACCGAGCGGCAGGCCGGGCTCGGTCCGCTGCGACGCTCCGCGGCGCGTCCGGGCTTTGCCGTGGCCCTCGAGCGCCTGCTCGATGAGCTGCAGGCTGCCGGACTGAGACCGGACGCTGTGCAGGCGGGGGCCGCAACGCTCGAGGGTTCGGCCTATCTGAGCGATGTCGCGGCGCTCTTCACCGGCTATGAAGCGGTTCGGTCTAGGTTCGGCAAGGTCGATGCTCACGGCCTCGCCCGGGAGGCGATCGGGCTGCTTCAGCGCGGCGGTGGGTTCTGGGGAGGCCGGCCAGTTTTCCTCTATGGGCTCGACGACATGACGCCGACCCAGCTGACGCTGATCGAGGCGCTGGCAATGAGCACGGAGGTAACGGTCGCGATCCCCCACGAGGATGGACGCCCGGCGCTGGCCGCCCGCGCCGCGCTCCTGGAGGAGCTGCGCGATCGAATCGGGGTCGCCGAGGAGACTGAAACAAAGGCCGATCCGGCCAACACCGCCAGCTCAATCCTGTTTCACCTCGAGCGCCATTTCGGCAGCCTCGAGGGCGAGCGGCGCGCACCCGACGGCGACTTGACCCTGCTGCGCTCGGCCGGGGTGCGCGCTGAGGCCGAGGCGATCGCCGCCGAGGTGGCAAAGCTGATCGCCGCCGGGGCCCGGGCCGATGTGATTGCGGTTGCCCTGCGCGACCCGAACCGTCGCGGACCCCAGATCGCCGCCCTGCTTGAGTCCTACGGTGTTCCGGTCGCCCTTGAGGCCGAGCTGGGAGTCGCCGCGACCGGGGTCGGCGGAGCCTTGATTGCGCTGCTCGAGAGCGAGTTCGGGGCGGCGCGGGCAGCCGATTTGCTGCGTTTTCTGCGCGGGCCCTCGGGCGTCTCCCAGCGGCGGGTCGACTGGCTGGAGCGAGCAATTCGCCGCCGCCGGATAAAGAGCGCCGCCGCGGCGCTTGAGCTCTGGAAGGAGGCTAACGGTGAGCTGCCACACGACTTGATTCGCCTCCGCGAGGCGGCGGCCGCCTCGGAGCGAAAGCTGCTGGTCGAGATCGCCCGCCTCGCCGCGACGATGGCGGCCCGCCCGCTTCGCGGTGGCGAGGATGGCCCCTCGCCGGGCCCCGGCGAGGGGATTGAGCTGCGCGCCGCCGCGGCGATTTCAAGTGCCTTCTCAGAGCTCGCCGAATTGAGCGGGCCGCCTCCGGGCGCCGTCGAGCTGGCGGCGATCATCAGGGGCACCGAGTTTCGTGCTTGGAGCGGCCCGGTCGAGGGACGGGTGAGGATCGCCAGCCCCTACCGGCTGCGTGCAGGCCGCTTTGATCACCTATTCGTCGCCTCGCTTCAAGACGGTGAGTTTCCACGCCGCCACGGAGGCGATCCCTTTCTCTCAGAGGGCCAGCGTGCGGCGCTTGGGCTGAGGCCCCGCCGGGCGAGCGATTCTGAGGAGACCTACCTGTTCTACGTCTGTCTTTCGCTGCCACGTCGCAGCCTCTTTCTCTCTTACCGCGACAGCGATGAAAGCGGCGGCGCCGAAGCACGATCCCCGCTGCTTGAGGACGTGCGCCGGCTGCTTGAGCCGGCCCCTGACATTGCCTCTCCGGATCGGTTGGAGGAGTCGATAACCCATGCTCGCGATCTGGCTCAGGTCGTGCAACCGATCGCCGCGTCCCCCTCCGAGGACGAGCTCTCACGGGCGCTCGCGGCCCATGGAGGTGGTGTCGCGAGCGAGGCGATGATCGAAGCCGTTGGGGTTGAGCCGGCGGTCAGAGATCGGGTCTTGGCGCGGATCGAGTCGGCACGAGCGGCGCACCGCGCAGGCACCTCCCCCGGCCCCCTCAGCAACCGCGCCGTGATTGACTCCTTGGCCGCCGTCACCGCATACGGAGGGACCACGCTCGAGGAGTTTGACCTCTGCTCCTACCGCTGGTTCGTCGAACACGAGCTCGATCCCGAGCCGCTTGATCCGGTACCCGACCCCCTCCTGCAGGGGGGGCTGATGCACGCCGCGCTGGAGCGCCTATATCGCGAGAAGCCCGGCGGCGACCTCCTGCCGCGCCCACGCTCACTCGATCTTTGGATCGAGCGCGGCAAGAAGCTCGTGGCCGAGCTCGGGCGCGAGCATGGGCTCGGGGGCGATCCGGCCGAACGGGCCATCCTGCGGCGGGTTGAACGACTTCTGAACCGCTTCTTGAACGAGGAGTCGGCACGCAAGACGGGCGGCTTTGAACCGTGGCTACTCGAGGCCCGATTCGACGAGGCCCCCGACAGCGAGCGCCCGGCGCTCGCGATCGGAGGCTGGCACCTTCACGGGGCGATCGACCGCATCGACCGCGATCCCCAGGACCGCGCCGTCGTTCTCGACTACAAGCTATCCAGCCGGGTGACCGCCCTCGATAAGTTCGAGGAGAAGGGAAAGCTCCAGCTTCAGCTCTACCTGATCGCCGCGGCCAAACTGTGGGCATTGCGGGCGGTCGGAGGGCTCTACCACCCATTGCGAGGCAGCTCGACTCGGCGTCCGCGCGGCGTCGTTTTGGAGGAGGTCGCAGCCGCCCTTGACTCCTACCACCTCTATCCAAACGACCTCGTCGATACTCAGGGCCTCGATCAGACCCTTACCGCGGCGCGGGCGCGGGCCGCCGCAATCGTGGATCGCATGCGAGCAGGGGATATCCGCCGCGATCCGGGCCCGCGGCGCGGACTGCGAGACCATGACGTCTGTCCAGAATTTTGCGATTTAGCGCCGATCTGCCGCCGTGACCGGGCCCCCCGCAGCGATGAGGATCGCGACGGTGAGGAGCGATGAGAGCCGCGCGGGGCAGCCCGCGGGGCCCTGGTGGCCTTGATCAAACGGCGGACCCGGCGGCCCCAAGCGCGAGCCTGAAACGGGTCGTGACCCCCGAGCAGGCACGGGCAATTGGATCTTCGGGGCGCGACGTCCTGATCGAGGCTGGCGCCGGCACCGGCAAGACCGGGGTCATGGTCGAGCGCTACTGCCGACTCCTCTGCGAGGAGGGCGTCTCGCCCGGGGCGATCCTCGCCTTTACCTTCACCGATAAGGCCGCCGCCGAGCTCCGCCAACGGATCCGCGTCGAGCTGACCGGCCGGGCCGAGGCGGGCTCTGCCGCAGCGGGCGCTGCTCTGTCTGAAGTCGGCAACGCATGGGTGACGACGATCCACGGATTCTGCAACCGCCTGCTGGCAAGCCATCCGGTCGCAGCCGGAGTGGATCCGAGTTTTCGAGTGCTCGACGCGCCCGAGACCGAACGAGCTGCGAGCGAAGCCTTTGAGGATGCACTCGGCGAGTTTCTCTCCGACCGCGACGAGTCTCGGGAGCAAACTGTGGCGGCCTTCGAGATCGAGGGACTGGGCGCGCTGATCAGATCCGCCCACGCGGAGTTGCGCAGCCGCGGCCTCGATCCCCCACGGCTCCCCGAAACGGCGGCTACCGATCTGGAGGCGGCAATCGATGCCGCGGCGGCGGCGGCCGAGCGGACCCTCGAGGCGCTGCGCGGAGGGGACCCAAAGCGAGAGCGCCTCGAGGAGGCCCTGGCCAAGCTCACCAACAATGCCGCCGAGCCGCTTTCACTCGATCAGCTGGATGCGCTTGGCACCGATAGCAAGGCTGGGCAGATCGCCGCTTACAAGGAGGCGATCGAAAAGGCGATCCGCGCCAGCGCCGAGGCCGGCGAAGGCGGCGTCACCTACCGACACCTGGGCACCTTGTTAGAGCTGTTTGGGTCGCGTTTTGAGGCCGCCAAGGAACGACGCTCGGGCCTCGATTTCGAGGATCTGCAGATCCTCGCCGCGAGGCTGCTCGGGCGCGGTGAGATCGGCGCCGCATACCGCTCTCGGTTCAGCCACTTGATGGTCGATGAGTTCCAGGACACAAACCGCCTGCAGCTGGGGCTGATCGAGGCGTTGCGGGGACCCCGCACGGAGCTGATGATGGTTGGAGATGAGCTGCAGTCGATCTATGGCTTCCGCCACGCCGACCTTGAAGTTTTCCGCCAGCAGCGACGCGCGATCGAGGCGCGGAGCGACGCTGAGACGATGGCGCTCAGCGGCAATTTCCGCTCCCGACCCGAGCTGATCGGCGCGATCAACGCACTGGGCGGTGTGCTGCTTGGGGATTCATTTCATCCACTGCGGGTCGGCACCCTTCCCCACGGCGAAATCGCCCCTCCCGATCAACCCCCGGTTGAGGTGCTGCTGACCGCCCGGGACGGCTGGGACGGTGAGGGTCTCGATTTGGAGCCGACGATCGACGGGCGCACCCCAATCAACTGCCTCGCCGAGGCCCGCTTTCTGGCGGCGCGCCTGGCCGCGCTGGTCGAGGCGGGGGTGAGGCGCAGCGAAATCGTCGTCTTGTTGCGCGCCTTCACCCACCTCGATGCCTATGAGGATTCTCTGCAACGGGCCGGCCTGCGCCCCTATGTCCTCGGCGGTCGCGGCTACTGGTCACAGCAGCAGGTGGCCGACGTCTGTGCGCTGCTCGGCGCAATCGCCAACCCACTCGATGACAAGGCTGTGTTCAGCGCCCTCGCCTGCCCGGCCTGTGGGCTCAGCCCCGACACCCTTTGGCTGCTGCGCGCCGCCGCCGGGCACCGACGCCACGTCTGGCCTGCGGCGGAGACTGCGTGCGGATTGGGGGAGGCCGAGCTGGCGGAGCCCGATCACCTCAATCAAATCCCAGCGCCCGAACTCGCCCTGCTGTGCCGATTCACCGCGTGCCTCGCGAAGCTGCGTGGGCGCGCACCGCGGTTGCCGCTCGCGGGCCTGGTCGAGGCCGCGGTCACCGAGACTGGCTATGACCTCGCGGTTCTGATCGGATCCGACGGCGAGGCCCGCTACGCCAACGTTCGCAAGCTGATGCGGCTCGCGAGCGAATTCGAATCGCGCGAGGGACGCGATCTGCGCGGCCTGCTCGATTACCTCGCCGCCCGGGCCGAGGGCGGCGCCGAGGCGCAGGCGGCCACCGCGGCCGAGGCCCACGATGGGGTGCGCATCATGACCATTCACAACGCCAAGGGTCTCGAGTTTGAGGTGGTCGCCGTACCCGATCTCTCGCGCAGCCTGCTGGCCGGCACGCGGGCTCCGATCCTGATCCTCGGACGCGAGCAACCGACGCCTCGGGTTGGCCTGCAGCTGCGTCGCCTCGGCACCTCTGCGGTCAACCTCTACTCCTACGAAGAGCTCTTTGAGGAGGAAAAGGTTCGAGACGCTGAGGAGGGGTTGCGACTCTTCCACGTGGCCGCCACGCGAGCTCGCGAGCGCCTCATCCTGAGCGGCGTCATCAAGCCCGAGCCGAGCACCGTGAGCAAACCGAGCACTCCGGTGATCGAGAGAATCGCGACAGGACTGTCGCTGCCGCGCTGCCGTGATTCCGGCGTCGCGGTCGCCGCCCCCGAGCCGCGTCCGGGTCTCAGTGCAAGCTTCGATAAATCCGAAATCGCGGTTTCCGTCAACCTCCCCTCCCCGCAAAGGATCGCCGAGCTGATCGCCCGCCGCGGAGGCCGCGGGAGCCCCCGCGAGGTGGGACAGGGGCCGCCGCTGCTGCTGAAGCGCCGCCCACCGGTGGTCTCGAGCCGGCCCCTCTCCTACACTGCCATCGCGGCCCATGAGGAGTGCCCATATCGCTTCTACCTGGAGCGCGTGCTGGGAATGAACGCCAATCGGAGCGGCGCCGAAGGCGCCGGAGGGGCCGATCCCGCGGGGCGCGAGGAGCGGGCGGCACGGGGGGCGGTGGTACACGCCCTGCTGGAGTGGAGCGAGGCGAACGAGTGGCGCCAGCCAGGCGCCAAGCTGGCGAGGCGCCACGGTCTCGCGGCGGGACTTGAGCCCGACCGGGACGGTGGCTGGGGGCACCTCTTAGACCCGGTGGGCGGGTGGCTCGGGTCGAGTTTTTTTGCCGATCGGGTCAGACAGCCCGCCAATCGGGTCCACGCCGAGACGCCATTCTTGCTCGGGATCGGGGGAGCGGTCCTGCGTGGCTCAATCGATCTCCTGGTCGAGGCGGTGGGGAGCTCACCCCTTGTCGTTGACTACAAGACCGACCGCCTTGGCGACTCCGATCCGGTTAAGCAGGCCGGCCGCTACCAAATTCAAAGGGCGATATACGCCCTCGCGGTCGCTGAGTCGCGCGGCTGCGCTGAGGTCGAAGTCGCCTACGTCTTCTTGGAGCGCCCCGAGCGCCCGGTGATATCGCGGCTTGACGCCAGCCAGATCGAGGCAGGCAGAAAGCGGCTTGGCGGTGCAATTACCCAGATTGGCGAGGCAGAGTTCCCCGTCGCGGCGCCGAGCCAAAGGAGTTGGGCGCTGTGCGGTGGCTGCCCGGCCCTGGGACGGCTGTGTTCGGGTCCGCCGCGTTGATTCAGCTGCCCGGCTGGGGAGTGGGCTCGAGCTTTGCGGCCAGATCCTCAAGCCTCAGCTCGTTCAGATCGCCACTGACAGCGTCGAGCTCGGCGGCGCAATAGCCGAGCAGGTCGCGGCCCTCCGTGCAGAGCTCAAGCGTCTCGCGCAGGCCTGCCTGGCCGGAATCGAGTCGATCGATGATCTGCTCGAGTCGCCCCAGGGCGACCTCATAGCTATCGGGTGCCTGCGTCAAGCTCCTCCGCCGTTATCTGGGCCCAGACCCTACCGTCGGCGAAGCGCAGGCCCGCCTCGCCAGCCTCAAGCGCCGCGGCGGCGCTTGTAAGCGGCTCCCCGAGGGCGGTCTCGGCGAGTGCGTAGCCGCGCTCCAGGGTTCGACCGGGATCCTGCGCGCGCAGCGTCACCGCGATCTGGCGCTGCCATGAACGGCGTCGCTCGATCGCCGCAACCGCTGAGCGCTGCAACCGCTCTGCCCAGCGCCGCACTCCCCCAGGCACCAGGATCCGATCGGCGGCTCGCTGCATCGATGCGGCAGAGCGCCCGAGGTCGCGCCGGGCGACGGCACAATCAATTTGCACAGCGGCCTCGGCGGCATGGGTTGGGGTTGAGCAGCTGAGGGCAGCGACGTCATCTAGGAGAGTTGCGTCTCGGTCATGCCCGATCGCGCTAAGGACCGGGACGCGCAGCATCGCCACGGTGCGACAGAGGGTCTCATCGCAAAAGGCCCAAAGGTCAGCCAGGCTCCCTCCTCCCCTGGTCAGGACGATCACCTCGATCTCAGGGCGCGCCGCCAACTCCTGAATCGCCGCCGCGATCGCCGGGGCCGCGTGACGGTCCTGAACCGGCGCAAATGCCCAGACCACAGTTCCCGCCCATCCGCGCCGGCAGAGCGCGGCCCCGAGGTCGCGGCGGGCGGCGCCGGACTCCGCCGTGACCACTCCGATCGTCTTGGGCAGCAGCGGGCGCAGCAGCTGCTTTTGGAGCTCGAACAGTCCCTCCCCGCGCAGCTGCTCGCGCAGCGCCGCCAGGCGGTTGAGGAGATCCCCCTCGCCGGCCAGGCGCAGGTGGGTGGCCCGAAAGCAAAATTTCGGCGAGGCTGCACCGCCGCCGGGGTAGTAGTCAGGACCACCGGCGATCACCACCTCGACGCCGTCGCGCAGCCCGCCCTCGGGCAGCGCCGCCCGCTCGAGGTCATTGAGCCAGATCGCGCAGGGCAGCGCACCGGCCGGGTCGCGCAGCTCGAAGTAGGCCTGGACGCGGCTCCTGCCGACCCCCGTAACCTCACCGATCAAAAGCACCCGGGCGCGCCGTCGCATCTCCTCCTGCAGCTTTTCGGCATAGCGGCCGACCGCGAAGGGACCCGGGAGGTCGGCTCCGATAGGACCCGACCCGCGGGCCCCGATTATCGCCTCGCGCTCCACTCCCGGAGAGGCTACCCGGAGCGCTTCCAACGCCGCGCCCAAACGCGCAGCTCCTGGATCGCGGGGCCCAGCTCGGCCCCCTTCTCGGTGAGCGAATAGGTCACCCGAACCGGAGTCCCCGGCTCAACCTCGCGTTCGATCAGTCCCTCGTCCTCGAGCTCGCGCAAGCGCTGGGACAAAAGCCGGTCGGAGAGACCGGGCACCGCCTTGGCAAGTTCTCCGAAGCGCATCGGCTGTCCGGTGAGCGTGCAGAGGATCGCACCGCTCCAGCGCTTGCCGATCAGCTCGATAGCAGCGTGAAAGTGCGGGCAAACGCCCCGGACCGGCTGATATTGGGTCGTGGAGGCTGCTCCCACGTTGGTCGAGCTTACTGAACGTAAGTGATCAGCTCGCACAGGCGCCGGTATCAACGGAGGGGGCCGTTTGCCGCAGGGCGGCGCGGACCAGGGAGTCGGGTACCGCGAAGCCCCCCGGGGTGCCGCTGGTGGTCGCCGCGAAAATGGTTCCAAGCACCCGACCCTGCGAGTCGACCAGGGGACCGCCGGAGTTGCCGCTCCTTACCGAGCCGCGCAAAGAACTGATCGTGCGGTGGGTTGGGCCCACTCCGTAGGAGTTCTCGCTGATCACTTCGCGGGTTTCTCCAAGCCGGGCGGGGGCGACGTTATAGGGCCCGTTCTCGGGGTAGCCGAGGACGGCCCCGCCGATCCCAGAACTGGGTTCGGAAGCGATCGGAAGCGGCCTGAGAGAGGCACCAACGCGCAGCAAAGCGAGGTCATTGTGGGGGTCATAGTGGACCGGGGTTGCGCTCAGCGAGGCCCCGGTCGGGGTGATCACCGTGGTGTCCTCCTCGCCGGCGACCACGTGTGCGTTGGTGACGATCAGGTTCGGCCGCACCGCCCAACCCGATCCCTCAATTCCCAGCCCGCAGGCGGTACCCAGCACCCGCACCACCGAGCGCCCGGCCCGCAGGACTCCCGGAGCCGCGGCGATCGCCGGGTCCGGCGCTCCCAACGGGGTGCTCGGAGCCGAGATCGAGGGAGCGGGGTCGACCCGGTTGAGTGCGTCAAGCACCGGGCCCGAGGGCGGCAGCACGTCGTTGAGACTGCGCAGGATCACCGAGCTCTGAACGTCTGCGCGCAGCCGCGCGGTGCCCGGGGCGTGCAGGGCGACCGCGCCAAAAACCCAGACCAGGCCCAGCGCGACGGAGGCGATCAGCGCGGCGCCACCGGCGCCATCGGCTAGGTGCAGGGCCTTGCGGCGGATCACCCGTGCCCGCAAACCCAGCGCAAGGCTCTCGAGGGTGACCGCGACGACCGCGCCGAACAGAAGCGCCCCCAGCGCCGCAAAGAGGGGCGAGTAGGGGGACTCAGCGCCCTGATGTAGGACGAGGGGGCCGATCCTGCTGCCCAAAAAGGCCCCCGCCGCGAAGCCGATCAAGGTAAGGGCGCCGACGATCAGGCCCTGGCGGTACCCCCAAAGGCCGAGTGCCAAGGTGAAGGCGACTATTCCCCAATCCAGCAAAGTCACTGCTCAAATACAAGCAGGCCGCGGACCCCGTCTATTACCTTTCACCAAAATGAAACCCCTCGCCCCCGAGGTGGAACGGCGCCGTCGACTCCTCACCCGCACGCTTCCGCTTACGATCGTCGCCGTGGTCGCTTTCATCCTCGGAGCCGCGGCCGGGACACCTGGCTCGACCCAGACCACAGCCGCCAAGCAGTTCACCCAGGCCTGGGCCCGACACAAATTTGCGGCGATGTATGAAGCCCTCAATCCGGCCTCCAAACGGATGATCACCGCCAGCAAGTTCATCGCCGCCTACCGCGGCGCCGAAACCATCGCGACGCAGCGCTCGCTCCTCCCGGGCTCCCCCAGCGGCTCGACGTCAACCGGTTCGACCTTGACCGTCTCGGTCCCGATGACGGTGAAAACGATCGCCTTCGGCAGGGTGATGAGGAGCCTCAAGCTGCCCTTAGCCGAAGGAGGGGTAGCCTGGAATCCGTCTCTCGTTTTCCCCGGTCTGCGCCGCGGCGAGCACCTGCAGAGCCAGATCGAACTCGCACCGCGGGCGTCGATCCTTGCCAACGACGGCGCCCCGCTGGCGACGGGGGCAGCCGCCGCCCGCTCCCATCCGCTGGGTAGCGCTGCCCTCGACGTGACCGGCGAAGTGGGAGCCGCCGAAACCGCCGAGCTCCCGGCGCTGGCCCGCCGCGGCTTCGCCGCCGACACCCCGGTCGGGGTCAGTGGCCTCGAGAAAGCCTTCAACACCCGCCTCGCCGGACGGCCGGGGGGATCGCTGCTCGCCGTCGCGGGATCCGGCGGCTCGACCCGCACGCTTGCCCACTCCGAACCCGGTCCCGGCGCCGCGGTGAAGACGACGATCGATCCCCACCTGCAGGCCGCCGCCGTCACCGCGCTGGGCGCTCGCACGGGGGGAATCGCCGTTTTGAACGCCCGAACCGGCGACGTCCTGGCGCTCGCCGGGGAGGCCTTCTCGGCACCCCAGCCACCGGGCTCAACCTTCAAGATCATCACGACCACGGCAGCCCTGCAGAAGGGCGTCGTCTCGCTCAAGGACGAATTTCCGGTCACCAACGGGGTCAGCGTCGGCGGCCGCTTCATCAACAACGCCAACGGTGAGTACTGCGGTGGAACGCTGAGCCAGGCATTTGCTGAGTCCTGCAATGCCGACTTCGTTCCGCTTGGGCCCAAGATCGGAAACACGGCATTGGTGAGGACAGCCGAACTGTTTGGCTTCAACTCAGCCCCCAGCCTCTACGCGCCCCAGATCGTGCGTGAAGTCGACCCGGCGCGATCGACAATCCCAAAGCAGATCGGCGACGAACTAGACCTTGGAGTCAGCGCGATTGGGCAGGGTGAAGTACTGGCGACCCCGCTTGAGATGGCGAGCGTCGCGCAGACGATCGCCAACAACGGTGTCCGCGAGCCGACCTCGATCGTGAGCGAAAAAAGGCTTCGCCCCAAGGCCAAGCCGGTGCGGGTGATGTCGCCGAAGATCGCCGCTGAGCTGACCAACCTGATGATCGGGGTGGTCAAGAGTGGAACCGGGACCGCCGCGGCGATACCACAGGGCCAGGTCGCCGGCAAGACCGGAACGGCCGAGCTCGGTCCCGAGCCCGGCCAGCAGAATTCCTCCAACCCAGTGCAACTGAAGGACGCCTGGTTCTCGGCCTTCGTCCCCGCCTCCAAGCCGAAGCTTGCGATCGGGGTTCTCTTCATCGATGCCGGCGCCGCCGGCGGCGAAGTCGCCGCCCCGGCCGCCGCGCAGGTGTTCTCCGCCGGCCTCTGAAAACCGCGTCGGCCAACGCCTCGTTTCGGTTGGCCGCTGCGAGGGGCACCGCCTCATCCCCCTGTTAGCGCTCGCTAGAGGTCGAGCAGAACTTTGGCCGGCCCTTCTGGACCTGGAATCGAGAGGGTCAGCGGCCGGTTGTTTGAGGCCGAGGGAGGCAGTTTGAAGAGCACCAGGGAACCCTGGATCGGTCCCTGCTGGGCGGGGGAGTCCAGCAGCGGCTCCTGTTCTTCTGCTTCCACCTTGCCCCCCAGCGGTAGGGCGAAGAGGCTCTTGCTGGGAATCGCTCGGAAGACCTGGTGTTCGGCGTCGCTGATCCGCAACGAGCTCGGCAGCTTGTGGGCGGCCTTATCCCCGTTTTGAACCTGAAAGAAGACGCCGTAGTAGTTGGAGCCGGGCGGAGCCGGGGGTTGTCCCACCAGGTAGGCGGCATCTTCGTTGTCGTTTGGGTTGAGGTAGCGCGAGAAGACGACCGTGTATTCGAGGTGGCCGAGCTTCACCGTCTGGCCCTCCGCCACGTCCTTTGAGGTGCTCGAGTAGCCGCATGCTGAGATGGCGAGCACCACCGCCACCGCCAGGAATGCGGCGAGCAGGGACCGAAGAAATCTGCGATCACCAGGCATCAGCGGGCGAGAGTCTATTAAGGGATGCCGGTCGCGTAACGATTGCCCCCGGCGACTGCTACCGGGCTCTCGCCGCGAACCCCGGCCTCGAGCAGATCGCGCACTCGGCGCAACGCCTCAGACCAATGGCGCTGGGAGAACATCGAGGCCGCCCCGAGCATCTCCCTGGTCCGGTCGATCGGATGCGAGGGCTCGGTCCAGTGGGAGACCCGCAGGCTGCTGAGTGCGCCGGGCCCCTCGGTCAGCTCCCACACGGTCGTTGCGGCAACGCGGTTGTCGCGCCCGCCGCGACCGTGCTCGAGGATTCGATGGGGCCAATCGGTCTCGACAATCGTCGTCTCCATCCAGGCGGAGTTCAGCGGCAGGTGGACCCGAAACCGCGCCCCGGCGCCGATCCCGCTGGACTCGATCCGGGTCAGATGAAGATCGGAGATGAAATGGTCGGTGAAGGAGGAACGCCAGGCGAGGTCGCCGACGAACTCAAAGATCAGCTCGCGCGGGACATCGATCTCGACTCGGGAGCTGGTTGGACCCATCGGCTGGGCGATTGTAGAGATCGATCCCCCGGCCAGCTTGATTGGCGCTAGGATCAACGCGAGAGGCGCTGGGAAGGAGCGTTTTATCTTCACTGGTCTCAATCCAAGCTCGACCGCAACCAGTATCGAAACCGGGGTTGCCCCTGGCGCCGGTACCTTTTTTTGCCTCGAATGTGGCTCCCAGCTCTCGCTGCGTGAGACCGACCGCCTACCCAACTGTCCCCGCTGCGGCGGCTCGAGCTTCCGTCGCGATTCGATCTTTGAGCCGATGCAAGAGCACGGGCAGAACACGGCCGAGTTCCCCACCCCCGCCGGGGGTCCGCCACCGAGCTGGCTGGAGCGCGCACGCGAGCAACTGAGCGGACCTGGCCACTACCTCGCCTGCGCTGAGGAGGGCGAGGAGATCCATATCTTTGCGATCGAGACCGGCTGGACCCGAATCGGCCGCAGCGTCACGGCCGATATCCGCCTCGATGATCCGAGCGTCTCGCGCCGCCACGCCCTGATCGTCAACGAAGCGGGGCGCAAGGCGCGGGTCCTCGATGACCGCAGCCTCAACGGTGTCGTTTTGAACGGAGAACCGGTCGAGTGGAGCCGACTTGCCGACGGTGACGAGCTGACGATCGGACGCTTCCAGCTGTTTGTGCTCGAGCGCTGAACCAGCGGTTCCGGCCACCGCCGGCCCTAGGATTGCAGCTGTGAGTGCAGCCCCCGACCCGCTCGGTCCAGCCTTCCCGTCGGGCTCGCCCGCTGTCTCTGCGGCGGCCGAGCGGGCGCGCGAGCGGCTGCACGATGAGATAGAGCGGGTTCGGGTCGGGGTCGAGGAGATGCTTGCCGAGGGGGGAGGCGAGAGCGATGCCGAGTTGCGCAAGGAGCTCGACGCTCTGCGCGAGGAGACCCGGCGCTTCGTAAAGAAACGCGTTCGCCGCACTGAGAAGCGGCTTGAAAAGTCCCTGCACAAGGTCGATGAGCGGACCCGCAAATTAGAACGACGCCTCGACGGGTTCGAACAGGATCGCAAGTACGCGGAGTGGCGGATCCACACAAATACCGAGGCGATGCTCGACGGCCTGCTGCGCGATGTTCGCGCGATCGCCGACCGCCTCACTCAGTAGAGATGCTCGGGTCCGCCTGGACCCGGTGCGGCACGACCATCAGGAAGTTGCTTGCCGCATCGGCTGCCAGCGAGAGGATTCGCTCGGCCTCCTCGTCTTGCTCGGTGGCGCGCAGCTCGGCCGCGTAGTGGCTGAGCAGGTCATCCACATCGATCAGCCCCTCGGCATCCAGCGCCTTTAGCTCGACTTTTGCTCCCTCACCGAGGCGCCTCTCGATCGCGGCGCGATCGATCCTGAAGGCATGGTGGCGGACGTAGACGCGACCCCCGGTCATCCCCGCGCAGGCCCATGGACCGATGTCCCCAAGGACCACGGCCCGTCCTGAGGTCATGTACTCAAAGGCAAATCCCTTTGCACTGGCGCGATCGACGATGCAGCCCCGGCTGTCATCGATGTCGTGTTCAGGCTCCCCACCAAGCACGACGTCGGCCCCCGAAAGACGGATGCAAAAGCGAGAGTCAGCACAGCCCTGCACGACGAGGCGTCCGCGCTGGGCACCGTAGGCAAACGACTTTCCAACCGAGCCGTTGAGGCGCCTTCCCCTTGCCCCTTTGCCCTTCAAGACGGCGAGCGAACCGCCCAGCATCGCCTTTCCGACACCGTCCTGGGCGCCGCCCTCTACCCTGATCGCGATCCCGTAGGCATTGAAGGCACCGAGTCCCTGCCCGGCGACAGAGCCGCCGTTGAAATCGAGACTGGCGAGCACTTCCTGATTGGATTCGGGGCCATCGTCAAAAATCCGCGAGCGGGCGATTGCCCCGGCCAGCTCGGTACCGAGCACCCGGTCGTTGGCGTCGGTGGGGCGCGGGAACTCGCTGTGGAGCGTCCGCCCCGCGCAGATGTCGTCGGCCAGCGCGGCGATCTGGGCCGAGGCCTGCTTTGCCTGCATTCTGATCGGGCGCGCCACAACCAGGCCCGCCTCCGCCCGCGACTCCTCGGCCTGATCGGCGACGGGAAGATCGAGCGGCTCGAGATCGAGGAACTCCTCCAAGGGAGTGATCAATGAAGCGAGGTCAATCCGGTCGTGAGCCGCGACCTGCTCGAGCAGGTCATAGCGACCGACGAGGTCCTGAGCGCGGTCATATCCCAACGAGGCGACTACCTCTTTTACCTCCTCACCCATCGCCGCAAAGAAACGGGCACAGCTCTGCGCAGCGCTGTCGACCTCTTGCGGCGTGAACTTCTTCAGGCCGTGCTCTTGGGCCTGCTCGACCGTCTCGATCTGGGTCGCGATCCCTACGTGGCAGGTGTCAAGCTGACAGCCCCGGCAGATCGTGCATCCGAGGCTGACCATCGCCAGCGTGCCGAATCCGACCCGGTTGGCGCCGAGGCAGTGCAGCTTGACAATGTCGTAGCCGTGGCGATAGCCGCCGTCGGCCCAGATCTCCACGCGGTTTCGGATGCCGGCCTCCATCAGCGCTCGGTGCACGGCGCGAGTGCCGAGGTCGGAGGGAAGGCCGACGTGGCGCAGCGCATGCTGGCGCGCCGCGCCGGTGCCACCCTCAAAGCCCGAAAGGGTGATGATGTCGGCACCGGCCTTGGCGATGCCGAGGCCGATTGTGCCGATGTTGGGCACCACCGGGACCTTGACCGAGACCCGCAGATCGGGATTCACCGTCTTTAGCTCATCGATCAGCTCGGCCAGATCCTCGATCGAATAGAGGTCATGATTGTTGGAGGGCGAGATCAGATCGGTGCCCGGCGCCGCGTTGCGCGCAGCGGCGACCTTCTCGGAGACCTTCTTGCCGGGCAGGTGGCCGCCCTCGCCGGGCTTGGCACCCTGGCCGATCTTGATCTCAGCCAGGTAGGAGGAGTTGATCATTTCCGCCGAGACCCCGAAGCGGCCGGAGGCCACCTGCTGACCGCGCCACTTGCGGTAGTGCCCGTACATGTCTTGGATCTCGCCGCCCTCGCCGTTGACGCAGAGCACGTTGATCGCCTTTGCCGCCTCCGCATAGGCGCGAAAGGCCGGCTCCGATTGAGAGCCAAAGCTCATTGAGGAAATCACAACCGGATAGTCGTGGTGGCCGACCCCGGCGTCGACGGTCGTTGGGTCAAGCGGGTCGCGATCGCCCTTGAGGCCGATGATGTGGCGCATCGAAATCGGGCTCTTTCGCTCCAGGTCTCGGACCTTCTCCGAATACTCCGCATAGGAGCCGCTGCCGTTGGCTGTGGCGATTGCCGCCTTGTAGACCTTGGGATAAAAACGGAACGTCTTGGCGGGCTTTGCGTCGTCGTCTCCGGCCAAAGCCCGGGCCCGCGCGTTGGCATCCTGATCGAGCTCGGCAAAACCGATGCCGCCCTTCTCCGAGGAGACAAAGGCCTCGGTATGGAGGATCTCGGCAAGTTCGGGCTTGACCCCGATCGAGGAGAACTGCCGCGCGTAACCGCGCAGCTCGTGGATGCCGATCGTCGAGATCACTTTCTCGATCCCCTTGGTCAGCGCGGCGCAGAGGTTTGAAACGTCGGTCTCATAGTCCTCGACACAGACCACCTCGACCATGGTGTAGGGGCAGACGCCGTTGGCGCCCAGCCCCAGGGCCAGCATCGTGTCGTGAACGTTTCGGATCGCCGCCGAGCGCAGCAGGATGCCGCAGCGGCGGCGCAGGTTCTCCTCACCGGGCTCGACCCGAAATTGCTTCAACGCCTGATCGACAGCAGAGGTGGAGAGGTGGGGGTCGAGGTAGCGGCGGTCGCCGTCGTAGACGGTGCGATCGGTGAGCACCAAAAGCTCGGCGCCGTCGCGAACCTTCTTGACCGCCTCCTGTTTGATCCGCTCGATCGCCCCCTGGCTCGTCTCAGACTCCAGCAGGGAGATGTCGACGACGTTGGCGCGGCCGCGAAACTCCTCCCACAGATCCTCGAGCAGGTAGGTGCGATGCTCGCGGGCGATCCGCCGATAGGTCCGATCGGAGAGCGGCGCCATACCGTGATGGCCGCCGAGAATCACCGGCAGCGCCGTCTCAATCGTGCCGGTGTCTTGCGCGGCGGCCTGGATCGAGGGACGCCGCCCAAAGACTGCCCGGGTTGAGAAGTGCTCGACCTCGCGCTCGCGATCGATCGCTGGGTTGGTGACCACGGCCACCGTCTCCTTGAAGTAGTCGGCGAGGTTCTGGCGCTCTGGAGAGAGGGCGGCGAGCGGGCCGTCGTAGCCAAGCGAGCCGATCGGCTCCGCTCCGTTGGAAGCCATCTGCTGCACGAGCTTGACGTCATCGCGCTGCCAACCGAAGCCGGCAAGAACTGGATCGGCGACCTTTACCGGCTCCTCTGGCCCGGCGTCGGAATAGCCCGGAACGTCCTCGCCCTCAAGCGGACCGCCGGCCTCAAGGACGCGGTCATACGGGCCAATTTCCTCGATCCCGCTGCGCCTCAGCCAGGTCTCGCGCACGATCCGCAGCATCTGATCGTGGGGGTGGAGGCTGGCGCGCTTTCGTTCGCGATCGATCCGCACAAGCGCCTTCTCTCCGGGGGCTAGCGGCTTTGGCTCTGAGACCATCGAGTGGACCGAGACGACCCCCGGCTCAGAGCTGAAAACGAAGTCATCCTCGGTCTCGATCTGCCACAGCGGCCGCAATCCGAGCGCATCGGCGGAGAACACGCACTGATCTCCGTGGCGCGCGATCAGCGCCACCGGCCCCTGGGCGAAGGGCCCCATCGCTTGGTGCAGATAAAGGTAGAAGCGGCGCAACTCGGCGGGAAGCAAGCGGATCTCATCGATGATCGGCGGAACCACCGTCTCCATCGCCTCCGCGAGGCTGAGGCCGTCGCGGCTGACCAACGTCTCGATCGTGCGGTTGAGGTCCTGGGAATCTGAGGAGCCGGGCTGGATCGGCACCCCGAGCATGCGGGCCTCCTGACGAAGCTGGGCGATCGTGTTGATCTCGCCGTTGTGCCCGAGCACCGAGAAGGGCTGCACGCGCTTAAATGAGGGCCAGGTGTTGGTCGAGTAGCGGTTGTGCCCAAAGCAACCGATCGTCTCGAACCGCTCGTCGCGAAGGTCGGGGTAGTACTCGCCCAGTACGGTTGGAGCGCCCATCACCTTGTAAACGCAGGTCGTCGCTGAGAAGGATGGAACGTGAACTTCGAGGCTCTGCTCGAGCTCGATCAGCAGGTCGAAGAGGACGCGGTCGCGACCCGCGGCGGTGGCCAGAAGTCCCGCGATCTGCCAGAAATGCGGCTCTTCCTCGCGCGCCGTGGGGCCCAGGGCGGGCGAGTCAA
The DNA here is from genome assembly GCA_963745305.1 of uncultured Solirubrobacterales bacterium. Lineage (GTDB taxonomy): Bacteria > Actinomycetota > Thermoleophilia > Solirubrobacterales > 70-9 > CAVUWL01. The sequence goes on from CAVUWL010000017.1 coordinate 562,607, forward strand.
CGACCCCGATGCGCTCGGCCAAGATCCGGAAGCCACCCTGGCCAAGTAGCTCGCGAGCATCGTGCTGGATCCGCTCGCGATCCTGAGGGCGCTCGATGAAAACATGCGCCACCGCGAAGGCGTCATCGAGGGTCAGCGATGGGTCATGGCCGCCTGAGCGGACCTCCTCGGCCCAGATCTTGCGTGGCAGATCCACCAGCAGACCGCAGCCGTCGCCCTCACCATCAACGTTGCCCGCTCGGTGCAACATCTTTTGCAGGGCCGGGATCGCAAGCGCGATTGGCGCGTGGGTGGGGGTCGCGTCCTTGCGCACCGAGGCATAGATCGCGCAGGCGTCCTTGTCCTCGACGCTCGGAGGCGGAACAAGTGGCCGGTAGGGGCGCTCGGGCGAGTAGCGGCGGACGCCACGCTCACCGTGAAGCTCACGGGACTGGATATCTGACATACCTGACCTCCCGGTTTCCACGCCTTCTTCGAGCGGGCGCGCGACGGGTTGACGAGAGCGAGCATTATAGGTCTCCGCTGAGCCGGCCGTGCCATTTTTGGCGTTTTGAGGCCAAGCGCGGCTCAAATCGGGATCGGCTTGGAGGCAGCAGACAACCGAGCGATCCTCCAAGCAGAGCCGTTTGCGGCGCTCGCGCCCCGGCCGGACTCAGAGCTCGGGAACGTCGGCACCGTGGGGGCTGAAAGGCAGGCGGCGAACCTCGGCCCAGCCCCGGCAGCGCTCCTCGAGCGCCTCGGCGACCTTGCCGGCGTCCTGCCAGGTGGTCCAGACCAAGACGCTCGGACCGGCGCCGGAGATCGTCGCTCCAAGCGCTCCCAGCTCCCTGGCGCCGTCGACCAGCTCCATCGAGCGCGGGTAAAGAGCCCTGCGGCGAGGCTGGTGGATGCGATCGGTGAGCCCGCTGGCGAGGAGATCGAGGTCGGCGCACTGCAGGCCGAGCACCAATTGGGCGGTGGCGGCGATGTTGGCGACGGCATCGCTGAGCGGCACGGAGGCAGGGATCGCGCCGCGCGCCTCCTCGGTTGCGACCTCCTCGGCGGGAATCACCGCGATCGCCTCGAGACCCCCGGGCGGCTCAAATCGGGTGGCGCGCGGCGGCCCCCCGGCTGCACAGATCACAAACCCACCGTAGATCGCGGCGGCGACGTTGTCGGGATGACCCTCGAGCTTGCTCGCGCGCTGCAGCATCTCATCCTTGGAAAGGGCCAGCTCGAAGAGATGGTCGGCGGCAAAGAGGCCGGCGACAATCGCGGCGGCGCTTGAGCCGAGGCCGCGCGCCAGGGGGATCTCAGTGCGCGTCCGAAAGGCGATCCCATCGGCAGGGTGAAGGCTCTCGAAGGCGCGCACGATCAGGTTGTCGCGACCGCCTGGAACCGCGAGGGCGCCCACCTCGACCGTAAACTCCCCGGTCTCCTCCACCTCCAGCTCCAGATACAGCGAGACCGCCGCCGCCAAGACGTCATAGCCTGGACCGAGGTTTGCCGAGGAGGCGGGAACGCGGATCAGTCGGCGGCGGGCTGTCACCTGCAAACCAGCCTAAAGCCGCGCGATTCGTATTGGTTGCCGGCGCCGTGGCGTGGACCCCTTCTTCAGCTGAATACAGCGCGCTCGACTTCGCCGAGATCGTTTCGGCAGTTGATCACCGCGGGCGCCTTACCCAGAGCCGTGTCGGGGTCCTTGAGGCCGTGCCCAGTGAGCACGCAGACGACCGATTCAGGCGCCCCCACACCCTCCACTGCGGGCAGGCCATGAGCCAGGAGGCCGGCAACCGAGGCCGCCGAGGCGGGCTCACAGAAGACCCCTTCGCTGGCCGCGAGCCAGCGATAGGCGTCAAGGATCTGCTGATCAGAGATCGCGGCTACCCGGCCACGCGATGCACTGAAGGCGTCCATCGCCTCCTCCCAGCGAGCCGGATTGCCGATCCTGATCGCCGAGGCTACCGTCTCGGGGTTTGCCACCGGCGCCCCCAAGACCAGCGGTGCGGCGCCTTCGGCCTGGAACCCATACAGAAGCGGAGCCACGCCCAGCTCCCGAAACCCGCGCCAGTAGGCGGTCACGTTGCCGGCGTTTCCAACCGGGATTGCAAGCGCTCCCGGCGCCTCGCCGAGCTCCTCGACCAGCTCAAAGGCGGCCGTCTTTTGACCCTCGATCCGAAACGGGTTGACAGAGTTGACGAGTTCGATCGGGTGCGCTTGGGCAAGCTCGCGAACGATCCGAAGCGCATCATCGAAGTTGCCCTGCAACGCGACCACTCGCGCCCCGTGCATCAACGCCTGGGCCAACTTGCCAATCGCGATCTTGCCCTCGGGCACTATCACCGCGCCGCGCAAGCCCGCTCGCGCCGCGTAGGCGGCCGCGCTGGCCGCCGTATTTCCGGTCGAAGCGCAGATCACCGCCTCTGCGCCGCGCCCCTTGGCGCGGGAAACCGCGACCGTCATTCCGCGGTCCTTGAAGGAGCCGGTCGGATTTGCACCCTCGAACTTGAGGTAGGCCCTGACCCCAATTCGCTCCGAGAGACGAGGTGCGTCGATCAGCGGCGTTGAGCCCTCGTTGAGGGTCACCACCGGATCTCCTGGCTCCAGCCCGAGGCGGTCGCGGTAGCGCTCGATCAGCGGCACCGCCATCAGCTGACCAGCGGGCCGGGATTCACACGAACTCCTCCTCGATCACCCGAATCGAGCGCGGTGGAGAGCGCAGATCGCCGAGCTCGGCAATCTCGGCCACGGCTGCCTTAAACCGCGACTCCAGGCACTCGTGAACGACCATCACCAGGCGCGCATCCTCGCCGATGCCCCTCTGCACGACGCTCTTCACCGAGATCTCCCTGCCCCCCAGCACCTTGGCAATTTGCGCCAGCACCCCGGGTCGATCGGCGACCTCCAGGTGCAGGTAGAAGGATGACGTGACGTCGGTGATAATCGGAAGTTGGGCGAGCGGCTTCGGTACCGGTGCATCGCCGCCGAGGATCGAAACAACGTCTCCGAGCACCGCCGAGGCGGTCTGCAACCCCCCCGCGCCGGGCCCCGACATCGTCACCTCGGTGATCGCCGGTGCCTGGACCATCACCGCGTTGAACGGCCCCTCGACCGGAGAGAGCGGATGTCCAGGGTAAAGAAAGCATGGAAAGACGCTGACGCTGATCCCACCCTCGCGGCGCTCGGCGACCCCAAGCAGCTTCAGTGAGAGGCCGAGCTCCTTGGCGTAGGCGAGGTCATCGGGCTGGATCGTCTCGATCCCCTCAAAGGCGACCTCTGAGAGGGTGACTGGGGTGTGGAAGGCAAGGCGGGCAAGGATCGCCATCTTCGCCGCAGCGTCGGCGCCGCCGACGTCCTCGCTCGGGTCGGCCTCGGCGTAGCCGAGCTGTTGTGCACGAGCCAGTACCTCCGCATAGGGGGCACCGCTGCTCGCCATCTCGCTGAGAATGAAGTTGGTCGTTCCGTTGACAATCCCAAACACCTTGGATAGCTCGATCACCCCGAAGCTCTCCTGGATCGTGCGCACGATCGGGATCACGCCCGCGACGGCCGCCTCAAAGCGCAGCTGGACACCGGCCTCGCGCGCGACGCCGAAAAGCTCGTCGCCGTGGCGCGCGAGGAGCTGCTTGTTGGCGGTGACCACCGGGCGCGCCGCGCGCAGCGCGTCGAGCACGTAGTCGCGGGCAGGGTCGGTGCCTCCGATCAGCTCAACGATCAGATCAGAGCGCTCGACGATCGCGCCGAAGTCGCCCTCGGATCGGGTCAGCACGCCGCTCAGCTCGGGACGTCGGCCGGTAGCGGCCTCAACCGCCTCGGCCCGTTCGCCAAAGGCGCGGCGAAGGCAGCCGCCGACCGTGCCGCGTCCAAGCAGCCCGATGCGGACCGGCTCAGACATCGCGGGAGGTTAGGTCCTCGTAGGTCTCGCGTCGGACGACGACGCGGGCCTCGCCGTCGCGGCAGAAGATGACCGGAGGGCGGGGCACCCCGTTGTAGTTACTCGCCATCGCGTAGCCGTAGGCGCCGGTCGCGGGGGTGACGAGCACATCGCCGACGGCTGGCGCGGCGAGCATCGCGTCGCGAACGAGGATGTCGCCGGACTCGCAGTGCATGCCTGCAATCGTCGCCAGGGTGTCGGGCTGGGCGCCGGCGCGGTCAGCGATCATCGCCTCGTAGCGCGAGCCGTAGAGCATCGGCCGCATGTTGTCCGACATGCCGCCGTCAACCGCGACATAGGTGCGGACTCCGGGGATCTCCTTGACCGTGCCAACCCGGTAGGCGGTGAGACCGGCGTTGCCAACAAGCGAGCGACCCGGCTCGATCAGGACTCGCACCCCCTCACCGAAAACCTCCCTGACGCCGCGAACCTTCAGATCTACGTAAGCGTCAATCGAGGGCGGCCGTCGTCGGCGGTGTAGGCGATGCCGAGGCCGCCGCCCACGTTGACGAGCCGACACCAATCCCCGGCCAGCTCGCCGAGAGCACGAATCGCGAACGCGTATGGCTCCAGCTCAAAGATCTGGGAGCCGATGTGGGCATGAAGGCCGACCAGATTGAGCGTCTCAGAGGCGAGCACCCGCTCAATCGCGCGCGCCGCCAGGCCGTCCCTCAGCCCGAAGCCAAACTTCGAGTCAAGCTGGCCGGTTTGCACGAAATCGTGGGTGGAGGGCTTGATCCCCGGCGTGACGCGAATCAGCACGTCCTGGGTGCCTCGAGCAGCCGCTCGCAGCGCTCGATCTCATCGAAGGAGTCAAGGATCAGGTGGCCGACGCCGGAGCGCGCCGCGAAGAGGATCTCCTCATCGGTCTTGTTGTTTCCGTGCATATGGATACGGGCCGGCTCAAAGCCCGCCCGCAGGGCCATATGCAGCTCGCCGCCGGAGGCGACGTCGACCGAGAGACCCTCCTCAGCGAACAACCGGTAGGCGGCGGTGCAGGGCAGCGACTTGCTGGCGAAAAGGACCTCGTAATCGGCGCCGCGCCGCTCGAAGGCGTCGCAGTAATCGCGGGCGCGGGCGCGCATCTCCTCCTCGGCGTAGATGTAGGCAGGGGTGCCCTGCTGGGCGGCCAGCTCGACCACGTCGCAGCCGGCGATTTCGAGATGCCCGCGCTGATCGAGCGCGCCCCCCGCGGCAAGATCCCCGAGGCAGCGGCCAGCTCAACCCCCTCATGCGCCGAGGTCGGGTCCGAGTCAGCGCTGACCCCGACTTTGATCGGGGCCCCCACCGACCCCATCTGTTCGCGCTCCGCCATATGACGGGCATTGTGACGGTTGAGGCGCAGCGCCGATCAGCGGCGGACGTGCAGCAAGCCGCCGACCGTGCCGGTTTCGTCGACCGGGTGACCGACCGTCGGTCCGGAGGGACCACCGCGACGAGGGTCGACGCACGCACAGCCGTGGCCCACTTGGCGACGCACCGCCCAGGGTCTCGTCGACTTCGCAGACGGTGTCGTTGACGTGCCCGTGACACGGAGCTGGAACTGCACCCGCCGCCCCCCCGCCGCCGCCAGCGATCGTCGGGGAAGGATTGGCGCCACCACCCCCGGGCGCCGCGGTCACTGCGGTCGACCCGACCTTGCCTTCAGAAGGGGAGGGCGAGGCGCCCGCCCCGCGGGAGCATCACCAGCCCCGGAGGGCAACCCCTGCCGGGGGGCGCGGCGCGGCGCGGCGGGCCGGGGGGCGAGGTCCCTTTGCTGCCAGGGCTGTCGATCGAGGCTCGATATCGGCCGGACCGGCGTCGCCGCCGGCCGCATGTTTGGCTGATGCCGCCCCACCAGCGTTTACCGCGCACACGCAAGCGTGGGCGCGGGCCCCCCGCTCGGCGCCCGAGCGGAGGAAACCGGGAAGATGGTCCGGGCCTCCCTGCGAGCCCGAGCAGGGCAATCCCGGAAAGCCTGGACCGAAACGAGCAACACGAAGGCAGACCACCGCGAGACAATCAGCACGGTGCTCGAAACGGCGCCGAAAAGATAGGAGTGGGCCTGACGAACCAACCGAGCCTCCCATGCTGGGTCCAGAAAGTTCCTTCCCCAGGGTCGGACGAATGGAATACCATTATTGGTCTAACGTTTTCCACCCGCAGCAGCCCCTCCTCCGCCTCTTCCTCCATCTGCAGGGTGGTGTGGTCGATGCCGAACCGTTCGGCCAGCAGCACCTCGAGCCGGCGGCGGACCAGGTCGCGGTCGGCGCCCGGGGCGACGACCACGTGGGCGGCGATCGCGCCGAAGCCCGCGGTCACCGTCCAGACGTGCAGGTCGTGGACCGAGCGCACCCCGTTCACAGCGCAGACGGCGGCGCCAAGGCCCTCGACGTCGACCCCGGCGGGCGCCGCCTCCATCAGCACGTCGAACGGCTTCGCGATCAGCCGCCAGGAGGAGGCGAGGATCAGGACGGAGATCAGAGGCCGACGATCGGGTCGACGATCGGCGAGCCGCCGGCGAGGACGACGGCGCCGGCGACGACGACGCCAAGCGAACCGAGCGCGTCGGCGGCGCTGTGGCGCAGCACCCCCTCGAGGTTGAGGTCCTGGCGCTGGCCGCGGGCGAGAACCAGCGTCGCGGCGAGGTTGCCGGCGAGGCCGAGCGCGCCGAGGGCCAGCACGCCGGCGCCGTCGATCGCGGGCGGATCGCTCAGCCGCCGATCGCGGCGACGGCGATCCCGTCCCGACCGCGACCAACAGCAGCCCGTTGGCCAGCGCGGCGAGGACCTCCGAGCGCTGATAGCCGAAGGTGCGGCGACCTCCGGCCGGCCGGGAAGCGAGGTGGGCGGCGGCGAGGGCGAGGACGATCGAGCCGACGTCGGAGAGCAGGTGCCCGGCGTCGGCAAGGACCGCCAGGGAGCCGGTGAGGACGCCGCCGATCGCCTCGACCGCGAGCAGCGCGACGTTGATCGCCAGCGCGGCCCGCATGCGGCGGCGGCTGTCGCCGCGCCGTGCCTGCAGTGCGTGGCCTGTGATCCGGACAGGGCAGCACGGCATGCGCGGTCCGGCTTAAGGCCCGACGGCCGGGCCGGTCAGGCGTGGGGGCCGCGCTCCTTCTCGGCCTGCATCGCCTCGGCGGCGACTTCGGCGCCGAAGGCGAGGCGCTCGGCGTATTCGCGCGCCTGCATCCGGGAGATGACCAGGCGCTGGATCTCCGCCGTGCCCTCGAACAGCTGGTAGATCTTCGCGTCGCGGAACAACTTCTCCAGCGGGCACTCGGTGCTCCAGGCGTAGGGGCCGACGAGGTCCATCAGCGTCGTGGTCGCCCACATCGTCACGTCGCCGGCCTTGAGCTTCGACATCGAGCCCTGGCCGCCGGTCATCGGCATGCCGTTGCGGCCCATCCAGGAGGCGCGCTGGACCAGCAGGCGGGCCGCTTCGATCTCGGTGGCGACATCGGCGAGGGTCTGCTGGATGCGCTGCGCCTGCAGCATCGGCGTGCCGCCTTCGGACTGGCCATCGAGGTACTCGAGGGTCCACTCGTAGGCGGCCTGGGCGATGCCGAGCGCCGAGGCGCCGACCAGCGGCCGGGTCATCTCGAAGGTCGCCAGCGCGTCGGCCGAGCGCGACTTCTGGCCGGAGCGGCCGCGCTGCAGCTTCTTCGCCAGCTTCTCCTCGCCGCCGAGCAGGTTCTCGGCCGGGATGCGGCAGTCGTCGAGCACGACCTCGGCCGTGTGGGAGGCGCGGATGCCGAGCTTCGACTCCTTCTTGCCCTGGCTGAGGCCCGGGGTGCCCTTGCCGATGACGAAGGAGGCCTGGCCGCGGGTGCCGAGCTCGGGGTCGACAGTGGCGACGACCACGTGGACATCGGCGATGCCGCCGTTGGTGATGAAAACCTTGGTGCCGTTGAGGACCCACTCGTCGCCGTCGCGCTTGGCGGTCGTCTTCAGGCTCTTGACGTCGGAGCCGGCCTGCGGCTCGGTGACCGCGTAGGCGCCGAGCTTGATGTCCTCGCCGCTGCCGAAGCACTCGGGAACCCAGTGGCCGATCTGCTCGGGGGTGCCGGAGGAGGCGATGCCCGCGGCGGCGAGCCCGGAGCCGGAGATCGCCAGCGCGATGCCGGCGCAGCCCCAGTGGATCTCCTCGGCCGAGATCACCGACATCTGGCCCTCGGGTCGGCGGCCGAGCGCTGGATGCGCTCGAGGCCCTGCGAAGCCCTGCCTGCGCGCCTCCTTGATCACCTCCCAGGGAGTGCTCTCCTCTTCGTCGTGCTTGCGCGCCGCGGGGCGGATCACCTCGCGGGCGAAGGTCCGGCAGCGATCTTTGAACTCCAGCTGCTCCTCGTTGAGTGCGAAATCCATGGTTCGAATCCCGCCTGGCGGCCGAGGCAATTGATTGACTGGTCAGTCAACCAGTCCTGGAAAATTATCTGACCAGCCAGCCAGATCCCGCTGTAGCGTTCCCCCGTGGCCAAAGACCGCCCGATCAACGCCGAGGTGCCGGCCCAGGCTTCAGGCGGGACGGGCAAGGCCGCCAACACCGGCGGACGAGCCGGCGAGCGCCGCGTCGCCCCCGCGAGAGCCGGCGCCAACGACGGCCGCCTGCCCGCAACCACGCCGCCGCCAGCGAGGCGGCGGCGCCCGGTCCCCTCGCGCTGAAGGGATCGCCGCGCTGGTCGTGGTCGCCGTGGTCTTCATCGTCGCCGCGGTCCTCGGCGGCGGCGGCTCCAAGAGCCCGGCCCCGCCCCAGGCGCAGCGGCGCCCGGCGGCGGCGCGAGCGCGACGGACCCCCGCGGCCCAGACGGCGGCCGAACTCGGCTACCCGGCCTTCGCCACCAAGAACACGACCCGGGTCGGCGGCGCCGATCCCGCCGCGAACGCCGCCGGCGTCGCGCTGGCGGTCTTCCCCTCGACCACGCCGCCCTGCGGCCGGCCGCCGTCACCCTGGTCGGCGAAGACGACTGGCCGGGGGCGATCGCCGCCTCGGTGCTGATGGCCGCCCCGGTGCGAGCGCCGCTCCTGATCTCCCGCAGGGGGACGTCCCCGGGCCGACCGCCAGAGCGCTGACCGCCCTCGACCCCCAGGGCAGCGGCGCACCGGCGGGGCGCAGGCTTCGCGATCGGCGAAGTCACGGCGCCCGGCGGCCTGAGCCGCAGGGTGACCGGGTCAAGGCCGGTCAAGCCGCCGGCGACCGCGGCGGCGATCGGCGCGCTGCGCGACACGGCTCTTCGGCGCCGCCCCGAGCACGTGGTGATCGCGTCCCCGAACAGCCGGGCTTCGCGATGCCGGCGGCCGCCTGGGCGGCGCGCTCGGGCGACCCGGTTCTCTTCGCCGAGCGACAGGCTGCCGCAGGCGACGGCGGCGGCGCTGAGGCTGGCATCCAAAGGCGCCGGTCTACGTCCTCGGGCCCGGCTGCGATCTCCTCCGACCGTGGTGCGGCGAGATCGCCAAGGTCGACAGCCGCGTCCATCGCGTCTCCGGCGGGAATCCGGTCGACAACGCGATCGCCCTGGCCCGCTACGCCGACGGCGGTTTCGGCTGGAACGTCAACGACCCCGGCCACGGCTTCGTCTCGCCCGCAGCGACTCGCCCCTCGACGCAGCGGCCGCCGCGCCGCTCTCGGCCTCCGGCACCTGGGGGCCGCTGCTGCTCACCGACAGCGCCGATACGCTGCCGTCGGCGTTGCGCGGGTACCTGCTCGACGTCAAGCCGGGCTACACCACCGATCCGACGCGCGCCTTCTACAACCACGTGTGGGTGATCGGAGACGAAGGGGCAATCGACGTGAATCAGCAGGCCGAAATAGACAACCTGGCCGAGCTGGCCAAGATCGGAGGCGAACCATGAGCGAGACGGAGAACCCGGCGCTGCTCGGCCGCCGATCACG
>CAVUWL010000018.1:0-679022 GCA_963745305.1 uncultured Solirubrobacterales bacterium
AGCCAGCCGGGATCGAACCGGCGACCTCCGCCTTGCAAAGGCGGCGCTCTGCCAGCTGAGCTATGGCCCCCTGGGAAGAGTTTAGGCGGGACCCCTACTTGGCGACGGCCCGTTTGTAGCGCGCAACCGCAAGGAAGGCGAAAAGGGAGGCGATGCCTATCGACCACAGCACCGCACCCCAGATTGAATTACCAGCAGGCGCCCCTAAGAACAGCGCGCGCATCGCGTTGACGGTGATCGTGAATGGGTTGACTTCGGCAAATGCCCGCAAAGCGGCGGGCATAGTGTTGACCGGGACGAACGCCGAGGAGACGAAGGTGAGGGGGAAGATGATGATGAAGCCAATCGACTGCGATGCCTCCGGCGAGGACGAGGACAGGCCGATGAAGGCAAAGACCCAGGAGAAGGCGTAGCCGTAAAGAAGCGCCAAGCCGATGCCCGCGGCAACGTGGCTGGCGGGGGCGCTGAACGAGAACCCCGCGATCAGCCCCACGATGATCATCACGGCAAGCGAAATGGTGTTGGTCCCTATATCGGCCAGTGTGCGGCCACCGAGGACGGCGGCCCGTGACATCGGTAACGAGCGGAAGCGATCAATCAGGCCCTTCTTTAGGTCCTCCGATAGCCCCAGCGCCGTGACGAACCCACCGAAGGACATCGTCTGCACGATGATTCCCGGGATCAGATAATCGACATAGTCATACCCCGGCGTGCTGATCGCGCCGCCGAACACGTATACAAAGAGCAGCACGAACATGATCGGCTGCACCGTGAATGAGAGAAGCAGATCGGGGGCCCGGGGAATACGCAGGAAGCTACGTTTCGCCAGTACCAGGGTGTCCGAGACGCCGTTGGGTAACCAGCTCAACTTGCAACCCCTTCGGCCTCAGCTTCCACCGTACCCTCGGCCGCTCGCCCGGTGAGCGTCAGGAACACGTCATCCAGTGTGGGGCGGTGCAACGCTACGTCATCGATCTCAACACCCGCCTCACCGAGGCGGCGCACGGCCTCAGCGATCGCGCCGCGACGTTGGCGGACCGGAACCCTCAGGATACCGTCGACAATCGCGGGGGGCTCGGCAGCGATCGGCCCCAGTGCAGCCATCGCGGCATCGACGTCGCGCTCCGTTTCCAGCGTCACGTCGAGTCGCTCCCCCCCGACCTGATCCTTTAACTCATCCGAGCTGCCCGAAGCGATGACCCGACCGCTGTCGATAACCGAAATCCGATCGGAGAGCCGGTCGGCCTCGTCGAGATACTGGGTAGTCAGCAGAACCGTCGTGCCCTCCGCCACCCGGCCTTCAATCGTCTCCCAAAGCCCGATCCGGCTGCGTGGATCCAATCCGGTGGTTGGCTCGTCGAGGAACAGCACAGGTGGGCGCGCAACAAGGGCTGCGGCAAGGTCCAACCGCCGCCGCATTCCTCCCGAATAGGTTCGTACGAGGCGATCGGCGGCATCACTCAAACCGAAGCGCTCGAGTAACTCGGTGGCGCGCTGCCGTGGCTCTCCCTTGGGCAGATGATAGAGGCGGCCGACCATCTCCAAGTTCTCGGCGCCGGTCAGGTTTTCATCCACGGCTGCGTACTGTCCGGCGAGACCGATGCGCGATCTCAACTTGGGCCCCTCATGCTCGACATCGAATCCCGCAACGCGGGCCCGGCCGCCGTCGGGGCGAAGCAGGGTGGTCAGAATGCGGACCGCCGTCGTCTTCCCCGCTCCGTTGGGACCGAGCAGGCCCAAAACCGTCCCGGCGGCGGCCTCCAAGTCGATCCCATCCAGCGCGCACACGCTGCCAAATGACTTTCGTAGTCCAATCGCTTCGATGGCAAATTCGGCCACCTGTGCAAATTACCGATCGATCGGTGCGGGCCTTGCGGCCCAGCTAGTCGTCGAAGTCGAAGTCCTTGGGAGGCTTCTGCTCAAACCAAAGCTCGTCATCGTCGCTGTTCTCAAGGAAGTCGGGGGTGTCCTCGAGAACATCGTCCTCGCGATCTCGATCGTCATCCTCCCCATCAGTCTCGGGATCGGGCGCTGCCTCTTTATCCGGCTCCCCAGCCTCGACCTCCGCCTCCTCCCCGGCGTCATCTTCTGGCTCCGCCGGTGCCTCCCCACTCTCAACGGGAGCCTCCAAGGCCTGATCGAGCTCATCCGAAAGACGCTGCTCGTCGAAGTAGTCCTCTTCCTCCTCATCTTCCTCGGTGCCGATTACCCGCTCCGGCTCCACATCGGGCTCCCCCAAGCCCGCGAACGGATCAATCGGTGCCAGCCGGGGCTCAGCCACCTCCTCCTCAGCGAGTTCCTCGTCGGAGGGAGCGCTCGACTGCGTGGCATCGATCTCCGCCTCGACGTCAAATAGTTCCGTCGGCTGCTCGGCGATTGCGCGGCGCTCATCGGTCGTCGGCGAACCCGTACCCGGCCCGGCCTCATCATCATCATCTGCCGGTAATTGCCCCTCCTCGCTCGGATCGCCCGCCATTTCATCTTCCTCCGAGGGCGAGTTGTGAGGGGGCGGCTCCTGCAGATCAGCTATTCCTGGAGACTCGCGTCTCGCGCCGGTCTCGCCTTCGGCGTCAGGCAATCGGTCGATCGGCTCAGGCGACGGCGTCCCCTCCTCATCCGGAGTTGCCATGAATTCCGTCGGCGCCTCCGCGAAGGGATTGTCAATCGCGACCTCGCCCCCGGGTCGGTCGGGTGGTCCGAAGGCCTCGTCCTCGAGTTGTTGCAGCTCGGAGTCGCCGGCGCCATGCTGGCGCTTCAGCTCCAGATGCTCCCGGATTGCCTCGTCGAGAATGCCCATTGTGCTATCGCTTTGGGGAACCTAAAGCCTATGCGGTTATCCTTGCTCACGCGCGGTCGCTGGGACGATCCTCCCAGCCACGCATGAGGGGCTATAGCTCAGCTGGAAGAGCGCCTGGATCGCACCCAGGAGGTCGGCGGTTCGAGTCCGCCTAGCTCCATTTTGAGACACCGAGGTCATCCGACTCCAAGCGGCACAAGCTTTTGACGGCTTCGCTTCGGGCGAGGGGCAGGCAGGTGGATGGAGGCCGGGAAGACGCCTGGTTTCGTCCCTTGCGAGCGTCTCATCAGCCTGAAGCGCGAGGCGCGTCTCCGCACGAAAAGCAGCCGTACGGGACCCCAAAAATTGCACGCGGCTGATCGTCCTTTGTGGCACTCTCAATTTTGTTGCGCGTGATACGGGCGGCTCCGTCGTCGCCCGATCAAGCAAAGCGCCATCGGGTCTGGCTGAACTGCTCATCCTTGGCGAATCCGAGAACGGTCGTCGGGGTGACCCGATAGACAAGCGCCTTACCGCGGCGGATCGAGTCGCTGAGACCGAACCACGTGCCCTCGGGTGCTGTGAAGCGTGCCCCGTATTTCGACTCATAGGCGTTGGCAACCTGTCCTAGCTCCGCTCGATCGGCGACCTCAACGGCGTGTCCTTCGACTACGAGATCGAGACCGCCGTCTAGTCCGTTCTTGCCGGTGGTGAGAATGCAGTGTGGGTTCTGCTTAAGGTTCTTTGCCTTGCGCTCCTCCGGACCCGTGCAAAAGTACATCGCGTCAACGTGCCACACCGACAACAGCGGGGTGACGTGCGGGCGTCCATCGGGTCGCACGGTCGAGAGCCAGAACACTTCCGTATTCTCGATGTGCTGGCGCCCCTCCGCCCAATCGGTCGGGGGCGCCCCCTCGCTACTGAACCGAGCGTCGAGTTCCGTCACCGGCATCTTTGCCGCCATGTCATCTCACTTTCGCTAAGACATTGACTATCACTTGTAGACCTCGCCGACTGCCCGATCTCATCGGTGCGCCCAGGCGCCTGCGTCTGAGAGCTTCAACGCTAGGACGTCATCGTCGCTCCTTGCGCACAATTGCCAGTGCACTTGCCGCATCCGCTCGCTTGCGCTCCGGACGAGATTCGATGATCTTCCGCGGCTCCCGGCCGCTGCCGCTTGCGCTAGGGGTGCTGGCGTGACGCTTCAATTCAGAGGGTGCCGCGGATCCACCCAGATCGGGTGGTCAACAATCGCCCGGCGGTTCACCCGAGCTGACAACATAGCGCCCAGGGGCAACCCGTACGAACCGAGGCGGTGAGCTGGGGAGGTTGGCTGCCTGGCACGCCTTTACCGATCCCCACCGGACGGGCTCACCAAGCAGGCCTCGACTCCGTCATGCACTTCCCGTGCTGCATCGGCGCCTCGCGCTGCTCGAGAACTCTGATCACCGCCTCCTAGACCCAGTTGGGTCGGCGATGACTGCATCGCCAGGGCTCGATCCGCTTCGTCGGCATAACCTATGAGCCGGTGGGAGAGGAACGCCGATGTCCGGATCAGATGGTCAGCGCTGGCCGCGTTTCCCACCCTCGTCGCTTTCGTTGCGGAGCTGGTGTTGCCGCCATCGCCTGAACACCCGGCAGCGGAAACCGACGGTGGCCGCGCTGAGTTGGTCGAGGTGATCTACGCCAAAGACGGGGTTGAAGCGGAGATGATCCAGGGCCTGCTCGACAATGGGGGTATCCCGAGCGTCCTTCGCGCCCTTGGCATAAACGGCCCTCAGCTGGGCATCGGCCTGCTGCCGACCAACCCGCAGCGCGTAATGGTCCACGCCGATCAGGCGCAGGAGGCGCGTGCTTTGCTTGCCCAAACGCTGGTCGCTGACGAACAGGGTGCCTCGGCGGAAATCGCCGACGTCGGCGGTCCCGAAGCGCTCGGTGGCAGCAGGCCACGCGGCTATGGGCTTCTCGGCGCCTATGCTCGGATATACCTCTGGTCGTTTGTCGCGATCGCGATCGCGTTCGGAGCATTCTTGCTTCTCCGTGCCGCTTGAATTCACTCAGCGGCACAGCCGGGCGCGCTACCGGGTAGGGGCTGTTCGGTGGGTGTTCGCGATCGAGCCGGCTTTGCCAACCCGTTCTAAACAGGTCAGTGAATTCCCCGGCTCCTCTAAGCGAGCCGCGCTGCCAGGGTGATCTCCCCGACGCCGGCGAGTGCTCTCGAGACCGGGCAGTCGCGCTTAGCCTGCTCGGCATAGGAAACGAACTGCTCCTCGCCGATCCCTGGGACGCTGCCGACAACCTCGAGGTCGATCTGGGCGATGGTCGGTGCCCCGTCGAGATTACGAAGGTGCACGCGAGCCTCGGCCCGCACGGATTCTGGAGAATGTCCCTCTTTGGCGAGCGTGCTGCTGAGCGCCATCGCGAAACAAGATGCGTGTGCCGCGGCGATCAGCTCCTCGGGGTTGGTCCCCTCCCCCTCCTCGAAACGCGAGGCGAATGAGTAGTTGCCCGAGAAGACCCCGTCGCCCACACTCAGGGTGCCGGCTCCGCCTTTCAGATCGCCTTTCCATTCAGCCCTGCCATTACGCGTTGCCATCATCGCTCCCTTCAGTAGGCCGAAAACGCTCGGATGGGAGCCATCTTAGGCGGTGAATTTCTCGCCTGTGTCGAGAGGGCGTTGGAACCTTTGGCGTACGCTTCGACCGGTGGAGGCTCAATCGCATCCGCGGCTGCGCCAGGCTGTACTGGTGGCAGCCGAGCTCGCCCCCGTCGAGATGGCGCTGCGCGAAGCTCTCGGCCTCGGCCCGCCGTTCCGCGACCCTGGGGTCGCAGAGTTCGGCCTGGTAAATGCGGTCTTCGCGCTGGGCGACTGCTTCTTGGAGGTGATCTCTCCGGTGCGGGCGGAAACGTCTGCCGGGCGCTACCTCGCCCGCCACGGTGACGGCGGCTACATGGCGATCTTCGATCTCGAGGATCTGGACGGCGCGAGAACCCGCGCGCGGGCGATCGGGGTCCGGGTGGTCTGGCAGATCGATCTCCCCGATATCTCTGCCACCCATCTGCACCCGGCCGACATGCGCGGGGCGATCGTCTCGCTCGATCAGTCCCGGCCAGCCGGGAGCTGGCGCTGGGGAGGGCCCGAGTGGACCGGTCGAGTTGGCCTCGGCGCCCCGGGGCGCCTGGCAGGCATCACCGTGGCCGTCTCCGATCCGCCCGCGGTCGCGGCGCGGTGGGGGAATGTGCTCGGCGCCCCGATCCCAGACAACGGCCAGCCGGCGCTGGCGCTCGACGGTGCTGAGGTGTGCTTCACCGCATCCCACGACCGGCGTAGCGAGGGCTTGGTCGAGATAGCCGTGGAGCTGCCACCTGCGCAGCGCGGCCCCCGCACAACGGTTGAGCTCGGCGGGGTGCGCCTGTCCCTGATATGGCCGCCGTTTTGTCAAGTGCCCAGCGCTGATCGCGACCGCAAATAGCGGCCGGTGTGGGAGGGCTCGGTGCCCGGGTCCGGGCGCGAGATCGACGGCTGTCAGTCTGACAATGCGGGAATTGGCTATCCCAGGGCGCTGGCTTCGTCGCCGGCGGGCGCAATCTAGGAACGGGCATAGCCGGGTGAGGGCCGCCCATAGGGACATCGCGCGTGCCGGCGGCCGTTGGCCCGGACCCAGGTGACCGAGCGCGACCGCTGTGTTAGCGGTCAGCTCATGGCGCGGTGGCCGCGGCCCAGAGGAAGCCCGCCAGCTCCCTGGCCACCGCGACGGTTGCGACGTTTCCCGGCTTACCGCGCTCGCGCAGCCGCTTGCCCACTCGGTGCAGGCGGGTCTGGGCGCGCCAGGCGATTTGCAGGACATGGTCGGGTTGGCCGGCCTGGCGGTTGGCGAGCGTCGCACCGATCCGCGGTTCCCGCGCGTAGTGGTGGGCCGACTCGACCAGCAGGCGGCGGGCGATCCCCGAGCCGGTCTTGGTGATCGCGCCCTGACTCTCTGACTCCCCCGACTGCTGCAGGGAGGGGGTCAGCCCCAGCCAGCTGGAGAGCTTGCGCGGTGAGGGAAAGCGCCCCCAGTCGCCGCCGAGCTCGAGATGGAGCATCAGGGCGGTGAGGGTGTCGATGCCGCGGAAGGCGCGCAGCCTTGCGACCGTCGGCCACAGCCGCTCGTCCTGGGCCAGCCTGGAGAGCCGCTCATCGAGGGCCTCGCGGCGGGCGCAGAGCCCGTCGACGGCGGCGAGCTGGTCGATGAAGGCCAGCTCGGTGGCCTCGTGCTCGAAGGCCTGCTGGGACAACCAGCAGCGGTGATCGCGCCCCCAGGCGCTCTTGCCCGGGTAGACCCGCCCGTGGCAGAGCAGGAGCTTTGAGACCCGGTGGCGGGCTCGCATCAGGTCTCGCCGTACCTGCTCACGGGTGCGCGCCAGGTGGCGGATCGCTTCCAGCCACTCCGGCGGAACCGTTACCGCCTTCAGCTGCCCGGCGAGCAGAAGCCGAGCCAGGAGCTCGGCGTCCTTGCGGTCGGTCTTTACCCGATCGCCCGGAGCCCGCGGCGTCTTGCTCGGCGCCACCACCGCAACCTCGATGCCGGCTGCGCTCGCCACCCGCATCAGCCCGAACCCAGTCGGGCCCGCCTCATAGGCCGCCCGCACCGGCGCTTCCAGCTCACCGAGCCATCCCAGCACCTCCTCGGTGCCGGGGCCAAAGCGCGCTCTGCGCAGCTCGCCGCTCAGCGAGTCGATTGCCGCAGCGTGCGTGGAGCGCGCGTGGACGTCCATCCCAACCCATGTCATCGTTCCGTTCATGGCCGGACCCTCCTTTGCCTGGGGTCAGCCGGAGCCCGTCTCCGGTCAGGTAAACCCCCGAATGAGCAAGAGGGTCCGGCCTATCTCGGATGGCCCCGGTGGTTAACCGAGGCCATAGCGTCTAACTGACGCGACTTGAGCAATCCACCTATGCCTTGAGGTCCTCTTGCCTCAATCGCACCGTGCGGACTCGGGTGGACTCTGGCCGAATAACTTGGTTCAGGGCTCAGCAACCTGCGTTTGAGCCGAAGTCCGCCCAGACAATCCTCCGAACTCGGTCGCGCCCTGCAATCATCCAGAATGCCGTCGTGGGACGCGCTTAGCAATCCTCGGTTGAGCGGAACTCGCGCTCCTCGCTGGCATCGAGCTGACCCTACGAACCGCTGCGGCGATCGCGGCAGGATGGTCGTAGGGTTGCATATGACCGCCGTAGACCATCACAAGGTGGGAGTTGGGCAGATCGGCCGCGAGGCTACGCCCGTAGGCGGGGTTGACCAGCTTGTCGTCTTCACCCTGGATCACGACCGCAGGGGCTCGGATTTCCCCGAGCTGCATGTCAATTTGGGCGATCACACCGTTGGCGGCGAGTATCTCACCCGCCCACGCTTCCAGGTTGCCCTGGGTCATGTTGATCGCCAGAACGCGGTAGTGGTGTGCTTGCACGACCGCCTCCGGATGAAACGCTTCGCCTTCGGCATTGTTAACCGAGAGAGTTGTGAGTAGTTGTCCGAAAGTCGCGTTGGCAACCTGTCTAATGATCGGTAGCTGCAGCAACTGCACAGCGTGTGCCTGCACTTCGGTCAAGCCTTCGACCTTCTGGCCCGCGGCGGCGGCGTCGACAAGCACAAGGCCCGCAACCTGACTCGGGTAGCGCTCGGCGAACCCAAGTGAGATCGTCCCACCAAAGGAATGCCCGACCAGGATCGGCCGCCGGACGTGAAGCTTCGCGAGCAGTTTGTGAATCACTTCAAGCTGGCGGTCAAATGGCACATATCCACCGCTGGAGAAGCCAAAACCAGGACGGTCGATCGCAATCGTGCGATGACCTGCGAGCAGGGGGGTGACATCTTCCCAGTCTTCGGCCGTCCCCGGCAGTCCGTGAATCAACACAATCGGCACCCCGGCTCCGCGGTGTTCGATGTAGCGGATTCGCAGATTGCCAATCTGAACGAACGAGCCGGTTGGCCGCGGCTCCGCGGGCAGGCGCCCGTAGGTCCAATTGAGCACAACGATCACCAGGGCCAGCAGCAGTCTTCGGGTTGAAATGCGCCGCCGAATGACAGCCAGCGTACCTGCCAGCCAGAACGGCACGCGGCTCCTGCCAAAGAGTACTTGCAGGCGCTGTTGCTCGAATGCCGAACCTGTTGGGGGGTACTGTTACCCCGCGGCCAGATAACGCCGGGCGGTTACATACTGATCGCCAAAAAATTCCAGAGGGACGATCTGCACGGCGCCGGCTGAATCGGGAGAATCGATGACCCGCCCGCCGCCCACGTACATGGCGACGTGCGTGACTGCTCGCGAGGGCGGTTCGGTCGCAAAGAAGACGAGGTCACCGGGTCGGAGCTCCCGCCGAGAAACCGGCCTACCGACTCCTGCCTGCAGGGCGGCGGTCCGGGGCAGGAGCAGGCCGAAAGCGTCGTAGACGCTGTAGGTCAGTCCGGAGCAATCGAAGCCAAAGGCTGAGGTTCCAGCCCATAAGTATCGCACTCCCAGAAACTGTTCGGCGGCGGCTACAAGCTGATGGCCGTTGGGGGGAGGTGGCGAGGTGCCTGAGACCCGCACAGCTACCGCCGAACTGCGAATTAGCGCCGCCGCCCCGGTGGGTGTTTGCACGATGGTGAAATCACCCAATCGCCCCAGCACCGGCAGCCTCGTGTTGAAGCTCAGCTGCAGGAGGCGAGGGCCGGCGCTCCCCGAAACGGTCTGCCCGAGCAACCATGCGTCTCTGGTAATTACGACGGCGAGCTGCGCCGCGGCTGCGGTCAGTGGGAACGGATCGGAACCGTTGAGCGGCGGAGTGGGGGCGCGGCTTGGGATCATTACGAGCTGGCGCGCCGGCAGCCAGCCCGGATAGCTCAGGTGATCTGGCGTGGGCTGAGCGGTGAGGGAGACCTCAACCCATGCTCCCTCGTGAGCGAGCACCTCGACTTCCTGTCCGTAGAGTGCTTGGGTGACCAGCCTGCCCACCAACCAGCGCCGCTGTTCAGTGCCCATTGCCCCAAGCCAGGCCTCCAGGCGCACCGGGTTTGTGAGCGAGGGCTGATCGAGCGGCCGCGTTCGGGCCGGGCGCATCCAGAGTGTCGCGACCGAGACGTCGACGAGTGCTCGCCCGCCAGCGGTCGTCTGCGTCGCGGCGATCGAGGCTCCCCGCCCGGCCAGCGCGCTCGGGGTCAGACCAACTGAGGAGCCGGCGCTCAGCAGCAGGGTAAGGGTGAGGATGAGACTCAAGCGCCTGAGAGACAGTGACATGCTTCGAGGTCGAGAGGGCATATTGGAAGCCAATCATCCTCCCACATGCGATTCGGCCGGGCTGTGGGATCGGACGCGGTCGCCAACCATGAAAGCCCGGGGTTTTGATGCCGACGCGCAGTCGCTGCCTCCGTCCTTCGGGCCGCCGCTCCGCCGCTGGGGCCAGACCGCCAGGTAGAGTCGCGTCATGACCCAAAAGAACCGCCGCTTCTTGTTGCGGGAGCGCCCGAGCGGGCGCATCGTCCCCGAGACCTTCCAGCTCGACGAGCAGCGCCTTGCCGAGCTTGGTGAGGGTGAGGCGCTGGTCCGAGTCGAGTGGATCTCGCTGGATCCGACCAACCGGGCTTGGATCAACGACACCCCGACGTACCTACCGCCGGTGGGGATCGGCGAGGTTATGAGGGGCCTCGGGCTGGGGCGGGTAGTGGAGTCGAGAAGTCCCCACTATGCGGAGGGTCAGCTGGTGCAGGGCCTAACCGGATGGCAGGAGTGGTTCATTGCCTCCGACTCCACCCCGCTGATGCCGGTCGCAGAGATCGCCGGAGTTTCGCCGAGCGCGTTTCTCGGCGTGCTGGGAATGACGGGCCTTACCGCCTGGGTTGGCCTCAGAGATATCGGCCGCCCCCAGCCCGGTGAGACGGTGGTCGTTTCCGCGGCGGCCGGGGCGGTCGGCTCCGTCGCCGGCCAGATCGCCAAGCTCGAAGGCGCCCGCGTGGTCGGCATCGCCGGGGGCCCGAAGAAGTGCGCCCTCCTGACCGAGCGACTCGGATTCGATGCGGCGGTCGACTACAAGGCACCCGGATGGCGGGACGAGCTGATCGGCGCAACTCCGGATCTGATTGACGTTGACTTCGAGAACGTCGGCGGCGAGGTTATGGACGCGGTATTCAGTCGATTGAACCTTCGGGCCCGGGTCGCACTCTGCGGCCTGATCTCAGGCTATAACGATGCTCAGCCGCCGCCCGGGCCGCGCAGTTTTTCAAACCTCCTGGTTCAGCGTGCGCTGGTTCAGGGGTTCATCGTGCTCGACCATTTTGATCGCCTGCCGAGCTGCGTTGAGCAGCTCAGCGGCTGGATCAGGGAAGGCAAGCTGGAGCCACTTGAGACGATAATCGAGGGCTTCGAGGAGCTCCCCAAATCGATAAACATGCTCTTTGATGGGGCCAACATCGGCAAGCTCGTCGTCCGCATGGATCACCTCGATTCGGACGGCCCCAATGTGGGTTGATCCTCCGCTCCTGTTGGCCCGACCCGGCTGGACGCCAAGCCCGCCCAAATAGGGGCCGGCTGGGTTGATTCCGGGCCGGCGCTTTAGTCTTTCTGCATGTCTGATCGCGCACCGGCGCAGGAGGCCGATCGAGCGGCGAGCAAAGTCAGCTGGAAGCGCTGGGGGCTCGGCGCCGCCGTCGCGCTCCTCCTTCTCTTCATGGCGCTCAACTCCCAGCAGGTAAACGTGAACCTGATCGTGGGTTCAGCCCAGATGCCACTGATCTTTGCGCTGCTCATTGCGGCTGTCCTTGGGGCTCTGGTGGGGTGGGCGGCACCTCGCCTGCGAGCCCATCGCCGCGATGGCTAGGGCTGCTTGACGGCAGTTCTTTGGCCGGCGGGCCGCGTGCAGCGCCGCGGTGACGGAGCTATCCTGGCGCTCTGGTGCCCCCGGGTCAAAATCAGTCCGCGCGGGCGCCGCGAGCGCGATCCTCGGCCTCGCGTTGGTCATGATGCTGGTCTCGGCGTCGCTCGCTTCGGTGGGCCCGCGGTCGGGAACCTTCCATGGCAACGCGGGAGCGTTTTCAGTTGGCTTTGAGGTTTCACCTGACGGTAAGAAGATCACGGGTTTATGAACTAACTTTCAGGCAATCGAAGACTGCGGACCTGAAAGTGTTACACCGGTTCATGTTGTCTTTCCGAGATCTGCGTTCAAGATGGAGACTTCAGCGGCTCCACGCAAACCGCGGGTGAATTTCACACGCCGAGCGCGGCGGCGGGCACGATCCGGGTGCATTTCACGTTTCCGCATAACGCCCTTCCGCCCTGCAACGAATCAGATTCGTTCTCGGTTAAGCGGGTCAGCGGCTAACCAGCTCGCTTCAGCTAAGGCGCAGCTGACAAAGGTCGGGCGTTGGCGCTCGAGGTCCCTCTCGTTTCAGCGCGCAACCGGAGGCTTGCGCCGCAAGATCGAGCCATGCCGCCAAACGTGTTGGCCCTCCGACGTCACAACAAGGGGTAACGGCGAACCCTTAAGCTGTCGCCTGATTGCCGCATCTCCTCCTCCCAATCGCATCCACCCTGAGCTATTTGCAGGCAATTATTCTCGGCCTGCTGCAGGGGGTCACGGAGCTGTTTCCAATTTCCAGCCTTGGACACACGGTTCTCTTTCCAACCCTCTTTGGCTGGCACGGCCTGGTCAAGGCCCAATCCGAATCGGAGTCCTATTGGTTGGCGCTGGTGGTGATGCTTCACGTTGGCAGCGCCCTTGGGTTGCTGATCTACTACCGCCACGACTGGGTCCAAATCGTCTCTGCGTTCCTTCGCACGCTGAGAAAGCGACGCGCCGAGACGCCCACAGAGCGACTTGCATGGCTGATCGTGGTCGCCAGTATTCCCGCCGGAATTCTGGGCCTGATATTCGAGCATCCACTGCGAACTCTGACCGCCAAGCCAACCGTGGCTGCGGTGTTTTTGATGATCAACGGGGGGGTCCTGTTTGCCGCTGAGGCCTTCCGGCGCCGAGCCGAGGTGCGAAGCCTCGCGCAGCGAGAGGGCGCGAAGGCCGATGGAGGCCGGGAACTCGACACGCTTGAGTATCGGGAGGCGGCGGTTATCGGTGTCGCACAATCGACGGCCCTGGTCGCGGGAATCAGCCGCGAGGGAGTGACCATGGGAGCTGGTTTGGCCCGCGGTCTAGACCACGGTGACTCGGCGCGGTTTGCCTTCCTGTTGGCGACTCCGATCATCCTCGCCGCCGGATTGTTCAAGCTTCCCGACCTAACCGGACCGCTAGGGGCAGGGGTTCGTGGTCAAGCGCTCGTCGCCTGTCTGTCGGCTGCGGTTGCCGCGCTCTTCTCGGTTAGATTCCTAGTTCAATATTTCAAGACCAGAACCCTGATTCCATTCGCGATCTACTGCGTGGTATTCGGGGGCGCGATGGTGATCTACACCCAGACCTGAGCGCGACGTCGGCTCGGTTGACCCGTTCGCAGCTGGTGGCTGCCACGAGTCGGTGGGGAAAACCAGTCGGGATCGTCGACCAGACCCGGTGCGGAGGAGGTCGACCGGATTGCACTTGGCCCAGTCCCGGGCCCCGGCGATGTTGGGATCGCCTTGGATCTAGAAAACTCTGAGGTGCTGCCAGCCGTGCACAGCGGCGTCGTTGAGCACTCCCCAGCCCAGGTAGATGATCGCTGCCGCGATGAGAGCAGATAGGGCCAGCCTGCGACGGCCCCGGATGGCCGCGTAAAGGAGCAGGGCAACGGGAACGGCCCCGATGAAGGCGAGCACAAGCTGCGCATTCATGAGGCTACTTCGACAGCTCGTTTCGCAGATCAATCGCTTCGAGATTGCCGCCACCCAAATGGCGAGGCAAGCGCCGAACGCCGCTGCGATCGCGCCGAAGATCAGAAGCGGCGAGGGGCTCTGCTTCTCCACCGCCGCAACCCTAGTCGGCCCCTTCTCCGATATGGCTCAGAGCGCGATCTGGACGCTGCTTATCGAAGCCGGTGGCTCAACGCTGCGATGCAGTAGGCGCGGTGCCCCCTCAGTGGCCACCGCCAAATGGCGGCGGCGTTCCCGGGGTGAAGGAGACTCCGCGCAAGACTTCGCCGAAGCCCGCGGATCGAAGCGTAGAAAAGCTCTCCCCGGCGGGAACGGAGGCGGAGCGGAGCTGGTCGGTGATCGCCACGACCTTGTTGGGATCGGCACCCTCATCACCGTTGCCACTGACCGTCGAAGTCGTTGCCCATATCGTCGCCGTGCCATCCCTGTTGAGGCGACCAACGAGGTTTCGAAGACCGTCGGTTGCCGGTGCCCACGGCAGACCGGTGGCCGAATTAACCCCGCTCGGATAACCCGAAACCGCGTAGGGCTGACCGAGGTTCAGACCCGACTGCAGGGTGTAGGCGAGGCTCCAGGTTTCGCCGTTGAAGGTCCACTTCTGCAGACCGGCGGTCGGCTGAGACAAGGCGGCGGGGTAGTTGCCCACCGCGGTCGAGTATTCATTTTCGCCGTTACCCTCATCGGCGACGTAGAGCGTGGTCGGATTCGCGAACCAGAGACCGAACGGAAAGGACGTCTTCGACTTGAGCGCCGTGGGAAAGCCCTTGAGAATGCACATGTTGTAGGGCTCGACGCCGCCTGATTGCAGAAGCGAGGGGTCATAAGCGATGGCCGAGCTTGGCAGAGGCGCATTGGGTTCGGGAAGACCGACTCCGTTTGGACATGCGTGGCCAGTTGTGTCGACGAAGTAGACGGTGTTGACCCCGTTGCCGCCGCTGCCCTTCGTGTAGTAGAGAACGTGATTGAAGATCGTCATTCCACGGAAGTTGGTGTCCTTGCCGATTTTGTCGGCTTTGTCTCCCAGCTGGGTGACTTTGAAGCTGCCGACCGGAGTCGGTCCGGCGGGACTCTGCTCGGCCTCGGGCGCCAGCTGCGGTTCGATCAGCTGGGCCCCTCCACCCAGGATGATCCCGTTGGGCTGGGGGTTGGCCCCATTGCCCGCGTTGCCCGCCGTGTAGAGGACATTTGCCCCCTGTCCGTTGTTGAGAATTGCCGCGCGACCGTTGTTGCCGCTATAGGCGTTTGTCTCGGTGAAATGAAATCGGCCGTGAGAGTCGACCTGTGCCACGACCCTGTAATAGGCGGCGGAAACGGGGTTGGTCGGATCAATCACCCCAGGTGTGTTGGAGTTTGAGACATCCAGGGTATCGACCGGGGCGAGGTAGCCCATGAAGGTCACCTGCTGACTATCGATTGACTGGTTTAGCGCCAACTCCGACTTGGATGAAAAGCTGGTTACCATTTCGTCGCGAGGGCCCCAAGCGCGGTGACCGAGGCTGTTTGGCACTTCGAGTGAGTTGAGCAGAGCACCGTTTGGCGCCAGCTGGTCGAGGTAGATCCGCGAGGTGATGCCAAAGCTTTCGTCGACAAGGTCGTTGTTCCACACATAGGGATAGGTGCCATCGGTGCTCGCCGCAGCGCAGCCACTCTGACACCCCGGCGGCAGAACGGATCCGACCTGCAGGTTGGCGGGGTTATCGTCATAGACGCTACGGCTGACCAGCAGGTCACCGGGCGCAAAATGAAAGCCATTGCCGCCACCAAAATGGTGGTCGCGGCCGGGCTGGAATTGATGGCCTCGAACCTGCCCCGGCCATGGGTTGCGGCCGTCGTGAGCGCTGGCGCTGGCTGCTGCGCAAATCGCCCCACATATGGCAAATGCCGCGATCAATCCAACCGGTCCCGCACGCCTCATCTAAGCCTCCATTTTCGTCATTAGGTTCCCGGGAAATCTCCAACAAGGGAACCGTTGAGCGGTTATCAGATCGTTCTCGAGGCGTTACCAAATGGTGAAGTCGCTCGATTGGCTAGCGGCTTGCGCGGCCAGCTGGGGCCAGCGTCTACTTCGAGCGCCTCGGGCAGCGATCAGCGCCTCAGGGCGCGCGCAAGGGGGTCGGCTCGCCTCAGCTGCAGCGCTTCCAGGCGGCCGATTGCACGCTTTCGCGCCTCGAGGAAATCCCGCGTGAAATGCGCCGCACAACGCTGCTCATACCCCGACTCCATCCCCGCCGACGTCGTCAGCCGACGCCCGCAGACCACGCATCGCAACCAGACGACGCGGCCCTTCCGCTCGATCCGATTTCGGCCGCTTGAGCCTGACAATGTGGTCATGTCTAGACCGAAGACAACATCCACTCCGTTCGCGGTTGTTGTGAAGATCCGGTTACCGCCACGGCGCGACCGTCGGGACCACCCGCTTGGTGCGGCGGAACGCCTCATCCGGTCTTTGGAGGCGGCTGCTTGTGATCGGCACAACGGGGCAGCCGCACCTTCAAGGGGCACGGATGAAGCGACCCCTTGAGGGATACAGCTAAAGGTCTACCTGGGAACCGATGACTACGGTTCTGTCGTGGGGCAGGCGAAAGTACTCAACCGGACTGGCAGCGTTGCGAGACATCGCGACAAACAGCCGCTTGCGCCAGTGGCTCATCCCAGCCGTCGAGGTCGGCACTATCGAAATTTGGGAGAGAAGGTAGGTGGCGCCCTCCACGTCGATCTCGGTCTCAAGGCCAATCTCGGAGGCCAGGCCAAGCACCCGGGGAACGTCTGGGGTGTCCTGGAATCCGAAGCGAGCCGTCAGGTGGCTGATGCCGTCATCGGCATAGCCGAGGTCGTCGATCAATAGGCGATCTGACTCCGGAACGTGGGGTGATCTCGTCGTCTCGATCGAGACGATCACGATTGCCTCTCGCAGCGCATGCAGGTGTTCGAGGCTCGCACGCAGGGCCAGTGGCGTGGTTTCACGGCGCGCGTTTAGGTAAACGGCAGTCCCCTCAACTCGCGCCACCGGGGGATCCATCCTGTGAAGTTCCTCGATGAAGGTCTCAAGCGGGCCTTCCTCCTTGAGACGGGCGGCGCTAACCCTGGCGCTGCCCCTCCGCCAGGTGCTGAGGATTGCGAACACCACGATCCCAACTGAGAGCGGGAACCAGCCCCCGTGCTCGACCTTGGTGAAGTTCGCCGTGAGAAAAGCGAGGTCGACCGTGAAGAAGATGGCGCCGCCGCTCAAAACGGCCCAGCTCGGTTTGTGCCAGAGCGTTCGAGCGACCACTAAGAACAAGATCGTGTCGACCGTGATCGTGCCGGTCACCGCGATGCCGTAGGCCGAGGCAAGTCTGGTTGAGGATCCAAAACCGATGACAAGCGCGACCACGGCGACCAACAGGGCCCAGTTGACCGCCGGTGCGTAAACCTGTCCGATCTCCTCAGCCGAGGTATGTCGGATGGACAGGCGTGGCAAAAAGCCAAGTTGAACCGCCTGGCGGGTCACCGAGAAGGCGCCGGAGATCACCGCCTGGGAGGCGATCACGGTAGCGACTGTCGCCAAGAGCACCATCGGAAGCTGACTCCAGCTGGGGAATAGAAGGAGGAATGGATTGTGGATCGAGGCCGGATCGCCGAGGATCAGCGAGCCCTGGCCCATGTAATTGAGCGTCAGGGCTGGAAAGACGACCACAAACCATGCACGGCTGATCGGGATCCGGCCAAAATGGCCCATGTCCGCATACAGCGCCTCGGCCCCGGTAATCGTCAGCACTATCGCGCCCAGGGCGACAAAGGAGACTCCCGGATGTGCCGTGAAGAAGGCGGCGCCATAGCTCGGGGAAAGCGCCTTCAAGATCGCGGGATGAGCGAGCAGTTGACCCAGGCCCCCTGCGGCGATCACCGCAAACCAGACCAGCATCACCGGTCCGAACAGCCTCCCCACCGCGTGCGTCCCGAAGCGCTGGATCGTAAACAGGGCAACGAGCACGGCGATCGTGATCGGGATCACCAGCGACGCCAGGCTGGGAACCGCAACCTTGAGCCCTTCGACCGCAGATAGAACCGAGATCGCCGGGGTGATCATCCCGTCGCCGTAGAAGAGGGCAACCCCAAACATCCCGAGTGCGATCAGCACCATCTTCAGCCGACCTCGCCGCAAACTCACCGTCTCAACCAGCGCGATCAGGGCGAGGATCCCACCCTCGCCGTCGTTGTCAGCCCTCATGATGAACAGCACGAACTCGACCGAGACGATCAGCGTGATCGACCAAAAGACAAGCGAGATCACCCCATAGACGTCACCCTGATTCGGCCGCACGGCCTGATGGTCGGCGGAGAAAACGGTCTGCAGGGCATACAGGGGACTGGTGCCGATATCACCGAAAACAACCCCCAGCGCCCCGAGGGCGAGGATCGCAAGACCAGCCTGGCGGCCCCTGCCAGCGCTCGCCCTGCGGGGGTGCACGTCCTTTGGGCTCGGCGCGTCTGCGGCACTAAACGGCTGCTCTTCTGAGGCATCCGGGTCATCCATCCCAGCGGCGAACACTACGGCCCAACCGAGGCGAAGCGATTGCGTCGCTCACCAGATCTCGATCGCCTCCCTACGAGGCCGAAGCGCCATTCAGCGTGCTCGGAGCCGGCGATCGGGCAGCAAAGGTGCGCTCGCCCCCGACACCGACCGGCGAATCCAGGCTCGCATCAAGGCCGGTGGGTTACTCAGAGTATCTTCAAAAACGGTGCGTATCCTCGTTTGACCGGATCTCCTTTAGGAGCTAGCCATGAGATTTCTTCGTCGCATTTCCACCCGCAGGCTCTTGACCCTCTGCGCCGCCGTTCTCGCGATCGCGATCGGGACCAGCGCGGTGGCGATGGCGACCTCTGGCGACGGGCCAAAGCCGCTGCCCAAATCGTTGCCGGTCGCACTTCAGGAAGCGCTCTCTGCTCCGGGTGTGCCGGGCATAAGCGCTCGGGTTCAGTTCACAAACCACCTCGTCAACGCGTCAAGCATCGAAGGCGCTGACCCGCTGCTGAGCGGAGCAACGGGGCGGCTTTGGGCATCGCCTGAAGGAAAGCTGCGACTTGAGCTCCAATCCGAAGGTGGCGGCGGCGACAGCCAGATTCTGATCGATCAGGGCCACTTCGAAATTTATGATGGCGGCACCGAAACCGCCTACCGGGGCACGCTTCCTGCTCAAAACGGCGCGGCTGGAAAGGGCGGCGACCCGAGCAACGGCAACCCGCCTCCATCGATCGAAGAAATCGAAGCGGCGCTGGGGCGGATCGGCCAGCACCTGAAGCTGAGTGGCGCCGAACCCTCCGACGTCGCCGGACAGCCTACCTACACGGTGCAGGTCGAACCGAAGGAAAACGGCGGCCTGCTGGGGGGAGCGGCGCTTGCCTGGGACGCCACCCATGGCACGCCGCTACGGGCCGCGCTCTATGCCAAGGGCGATGGCTCACCGGTGCTGCAGCTCGAAGCGACCGAAGTGTCCTTTGAAACGGTGCCCGCCTCGGTCTTTGAAATCACCCCACCCCCAGGCGCCAGGGTGATCGATCTCTCACCGCCTCAGCAAAGCTCCGGGGGGCGGGGCCCAGCCGCTCTGACCGGAGCTGCAGCCGTGCAGGCGCAGCTCGGTTTCAAGCTGGATGCACCTGAATCGCTAGCCGGGATGCCGCGGGCGGAGGTCCGCCAGATTCAGGCCGCTGGGAAGGCCGGGGCGCTGATCACCTACGGTCAGGGCCTAGGCGGGCTGGCGGTGCTCGAGTCCCCCTCCGCCAGCCCCGGCGGCGAAGCGCCCTCCCCAGCGACGGGAGAGCTCAGCCTGCCGAAGGTCTCGATCGGTGGTGCAGTCCAAGCCGAAGAGCTCGAAACCGCGCTCGGAACCGCTCTGCGCTTTAGCAGGGGGGGCGTTGACTACGTCGTCGCAGGTTCGGTCCCAGCGGCGACGGCCGAGGCGGCCGCCCGGGGCCTCTGAGAGGTGCCGGAAGCCGCGCCGATCGAAGTTCGGAACCTGGTCAAGCGCTACGGCGATCTACTCGCGGTCGATAACGTTGACCTCACGGTCGAGCCCGGCGACGTGTTCGGCTATCTCGGACCCAACGGAGCCGGGAAGACCACCTCGCTTCGGATGATGCTCGGCCTGATCCGCCCCAGCGCCGGCTCGGTGCGCCTCTTTGGCCGCGATCCCCAGGAAAGCGTCGACGCGCTCCACCGCGTTTCGGGTTTCGTCGAAGCCCCATCCTTCTACCCGTATCTGAGCGGCCGCACGAACCTCGAGCTGCTGGCCGCCCTCGACGGCGATGAGGCCCGAGCGCGACTCGGGGACGCGCTGGCGATCGTCGGCCTGAGCGATCGCGCCAAGGACAAGGTGGGGGGCTATTCGCACGGAATGCGCCAGCGCCTCGGCCTCGCCGCGGCGCTACTGCGCCAGCCGAGGTTGCTCTTGCTCGATGAGCCGGCGACCGGCCTTGACCCGGGCGGCATGCGCGACATGCGCAACCTGATCCGCGAGCTCTCTGGCCAGGGGATCACCGTCTTGCTCTCCAGCCATCTCCTTGCCGAGGTCGAGGAACTCTGCAATCGCGTTGCAATCGTGCAAAAGGGGCGCGTCGCCTATCAGGGGTCACTGGCAGAGCTCCGACGCCAGGCGGGAAGCAGCTACCGGCTGCGGACGACCGACGACGCGAGGGCCCGCCAGGTGCTCGCCGCCCAGGACGGGATCACCGATCTCGACCGTGACGGGGAGGACTTGAGCTTCAGATCCACGAGCGAGTCCGCGGTCGCCGCCCTCTCGCTTGCCCTGATCGAGTCAGGCGCCCTGGTCCTCGAGCTAAGTCCCCGCCACGCGACGCTCGAGGACCTCTTCTTTCGACTCACCGAGGGCAGCGGCGAGGCGGTCGCAAACCCCGCGGGCGCGGTGGTTGGAGACGCGGCGTGAAGCCGGGGGTGCTGACGGTGTATCGCTGGGAGCTGCGTAAGCTGCGCTCCCAAAAGCGCACCTACCTCGGCCTCGGTGCTGCCGCAATTGTGCCGATCCTCTTCGTTGTTGCCCTTGTCACCAGGGGCGGCGGACCCAACGACGTCGCCTTCGGCCGCTACGTCCACGACACCGGTCTGGCGATTCCGCTGGTCCTTCTGCTCTTCGGCTCGGTCTGGATGTTCCCCCTGATCACAGCCCTGGTCGCCGGCGATATTGTCGCCGCCGAGGATCGAAACGACACCCTCAAGGCGATCCTCACCCGCTCCGTGGAGCGCCACCAGATCTTTGCCGGCAAGACGCTGGCAACGCTCAGCTACGCGACCCTGGCGATCGCGGTGACCGGCTCGGTGGCGCTGATCGCCGGCGTCATGGCATCGGGGTTCAACCCGCTGATCAGCCTCTCAGGAACCCGGATCTCGGCGATCAGCGGGTTGGGCCTGGTTGGGGCCAGCCTGCTCGTCTATCTCGTCCCGATCGCAACCATCGCCTGCATCGGGCTGCTGCTATCCACCGTCTTTCGCAACAGTGGCGCGGCGATAGTGGGGACTCTGATGTTCTCGCTGCTCGTGCAACTGGTGGGGATTCTTCCCGGCCTCGAAGGGCTGAAGCCCTACCTGCTGAGCACGCAGTACAACGCCTGGCAGGGTCTGTTGCGGACTCCCGTGGATTGGGTGCCGATCATCCGCGCTGTCTGGGTCTGCGCTCTTTATGCGCTCCCGGCGCTGGCGGCGGCGGCGCTGATCTTCCTGCGCCGCGACGTCGCCGGAGACTGAAACTTTGACCGAGACGCGCACCGCGGACTCAGCCGCGCAGTCCCTCGATCGCGACGCGAAGGCTCGTCAGCGTTTGCGGCCCGTGCAGGATCTCGACGATTCGGCCCTGCGAATTGAGCACGGCCGTGGTCGGCAGTCCGATCAGGCCATAGCGTGTCCCGTAGACGCCGTTTGGATCGCTGAGGACCGGAAAGGTCCAGCCGTACTGGCGGATGTAGGAGCGCCCGGCGTCTTCTCGGTCCGTGTAGTCAACTCCAACCAGGCGCGCGGCGCCGTGAAGGGAGCGATCGAAGCGCTCCAGTTCCGGAGCCTCCTTCCGACAGGGTCCACACCAGCTTGCCCAAAAGTTGACCAGGGCCGGTTTGCCGCGAAGCGCCGCGAGGGTCGCCCTCGGCGGCTGAAGCACGCCGGGGGGCAGCGGCGGAGCCGGCCGCTCCACACCGCGATTCGAACCGGCGCTCAGGACCTCAACCACGATCAGGGCGATGACCGCAAGCACGGTCAGGGCGGAGAATTTGGCACGCCGCACGGCAATAGAGCTTAGGCCGCCACGATCAGCCAGCCTCGGAATAGGCGGGCTCGGGCCTTGGCTCAGCGGCCTTTGCGGTCACCACGGGTGCGCCGGCGTGCAGCACTCCGATCGCGAGACAGACCGCCACCGCGACCAGCCCAGCACCAACTAGATACGCCAGATGGTAGCCGCCATTTAGCGCGGCGGCGGGCGATGCCCCAGCGCCCAACAGCGCGCTGCTGCGCTGTGTGGCCAACGTCGCCAGGACGGCCAGCCCGATCGCCCCACCCACCTGCATGCTGGTATTGACCAACCCCGATGCCAGCCCCGAGTCGCTGGCGGTCGCGCCCGACATCGCCAGCGTCATCAGGGAGGGAAAGGCGGTCCCAACGCCGACGCCGATCAGAAGCATCGGAGGAAGCAGATCGGTCAGGTAGCTCGCGGCCAGTGGGGTCCTCGCGAAGAGCAGCAGCCCGATGCCGATCGCAACCACGCCCGGAATCAGCGTGGTGCGGGGACCAAAGCGCATAATCAACCGTTCGGAGAAGCCGAGCGACATTGCTCCCATCACGATCGTCGTCGGTAAAAACGCCAGCCCGACCTCGAGCGAGTCATAGCCCAAAACTCTCTGCATATAGAGGGCGCCGAGAAAGAACATCCCAAACATTCCCGCGACGAGCAGCGCTTGAATCGCGTTGGCACCGGCGACGTTGCGCGAGCGAAACAGGCGCAACGGCATCAACGGGTTGGCGACCCGAGCCTGGCGGATCACAAAAAGCGAAAGCAGGGTAGCCGAGATCGCGCCGAGGGCGAGCGTCTGGGGCGAGCCCCAGCCGTGTTCATTGACGCCGAGAATCGTGTAGACCCCGAGCATCAACGCCACCGTGATCAGGGCCGCCCCGGGAACGTCAGCCCCCTCCCCAAGGCCGATTCCGGCGCCGCCCTCGACCAGCCGCATCGCACCAAATGCCGTCGCCACTCCGATCGGAAGATTGATCAAAAAGATCCAATGCCAACTGATCGCCTCGGTCAGGGCTCCACCCGCCAACAGCCCGATCGAGCCCCCCGCTGAGGCGACGAAACCATAGACGCCGATCGCCTTGGCCTGCTCCCGCGGCTGCGGAAACATCGTCACGATCATGCCCAGGATCACCGCCGAGGCAAGCGCCCCGCCGACGCCCTGGATGAAGCGCGCCGCGATCAGCGTTCCCTGAGCCTCCGACATCGCGCAGGCCAGAGAAGCTGCCGTAAAGATCGTAAGGCCGATCAAAAAGATTCGGCGGCGGCCGATCAGGTCACCGATCCGCCCTGCCAGCAGGAGCAGGCCTCCAAAGGGAATCAAGTAGGCGTTCACCACCCAGGCCAAATTGTTCTGCGAGAAATGCAGGCTGTTCTGAATCGAGGGCAGCGCAACGTTGACGATCGTTGCATCGAGGACGATCATCAACATCCCCGCACAGAGGACGTATAGCGCCAGCCACCGCCTGCGATCGGTGCCAGTCGGGGTGCTCACGAAAAGCCTTCCTTCCTCGGATTCTTTCATTCACGTTGCGGTAGCTGAGACCGCGATTTGGGCTCGAACTCATCGCACAGCTTGATTGTGCTCACCCGCTTGCATATCAGACCGGGGGACTAGCGGGCCGAGCCGGCTTCCGGGCGTCGGAGTCCAAAAAGGGTGAACCGTCCGCCCTCTTCCGCCGAGCAGCAGCTGGGGGCAAAAATAGCGCCTACCTCTCCAAAACGACCGGGGTGAAAGCGCGGCGATCAGGGTCTTCGGGGGACGATCTGATCGCCGATCCCAGACCGGCAGACGAACCCTGCGCCCTTCTGGGCGGGAGCTTTGGGATCCCTCAGACCCCCTCACCGTGGCGGCCCTCGCCGGCGCTAAAGCGCGCCGCGCCGCGGGCGGCGACCTCCAGGACCTGGCGGCCGAGGCGATGCTCAAGGGCCAGCCCCTCGGTCAGGGGAAGACCGGCTCCCTCGATCGCCGCGCGCCGGTCGGCGAGCATCGTCTCCTGCGGGAATGCTGCGATTGTCTCGGCCAACTCCAAAGACCTGACAAGGTGGCGCCCGGGGGGAGCGATCTCGTTGATCAGACCGATCCGCTCGGCCTCGGGGGCCTGCACCGGGCGGCCGGTCAGGATCAGCTCCATCGCCCGCCCCATACCGACCACCCGCGGCAACCGCTGCGTCCCTCCGTCAACCAGGGGGACTCCCCAGCGGCGCTCGAAGAAGCCAAAGGTGGACCCCGGCGTGGCGATCCTCAGGTCACACCACAGGGCCAACTCGAGACCCCCCGCCAAGCACCAGCCGTCGATCGCCGCGATCGACGGCTTGGAGGGGGTGAGTCGAGTCGGCCCCATCGGACCCCCGGGGTGATCGACGTCTAGGTCGAGTGCCTTCAGGTCGGCACCGGCGCAAAAGGCCTCGCCCCCGTCGCCGGTAAGGACAAGGACCCGCGCGCTCTGATCGGCCTCGAACTGATCGAAGCCGCGGCGCAACAGCTCAGCCGCGCCACCGTTTACGGCGTTTCGGCGTTGCGGGCGGTCGATCGTCAGCAGCGCCGCGGCGCCGACCCGCTCATAGCGGACCTCAGCACACATTCGCCCATCCTCCCACAGCCGCAGATGGCGACGTTTGGCGTTAGGACTCGCTCCCGTCGGAGCCGATAGGAGGGAGCGGGCGGGCTAGTCGCGGCGGTTCTCACGGGGTTCGCCAGCGACGCCCGGCTCCCAGACTGCGCCCCGGTCGCGGGCCAGGGAGGGCAGGTCTCCAGGCCATCGACCACGCTAGGGAGAGGGTCGGACGCGCAATGCGGGCACGAAAATACGACCGGGGGTAGCGCTCGTTGCCTGCCACGCGTAGCCTTCGCGCTAGAAGCTCGTAACGCCACCTGTCGAGATCAGCGTCCCACTTAGCTTCCGTGGGTTCCTCTCTCTCCCAGTCGCAAGACCAACTTAGCGCGTTGAGGGGGCCAGCGCTAGGGGCACACCGACGTCAAATCCGCAAAATCCGGGCAAATTTGAGCCCCGCTGGCGTCCGGATCGCGGCCCGGCGTCCGCGCAGCGAGTTACGGTCCGGTCGGGATGAGCGATGGTCTAGACGCCTCCCGACGGAGGGCGCGGCGAAACGTGGTGCTGACCGCGGCGATCGCCGGACTCGGCGGGCTGCTGTTTGGCTATGACACCGGCGTAATTGCCGGTGCGCTGCTCTTTATCAAGCACGACTTCCACCTCGGCAGCTTCGCCCAGGGTCTGGTGGTTGCCGCCGTGCCGATCGGTGCTGTGGGAGGCGCGGCGATCGCCGGACCGGCCGCCGACAGCTACGGACGGAGGCTGATGATCCTGCTCGCAGCCGCCGTATTCATCGTCGGTGCGCTCGCCAGCGCGGCCGCCCCTGAAGTCGACGTCTTGGTGATCGCCCGAGTTGTGATCGGAGTGGCGATCGGGCTGGCATCGGCCGCCGCGCCCGTCTATATCTCCGAGGTCGCGCCGCCGGAGAGCCGGGGCCGGCTGGTCAGCTTCTTTCAACTCGCGGTGACGATTGGGATCCTCGTCGCGTACCTGATCGGGCTTGCCTTCAACGCGATCGAAGGTTGGCGTTGGATGCTGGGGCTCGGGTGCGTGCCGGCGCTGGCGCTGGCCTTCGGGATGTGGCGAATGCCCCAGAGCCCACGCTGGCTTGTTATGAGCGGCGATGACTATGCGGCGCGGGCGACCCTGGCGAAGATCCGCGTCGATGACCCCGACACGATCGACCGCGAGCTGGAGGAGATCAAGGAGAGCCTCGACGAGAAACCCGGGAGCTGGACCGAGCTGCTGCAGCCGGTGGTCAAAGCAGCGCTGGTGGTGGGGGTCGGACTCGCGATCTTGCAACAGGTGACGGGGATAAATACGGTGAT
This sequence comes from uncultured Solirubrobacterales bacterium, assembly GCA_963745305.1. Lineage (GTDB taxonomy): Bacteria > Actinomycetota > Thermoleophilia > Solirubrobacterales > 70-9 > CAVUWL01. The sequence continues at coordinate 25,736 of CAVUWL010000018.1, forward strand.
CTACTACGCCCCCACGATCATCGAATTCACCGGGATCAACTCCTCAGCTGGCTCGATTCTCGCCGCGATCGGAGTCGGCATCATCAACGTCGGCATGACCGTCGTCGCATTGCGACTGTTGGACCGGGCCGGTCGCCGCACGCTGTTGATGATCGGCGTCTCGGGGATGGTGATCTCACTGTTTGCACTGGGGGCTGCCTTTATTGGCGGCGGTGGCGGCACCCTGTCCTCGATCGTTGCGATCGTCAGCCTGATGGTCTATGTCGGTTCCTTCGCGATCAGCCTCGGGCCGATCTTTTGGCTGCTGAATGCGGAGATCTACCCACTGACCGTGCGCAGCAAGGCTGCCGGGGTCGGCACGATGGCGAACTGGACTTTCAATTTCATCGTCTCACTCACCTTCTTACTGCTGATCGAAGCAGTCGGGCGCAGCGGCGCCTTCTGGCTCTACGGTGGAATCGGCCTGTTCACCCTCGGCTTCTGTTGGAAGCTGGTTCCAGAGACCAAGGGCAAACACCTCGAGGACATCCAGGCCTACTTCCAAGCTCGCGTGGACGGCCGTAGAGCTGCCGCCTAGCTACGCTGATCAGATGCGTATTGACGAGATCATCGCGTCGCGGCGGCCGACCTTCTCGGTTGAGTTCTTCCCGCCGCGAACCGCCGCGGCGACCGAACAGCTCTTCGCGACGGCCGCGGAATTGCGCGAGCTGCAACCAGACTTCGTCTCCGTGACCTACGGAGCCGGGGGCTCAACCCGAGAGGGAACCGTCGAGATCACCAAGGCCCTGAGGGATGGGTTGGGCTATGAGACGATGGCTCATCTCAGCTGCGTTGGCGAGACAACCGCGGGCCTTGGCCAGACGCTGGATCGGATCGCCGCAGCCGGCATCGAGAACGTCTTCGCGTTGCGCGGCGACCCACCCCGCGGTCGGGAGGATTTTTTGCAGCCCGAGGGTGGGCTCGGCAACGCCGCCGAGCTGGCGGCGTTCATCTCAACCGGCTGGGATTTGACGATCGGCGGGGCCTGTTTCCCCGAGGTCCACCCCGAGGCGCCCGACCTCGATACCGACCTCGCGTACCTGAAGACGAAGGTCGATTCTGGTGCCAGTTTTCTGATCACCCAGCTGTTCTTCGACAACAAGGTCTACTTCGACTTCCTCGCCGCCGCGCGAAGCCGAGGTATCGAGGTGCCGATCATCGCCGGTGTGATTCCGGTGGCGGGTTTCGCCCAGACGCAGCGAATCTGCGAACTCTGCGACGCGACCATTCCGGAGTCATTGGAAGCGGCTTTTCGGGCCGCGGGGGGCGACGTCGATCGCGAGTTCGAGCTTGGGGTCGCCTACGCCGCCCAGCAATGCGCGGAGCTGTTGGTCGCCGGTGCGGCGGGGATCCACTTCTACGCGCTGAACCGGGCGCCGGCGACCCGCGCCGTGCTGGGCGCCCTGCGCGCAGCTCGACCCTGGGACCGAGCGGGTGCACCCGCACAGTAGGCGTTTTTGGTCACCCGCGGTTGGAGGATTCAGGGAGCGCGGTAGGCGGGGAAGAAACCCCCGGAATCAGCCCGGCCCCCGGCGAGGCGCCGGTAGGCGCCCGGATCACAAACGATCTCCGATGTGTACCAGGGCAGCTCCCGGTTGGCGAAGCCTCGCTTGAACTCCTCGAGTCGATCTCCGGGCTGGATGCCACCGCCGAGATTGAGCGGAAGCTCGAGTTCACGCGAGAGCTCAATCAGGTTGAAGAGGATGTTCTTCATCGGCGAGTCGCGCAGGTGGGCGTCGGAGCTGCCGCTCAGAAAATAATGCAGAGCGTGATCGCTTCTGACCGCGATTGAACCCGCCGCCACCTCGCCTCCAGGGGCGAGGGCGAGGGCGAGCCAGGTTCGCTTGAAGGAGAGGATCAGATCGAGATACTCGGCGCCGAAGAAGTAGCGGGGGGCGGCATCGGTGCGACGCATCGTCTGCTCGTAGACGAGCGCGAAGGCGGCCCGCTCGGCGGCGCTGCTCTCCGGACCACCGATCAGACGCAGCTGATAACCACGGCGGAGGTTTCTGCGGATCTGCTGGCGATCGCTCATCCTGCTCTTTAACGGCAGACTCGGATCAGCGATCTGAACGAGGTTGCGCGGTCGAGCTCGAGCCAGCGGTTGGCGATCGAGGCGGTGGCGGATGAAGAGGCTGACCAGCCCGGTCGGCGAGAAGTCGATCGCGCTTGGCTCGAGCGGCGCAGCGCTGGCATCGGTCAGTCCCGGGTAACCGTAGGGGGAGCTGGCGTCGCGCCCGGATCCCGCTCCGATCGGGCTCACTACCAAGGGAGCGACGAACTCCCCCTGGGCGGCCTCGATGCGCAGGCTGTGGGTCACGCCCTCGGCCTCAAGGAACTGCCGCGAGCGGAAGAACTCCTCCTCAGAGCAGGCAGCCCGGCCTCGGTCGGCGATCAGCTCCGCGCCTGCGCTCGGTGCGATCACTCGGTCAGGTCTGCGGTGGCGGCGCGGAACTCGGCCGGAAGCACTCCCCAGATCTCACAGTCATCGACCCTGCCCTCGGGACGGCTGAGGTGGCCGCGCATCGTGCCCTCGTGCTTCCAACCGAGGCTGGCGACGGTCCTCTTTGCCACCTCGTTGCGGGAGGGGATGCGCCCGTAGACCCGGTGGGCGCCGAACTCGTCAAAGGCCCTGGCGATCGTCAGCGCCTCGGCGCGGCGGCCCACCCCCTTTCCACGTACGTCATCGCCGATCAGGGCGCCCAGCTCGGGCGCCGTCTGGCGGAACAGCCCATAGAGCGCGGTGAAGCCGACCGGCTCCCCGTAGCCCTCGACCACGATCGCGTACTTGCGGTCCTCCCCCGACTCCTGCATCGCCCGCCGCGTCCAGGCGCTTGCATCATCGATCGAGAAGCTCTGCCGCGACTCCATCAGTGAGCTGGTCGCCTCGGGGTTGTTGAACCAGCGGTGGACCGCTGCGGCGTCACCCGGCTCGAAGCGACGCAAGGCTACCTTTGGCGTCTCAGCGTTCACAGGCCTAAGCCTAATCCGGAGCGAGCCCGTGGCCGCTGAGCAGCAGCGCGGCGGTCTTGGCGAGGATCCGCAGATCGAGCCCGGCACCGCGATGCTCTACGTACCAGAGGTCGAGCTCGATTCGCTCCTCCCAAGGGATCCCGGCACGCCCCTGGACCTGGGCCCACCCGGTGATCCCGGGCGGCACCTCGTGGCGGCGTTTCTGGCGAGGCGTGTAGGCCTCGACCTGGGCCGGGATCGTCGGTCGGGGTCCGACGATCGCCATCTCTCCGCGCAGCACGTTGATCAGGTTGGGAACCTCATCGAGGGAGGTACGACGCAAAAAACGCCCCGCCACCGTAACGCGGGGATCATCGCGCCTGACCGCGACCCCGACCCCGACCGGATCAGAACCCCGCACCATCGTGCGCAGCTTCAACATCTCGAATTCGCCACCTCTCAATCCGACTCGGCGCTGGCGGTAAAGGATCGGGCCGCCGCCACCGAGCCTGATCGCGAGGGCGGCGGCGAGCAGCAGAGGCGAGAGCAGCGCCAACCCCAGACCGGCTATGAGGAGATCAAGCGCCCGCGGCATCAGCGGCTCACCTCGTTCCCTCCGCCTTCTCCCAGGCCGCCGGAGGACCATGCCTCAGCCGGTCCCAGAGCCCGGCCGCGATCGAGGCGGTCGTCAACGCGTAGTAGCGCGCGGCACGCAGCGGTGCCAGCGCGAAGTGGCCTCCGAGCGCCGCGGCGAGGGCAAAGGCGACCTGCAGAAGGAGGGTCAGCGTGTATACCCAGCCGGCGCCGAGGAGGGCGATATTCGTCCCCAACAGCAGCAAGTGAAGGAGGGGGGTCAGGTAGCGCAGCAGCCGGTGGGAGGCGAGCTCGAAGGCATAAAGCGGCGAGTAGCCACGCGGGTTCAACATCCCTTCGCCGATCACGATGTCCCAGAGACCCACCATCATCCGACGCTTGCGGGCGAACTCGCCGGCAAGGGTCGGGACCATCCTCTCCTCGGCTCGGGCCCAGGGCACGTACAGCGAGCGCATGCCGCGCTTGGCGAGGCCAAAGGGGAAGGAGAGGTCATGGCTTCCAGAGGGCGCCAGCGGAATGTAGGCGTTGCGCCGCACCGCATAGATCGCGCCGTTGCCAGCGGTCACACCGCCCAGCGCCGACTCCATCTCACGCACGCCCATCTCATAGCGCCAGTAGGCTCCCTCCAGGTTCTCGCCGTCGCCGCTGAAGTGCACCTGGCCGCAGGTGTATCCGACGCTTGGGTCGGCGAAGGGCTCAATCAGGTGGCGCATCGCATCAGCGGCCCACAGCGCGTTGGCATCGGAGAAGGCAAGGATCTCCCCGGATGCCCGCGAGGCGGCGGCGTTTTGGGCGGCCACCTTGCCGCCGCGGGGGAGTTCGATGACCAGGTCAGCTCCCCCCGCCCGTGCCCGCCCCGCGGTCTCGTCGGTCGATCCATCGGAGGCAACGATCAGCTCAAGACGATCGGGGGGGTAATCGAGAGCGTGGGCGTTGGCGACCTTGGCGGCGATCACCTCAGCCTCATCGTGGGCGGCGACGATCAAGGAAACGCGGGGGGGCTCGGCCAGGGTGCCTGGCCGCAGGGTCGGGCGGCGATGCAATCTGACCAGGAGCCGCAAGAGCAACGGGTAGCCGAGATGGGTGTAGCCGATCAAAAAAGCGCAGATCCAAAAGACGGCGGCCACCGCGGTCATTTCTTTACCGCCAGCAGTTCCCCATACAGCTCGAGCGTCAGCCTCGCGGCTCGGTCCCAGGAGTAGGGACCGGCCGCAGCCCGCAGCGCTGCGGCCCCGAGCTCCGAGCGCGCCGCCGAATCGGCGACCAGCTCACTCATCGCCGCGGCCAGGGCAGCGATGTCCTGCGGCGCCACGATCCGCGCCCCGTGCTCGGCCATCTCCGGAAAGCCACCGACCGCGCTCAGTATCAGCGGCAGGCCGAAGGCGAGACCCGCATAGAGGACTCCCGAGTGCTCAGCGTCACGGTAGGGCAGGACCAGCAGGTCGGCGCGCTGAAAAATAGCCGCGATCTCTGCCTCATCGATGAAGCGGGTGAGGAAGCGGACCCGCCCCTTTGCCTCGGCGCCGAGGCGGCGCAGCGGCTCGACCTCCATGCGGGGATTGCCGACCACCCAAAGCTCAGCTCCGCGCACTTTGCAATACGCCCGCAGCAGGGTATCGATCCCCTTGTAGGGGCGCAGCAGACCGAAGAACAGAATGACCGGGCCCTCGGCCCCCTCGAGCTCGCTAGGCAGCGGCCTCTGGCCGCTCAGCGTGGTCAGATAATCGAACGCTCCGTGGGGGATGACGCTGACCCGCTTCACCCCAACCAGATCGCGAAGCACACCGGCACCGTGGCGGGAGTGGGTGATGACCGCGTCCATGCGACCGAAGACGTGGCGGGCGGTTGCGAGTTGGCGGGAGCTGGGATCGCGCGCAAGGATGTAGTGGGCGGTCATCACCCGCGGGCGCAGGGCCGGCAGCAGCAGCGCGTCGAGCGCCGGCACGGTCAGCCATTGGTAGTGGATTACGTCTGCGTCAGCCTCGCGGCGAAGGCGCAGCATGTCGGGGAGGTGCTCCGCCAACTTATAGGCGCGGCGCAGCCGCGCGTTCAGACCACGGGCGCTGGCGTGGCGGTAGAAGCTCTCGCGCACCCTGTAGCCCTCGGGCGCGGGTACTTCCCCGTAGAGAAAGCGGCTGGTCAGCAGCTCGACCTCGGCGCCAGCGCGGGCCAGGGCCGCCGCCAGGGCGCGATCATAGGGCGGCGTAAACGCCGAGGCGTCGACAAGCTGCACGCGCGGCGTTGCGTGCGGCGCGGTCTCCCGCGCCGAGGGTAGCTCGGAGATGCTCGGCCTCTCGCTAGCGCTCACCGGGAGGATTATCGTGGCCCAGATGCCCCCCGCCATTTCCTATTGCATCGTCAATACCGACGGTCGCGAGTACCTGCTCGCCTGCCTCGAGGCGATCGAGCGCACCCACCCAGCGGACGTGATGATGGAGGTGATCGTCTTGGACAATGCCTCAGACGACGGCTCCGCCGACGCGGCTCGCAGGCTTGGGAAGGGAATCCGCCTGATCGCTTTGCAGCAGCGAAGCGGCAAGGCAGAAAATGATTCGACCTTGATGGAAGCCGCGCGCGGTAAGTACTGCCTGCTTCTAAACGAGGACTCAGAATTACAGGCGGGAGCGGCGGCGGCCCTGCTGGCGGCACTTGAGGCAGACCCCAAGGCTGCAGCAGCCGCGCCCCGCCTGCTCGATGGCGCGGGGCGAGCGGTGCCCTGCGCCTGGCGCTTTCCGAGAATCTCCACGGCGCTGCTCGGAGCGCTGTTCCTGCACCGCTGGGCAACCGTGCAGAGCAAGGGTGCGCGGACTCGACGCGTCGACTGGGCCCAATCCAGCGCCCTTTTGGTGCGCCGCGAGGCGGCCATTGAGGTCGGCTACATGGACCCCGAATTCTTCGTCTACTACGACGAGTGCGATTTCTGCAAGCGCCTTGCCGAGGTTGGCTGGCATACCCTCTTCGTTCCCGCCGCGAGAGCCGTCCATCACGATCAGCTCTCCACCGATCTCGCCGCGGGGCTGCCCAGGATCGTCGAATTTCATCGCAACCGCGATCTCTTCATGCGAAAGCATCACTCTCGCGCCAGCGCACGGATCGTCGCCGTGCTCACCGCCTGGACCTACGCGATGCGAGCCCTCGCCGCCACCGTCCTGCCCGACCGCCGCTCCGACATCTACTGGGCCCACGCGCGGCAGGCCCTAAGGCCCCGCAGCGGTCGCGGAATCCGGGACCGGATCAACTCGGTCGAAGTGCGTCCTCATCCATGAGCTCGGCCTCATAGGCCTCCGGAAGCGCTCCGGTTCCCGCCGCGGCCTCGCGCCAAAGCGAGACCAATTCACCCAGTAGCGCGCTCGGATGGCGAAGCCGCCTGAGCCAGGCACGCTCTTGGGGGGTGAAGAAGCCGGAGCCCAGAAGCAGCACCGGAAAGGCCAGCCAGAGGACAGCCCTGCCGGCCAGACCGGCGAGGCCGCTGGTTGGCATCAGCAGTTCTCCGCCCCCGACCAGGAGAGCCGAGGTGGCTGTGATCCGCGCCAGTCGCCCCCACTGGTAGGGAACCGCAAAGAGGCGCTGGGTGAACACATACATCAGCGCCAAGACGACGAGATATGAGGCGACCAGGGCGATTCCCGCACCGACGATTCCAAGGCGCGGCACGAGGAGGAGGTTGAGGGCGACGTTTGCGACCAGCGCTGAGATCGCGGCGGGGAAGTTGAACCCGGTGCGCCCGGTGCGCCCGAGGATTACCACCAGCACCAGGTAGAGCGCGTAGAGGGTGACGGCCGCGGAGATCAGACCGATCGCCTTGTAGGCGTCAAAGAACTGCGGCGCGGCGAGGGCGCGAACGATCCAGCGCGAGAGCAGCCACATGCCGGTGACCACGAAGGCGCAGGCGGCGACGAACCAGGTGACTACCGCCGCGTAGGTGCGGCGCGCCTCGTCGTCGTCGCGGATCGAGTAGGCCAGCGGCGGCCAGGCGAGCTGAAATCCGCGGACCAAGACGTTGACGGCCTGGGCGAACTTGACCGCCAGCGAGTAAAGACCCGCCTGTGGGAGACCGATGGTGCGGACGATGATGATCCTGTCGATGAAGTTGAGCAGGTAGAGCGAGAGCTCAGCCGGCATCGTCGGCAGGCCGAAGCGCAAGAGGCGGCGCAGCAGGGAACGATCGAACCAGAGCGAGAGGCGACGCCTGTGGATGAACACCAAGGCGAGCACGAAGGCGGCGCCGCTGGCGTAGCTGCCCAAGAGCAGACCGCGTGCACCCTCCCCATTGCCGACAACCAGCACAACGGTCACCCCGATCGTGACCAAGACATTGAGGATCGTCGTCACGAAAAACGCGCGAGCACGCTCCTCGAGCCTGAACAGGGTGAGAAGGTATTCGAACATCGTCAGCGCCCAGAGTCCGCCGATCGAGATCCGGACAAGGCTCGGCGAGGACTCTTTGAGAAGAGCTTCGGAGATCGGCCCGGCGAAGGGAAGCGCGATCAGCGCCGCCGCAGTCGTCACCCAAAAGAGCGCCGCAAAGGAGGTGGCGACGACCCGATCCGGATCCTCGTCGTCACGGTAGTAGAAGCGGAGCAGCGCCTCGATCATTCCCAGTCGCACAACGATGCTTGCCGAGACAACCGCCGCAAACATCACCTCTGCGGCGCCATAGTCGGCCAGGGTCAGGTAGCGCGTGTAGAGCGGGAGGAGTGCGACCGCGATGACCTTCGAGAGGATGCTCGCCGCCGTGTAGGCAGCGCCGGTCGTCGCGAGGCGGCGGAGGTAACCCGACACGCTGGCGAGACTACGTGGGAGCGCGGACCTGGGCGGCGGCAAGGGCGGCGCCCAGTGCCAGCATCACCCAGGTAATCGGATCCTCGAAGAAGTCGGCGTAGGCCACAGTGTGGACGAGCAGCGCGCAGAAGGCGGCGAGGACCGCGACTCGGGCTGCTAGCTGGGTAGGATCGGCGCGGCTTTCGGTGGGCCCGCCCGCTCGGCGCAACCCAGGGCACAGCGCGCCCAGGCCGGTACTCATCGTCCACAGCGCCGCAACCAGCAGAGCGAGGTAGGCGCCGAGACCCACCAGGCCCTGCTCTGCGGCCACCGTAACCGGCTCGGTATGGGAGACCGAAACGGGAACTCGGTGGGTGGCGACGTGGCGTCGGTACGCGGTTGAGAAGGATCCGGAGCCATAACCCAGGATCGGGCGTTGACCGAAGAGCCGGATTCCCCCCGAGACGAGGTGGGCGCGGCCACTGGTGTCGATATTAAGGCGGGAGAAGTTGATCTTCGAAGAGCCCCCGACGAGCGCGACGAAGACGATTGCGGCCACGGCTCCAACCGCGACCACACCGACCGTCACACGCAAGCTCCAGCGCAGCGCGGCGAGCACCGCCAGACCGGCCAACAATGCGATGAAGCTGGACTGTGAGAAGGTCGGAACCAGGCCCAGCCACAGGACCGCGATCAGGGCGCTCAGCGCGGCCAGGGTGCGGCGCTCCTTCACCCACAGCAGCGTCGCCATCATGACGACGATTACGAGCGCCAGGTACCGACCGTAGATGTTGGGGTCCCAAAAGACCGAGTTGATCCTGAAGTAAGTGTGAAATTCATTGGAGCGGATCACCTGCTGGTTCCAAAACAGGCCCCGGGTCGCATACTCAACCGAACCAACCAAGACAAAAATAACCGCCTCGATCGCAAGCAGCCACAGCACCGAGACGAGCAGCTTTCGATTCCAATCGAAATCTGTCAGCAATGCGTAGGCCACCGAGAACGGAACGAAGAAGAAACACACATTCTGAAGACCCTTCGAGAAGTCGGCCGAGTAAAGCGTCTGGATCGCGTAGAGAACGACCACGGCGGCGAGCGTCCCAGCTAGCCAGCGCGCGGCGGTCGGTTGGCCTCTGCCCACGGCGGTCCGAGAGCCGGGAGTCTCGGCACCGGGCCGGGAGTCCCGGATCGCCGCCGCCAGGGCTCCGGCGGCGATCACCAGGTAAAGCGGAACCAGGAGATTTGCCGTTTCGCCGCCCGCTTCGAGCGGGACGCGAAAGGCAAGCGTTCCGACAATCAGCAAGGGAAGTGCCCGAGGCCAGCGTCGCACCACTGCGGTCAGGGCGCCGAGCGCGGCGGCGGCGAGAAGCACCGCGGCGATAATGTGCAGGGGATGGTGGCGAAGGTCGATGATTCGATGCGAGTGCCACTGATCGCCGAGAATCAGGATCGGGACCAAGATGATCGCGGCCACCATCGCGCCCGAGCGGCGGCGGCCCGGGGCGATCGTGATCGCGGCCGCGGCGGCGAGGGCGGCGGCGAGGGTGCCGGCCCCGGCGAGGATCGCACTCAAGTCGCGCCCTTCGCGATCCTTCTACAGGCGGCGGGGGAGCCTGGGGGGAGCCGGCGCAGACGAATTACTCCGGGGGGAACGAGCGTCCGTTCCCCTTCCAGCAGCCTGACCCGCAGCTTGTAGCGTCCGCTTTGAACCAGCGCCCCGGCCCGATCGCGACCATCCCAGTAAAAGGTGAAGTAGTTGTAGCGCGCCATGAAGCGGTCCCGGGCGATCGTGCGAACCAGCCTGCCCCCCGGAGCGATCACCTGCACCGTGGCGTGATCAGAGCTGGTCATTCGAAAGCGAATCCGCTCCGGCTTGAAGCGACAGTTCTGCTGTGGCGTGAAGAAACGGCTGCCGCCGCTGGAAAAGCTGATGTGATCGAGGAGCAGCGGATCGCGCTTGAGTCGCTGCGACCATGCGAAGGCAGCGACCGTGGCGAGGACGAGGAGGGCGAAGACCAGTCCTGCCGCGCTAACCGGTCGACGAGGCATCGTCTTCGCCGACGACCACCGACACCGGCGCTCCGGAAGAGACCGAGTCGATCGCCGAGCTCATCGGCCGCACCCGCGTGATCCCCAACTCCCTGCCAACACGACGGGCTTCAGGGGCATGGCCGCCCTTGTACATGACCACACTGTCGACGAAGCTCGAACTGCTGTTGGTCACCGTGCCCAACTTGAACCCCTTGCGCTGCACCTTGTCTCCGTAACGAGCGGCCAGGCCGGGTTCCGCGGTGCCATTCAGCACCGCGACTTCAATTTCGCCGGGCTTGGAAATGGCTGCGGCGTCCTTGCCGCTCTTGGCGTCCTTGCCGCCGCCACCCCCGAAGCCGTGCAGTGCACCGTATGCCACGCCCCCGCCGAGGACCAAGACCCCGACGAATACCGCCGCGAGGTAGCGCGGCTCGGCTAGTCGCGCTCCCTCCCTCGAGAACCAGGCACGCAGCCGCTCACCACGAGTGAGTTCGGGTTGGCCCTGCTCGCGACGCTGGCGGCGCTGCTCGCGCAGCGCCACCGCCTCCAGCTCGGCGGTACGGGATTCCTCCAGGCGGCGCAGCTCTTCGGCGCGCTGGGCAGCCGTGGCGGAGGTCGTCTCCTTGCGCTCGACGTCGCGCTCGGGAGCGGAGCCGGCCCACTCGCGCAGACGGCGGATGTCGCGCCCCTGGGTGAAGGAGAGCAGGGCGAGAAGGGCGAGGCCAAAGAACGCGGCCAGGCCGGCGAATGCGCCGATTTCTTTGATCAGCTCCACGGAGTGGCTGCGAGAGGCTACTCGTCGTAGACGACCGTCGCCGCCTGACCGCCCGATGCGGTGATCATCGCCACGACTCGCTCGGCCAGATTGGCCTCGTCGCCGGCCAGCACCAGATGCTCAAGCGAGTTAAGGGTTGCCTCGACCCATTCGGGCTCAAGCGGCACCTCCCTCACCGCCCGCATTATGCGCTTGGAGGCGGTCGGCTGCTGCTCCTCCCCCACGCCGAAGAGTTGCTCGTGCAACTTCTCCCCGGCGCGCGGCTTGGTGAACTCGATCGCGATATCTCGCTCGGGCTCATAGCCGGCGAGGCGGATCATGTTGCTGGCCAGGTCGACGATCCTCACCGGCTCGCCCATATCGAGGACGAAGACCTCTCCTTTTCCGGCCCCAATGTCTCCCGCCCGGATCACGAGCTGGACCGCCTCGGGTATCGTCATGAAGTAGCGGGTCATCTCAGGGTGCGTGACGGTGACCGGGCCACCGCGCTCGATCTGGCTGCGAAAGATCGGCACCACGCTTCCCGAAGAGGCGAGCACGTTGCCAAAGCGCACGCTGGCAAAGCGTGTGCCGGGATGCTTGGCACCGGCCGCCTCGACGATCCACTCCGCCATCGCCTTTGAAGCCCCCATCACCGTCTGGGGATTGACCGCCTTGTCAGTTGAGATCAAAACGAAGCGCTCGACCTTGGAAGCCGCCGCCGTCTCGGCGGTCACGCGCGTCGCCATTGCGTTGTTGCGGACAGCCTCCAGCGGATTGGCCTCCATCAGCGGCACGTGCTTGTAGGCGGCGGCGTGAAAGACCACAGACGGTTTGAAGCGCTGCATCACCTCGAGCATCCGGTGGGGCTCCTTGCAATCGGCGAGCACCGACTCGACGTTGGTGAAGTGGCGCTCCTCGACCATCTCGCGGTCGATCTCAAAGAGGTTGTCCTCGGCGTGATCGAGCAACACCAGAAGCCGCGGACCGACCCGGGCGATCTGGCGAGTCAGCTCCGACCCGATCGAACCCCCCGCCCCGGTGACCAAGACGATCCTGTCGCGCAGGTAGGCGCCGACCCGATCGAGTTCGAAGACGACCGGGTCGCGACCCAGCACGTCCTCGACCTGGACCTCGCGCAGCTGCTTGTTGAGCTGGACCCCGCCACGCAGTAGCTCGAAGACGGTGGGGAGAGTACGCACCCGAATTTCGCGCTCGCGGCAGGGGGCGACGACCTTGGCGCGCAGGGTGCCGGGGGCCGAGGGAATCGCGATCACCACCTCATCGGGCTCGGTCTCATCGAGCACCTTGGCGATCTGCTCAGTGGATCCCAGCACCTTCAGACCCAGCATCCGCATCCCGCGTTTGCGTGGATCGTCGTCGAGGAATCCGATCGCAGTTGAGCCGAGATTGGGGTTCAGCTGCAGCTCCCGGACCACCATCTGGCCGCCGGAGCCGGCACCGATCACCAACACCTCGCGCCGCCCGGCCCCCCTGCCGCGGGAGGGACGTTCGACGATCAACCGTACCGCGAGCCGAGCGCCGGCGATCAGCAGCATTGTCAGGACGAAGTCCATCACCTCCACCGAGCGCGGCAGGGTGTGCTTGAAGGGCTGCACGACGGCAAAGAACACGACCAGGAGCGCGCTGGCGAAAGCGACCGCCCGCAGGATCAGCAGGAAATCCCTCCCGCTCACGTAGCGCCACCACTTCTGGTAGAGCCCGAAGGCTCCGAAGACGATCAGCTTGCCAACCACGACGATGCCAACGGCCTCGGCGAAGAGCACCGCATAGCGGTGCGGCAACCCGTGCGGATCGTCGAGGAAGCGCAGCTGAAACGCCAGGAAGAAGGCCAGCGTGACCAAGACTGCGTCGGCTGCGACCTGCAGGACCCGGTTGCGATAGACGGGGTGGTTCAGGCGCTGCATGGGACGCAGTGAGTTTAGAGGCTGAGGTCTTAGGATCATGGGCCTTCCCATGCCGAATCCGATCCTCTACGCCAGTCTCAGCGGACCGATAGTCGAATTCTGCGTCAAGGTGGTCGAAAGCGCGGGCCTCGCCGGGGTCTTCGCGCTGATGGCCGCCGGCAGCGCCTGCATACCGATTCCCAGCGAGGCGGTGATGCTGTTCGCGGGCTTTAACGTCTCCAACGGGAGTCAGACGCTGATCGGGATAACCGCCGCTGGCTTGGCCGGAAACATGGTCGGCTCCTGGCTCACCTATGCGGTTGGCTACTACGGGCGGATCGACCTCTTGGAAAAAAATCGCTTCGTCCACCTCAGCCCCGCTCGGCTGGCGCGGGTCGACGGATGGTTCAGCCGTCACGGCGATGCAACCGTCTTCTTCGCCCGCCTCATCCCGCTGGTGCGTGCCTTCATCTCCCTGCCGGCCGGAGTGGCCAAGATGCCGTTTTGGCGCTTCACCTGGCTCACCGCGCTCGGCTCGTTGCCCTGGGTGGTGGGCTTTGGGCTGCTTGGGCGGGCGGTCGGCGGCAACTGGAGTCAGTGGCGCAGTCACCTCGAGATCCTCGATTACCTGGTTGTCGCCGCGATCGCCGTCCTGATCGTCTACGCAATCCTCAAGCGCCGGCGGGGCGGCGGATCCGGCGAGGGTGAGGCGACCGAGCCCGCCGGAGCCGGCGGCGCTTGAACGAAGCCCTGGAGGGGAAGCTTCCGACCCGGCGCGCGGTGGTGCTGGGAATCGTCCAAGGACCAGCGGAGCTGCTGCCGATCTCAAGTTCGGCCCATATTGTTCTGCTGCCCTGGCTGATCGGTTGGGATTGGCAGACGATCGATCCCGAGGTCCGAAAGAGCTTTGAGGTGGCCCTGCACGCCGGTGCCGCGCTGGCGCTTCTGATTGGCCAGCGACGGGTGATCGCCGAAGAGCTGCGGAATTTCAACGGGCGGCGAGCGATCGTGCTGGGCCTCTCGTTCCTGCCCGCCGCCGCGGTCGGATACAAGCTCGAGCGGCCGATCGAGCACCACCTGGGTGGACCCCGAGCCACCGCCCTCGGCCTTCTCGGCGGGGCCGCGGCGATGTTGATTGCCGACACCCGCCCCCAGCAGCGGGGCCGCGGCGATGCCGGAGCAATCGATGGCCTTACCCTTGGCCTCGCCCAGGCGGCGGCGCTGATCCCGGGAGTCTCCCGTAACGGCGTCACCCTCGCGGCGGCCCGTTGGAGGCGGTTCTCGCGGGACCAAGCGAACCTCCTGTCGCGCACGATTGCCCTGCCGATCATCGTCGGGGCGAGCGCGCTCAAGGGCGTCCGCCTCGCCCACCGCGGTACCACCCCGCAGCTGCGCCGATCGATCGCGGTCGGAATTGGCGCCTCCTTCGCCTCCACCCTCGCCTCCCAGCGCCTGATCCACCTCGTCGAGCGAGATCGGGCGCTCTGGCCCTACGCCGCCTATCGCGCCATCCTTGCGGCGGGCGTTCTTGCAAAGCTGCATCAATCAGCCGGCCAAACACAACCAGGAGACCCAACAGCTTGAGCCCCGGCAGCTGGCTGATCTGCAATCGAGGGCGGCGATGAGCCCCGATGCCTACGCCAGGGCCGGCGTTGACCAGGCGGCGGCTGACTCCGCCGTCGCCGGGCTGATCCGCGCCCTCACCACGATTCGGCTCCAGCGCCCCTCTCGCCAGCTCCCGCTGAGCGGTCATTACGCCAGCGTGATCGCGCTCGATGAGCACACCGGCATCGCCCTCTCGGCCGACGGCGTCGGCACCAAGCTGCTGGTGGCCGAGCAGCTTGGTCGCTATGACACGGTCGGCATCGACTGTGTCGCGATGAACGTAAACGACGTGATCTGCGTCGGTGCCGAGCCGCTGGCAATGCTCGACTACATCGCAATAGAGCGGGCCGACCCCGCGATCTGCGAGCAGATTGGCGTCGGCCTGGCGCGCGGAGCGGAGCTGGCCGGAATCGAGATTCCCGGCGGCGAGCTCGCCCAGCTCGGCGAGATGGTCAACGGGCTCGACCTCGCCGGAGCCTGCTTCGGCAGCGTCTCCTTGGACGCGATCATCGATGGCTCCGCGCTGGCGCCGGGTGATTCGGTGATTGGCCTGCCCTCCTCAGGAATCCACTCAAACGGCTACAGCCTCGCTCGCGAAGCGCTCAGCGGGATCGGGATGGATGATGAGCGCCTCGGCCGCCCGCTCGGGGAGGTGCTCCTGGAGCCGACCGAGATCTACGTGGCACCGGTAATGGAGCTCCTGCACTCCGCGGTGGAGGTTCGCGGGCTCGCCCACATCACCTCCGGAGGACTGGGCAATTTGGCGCGCCTGCAGGCTGACGTTGACTATGAGATCGAAGACCCGCTACCGGTGCCGGCGATCTTCGAGCTGATCCAGGAGCGAGCCGGGGTGGGCGTGGAGGAGATGCACGAGGTTTTCAACATGGGCTGCGGATTTTGCTGTTTGGTCGCCGCGGCCGATGAGGCAGAGGCGCTCACAATATTGAGGCGCCACCACCGCAAGGCAAAGCGGATCGGAGAAGTCGTCGAAGGGTCCCGTGAAGTCCGCCGTGCGTGAGTGGGAGAGCGAGGCGCGATGGAGAATCCCCATCGCAACGGTGTTTGACAATGGACGCGCATAAATGGAGGCCCGCTCCTCAAGCTCGATGATCGGAACCGTGCTCTCCCGCCGCTACCGGCTGGAGGCAAAGCTCGGCAGCGGTGGGATGTCGACCGTATACCTGGCGCGCGATCAAACGCTCGACCGCCCGGTGGCGGTGAAGGTAATGCACCGCGAGATGTCCGAGCAGCCCGACCAGCTTGAGCGGTTCCGCCAGGAGGCGAGGGCGGTGGCGAAGCTGTCTCATCCCAACGTCGTCTCGGTGATCGACGCCGGCGAGGACGG
Source organism: uncultured Solirubrobacterales bacterium (assembly GCA_963745305.1). GTDB lineage: Bacteria > Actinomycetota > Thermoleophilia > Solirubrobacterales > 70-9 > CAVUWL01. The sequence continues at coordinate 41,724 of CAVUWL010000018.1, forward strand.
CGGCTACCCCTACATCGTCTTTGAGTACGTCGAGGGGGAGACGCTGAAGCAGCGGATCTCCCGGGTCGGAGCGCTCGATACTCAGGAGGCACTCGCCTACGCGATCGAGGTGGCGCGGGGGCTCACCGTCGCCCATGCCCGCCACATGGTCCACCGCGACATCAAGCCCCAAAACATCCTTATCGATAATGAGGGAAGGGCGAAGCTGACCGATTTCGGCATCTCCCGTCAACTCGAGCAGGATGGAATGACCGCGACCGGCAGGGTGCTGGGGACCACCGACTACGTCGCTCCCGAGCAAGCGATGGGACAGAGCGTCGATCCCCGCTGCGACATTTACTCCCTTGGTGTCGTCCTCTTCGAGATGCTGGTCGGCCAGGTCCCATTTCACGCCGATAGCCAGGTCGGGGTGGCGATGAAACACGTCAACGAGGAGCTGCCGGACGTCCAGCGCCGTCGCCCCGAGGTCTCCGCCGCGCTGGCCCTGGTGGTCGAGCGCTCGACCGCAAAGCGCCCCGACGATCGCTACCAACACATCGGCGAGATGATCGACGATCTCTCAACCGCGCTCGAGGTGGAGGCGGCGAGGGCGGGCTCGACCACCGGCGAGGCGACGAGCGTCCTCGATGCGGTACCCGGCCCGAAGCGAAAGCTCTCCAGCCGGGCGCGCTGGTCCTGGGCGACGATTGCGGCGCTGTTGGTTGTGGCAGGCGGAGCCCTGCTCGCCGTGCAGCTGATCTCCAGTGGCAAGATTGGCGGCGGCGGCGCCGAGCGCGGGGCCGGTAAGCCAATCGAAATCGTCTCGGCAACCAGCTACAACCCGGAGGGAAGCGGCGAAGAAAACCCCGAAGAAGTCAGATTCGCCATCGATGGCAACCCAACCGGGACCGCCTGGGCCACCGAGCACTACGAATCAGAAATATTTGCCGGTACCAAGGAAGGGGCCGACCGAGGAACTGGGATCTACGTCAGCACCAAGGCGCCGGCGCGCCCCACCAAGATGATCGTGCGCAGCCCGACCCCCGGCTGGGACGCGCAGGTTTTTGCCGCTGGGGGAGAAGCGCCGGCCGGTATCTCCGGTTGGGGGCAGCAAGTCGGTGAGGTAAATGACGCCGCGGCGCTGCAGGAGATCGACCTCAGCCTGCGCCAGCCCGCCCGCCATTTTCTGCTCTGGTTTAAGAAGGCCTCTTCGGCCCCCGAAGGCGGCGGTTACCTGGTCGAAATCAGCGATATCAACCTGCTCAACTGACCGAGCTAGTGCTCATAGGCTCGGTCCCGGGCATGACGCTCCAAGGCGAGGGCCAGGAGGCGATCGCAGAGCTCAGAGTAGGGAATGCCGGTTGTCTCGAGGAGCCTCGCGTAGACGCTGGTCTCGGTGAAGCCCGGCATCGTGTTGATCTCGTTCACCAAGACCGTCCCATCGGACTCAAGGAAGAAGTCACAGCGAGCCAGTCCGGCGCATCCGGCCAGCGAGAAGATCTCCCCGGCCAGCTCGCGCACGCGGGCGGCCTGCTGCGCCGAGATCGGCGCCGGGACCACCAGCTCCATACCACCGTCGCCGTACTTGGCCTCGAAGTCATACCAATCGGCGTTGGCGACGATCTCTCCTGGAACCGAGGTCTCAAGCTCCCGATTGCCGAGCACCGAACACTCGAGCTCGCGGCCACCGGCCGAAGCCTCGACGATCACCCGCGGGTCGTGGCGTAGAGCCAGATCGACGGCGTCGTCAAGCTGGTCGAGGCGATTCACCTTGCTGATGCCGACGCTCGAACCGAGCCGGGAGGGCTTGACCCAAAGCGGCAATCCCATCGCCGCGCCGCGCTCGCGCCAGCCCTCCCCGCCCACCTGGACAAAATCAACCTGGGAGACGTCATGATGGGCCAAGAGCCGCTTCAGCGTCAGCTTGTCCATGCAGATCGCCGACGAAAGCACCCCCGAGCCCACGTAGGGTACGTCGAGGCACTCCAGGACCCCCTGCACTGTGCCGTCCTCGCCGCCGGGCCCGTGCAGCGCCGGGAAAACGACATCGACACCCAAGAGCCCAGCCGCCGGAGCCAGCTCGAGCTGCTCCTTCTCCCAGCTCCAGCGACCGCTGCGATCGATTCTGACCAGGTCAACCTGGTGGCCGGCGGCCCTCAGACCGCGGCTGACCGACTCACCCGAGCGCAGCGAGACGTCGTGCTCAGAGGAGCGCCCGCCGCATAGCACGGCGACCCTCACCGACCACGCCCAGGGAATTCTCGGCCGCGCTTCACGGCTTCGGAGCTTCGCCCGTTTCGCCAGCTTCCGCCGCCAGCTTCCCGACCGAGATCGTGACTTCGGCTCCCTTGTCCAGCTTCGTGCCAGCTGGCGGGAACTGGCTCAGCACGCGGCCAGATTGCGTCGCGGCTTCAGTTTCCTGTTCACGCACCGCTGGCTTCAATCCGGCTTCGCGCAGGCTCGTCACCGCTTCGGAGCGAAGCTTGCCGATCACGTTTGGAACGCCGACCCGCTGCGGTCCCTTCGAGACGACGATCGTGACCGTCGAGTAGGGATCGACTTCGGCGCCGGCGCTCGGCGTTTGCCGAATCACCTGTCCCGTCTTCTGCGAGCTCGTTTCTTCCAGCACGCTTGCGCTGAGACCCCGACCATGAATCTGTTCAACCGCGACCGAACGCTGGCTGCCGACCAGCACCGGGACTTTGGCCAGCTTCGGTCCGCTTGAAAGCGTCAGGGTTACCTCTGAACCCCGCGTCTCGCTTGTTCCGGCGGCCGGGCTGGAGTGAATCACCGTGCCGGCCGCCACCGTGGCGGAGTGAACGTTGCTGATCCCAGCCCCGAAGCCGGCCTTCTTCAGCTTCGTTTCGGCCGCGGCCCGGGTCAGTCCTGCGGTGCTTGGGACCTTGGTACTGCCGGGCCCGGCGCTGACCGTCAGGGTCACCGGCGGCTTCGAACACGCGATCCCGAGGAAGGCGCAGTTCATCGCCGCCTTCTCACCCGGGGGCGAGGCGGCGGGATCCTGCTCTAGCACCGTGTTCTGGGGTGCGGCGCGCTCGACCCGCTTCACTTCGCGGACCGAGAAGCCATCCTGCTGCAGCAGCGAGATCGCGACGTTGAGCTGATTCCCGGTCACGTTCGGCACATCGGTGCTCGTTTCACGAGTCAGCGCGTAGCCGAGCAAGGCACCGATCAGCACGGCGGCGGCGATCAGCGCCCAGCGCCAGCGCTTGCGGCGCTGATCATCTTTGGCGCCGCCCTCTTCAGGGCTTGCCACGACCGGCGGGAGCGGCGCGAAGCTCGCCGTGCCCCCCCCAGCTCCGCCGGCTTCGCCGAGCGCTGCATCGAGCGCGGCGATGAACGCGTCGGCGCTTTGGAAGCGCTGTCCTGGGTCCTTCTCCAGGGCTCGCATCACCACCGCGTCGAGCCCCGGGGAAACTCGCGGATTGATCGAGCTCGGGCGCTGTGGCACCTGGGAAACCTGCTTCATCGCGACGGCGACGGCGCTCTCCCCCTCAAAGGGGACGCGTCCGCTGAGCGCCTCATAGAGCATCACCCCGATCGAGTACAGATCGGAAACTGCGGTCACATCCATGCCCTGGGCCTGCTCCGGGCTGAGGTAATGGGGAGTCCCCATCACCGAGCCGGCCTGGGTGATCTCAGAGACGCCAGCTCGGGCGATCCCGAAGTCGGTAACAAGCGCCTTGCCCTCGGCGTCGACGATCACGTTCTGGGGCTTCAGATCACGGTGGACGATCCCGTGACGATGGGCAAAGCGGGCGGCTTCGAGCACCTGTCGGATCAGGCGAGCCGCCTGTTCGGGGCTGAGGCCAGCGTCGATCAACTGTTTCAGGGTGCGACCCTCGATGTATTGCATCGCTATGTAGTAGGAGCCTTCGAACTCGCCGCGGTCATAAACCGCGACAATGTTTGGGTGCTGCAGTCCTGCCGCGGACTCGGCCTCCCGGCGAAAGCGCTCGACAAACTCGCGGTCCTGGGAGAAGCGGGCGTGAAGCACCTTGAGGGCCACGCGGCGCTGAAGGTGAGTGTCATCGGCGAGCCAGACGTCCGCCATCCCCCCCGAGCCGATCCGCTGCAGTACCCGGTAGCGCCCGTCAACGATGCTGCCCTCACTCACCTCAGGCACGCCTGCGACCTCCTTTTCTCATGGTTCATTCCCCACGCAGGATCGTTTCCGCGACGGAGCGAAAGATCGGCGCGGCGACATCGTTTCCGAACTTCGTCGTGCACTGGACCGTGACCGCAATTGCGACCTTGGGGTCACGGGCGGGGGCGAAGCCGATGAACCAACCCTGATTCTCAGCCGTACCGCCGCCGCAGGACTTGTTGTAGGGGGTTTCCGCGGTGCCCGTCTTGCCGGCAACCGCGACGCCGGGGATCGCCGCGTTGGTGCCGGTTCCTTCTCTGACCACACCTTCCATCGCGGTGGTCAGCTCGGCGGCGGTTTGGGCGCTGACCGGGCGGCTGTATTCCGAAGGTTGCAGGCGCTTCACCACGCGCCCATCGGGGTTGATGACCCGGCTCCAGATCTGCGGCTTCATCAACCTGCCTTTGTCCGCAACCGCCGCCGCTACCTCGGCCATCTGCAGCGGCGTCACCGCCAGGCGCTCCTGGCCAATCGCAACCCGGGCGAGATCGACCGGCGCGCCGGGGGGAAGCAGCTTTTCTTCTTCGAAGAGGCCGCTCGGATAGACCTGGTCTTCGGGGAGATCGATCGCCGGTGTCGCGTTGAAGCCGAAGCGGTCCATGTACTTAAACAGCGTGCTCTCTCCGATCCGCTGCCCGAGTTGGCCAAACCAGGTATTCACCGAGTTGGTTAGGGCGGTGTCGAGCGCGATCGGGCCAAAGTTCTGATTGAAGTCGTTTTGCAGAGTCTGGCCCTGAACTTCGATCGAGCCGGGCGCATCGATCGTCGTTTCGGGGGTGATCGTGCCGCTGTCCAGCCCCGCCGCCGCGGTCACCACCTTGAAGGTCGAGCCCGGCGGGTACTGCCCCTGGGTGGCGCGATCGAGCAGCGGTGATTCGGCGGTATTTAGGTCGAGTGAGGAGAGGTGGTAGGGAATCCGGTTCGGGTTATACGGGGGGTTTGAGGCCATCACCAGAACACGGCCGGTCTTGGGCGCGATCGCCACCACCGCCCCAAATCCTGCCGCTTCGAGGCCGCTGAGCGCCACCCGCTGTGCCGTCGGATCGAGGTTCGTGACGACGTCGTCGCCTTCTTGGTTATGGCCGCTCAGCTGGTCGAGGATCGAGCCGAATTCCGAGCTGGTGCCGACCAGTTCTTCGTTGTGAGAATGCTCAAACTCGCTATCGCCCTGGCGCTCATAGCTGTAGCCGATCGGATGCCCGAAGAGCGTCCCCTGGGGGTAGCGGCGCACGTAGCGCAGGTTGGCGCCGTGGCCGAGTGCAACCGAGCGGGCGATCACGCTGCCGTTTGCGGCGAGCACCCTGCCCCGCTTGATCTGCTGGGCCTCCAGCAGGGGGCGGGTATTGGCGCTGTTGTTCCTCAGCGCCTTGGCGTCAAAGACCGACCAGTAGGAGGTGAAGCCGATCAGCACCGCAAAGAGGGCGACGATCAGGCCAAACAGCTTGACGATTTGGCGGTTCACGATCGCTGCGGCGCCAACGAGGGCCGGAGGTTCGCCGCGCTTTCGCGACGGGCGCGGTCAGAGATCAGCAGGAGCAAGGCCAGCAGAACGAAGTTGGCGACGACCGAGCTGCCGCCGTAGCTAACGAAGGGCAGCGTCACCCCGGTCAGGGGGATCACCCGCGTCACCCCCCCGATGATCACGAAGGCCTGGATCGAGAAGACGGCGGTCAGCCCGGTCGCCAGCAGCTTCGAAAAGCCGTCGTTGGCAATCAGCGCGATCTTGAAACCGCGCGCCGCGATCAGCAGGTAGATGAGGATTACTCCGCAGGCCCCGAAGAGCCCCAGCTCGTTGACGATCAGCGAGTAGATCGTGTCCGTCTGGGCGGCTGGCAGAAGCGCGTTACGGGTGCCCGGGTCGGTGATCAGCGCCTGCCCAAAGCCCTTGCCGAAGAGGCCGCCGTCGGCCTGGGCGAACATCGACTGCAGGATCTGGTAGCCGCTGGTTCTGGCTTCCTTGTAAGGGTTAAGCCAGATATCGACGCGCTCACCGACGTGGGGAATGGTGGCGGCAAAAAACCAGGAGCCGAGGAGAAACATCGCCATCCCGATCACCACGAATGAGAAGCGCCCGGTTGCGACGTAGAGCAGGGCGAGAAACGCCGCGAAGAACATCAGCGAACTGCCCAGGTCGCGGATGAAGACGAGCATGAACATCGAGGCGCCCCAGACGACAAGCATCGGGCCGAGGTGCTTGAGCGGCGGCAGGGTGACGCCGAGGACGCGGCGAGCACCGACGATCAGGACCTCGCGGTGCTCGCGCAGATAACTGGCCAAGAAAATGACGATGCAGATCTTGGAGAACTCGGTCGGTTGAAATTGCAAGGGCCCGACCTTGACCCCGAGATAGGCGCCGTTGACCTGCTGCCCGATTCCCGGCAGGCGCGGCGCCAACAGGAGCAGCAGGCCCACCGCGGCGATCGTGTAACGGTAGCGCTCCAGCACCTCGTAATCGCGAAGGAAATGGATCGTCAGGGCGAAGAGGATCAGGCCAACGACGAACCAGTTGGCCTGGTCGCGAGCTAGGGTCGAATCGATCCGATAGATCATCACCAACCCGATGGCGGTCAGAAGCGCCGCCAGCGGGAAGAGGTAGGGGTCGGCGTTGGGAAGGCGGAACCGCAGGAACAGGTGGGTGGCGAGGCAGATCGCTAGAAAGTAGGCCCCGTAGATCAGGCTGAGGTTGCCGGGACGGGCATTCTGCTGCGCAAAGACCGCCGCGAAGCCGGCGGTCAGAAGCAGCGCCACCGGCAGCAGGGCGAAGAGCTCGCGGTTTCGGGCAGATCTCATCCCGGCCGCCTACCCTGGGGGCCGATCGCGCACATGGCGGCGCTCAGTTTGAAGACCCCGATCAAGGCACGCCCTCGGTCCTCTGAATTTCTTCGAGCAGCGAGGTCGCATCCGAGCGCGAGCGCAGGCTGTGACCGGTGACCGCGGCGCGGCGACGCGCCGGCAGCGAGGCGGTCTGAAGCGGGCTCGAATAGCGCTCCTGATAGAGATCGATCCCGAAGGGGAGTTCATAGGGAAGTCCGCGGTAAAGCGCCACCCGGCCGGCGCCGTCGGTGCCGAGGAACCAGATCTGGCGGTTCCCGTACCAAGCACCGAAGCCAAGCGCCGCCAGCAGCACGATCACGGCAAGCGCCTTGGCGGTCCTTCGCAGCCGACGTCGCTTGGGCTTGGCGGCGAGCTCCTCGCGTCGTTCCGCCGCCGCCGCCGCCGCCGCGCGGCGGCGAACCTCGGTGGCGGTGAGCCCCGCCTCCTGCGCGCTTGCTCCGATCAGCGTCGCGCCCTCCGGCTCACCTGCGGCTGCCGTCGGCGAGCCCTCTAGGGCGAAGAGGAGCGCGGTGATGTTGTCGCGCCCTCCGGCCCGGTTGGCTTCATCGATCAGGGCGCGCACCGCGGCCTCCAGCGAGGTCGCAGTGGCGAGGATGCGAGCTATCTGCTCGTCATCAAGCATCGTCGTCAGGCCGTCTGAGCAAAGCAAGAAGACATCGCCGGGCAGGGCAGGGACCGTCTGGACGTCGACTTTTACCTCGGGCTCGGGACCAAGCGCGCGGGTGATGATCGAGCGCTGGGGATGGTCCTCGGCCTGGGCGTCGGTGAGCTGGCCCTTGCGCCGCATCTCCTCGACCAGGGAGTGATCACGGGTGAGGCGCTCAAGCCTGCCGTCGCGAAACCGGTAGGCGCGGCTGTCCCCGACGTGGCCGACCGCCACCTCCTCGGCCGCGAAATCAACGATTGCGGCGGTGATCGTCGTCCCCATCCCGGTCAGCGCCGGATCGGCGCGGGCGTGTTCGTGGATCTCGTGGTTGGCGGTCTCGATCGTTTCCCTCAGGGTCTGCTCGGGAGGAACGGCCGGGAGGTCGCGCTCAAACGCCTCGGCGGCGGCCTTGGAGGCAACCTCTCCGGCCTGCGCACCGCCCATCCCATCGGCGACGACAAAGATCGGAACCCGAACAAACACGGAATCCTCATTGGCGTTGCGCTGGCGCCCGGTGTCAGTGCGAAATGCCTGATCGCTCACCCGCAGCATCTGCCCGCTCCGTCTTGGTCGTCCCTAGGCATTTGCCTCAAAGCGAAACTCGGTGTCACCAATCCTGACCACGTCTCCGTCGATCAACTCGGCTTCGCCCGTCAGTGCGCCATCGTTTAGCAGGGTACCGTTGGTTGAGCCCATGTCTTCGATGATGTAGCGGCCATCACGGGAGAAGACCCTGGCGTGGATCCCGGAGGCATATCGATCCTCGATCTGGACGTCGGATTCCTTCGAGCGACCGATCGAGAGCCCGCCGATCAAATCGAAGCGTTCTCCCTCGCCCAAGCCGCCACCTCGCTCGGCCACCAGCCAGGCGTCGGCTCCGCGCTTGGCCTCGGCGCCGTAGCCCGGCGTCGCGTGAAAACCGGTCGCATCTGGCGCCGGGGCGACCGTCCGCCTCAGGTCCTTCATCGCGCTGCGCGCGATGAAGAGCAAGAACAGGTAGAGGACGGCCAAAAAGCCGAACTTGAGAGCTACGGAGATCGGGTCGTAGGCCACGCGCTCAGCACACTACGGCTACTGCTCGATGTCGAAAAGGAAGGTTGTGGTTCCCAGGGTGACCTCGTCTCCGGGACTGAGGCGGGTGGCGGGCACGCGGCGGCCGTTGACCTTGACCCCGTTGGTCGACCCGAGGTCAACGATCTGCCAGTCGCCGGTCTCAGAGCGGCGAAGCTCAGCGTGGCGGCGTGAGACATTCGGATCCGCCAGCACGCACTCGGCGGACTTCGAGCGACCGATCGTGGCCCGTGGCCCGTCGAGCACGTAGCGCCGATCGTCGAGGGAGACCACCGCTCGGGTCGAAACGAGCGCCCCGACCGCCTCCTCGGGGCGTTTTGGCCGACCCCGGTCGCGCTCGCGCACGGCTGAGTAAACCATCGTGTGACCCTCCTCCCCCTGGCTGGGCCTGTCCCCCTCGTGGGCAGGAGGCTTTACCAGCCGGGCCTGAATCCCAAACTCACCAAGGCGCAGCCGCTCGTCGGTGCTGAACTCGACAGCCGGGCGGGTCAGCAGATCATAGTTGCGCCGTCGCGCGTGCTCGAGCAAGTACCCCGACAGCTCCTGCTCGAGTGAGCGCTCATAGCCCTCCAGCTTGGCGCGGTCCTGCTTTGAGAGGAAGACGGTGTACTCATTCGGCACGTAGACCCGCTCGATTGATGCCGTCTTGTGAGCGTCCATTTCCTTGGCGAGTTTGCGTGCCAGTTCGACCGGCTGCACCTCGGAGCTAAATGCGCGACTGAAGACTCCCTCGACGAGACCTTCGATCCGGGACTCGAGCTTGCGTAGAACGCTGATCAGATGGCTCCTTGGCGCGGGCGGCGCTCCCCGGATGCGGAGAGCCCTGAAATCCTACGGGAGCACGATCCCGTGGCCGATGGCGAGCCAGGCGCCGAGCACCGCGGCCGCAGCGGCAACGCCAAATCGCATCGCGACCGGCCGCGAGGTCTTGGGTGAATCCGCAGTGAGGGCATCGAGGGACTCCTCGATCGCGCCGCCCAGCTCCTCGAGGGGAGGTCGGCTCGCGGGGCGCTGGTTCAGGCAGGCATCGATCGCTGCAGAGAGTTCGCGCGGCAGATCCGGGCGCAGCCGCCGCAGGGGGCGCGTGCGGGTACCGATTGCCCGTGCGGTCGCTGCAGGGCTGGAGCGTCGGTGGGGATTCTGGCCACTCCAGCACTCATACAGCGTCAGCGCCAGCGAGTAGATGTCTGCCTCGGGTCCCGCCGGGCGGCCCTCAGCCTGCTCGGGCGACATGTATGCGAGCGTCCCGAGCACGTCCCCAGGCGCGGTGAGCGAAGCACCGTCAGCGAGGCTGGCGATGCCGAAATCCATCAACTTGGCGCGTGGCTCGCCGGCCGTGATCTGGACATTTTGCGGCTTGATGTCGCGGTGGATCACCCCCCGGGAGTGAGCGTGGTCGAGCGCCTCACATAGATCGGCGCCGATCTCGCCGATCTCGCGGTCGCTCAGCTCGCCCTCGCGGCTCAACCGCGCCAGGGTCGAGCCGTCGACCAGCTCGGTGACCAGCAGCGCGTTTCCGTCCTCCTCGCCCATCTCATACAGAGTGACGATGCCGGGATGGTTGAGGCGGGCCGCCGCTTGGGCCTCGCGCAGCACCCGTCGACCCAACTCGGCTCCGCGGGATTCGATCGCCTTGACCGCGACCGGGCGCTCGAGGCGACCGTCCCAGGCCTCATATACGACCCCGAATCCGCCGCTGCCGATGCGGCGCTCGATTAGAAAGCGGTTGAGCACGAGGGATCCGACCAAAGCCCCGATCCCTTCGCCGCCGGGCTCCCGTCTCCTGCGCGTTTGGCCGCTAAAACGCCCACTTTGCTGGGCCTCTTGACGCGCCGACCCCCGAAGCGTTCATACTCTCCCGCCAGCCAACCAGCTTGGAGAGCCGTCTTTGGAGGATTCGCCAGCACGCCAGCCGCGGCGCCGACCGCGGCGACCACGTCGCCCCGAACGGCAGCAGATAATGCTCCGCCGTGCGCTCGCGCTCGGCGCGGCGCTGATCGTCCTGATCGGGCTGGTACTCGGGGTCAAGGGCTGCCTCGACGCGCAAGCCCAGCAGGCTCTCAGCAGCTACGCCCGCAACGTCAGTGAGATCGTCGAAGAGACCCAGCAGACAAGCAAAGCCTTCTTTGGCAAGCTCTCCAACCCAGGCACCCTCTCAGTTACGGAGTTCGTCAACGAGGTGAACGCCGACCGCAGCGCGATGGACAACTACGTGACCCGGGTCGACAGCTTGGGCGCGCCCGGCGGCATGGGCGAAGCCCAGCACGCGCTCGAACTCGTGTACGAGCTGCGGGGCAGTGCGATGGATGAAATCGCCAACAAGATGAGTACCGCGCTGGGCAACGTCGGGGCCGCCAAGGCGACCGCCGTGATTGCCAAACAGATGCAGAAACTGCTCGCCAGCGACGTCCTCTACGCGGCGGTCGCGCGACCCGAGATCGATGCGGTGCTCGAAAGCAACGGCATCGATGGCAGCAACGTGCCGCGGAGCGACTTCCTTCCCGAAGGCACGAAGTGGCTTGATCCGGCCACTGTCAGCACGGCGCTTGGCCAGGTCAGCGGCTCGACCGCAGCGGCGACGCCGGGGGTGCACGGTTTGGGGTTGGTTGGTGCCTCGATTAACGGCACCGAATTGAGTTCGGCGACCACCACAACGATCGCCAGCGGTACTACCCCCGAAGTCGAAGCCAAGGTTCAAAACCAGGGCGAATCAACCGAGAATGGGATCAAGGTTTCGGTCAAGGTAAACGGCGGCCACACCCTGCAGGGCGAGATCAGCAGCATCGGCGTGGGCGAAACCGAAGCGGTGACGATCCCCCTCACTCCGACCCCCAAAGGGCAGGTCAGCCTCGAAGTCAACGTCAATCCGGTTCCCGGGGAGAAGGTGACCAGCAACAACAAAGCAAGCTACGCGGTCAACTTCGAATAGGGCTCCCGGCAGGTGCGGAGGTATCGTCGATGATGCGGATCGCCTACCTCGGACCGGCGGGGACGTTTACCGAGGACGCGCTGGGCGAGGCCGCCCGTGGGATCGAGTACGAGCCGCTGCGCACCGCGACGGTTCACGACGCGATCCTTGCCGTACAGCGCGGCGAGGCCGAGCGCGCCTTGGTCCCGTTCGAGAACTCGATCGAGGGTTCGGTGCGCAGCACCCTCGACACCCTCGCTTTCGATGCGCCTGCGGTGACCATCGTCGGGCAGCACGACTTCGCGATCAGCGAGCAGCTGATCGCCCGCCAGGCGCTGGGGATGGAGGAGATCGAGGCGGTGCTCTCCCACCCCCAGCCGCTCGCCCAGTGCGCGCGATTTTTGCGCGCGCGGCTGCCGCTGGCCGAGCGGGTCAGCGCCAGCAGCACCGCGGAGGCGGTGCGCCTGATCAGCGAGTCCGACCGACCCTGGGCGGCGATCGGCGCGCGCTCCGCCGCCGAGCGCTATGGATGCGTCATCCTGGCGGAAGGGATCGAGGATGAGACCGACAACGTGACCCGATTCGTTTGGATCGCGGCCGCTGGAACAGAGACCTCGGGCGGGGATGCCTGGAAGACCTCCCTGGTCTTCTCCGAGCTCGGCGAGGATCATCCAGGAGCGTTGGTTGAGGCGTTGCAGGAGTTCTCGAGCCGCGGCGTCAACCTGAGCCGAATCGAGTCTCGGCCGCTGCGGCGCGGCCTGGGCCGCTACATGTTCTTCTGTGATCTCGAGGCCGCGCTGAGCGACTCGCGCGTTGCCGAGGCAATCGAGGCGCTTCGCGCAAAGGCGGACTCGGTTCGCGTCCTGGGCTCCTATCCGGTCAGTTGACCCCCGTACAATCGCCTGCACGATGGCACGGGTCTTGGTCCTCAATGCGACCTATGAGCCGATCAACGTCTGCACGTTGCGGCGCGCCGCCGTGCTGCTGCTCAAGGAAAAGGCCGAGCTGCTCGAGCAGCAAGAGGGCGCGCTTCACTCAGAGCACATGACGATCGAGCGGCCCGATGTGATTCGCCTCGTCAGCTACGTGCGGATCCCGCGCGAGGCCCACCGCCGAAAAATCACCCGCCGGGCAGTCTTGGCGCGCGACGCTTGGACCTGCCAGTACTGCGGCTTGAAGAAGTCTGGACTGACCGTCGATCACGTGATCCCGCGCAGCAGAGGCGGTCAATCGGTCTGGGAGAACATCGTCGCCGCCTGCGCCACCTGCAACCGGCGCAAGGGAAACCGGCTGCCGCGCGAGATCCAGATGCACCCCAGGAGCAACCCGAAGGCGCCCGGGCCAACCGTCTTTATCCAGGTCGCGAGTCCCAGCATCCCGCCGGCCTGGCAGCAGTACCTGGCAGCCGCCTAGTCAAAGAGGTCATCGGGCCGCTCGGGAGGGGTCTCCTCTGAGCCCTGGGACTCGACCACCAAGGCAACGGCGCTGACCCGGTCGTCATCCTTGATGTTCATCACCTTCACCCCCTGGGTCGCTCGCCCCATCTCCGAGATGCCGCTGACCGAGGTTCGTTGCACCATCCCGTTTTGGGAGATAAAGAGCAACTCCTGGTGTTCGCGCACGATCAGGGCGCCGGCGAGTCCACCCTTCTTGGCGGTGAGCTTCGCCGTCAGCACCCCTTTGGTGCCGCGACCCTTGATCGGGTACTCGGCCACCGGGGTTCGCTTGCCGTAGCCGTTCTCGGTGACAACGAATAGTTCGGTGTCGTCGCGGGCGATGTCCATCGCCAGCACCCGGTTGCCCTTGCCGGAGACGTTCATCCCCTTGATCCCGCTGGTATCCCTGCCCATCGGGCGCACCAGCTCCTCTGAGAAGCGCGACGCGTGCCCGGAGTGGGACACCATGAGGATGTCGTCGTCTCCTGAAGTCAGCCGCACCTGGACCAGCTCGTCGCCGTCGCGGACCTTGATCGCAATGATCCCGTCGGCGCGGATCGGGGTGTTGTAGGAGAGGAACTCGGTCTTCTTGATCTGTCCCTTGGCGGTGGCGAAGGCGAGGTACTTGTTCTCCTTGAAGTCACGGGTTGGGATCACCGCCATCACCTTCTCCCCTTCGCGCAGCGGCAGCAGGTTGACCAGGGCGCTGCCTTTCGCGGTTCGTGATCCCTCCGGCAACTCATACACCTTGAGCCGGTAGACCTTGCCGCGGTTGGTGAAGAAGAGCAGGAAGTCGTGGGTCGAACAGATGTGGAGGTGCTCGATGTAGTCGTCCTCCTTCAGGTTCATTCCCATCACCCCTACCCCACCGCGATGCTGCTGGCGGTAGGTCGCCAACGGCAGCCGCTTTACGTAGCCCGAGGCCGTCAGTGAGATCACCATCTGCTGGTCGGCGATCATGTCCTCGATCCCGACGTCGCCCTCGAAGTGAGCCAGCTCGGTGCGGCGCTCATCGCCGTAGGACTCGACGATCTCGACCAACTCCTCCTTGACCAGTCCCATCACCCGCAGCTCGTCACCGAGGATCGCTCGCAGCTCCCCGATCCGCTCCATCAGGTCGGCGTGCTCGGCTCGAACTTTGCCGGCCTCGAGCGCAGTGAGGCGCTGCAGGCGCATGTCGAGAATGGCCTGCGCCTGTGCGCGCGAGAGCTCGAACCTCTTGATAAGTCCGTCGCGGGCGTCATCGGGGTCGCTGGAGCCGCGGATCAGTTTGATCACCGCGTCGAGGTTGTCGAGTGCGACCAGCAGCCCCTCGAGGATGTGTGCCCTGGCCTCGGCGCGGCGCAGTTCGTACTGGGTGCGGCGGGTGACGACCTCGCGCTGGTGGTCGACGTAATGGTGGATCAGCTCGAGCAGGCTGAGCGTCTTCGGCACGCCGTCTACTAACGCCACCATGTTGGCGCCGAAGGTCGTCTGCATCGCCGTTTTCTTGTAGAGGTTGTTGAGAACGACCTTGGCCGGCGGGCCACCGCGCTTGAGCTCGATCACCAACCGCATCCCGGAACCGTCTGACTCGTCGCGCAGGTCGGAGATCCCCTCCAGTTTCTTGTCGCGGACGAGGTCGGCGATCTTCGTCACCAGGCCGCCGTCGCCGAGCTTCTTCACCGTGAACGGGAGCTCGGTGACGATGATCGCCTCCTTGCCCCCCTTCAGCGGCTCGACATGCGCGCGAGCGCGAACCCGAATGCTGCCGCGGCCCGAGGCGTAGGCGTCGCGAATGCCCTCGCGGCTCATGATCCCGCCGCCGGGGAAGTCCGGACCCTTGACGTGCGTCATCAGCCCCTCGAGGTCGATCGCCGGGTCATCGATGTAGGCGGCGACTGCGGCGGCCACCTCGCGCAGGTTGTGGGGCGGGATGTTGGTCGCCATCCCGACGGCGATCCCCGAGGTGCCGTTGACCAACAGATTCGGGTAGCGGGCCGGGAGGACCAGCGGTTCTTGCTCCTTCTCGTCGTAGTTCGGACCGAAGTCGACGGTGTCGGCGTCGATGTCTCGCAGCAGCTCGGTCGCCATGCGGCCGAGCCGAGCCTCGGTGTTGTGGCTGACGAAGCCATTGGTCAGGAACGAGTGGTCCTCGGAATTGACCCGGATCGAGTAGACCGGCTGAACTCCTGCATCGACGACCGACTCGACCTCGCCGTAGAAGTAGTGGCCGGTGTCCAGCGGGCTACCCAAATCCCAGACCTGCTGCGACTCGACTCGCGAGAGGATCGCGGTGCCCCCGTGCCCCCTGCGCTCGATTCGATCGACGTTGTCTCGGCGCAGCCAGTCGCGATCGGTCCACCACCCCCCGCTGTCCGAGCGGATGTTGTCGGCCATCAAGGGGAGGTGGTCATGGCTGGGGGTACGGCTGCCCGGCGGGATCGACTCGAGCTCGCGCTTTGCCTGCTCCTTCTTGAGGAATCCGACGTTGCGGGCGAACAGTCGTACGTCGTGGAGGTTGCTGATCACCACCTTGAACTCGCCCTGCTCGTAGCGGCTGATACGAGAGACGATCCCTGCCTCGAGCAGGAGGACCTGTACGTCGTGCGCGAGCTGCTCACCGTGTGTCGAAAAGGAGACTTGGATCGAGTGCCGCGGCGGCCGCAAAGAGGAACCATCAGCGGTGAAGAGGGCGCGCAGGAAAGCGCGCTTGAAGGCTGCACCGGAGCCCCAGACGAACTCTGGAACGGACTTATCCCAGGCAACTGCGCCGGTCAGTTCGGCAAGGGGGCTGTTTTGAAATTGCTCGAGGTTGTGGACGTCGAGTTCGTGCAGGAGGCTGCCGGAGGCGGCCTCTCGCGAGCACACGTAGCGCCGACCGCCGACTACAGAGTCGTAGGCATCGACGACCTGGCTGAAAAAGCCATGGTCGACGTGTTTGAAGCCGAGTCTCGAACCGCTGATCCATCCCTCAGAGACAAGCGCGCCTGCGAGAAGAGCGAGCTGGCCCTCATGCTCTGAGAGCGGCTCGTCGACCTCGCGAGCGGTGCGCGAGATCATCACCTTGTCACCAGGTGAGATCTCCTCCAGCAGCTTCCAGAGCAAGAGCGGCACTCCCGCCATATCGACCAGACAGAGGACCGGGTGGTTGTGGGTGCCGGACAACTCATGGCCGTGGGTGGTGCGCAGGCAGAGCGTCGGGTGATCGCCAGAGTGAAAAAGCTTGGAGGCGGGGGTGGGCTGGCCAAGGCGATCTAGCACCTCGAGATCGATGTCGTTGTCCGAGTTCGGCGCGGCGTCCTGAACGATCGAGTCGATGCGAACGGTCCCCTGAGGCGTTGCGACCCGTGTGTCACCGGCAACGCAGTAGCGCATTGCCGCGGCCGGGTCGTCGTCGATCGAACCGAAGTTGCCCTGGCCGTCGACCAACAGGTAGCGCAGTGAGAAATCCTGCGCCATCCGTACCAGCGTGTCGTAGATGGCCGAGTCGCCGTGCGGGTGATACTTGCCCATCACCTCGCCGACGATGAAGGCGCACTTGCGGTACGGCCGGGTCGGCTGCAGGCCAACGTCGTGCATCGCGTAGAGGACGCGGCGATGGACCGGCTTTAGCCCGTCACGCACGTCGGGCAGCGCCCGGCCGACGATCACGCTCATCGCGTAATCGAGGTAGGACGAGCGCATCTCCTTCTCGAGCTCGCGCTCTTCGATGCGACCGGTCAGGGCCTCAAGCGCCATCAGCGACTCTCCGCTCTGCCCGAATCAAACGTCAAGGAACCGCACCTCTTTGGCGTGGGCCTCGATGAAGTTGCGCCGCGGCTCGACCTGGTCGCCCATCAGCATTGAGAAGATCTTGTCCGCGGCCGTGGCATCTTCGAGGGTGACCCGGGCCAGGGTGCGACTGGCGGGATCCATGGTCGTCTCGCGCAGCTGATCGGGATTCATCTCGCCGAGGCCCTTGAAGCGGTTCAGGGTGACGCCGTGACGAGCGAGCTCAAGGACGCTGCCGCGCAGCGCAGCGAAGGACAGCGCGACGTTGCGGCGCTCGCCGAGGGAGATCTCGAACGGTGGTCGCCCAACCTGCTTCAGCAGCGCCTCGTGGACCTCGACGAACTTGCGGTAGTCATAGTTCGAGAAGAGCTGGGCCGGTAGCCGGTGGGTACGGGCGAGCCCGCTCTTGCGCTCGGTTGCCTTTACCACCAAAAGCTCGTCGTCGGAGGAGAGCACCTCGGTCTCAAACGCGGCACCCGCCGGCGCGGTGGCGCTGAGCAGCCGGGTGGCGGCGGAAATCGTCGCCGCCTGCTCATCGAGAAGGTTCGACTCCTCGAGGAAGCGAACCGTGTCATGACCGAACTCCGCCTGCAAGGAAGAGCCCCAGCCCTCGTACTCTTTGGAGCGACGCACGTAGGCCTGCCAGCGGCTCGGAGTCAGCTTCTTCGCGTTCCCCGTGGCGTCCGTCAGCTCGAAGTCCTCGAGCTTGTCGCGTAGTAGCAGCTCCTCGAGTTCGGACTCGCGCTCCAGGTAGGTCTCCTGATTGCCCTGCTTGACCCGGTAGAGCGGAGGTTTGGCGATATACACGTAGCCCGCGTCGATCAGCTCCGGCATCTGCCGGTAGAGGAAGGTGAGGACGAGGGTGCGGATGTGGGCGCCGTCGACGTCGGCGTCGGTTGCCATCACGATCTTGTGGTACCTGGCTTCCTCGATATTGAACTCGTCGTGGACGCCGGTTCCGATTGCCGTTATCAACGCCTGAATCTCGTTGTTGGCCAGGACCTTGTCGATTCGGCTCTTCTCGACGTTGATGATCTTTCCGCGCAGCGGCAGCACCGCCTGGGTGTTGCGATCGCGGGCCTGCTTGGCGGAGCCGCCGGCGGAGTCACCCTCAACCACAAAGATCTCCGCCAAGCTCGGGTCCTTAACCGTGCAGTCGGCGAGCTTGCCCGGAAGGGTCGAGTTCTCCAGCGCCGACTTGCGGGTAAGGTCGCGGGCCTTGCGCGCCGCCGCCCGCGCCCGCGAGGCGTCAACCGCCTTCATGATCACCCGTCGGGCGTCGGTGGGATTCTCCTCGAGATACTCGCCGAGTTTGCGATTGACGATCTCCTCGACCAGGCCGCGGATCGGCGGGTTGCCGAGTTTCGTCTTGGTTTGGCCCTCGAACTGGGGGTCGTGCAGCTTGACCGAGATCACCGCGGTGAGTCCCTCGCGAACGTCCTCGCCGGCGAGGTTGTCGTCTTTCTCTTTGAGCAGGCCTTTGGTGCGTGCATAGGCGTTGAGGGTCCTGGTCAGTGCCGACCGGAAGCCGGAGAGATGCGAGCCGCCCTCATGGGTGTTGATGTTGTTGGCGAAGCTGAATATCGACTCCTGGTAAGAGGCGTTCCACTGCATCGCGATCTCGACTTGGCCGTCCTCTTTGCCGCCCTCGAAGTAGATGACCTTCTTGTGAACCTCGTCTTTGTTTCCGTTGAGATAGCGGACGAAGTCCTCGATCCCGCCCTCGTATTGGAAGGTGACGCTGTTGGTCGCCCCCCGCTCGTCGATCAGCTCGATCTTCAGCCCGCGGGTGAGGAAGGCGGTCTCGCGCAGCCGCTCAGCCAGAGTCTCGAAGTCAAACTCGATCTCTTCGAAAATCTCGAGATCGGGGAAGAAGCTAATCGTCGTGCCGTGTGCGTTTGTCGGGGCGCCCTTGGTTAGCTCGGTCAGCGGCTTTCCGCGTTCATAGTCCTGTGACCAAACGTGGCCTTCGCGGCTGATCTGGAGGTGAAGGCGCTCTGAGAGCGCGTTTACGACCGAGACCCCGACTCCGTGCAGGCCGCCGGAGACCTTGTAGCCGCCACCGTCGCCAAACTTTCCACCAGCATGCAGGACGGTCAGCACTACCTCGGCCGCGGGGCGCTGCTCTTTTTGCATCGTCTCGACCGGGATCCCCCTCCCGTCATCCTCAACGGTGCAACTGTTATCGGGCGCCAAGACGACGCGAACGCTGTCGCAATGCCCGGCGAGCGCCTCGTCGACGGAGTTGTCGACGACCTCATAGACCAGGTGGTGGAGGCCGCGGGGGCCGGTCGATCCGATGTACATGCCGGGCCGCTTGCGAACCGCCTCCAGGCCCTCCAGGACGGTGATGTCCTCGGCGCCGTAGGAGTCGGCCGCCGTGGCGGCTTTGGTGGTCTTCTCAGGCAATTAATCCCTTCCGGTTCTCACAGAAAACCCCGACTGCCTGGAGGCCTGCTCCACACCGGTCGGGGCACACACACGAGTTAACATAAGGATACCAGTCCAGGACTTCGGAAGGCCCCTGTCCTGATCAAAAAACTCCTGCAAAATATGGACAAACCAGAGGCTAAAACCGACCCGCATTGACGCGGAAGCGGAGGCTTCGTGGGGCCAGCTCGCCGAGCTCGGATCGAAGTCGCGCCAAAAGCGCCACTTGCATCAGATCGAGCTCGTCGGCCCAGCCGGGATCGGCGCACTCAACGAGCAGCACCCCTTCGCGCTCAGAGATCGGCTGGGCGCGGGCCGCCAGCGGCGCCCCCAGGGCACCCTCCCACGCCGCCTGGGTCGCGGCGAGGCAGGTCTTTGGGGCGGCGCTTTCGCGGGCGGCGCGAATCGCGCTCGCCGCCCGACGCGGCGCCCTGCGTCTGCTCATGCCGCCGCCACCTCGAACCGTCGCCACGGCATGGGCACGGTGTTGGCGCTCGCAGCGGCCGGAAGTGACTCTCGATCAGCGGCCGTGATCAGCGCCTGACCGCCGCGCTGAAGCCGCTCGACGAGGCGCTCACGACGCTCCGGGTCGAGCTCGCTCATCACGTCGTCGAGCAGCAGCAGCGGCGCCACCTCGCGACCTTCCAGAAGGGCATCGCGCTCGGCGAACAGCAGCGCCAGCAGTGCCGCGCGCTGCTCACCCTGGGAGCCGTAGCGGCGCAACGATCGCTCCTGGGAATCGATCTTCAGCTCATCGAGATGCGGCCCCCAGGAGCTTCGTCCCAGTGTCAGATCCTGACCGCGACGCTGCAGCAGGCCCTCTCGGATCTGCTCAACTGAGCCTTGGGCCCGCGGCGCATACCGAAGACTGCATGCCTCGCCCAGGCCCAGCTCGGCGGCGGCGAGCGCAAAGCCCTGCGCTAGTGCCGCTACGGCCTCGGCGCGGGCTGCGATCAGCCGTGCCGCGGCCTCGGCGAAGCCGGCATCCCAGACCTGGAGCTGATCGTCGGCGCCGGGGCGGGCGTTTAGCTGGTTGAGCATCGCGTTTCGTTGCGCCAGCGCCTGGCCGTAGCGACGACGCAGTTCCATTCGTGACGGCCAGCGCGCCGTGATGAAGCCGTCGAGGTGGGCGCGGCGCTCCGCCGGTGCCCCCTTGATCAGGCTCAAGCGATCAGGGGAGAAGACGGCCACCGGAGGGCGGTGCCGGGTCAGGGTCGCCGGGTCGGCGGGGCTGCCGTTGAGCAGGTGGCGGCGGCCCTCGCTCCTGCTCACCGAGGCGAGGAGCGTGTGCTCAATCCCGTCGCCGTCACGCAGCGAGACCTCGACCCTGGCAAGCGCGGATCCGAAAGGAATCAGGTCGCGTCGATCGGAGGTCCGAAACGATCGTCCGGTCAGACCGAAGTAAAGAGCCTCGACGAAGTTGGTCTTGCCGGAACCGTTGGCCCCAATCAGGCTGGTGATCCCGGGGTCGAGCTCGGCCCTGACCCGATCGAGGCTGCGCAGCGGGGCGGCTTCGATGGCGGTGACGAGCACCGGATCCTGCTCAAACGTTGAGGCGGATCGGCATCACCAGATAGCGAAAATCCTCGCTGTCGACCGGCTGCAGCAGCCCGGGGCGAAGCGGAGATATCAGGCGTAGGACAAGCTCCTCACCCTCGACACTTTCGATCCCCTCCTTGAGGAACTCGGGGTTGAACCCGATCTCCAGCGGCTCACCCTCAAAGGCGGCGGGCATCGCCTCCTCGGCGTCCCCGACCTCCGGAGTCTCCGCTGCCACCGTCAGCTCTCCCGGGGCGAAGGAGAGCCGCAACGGCGCGTTTCTTTGCGCCAACTGGCTGACGCGCCGGGTCACCTCGAGAAATTCGGCTCGGGGTAGGCGGACATCGTGCTCATAGGACTCGGGCAAGAGCTGTCGAAAGTTGGGAAACTGACCGTCGATCAGCCTCGTGTTGAGGATGATCGACCCTGCCCTAAAGATCGCCTGATTGGGGAGCAGCGAAACGTAGACATCCTCGACCTTCTCACTGGAGAGGATCCGGCCCAGCTCGCGCAGCGCTCGGGCGGGGATATTGGCCTCCAGCTCGCCGCCGATCTCGGCCTCCATCGCGGTTCGCTTGACCGCGAGTCGGTAAGAGTCGGTAGCGACCATTGTCATCTCGCTGCCGTTGACGCTGACCAAGACTCCGGTCAACACCGGGCGCATATCGTCTCGCGAGGCAGCCCGGGCAACCAGCTCAACCGTTGCTGCAAGGGCGGCAGCGGGGATTGTCAGCGGCTCGCTTTGTTGCTCAGGAAACCTGGGGAAATCCTCTGAGGGCAATACCCGCAGGTGAAAGCTCGAGCCGCCGCTTCGAATCTCGACGTCCCCCGAGGCAGGGCGTGACTCAATCTCAACGCTCGCCTCGGCGAGCGAGCGCGACACTTCCGCAAACAGACGCCCCGGAAGCAGAACGCTTCCCTCGCTGGGAACCTCGGCGGCGATGTCGGTTTGCAGTCCCATCTCGAGGTCCGTCGCCGAAAGGGTGACGCCGCCATCCGCCCTGGCATTGAGCAGAATCCCCGCTAGGGCCTGGGACGCCGCCCGGTTGGAAATCGCTCGGGAGATCACGGAGAGCTTGGAGACAAGTTCTTCTCGCTGGCAGGTGAGCTTCAAGTGATGGATACCTTTTTGAGTTGGATTAGGGCTTGTGGAAAAAGCCTGAACCGTTGGCAATTTGGCTTTGGGATGCGGTTTGCGGGCTGTGGAAGAGGCTGTGGGAAAGAACTGATTCTTGCAGCGCCGTCGGCTGTCAGCTGTTTTGGTTGGTTTGATTGTGGACGGCTAGGCGAAGTTGGGCAACCCGTCCGGCGAAGCCGGCGTCCTCGGCGACACTGGCTTCGATACGACGCAGCGAATTGATGATCGTTGAGTGGTCACGACCACCATAGAGGCGACCGATCTGGGGCAAGGAGAGGTCGGTGAGCTCACGGGTGAGGAAGATTGCGACCCCTCGGGCGCGCACATTGGTGGCGCTCCGACTGGCACCAACCAGCTCTTCACGGGAGATCCCATAGGCATCGGCCACCCGCTGCTGAATTCGGGTGACCGGAGCTGAGGGGCTGGGTTGGGAGAGGGGAATGACCTCGGCGATCAGCTCTGAGCTGAGCGGCCTGGCCATCAGTGATGCGTGGGCGATCACCCTGGTAAGGGCCCCATGCAGCTGGCGCACGTTGGCATCGGCGCGCCGCGCCAGCTCGCCGAGGGCCTGGTGGTCGGCGAATTCGACGCCTGCCTCGCCAACCAGGCGCCGCAAGACGGTGAGGCGGGTCGCCAGGTTCGGCGGCTCAACCGGCAGGGTCAGCCCCCACTCGAAGCGGTCGCGAAGCCGCGCGGCGAGGGTCGAGAGCTCGCTGGGGATGCGATCAGCGGAGAGGACCAGCTGGCTTCCAGACTCATAAAGCGCGTTGAAGGTGTGGAAAAACTCCTCCTCGGTGTGCTGCTTACCCTCCAGAAACTGGACGTCATCGATCAACAAGACGTCGATGTCTCGGTAGCGGGCCTTGAAGGCCTCAACCCCGGCCGAGCGCAGGGCGCCAACGAACTCGTTGGTGAATGACTCAGCGGTTGCGTAGCGGACGCTTAGAGCCGGCGCATTGACGGCAAGGTAGTTGGCAACAGCCACCAATAGGTGGGTCTTTCCGAGTCCAGGGGGTCCGTGGAGAAAGAGCGGGTTATAGGCCTCAGAGGGAGCCTCGGCGACGGCGAGTGCTGCGGCGTGGGCAAGGCGGTTGCCCTCACCAATCACAAAGCGCTCAAAGACGTAATTCGGGTTGAGCTTGACCACCGCGCCCGCTCCGCCCTCCGCCCTCCCGCCACCGCCCTCCGCCGTGAAGCTGACCGCCTGCGTCGGTGCGCCGACGGCGCCCAGTGCCTCGCAGATCAAGGAGGAATAGCGCCGCTCGACCCAGGCCAGAGCTGCCTTTGGAGCGAGCAGGCAGAGGACGTCACCCTGCACTCCAACCGCGCGCAGCGGCTCGAGCCAGAGCTTGAAGGTCGAGGCGGGAAGCGATGCCCGAAGGTGGCCCTGTGCTTCCCGCCAAAGGGCGTCAGGGTCATGTCGAGTCTTGTGATCGGGCACCGGAAGCGACCATAGCGGCGGCCCTCGGGCAGGCAGGGGACGGGTTCCGCAAATCCCGGCCAAATAACGAGCCAGGCAACAGATCGCAGCGGCGCCGGCGGCGCATATCGGCTTTGAGCGGCAGCGCGCTCCTTCTCGGCCGCCCGGCCCCGGGGAGCGGCGCTTGCCCCCTATACTGCTGCCCCGATGAAGCGGACCTATCAGCCTAAGAAGCGCAAGCGGGCCAAGACACATGGTTTCCGTGCGCGGATGAGCACCCGTGGGGGTCGCGCGATCCTGAAGCGACGCCGGCGCAAAGGGCGGAAGCGCCTCACTCCCTAGATGGCGTCGAAGCGACGGCGCCTCTCGCGCAGCGGTGAGTTTGACCGCGTCTACCGCGACGGCTCATCTCATGCGACCCGCTACCTGGTGCTCTACAGCTTCCCGCGTCGAGACGAGGAGCAAGGCGACGTCAGGCTCGGCGTCTCAGCGAGTCGCAAGATCGGTGGCGCGGTCGAGCGCAACCGCGCAAAGCGACTCCTGCGCGAAGCTTTTTGGAGCCTTTCCGAGCAGCCCCCAGGAAATCACGACTTCGTCCTTGTGGCGCGCCCGGAGATCGCGCCCTTGATCGAGCGGGAGGGTATCGGCGCCGTGCGAAGCAGTATTGAAGAGGCCCTGGCGGGCACATCCAGCGGGCAGCGTTCCACGTGAAACGCTTGCTCTTCGGCTTGATCGGCGGTTACCGCCGCTGGCTCTCGCCGGCGCTGCAGCGCCGCTGTCGCTACGAGCCGAGCTGCTCCGCCTATGCCCTCGCCGCGATCGAGCGATTCGGTGTGGTGAGGGGCCTGCTCCTGGGCGGCTGGCGAGTGCTGCGCTGCAACCCGCTCAGCCACGGAGGATTTGACCCCATCCCCGAGCACTTCACGCTTCGGGTGGGGCCAGTTGATCCGGTCGATTACCACGGCGGGGTGCGGCTGTGATCCCCGAGGCAAACATTCTTCAGCCGCTGATCGATATCGCCAACTCGGTCCTCAAGTTCTTTCACGACAACGCCGGGCTGAGCTGGGGCATGTCGATCATCGCCCTGACCGTGTGCACCAGGGCGGTGCTGATCCCGCTCACCTACAAACAACTGAAAGGGATGCGGGCGCTGCAGGCGCTGCAGCCCCAGATCAAAGAGATACAGGCGAAATACAAGAACGACAAACAGCGCATGCAGCAGGAAATGATGAATTTCTACAAAGAGAACAAAGTCAACCCGTTTGCCTCCTGCATCCCCCTGGTCGCGCAGTTGCCAGTTTTCATCACGCTCTTTTACGTGCTTCGCCACGAGCTGCCAGCCGATATCGGCTGCAATGCCGGCGAATGCGGCAGCGAAGCGTCCTTTCTGTTCATTCCCGACCTGACGGCGAAGGCGACTGGAAGCGTCCTAATCGTCTTGCTGATCCTCTACGTCGGCACCCAGCTGATTTCGGGAATGATGATGTCGGTCACCGCAGACAAAAGCCAGCGGATGATGATGTTCGCTTTGCCCCTGATCTTCGTTCCCTTCGTGATCAACTTCCCAGCCGGCCTTGTCCTTTACTGGATTACGACGAACATCTGGACGATTGGCCAGCAGTACACGATCCAACGCATAATTCCGGCACCCAAGGTGCCCACGGCGGCCGAGGTCGCCGCCGCGAAACCACCCCCGCCCCCTCCCAAAAAGAAGAAGAAGCGGCGATAGTGGAGCCCGTGACCGAGACCAGCGATTGGCCAGAGCAGCCCGCCGAGCGGATCCGCGAGCTGGTCGAGGGGGTGCTTGACGAGCTCGACCTCGACGGTGAGGTCGAGATCCACGAGGACGACGAGCGGATCGAGGCGGTCGTCGAGGGTGGCGAGGACTACGGCCTGCTGATTGGAAAAAGGGGCCAAACAATCGATGCCCTGCAGTTGCTCTGCTACCAGGCGGCGTTTCGGGGGATGCGGGAGCGCAAGCGAGTTGTTGTGGATGTCGCCGGCTACCGCAAGCGCCGCCGCGAGACGTTGGAGTCACGAGCCGATCGGGCCGCCGAGCAGGCGCTCAGCAGGAACCGCGCCGTCGAGATGGACCCGATGAGTGCCCAGGAGCGCCGCGTGGTTCACGAGCGACTCAAGGAGCGAGCCGGCGTGGAGACCTACAGCGAGGGTGACGAGCCACGTCGCTGCATCGTGGTTGCACCGCTCGTTTCCGAGTGAGCGCGGACCCAGCCGCGCCCCAGCTCTCCACCGCCTCACGAGCGGCGCTGCAGGCGATCCTCGACCTGCTCGCCGAAGAGAATGCCTCAGTCAGCTCGATCAGCGACCAGCGAGCCTGGCGGGTGCACGTCCTCGACAGCCTGAGCGGCTTGCAGGTGGCTGAGCTGCGAGATGCGCCACGGATCGCCGACATCGGCTCGGGGGCGGGATTTCCCGGCCTCGTCCTGGCGCTAGCGCTACCCCGCGCTGAGCTTGACCTGATCGAGTCCGTCGGCCGCAAGGCCGAGTTCATTCGCCGCGCGATCGAGCTGGCCGCGGTTACTAACGCCCGCGCTCTAAACCTTCGCTCAGAGGAGTGGGCAAGCGGGGAGGGTCGCGAGTTCTACGCGGCGGTAACCGCGCGTGCCGTGGGCAGGTTGGCGACACTGGCCGAGCTCGCGGCCCCGCTCTTGCAAGAGGGTGGGTTCCTGCTCGCCTGGAAGGGCAAGCGGGACCCCGAAGAGGAGGCCCAGCTTCGCCGCGCATCGGCACAGCTGGCGATGGAGTCGGAGCGGGTCTTGCAAGTGACGCCCGCCCCCGGGGCACGGTTTCGCCACCTTCATCTGATTCGAAAGGTCGGCCCGACTCCACCCGAGTTGCCGCGTCGCCCGGGGCTCGCGAAGAAGCGCCCCCGGGGCTGAAATAGGCTGCTCACGATGGGTGTCGTTTACGCGGTTGCGAACCAAAAGGGCGGTGTCGGCAAGACAACCACCGCCGTCAACCTCTCCGCCTGTGCCGCCAAGGACGGCTCGCAGACGCTGCTGGTTGATCTCGATCCGCAATGCAACGCGACGGTCGCACTGGGTATTGATCGCGACCTGCATCCCTCAAGCTATGACTGCCTCAGCGGCGAGGTCTCGGTTGCAGCAGCGGCCCGCCCCGCCGGGCCTGACAACCTCTGGCTTGTCCCCGCCAATCGCGATCTGGCCGGAGCCGCGGTTGAGCTGCCGCGTATCGAGGGCTCCGAGATGCGGCTGCGCGAGCGCCTCGGCCCGGTTCGCGAGAGGTTCGCGCTCACGCTGCTTGACTGTCCGCCCTCGTTGGGCCCGGTCAGCGTCAACGCCCTGAGTGCCGCCGACCGCGTGATCGTTCCCGTACAGGCCGAGTACCTCGCGCTGGAGGGCCTGGTCCAATTCCTTGAGACGCTGGAATTGATCCGCCGCGAGCTCAACCCCACGCTTGCGGTGGCGGGCCTTTTGATCACGATGCACGACGAGCGCACTCGCCTCGCTCAAGACGTGGAGAGGGAACTGCGCGAGCACTTTCCCGAGCTGGTCTTCAAGACGGTGATCCCCCGCAGCGTCAGAGTCGCCGAGTCGCCGAGCTATGGTCTGCCGGTGACCGAGCACGCTCCCTCCTCGCGCGCCTCGGAGGCCTACCGCGCCCTCGCCAAGGAGGTGTTGAGCCGTGGCTAGCCCAGCCAAGCGAGGGATCGGTCGCGGATTGTCGGCAATTTTGCCCGAGACGAGCGCCGCGGACGCCGGCGAGCTGCGCGAACTGGCCGTTGAGCTGATCCGGCCTAATCCGAACCAACCGCGGAGCCAGTTTGATCCCGATGCACTGGCCGGGCTCGCTGCCTCGATCGAGGCCACCGGAGTCGTCCAGCCGCTGCTGGTCCGACCCCTCCCCGACGGAGGTTATGAGTTGGTCGCGGGTGAGCGACGCTGGCGCGCGGCCCAGGCGGCCGGTCTGAGCAAGGTGCCAGCGGTGATTCGCGACTCCGCGGCAGCTGAGCGGCTGCAGGCGGCGGTGATTGAGAACATGGTGCGGGAGGATCTCAATCCGATCGATGAGGCTCGTGCCTGCTGCACGCTGATCGAGGATCTCGGGCTATCCAAGGAGGAGCTCGCCCGCCGCCTCGGCCGCAGTCGCCCCGCGGTCTCCAATCTGATCCGCCTCCTGGATCTACCCGAGGAGGCCCTCGCCCTGCTTGAGGCCGGTGAGCTAAGCGAGGGCCACGGCCGCGCCCTGCTCGGCGCGCGCGGCAACGACGTCCGCCGCCGCCTCGCTCGCGATGCCGCGCGGGCGGGGTGGTCGGTGCGGGAGACAGAGAACAGGGCCAAGTTGGCCGGCCAGCCAAAAGATGGAAAGCGGGCGAGCCCAGCGCTCAGCGCCGAGGCGCAGGCGGCGCTGCGTGATGCAGGTGACCGACTTGAGTCCGCGCTTGGCCACGAGGTCAGAATCCACCAGCGCGGAGCGGCGGTGGCGCTGGAGATTCGCTTCGAGGACCTCGACGAAGCGCTGGCTCTGGCCCGCAGGCTCGACCCCCAGGACGGCTAAGCGATGTCGCCTGACGCCGCAGTCCGGCCGCTATCATCGCCACAATTCGGGCGATTAGCTCAGTCGGTTAGAGCGCGTCTCTGATAAGGACGAGGTCCCTGGTTCGAATCCAGGATCGCCCACTCGTGCAGCAGATGCAGATCTACGGCGTCAGCTTCGATATGGTCGGCAAGCAGCCGATCGTTTTGCTGAAGACGGTTGACGGAAACAAATTCCTGCCGATCTGGATCGGCCATCCGGAGGCGGCGGCGATCCTGATGAAGCTGCAGGGTGCTTCGACCCCGCGACCAATGACCCACGACCTGCTCTCGGACCTAATCGAGCAGCTCGACGCCAAGTGCGAGCGGGTCTCCGTCACAGAGTTGCGCGACAACACCTTCTACGCGTCGATCACGGTCTCGGTAAACGGAGCCGAGATGGAGATCGACTCCCGTCCCTCCGATGCTCTGGCCCTCGCGGTTCGGGTCTCGGCGCCGATCTTTGCCGCCGAGGAGGTGATCGAGGAGTCGGCGATCGAGTTCGAACATGAGGTCGAGGACACCGAGGAGGTAGTCGATAAGTTCAAGGAGTTCCTCGACGAGGTCTCCCCGGAGGACTTTGCCCAGGGCGAGGAATCCTAGGCGGCGGCCGGCTTCAGGGCCAGGTCAAGGATCCTCTCGACCAGATCCTCAAATGAAAGACCGGCAGCCTCGGCAGCCTGCGGCAGGAGGCTGGTGTCGGTGAGTCCGGGAATCGCGTTGACCTCGAGTACCTGCGGCCCCCTGATCGGCAAGGATCAGGTCGACCCGGGCGAAGCCGCTGGCGCCAAGCGCCGCGTAGGCGCCAAGCGCCGCGGTCGGTGACCGCGGCCGATTCGCCCGGAATTGCGCCGGGCAGATGAAGCTCGGTGCGGCCGATCCCGTAGCGCGCCTCGAAGTCGTATCGGTCGCCGCCCGCCGGGATCGCCTCGACGATCGGCAGCGGCTGGCCGCCGAGCACGCTGACCGCCAGCTCGCGGCCCTCGATGTAGCGCTCCAGCAGCACCCGATCGTCGTAGCTGAAGGCCGAGATCAGCGCCGCCGGAACCTCGCTCTCGACTGGCGGCAAACTTAACGCCAAGCGCCGAGCCGCCCCGGCTCGGCTTGACAACCAGCGGGAAGCCAAGCCGCTGCTCGAGGCGAGCCGAGCGCATCGGCGGCTCCCAGCTCGCGAAACGCCGTCTCGTTGAAGGCGAACCAGTCCGGCGTCGGGATTCCGGCCTCGCGCAGCGCGTGCTTGGCGAGGACCTTGTCGATGCAGCGTGCGCATGCGGCAACACCCGGGCCGGTGAACGGGATGCCGAGGATCTCAAGCAGCTCCTGAGCGGTGCCGTCCTCACCGCCGCGCCCGTGCATCGCGACGAAGGCGACGTCGGGGCGCTCCGCGCTCAGCCGCCTGACCAGGTCGCCGCCGACGTCGAGCGGCCAGGACCTCGTGCCCAAGCCGTTCCAGGGCGTCCTCGACCCGGGCTGCCGATCGCAGCGAGACCCCGCGCTCGAGCGAGCGGCCCCCCTTGAGCACGGCGACCTTCACGGTCGCTCTGCGGCCTTTCGGAACGGCAAGACGTTGCCGTCGGCGCCGCCCTGAGCAGCGCCCGAGCCAGGGTCAGCGGAGCTGCCCGCATTGGCGGCCGCCTGTCGTCTCCTGATCAATCTGGGCGGGCCCGCCGTCGGCGGGCGGGCTGCTCTCCGGTCAGCGCGCCGTAGAGCTCCACTTGCTCGGCGATCACCTTGCCGATCCGGCGGATCCCCTCGCGGATCTCGGCCTCGTTGACGCCGGAGAAGTTGAGCCGCATCGAGCTGCGACCGCGCCCGTCGACGTAGGCGGCCGCGCCGGGAACGAAGGCGACGTCATCGCGCAACGCCTTGGCCAGCAGGTCGCCGGTGTCGATGTAGGCTCGGGCAGGGTCGCCCAGATGAAGAGGCCGCCCTCGGGTTCGGTCCAGCGTCGCCTCCGCGGGGAAGTGCTCTGCCAGCGCCTCCAGCATGACGTCGCGGCGACGGCGGTAGATCTCGACCAGATCCTCGATGTAGCGGCGCCACCGCCCTTCGGCGAAGTACTCCCGCACGAAGAACTGGGTCAGGCTAGAAGTGCAGAGGTCCGCCGCCTGCTTTCCGAGCACGATCTTCTCCATCACCGGCGGCGGTGCCACCGCCCAGCCGAGGCGGATTCCGGGTGAGAGGATCTTCGAGAAGGTGCCGATGTAGAGGACGTAGTCACCGCCGTCGAGTTGATAAAGCGGCGGCAGCGGCTCGCCGCCATAGCGCAGCAGACCGTAGGGGTTGTCCTCGAGGATCAAGAGCTCATGCAGGCGGGCCAGCTCGACCAGGCGGCGCCGGCGCGCCAAGGACATCGTCACCCCGGCGGGATTTTGGAAGCTCGGCACCGTGTAGACGAATTTGGGCCGTCGCCCCGCGGCGCTCAGCCGCTGCAGTTCCTCCTCCAGCAGCTCGACCCGCATTCCATCGGCGTCGCACTCGACCTGAATGACCTCGGCCTCATAGCTGCAGAAGACGGGCACCGCTCCGGGGTAGGTCGGGGCCTCGCAGATCACCGCGTCGCCGGGATCGAAGCGTCTTGCAGACGAGGTCGATCGCCTGCTGACCGCCGGTGGTGACGATCACGTCCTCGGGATCGGGCAGCATCCCCTCGGCTCCCATCACCTCAAGGATGCAGTCCTTGGTCTCTTCGAATCCCTCGGTCGGGCCATACTGAAGCGCCTCCGCCGCTGACTCCGAGGGCGATCCGGGTCATCTGCGCGGCGAAGCTGTCGGTCGGGAAGGTTGAGGTGTCGGGCAGCCCGCCGGCCAACGAGATCACCTCGGGGCGCGCGGTCACCGCCATCAGGTCGCGCATCGCCGAGGAGCGCATCACCCCGGTTCGCTCGCGAACAGTCCGGCATAGCGCTCGCAGGTCGCGCGGTCCGGGTATGGGCTCGGCGCCGCTGTGGCGGGTGGGGGCATTCATTCATTCCCCCAGTGTGGCGAATCCGCGCGAAAGCGCCAGGGGGGCTAGGTTTTCAGGGCATGAGCACCGTCTCTGGCGTCACCTTGGAGCTTGGCATCGGCATCGCGATCGGAATGCTCGCCGGGAACGACCGGAACCCACGGCTCGGCGCGCGGCAGGATGACCCTGCTCGCCGCGGTGATCGGCCTCGTGGTCGGCTTCCTGCTTGCCGGTACGGCCAACCTCGACCGGCCCGCCGGAGCGATCCTCTGCCTGATCGGCGCCGCCTTCGGCTGCATCGTGATCAGCGACGTGGTCGCCGGTGCGGGACGGCGCGAGGGCGTCGGCGCGGGCGCGCTCGGCTTCCTCGTCTCGCTGGTCGCCCTGGTGGTCGTGGCGATCGCGATCCTCCTCTCACCCGCGATTTTGGTGGTCATCGCCGCTTTGCTCTGGCTTGCCGTCGCTCGCCGCCGCCGCGCCCGGCGCAAGCACGCCGGCCTGCGCGTCCTGCGCTAGCCGACGCCGCGGTCGAGCATCATTCGAGAGCGATGCCCGCGAAGAAGCTCGTTCTCACCTACGTCGACTCGCTGCGCACCGACATGCTCGAACGGGCGATCGCCGAGGGCAGGGCACCGACCTTCGCCGCCCTGATCGAACGCGGAGTCCTGATCCCGACTGCGTCTCCAGCTTCCCCTCGGTGACCCCGGTCGCCTGCGCCGAGATGGTCACCGGGGTCGGCTCAGATCGCCACTGGATCAGCGGCATGAACTGGTACCACCGACTCGAGCGCCGCTACGTCGAGTACGGCTCCTCGCTGGAGGCGAGCCGCGCCTTCGGGGTCTTCCGCGCCCTCTACGACCTCGTCTACAACATGAACCTTGCCCATCTCAACCCCGAGGTCGGAGACGATCTTCGAGCGCCTCGAGGACGCCGGGACGCGCACCGCCTGCACCCCGTTTCTGATCTACCGTGGCCGCCACCGCCACCAGGTTTCCCTCGACGGTCTGCTTGCGGCGCGCGGTCGATGCGACCCGGCTCAAGTTCCAACACCACACCTGGGGCCCGCGCGAGCTCTTCTACGGCGACCTCTACGCGAGCCGCGAGGTTCCCTGCAAGCCCTCCTCGATCCCCGGCAGCCGCGACGGCTATTCGGCCTGCTGCGCGGCGGAGCTGGTCAAAGGGCGACCTCTTCGACTTCCTCCTCTTCTCGCTGCCCGATAACGACAACTACTCCCACCGCCACGGGCCGCGAGGCAAGCGTCGAGTCGATCGCCAAGGCCGACCACTGCTTCGCGACGCTGGTCGAGGCCGGCGGCGGACTCGACCGCTTCCTCGCTGAGCACGCGCTGATCCTGCTCGCCGACCACGCCCAGACACCGGTCCATCGCGGCCTGCCGCTGGCCGAGCTGCTGGGCCGGGAGTGGTCGGTGCTGCAGCCCTCCGAGGAGCGCCCCGAGGACGCCGCAGCTTGCGGTCAGTCCGACCGGGCGCGCCGCGCACGTCTACCTGCTTGCCGCGAGGGGGAGCGCGCCGACCGCCGTGGTCGGCAGCGGCTCGCCGAGATCGAGGGGGTCGACCTCGTCTGCCGGCTGGAGCGCGCCGACGGTGAGCCGCTGCAGCGGCGCCGAGCCGGGTGTGCCCGCCGCGCCGGGGCGAGTGGCGGTGATCGAACGCGCCGGGGAGGCGACTCCGCTTTCGGCCCGGGCGAGATCTGTCGCCGACCTGCGTGGCGGGACGCTGGGAGCTCGACGGAGAGCACGGCGCTGCTGGGTGCCGAGATTGAGGATGGGCGGCTGCGCAGCGAGGCTTACCCCGATCCGCTGCGCCGCGTCTGGTCGGCGCTGACCGCGCCCCACGCCGGCGACTTCGTCGTCTCCCTCGCGCCCGGCTTTGAGGCGGTCGACTGGGGCGGGGTCACCCACGCCGGCGGCGGCAGCCACGGCGCGCTGCACGCCGGCGACTCGCTCGGCCCGCTGCTCTTCGTCGGCTGCGGGCCCGAGCGCGCCGACGAGCGCGAGCAGTGGACGCTGCGCGACGTTGCGCCGGTGGTCTTGGAGCACTTCGGGGTTGGCGACGCGGCGTGAAGCGCTGCTCACTCGCCCTGCTTTGCAGCCTGGCCCTGTTCTCACCCAGCCCAGCCTGGCGCCGCCCGGATCAATGCCACTCAGGCGACCAGGATCGCCAATCGCGATCCGAAGTGCGATCGAAGAGCGCCGCAAGCATCCCCGCCTGACGCCTCAGCGCCGACCATGGTCGAAGGAAACTGGGAGGTCGGCCTACTTCGCCGCCGGCAAGGAGGTGGCGCTGGTCGTCGTCGACCCGCTCACGGCGCAAGGTCCGCGAAGCGTGGACCGGATATCAGGTGGCCTGGAAGATGGCCCGCGGCTACTCCGGCGCCTTCGGCCACAAGCTCGACGCGCCCTACGTCTTCCTGCCGCTCTGCGCGCTCTTCTTGTCGGGCTCTATCGACTGGCGGCGACGCTGGCGGGTCGCCAACCTCGACCTCCTCGTCCTGCTCGGCTTCGGCGTCTCGCACTTCTTCTTCAACCGGGCCGAAATCGGCGTCTCGGTGCCGCTCGCAGTACCCGCCGCTGCTCTACCTGCTCGGCCGAGCGCTTGTGGATCGGCTTTCGCGGCCGCGGCGAGGGACTGCGCCCCGTCTGGCCGGCCGCCTGGCTGCTGATCGCCGCGCTGTTCTTGATCGGCTTCCGGGTCGGGCTCAACGTCGCCGACTCGGGCGCGATCGACGTCGGCTACGCCGGCGTCGTCGGCGCCGACCGGATCGCCCACGGCGAACCGATCTACGGCAACTTCCCCGAACGAACATCTCCCAGGGGGACACCTATGGCCCGGTCAACTACTACGCCTACGTTCCCTTCGAGCGGATCTGGCCCTGGTCCGGCAGCTGGGACGACCTTCCCGCCGCCCACGCCGCCGCCGTCTTCTTCGACCTCGCCACCTTCGGTCTGCTGCTCTTGCTCGGCATCCGCATCCGCCCCGGGCCAGCAGGGCCGGAAGCTCGCCGCGACCCTCGCCTTCGGCTGGGCCGCCTACCCCTACACGGCCTTCGCCCTGGAGTCGAACTCCAACGACACGCTGGTGGCGCTGCTCTTGGTGGCGACGCTGCTCGTCCTCGCCGCCCGCTGGCTCGCGGCGCGATGGCTGCCCTGGCGACCTTCACCAAGTTCGCACCCGCTGCTCCTCGTCCCGATGCTGGTCACCTACCGACCCCGGGAGGTGGATCGGGAGGTGGCCCCGGGCTCCGGTCGAGTCGCCGCCGCGGGGGATGGCGATCCGTCGCGCAGCGGCGCTCGTCGGACGCTTCGAACCGGCGCTCTCTTCCTCGCTCTCCTTCGCGCTGTTCGGTCGTCGTGATGCTTTGGCCGCAATCGATCCGGGCCTGCAGACCTTCTACGAACGCACGATCGCCTACCAGGCCGGGCGCGACATCCCCGTTCAGCATCTGGGGCCAGGTTCCCGGTCCTGGAACCGCTGCGCATCGCCCTCCTTGGTCGCGACGCGGCTTGCTGGCGCTATTTGGCCTTCGTCCCGCGGCGCAAGACGCTGATCCAGGTGGCGGCCCTCGGCGCGGCCCTGCTGATCGCCCTGCAGCTCACCATGCATCACTGGTTCTACCTCTACATCGTCTGGTTCTACCCGCTGCTCTGCTGCGTCGGCGTTCGCGGCGGGTGGAGGACCTGCTCGATCGATTCCGCCGAGCCGTCGGCGAGCCACCACCGACCAACGGCGCCCATCACCCAGACGTCGTCCTCGGCGGTCTCGAACCTGACCGGCATCTGAGTGATCAACCGGGCCAGCGCCTGCTCGGGCTTGACCCCGAGCACGCTGGTGCGAGAACCGGTCATGCCGACGTCGGAGATGAAGGCCGTGCCCTTCGGCAGCACCCGCGCGTCGGCGGTCGGCACGTGGGTGTGGGTGCCGAAGACCGCCGCGACCCGGCCGTCCAGATGCCAGCCCATCGCCACCTTCTCGCTGGTCACCTCGGCGTGGAAGTCGACGATCGCGAAGTCCGCCTCGAGCCGCTCGAGGATCGTGTCGACCTCGTGAAACGGTGAGCGCGCGACCTTGCAGGCCCGACCGCGCCGCTGAGGTTGATCACCCCGACCCGCATGCCCGCCACCTCGACCACGGTGTGGCCACGTCCGGGGTTGGCGTGCGGGTAGTTGGCCGGCCGGATCACCCGCTCGCTCGCGGTCAAGGAAGTCGTAGACCTCGCGGTGTCGGTAGACGTGGTTGCCGCTGGTGATCACCTCGGCTCCGGCTTCGAATAGATCGCGTGCGGTCTTCTCGGTGATCCCCATGCCCCCCGGCCGAGTTCTCGCCGTTGACGACGACCAGGTCCGGGACGAGCCGCTCGCGCAGGCCAGGCATCGCTTCGCGCAGCCCGCGCCGGCCCGGGCCGCCGACGACATCGCCGATGAAGAGCACGCGCATCGGCGGACCCTAGAGGTTGCTCGGGCCCCGGTCGGGGCAGCGCCGCTGTGTCGTCCTCACGCCGCCTTGCTCAGATCGAGGCGAAGCGGCGCAGGGAAAGGCGCGCGATCAGCCCGTAGGCGACGATCAGGATCGCCAGGTGCAAGCAGCGGCCCGCCGATCCCCGGGCCGGCGGAGTCAAGCGCCGCGGTCATCGCCTCAAGCGCCGGCTTGAACGGGAAGAGCGCGGTGATCAGCTTGATCACGTCGTAGAGGCCGGCGCCGACGGACGCCGGAGGGGATCAGCGAGAGGAAGGCGATCGGCAGGGTGACCATGAAGGCGAGCAGGGAGACGGCGCGGACCTCGCGCGCCGCCGCCCCGAGCGCCGCTCCGGCCGCTCCCAGCGCCGCGCCGCCGGCGAGGATCGCCACCAGCCAGAGGCCGAAGCGGCTCCAGTGCAGGGGCACGAAGATCTGCAGCCCGGCGAGCATCAGCAGCGGTGACCACCAGGCCCGACGCCGATCCCGAGCAGGACCTTCTCGCTCAGCAGGCCAGTGGGGGAGATCAGGCCGCGGGTGAGGCGGGAGAAGGCGTTCTCCTCACGCTCCAGGGCGAGCGAGCCGGCCACCAGCAGGACGGTGACGAAGGCCAGGGTGAGGGTTGCGGCGACGGCGATCGCGAAGACTTCCAGCGGCGGGGTCGAGCCGTTGACCACGTCCTTGTCGACTTCGATCGGCTGCGCGAGCCGGTCGATCAGCGGGCCCGGCGACGTTGAGGTTTTCGCGGGCCAGGGTGGCGAAGTGGGTCACCTGCGTCAAGCGAGCTGCGCAGCGGCTCCGCGCGGCAGCGCCGGGTCCAGCGCCGTCGAGGATCTTGGCGCTGGCTCGCAGGCCGAGGATGTGGATCGACTGGCCGAGCACCGTGAAGTCGCCGCCGTTGATCAGCAGGTTCAGGTAGTGGCCGCCTTCGACGGCGATCCGCCGCGCGATCAGCCAGGTTCGCCTGGGCCAGCAGAGATTGCGATCCGTTCGTTGACCAGCTGCGCCTTGACCGGGTTCTCCTCGTTGACGAGCACTTCGACCTGAGGCGTGCCCGGGGTCAGGGTCGAGAGCGAGTTGATCTGGTCGACCAGGTCGGCAGGGAGGATCAGCGCCGCCAGCACGTCGCCGGAGCGGACCTCAGCGACCGCTTCGCGGCGGCTCTTGACGTGGACGCATTCGACCCGGCCGCAGATCCGGCCGCTGACCCCGACTGCCGGCAGCTGCTGCCCGCCGACGCTGACCCGGGCGTCCGCCGGGACTTCGTTGAGGAAGGCGACCCGCGGCTTGCTCGGCTCGCGCGAGATCGCGAAGCCGACCAGGACCGCGATCAGGACCGGGTAGGCGACGAGCAGGAACGGCCTGCAGCGGCGAGCGGCGCAGGATCTGCAGGTCCTTGAGCAGCAGCCAGCGCATCCGCTCAGTGCCCCCGGTGCTGGAGGTAGGCGACGAAGGCGGTCTCGAAGTCGCGGTCGGCGGCCTCGGGCGCCTCGCGGCGAACGGCCTCGCGCAGGCCGCTCGCCGGGACCGTCGAAGAGCGCCTCGCCGTCGGCGAGGACCAGCAGCCGTCTGCCCGTAGCGCTCCGCCTCCTGGATGTCGTGGGTCGAGAAGATCACCGTCGTGCCGCGCTCGCGCCAGGGCGGAGACGAACTCCCACAGGCGCGCCCGCTGGCGAGGGTCGAGTCCGACGCTGGGCTCGTCGAGGAGCAGCACGACCGGCCGCGAGAGCAGCCCGATCGCGATGTTGATCCGCTGCTGGTTTCCGCCCGAGAGGCGGGCGACGATCTCGCCCCGGCGCTCGCCGAGGCCGGCCAGCTCGAGCATCTCCTCGACCGCTGCGCGCGGGTCCGACAGTGCCCTCCAGCCGGGCGAACAGGAGGAGGTTCTCCTCGACGGTCAGGCGCCGGTAAAGCGCCGCCTGCTGGGGCACCCAGCCGACCTCCCCCTGGGGCAGGTGGACCTCTCCCTCGTCGGGCTTGACGATCCCGGCCAGGATCGAGAGCAGCGTCGTCTTGCCCGCTCCGTTGGGACCGATCACCGCCAGCAGCTCGCCGGCGCTCGCCTCGAAGATCAACACCCCGCAGCGCCGGCTGGGAGCCGTAGCGCTTGACCAGCCCTCGTGCCTGAAGGGCCGCGGTTGAATTCTCGGCACTCATCGCCAGAACGCTACCCGGCCTAGAATCGATGCGATGCCCTTCCCCGCCACCCGCCTGCGCCGCCTGCGCCGCACCGAGCTCTTCGCGGTCCCTGGTCCGCGAGACGGAGCTTTCAGCCGCGCACCTGATCCAGCCCGCCTTCGTCGTCGCCGGCGAAGGGCGTGCGCGAGGAGGTCGAGTCGATGCCCGGAATCGAGCGCTACTCGATCTCAGAGCTGGTCGCTGAGGCAACCGAGATCGTCGCCTCCGGAGTCGGCGCGATCCTGCTGTTCGGCATCCCCTCGGTCAAGGACGAGAGCGGCAGCGGCGCCTATGACGACGAGGGCGTCGTGCAGATGGCGATCCGTGCCCTCAAGGAGGCCCATCCCGACCTCGCCGTGATCACCGACGTCTGCCTCTGCGAGTACACCTCGCCACGGCCACTGCGGCTTCATCCGCGAGGGCGAGGTCGACAACGACATCACGGTCGAGCTGCTGGCCAAAACGGCGATCTCCCACGCCGAGGCCGGCGCCGATGCGGTGGCGCCGAGCGACATGATGGACGGCCGGGTCGGCACGATCCGTTTCCAGCTCGACGAGGAGGGTCATTCCGCCGTGCCGATCATCGCCTACAGCGCGAAGTACGCCTCGGCCTTCTACGGGCCCTTTCGCGAGGCCGCCGACTCGACTCCGGATTTCGGCGACCGACGCGGCTACCAGATGGATCCCGCCAACGCCGCCGAGGCCGTGCGCGAGGCCGAGCTCGACCTCGAAGAGGGGGCCGACATGCTGATGGTCAAGCCGGCAACGCCCTATCTGGACGTGCTGCGGCGGGTCAAGCGAGGCCACTGGGGCACCGCTCGCCGCCTACCACGTTTCCGGTGAGTACTCGATGCTGAAGGCCGCCGCCGCCAACGGCTGGATCGACGAGCGTGCCGCAGTTCTTGAGACTCTGACCTCGATCCGCCGTGCCGGCGCCGACGCGATCGTCACTTACTACGCGAAGGAGGCCGCACGGTGGCTTCAGTAGACACGGACAGGATTCCCCAATCGAAGGCCCGCTCCCGCAGGGACGGAGCGGCGATTCCGCTCGATGAGATCGACAAGCGGCTGATGAACCTGCTGCAGTCAAGCTTTCCCCTCGACCCCGAGCCCTTCGCGCTGATCGCTTCGCGAGGCCGAGCTTGGCCTCGGCGACGTGCTGGCACGCACCGAGCGCCTGCTCGAGGGTCGGATCATCCGCGAGATCACCCCGATCTTCGATACCAGGGCTCTGGGCTATGAGTCGATGCTGGTCGCCGCCAAAGTCGATGCCGAGAACCCTCAGCGCGCCGCCAAGATCGTCAACTCCCATCCCGGCGTTTCGCATAACTACCTGCGCACCCACGACTTCAACCTCTGGTTCACGATCGCCACCCCGCCCGACTCAGAGCTTGGTCTGGCCGGCACGCTTGAGGTACTGATGCGCGAGACCGGAGCCTCGTCGATGCGCCAGCTTCCCACCCTAACCCTGTTCAAGATCAATATGAACCTCGAGATGGAGAAGGGAACCGACGCCCTCGCGGCGCCGGTTGACGCCTCACCGCCGCGCGAGCTCGACCGCCAGCCCTACGATCAAGCCGACGTCGCGGTGATCTGCGCTCTGCAGGGTCCGATGGCCGCGGTCGAGCGCCCCTACGATGAGGCCGCCAGCGCGCTGGGGATCCCGACCGAGGATCTGCTCGGCACGATTGCAGGGCATGGTCGAGCGCAAAATCCTGCGCCGGGTCGCGGCGATCCTCTACCACCGCCGCGCTGGGTTCTCGGCCAACGGAATGGGCGTCTGGAAGGTTCCCGACGGGGAGATCATGCGAGATCGGCGCCCGGATGGCAGCCTTCCGGGGAATCTCGCACTGCTACCAGCGACCGACCTATGAGGACTGGCCCTACAGCGTCTTCACGATGGCCCACGGCCGCTCCAAGCAGGAGTGCGACGCGATCCTCGACTCGATCGCCGCGGAGTGCGGGATCGGTCCCGAGGATCGCGCCACTCTTTACTCCTCGACCGAGTACAAGAAGATCCGCCTTCACTACTTCACCGACGATTACGCCGCGCTGGGAGGCGGCGCACGCCTAAGTTGCCCAAGCCAGGGCAGGTCGCCCGGCGCCGACCGGCACCGCTCACCTCGCCCGGCCAGCCCGCATGAGCCGCTCGGGCGAAATGTATAAGCGGGCGTTGCGGGTGCTGCCGGGGGGGGTCAACTCCCCGGTCAGGGCGATGCGGCAGATCGGACGCGAGCCGATCTTCATCGAGCGCGGCGAGGGATGCGAGCTGGTCGACGTCGATGGCAATCGCTACCTCGACTGGGTCGGCTCATGGGGGCCCCTAATCCTCGGCCACGCTCACCCAGAGGTCCTCGCGGCGATCGAGGCCGCCGCCGCCCGGGGCTTCAGCTTCGGCGCCCCGACCGGCGCAGAGGTTGTGCTGGCCGAGGAGGTGGCCGCCCGCGTTCGGCTCGATCGAGATGCTGCGCATGACCAGCTCGGGTACCGAGGCGGCGATGAGCCGCGGTGCGGCTCGCGCGGGCGGCCACCGGCCGCGAGGTGGTCGTCAAGTTCGCCGGCGCCTACCACGGCCACTCCGACGGCTTGCTCGCCGACGCCGGGTTCGGGTCTGGCGACGCTCGGAATCCCAGCCAGCCCCGGCGTCACCGTCGCCCAGACCGCCGAGACCGTGGTGGTTGGCTGGAATGACCGCAGCGCGGTTGAAGCGGCCCTTGAGGAGCTCTCGGTCGCGGCGCTTCTGGCCGAGCCGGTGGCCGCCAACATGGGAGTCGTTCCAGCCGAGCCCGGCTTCCTCGAGTTTCTTCGCGAGGCAAGCGCCGCCGCCGGGACGCTTTTGATCTTCGACGAGGTGATCACCGGCTTCCGGGTGGCAGCCGGAGGGGGCTCAGGACCTGTTCGGCGTCGAGCCCGATCTCACCCTGCTTGGCAAGGTGCTCGGCGGCGGGCTGCCGGCCGCCGCCATCGGCGGCCGCCGCGAGTTGATGGAGCAACTGGCGCCCTGCGGGCGAGGTCTACCAGGCCGGAACCCTCTCGGGCAATCCACTCGCCGTCGCCGCCGGGCTTGCGACCCTGGGGCAGTTGGACGCCGCCAGCCTATGAGCGCCTCGGCGAGCTGACCGACCGCCTCGCCGAGGGGTTCGCTGAGCTGAGCGTTGGCAGACCGCTCTCAGGTCGCCGCGGTTCCGGGCCTGATTACCCTCTTTTTCAGTCAGGCCCCGATCCGAGATTTCGCCACGGCCCTCGGCTGTGACACCGACGCCCACGCTAGCGTTTTGCCGGGCGATGCTGGAGCGCGGGGTCTACCCGCCGCCGTCTCAGTTTGAGGCCTGGTTTGTCTCCCTCGCCCACGATGAGGAGAGCATCGAGCGTACCCTCGCCGCGGCGTCCGAAGCGCTCAAGGAGGCGCTTTGAGCGTCGCGCGGGGAGCCCGCACAAACCGGGCCGAGCCCGGCCATGCGCTGGGGGATCTAACCGAGCCCGGTGGCGCACTCGACGCCCTCACCCTCTGGTTGCGAGGGCAGCCGACGCCGATCTCACCGTTCGTGGTTGAGGCGCGCGAGCCGCCGGCACTCGGCTTGCTGGTGGCGGCCGGACGCGCCAGCGCCAGCGCTCCCGCGGAGTACGCGCTCGTCGTTGAGTCGGTCCGCGAGGGCTACCTGCTGCACTACGGGAGGCCGCGCCTGCTCGCTGGCCATGATCCCGATCTGGCGCTGCTGGCTGGCGATTACCTCTACGCGCTTGGTATCGAACGCCTCGCAGCGCTCGGCGATGCCGATGCGGTCTGCGAGCTGGCCGATCTGATCAGCCTCTGCGCACAGCTGCACAGCGAGGGTCGCCAGGGAGCTGTGGAGGAGCTGTGGAGGGCCTCCGTCAGGGCGATAGCCGACGGTCGGGGTGGCGATCACCAGGCGCAAAAGCAGGCGCTTCGATCAGGCCGGCCGCATCCGCTGCGGAGTCAATAGACTTTGGGTTTCCAGCGAGCTGTGGCTGACGACGCGGACAAGAGGAACGGGGCCGAAGAGGCTGCCGTAGAGGGGCGGGCAAAGCCCGACCCGCCCGGCTACTTCGAGGGCGAGTCGATGACCCGCCGCCGCGCCTTCACGATTGCCGCCCAGGGGGTCGGCGGGATCGCCGGCGCGGCGATCATCCTGCCCGCGGTTGGCTTCGCGATCGCGCCGATCTTTCACCGTGGCAAGGAGCGCTGGGAGGCGGTCGGCCCGGTCGGCAACTTCGTCGAAGACACCTATCGCCAGGTCGTCTTCACCGAAACCGAGGGGATCGGCGACATCGGCAAGACCACCGCCTACGTCCGCAAGGGCTCCAAGCGAGCTGGGCGAGAACCCGAAGGAAATCATCGCCCTCTCCAACCGCTGCGCCCATCTCGGCTGCCCGGTCCGCTTCGTCGAAGCCGCCGGCAACTTCATCTGCCCCTGCCACGGCGGCGTCTATGACTTCCAGGGCAAGCGGATCGGCGGCCCGCCGGTGCGCCCGCTCGATCATTTCCAGACTCGAATCCGCAAGGGCCAGGTCGAGCTCGGCCCCCGCTACAGCGTCACCAACCAGCTCGAACCGGTTCGAGCCCGCGACCCCGGGGAGTTCACCGGCGGAATCTGGGAATACCTCTACCCGCCTCGACCCTCCACCTTCCCGCCGCCCTCCAGCTAGACCCTAGACAGCGATGAAGATCCCAGACTCGATAGTCCCCGCCCCGCTTCGCAAACCGGCCAAGCCGGGGAGGGCAGCAACGGCAAGGGCCAGGCACCCGCCGACCTCAAGACCGCTCCGCCCGAGCGCCCGACCGACGCTCAGCGCGCTCACCGATCAGGCCAAGGACGCGCCCGCCGACGCCCTCGCCTGGGTCGACCAGCGCACCGGCGCCAGCGGCTTCCTCACCGGGATGCTCTACCGCAAGGTCCCGAAGGGCACCAACTGGTTCTACACGCTCGGCTCCGCGACCCTCTTTGCCTTCATCGTGCAGGCGGTGACCGGGCGTCTTCCTGGCGATGTTCTACACGCCCTCGGCGACCCAGGCCTACGCCTCGATCTCCCACATCAACAACGACGTCTTCCTCGGTCAGTTCGTGCACGGGATGCACAAGTGGGGCGCCAGCGTGATGGTGATCCTCGATCTTCTTGCACATGGGCCGCACCTTCTTCTTCGGCGCCTACAAGTACCCGCGCGAGCTGAACTGGGTGATCGGCGTCGTGCTCTTGATCCTGACGATGATGATGGCCTTCACCGGCTACCTGCTGCCCTTCGATCAGCGCTCCTACTGGGCCTCGATCGTCGGCATCAACATCAACGGCACCGGCGCCGATCCTCGGCCCCTACCTGAGCGACTTCCTGCGCGCCGGCCCCGAGTTCGGCGCGACCACCCTGTCCCGCTTTTACTCGATCCACATGCTGCTGGTTCCCGGCGCGATCATCGCCCTGATCGGCGCCC
This sequence comes from uncultured Solirubrobacterales bacterium, assembly GCA_963745305.1. GTDB lineage: Bacteria > Actinomycetota > Thermoleophilia > Solirubrobacterales > 70-9 > CAVUWL01. The sequence goes on from CAVUWL010000018.1 coordinate 84,645, forward strand.
ACCTGTATCTCGTCGTCAAGCTCGGCACCACGGCGCCGCCCTGGGTGCGAGGCCGAAAAGCCGAAGGTCGGCGATCCCCGGTCGCGCAGCTCGACGCCGGGGTCGAGGGCAACGGAGCCTCGCCCAACGGGTCTGATCCGATGAAGCCGCACGCGACAAGCAGGCATACCTCGAGGAGTACGAGCTGCTCAAGAAGAAGGGAAAGCCCTTCTTCCCCTACGCGGTGCTGAAGGACTCGACGATGGCGCTGATCGTCGTCGCGGTGATCATCGCGATGTCGATGATCCTCGGCGCCGAGCAGGGCCCGAAGGCCGACCCGACGACGACCACCTACGTGCCGCGTCCCGAGTGGTACTTCTTCTTCCTCTTCGAGGTCCTGCGCGTGATCAAACCGCCGGAGCTGGTCCCGATCGCGACGATCGGAGTCCCGACCGTCTGCATGGTCCTGCTCCTCTTCCTGCCCTTCTATGACCGCAGCCCCGAGCGCCGCCCCGAGCGCCGCCCGATCGCGACCACCGCCGGCTGCCTGACGATTCTCGCGATGGCCTACCTGACCTACTCCGGCGCGGTCGGCCGGCGCCGCCGACCGAAATCGACCTGAAGGTCGCGCCTCAATATGAAGCCGGCAAGGAGGTGGTGGCCGGCTCGGGCTGCCTTGCCTGCCACAAACTCGGCGAAAACGGCAACAACGGACCCGGGTCCGGAACTGACCCACATCGGCGCCGCGGATCCCGCGGGCGGCGATCATCCGCTCGGTGGAAATCGGGCCGGGTATCATGCCCTCATTCCGCGAACTGCCGCCGAAGAAGCTCAACGAGCTCGCTGATTTCCTCTCCTCACTCAACTAAACCCTCCCGGGACTCCGCCCAGTTCGCGGAGCAGGTCAACCGCATGTTCGACCGCGTCGCCGGCCGCTACGACGTGCTGAACTCGGTGATGACGGCGGGACTGCACCACCGCTGGCGCGAGCGGGCCGCGCGACGGGCCGCGCTTGGCCCCGGCGATGCCGCCCTCGACGTCTGCTGCGGGACCGGCGACCTCGCCCTGGAGCTGGCCGCCGGGTCTCGCCCGGGGGCCACGTGGTCGGCTGCGACTTCTCCGAGCCGATGCTCGATCTGGCCCGCGAGAAGGCCGCTGCCAGCGGCGCGCCGGGCGGTCCGCTTCGAGTGGGCCGACGCGCTGCAGCTTCCCTACGACGCGGCCGCTTCGACGCGGTGACGGTCGGCTTCGGCGTCCGCAACCTCGCCGACCTCGATCGTGGCCTGCGCGAGATGGCCCGGGTCCTGCGCCCGGGGGGCCGGCTGGTGATCCTCGAGATCACCCAGCCGCGGCGGCCGCCGCTCTCGACCTTCTACTCGCTGTGGTTCGACCGGATCGTTCCCCTGCTCGGCAGGCTCTCCGGCGAGCCCGAGGCCTACGCCTACCTTCCCGAGTCGGTCGCGCAGCTTCCCCGACCCGCGCCGCTCTGGCGGAGAAGATGGACGGCGGCCGGGCTTCGAGCGGATCCGCTACACGGTGCTCGCCGGCGGGATCATCGCGATCCACAGCGGCGTCCGCGAGTGACCCGGCCTCGGCCGTCCCGCCGCCGGTGACGGCGGTCCTCGACGCCTCCAGCCGCTGGCTGCCGCGCGCACTCGGGGAGGTCGAGGAGCGGCTGCGCGAGCTGAGCGGCGGCCACGGCGAGCGCTCGGCGAGGACGCAGCGGCGACTCTCGCGGCCGGCGGCAAGCGCTTGCGCCCGCTGCTGGTCTTGCTCTGCGCGGGCCTGGACGGCGGTGCGGAGGCGGCGGTCCGCGCGGCGACCGCGATCGAGCTGGTCCACATGGCGACCCTGGTCCACGATGATGTCCTCGACGGGCGCCGCTGCGGCGCGGCCATCCGACCGTCGCCGCCACCTCGGGTCGCGACGCGCGCAGTTGCCACCGGTGACCTGCTCTTCTCGCGCGCCTTCGCGCTGCTCGCGCGAGGCCGGCGACGTGCGGGCGATCGAGCTGCTCGCCGAAGCCTCGGTCGCGCTCGCCCGGGGCGAGCTGGCCCAGCGCGGTGACGCCTTTGACATGGCGATCTGCCGAGCAGCGCTACCTGGAGCGCTGCCGGCTGAAGACGGCGAAGCTCTTCTCGTGCGCCTGCCTGCTCGGATACCGCGGCCAATTTGCGGAGCGGCTCGGCGATGGCGGCGCCGCTGAGCATGGCGCCGACTGAAGCCGAGCGCGAGATCGTCCTTTGGCCAGAGATCGGCCTCGCCTTCCAGCTGCTCGACGACGTCCTCGACGTCGCCGGGCCGCCCGAGCGGACCGGCAAGGCGCGCGGCACCGACCTGCTCGACGGCACCGTCACCCTGCCGCTGATCGCCGCGGCGACGACTCGACCCGGGCATCGCGCGCGGTCGACCTGCACAGCCTCGACGCCGCCGCGCGCGGAGGTGCTGTGCGATCGGATCGCCGCAACCGGGGCGCTCGAGCAGGTTCGCGCCGCGGGCATTCGAGATGGTCGCCGCCGCCAAGCGCGCGGCTCGAGATCCGACGGTCTTCGAGCCCGAACAGCGCCAGCTGCTCGGGCTGGTCGCCGACGGCGTCGTGCAGCGCTACAGCTGACTCAGGCGGAAAGTCGTCGGCGCTGATCAGGTCCGCAGCGAGCGCCGTCGCGAAGGCCTCGACCATCTGCGCCATGTTCTCGTGCTCGAGCGCCCGCAGCTCCTCGGCAAGCGCGTGGGTGCCGATGTCCAGCTGCTCATCGAAATCATCGATCTCGCGCTCGCCGTGAACCGCGTCGCAGGACCACTCGCAGTCGGGACAGCGCCGCCAGACCCGCCAGTGGGCGCGGTCGCCGGTCTGCTCCCAGCAGGTCGGCTGGACCAGGCAGGAGCCGCACTGCGGGCAGACGTGAAGCCCTGGTGGCGGTCTTCGTCTGGCTGTGGCCGATCGTCTCTCATCCCTGTCACCTATCGAACCCGCCAGAGGGGAGCTTGATCCGCACTTTTATGCAGATTTAGAAGAAAACCCAACTACCGGGTAGGCGAGGGCACCGCAAACGCTGATCCGATTGCGCTTGGCCCCCGTTACCATGGGTCGATGCTCGGAAACATCGGCCCCCTGGAGATCCTCGTCGTTCTGATCATCGCCTTGGTCGTGTTCGGCCCGAAACGCCTGCCGGAGCTGGGCAACAGCCTCGGCCGCGGGATTCGCGAGTTCCGCGACTCGGTCAGCGGCGAGAAGCACGACGAGGACGCCGACGAGCGCCAACCGGCTGGAGCGCTCCAGCCACCACGACGAGCCGCCAGCCGAGGAGCAGCCCGAGCGCGAGGTCGTCTCCGACAAGCGGAGCCTGAGGGGCGCATCGGGATGACCCGCCGCGTCAAGGCGGTCTCCCACGAGGATCGGCTCACCCTCGTCGAGCACCTCGACGAGCTGCGCAGCCGCCTGATCGTCTCGCTGGTCGATATTCGGCGTCGCCCTGGCGCTCTGCTTTTGGCAGAACCACCTGCTGCTCGAAATCGCCTCCGGGCCGCTGCCCAGCAATCACAAGAAGCTGCTCACCTTCGGAGTCACCGAGCCTTTCACGACGACGCTGACGGTGGCCGCCTACGGAGCGATCATCCTCTCGCTGCCGTTCGTCCTCTACGAGCTCTACGCCTACGTGCTGCCCGCCTTCAGCCGGGCCGAGCGCCGGGTCGATCCTGCCGATCCTCCTGCTCGCCCCGGTCCTCTTCCTCGCCGGGGTCGCCTTCGCCTACTTCGCCGTGATGCCGGCCGCGGTCAAGTTCCTGCTCGGCTTCAACAACAGCCAGTTCAACGTGCAGGTCCGGGCCAGCGACTACTACAGCTTCTTCTCGACGACGATGCTGGCCTGCGGGATAATCTTCGAGCTGCCGCTGGCGATCGTCGCCGTCACCCGGCTCGGGATCGTCAAGGTCGAGCAGCTCAGCTCCAACCGCCGCTACGCCTATCTGGTCATCTCGATCATCGCCGCCGCTCTGCCCGGCGTCGACCCGATCTCGATGCTGATCGAGATGGTCCCGCTGCTCGTCCTCTACGAGTTGAGTATCTTGCTCGCCCGGGCCTTCGGCCGGCCAGCAAGGCCGGGGGTATTGCAGAGCCCTCAACTCAGGAGCGGTAGTCAGCCGATGGCAGCAAGCGGTGAGCGGAGGATGGTCTTCGACATCCGAGGGCGACGCAAGCACGTCGTCCGGGTTCGTCTACGCGATCCTCGCGCTGCTGATGGGCGCCAGCCTCTTCCTCGTCGTCGGCCCGGTCAACATCGGCAGTCTGCTCGGCACCAATACCGCGAGCAGCAGCAGCAGTGGTCTGTTTGAAGAACAGGCCACTGCGATCGAAAAAAAGTTGAGGAAAAAGCCCGACGACCCCAGCCTGCTGCTCTCGCTGACCCGCACCAGGGTCAGCGCGGGCGATTCCCTGACCCAGGTCAATTCGACCAGCGCCCAGCCGACGGTCACTCCCGCGGCGCGGAATCAGTTTGAAAAAGCCGCACAGGCCTGGTCGCGCTACCTGAAGCAGACCGGGAAGAATCCGAGCTCAACCGGTGCTCAGCTGGCCGCCGGGGCGCTCTTCAGTTTGGCGCAGACCTCGACCACCGCACCGGAAGCAGAGGCAAACATCAAAGCCGCCGCGGCAGCTCAACAGATCGTTGCCGCCGCTCACCCGAGCCTGGGTTCCCTGAGCACACTGGCGATCTATAAGTTCTTTGCCTTTGATTATGCCGGTGGCGATCGCGACGGCAAGCAGGCACAAGGCTTTGCCAATTCCAAGTCCCAGCGGAAAGAAGTAGAAAAACAGTTGAGCTCGATCCGTAAACAGGCGAAGAAATTCCAGGCGCAGGTAAAGGCCGCCGCGAAAGCCTCGAAGGGCAAAAGCAAAGAAACGCTCGAACATCCGCTCGGCGGTCTCTCCGGCGAAGGGTCGGCCGTTCCGTAAGCTGGCGCCGATCTGGCCGACCCCGCTTGCCCTGAATCGCGCCGCGCATTTGTGTGAGCCCGAGTCCCTGAATTAACTGCGCCGGGGCGATGGGCCAACGGAATCCATCTATCCGCGGGTGGCCGGCGGAGTCTTGCGGTTTACGGGACAAAGGCCGGCCCAGCTTCTCCCCCTAGCCTTGATCGGGCGTGCAGCTATCGCCGGCTTCTCGGTTGGCTCGCTGACCGGACCACCCACCCGGGTCGAGACTGCCCTGAGCCTCACCTGTCTCAGGCTTGCGCCGGCTCGGGCTCGGGCGCGCCGGACTCCCGCTCGGGCTCGAAGGCGGTTCCAACCAGCGTCTCCCGCTCGATGTCGCGCTCCCGCACCAGCCACAGCGCCAGTATCGACCCGGCGAATGAAAGCAGCGCCCCGAGCAGGAGGATCTCGTTGAGGCCATGGATGAAACCCTGCTCGGCGGCGCTGCGGGTTACCGCGCGAGCCCCCGCGGGGACCGCGGCGAGCGCTTGCGGCAGCGCACCCGAGGAGGTTGCTTCGACCAGCCCGCGGGCCTGAGCGTGGCCGAGGGCGGGGGCGATTTCCTGGGCTCTGGAGGCGCCGACACCGAGGAAGATCGCCCCCCAGGCGGCGATCCCGACGGCGATGCCGACCTGGCGGAAGGTGTCATTGATCCCTGCCGCCATCCCGCTCTGCTCCTTTGGGACGACGCTGAGGGCGACGTCGGCGATGACCGGGTTCAGCAGCCCGACCCCGACGCCACTGACGATAAATCCGACTAGCAACGCAGTCCATTCTGAGTGCACGCCGAGGCCGCCCATTAAGAGCAGCCCGATGCCGGTCAGGCCGAGGCCGCCGCTCATCAGATAGCGGGCCTGAACCCGAGCCAGCGCGAGTCCCGAGAACGGCGCGATCACAAACGCGGCGACGGTGATCGGGAGGTAGCGCAGACCAGCTTCGATCGGCGAGAAGCCGAGGAAGTTCTGCAGGTAGAGCGTGAGGTAAAGGAACAGTGCGAACATCGAGCCGGATACCGCGAAGGCCGCCAGCTGCACGCCGGTGAAGGCTCGGCGGCGGAAGAAAGAGAGCGGCAGCATCGGCTCGCGCACGCGCATCTCGATCGCCACGAAGGATGTCAGCAACAACATCGCCGCGGCGAAGAGCGAGACGATCAGCGCGCTGCCCCACCCTTCATCGTTGCCGCGCACGAGCGCCAGGACGAACAGGAAGAGGGCTGTCGAGAAGGTGAGGAGGCCACCCCAGTCGATCCGGGTCGCATTGGGATCGCGGGACTCGGCAAGCTTCCAGCAGGTTATGGCGATTGCCGCCAGCCCGATCGGGACGTTGACTAGGAAGACGGACCGCCAGCCGAGCCCGTCGGTGAGCAGGCCACCGACCAGCGGACCGACCGCGACCGCGATCCCAATTGTCGCCCCGTAGATGCCCATCGCCATGCCGCGTTCGGGGCCGCTGGGGAACTCCTGGGCGACCAGGGCGAGGGAGACGGCGAACATAATTGCGCCGCCTATTCCCTGCAGGCCGCGAGCAACGTTGAGGAAGGTCGGGTCGGGGGAGAGACCGCAGAGCAGCGATGCGGCCGAGAAGATGCCAAGGCCGATCACAAAGACGCGACGGCGACCGAGCCGGTCGGCGAGCGAGCCGGCGGTCAGCACGAGGGCGGCCAGCGAGAGCGCGTAGGCGTCGATCACCCACTGCAGGTCGGTGAAGCTGCTGCCGAGGTCCTTCTGGATAGCGGGCAGCGCCGTGTTGACCACGGTGATATCGAGCAACAGCATGAACGTGGCGACGCAAACCACCCCGAGCGTCCACCACCTGCGGTTAGTTGCGGAGTTCATCTAAGGCTCCAATGAGTCGAGTACAATTTCGTCAGGAAAACTGCTCAGCCCACCTGACCAGCACAACTTATCAGGTCTCCTGACTAAATGACTTCAAACTCGAACCCGACCAATCAGATTCCCCTCTCCGGTCTCCTCGACATCAGCTTCGAGGCGCTCATGGTCGAGTTTCGCGCCGAACTCGAAGCTACCGACTACGCCGACATTCGCCCGACCCATGGCTGCGTCTTTCGCTTCGTGCGGGAGGACGGTATGCGCCTCACCGATCTTTCCAGCCTCGCCGGGATGACCAAGCAGTCGGTCGGCGAGGTTGTCGATGACCTCGCCGACCGCGGCTACGTCGAACGCATCCCCGACCCCGACGACCGCCGCGCCAAGCTGATCAGGCTGACCGAGAAAGGCGAGGGAGCCCAGAGCGTCGGCTACGGCCTCTTTGCCAGGATCGAAGCTCGCTGGGCCGAGCGCTACGGTCCCGACCGCCTCGCGCTGATGCGCGAGCTCCTGGAAGAGATCGCCTCCGCCGAGGCTCCCCAGCTGGTACCCGAGCTCTCCCAGGCCGCTCGGTCCCACCTGGCGGTGCCAGCGACATGAGGAACGATCGGCGCCACGGCCGGGATGTGGGCGAGGCCAAACGCACGGGTGGGGACGATTGGATCAAGGGATGGCCAAACTACCGAGTCACCACTCAGACGGGAATGGTTGAAGCCAACCGGCTCTGCGCCTCCGAGTTTCGCGCGAAATTCCGGTGATGGGCCGTGAAGGACTCGAACCTTCAACCTTGAGATTAAGAGTCTCCTGCTCTACCGGTTGAGCTAACGGCCCGGGCCGGGCAAGTATAGGAAGCCGCTGGAGCTATCGGGGGGTGCAGGGCTTAAAGACGGTGCCGCTGAGCGTGATTGCCGGTGCGAAGGTGAAGCTGCCGTGGGTCTGCAGGACTCCGTTGCTACAACGCGCCGAGACGTAGCTTCTCTGCTTGCCTCCGACGCTAAATCGTCGGCCAATCTTTGCGTCGACGTGAGTCAAGGCACCGAGGCCGCCATCGATCGGTGGCACGTCAATTGTGGCGCGGTAGCTGAAGGAGCCCGAGATTCGTTCTATCGGCACCACCACCGCGAAGGTCTGGATGGTTGGGATCGTGGTGTGGGCGTGGAGGATGACCGTCGGATTGCCGTTTAACTGAGGCCCGTTGAAGATCGTCAGCGGCGAGCTGGCGGTGAGAAGAACCCCGAGTCCAGGGATGATTTCTGGCAGCGGAATCGCCGCTGCAAGGTGGCCGGTCCCGACGATTGCCGAGGAGCAGATGCTGCGCGCCTGTTCGGTGGTTGCCGTGGCGATCTGGGCGGGAGAACAGCTGGCCAATCCTTTGGTGTCAAGCCGCCCGTTGCGATCGAACTCCAGCACAGCTTCTTGCAGCGCGGCCGGCTCGCCGCCGCCTCGGGCGGAGATGTCGAAGTAGCCCTGGAAGCTGATCGGGGCAAAGGATCTGCGGGGAAGGACCTGCGGCTGAAACCCGCCGTCGGCGTGCAGCACGAGTCCTTCGGCCTTGATCGTGGCGGCGCTCGCGGGTCCGGCCATCAGCACTGCGACGATCGCCACCAATCCAAATTTCAGAAGTTGTCTCACCTATGCCCCCAACTCAGGCTAGCGCGCCCGGGGTCTGGGGCCCGTGCGTTTCGGTTCGGTGAGGAGGACGATCCCCATTGCAGAGCGACCACAACAACCTGGACGTCGGCCCTCGGCCACGCCCTTAACAAAGTCTTCCGAATATGTTCGCTCCTCCCGCTCCTGCGGTCGCCAAACTACCATGCGTGCCTACGAGGAGGAGCAGGGGCGGGGGTGATTCGACGCGGTCGAACGGCGAGCGGCGCCCACCGGTGACGCTGCGCCACCCCTGGCGGGTGCTCGCGGTCGCCGCCGTGCTCCTGATTGCGCTCGGGGTGGTGGGCACCGGGCTTGAAGCGCGACTGAAGCCCACTTCCCTGACGGTCCCCGGCACCGCATCGGCTGAGGCCAACGCGATGTTGAAGGAACACTTTGGTGAATCAGCCCCCTTTGCGATCCTGCTGCGCGGGCCGGCCGCGGCGATCGATCATCAGGGCCCTGAACTGATCCGCAGGCTTCGCCGCGACCCCAAAGTCACGACGCTCTCGCCGTGGGGCCAGGGCTCTGTGCAGCGGTTGCGGCCCGGGCCGCGCCGGGCGTTGGTTTTGGCCGACTTCCACGTCGACATCACCGAAGCCGTAAACGTGATCGTTCCGCGAGCTGAACCGCATCCTCGAACAACAGATCCACTCGCCGGTTCGGGCCACCCAGTCGGGCTTCGCGACCCTCTCGCGGGCGATCCAGAATGAGTCGATCAGCGCCAGCGAGCCCGGCGAGCTGATCGCGATTCCGGTCCTTCTGATCGTCTTGCTGCTCGTCTTCCGCTCGCCGATCGCCGCCGCGATCCCGCTCGGCTTCGGCGCAGTCACGGTCTTCGCCTCGCGCGGGCTGCTCTACTTTCTCACCGACTGGCTTGGCATCGACGCCTTCGCGCTGACCGTCTGCACGATGATGGGCCTAGCGCTCGGCGTCGATTACTCGCTGCTGATGGTCTCCCGCTTCCGCGAGGAGTTAGCCGCCGGCGCCACCACCTTCGATGCCGCCTGGGCGACGCGTGCGACGGCGGGCCGCACGACGATCTTTGCCGGCAGCACCCTGCTGATCTCGATGGTGGTGGCGCTTTTCATCGTGCCCGGGTCGCTGCTCGCCTCACTGGCGGGCACGGTGACGATGGTGGTCGCGCTCAGCGTGCTCGTCGCGACGATCGTCGGTCCGGCACTGCTCGTCGTACTGGGCCCCAACGTCGATCGCTGGCGGATGGGTCAGCCGCCAAGCGATGAGAACTCGCGATTGATGGCCTTCGTCAACGCCGCCCTGCGCCGCCCCGCCGCGGTCGCCGCGTTGATCGGCGCCGTGGTCTTGGTCCTTGCAGCACCGGCGGTCGCGCTCAAGACCGGGCCGCCCAGTCAGGAACAGCTGGCCCAAAACGACCCGGCTCGGCGCGACGCCGAAGAGATCGATAGGGCGATCGGCCCGGGTTGGGATGCTCCCTTCCAGGTCGATCGCAACCGCCAATCGTGGGCCGATCACCGATCGCGGCCACCTCGTCCCGCTGACCCGCTGGCAGCGAAAGGTCGCCGACCTGCCGGGGGTGCAGGCGGTGATCGGACCGGCGCAAGCGACCCGCCCGGTCGAACCGTTGCAAAAGACCGGCAATGCATTGCTTGCCTCGGAAGGAAAAGTCGGACCCGTGAATCAGCTCGGCAAACTCGGCCACAGCCTGAACGTCGCGGCAGGCGGGGTCAAGCAGCTGCGCGATGGGCTCTCAGAAGCAACCGCCGGCGCCGGCCTGCTCTCCGATGGCTCCGAAAAGGCTGCAACGGGAGCGCTCTCGATCTCCCATGGCCTCGCCAAAGCGGGCGGCGGCACCGAGAAGGCGGTCGCCGCGCTGGAAAAATTTGCGAAGGGTTCAGAAGAACTCGCAGCGGGTCAAAAGAAAGCGACCGAAGGCGCACTTGCGCTGAAGATCGGGCTGCAAGGCCTCGTCCCCAAACTATCGAGCCAACGGCCTGAAGCGCTCGCGCGCGTTAGAAAAAGCGCTCGAAAGAAGAGGCAAACGTCAGGGTCCCTGCGCTGATCGGGCCGGCGAAGGTCGGCAACGAAGAGCTGGCGAGCGCCCTGGCGCAGTTACAGGAGATGACCGTCGGAAAGTCCGACCCCCACTATGGGGCGGCACTGGAAGCGGTTGAGAAGGCAACCGCGGCGGTTAGCGGCACCAACCCGGTCAACGGGCAACCCTACGCTCCCGGTTACGCGGGCCTGCCAACTGAAATCACGGAACTGCAGAAACGCCTCGTCGCCAATTCCGAAGAAGCCCAAGAAGTCAGCTACTGGCTGGTCGCAGACTGCAATCAAGGAAACCAAGAAATACGCATCGATTGCAAAGCGTTTGCACCACGGACTGCAGGAACTGCAGAAAGGCGGCAACAAACTTTCCAACGGCGCCAACCGCTTGGCAACCGAATCAAAGCGCCTCAACAGCGGCATCGATCGGCTCGCGGTCGGTGCCGTCTCGCTAGCCGGCGGTGTGTCGCGACTCGGCGGCGGGGCCACATCTCTGGAAGAAAACCTCTCCTCCGGTTATCAGCGCTCCGAACCCCTTCAGTCGGGCCTAAATCGCGCCAGCGTCCGGGTGATCTCCGGCCACTCGACGCTCAAGAACAAAATCACCAAGGTCCACCGACAGACTCCGGGGTTGTTTAACTCCGGCTACTTCGTGCTCTCGGCGCTTGACGGTGCACCTCCTCAAAAGCGCGAAGCGGCCGCCAGCACGATCGATCTGCACCACGGCGGCCAGGCGGCGACGATGCTCGTGATCTCCCGCTACAACTTCAATACGCCGGGCTCGATTGCCTTGAACAAACGACTCGATGGCCTTACCTCCGGTCTTGAACACTCGGCCGGGGTCAAGGCCGGAGTCGCCGGAGGGGCGGCGACTGCTCAACGACTACAGCCACGTCACCCGGACCCGGATCCCATGGGTGGTCGTGGCGATCACCCTCGCCACCTTTCTGGTCCTGGTTCTGGTCCTGCGAGCCCTGCCGCTGGCGGCGATCGCGGTCGGGCTCAACCTCGCCACCGTCGGCGTCGCCTTCGGCGTCCTCACGCTGCTCTTCAACGTGCCCGCGAACCTGCCGCTCGGCGGGCATACCTACGTCGACGCGGTCGGAGCGGTGGTGATATTCGGGGTCGTCTTCGGACTCTCGATCGACTACGCGGTCTTCCTGCTCAGCCGCATGCGAGAGCGCTATGACGGCGACGGCGACCACGCCGCGGCGATCGAGTTCGGCCTCGAGAAGACGGCGCGGGTGATCACCGGCGCGGCGGCGATCATGATGGCCGTCTTCATCGCCTTTGCCGGCGCGCCGATCGCGACGGTGAGCCAGCTCGGGATCGGCCTGACCATCGCGGTGCTGCTTGATGCAACGGTGGTGCGGATCGTCCTGCTGCCCGCGCTGATGCTTTTGATCGGCGAGCGGGTCTGGTGGCTGCCGCGGCCGCTTGAGCGCATCCTGCCAAAGTTCAACGTCTGAGTGGGTGCCCTCCCTTGCGCCGGTATGGCCTAAGCGCGCGCGGGCCGAGTCTGAGGGCCGACCGGGTCCGCTCGCGATGTGCCCTCGAGGCCTCTGGTGCCTTCGCTCCGGCAGTTCGCCCGCGCCGGGTGAGCTCTGCCGCTGCGGTTGAGATCGGCCGCTCAGAGCCGCTTTGGAGGCGCGTTGAATTCCAGTTAAGTCCCTGCGTGGCTGCGCTCTTGCCCGGGGATGGCTCGGATACGATTCCGGCGCCGTTCTTCCGGGTCGGAGGCCGGGGAACCGCAAGCGACGATCCGTGGCTGCTAATTCCTTAGGCGAGGAGAAAAGCCCGGCGCCCAGCCGGGGGGTCTCCCCCGCCCGGATCGCCGCAATCGCCGCCCTCGCGGTTGTCGTGATCGTGCTCGGATTCATCCTCTTCGGCGGTAGCAGCGGCTACAAGTACGACCTGGTTTTTCAGAACGCCGGCCAGCTGGTCCGAAGACAACCAGGTCCTGATCGGCGGCTCGCCCGGTCGGCTCGGTGGAAAGCATCGAACTGACCGAAAAACAACCTCGCCAGCGTCCAGGTCAGCGTCAGCCAGCAGCTGCACGAGGGCACTACGGCGGTGATTCGCGCCACCTCGCTCTCTGGCGTCGCCAACCACTACGTCTCGATCAGCCCCGGCCCCAACAGCAACCCGGCGCTGCCAGAAGGCGCCACCCTCGGGCTCGCCTCGACGACCACCCCGGTCGACATCGATCAGCTCTTCAACACCTTTCCGCCGAGCGTGCGCCGCGGCCTCGAGCGAGTTCATCCAAGGCAACGCTGCGATCTATGCTGGCCGCGGCAAGGATGCCAATCAAACCTACAAGTACTTTGGCCCGGCGCTCAATCGCACCAGCGCCTTCGTCCACGCGCTGAACGCCGACCAGAACCTCTTTACCCGCTTCATCGTCAGCTCCAGCAAGCTCGCCACCGTGGTCTCCGAGCGCGGCAACCAGCTCTCCAGCGCGGTCTCCAACGCCAGCACGGCCTTCGGCGCGATCGCCAGCCAGAACGTCGCCCTCGACAGCACCCTGCAGGAGCTGCCTCCAGTGCTGCGCCAGAGCAACACGACCTTCGTCAACCTCCGCGCCGCCCTCGATGACCTCGAACCGCTGGTCGAATACCGCCAAGCCGGCGACCAAGAACCTGGCTGCCGTTCCTCGCAGAACTTCGACCCGTGGTCAACGCCGCGATCCCGGTCTTCAAGAACCTGCGCCTGACCGTGCACCGACCGGGCCCGGCCAACGACGCCGCCGAACTGCTCGCGGCACTGCCCGACGTCCAACAGCTCGCCGCCAAGGCGTTCCCCCATGCCGAGGAAGCGATCACGGCCTTCCAACCGACCCTCAACTTCGCCCGCGCCCTACACGCCCGATATCTTCAACGGCTTCGGCAAGCTGGGCAATCGCCTCGGGCTACTACGACGGCAACGGCAACTACGTCCGGGTGGCGACCGCTGACCAGAATCTCTTCGTCGACAAGGGCGGCAAGCTCGAACCGATCACGCCGAGCCAGCAGTTCGAAGCGTTCGGCTCCTCCGCCGACATACACCGACGCTGTCCCGGAGGCGCCACCCAGTCGGCCCCCGACGACTCCAACCCGTTTATCGAACCCCCATGGGGCGGCGCCGGCGTCACGCCATCACAATGCAACCCGGCCGACGCGCCACCCGGTCCATGAGGAGGGTAATCGTAATAGCCGCGCTGGTCGTCGCCGTGGTGGTGGCGGTCGTTCTGCTCTCCTCCGGTGGTGGCAGCAATGGCTACCTGGTTCGCGCCTACTTCGACAACGGCGATTTCATGGTCCAGGGCGAGCAGGTCCGAGTCGCCGGGGCCAACGTCGGAACGATCGAATCGGTCGGCGTCTCGATGCCCGGAGAAATCGATGCCTACCGCAACGGCAAGCCGGTGGCGATGCCCGGGCAAAGCGGTGATCGTGATGGAAATCAGCGACCCCGGCTTTCAGGATTTCCGCAGCGACGCCAGCTGCCTGATCCGCCCGCAGTCGCTGATCGGCGAGAAGTTCGTCGACTGCAACCCGACCCTGCCTCGCGCTCCCGGCATCAAAGCTTCCGCCACCGCTGAAACAGATCCCCGCGGGGCGAGCCGGAGCGGGCGAGTACCTGCTGCCGGTGGAGAACAACAGCACCAGCGTCGACCCCGATCTGATCAACGACATCCAGACGCTGCCCTACGCGCAGCGCTTCCGCCTCATCCTCAACGAACTCGGCGGCGGCTTTGCCGGCCGCGGCAAGAGACCTCGAAGAAGTCGTCAAACGGGCCAACCCGGTCCTGCGCGACGTCGATACGGTTGCTCGGCGATCCTCAACGATCAGCGCGACCGGCTCGCCCAGCTCGCCAGCGATTCGGAGACGATCCTGCGGCCGCTTTCGCGCGAGCGCGCCCACGTCGCCGGCTTCCTCGCCAACTCCGGCGCCGCCGCCCAGGCGAGCTCCGAACGCGGGCGCCGCACTGGAAGCCTCGCTGCAGCAAGTTCCCGAGGTTCCTGCGCGAGTTCCGCCTGACGATGCGCAGCCTGCAGGGCTTCTCCGACGCCGCCACCCCGGTCTTCACCGACCTCGGCAAGGCGGCGCCCTCACTCACCGACGCGACCCGCACCCTGACCCCCTTCACCGCCGCCTCGACCGTTGCGCTGAAGAGCCTCGGCGCCAGCGGCGAAGTCGCCGGACCGATCCTGCGCGAAGCGGACCCGATTGTCAGCAAGACCGCCGAAGTCGCGCGCAGTGGGGTCGGCCCAACGACGAGCCTCAGCAGCTTCTTCACCAGCACCAGGGAAAGCGGCGGTTTCAACGGCCTGGTCGAATTGATCTACAACACGACCGCGACCCTCAACGGCTTCGATAAGTACGGCCACTTCGGTCGCACCCTGATCACGCTCAGTAACTGCCTTGACTACGAAGTTTCCCCGCCAGAGTGGGTGCAACGCCAAATTCACTGGCACGGGGGCGAGCTCATCCGCCGCGAGCACTTCGGCGTTATACCGTCGATTCGAAAACTTTCAGGGGCGTGCAGGCGGAACCAGCGCCTCGACGCTCTCACCAAACGTGTCGGCTGCGCCACCGCACGCTGGCAACTCGGGCGCCTCCAGCTCTAGCTCGAAGTCCGGCGGCACCGCGCCGCTCCTCAACTACCTGCTCGCACCATGAGAAATCGCAGCGGAATAAGCGGCCTCGCGAGCAGCCCGGTGCTGGTTGGCGCGGTCACCGTGCTGGTGGTCCTCGTTGCCGTTTTCCTCGCCTACAACGCCAACAACGGCCTTCCCTTCGTGTCCACCTACAACCTCAATGCCGACGTTCCCAACGCCGACGCATTGGTCGCGGGCAACGACGTGCGGATCGGCGGTGCGCTGGTCGGCATAGTCAAGTCGGTCGTTCCGATCCAGACTGGGCAACGGCCACTTCGCCGCCAAGCTCTCACTCAGCCTCGATAAGAGTGTTGAACCGCTGCCGGTCGACTCAACGATGATCATCCGGCCCAAATCACCGCTCGGCCTCAAGTATCTAGCAGATCATCCCCGGTAACTCACACAAGGGATATCGCGGCTGGCGAAACGATGCCGATCTCCTCGGCGCGGCCCGAACCGGTCGATATCGATCAGTTCTTCGACATGTTCAACACCAAAACGCGCACCGCGATCCGACAAAACGAGGCCGGATTCGGCAACGCCCTCGCCGGCCGCGGACCGCAGCTAAACGAAGCGTTTGGCGTCGCTGCAGCGGCTCGTGGTCAGTGGCGAACCGGCGCTGCGGAACCTGGTCGCCCCGCAGCACCAATTTCGGCGGCTTCTGGCGAGCGCTTGAGGATCTCTCGGCGACGGTGGCCCCGGTCGCCGACACAAATGCAAGCCTCTTCGTCGCCCTCGATCGAGACCTTCGGTGCGTTCGCCCGGGTCTCGCGCCCCTACATCCAGGAAACGATCTCAAAGAGCCCCTCGACACTTGACACCGCCAACGCCGACCTGCCGGTGCTGCGGCCCTTCCTGCATGACTCCCAGCGCTTCTTCACGGCGCTTGAGGCCAGGGGCCAAGGCGCTTGCCGAAACCTCGCCGACGATCGCCGCTGCCCTTCACGCCGGCGTTCCGGTTCTGAACGCGTCGCCGGTCTTCTACGCCCAGCTCGCGCCGACGGCGGAAGCACTGCTTGACTTCCAGAAGGCGCCCGGGCGTCTTCAACGGGCTCGATCTGCTGATCGACACCAACCACACCCTCGGTCCGGCGATCAAGTTCATCGCCCCCGCTCAGACCACCTGCAACTACCTGACCATCGTCCTCAAAAACTTCTCCAACGCCGCCAGTCGAAACAAACGGACTCGGTAACTGGCTCAATTTCATCTCCCTTACAGCCGCCCGAAGGGCCCAACAGTGAGGGCACTCCATCATCCGCGCCGGCCAACGGCCCCGAACGAAAAAAATCACCTTCACTACAACCCCTACCCCAACACGGCTTCCCCCGGGCAGCCAGTCGAGTGCGAAGCGGGCAACGATCCGCTACACGGGGGGACAGACTGTGATCGGGAATGTGCCGGGTAACCACGGCACCAAGACGACCGGGCAGATTAAGGGCCAGGGAGGGAAGAAGTGAGCCGCCTCCCAGAGCGCGACACGAGACAGGGCGCCACAAAACGCCGCTTCAAGTGGCGCCCGAGCAACGTGCTGGTCGCGATCGTCTTCATCCTGATCTTCACGATCGGGCCCTACCTGGCCTTCACGGGACACGTGCCGTTCACGAGCTACGGCTACGAGTTGAAGGCGACCTTCACCAACTCGGCCAACATTGCCAACAACTCTCCGGTGCGGATCGCCGGGGTCGAAGTCGGTCAGGTGATCTCACTCGAGCCGGGAAGGTAACGACACGGTCGTGACCTTCACGGTCGAAGGCTCCGGCAGGCCGATCCACGCCGACTCCTTCGCCGAGATTCGGCCGAGGATCTTCCTCGAGGGCAACTTCTTCATCGAACTCAACCCGGGCAGCCCCAGCGCGCCGGAAATGTCGAGCGGCGTCGACGATCCCGGTCAGCCGGACCTCCACCGCGGTGCAGCTCGACGAAGTCCTGACGCGCGCTGCAATCTCCGGTCCGTGCCGACCTCAGCCACCTTCTGGAAAGCTACGGGGAAGCGCTGACCCACAAACCCAACGCCGCGGAAGACGCCACCCAGCTGCCCGAAGTGCAGGGCAAGACCGGGGCCGAAGGTTTGAACGGAGCGCTGCGCTACGGCGGAAATGCCGGGCGCTACAGCGCCCAGGTCAGCAACGCCTTCCTCGGTACACAGGATGGCGACCTCTCCCGGCTCGTCGCCGGGTCGGGGCGGACCTTCGGCGCCTTTGCAAGCCGCGAGGCCGACCTGCAGGGGTCTGATCGATAACTTCGACGTCTTCACCGGCGCCCTGGCCGCGCAGTCGACGAACCTGGCGACGCACCGTGCACCTGCTCGCTCCGACGCTGAAGACGGCGCATACCTCGCTGGTCAGCCTCAACCGCGCGCTGCCGCCACTGCGCACCTACGCGATCGAGCTTACCCCTGCAGTTGCCGAGCTGCCGGGGTTGATCAGCGCCTCGAAACCGTGGCTGAAGCAGGTCCGCCCGCTGCTCTCCGGCAAGGAGGGAGGCGGCGCCGCGAGGCTTCTGCGCGAACTTACCCCCGGTCTTGCCGGCGCCGCCCAGGCCGGCAAGACCAATGCCTTGCCGCAGCTCAACCAACTCAGCCTCTGCACGACCAAGGTGCTGGTGCCGACCGGGAACCAGACGATCAACGATCGCTTTAGCACCGGCGGCCCCAACTACCGCGAATTCTTCTACGCGCTCAGCAACTTTGCCGGGGTGGGCCAGAATTTCGACGGCAATGGCCCCTTCCTGCGCCTGCAGGCGGGCGGAGGCGGTCAGTTGGTTGGAGAAGCCGATCCATTCGGAGAACTCACCACCTCCAAGACCAACTTCTCACACACGATCGAACCGCTGCTCGGCACCCAGCCACAGCTCGGGGGTCAGCCTCCGCAGAAGCCGACGGCCGCCTGTTACAAGAATCCCGTCCCCGACGTAAACGGGCCACTTGGCCAGGTCGGGCCGCCGGACCCAGAAGCGGTGACTCCATGAGTGTGAGGCGAGCCCGAAGTCAGCAGGTTCAAACACTTTCGTACCTCGTTGGTCCGACAGGCTCGCGGTCGCGGCAAAGACACCATCGCAATTGTCGTCCTCGCCTTCGTCGGCACCGTGATGATGCTCGGCATATTCGTCGAGCAGAAAGCCTCGCTTCCCTCCTGGCTGCCGCTGGTCGGCGAAAGCTTTGATCACATCACCGCCGATTTCAGCACTGCGCAGGCGGTCACTCCAGGTCAGGGCCAGGCGGTCGATATCGCCGGGATCCAGATCGGCAAGGTTGGCTCGGTCGCCCTTGAAGATGGTCACGCAGTGGTCGGGATGGAGATCGAGCCAAAGTACATGCAGTTGATCCATCCCAACGCGAGCATGCTGCTGCGGCCCAAAACTCCGCTCAACGACATGGTGGTCGAGGTCGAACCGGGAACCGGCAACCGCCACATCGAGAGCGGGGCAAATTTCCCGCTCTCCCAGACTGAACCAAACGTCAACCTCGATCAGTTCCTCGCCACACTTGACGGCGACACCCGTCAGTATCTGCAGTTGCTGCTAGCCGGGGGGGCGCAGGGAATCGGTGGCCGCGGGCGCCAGCTATCGGGGGCGTTTCGGCGCCTGCAGCCCTTCGCACACTACGTCGCCCAGCTCAACGGCGCGGTCGCCAAACGCCACGTCGCGCTTGCCAATGTGATCCATGACTTCGCGCTTTTGACCACCGAACTTGGCCGACACGACAGCGAGATACAGCGCTGGGTCACCTCCTCCAACGCGGCGCTGGGCAATTTCGCGAATCAGCAGGAATCGGTCCAGGCGGTGCTACGCGAATTCCCATCGACGCTGCAGGCTGCCCAGGCGGGCCTCGCCAGCTCCAACCGTTTCTCCACCGCAGCGCGACCGGCGCTCTTCGGACTCATACCCCAGGCGCAAGCGCTGACCCCTGCCTTCAAGTCGACCGAGCGGCTGTTCAAGCAGACGACCGGACCGATCCGCGATCAGATCCGACCGTTCACCCGCCAGATTCGACCGGTGCTGACCCACGCCAAGGAAGGCTCGGGAGCGCTGAAGAAGACGGTTACTGGTTTCGGTAATTCACTGGGGGGTCTCAATAGCTTCCTCAACGAGCTCGCCTACAAGCCGACCGGGTCCAAGCAGAGCTACCTCTTCTACGTGCCCTGGCTGAACCACGATCTCAATGCGGACTTCAACCTGCAGGACGCGGGTGGACCGGTACAGCGGGCAGTCGTGGGAGATAACCTGCGAGGGATCTTCTCTTGCCTATGGGTTCGCCGGGTCGAGGCCATTTATCAAAGCGCTGCTTGAAACGGCCCGCGTCCCAAAGGTGAACGAACTGCCTGAACTTCCTGCGGATCCGAAATTCCCCACCGCCTCATGTGGGCCTAACGCCAAACCATGAGCAAGCGCGCCCCCAGCACCGCCCAGCTGCTAGTGATCGCCGGCTTTGCGCTGTCGTGCTTTGGGATTCTGCTCTTCCTCTGGATCACGTTCGGTGGGCCGACGCCGTTTAAAGCGCAGCCCTACGTGATCAAGATCCCCTTCGACGAGGCTACCCAGCTGGCCGAACAATCCGACGTTCGCATTTCCGGCGTCGATGTCGGCAAAGTCCAAAACATCGAACTGGCCCCCAGCCGGCGGCAGTCGTTGGCGACGCTTGATATCGAAGACAAGTTCGCGCCGCTGCCGGCATCCACGAGGGCGATTCTTCGCACCAAGACGCTGCTCGGAGAGACCTACGTCGAACTGACCCCCGGAAATCGAAACGGGCCCAAACTGCCAGACGGCGGCATCCTCCCCAATGCGAGTGTTGAAAAGTCGGTCCAGCTCGACGAGATCTTTCGAACCTTCAATCCCAAGACCCGGGCTGCCTTTCAGAGTTGGATGCAAGAAGCCTCGGTCGCGATTAACGGGCAGAGCGCCTCGCTCTCAAATGCGCTGGCGGAGTTCGACCCGACCTTCACTGAATTCGACCGGCTCTTTCGGATTCTCGATACGCAGCGACTGGCGGTGCGCCAGCTCTTCAGCAACGGAAGGGTCACCCTGGAGGCGCTTCGCGGTCGCCAGGGCGAGCTTGCCAGCCTGATCCGAAACTCTAACTCAGTCTTTCATACCACTGCTCAGCGCGACACCCAGATCGAAGAACTATTCCGCGCCTTTCCCACCTTCCTGGATCAATCGAAGCTGACCCTGAACCGACTCAAATCGTTCTCCCTGAACGCCGACCCGCTGCTAAAGCAGCTTGTGCCGGTCGCCGAACAGCTTTCCCCGACCCTCATTGCGTTCGGAAACCTGGCCCCCGAAGCGAAGGGATTCTTCGATGGCTTCGCGCCGGTGATCGCGCGGGCACCGACGGCATTCCCGGCGTTGCGGAAGCTCTTTCGCAACCAGTTCCCGCCGCTGCTGCGCGCGGTCGACCCATTCTTGCGAAACCTCAACCCGATTCTCACCGGGCTCGGGCTCTACGGGCACGAGATCACCGGTGCGATGGCCAACCTCGCCGTTGCGACCAATGCGGTTCTCCCAACCGAAAACGCAAAGCATGAACACGTCCACTACCTGCGTACGATCGCGCCCCTCAATCCCGAATCGCTTGCGACCTATTCGCGGCGCCTCTCGGCCAATCGGTCGAGTGCCTACAGCCAGCCAGGGTTCGCAAGTGGCGTCGCCAGTGGGCTGCCGAGTTTCGAGACCCGCCAGTGCGACTCTGGAGTTACTGTTTCGCTGAACCCAAATACGCCAAATGAACCCGCCTTCAACGGCCGCACCGAAGGCAGCGTCAAAAAAGCGACCGAATTGTTCGAACTGCTGAAGAAATTCGCATTCGCCGGACAGACGAGCACGGCAACCCTGCCTGCCCCCGGATGCACCCAGCAACCGCCTTTCAGCCCGATTGGAAAATCGAGCTCTCCGACGACCTACCAGCACACATACGAACAGGAAGGAAAGTAAGGCTGCTCGGGTCGCTGAGCCAAGCACAACGTGGTGGCTCAGATGCGTTGCAGCTCCGCAGGGAAAGGGGTTGGCACCCAGATTGGAGCTCGCTGATACACACTGCTCGCGGCGGGTTCGACCTTGGCGATTAGTCCGAAGTTACCCCGAATAACAGTCATCTGAGCGACCACGATCCCGCTTCTCATACGGGATCGGGGCGTTTACTCTCCTGTCAAGTGTAGTCAGGAAAAGTACGTCCGCCGGTGATGGTAGGTTGGCTCTCATGGGCAGACCGCCTCGGCCAGCTGGCCCTTTCCACGTGGTTACGACAAGAAAGCGGGTGAAGGGGCGCGAGTACGTCACCCATCTGCTGCGCCGCTCCTACCGCGAGGACGGCAAGGTGAAGAAGCAGACGCTCGCCAACCTCTCCCACCTGCCGCCGGAGGCGATAGCCGCCGTCCGCTCGGTGCTCGCCGGCAAGACGCTGATAGCGGGCGAGGAGGCACTCTCGATCACCGACTCGCTGCCCGCCGGGCACGCCGAGGCGGTGCTCGGCGCCGCAAGGCGCCTCGGCCTCCCCCGTCTGCTGGATCGCTCCCCCTCAAAGAATCGCGACCTGGCCCTGGCGATGATCTGCCAGCGGGTTCTCTCTCCCGGCTCAAAGCTCGCCACCGCCCGGGCTCTTCACCAATCGACGCTCGGCGCAGAGCTCGGGGTGAAGGATGCAGACCAAGACGACCTCTACGCGGCGATGGACTGGCTGCTTGAACGCCAGGAGGGGGTCGAGGATCGCCTCGCCAAGCGCCACCTAAAGGACGGCACCCTCGTCCTCTATGACGTCTCCTCCTCCTACTTTGAGGGCAGGAGCTGCCCGCTGGCCGCACTGGGCTACTCGCGCGACGGCAAACGCGGCACCCTCCAGCTCACCTACGGGCTGCTCTGTGACTTCGAAGGACGCCCGCTCGCAACGGAGGCCTTTGCGGGCAACAGGGTGGACCACCAGACCCTGCCCGTCCAGATCGAGAAGCTAAAGCAGCGCTTCGGGCTCTCCAAGGTGATCGTCGTCTGTGACCGCGGCATGGCGACCAAGGCCAACCTGGAGGCGATCGGGGAGGCCGAGGGGATGGACTGGATCACGGCGCTGAAAGCAGCGGCGGTGAAGAGGTTGGTCAAAGACGGCGACCTGCAGCTCTCGCTCTTTGACCAGACCAACCTTGCCGAGATCTCCTCCGACGCCTATCCCGGCGAGCGGCTCATCCTCTGCCGCAACCCGCTGCTCGGGCAGGAGCGAACCCGCAAGCGCTCCGAGCTGCTCGCCGCCACCGAGGCAGAGCTCGAGGCGATCGCTGAGCGGGTTGGGGCCGCCAGCCTGAAGGGCGCTGCCGAGATCGGCCTCGCGGTCGGCCCGGCGCTGAAGCGCTACAAGGTCAAAAAGCACTTCGAGGTGGCGATCACCGACGCCTCATTCCACTACCAGCGCAAGCAGGCCCAGATCGAGGCCGAGGCGGCTCTTGACGGGATCTACGTCTTGCGCACATCGGTCCCCGACTCCGAGCTCGCCGCCCCAGACATCGTTTCCTCCTACAAGCAACTGAAGTGGGCGGAGCGAGCCTTCCGCTCTTTCAAGGGGCCGCTTGAGGTGCGCCCGATCCACCACCGCCTCGCCGAGCGGGTTCGGGCGCACCTCTTGATCTGCATGCTCTCCTACTACCTGGAGTTTCACCTGCGAGGTGCCTGGGCGGAGCTCACATTTCGTGATGAGTGCCCGCCGGTCCAGCCCGACCCCGTCGCCAAGGCGAAGCGCTCGGCCACTGCCACCGCCAAGGCACGCACCAAGCGCACCTCGCGTGGTGAAGTTCCCCACAGCTTCGAGAGCCTGATCAAAGAGCTCTCGCTGCGCACCCGCAACACGATCCGCCTCGGCGACTCCGAGGCCGGCTTTGAGCGGCTCAGTGAGCCCAACCCGGTGCAGGCACGGGCGCTGGAGCTGCTCGAGCGCATCCCCAAGCACGCGTAGACACGAACGAGACAGCCCCTGGGGCGGGGATCCTCAGTGCTGAAGCGGAATTCGCGATGGCGGTGGGGGGTAACTTCGGGCTAGAACCGCGTCGGCCGAGAAGGTGGGCTCGGGCCGAGCGGGCCGACTCGATTGAAATAAAGCAAGGGCGGCCAGCATGGCCGCCCTTGCTTTAGATCCAAACCTGTCGGGAATTCCCGAAAACGGACGATGCGATTGCTCGCGACGCCCACCCTAAGAAGAAGGCCTAGCTCAACCCTTTCCCTTGCAGGGCCTTACAACCTGTCCCTTAATGCTTGTGCCGTTTGTAAATACGGCGGTCGCTTCAGCGAGGAAGCGTCCGGTGGGGCATTTGGCCTCGATGTACTTCTGCTTCTTCTTGTTGAGCGTCAATTCGAAATTGGTCACCGAGCCCGAGCCGCCGGCAATCGTTGGCACCGAGGCGACCGACTGAAGACCATACGGCCCCTTGTGCACCTTCTTGATCTTTACCGTGGTGACGAGGGCGGTTGGCGCCGGCACCGCGACGTAGGCTTGTACAAAGAGCGTGGTGGTGCCGCCCTTTTCACCGCCGTTGAAGACGACCAGCGGCCCCTTGGCGCTGAACGGAGTCGATTCTGGGAATTGGACCTGAACTTCGGTCTTGCCTTCGCCGAGGATCGCGGTTGGACACGCCTTCTTGGCCTGCGCGGTGGTCTGCGCCTGCAGCTTGCTCGAGGCGCAGGTTGGTAGACCCTTAACATTGATCGTGCCGTTCTTGTCGGTGAGGACGTTCAGTTCCTTCAGTGCCGGCGGGTGTGTGCCGTCAGCGGTGGAGACGCCGCCGCTCACGTTTAGGCTGATCGGTGCGAACGACTTCTTCGGCAGCGTCGTTGGAGAAACACCGCCGTTCAGTTCGAGAACCAGGTTCCCCGCGTGAACAATGGTCGGCTTGGCGGCGAGGGCCACGGCGGAGGCCGCGACCGCAACTGCGGCCGCAACTGCGAAAATCAAAGTCAGGCGCTTGCGCATGTTTCTGTATTTCTCCTTTTTGGCGGGCCCGTCGCGGGCCACGGCCATTGAAAGCTCGATCGGGTTCCTCCCAGAAGCCAAAGTACCAGCATCCGCTAATAGAGAAACCCGCCGCAGGCCCAAAAGGAGCGCAGCTGAGCGTCGCGAGCCGGCGCTCCAGCATCAAATCCGGCTCCTTCGCGGCACATCCACCCCTAGAAAGCGCTGACCAAACAGAACATCTCGGGCAGCGGCCGTCAGCCTTGAGTCTGCCCGACTGCGAATCTTGCTGCATGGAAGCCCGTTTGTTCCTGCCGCCAGCGAGAGCGAGCTGATTCCCGGCAGCTCTAGGGAAGTCTCATGGTCGGGGCTCCGGCTATTCGTCGATCCAGATGATCTGTTCGCGATCGGGGCCGACGCCGACGAGGCGGATCGGGACGTCAACGAACTCGGCGATGAAGCGCAGGTAAGCGCGGGCCTCGATGGGCAGCTCGGCCTCGTTGCGAACGTCGCTGATGTCGGCATCAAAACCGGGCAGTTCCTCATACTCAGGCTGGGCTGAATGAAGGATCGATTGGTGGTAGGGAAAGCGATCGAGGACCGCGCCCTCCTTTGATCGGTAGCGCACCGCGATCCGCAGCGGGTTGATTCCGCTGAGCACGTCCAGCTTGGTGATCGTCAGCGCGTCGATTCGGTTGAGGCGGACCGCGTAGCGCAGGGCGACCAGGTCGAGCCAGCCGCAGCGACGCGGTCGTCCCGTCGTCGTACCGAACTCGTGTCCCTGCTCGAGCATTCGCTCCCCGACCTCTTCGTGGAGCTCGGTCGGAAATGGGCCGGCGCCAACCCGGGTCGTGTAGGCCTTGGCGACCCCCCAGACTTCGTCGATATCGGTGGGGCCGACCCCGGCGCCGACACAGGCTGCTCCGGCGATCGGGTTGGAGGAGGTGACGAAGGGATAGGTGCCGTGATCGAGGTCGAGCAGAGTCGCCTGAGCGCCCTCAAAGATCACCGTGCGCTGGTCATCAAGTGCATCCCAACACAGCCGGGCCGTATCGGCGATGTGAGGCTCGAGGCGGTGCCCGTAGCTGACGTGCTCCTCGGTCATCGTGTGCAGATCCAGGCGCGGATCGGGCGGCTCCTCGATTGCTCTCGCGGTCGGTTGCCCTCGCCGGCCTCCTTGCGGAGTTTGCGACGCTGGACCGTGAGTTCGCGCAGCGCCTGCTGCTTGGGCTCAAGCGCGGCGCGGATCTTGGTTCGCAGGATCTTCTCATCGAGCAGATCCTGGACGCGGATCCCTAGACGAAGCGCCTTGTCGGCGTAGCAGGGACCGATGCCGCGTCGCGTCGTGCCGATCGAGAGCTTGCCGAGCTTGGTCTCGCCGGCGGTGTCCAGGAGCACGTGGTAGGGCATGATCAGGTGGGCGTTGGCCGAGATCCGCAGGTTGCCGACGTCGATGCCGCGCCGCCGCAGGCCGTCGATCTCGCCGAGCAGGATGCGGGGATCGAGGACCACCCCGTTACCGATCACGCAGGTCTTCTCGGGGTAGAGGATGCCGGAGGGGATCAGGTGGAACTTGAACTCCTCGCCGTCGCGAACGATCGTGTGCCCGGCGTTATTGCCTCCCTGGAAGCGGACGATGACGTCAGCCTCCTCGGCGAGCAGGTCGGTGACCTTGCCCTTACCCTCATCGCCCCACTGGGCGCCGACTATCACTACGCCTGGCATGAGCCGGAGATTGTGACGCCTGAAGCGCTTCGTGGCCGATCGCCTTGGTTGAAAGTCAGCGAAGCGGGCAGCACGGGCTCAGGCATCTGGCGCCGGCGGGCCGGCTAGGCGACCTTGCCGTAGCGGCTGATCATCGCCAAACAGGGCCGACCTCGTCACAGATTTGATCAGTCTGGAAACGGTGCTGCTGCCGATCTGTTCCTCGAGCTGATCGTGGGGGAGGTTGGTGGTGATCAGCATCGACCGCTGCGCCTCATAGCGCTCGTTGACCAGCGCGTAGAGCTGCTCGAGAACCCAGTCGCTGCGCTTCTCGGCTCCGAGGTCATCGATGTGGAGCAGATCGACCGAGGTCAGCCGCTCGAAGAATTGAAGGTAGGAGTCGCCGCCAGGCTCGGAGTCATAGGTGCGGCGGATCCGGGCCAGCAGCTTCGGCAGCGAGTAGATCGCCACCGAGTCGGCCAAGCTCCAGAGCGGTCTTTGAGATCAGCATCGCCAGCGTCGTCTTGCCCGTTCCGGTATCGCCGAAGATCCAGAGGCCACGCCCGTCGTCGAGGTTGAAGCTCGAGGTCCTCGACGAAGCTTACCGACATCGGCGACGGCTCCCTTCGTGGTCAGATCGCGCGCCATGTCGCTGACCGGCGGGCCGCTCGAAGGAGACGCCTCGGTAGCGGGGCGGGATCACCGAGGCGACGCCGCGACTGCGACCGCGGCGTAGGCGTGGCTCGCGGCACTCGCAGGGTCGGGCCACGTCTTCGGGTCCGAGGATCCAGCCCGAGCCGTCGCAGACTCCCAGCGGGCAGGCCTGTTCGCGGAAGGGCTCGCTGCGTGCGATCGCCATCAGAAATCAGGCCCCGCGATCGCGACGTCGGCGATCGGCGGCCCCTCTCCCGGCCGGCTGCTCGATCGGGCGGTCCTGGCCGGAGTAGTCGGCGAATTTCGGGAAGCGGTCGAGGAAGACCAGCTTGCGGGTCCCGATCGGGCCGTTCCTATGCTTGGCGACAATCAGGTCGGCGAGCCCGTCGGGCTCCTCGTCGGGGTCGCGGTAGTAGTCCTCGCGGAAGAGGAAGGCGACGAGGTCGGCGTCCTGCTCGAGCTGTCCGGACTCGCGCAGGTCCGAGAGCTGCGGCTTCGGCGGCGTGCGCTGCTCGGGGGCTCGCGAGAGCTGGGAGATCGCCAGCACCGGCACCTCGAGCTCGCGGGCGAGGATCTTCAGCCCGCGGCTCATCTGTCCGACCTGCTCGACCCGGTTGGCGCGGGGTCATCGGAGCGCATCAGCTGCAGGTAGTCGACGATGACCAGGCCCAGCCCGCCGCTGGTCCTGCTCCTGGGCGTGCAGGCGCCGCGCCTTGGCCCGCAGGTCGAGGATGCCGAGGTCGGAGGAGTCATCGAACCAAAGCGGCGCCTCCTCCAGCTCGTTGCAGGCCCGCACCACCTTCGGCCAGTCCTTCTGGGAGACCTGGCCCTTGCGCAGCTTGTCGCCGGAGATCCGAGCTCGACAGGCGATGAAGCGCTGCGCCAGCTCGACCTCGGACATCTCCAGCGAGAAGAAGGCGACCGGTCGATCTCGCTTGACCGCGACGTTTTCGGCGATGTTGGCGACCAGGGCGCGACTTTCCCATCGCCGGGCGGGCGGCGACGATGATCAGGTTGCCCGGCTGGAAGCCGCCGGTGATCGCGTCGATGTCGCGGAAGCCCGAGGGGGTGCCGGTCAGCTCGGTCTCCCCGGTGGAGAGCTTCTCGAGCCGGTCGACCTCGTCGTGGAGGATCTCGGAGAGCAGGCGGAAGTCGCTCGCCTGCTCTTTGTGGGCGACGTCGAAGAGCAGCTTCTCGGCTCGCTCGGAGAGCTCGCGCGGCTCGCCGTCGCGCTCGTGCACCCAGCCCTGGATCTCCTGCCCGGCGCCGAGCAGCCGGCGCAGCAGGGAGTTCTGCTGGACGATCTCCGCGTAGTGCTTGGCGTTGCCAGCGGCGGGTACCTTTGCCGCCAGCTCGGAGACGTAGTGCTTGCCGCCCGCCGTCTCGATCAGGTTGCGCTGGGTCAGCGCCTCGCTGACGGTGAGCTCGTCGACCGGCTTTGAGGCCGCGTAGAGGTCGTGGGCGCAGGTGAAGATCGCCGCGTGCTTGTCGAGGTAGAAGTCCGCGGCGTTCAGCTTCACCTCGTCGATCACCCGGGTCAGCGCCGGCTCGGCGACCAGCATCGCCCCGAGCACCGATTCCTCGGCCTCGATGTTCTGGGGCGGGACGTGGGTTGTTGGAGGCTGCGGCATCGACTCCTAGTTAAGGCCCCGGGGCGGCGGAATTGCCCCTCGGCGGAGGATCCAGCAAACCAGAGCGACGGCGCGGCCACGATCGGGCTCCCAGCAAATAGGGAGAAAGAAATCGGTGCTTGCTAAAGCGCCGTCGCGGAGGGCAGCGAGTGCTCGGTAGGCGGGATCAGACCCTCCTCCTCCTGGTGCTGCTCGCCGCGGCGAAGCATCCGCTGGGTGAGGATCGCGATGCTGAGGATCGCCGTCGCGCCGAGGCTGAGCTGGACGCTCAGCAGGCCTTCGCGGGTCCAGTAGACATCGCGCAAGTCCGAGAGCAGGGCGGCCTCGTCGAAGGTGAGGCCCATCCCGCGCCCATCGGTCAGCGGCCAGGCGGTCTTCGAGCGCCTCGTCGTCGCTCAGCAGGCCGATAGTTCCCGAGCCGAAGCGCGAGCAGGATGCCGGGGACGAAGTGGTGAATATGGCGACCGCCGACGCTGACGTTGCGAAACGGGCCCCAGCTCGTCGCGGATCCCCCAGGTCGAGAGCCGCACAAACGGCGAACGAGCCGAGAAAGCCGGCCAGGAGGTTAAAGAGGACGGTCTCGCTGCGCGGGGTCGCGGCGTAGCCGCGAACCGCGACCCGACCGTGTCGAGCGCGGCGGCCGGGGCCGCCTCGATCAGGCTCTCGTCGCCGGCGCTTCGGTGGGCGCGGCGACTCAACATGCGCCCGAACTGGCCTACGATGACCACGGCGGCGCCGCCGAGCGCGACCGCTGCGAGCCCGACCGTGGCGCGCTCAGAGCGCGCCCAACCGAAACGGTTCCGGGCCCGGGCGCGGCGCCTCAACCGGGTTGGCCAGCTCAGGGTGCGCACCCAGGGGAGCCTAGCGCCGCCAGCGCCCCGGATCTGCTCGACTACTTCTCTTCGGTGATGATCGTCTTGACCGAGGCGACTGGCGCCATCGGCGAGCTCGATCTCGACCATGAAGGTGCCGATCTCGCGGAGCGGCTGCTCGAGGCGGACCTTGCGCCGGTCGATGCGCAGGTCGCGAGCCTCACGAATCGCGTCGACGATCTCCTTGGCGCCGACCGAGCCGAACAGCTTGCCGTCCTCGCCCGCGCGCTGGTGGATCGTCAGCACAGTTTTGGAGAGCAGGCCGGCGGCCTCGGCTTCGCGCTCGGCGCGGGCTCGCTCGGCCTTCTCGGCGGCGGCGCGGCGGCGCTGCGCTTCCTCCAGGGCGCCGGGGGTCGCCGGCTGGGCGAGCTTGCGACGGGAACGAGGTAGTTGCGCAGGTAGCCGGGGGCGACGTCGACCGGATCGCCGCGCTGGCCGAGCTCGTCGACGTCTTGGAGCAGGATCGCCTGTGCCATCAGCGCTCCCCGACGTAGGGCAGCAGGGCGATCTCGCGGGCGCGCTTGACCGCCACCGAGAGCTGGCGCTGGTGCTTGCGGGAGAGGCCGGTGACGCGTCGGCCGCGGGTCTTTCCCTTGTCGGAGAGGAAGCGGCGCAGCAGGTTGAGGTCCTTGTAGTCGACTGAATCCGACGTTGACCCGCGTGTACTTGCGCGGGCGGATTCGCTCGGGCATCCGCCTTCCGCGGCGCGGCGTCGATGTCGTCTCTCGTGTTCTTGCCACTCTGTTCGATCCCTTACGTGAAAGTCGCCCGGCTGGCCGGGCGACGTAAACCAAGCGGCGGAAAGCTTACCTAGAATGGGATGTCATCGTCCCCGCCGCCGCCGGCCGCGGCGCCCTCGAAGTCGGAGGTGTCGGCCGGCACGTCGCTGCTCGGGGTGAAGCCGCCGTTGTCGGCACCGCCGCCGGAACCGTCGCGCGAGCCGAGGAACTGGACCGAGTTGGCGATGATCTCGACGCTCTGGCGTTTGCCGCTGCCGTCTTTGGCCTCCCACTCGCGCCAGTCGAGGCGACCCTCGACCGCGACCGGGCGGCCCTTTGAGAGGTAGTTGGCGCAGTTCTCGCCCTGCGCGCCCCAGACCGTCACGTCGAAGTAGTTGGGCTTATCGACCCATTCGCCCGACTGGCCGTCTTTGCGGCGACTGTTGACCGCCACCCGCAGCTTGCAGACCGAGGTTCCGCCCGGGGTGCTTCGCAGCTCTGGGTCACGGGTCAGGTTCCCGTTACGACCACCACATTCACATTCGAAGCTGCCACGGCTCTCACTCCTCTAAATTGCTTGTCAGATCAGCAGTCTAAGAGGCGAGGCGGCGCGAGCTCCCCCCTCGTCACCGCGGAATTCCCGCAAAGAGCGGGCTCGAGGCGCGAGGCGGCGTACTCCTCGCGGCGTCGCCGCGAGCTCGTCGCGGCTGGCGTGCGCGCTGCGCTCGCGCGGGGGGCCGGGTGCTCCCACCGCCGGTGGCACGATCACCGGCGAGCTCGGATCCACCTTGAAGATGCGGAAGCGAAGCACGCCGTCGGCGATCTTTAGGTTGTGGTCGAGCTGCTCGAGCAACTCGGTGGGGGCCTCGAACCGGAACCAGCGGTAGTCGGCCTCGTTGCGACGGTTGATTTCATAGGCCATCTTGCGAGTCCCCAGTTGTTCTCGTGCTTGAGCGTGCCGCCGGCCTCGATCTGCCCGCGCGCCTCTTGCGCAAGGCCTTCGCGCTCGGGATCGCCGAGGTTGGGGTCGAGCATCAGGACCAACTCGTATTCGCGCTGGGCTGCCAAAACGGCGAGGGACTATAGCTAGTGAGGCGCGAGGCCCGCCCAGACGATGCCCGGCATCCCGGCGCAGCCCGAACCTCAGCTCCGAGCCGTCGGCCTGGCGCAGGCGAAGCGATATCGGCCAGCTGATCATCGACCCAGTCGCCGGGGTTGCGCGAGAAGATGATCTCCTTGAGGCGCTGCGCCCTTACCCGCTTTTGCTCGGGGTCCATGGTCAGCGCCCGGTAGATCGCGTCGGCCTGCTCCTGGATGTCGAAGGGGTTGACCGAGAGCGCGCAGTCGGCCAGCTCCTCGTGGGAGCCGGTGTTCTCGGAGAGCATCAGGACGCCGTCGCGGGTATTCACCGCCGGCGCCTCCTTGGCGACCAGGTTCATCCCGTCAAAGAGCGAGTTGACCATCAGCAGGTCGAAGTGCTTGTAGCGGGCGACGGCGTCGTGGAAGTTCTCATAGATCTTCAGGTCGATCGGCATCCAGTCGGTCGTCCCGTGGCGGTGGTTGACGACCGCGACCAGGGCCTCGATCCGCTCCAGGTACTCGGCGTACTCGGGCACGTCCTGGCGCGAGGGCTGCAGGTGGGCGATGAAGGTGACCTCTTCGCGGAACTCCGGATGCTGGGTGAGGAAGGTGTCAAAGGCGGTGAAGCCGCGCAGGACGTTCTTGGAGAGGTCGGCCCGGTCGACCCGGATGATCAGGTACTTGCGGCGGCGCTCAAGCACCTCGCGCTCGGCTGTCGGCCACCTCCGGCGATTCGGCCGCACGCCGCAGCCGCTCGGCGTCGATCGAGAGCGGGTAGGCGCGCGCCAGCGTCTCGGCCCCGTCGTGGCGGACCAGCCCGGCCTCGTAGTCGACATCGGCCTCGAGCAGTTCGTCGCAGCAGCGCAGGAAGTTGATGCAGTAGGCGTGGGTGTGGAAGCCGATGATGTCGTTGGCGAGCATCCCCTCGAAGATCGCCTCGCGAATCCGCCCTGGCAGGATCCGCCAGCTGTCGGGCTGGGACCAGGGGATGTGGACAAAGTGGTGCAGGAAGACGTCGGGGCGCTCGGCGCGGATCATCCCCGGGGCGGTGTAGAGGTGGTAGTCGTGGAGCATCACCAGCGGTCGCTCCCGGCCCTCGATCTGGACGAGCACGGCGCCGGCGATATCGCGGTTGACCGTCTGGTAGCCGTAGTCCCAGGCGTCGAGCTCCTCCTGGCGGATGTCGGGGGCGTTGGAGAGGTCCCAGAGGTAGTGCTGGATGAACCAGAGGATCGGGTTGGCGATCACGTTGTAGAAGCGGTCGAAGGCCTCGGCGTCGCTGTCGACCAGCAGCACGCGGTAGTCGATTCCATCGATCGAGAGCTCGACCGGGCCGCCGCGCTCCTCGGAGACGGCGACGTCCTCATCGGTCATCGCCGAGGCGATCCAGAGCGCGTCGCGGTGGGAGACCAGGCCGGAGAGCGCGGTGACCAGCCCGCCGCCGCCGCGGCGCACAGTCCGCTTCCCGTCCTCGTCGCGCTCGAACTGCGCCGGCCCGCGGTTGGAGACGATGATCAGCGGATCGGAGCCGTCGGGCATGGGCCAAGCCTACCCCGAGCGCTGAGCCGTTAGGTATCGAGCTCGGTGAACAGCTCGAGCCAGTCGCGCAGCAGGCGCGGCGAGAGGAACTCGCGACGGGCGTGCTCCTTGCCGGCCCGCCCGAGCCGCTTGCCGAGCTCGGGGTCGGCGAGGATCTCGATGCAGCGCTGCGGCGCACTCGGCCGGGGAGTCGACCAGGAAGCCGCTCTCGCCGTCGTGCGATCTGCAGCGGGATGCCGCCGACGTTGCCGGCCACGGTCGGGCCGTCCCTTCCAGAGCGCCTCGGTGACGGTCAGCCCGAAGCCCTCGCGGATCGACTTCTGCAGGCAGACGTCGGATTGCGACTGGAAGGCGTTGACCTCGATCGCGCCGACGTTGTTGAGGTTGTTGAGGATCTTGATGTCGGGGTCGCCGTCGGCGTACTCGAAGGTCTTCTGGAAGAAGTCCCAGCCCTCGGGATCATCGGTCGCCATCGAGCCGACCAGCGCCAGCTGCGCCTCGGGGATCTCCTTGGTCACGTCGCGGTAGGCATCGATCACGCCCATCGGGTCCTTCCAGGGATCGAAGCGCGAGACCTGGGTGATCAGCGGGCGGTCGACGTCGATCCCGAACTGGCGGCAGACGAAGGCCGCGTCGTCGGGGGAGAAGGCCATGTTCTTCGGCGAGAGCGGGTCGATCGCCGGCGGAATGATGTGGACGCCGTCGCGGCCGTGGTCAACTCCCGCCGGGACGTAGGCGGGCATGTGCCAGACGGTCGCGTCGTACTCCTCGATCATCGGCAGCAGGCGAGCGATCGGCGCCGGGTTGGGCTCGGAGAGGTCGATGTGGCAGCGCCAGATCCAGTTGCGGCTCTTCTCTGCCGGCGCCGCGCGCAGGCCGATCGGCTGCGGGTCGTGGACGATGACCGTGTCCCACTCGCCCTGCAGCCCCTCGGCGTTCAGCTGATTGATCTCGTCGAAGAGCGCCCACTGCTCGTCGCTCAGCGTCTCCTCGGCGCCCTGCAGGGAGTTGTGAAGGAGCTTGGTCGCGTTGAAGAACTCCTCTTTGCCGAAGATCACCTGCCAGTGGGCATCGAGGCCGATGTCGCGCATCAGCGGCACGATCGTGTAGAGGATCTCCGAGACGCCGCCGCCGAATGCGGTGGCGCTGACGTGCAGGACCCGCTGCCCTTTAAGCGGCTCCGCCAGGGCGCGGATCCGTTCGACCAGCTCCTTGCCGGCGATGTGGGTGTAGTCGGCGAGGGACTTCTGGCCGAGAGCGACTTCCTGAAGCATCCGCGGAGTTCTACCTGTCCGCGCGGCGCCGGGACGTTCAGCCGCTTGGCACCGTTTCAGGGCGCTTGCCGAGGGTCACCTCGACGTTTCGCTTCTTGACCGCCGCGGAGGATCGTCAGCGTCACCTTCTGTCCGGGGGCGTAGGCGGCCGATGTAGCGGGCCAGGTCGTCGGGCCCGATTACCTGATGGCCGTCGATCGCGAGGATCACGTCGCCGCCCGTGCGGTACTCAGCTGCCTGGAAGCGGAGCTTGTCGTCGCCTCCCCTCAGCCCGGCCTTGGCGGCGGGTCCGCCGGGGACGACGTCGGCCAACAGGCCGCCGTAGTCGGGTGGGCGAGCCCGAGCTTGGCGGCGAGCTGCGGGTAGAGCGGCCTGGCTGGCGACCCCGATGATAGGCGTATTCGGCCTTGCCCTTGGCGGCAAGCTGAGCGATCGAGCGCTTCACCGCAGAGATCGGGACGGCGAAGCCGACGCCGTCGTTGGCGCCGGACTCGGTCTCGATCTGCTGGTTGATGCCGATCACGCGGGCGTTGGCGTTCGAGCAGCGGCCCACCCGAGTTGCCCGGGTTGATCGAGGCATCGGTCTGGATCGCACCCTCGATCTGGAACTGGGTCAGCGATTTCACCGAGCGGTCGGTCGCCGAGACGACGCCGACCGAGAGCGACTGCTGCTCGCCGAAGGGGCTGCCGATCGCCGCCACCGGCTGGCCGACGACGAGGTGTGGTCGTTGCCGAGCGCCAGCGGGTGAAGGTGAAGCCCGGCGGGTGGCTTGACCTTGAGCAGGGCGACGTCGGCGAAGGGGTCGAAGCCGACGATCTGGGCGGGGACGACGTTGCGGTCGGTGAATTCGACGAAGACGGCCTTGGCCGGCTTGCGCGGTTCCGCCGGATTCGTCGGTGACCACGTGGGCGTTGGTGACGATCTCGCCGTTGGTGTTGAGCACGAAGCCGGAGCCCTCGGCGGCGCCGATTGCTGTCGAAGATCGAGCGGATCGTGACCACGCCGGGGGAGGCTTCGCGGAAGACCCTGCGCCGCGTCGAAGCCGTTTTCGGCGGTCTCGACGATCACCTGGGGCGACGAGGACTTGCCAGAGGTGGGAGCACTCGCGGTGCTCGAGCCCGAACCGGAGCCGCCGCAGCCGGCGAGGCAGCCACCGCCACGAGGGCAGCAGCCGCAACCGGCAGCCGCGCCTCACGGACCGACCTGCGAGGTGGCGCTCAGGGGCAGCGGCGCAGCGGGTACGGGATCCGGGGGCAGGTCGAGCGTGAAGGCGGTGAAGCGCTTGCTGGAGGTGATCGCGATCCGTCCGTCCATCCGCTGGGCAAGCTCGCTGGCGATCGCCAGCCCGAGTCCCGAGCCGCCGCGGAATCGGCGGTGTAGAAGCGCTCGAAGATCGCGCCCCTGGACGCGGCTGGGGGATCCCCGAACCCTCGTCGGAGACGGTCAGCTCTGCGCGGCGGTTTTCACGGAGTAGGTGGTCACGGTCACCTTGGTGCCCTCGGGGGTGTGGGTGAGGGCGTTGTCGAGCAGGATACGGATGATCTGGCGAACCCGGTCTGGGTCGGCGCGGGCGATCGGCCGGACGGTCGGGCGTGCGAAGCTCGAGGCGCGAGCCGCGTCGGTCGGCGCGAGGGCCGAACTCGCGGGCGACCTCGCGGGCCAAGCGAGCCGAGGTCGACGCTGCGGGGCTGCATCACCATCGCCCCCGCGTCGAGCTGGGAGAGGTCGAGCAGGTCGGCGGTCAGCTTGGTCAGCCGGTCGATCTGCTGGCGCATCGTGTGCACGAACTCGGCGCGCTCCTCGCGGGCTCGGGTCCTCCTCTTCGAGCAGCTCGACGAAGCCGCCGAGGCTGAAGATCGGCGTGCGCAGCTCGTGCGAGGCGTTGGCGATGAACTGCTTGCGGGCGCTGTCGAGCTCGGCCAGGCGCCGCTGCATCTCGTTGAAGGTGCGGGCCAGCTGGCCGAGCTGACCGGCGGAGGCAATCGGGATCTGAGTCTCGAAATTGCCGTCGGCAACTTTGCGGGCGGCGTCCTGGAAACGCGATATGTAGCCACCCGTCATCTGCGCGCACGTAGACGCCGACGGCGAGAGTCAGGACGCAGAGCGATCAGGCCCGCCGGCGATCGATCTGTCCCTTGACCTGGGAGATGCTGTGAGCGGTCGGGCCGATCCCGAAGACGTAGACGTAGATGACGGCGCGGCGTGCCCAGGCAGATCGCCACCGCGGTGACCGTGATCCTGCTGCCGAGGCTGGTCAGGCGGAGCTGGCGCATTTACTCCCTGAAGCGGTAGCCGACGCCGCGCACCGTGAAGAGGAACTCGGGTTGCTTGGGGTCGGTCTCCAGCTTCTCGCGCAGGTGGCGGATGTGGACGTCGACGGTGCGGGGGTCGCGGTACTCGGAGTCCCCCCAGACGTGTTCGAGCAGGGTCTCGCGGCTGAGCACTCGGCCGGGGGAGCGGGCGAGGGCGCCGAGGATCTCGAACTCGACGTAGGTGACCCGGGCCTCCTCGCCGCGCAGGGTGACCATGCGCCGCCCGAAGTCGATCGTCAGCTCGCCGCTCTCGATCGCCTCCTCATCGGGAAGGTCGCCGATCATGCGCGAGCGACGCAGCGCGGCCTTGACCCTGCTGCGGAACTCCCGCATCGAGAAGGGCTTGGTGATGTAGTCGTCGGCGCCGAGCTCGAGGCCCGCGACCTTGTCGGTCTCGCTGCCCTTCGCGGTCAGCATGATGATCGGGACCTGGCTGCGGGAGCGAAGCTGGCGGCAGACCTCGACCCCGTCCAGCTTGGGCAGCATCAGGTCGAGGATGACGAGGTCGAAGCGACCCTCGTCGAAACGCTGCAGCGCCTCGTTGCCGTCGAGGGCGGAGGTGACGTGGTAGCCGTCCTTTCGCAGCGGGTAGCTGAGCAGGGTCTGGATCGACTGCTCGTCGTCGACGAGGAGAATGCGGGCCGACCCGTTGGGCATCAACAAAGGATGTCACCTTGGACGCATGTGCTAGTACTCAGAACTAATGATTGTGGGTAGGAGCCGATATGAGACTCCAGAATGCAACCGCGACAGCTAAAGAGTCTGGTCGAGACCGGCCGCTACCGGCCCGAGCCCGCGCTGGTGGCCGAGGCCATGCTGCAGCGACGGGGAGTGCGCGAGCTGCTGATCAGCTGGCCGTCCCCGCTCAGCGCAGCTGATCGAAGCCATCGGTCTCCAGCTCCTGGCCGCCGGGCAGCCTGATCTCGACCCTCGCGCCGGCGAGCGACCTCGCCGACCTCGACCAGGTTCGTTTCGGCGCCTGCCCAGCGCCGCCGCAGCATCGCGCAGGCGATCTGGTGGCAGCGTCGCAAGCAGCTCGTAGTCCTCGCCGCCGCGAGACCGCCAGCTCGAGCGGGTCGCGTCCGGCCGCGGCGGCGACCTCGGCGACCCCGGCGGCGAGCGGCAGGGCGCCGGCCTCGATCCGCAGCTGAGCGCCGCTGGCTTCAGCCAAGCGTGGCGCGCGTCGCCGCCGAGCCCGTCGCTGAGGTCGATCATCGCCGTCGCGCCGCTGGCGGCGAGGGCCCGCCCGGCGGCCAGCCGGGGCCACGGTTCGAGCTGGCGGGCCCGCAGCCGCTGCCGCGACCTCGGCGCCGACCGCTGCGGCCAGCGCAGGGCTCTTCGAGCAGCAGGAGTCCGGCCGCGGCGGCGCCGATCTCTCCGGTCAGGACCACGGCATCTCCGGCTGGGCGCCGCCGCGAGCGACGAGTGCTCGCGGCGTCGCGCGCGTGGCCGACCACGGTGATCGCGAGGTGAGGTCGCAGGCGCCGGGTCAGGTCCCCGCCGGCGAGCGTGGTCCCGGTCTCCGTCGGCCAGCGCGGCGATCCCGTCGATTAGCTCCAGGCAGCCGTCCTCATCGAGATCTCTCGGGACGCCGAGTACGACGTAGGCCTCGCCGGGTTCGGCGCCCATCGCGGCCAGGTCGGAGAGCGCGGTCGCCAGCGCCTTTCGCCCGATCTGGGCGAGGCTCGGCTGGCCGCGGCGGAAGTGGACGCCCGTCGACGATCGC
Organism: uncultured Solirubrobacterales bacterium; assembly: GCA_963745305.1. Lineage (GTDB taxonomy): Bacteria > Actinomycetota > Thermoleophilia > Solirubrobacterales > 70-9 > CAVUWL01. The sequence goes on from CAVUWL010000018.1 coordinate 122,164, forward strand.
ATCGACCGAGGTCGCGGTGGCGCCGCCGGGGACGGTGATCGCGGCGTCGTCGCCCATTCCGAGTCGGACTCGCGGCCCGGCCGGCGGCAGCCGCTCCCGCACCCGCGCCAGCAGCTCGAACTCGCCCATCGCGCGCTATTGTCGCCGACTGGCGGGTGGCGAGCACCCGGCGCCCGTCACTAAGGTGCAGAGCGACGTGGAGCAGCGCCAGCCACTTCTGCATCGGATCGGCGAGGCCGGGGCGCGGTTCGGGACCCGACCGCCGCGCAGCCGCCGCCTGCGCCTCGCGCTTCCAGCTCGGGCTGGCGCTGCGTCATCTTCGGCTTCCTCGTCCTCACCGTGATCGAGCCAGTGGTCGGAAATCCAGAAGCAAGGGCGTCCACTTCCACGTCCTCTGGCTGATCCCGGCCTTCGTCGTCCTGCCCTGCTTCTACGCACTCAGCGCCCTCGGCTGGGACTTCACCCTGCGCTTCCTCGGCTACCGGATCGGCGTCGGCCGGGCCCAGGTCGCCTGGGGCCAGCCGCTGCTCGCCCGCTACGTGCCGGGCAGCGTCCTCTACGTGCTCGGCCGGGTGCTGCTCTCCGAGCGGGCCGGGGTGCCGCGGCGGATCACGATCGCCAGCATCGTCTACGAACAGGCGATCTCGGCGACCTCGGCGATCATCGTCGCCGCCTACTTCATCATCAACCATCCCGACCTGCAGGGGCAGCCGCTGCGCTGGGCGGTTCTGCTGCTGATCCCGGTGGCGATCGTGCTCCTGCACCCACGCGTCTTCGGGCCGCTGGCCAACCGGGTGCTGCGGAGCCTTCGGCCGCGAGCCGCTGCCCGGGGTGATCTCGCTGCGCGGGGTGCTCGCCCTGCTCGTCTTTTACTCGCTCAACTGGGGGGTGGTTGCGGTCGGCATCTACTGCGTCGCCCGTTCGGTCAGCTCGATCTCCGCTCAACGACATCCTCATCGTCGGCTCTGCCCAGGCGATCGGTTACTTCGCGGCGCTGGTCACCCTCGTCGCTCCCGGCCGGCCTCGGCGTCCGCGACGCTGCCTTCGCCTGGGCGGTGAAGGCGGCGGTGCCGGGCGAAAGCTTCGCGGTCGGCTCGCTGATCGCGATCGCGGTGCGCGGGGTGCTGACCGTGGTCGAGGTGCTCTACGTGGGGGTCGTCACCGCGCTCGGCCGCCGCGAGGGTTGGAGCATCCCCACCGGGGTCCTGCACCCATCCCCCGAGGAGCAGGCGGCCGGGCCCGAGGCTGGAGCCCACTCCCCCGAGATCCTCTAAGCCGGCACCTAGACGGCGGGCGCCGAGCTGAAAGGCGGTGAGGGCCAAGACCAGAAGCTGCAGCTTTCGGTCTCGGGAGAGGGCGGCCAGGGGAAGGGTCCAGATCAGGTACCAGGGCAGGAGCCAGGAGGTGGCCAGGAGCAGGCCGAAGGAGGCCCAGGCGGCGGCGCGCAGCCAGTCGCCGCCGCGCCAGGTCCAGGCGAGCAGATAGCTGAGCCGCGGCGGCGTAGAGGATGAGGGCGCCGATCCGCGACGCGCTCTTGCCAATCCCGGTGAGCCGGCGCGAAGGTCGTCGGGATGCTGAGGTGGCTGGTCTTCGACTGGTTCTCCCCGGCCAGCCCGAGCGCGTCCCAGCCAGCTCCAGCCGAAGGCGAGAGCCCGGCGGCGAGGGCGATCAGCCGCGAAGGCGACCAGGCCGCAGCCGATCAGAAAGCGGCCCCGCCGGCGGCGAGCCGAGCAGCGCGAAGGGGGCGACGAAGAGCGGTCGATGACTTGATCGCGGCGCCGCGACGAGCGCTGCGCCTGCGCCGGTCTCGCGAGCGGCGAGCACCGCCGCGACGCCGAGCATCACGAGCAGCATCGCCAGGGCGTCGTTGTGGGCGCCGCCGACGACGTGGACGAGGACGAGCGGGTTGAGCGCGACGAAGGCGGCGGCGCGCAGCGGGTCGACTCCGCGCCCGGCCGCAAGGCGCGGAGCGAGCGCGGCGAGGGCCGAGGACCGAGGCGCCGGCGAACGCCTTCAGCACCCCCACCGCAGCCGAGACGGGCAGCCAGGCGAGCGGGTAGGTGAGCGAGCGTGAAGAGGGGGCCGTAGGCGCTCGGTGTGTGGGGCCAGGTGACGTCGGCGAAGGCGGGATCGACGGGGTGCCGCGGCGGGTCCGCGCAGGTAGGGATCGATGCCGTGCAAGAGCGCCGAGCCGGGCGTAGTCGACGTAGCTGTAGACATCGTGGGAGAGCAGCGGCGGGAGCAGGGCGAAAGCGAGCAGCGCGGAGCACGATCGCCGCCCAGACCGACCCGGCGGCCGAGCAAGGGCGCCGCCGCCAAGAGGCCGAGATAGGCGAGAAAGCCCGCCCACATCAGGGCGTAGGCTGCCCCGGTGGAGATGCTCAGCTAACCGCTCCCCACGCCGCTGGGAGCGCCTTTGCCCGACCCCACCGCCGCCGCTGAGGGCGCCGGGCTGGCGGCAGCGGCGGGGGCGCGGGGCGGGCTTTTGTCCGACCCCCGGCGCGTAGGCGTTGGGGTTGTAGCCGCCGACCGCGGCCGCTGCCCGGCGGCGGTCGCTCGAGGCACCTCCGCCGACCGCCAGCGCGCGGCCCCTGCGGAGCCCGGCGGCGAGGCGGTGAACTGGCCGAAGAACGGCGTCCAGCTGATCCGCTGCGTCGGCGGCGTGATATCTTCGCAGGGGACTCGGCGCGTTGGCGTAGAGCGAGTGCCAGATTTCGGCGGGGAAGGTGCCGCCGAAGACGGTGATCCCGTGGACGTCGGTCATCGAGATTGCGTTTGACTGCGGGTAGCCGACCCAGACCGCGGTCGCCAGGTTGGGCTGGTAGCCGGCGAACCAGGCGTCGGTGTAGTTGTCGGTGGTGCCGGTCTTGCCCGCCTGCCCGGCGCAGCCGGTGTAGGCGGCGGTGCCGGTCCCTTCGGTGATGTTGTCGCGCAGCAGCCGCGTCACCTGGTAGGCGACCGGCGTCGGAGATCACCCGTTTCGGTTCTGGTGCTTCGGGCCGGTCGACCCGGCCGTTGGGGAAGACGACCCTGCGGATCGCAACCGGGTTGTGGTGGATGCCCGCCGGAGGCGAGGGTCGCGTAGGCGTCGGTCAGCTCGAGCGGTGAGACGCCGATCCGCAGGCCGCCGATCCCTTCGGCCGGGATCCCATCGAGATGGCGTGGTGATGCCCATCGACTTCGCCGTCGCGGCGACGTTCGCGGGGCCGACGTCGAGGTCGAGCTGGGCGAAGACGGTGTTGTCGGAGGTGACCGTCGCCTGCTTGCAGGTTGATCGTCCCCTGGTAGCCCTCATCGGCGGTGTGGACTTCCAGTGGCCCCACTTGGGCAGGTTGAGGTCGAGCGGTTTCGAGGTGTAGTAGGTCGTGTAGGGGTCGATGCCCTGCTTGATCGCCGTGGTCAGGACGAAGGCCTTGAAGGTCGAGCCGGGCTGGCGGTGTCCCTGGGCGGCGAGGTTGAACTGGCTTTGGCTGTAGTTGGAGCTGGTGACCATCGCCTTGATGTCGCCGTTGCGGGGATCGATCGAGACCAGGGCCGAGGAGGGGTCGGTCGAGTAGGGCAGGGTCGAGCGCATCGCTTCCAGGCCGACCTCGCTGCAGGCGCGGGTCGATCGTCGTGTAGACCTTGAGGCCGCCCTTGCGGACCGTGTTCGACGCCGTACTTTTCGATCAGCTTGTTTTCGACGTAGTCGAAGAAGTAGGGCTGGCGGTGTGCGAAGTAGCCGCCGCGAGACGGTCCAGCCCGAGGCCGCTTGCGCTCAGCTCGCGGCGGCCCGAGCGGCGGAGATGTAGCCGAGCTTGGCCATCTTGGCCGAGCACCTCGTTGCGGCGCAGCCGGCGCCGCGCGTGGATTGAGGATCGGGTTGTATTCGGAGGGCGCCTGCGGCAGGCCGGCCAGCAGCGCCGCCTGTGTCGAGGGTCAGCTTCCAGACCGGCCTTGAGAAGTAGATCCGCGACGCCGCCTCCGACCCCGACCGCGGTGGCTGCCGTCGATCGTCCCGTAGGAGGCGGTGTTCAGGTACTGGCCGAGGATTTCGCGCTTTGAGTGGCGTTCTGGAGTACTCGATCGCCAGCTTGGCTTCGACGATCTTGCGTTCGAGGGTTCGCGCCGGGTGCGCGATGCAGAGGTTGCGGACCAGCTGCTGGGTGATCGTCGAGCCGCCCTCGACCGCTTCGCCGGCTTCGAGGTCCTTGACCGCGGCGCGAAGGATGCCCTCGGGATCGACGCCGCCGTGCTGGTAGAAGCGCTGGTCCTCGATCGCGACCGTTGCCAGCTGCAGGTTCTTGGGGATCCGTTTGATCGCGACCGGCTGATTGGCGACCTCTCGGAGGCGATCACCCCAAGCTTGCTGCCGTCGGCGGCGTAGAGCGTCGAGTTGCCGCCGCGGTCGATCGGTTTGCAGGCGGCAAGCGAGGGGGCCTTGGCGGCGACGTCGAGCACCCAGGAGGTAGACGGCGATCACCGCGATCGCGACGATGCCGGCGACGGCGACGGCGACGATCAGCAGCTTGCTCCCCGGCGCCGCCGCGGCGCCGCTGACGTCGGCGGCTGCGCTGCGTCATCGGAGCGAAGGGTAGCGGCGCTGAGGCTCAGGCCTGGGTGTCCCCGGTCGAGTGGTTGTGGATGATCCCCTCGACCAGCATCTGGTTGGGGATGACGATGGCGCTGCCGTCGCCGGGGTCGACATAGGTGTAGGAGAGGGTGATGTCGGTGACGCGACCGCTGACTTCTTCGAAGCTGATCCGGTCGCCGATCCGGATCGGCTGGGTGACCGCGAGCTGCACGCCGGCGACCATGTTGGCGATCGTGTGCTGGGCGGCGAAGCCGACGATCAGGCCGAGCACTGCGGTCGAGGCGAGGATGCCGGTCGCCAGGCGCTTCAGCTCGGTGAACTGGCTGAGCGCGATCGCTGCCAATACGACGACGATCGCGACAAATAAGAGGCGGCGAAGAACGCGAAGACGAGTTCTTGTCGAGCGCGAGACCTGTGAGACTGCCGGCGACATGACCTGCAACTTAGCTGCGCGGGTAGTCGGGCAGTCGACCCCCGCCATCCACGCACGCGGCGCGATCGGTGACCCGGGATGAATGCAATTGAGAGTCTGGATCAGGGGGGGGAGTACCCAACCTCTTTTCCCTACGCCAACTGGGGCCTCCTTGCTGCGCTACTGGGCGTCCCTTTGGCCTTGGCGACCGGGCTTGTACTCGCCACTCCGGCAGCGCTGATCGGCTACCGCCAGAACGGCGAACTGACAACCTGGGCAAGCGCTGTGGCCCAGCTCGCGCAGGAGGCGAGCTTCCTGATGGTGCCGATCCTGATCGCGTTGCGTCGAGGGGCATCGTTTCGGGGCGCCCTTTCGCGGCTGGGGGTGCGGAGGTTTCGACCCTCGGCCCTGCAGTGGATGCTCGCCGCAATCGGCGTCTACCTACTCTGCACCTACGCCTACGCGATCCTGGTCGGCAGTCCTCATCAGGAAAACATCGCCAAGGGGTTCGGGGTGCTGCCGGTTCAGGTCCTGCTGATCGTCGTCGCAGCGCCGATCTGTGAGGAGGTTTGTTTTCGCGGGATGCTGTTTGGCGGCTTGCGCCAGCGCCTGCCGCGGTTGGCGGCGGCGCTTATAAGCGGGCTGATCTTCGGCGCCCTGCACGCGACCACCGGGGTCAGCGCGGTGCCACCGCTGGTCGTCTTCGGCTTCGTCCTCGCCTTCCTCTACGAGAAAACTGGGTCGATACTGCCCGGGATCGCGCTGCACATGTTGAACAATTCGGTCGCCCTACTCGCCCGATAGCATCACCGTGATGAGCCGTCGCATCGCTTTGGTCGTAATCGTTCCTACCGTCTTGCTGGCAGCGTCGGGGACCGCGCTGGGCGCCGGGGCGCCGGTGCCGAGCGCCACGTTGAAAATCCAGGTCGGCAAGCTAACGCGAGACAGGGCGCCGATATATACAACCGTTCCGGTCACCGGCTCACTGGCACCATTTGTGCCCGGGCAGACGGTTGAAGTCAACTTTTACCTCAATTCCCACCAGGTGCTGCGGCGCGACGTCGCGGTGAAGAAGGGAAGCGGAGATAGCGGCCATTTCTCGACCGGCATCGTCGTTCGCAAAGACGGCCGCTACGCCGTCAGCGCCAGCCACCCGGCAAATTCGGTCCTGGGCGCCGATACCTCGCCGCGCAAGAGTTGGAAAGTGAGCTTTCCGTCCCTTCACCTCGGCGAGTGCGGAAACGTCGTCGGCGGGTTCAAAGCGTCGCTGGCCAGGATGGGCTACGTGTCGGGGGGTGGCGCATGTTTTAACGCCCGTCTGGGGCGCGAGGTGCTCGCCTACCGCAAAGTCAATAATTTGAGTCGCGACGAGCAGGCCGGCGGACGTATTGTGGAAGCGGCCTTCGCCGGTCGGGGTGGCTACCGGGTCCGGTATCCGGGGGCTGGTGAACACGCCGAGGTACCGCTCGCCAAGCAGGTCCTAGTCCTTGTCAAAGGCGGTAAGCCCTTCGCGATCTATCCGGTCTCGACCGGCAAGCCCTCGACTCCGACGGTCACCGGGCACTACCACTTCTACCTGCGCTCCCCGGGCTATAACTCAGAGGGTATGTACTACTCCTTCTACTGGTACCGGGGCTATGCGGTCCATGGTTACGCCTCGGTTCCAAACTACGCCGCAAGCCACGGCTGCGTACGCACCTACATCGCCGATCAGCCGCGGATCTACTACGAGCTTCGTCAGGGCGAGAGCATCTTCGTCTTCTAGGCCGATGAGGGTTTTCGTCGCGGGAGCGAGTGGAGCTCTGGGCGGGCCGCTGGTTCGCCAGCTCTGCGCCGCCGGACACGAGGTGGTCGGGATGACCCGCAGCCAAACTCGGGCGAGCCAGGTGAGCGCGGATGGAGCCGAGGCGATCATCTGCGACGCCTTGGATGCCATGGCACTGCTGGATGCGGTGAAAGCGGCAGAACCAGAGGTTGTCGTTCACCTTCTGACGGCGCTGCCGCCGCGTTTCGACCTCAAAAGTGATTTCCTGGCTCCCACCAATCGGCTGCGAATCGAGGGAACTCGCAACCTGGTGGCGGCGGCGCGTGCGGCGGGGGCGAAGCGCCTTCTAGCCGAGAGCGTCGCCTTTCTCTACGCCCCCGTGGGCGGTTGGGTCAAGGACGAGGGTGCAGCGCTGGCCGCCGATGCCCCAGCGCCCTTTGGTGCCGCCGTCGCCGCCCTTGCCGATCTGGAGAGCCAGGTTATGGGCGCCGAGGGAATCGATGGAGTCGTTCTTCGCTACGGCTGGCTCTACGGTCCCCGCACCCACTTCGCTCGAAGCGGGTCCCAGGCCGCGGACGTGCGCAGGCGTCGAGCACCGCTGGTCGGTAACGGTGGCGGCACCTTCTCATTCATCCACGTTGAGGACGCCGCCAGCGCGACCTTGGCAGCCGCGATCGGCGGTGCCCCTGGGATCTACAACGTGGTTGATGATGACCCAGCCCCGATGCGCGAGTGGCTTCCCTTCTTTGCAACGGTGCTCGGAGCGAAGCGGCCCCGACGCGTCCCCTCCTTCATCGCGCGCCTTGTCGCCGGCCCCGCCGCCGCCGCGATGGCAACCCAGATGCGCGGGGCCTCCAACCAAAAGGCAAAGCAGGGCCTCGACTGGGCGCCGCGGTTTCAGAGCTGGCGCCAAGGCTTCCTCGAGGCGGCGGATTGAACCCCGAGCATAAGATCGTCGAGGTGAGCCAACTCGCCGACGCCAAGCGCACGCTGCTCGCCGAGCTGCGAGAGCACTCGCTTCTGATTGGAGAGGTAGAGCTCTCAAGCGGCGCGAAGGCGGAATACTACGTCGATGCGCGAAGGGCACTGCTGCGCCCGGCCGGCTTTCGCGCGGCGGGAGAGCTGATCGCCGCAGCTGCCGCTGAGGTGGAGGCAGAGGCGGTTGGAGGTCCGGTGATGGCGGCGATTCCGCTCGCCTGCGCTGCGATCGCTGTCCGCGGTGGCGATCATCTGGTCGGCTTTTTCGTCCGCAAGGAGCGCAAGGAACACGGCCTGCAGCGCTGGGTCGAGGGACCGATCGAGGCGGGTGTCAGATGCCTGGTGGTCGAGGACACCGTGACCAGCGGCGCCTCCACGGCAAGCGCCATCGAGCGAATTCGCGCCGAGGGTCTTGAGGTGGCAGGAGTGCTGAGTGTCGTTGATCGCCTCGCCGGAGGTCGCGGGATGATCGAATCCGCGGCGGAGGCTCCGTACCGGAGCCTGATCACGATTGACGAGCTCTACCCAGAGCGCCCCGACAGGGGCTGAGCCCTAGCGAGATGGAACCCGACGCGGTCGAGATCCGGGTGCTGGGGTGTCTGATCGAGAAGCAGCGCATCACTCCCGATGTCTATCCGCTCTCGCTCAATTCGCTACGGCTGGCCTGCAACCAGGCCACGAACCGAGAGCCGGTGGTCGACTATGAGGAGGCTGAGGTGGCAGAGGCATTGCGCCGCCTCGCCCTGCGCGGTTGGACTCGGCTTGCCAGCGGGGCCGGCAGTCGGGCTCGCAAGTACCGCCACCTGCTTGACCAAGAGCTCGGAGTCGATGAAGCCGAGCTCTCGGTCTTGGCCGTGTTGATGCTGCGAGGTCCGCAGACCCCGGGCGAGCTAAAGCAGCGCTGCGAGCGCCTGCACGAGTTCCCCGACCTCGCCAGTCTCGGCGAGACCCTCGAGCGCCTGGTAGAGGCGGGCCAGGTCAGCCGCCACCAGCGCCGCCCGGGCCAAAAGGAGGACCGCTATGAGCAGCTGCTCGGTGAGGTGTCGAGCCAGTCGCCCGAGCACGGATCGGGCGGGTCAGCGTTGCCAAGCCCCGAGGGAAGTAGCGAGGGGCGGTTGGAGCGCCTTGAAGCTGAGCTCGCCTCGTTGCGCACCGAGTTGGCAGAGCTTCGATCAGCGCTGGGCGAGGAATAGCATTGCCAGACCGCTTGGGGTTGGGTGCATGGGCCTGGGTGGCGATGATCAACATTGGCTCGGCCGGTAGGCTTTTTGAAGCGACACTTTTTGGTGTGATCGGGGTTCGAACCGGTGGATCGGATCTTGACGCCCTCCTCGCGGTTGCTCGGGGTTATGGATGGCGGTCTGAAAACACCATGCGATTCGCATTCAATATCGTCAACCCACCGCGCAGCGCGAGCTTGCCGATCCTCCTCGCGGCGGGCTTGGCGCTTGCAGCCGCGTTTGTGGCCGCGACTGCGGACGCAGGCCAACCAGCCACCCGAAGAATCTCCGCCCGCCAGGTCCGAAATGCAGGTGGATTCTGGACGCCGGCCCGCATGCGCCACGCCCACCAGATCTCGGCCAGCCCGCCTAAGGTTGCCTCCCGCGGACGGTTCCTCCGAGCCGGCGTAGCTGCTCGAGAATCTCCGCAGCGCTACCCGCCGCGACCCGCCGGAAGCGCTGCATTGGCCAGCTCGGCCTCTGAACCCGTTTCCGATCCGACCCTTCCTGGCGTTCGCCAAAACGGCGCCGTATTCATCTCCGAAGGCCAGGGTCGCGGCTTTGCTCGCTGCTCGGGAACCTCCGTCAACGCGCCCAATCTCAGCCTGGTTTTCACCGCCGGGCACTGTGTATATGACGAAGGTCGCTGGTCGGCGCGCAACTGGGTTTTTGTCCCCGGTTACCGCTACGGTGAGCGGCCCTTCGGCACCTTTGTCGCGCACTGGCTTGGCACCACCCCCCAATGGCTTCGCGAAGAAAACTTCAACTATGACGTCGGGGTTGCCGTGGTTTCTCGCAACGAACGTGGCCAGCGCCTCGCCGAAGCCGTCGGCGCCGACGGCTTCGCTTCTGGGCTCTCTCCCGATCAGCTCTTCAACGTATATGGCTATCCCGTTGCGCGACCCTTCACCGGCGCCACTCTCCAGCTATGTCCCGATGCCGCCTATGAGGGGCACGATCTCGAGGCATTCCTTACCCCTGGGCCGCTTGAGCTCGGTGTGCAGTGCAACATCAGCGGTGGCTCCTCAGGCGGAGGCTGGGTGATCGCCGGTGGATTGCTCAACGGCGTGACGAGCAACAGCTACAACAATGACCCGAGTACCAGCTACGGCCCTTACTTCGGAAAGGCCATCGCGCGGCTCTTCGATCGGGCGGCCAAGGTCAAATGAGGCGAGGCCTTTATGCCAAGCTGCTCCTCGCTTTTGGGCTCGTGCTGATGCTTTCATTGACGGTCGCCAGCTCGGCCTTGGCTGGGAGCGCTGGCAGCCTGATGCAGTTTGGTTTTCGGGCGGCCCACGGATACCGAATCAAGGTCGAAGCTCACCGCAGCACCATAGGCCTCAGCGTGCAGCGCCGCGAGCCGCTCGGCGACGCCCGTGTCTCCACCACCTATTACACCCGAGCAAAGCTCAGCGATGATCGAATCCAAGCAAGTTTCGGTGCGCTGGGCAGGATAGCGATGCGCTTTGAGCCCTCTGGACGAATCATTCGCGGCGGCGCTTGCAGCGGGACCGCCCGCAACGCCACCAGGCTCGGAGTCTTTGTTGGGACCCTCAGATTCCGCGGCGAGGGTGGTTACGTCTCGGCCAGGATCAATCGAGCAAAGGGCGCGTTGAGCAGCGCCGCCGCCGCGGATTGCCGCCGCGAAATCGCAGTCCCGATTGGGACCCAGACTGATCGGCATGCAAAGCGGACGGTTCTCAGTGTCGGGTTTAGGAGGGGTTTGGGTGCTGTCTATTTTGGAGCTAGCAGCAGCTACGCTCAAAGGGCACGCTACTCAGCAGTCACCGAAAGCGTCGAAGCCCGAGTAGCCACCATCAGGTTCGCCTCCGTTGAAGCATCGCCACTGACCTTCGCTACCGATAACGCCCTCAGTTTCGCCAGCCTCAGTCCCCCGTACCCCTTCAGCGGTACCGGCTCGTTGCAGAGAAATCCCAACGGGAGCCGAACCTGGGCCGGCTCCCTCGCGGTCTCCTTCCCTGGCGAGCCCGACCTCCCCTTGACCGGTCCCCAGTTTCGGACCCGGCTGACGCGAAGCTGGTGATGCGTGCAGAGCGCAAAGAGGTAAGCGTTCAGTCGTCGACCACGCCGACCCTAGGCACGAAAACGCGGCGGCACGGTTGACATAACGCAGGGTCCACCGCGCCAGTGTCGAACCGCGCGGCATGGAGCGCGCCGAGGCGGAAGCGATCTATGAGTCCGGGCGGGAGGCGTGCGTGGATTTCATGCTCGAGCTGGCGCAGCGCTTCGAGGAGCTGGCAGAGCGCTCCGAGCGCCAGATCGCCCGACTCCAAACCCGGGTCGAGCGACTCGAAGAGGAGCTGCGCAAGGACTCGCGCAACAGTTCCAAGCCGCCCTCCTCCGATCCGCCCAAGAGCCGCCAGGAGCGCCGCGCCGAGGCGCGGGCCAAGGCCAAGGAGCTGTTGGGGAGCGAGCGCAAGGCGGGCGCCCAGCCCGGTCACCGCGGCGCGGGCCGCAAGCTTGCCCCAGAGGACCAGGTCGATGAGATCGTCGAGCACTACCCCAATTCCTGCCGGCGCTGCGGACACGGCTTCGGCTCCTCTGAGCGGCGACCCTCCTCGCGCTTCGGCCGCCACCAGGTGGCAGAGCTGCCGCCGATTGCGGTGCGGCTGACCGAGCACCGCACCCACCGCCTGCGCTGCCCCCGCTGCCGCGCCAAGACGACCGCCGAGCTGCCCGCCGGGCTGGGGGACTCGGCCTTCGGCTCCCGCGCCCAGGCGGCGGCCGTGACGATGAGCGCCCGCAACCGCATCTCGCGCCGCGACATGGCCGAGCTCGCGAATGACCTCTTCGGCCTGCAGATGTCGGTGGGGACGGTCGACGCGATCTGCCAGCGAACTTCGGACGCACTCGATGACCCGCACGAGCGGCTCACCTCTTCGGTCCTGGGTTCGCCGGCCATCAACGTCGATGAGACCGGCTGGCGCACCGCCGGCGCGGGCCGGACCCTCTGGACGGCGACCACGCCCGACGCGGCGATCTTCCGGGTCGCAGAGGACCGCCACCGCGACCGGCTGGAGGAGCTGATCGGCGCCGATTATGAGGGAATCGTCTGCTCGGATCGGTGGTGGGCCTATGACCATCTCGATCCCAAGCTGCGCCAAGCGTGTTGGCAGCACCTATGGCGGGACTTCACCCGCCACTCGGAGGGACTTGCCGAGCAGAAGGCTTTCGGCCAGGCCGGACTTGAGCTGACCAAGCGGCTGTTCTCGGCCTGGCACGCCTTCGGCGAGCATGGCGACCGCGACCGCCTCAAGCGTGAGATGGAGCCGGTCGAAGCCGAGCTGCGCTCGCTCTGCGAGCGCGCCGGGCGCAAATCGAAGCGCACCCGCTACCACGGCCGCTTCGCCCGCAACCTGCTGAAGATCTGGCCTGCCCTCTGGACTTTTGTCAGGGTCCCGGGCATCGAGCCCACCAACAACGCGGCCGAGCGCTCCCTGCGCGGGCCGGTGATCCACCGCAAGCTCTCCTACGGCACCCGCTCCGAAGAGGGCGAGCGCTTCGTCGAGCGGGCGCTGTCGGCCTCGGTCACATGCCGGTTGCAGGGCCGCTCGCTCTTTGCCTACCTGACCGAGCTGCTGACCGCCCGCTCCCGCGGGCAGCCGCTGCCTGTGCTCGCCTGAGCCGCAGCCCACCGTCGATCGCCATCGCAGTCGAGCCTGAGAGGTCAGGGGACTGAACGGTTACGCAAAGAGGCCCATTACCGGCGATTTGAGCTCCCGGTGAACGGGGCCGCTGGGTGCTCAACTAGCGCCACGGGGTGGGTGGGATATCTGTAGTTTCGACAGGTGGTGAGCGCGCGGCCGGTTGCAGAGGTCGATATCGGCGGTCGCCGGCTGGTCTGGCGATCGGTGGGGCGCGGACCGAAGCTACTGCTGATAAACGGCTACGCGGCAACGAGCCTGGATTGGGACCCCGCCTTTCTGATGGGCATCGCCCGCTCCTTTGAGGTGATCTGCCCCGACAATCGCGGCGTGGGCGAATCAGAGCTGGGTACCGGGGATTTGACGATCGACGGGATGGCCGCCGACCTAGAGGCCGTACTGGATGCGCTTGAGCTCGAGCGGGTGGCGGTCGTCGGGTGGTCGATGGGCGGCTTCATCGCCCAGCGCCTCGCGATCCGCTCGCCCGATCGGTTGACAGCCATGGCGCTGCTCGCCACCAGCCCCGGTGGTTCCGAGGCCGCCCTCGCTGAGCCGGCGGTCTGGTTTCGCCTCACCGACCATTCCGGCACCCCTCGGGTCCAGGCCTCGCGGCTGATCTCGCTGCTGTTTCCGCCCGAGTCGGCGGCCGAGATGGACCGCAGGTTCGGCGACCTCATCGCCAGCGCTCGCGAAACCCTCTCGCCGCAGGCCCTTACCGCCCAAGAGGGCGCGATGGCGGCCTGGCACTCGAGCGAGCAGTCGCGCCCCGACAAGCCCGCGACCCTCCCCACACTCGTCGTCCACGGCAGCGCCGACATCGTGATTCCGCCGGAGAACTCCGGCCCTCTCGCAGCTCGCTGGGGCGCCTCCCACGTCAAGCTATTTCCGGGCTGCGCCCACGCCTTCTTCTCCCAGGAGCCAGAGCGCGCAGCGCGTCTGATTGCCTCCTTTTGCGGCGCCTGAGCGATGCTCCTACAGGAAATTCAAACGCCGCCTCAAAGTCCTGGCGTGTCGGCCCCGCCCGCCCCCGCGGGCCGCCGCGGTTTGGCCCTTGGAGTTGCTGAGACAGAACCTTTAGCGGTTCTTGCTGCCCTCGGTCGCCAATGCAAATGCCTCCTCGGCCCCCAGAAACGGCGCCAGCGTGACGTAGACCGCTAGCGGCACCATCTCCGCCAGGCGCTCGGCCCCCTTCTGCTTGACGTGGTCATAGAACAGCGCGTACAGCGCCCCACCGATTGCCTCCGCGGTGATCGGCGGGACGTCGGGTTTTAGCTCATAGCCCGGTGCCAGCAATCCCTCCATGCCTTCGGTGACGACCTCGCGCTGCTCGAGAGATTTCGTTCCCGCCGCGTACATCTCAACCGCGCCGAGGCGGGCGTACTCGGGCTCGCCGACGCCGAACTTAAACATCGCCTCCTGGGTGTCGCGTACCGCGTGAGCCCAGTCCGAAGAGCGCCGAAAGGCGGGCAGCGCGGCGGCCAGCATCTGAGCTGAGCCGCTGTCAAGCGCGGCGACCATCGCGTCCTCCTTGTTCTCGAAGTTCTCATAAAAGGTGCGCTGCGATGTCTTGGCGCGATCGACAATCTCGGCCACCGTGGTCTCGGGGTAGCCCTTTTCTGAGACGACGGCGGCTAGCGCTCGCAGGATTCGCTCGGGTGGGTTGGAGGCAGCTTGGCGCTCCTCAAAGGGTGGGGTTTGAAGGGAACGTCGACGCGGCGCCCGCAGCGGCCCGGGGGGCGGTGGATAGCAGAAGATCCAGTCCCAAAGCTGTGGCGCCAGCTCCACCAACTCCTGCTCCTCGCCGCGATACAGCCGCTTGTGGATCACCTTCTGAATCCCGCCGATCAGCGCCCGCACGATCTCTGAAGGCATCCCCTCGTGCCCGGAGATCGAGTCGAGCATTTGCTTAACTAAAACCTCGAATGCATCGAGGGTGCGATCGACCAACGCAACGCCTTCGGGCCCTGCCGCATAGACCTCGACAAAGCACATCTTTGCCGCGGCCGATTGGGAGACGATCAGCTTCAGCAGCGTTTCAAATGCCGCTTTGGCGGCAGCTTTGTCGGGAGATTCCGATCCTCCGGTGACAGTAGCCAGCGCCGGCTCGACCAGCGCCTCGATCGCAGCTAGAAAGCAGGCCTGCTTGTCCTCGAAGTGTCGGTAGAAGGCGCTTCTAGAGACGCCCGAGAGCTCGACAAGATCGGCAACTGTCGTCGCCTCATACCCCTTTTCGGCGACGGTGGCGACCATCGCCGCGAAAAGCCGCTCGCGCTGGTTTCGCTCCGCCTCCTTGCGCGGCGTGCCCCGCCCGGGCGGCAGCATTTTCTCCCGCAGCTGATTGGCATCCCCCCACGGCGTTTGCACCATCGCGCGGGGACGATACCCGGGCCCATCCACGTATTTCAGCTTCGTCTCCTCCCCCCGTTTCGGTGGTACGCAACCGGCTTGGAATGCAGAACTGTCGGCCTCCCGAGCGTGGCCGCAGATCTCATTGTAGAGCCATTAAATCCGACCACATGCGGTGACTCCCACGCCAGCGTCGGCGTCAGACCCGACCCCTCGGTGCGTGCTTGTTCTCATATTTAAGGCGTTTGGGAACCGCATCGCTCGGTCGAATCGGGCGGGGTGTTCAGGTTCAAAGAAAATCAGTTATCCCGAAACCCAACTTGGCCAGATAATCCGGCGGGTGAATCGGACGAGGGTTTCGACGGAGTACAAGGCGGCCTTGATCGGCAAAGCATCCGCATCGGAACCGCCCGATCGGCACTGCAGAGAGGCACCGTTCTTCAATCTGCCTAGGGAAATCTAGGGCGCCGCGAGGTCGTGGCCGGGCTGTCTGCGACGCGCCTAGCGCACCCGCCGGCTTTTCACTCGATTCGTTGCCCCGGTCCCGCAGGCAGAGCCCGAGATCGCCTCTAAAACGGAGCGGAGCTAGCCGGGTGTGGCCGCTGTAACCGGCTAAGGGTTGCGGCTCGGTTTGGCTCCGTCAGGGCGAGTTGCCAGTCCAATAGGTGATCTGGGTGGGGTTGACAAAAATCCTCGCCCCCGTGCTGTCGTCGGTGAGCGCTACCGGCAGGCCCTTCTCTGAATGCAGTGCCGATTGCACATCGTCCTCGTCCTCTCGAACTTTGATCTCATCTCCCCGAGCGAAGTGAATGATCGTTGCCATGGCGCCGGCCACTCTAGCGCTGTGCCACGGTCTTAGTTGAAGGCGCCTTTGGGAGCGCGCCTCGGGGCTCACTCCCCTGGCTTTTTCCACTCACGACAGGTGCGTAGAGCTTTAAAATGGCACGGGGCTGCAGAACCATCTGGGCCGCAGCGACTAGGCAAACCGGAGGACAGACCGCTCGGTGAATGAAAACGGAAGCCGGCGTCCGGGGATCGATCAGAGCACCTAGATACCGTTGGCCTTGGGATGGTTTCAACTGGACGGGCACAGCAGCTTGCGCTTGAATTGCCAGATGCTCAAGAGGCCGACCATCACGGGCGCCCATCCTTCCGGGTTTCGGACCGGATTTTCGCCACACTTTGGGACGAGAGACACCTAAAAGTTATGGTTGATCAAGCCGGAATTCTCGCGCCGTATAGAGATGGCCAGACGCACGCGAGGAGGTCTGGTGGGGAAAGCAGTTGCGGGCTGTCAAGGTGGACCGTGATCACGCCGACGCGACAATGCTCGCCGAACTACTCGCAGACAGCTGGGAGGAAAGGCCCCGAAGAGATTGCTGAGCGATCGAGCACCCGACCCTCGTTCCCAGGATTCCATGAGCCTCACGTCCAGAGGTGGCTGTCAACAGGTGCGCCGCTCCCGGTTATGGTGAGCCTATGAGCGTTGAAGATCTCGGCTCGACAGCTCTTGTCACCGGCGGCTCCGGCTTCCTCGGTGGCTGGTGCGTGATCGAGCTGCTGAGACGCGGATACGGGGTCAGAACAACCGTTCGAGGCCTCTCCCAGGAGCCCCAGGTGCGGGCGACCGTGAGCACCGAGATAGAGCCGGAAGGGCGCCTCACGGTGCTCGCCGCAGACTTAGGTGATGATCGGGGCTGGCGTGAGGCCACCGACGGTTGCGAGTACGTCCTCCACGTCGCCTCACCATTTCCGTCAAAGCAGCCGAAGGACCCCGACGAGCTGATCGTGCCCGCCCGGGAGGGGACGTTGCGGGTCCTGCGGGCTAGCGTTGAAGCCGGTGTAAAGCGGGTCGTTCTCACCTCCTCGATAGCGGCGATCACCGGCGGCAACAGCGCTGCGCAGCTCACCGAGGAGGACTGGACCGATCCGACCGATCCCAAGCTGACCCCTTACGCGCGCTCAAAGACAATCGCTGAGCGCGCGGCATGGGATTTCGTGCGAGATCGAGACGCGGTTGAGCAGCTGGCGGTTGTCAACCCAGGTGCAATCATCGGAGCGGTGCTAAACGACGATCTCTCCTACTCACTCCAGGCGATCACGAGGCTCCTGGAGGGAATGCCGGGGATGCCCCGATTGGGGTTCAACCTCGTTGATGTGCGAGACGTCGCGGAGCTTGAGGTCAAGGCGATGACCGCGACCGAGGCCGGTGGCGAGCGTTTCATCGCGGCAACCGAGTTCCTCTGGATGGCTGAGATCGGCGAGATCCTCCGCCAGCGCCTCGGCGATGCTGCGTCCAAGGTTCCAACCCGCAATGTCCCAGACCTGCTCGTACGGGCGATGGCGCTGTTTGACCCCGACATCCGCTCCGTAATTGGCGGACTCGGCAAGCGAGCTCAGCTTTCCTCCGAGAAGGCGCGGTCCTTGTTGGGATGGGATCCGCGCGCGATCGAGGACACGATCGTTGAGACTGCAGAGAGCCTGATTCGCCAAGGCATAACTGCGACGCCTACCGCCACCTAATCATCACGAGCGTCAAGCGCCAGCCTTGATCGGCGCTGTTTGACAGGTCATCGGCCTCCGGGTAGCCTCGTTTTCTGGGGTCCCGATTGGTTCCAGATTCAAACGATCACGGAAATGAGTGAACGGATCTCTCTCCCCCGTACCATATTTTCGCTCAGCGCCGCCGCCACGGTGGCGGTCCTCTGCTCGCTGGCTTGGAGCACAAACGCGTATGCGAGCTCGCGGCCCGTGATTGAGGGCGAATCGGTGCAAAGTCGAACGCCCACCGACGTGACGCTCGGCCTCCAGATCGATCCCAACGGGCTCGAAACCAGCTATCAGGTGGTGCTGGAATCCGGATGCGTGGTGGAACACCTTGCTTGCGATGCGATCAGTGTGCAGAACTTGTCGATCGGTGAGATTCCAGCTTCCTCCGAAATCCAGTTAATTAGCATTGACTTGAATAAGTCGGGGGCGAGGCTTCATCTCGGTAGCAAATACGCGTTTTCGGTCGAAGCGACGAACCTCGCTGGAACGGCGCGAGGCCCAGGGGGAACATTCACACTGCCTGAGTCGGGCGAGCCCCCCTTGATTGAAGGTGAGTCGCTGTCCCGCCTCAGCCCAACCGACGCGACGCTGGAAGCCCAGATCAACACCGGTGGCCTCGAAACCACTTATAGGTTCAAGCTGTGGGCGTCCCCCTGTTCGCATCGAGGGAGCGGTTGTGAATTGATCGAAGAAATCAAGTTGCCGAGTGGAATTCTGCTCGGTTCCAATGCTGATCAAAGGGTCAGCCTCGACCTCAGCAGCGCAGGAGTGACTCTGGCGCCGGGTGGTGAATACGGCTACGCGGTGAGCGCAACCAATGGCGACGGCAGTACCGAAAGTCCCTGGCATCAATTTGAACCCCCAGGCACGCCTGAACCGCCAGCGATCGACGGGGAGTCGGTCTCAAAGGTCAGCGAAAATGATGCGACGTTGGAAGCAGAGATCGACCCAAAAGGTGCCTACACGGCCTATCAATTTGAGATCGACACAACCGGTAACTACCTACTTCCCAAGCGGGCCTGTCCGCTGCCCTTACCCGACCATCCGGTATGTGACCCGCTGGGCGGCGACGAAACGCTTCCGGCCGGACTCCTCGAGCCCTCACCCGAATACATTCAGGCTGGCAGCGGGGATCATTCCGTAGGCCTCGACCTGGCAAGTATCGGGACGGTGCTTCGGGCTGGCACGACTTACCATTACCGAGTCGTTGCCCAAAGCAACGGCAACCCGTTGGTGATCGGTCCTGATCAAACCTTCAAGACCCGATCTCCTGGACCCGCCCCACTGGCAAATCAGGTAGGCGCTGCACAGAACAGCGGTGCCGATGGTCTTCCCCCGGTCGATCGGTCGTCTCGTTTCGCGCCGCGGGTGCATCACGTTATGCGGCACAGACGGCATCGGCGTCACCAGCGGTGATCAAGCGGCTTGCCCTAGATTCCGCATTTAAAGGCACGATCTGGAAGGATTTGTGGCTGGCGCGTTACGGAATACCAACGATTCTGGAGGTCATCCTGTGAAGCGAAGCTACGTCCTGCTGTTTGTCGTCTTGATCGCTACGCTCGTGGTCGCAGCGGCCGAAAGAGGAGCACCCAAGGCAGGAGCTTCGGGCATTAGCTCCGTGTATCTGCGCAAGACGAAGATCGGAAAAATCCTGGTCAATACTGCGGGCACGACACTTTTTGAGTTCTCCAAAGACCCTCGCAAGAAGGACTCCTGTGTCCAAGTTGCCGGCTGCAGCTCGAACTGGATTCCCCAACCCGAGACCACCAAGCTAACAGCTGGTCCAGGGGTCCACGCCTCGCTGCTGTCGACGATCAATGTTGAAGGGGAGCGCCAGCTCACCTACGCGGGCCACCCCCTGTATATCGACAGTGCCTCCAGCGGTCCCGCACAAACCTCCTACGTCGGCACCAAGGAATTCGGCGGGACCTGGGATGCAATCAATGCCAAGGGGCAAGCCGTCAGGTAGATGCGCCCTGATGCGCTCAGAGCAGCGGCATTGACGCAGAAAACCGAGCTTGGAACTTCCGTTTGGCGGGGGTTTGGGCAACCCAGCGCCGGTCATTCGAATCTGGTCAAGGCTGATATTCACTCCTGAGATCGCTCGTTTGCGTAAACGCTGCGAGTATGTCTGGGTGACCGCCCCCGCTGAGGTGCTGAGTTGGCGATGAAGGCCGTCGTTTGCGCCGAAGGCGAGCTCGAGGTCTGTGATCGACTCGAGCCAACCCCCGGCAGGGGCCAGGTTCGAATCGAGGTTGTGCGCTGCGGTATCTGCGGATCCGATCTGCACGCTCGCCACGGCTGCGACGCGTGGGCCGACCTGGCGGCTCGGGCGGGCTATGAGCGCTTCGCCCGCTCCGACCAAGAGGTCGTTTTCGGCCACGAGTTCTGCGGAGAGATCGCTGAGTACGGTCCCAAATCTCGCCAGAGCTCACCGCTTGGCACCCGGGTCGTCGCGCTGCCCTTGCTGCGCTTCGACCAGGGCGTCGACACGGTTGGGCTCTCGGTCCATGCCCCCGGAGCCTACGCCGAGCAGATGGTGGTGCAGGAGTCGATGATGATGGCGGTGCCCAATGGTCTTGCTGCCGATGTCGCCGCTCTGACCGAGCCGATGGCGATCGCCTGGCATGCCGTCCGGCGCGGCGAGGTCGCCAAACGAAGCGTGGCAATCGTGATCGGCTGTGGCCCCATAGGTCTCTCGGTGATCTTGCTCCTTAAGGCCAGGGGCGTGCGCACGGTCGTGGCCAGCGACTTCTCGCCTGGGCGTCGCGCCCTTGCAAAGACATGCGGAGCAGATGTGGTCATCGACCCCGCCAGGGATTCCCCACTGAGGGCCGAGGACGGCCGCGGCCACGTCAACGACATTCCCGCTGCGCTGGAGCTGGCCGTTGGCACCCGCGAGAAATTGGGACGCCTGCCCTTCGGCTGGTGGCACGCTTGGCGGCTCGCCGAGGCGCTTGGCGCAGCCCCCAAGCACCCGGTAATCTTTGAGTGCGTCGGGATGCCCGGGGTGATCGATGGCCTGATCGACGGTGCACCGCTCTTCTCGCGCGTCGTCGTCGTCGGTGTTTGCGTCGGCGTCGATCAGATCACCCCTGCGATGGCGATAAACAAGGAGATTGACCTGCGCTTCGTGGTCGGCTACACGCCGCTTGAGTTCCGCGACACCCTGCACATGCTCGCCGAGGGCGAGGTCGACCCCCGCCCGCTCATAACCGGCACGGTTGGACTCAACGGCGTCGCCACGGCATTTGAGACGCTCGGCAGTCCCGACGCTCACGCCAAGATTCTGATCGACCCCCGCAGCGCCGGGGAGTCCGTGATCGCCTAGCGGGCCTGGGGTCGCAGATCAGAGCCTGACGTGCGGTTGGTGCGAGCAGCAGCCGTCCACCTTTGGGCTTTTGAGCCCCGCCTTCCACACGCTGGGTTAGCGCTTGCCCTTTGCGAACTTCGGCTCGGCGCTTGAGGCGGATTTTCCGCTGCGAGCGAAGCTTTTGATCGCGACTGGGGTTTCGTTATCAGGACGACTGAACATCGGCGAAAGTTGAAGAGATGAAAGTTCTCACTTTGACCACGGTCGCAGTTTTCTTTTTCGTCGTCGCGCTGGCTGCGGCTGCCGAAGTGAGCCGCGAAACCTACGTCGCTCAGGTTGAACCAATCTGTCAGGCCAACACCAAGGCGAACGAAAAGATCCTAAAAAACGTCAAGATCGACGTTAGGAAGGGAAAGCTGAAGCCGGCGGCCACCGCGCTCGAAAAGGCCTCCAAGGCCTTGGAGCGGACCTATGCGCAGCTGGCGGCCGTGCCACAACCCACCACCGACGAAGCCAGACTCAAAAAGTGGCTCGGCTACGTGAAGATCGAGGCGAACCTATTCACGCAGACCGGCAGGGCGCTTCGCTCCGGCAACAAGACCAAGGCCCAGAATCTCGAGGCCAGGCTGAACGACAACGCCAATCAGGCCAACGCCGAGGTGCTCAGTTTCGAGTTCCACTTCTGCCGCTTCAACCCGTCAAAGTTCACCTGAGGTCGCCACCTCTTTAGCGCGTGGATGAGCAAGAACCTCGTTTGACCTGCGAAGCCGAAGGAACACAGTTGGAGCATTGATCAGGGCATCCTCGAAGCGGGCCGAGGCGGGCACCGCGGGCGGGCTCCGCATCAACGACTGAGGAGGCTGGGTGAGGATATGCCCAGGGCGGCTAGCACATACGAAATTGAGCGCTTCGTGATCGGCGCCAAGCCTTGATTAGCGGCGATGCGCCCCCGCCCCGAACAGAGCTACTCGGTATGGACTAGTTCCGAAATAGAGCGCCGCTTCCATTGGGCGAGAGTCGCCGCTGAACGGCCCATACCGCCCTGGTGTGGAGGCAAAGTTGATTGCTTTCAAACGGCCGACCCAGGCTTATTGACATCTTGGTCCGTGTGTGTTCTAATAATCCGGATCTTTGAAATGCGCCTACCTTTCGGCGAACCAGGGCTGTTGGAGGGCCGTACGGCCGCGATCGTCGCTAGCTATTGGGCGCCCCGATCTTGGCGTTGTGGGGGTCGATCCGTGGGCGCTGAGGCGGAGTTAAGGGTGCCGCGGGGCCGTTTGAGATGAGGTGGCGTGCGTGGCTGCCCGTCGGCCTGGTTGCGCTTGGCTTGCTTGGGCTCGCGGCGGGCCCCGTAAAGGCCGAACGCTCCCAAAGCGGCGGCCTGATCGTTTTTCTCAAAGGCGGCATCTCCCCTCGGCAGCTCCCTCGCAGCTACTCGGCGCCGGTGGCGGTGCGCCTACAGGCCGGAATCCGCACCGCAGAATCGATCCCGCTTCCCCGCGTTAAATCGATAAAACTCGAATTGGCATGGCGGGGGGCGCTCTTTACCCGGGGGCTTCCGGTCTGCCCTCAGGACCGGCTGCGGGTGATCGACGCTCGCCAGGCAACCTCGGTCTGCGGGAACGCCCTCGTAGGTCGCGGGCGGCTCTACGACAGGGTCTTCATCCCAGGTCAGTCTCCCTTTGGGCTGCATGCTCACCTGCTCGCCTTCAACGGAAAAACAAAGGCAGGTCACACCGCGGTTTGGGTGCTGGCCTACACCTCCGATCCACCAGTTTCCTTTGTACTTCCGTTCCACGTTCGCCACCAGCCGGGACCGTTTCGAACCGTTCTTGTCACCGTTGTGCCCCGCTCGATCGGTCCCTGGCCCCACTTCGCCCACTTTCACATGAACGTCTCGCGGCGCTTCTCCTACCGCGGCAAAACCCACAGTTACCTGAGCGCATCCTGCCCACTGCCACCGCACTTCACATCGGGCTTCCTCTCTCTCGCTCGCGCTACCTTTAACCTCGCCGAAGGCCCCCAGCTTCGGGCTGAAACTGTCCGCAGCTGCCGCGCCCGCTGAGCGCCTGGTGCGGGGACGCTCGCATGCCCCGCCAAAAAGGAGCCCGCGATGGCCGTGTGGATCTGGGGGCCGGCCTAGTCGGTGAGCGCAGGGCGGAGGTCTATCTTCGCAATCGACTGCTGCCCCACCTGAGCAGGTCTGGGATTGCTCGGCATTCGGGCCGAGCGGCAGCGACAATACCCCGATGGCACGAAGCGCGACCAGCAAACACTGTGTCCGGGTGGAGTGGGAGCCGGAGCGCGATGACCCCCGTGCCCACTCGATCAA
This sequence comes from uncultured Solirubrobacterales bacterium, assembly GCA_963745305.1. Taxonomy (GTDB): domain Bacteria; phylum Actinomycetota; class Thermoleophilia; order Solirubrobacterales; family 70-9; genus CAVUWL01. The sequence goes on from CAVUWL010000018.1 coordinate 145,318, forward strand.
GCTGTCTGATCAGGTGCTCGCCGGGTCAAGCGCCAAGACTTTCGGAGGCGACTATGCCAAAGCCGATCCGGAGGAGCTTTTCGTAGCCGCTCTATCTAGCTGCCACATGCTCTGGTTCATCTCTTTGGCGCGGGCGAAGCGGCTGCGGGTGACCGCTTATGTGGACGACGCGCAGGGAACGATGGATGCGACCCATTTCACCGCGGTCCTGCTGCGACCGAAGGTCTCTTTTGAGCAGAACCCTGACCCGGAGCACCTGATTGAACTGCACCATCGCGCCCACGAGCGCTGCTACATCGCAAATAGCGTCAACTGCCCGGTTGTGATCGAGCCGCAGCGCTGACTGCTAGTCAGCTCTTCACCCCTTGGTCGGGGCTCTCGAGAAAAAGGCTCCTGCTTGCACCGAAGTCCTGACGCGGTCGATGTGATCTTGTGGCGCTCAGCCCACGGTCGGGTTGCTGCTGCGCGGCTCGGCGGGCTGACTCGAGCAGCTTTGATGTGGGAGCTCCCTTGTTGCGGCCGCCACGAGGACGCGGTACGCGACAATTTCATATCGATATGAGTGCGAAGGGCGGAGAGCCTGGGTTGCGTTTAGCAATCTGGTCCGCTAGTGTCCCAAACTAGATGGACCAAGGAACGTCCCGCTCTTCCCGGTGCGGCATGGACCTATTCGCGGACACGTGGGCTCGGGGACTTCGAAACCCCGGGCCCCGTCTGCGTACGTGGCCTTCTAGCCACACGCCCAACAATGTGGTGAGGCTCCGCTCGGTCACCCCGTTTGGCGCCTGCGACCAGCCCTGCGCAGGCACGGTGGGGACCGCGGCCGGTCAGGGCCCCTTCGCCGGCGCCTCTTTGGAGGCCTCAATTGCCATCGCATAGGCACCTTCGGCACCGACGAACGGTGCCAACGTGATGTAGACAGCGAGCGGAACCGTCTTCACCAGCCGACGTCTGGGCGCTTCGTCTTTGACATGGTCAAACAGCAGCGCGTAAAGCGATCCCCCGATTGCCTCTGAGGTAATCGGGGCGAGGTCGGGTGCAAGCTCAAAGCCGGGCTCCAGCAGCTCCTCGATCAGTTCGGTGATCGCCTCCCGGTGCTCGAAGGCCGCCCTTCCCGCCGCAAACATCTCGGCTCCGCCCAGGCGCTCATACTCGGGCTCTCGCGTTCCAAAGGTGAACATTGCCTCCTCTGTGGCGCGAACTCTTGCCTGCCAGTCAGAGGTCCGTCGCATGGCGGGAAGCGCGGCGGCCAGCATCTGAGCTGAGCCGCTGTCAAGCGCCGCGATCAGGGCCTCTTCTTTGTTCGCGAAGTGCTGATAGAAGGTCCGCTGTGAGGTCCTGGCTCGCTGCACGATCTCGGCCACCGATGTCTCGAGGTACCCCTTGGTTGAGACAACCGCAGCAAGGGCGCGCAGGATTCGCTCTGGGGGGTTGCTGGCTGCCTGGCGCTCCTCAAACGGAAGCGTTTGCTGCAGCGCGCGCCGGGGCGGCGCGATGAGAGGACCGGGGGGCGGGGGGTAGGAGAAGATCCACTCCCAAAGCTGGGGCGCGAGGTCCAGCAGCTCTTCTTCGTGTCCGCTGTAAATCCGGCTGTGGATCACTTCCTGGACCCCTGCGACGAGTGCGCGAACGAAATTCGCGGGCGTCTCCTCGTGGCCGGGAATTGAATCGAGCAACCGCTTCAACGCAAGGTCGAACTCGGCCAGTATTCGCTCGCTGAGGGCCACCCCCTCGGGGCCAGCGGCGTGGACATCGAAGCACGTCTTGGCTGCCGATGGTTGTGCGACGATCCATTCAATCAGCGCTTCAAACGCCGCCCTCGCCAGGCTCTCATCGCCGAACGAAATTCCCTCGGCTGCGACCTCAAGTGCCGGCTTCACCACTGCTTCGACCGTCGCTAGAAAGCAGGCTTGCCTCCCCGTGAAGTGCTGGTAAAACGCACTGCGGGAGACTCCCGAGAGCTCAACCAAGTCGGCGACGGTGGTGGCCTCGTAGCCTTTCTCGGCGACGGCTGCCACCATGGCAGCGAATAATCGCTCCCGTTGGCTTCGCTCAACCTCCCCGCGCGGCGTGGCACGCCCAGGGGGCAGCATTTTCGCTCTCAGCTCGTCGGCATTTCCCCATGGCGTGCGCACCATTGCGGGCAGGACCATAGGGATTCGTCGGTACGTCATCGTCTTCAAACGGTCTGTTTCAAGAGTGAGTCACGCCTGTGGCATGGCCGATGTTTCTATGTGGAAAGCCAATCCTAACTTGAGGCAATCGGGGAGGCCTCCGAACCAAGGCAGACCTGCATTAGCAAATCGGTCCGATTCCGTTCTAATTGCGATCGGCCCAATCCGACCGCGCCAGAGCGAAAGATGAGCTCCGGCCCCAGGGAGGAGGGATAACCGCCGTCCACGTACCGAGAGCGAGGATCCGCCAGCTGAGAATCGGCACGGTGCCACAGTCACGGCAAAGCGATCTTCGCGTCCAGGGACCCGGACCGATCGCCAGCCCGTTTGTGGATGAACAATCAGACCACAGTTTTCTCGGCAGCCCTCCCCGGTTTTCTGCTGGCCAAGCGCGAATGAAGGCGCTACAGTCTTGGTGCGCCATCTGAATTGGCGTAACCGGGAATCAGTTGAGAAGTCAATAGGCATGAATCAAATCGCAAGGCGAGCCGTCGCCGTCGCGATTGACCGCGGCAACCTCGTCAAACTCGCCAGGCCCGATTTCGGGCTCAGTGGCCCTTGCCCCAACACTTTGAGGCCAAGCTGAGATGCGCCGGCGAGCATGGCTGCCTCCAGTCTTACTGGCGCTCTTGGCGCTCGCCATCGTGGCGGGACCGGTGCGAGCCGAACGCTCCGAGACCGGCAACCTGATCGTCTTTCTGAAAGGCGGAATCGCACCGCGCAGGCTTCCACGCCAGCATGCGGCGCCGGTGGCGGTCCGCCTTCAGGCTGGGATCCGCACCGCCGAGGCGATTCCCCTTCCTCGCGTTAAGTCAATCAGGTTGGAACTGGCATGGAGGGGCGCCCTCTTCACCGACGGGCTTCCAATCTGTCCCCAGGTTCGGTTGCACAGCGTCGATATCAGCCAGGCCATCTCGGTCTGTCGTCAGGCGCTGGTCGGCAGGGGTCGACTCTATGACAGGGTCTTTATCCCCGGCCAGGAGCCGTTCGGACTCCATGCGCAGCTGCTTGCTTTTAACGGCAAAACCAGGCGCGGACACACCGCGGTCTGGGTGCTCGCCTACAGCCCCAACCCACCGGTCTCATTTGTGCTGCCGTTCCACGTGCGCCACCAGCCGGGGCCCTTCCGCACGGTCTTGGTCACAGAAGTGCCGCGCTCAATCGGTCCCTGGCCCCATTTCGCCCACTTTCATATCGTCGTCTCGCGCCATTTCTTCTATCGTGGCCAGGTTCACAGCTATCTGAGCGCGTCCTGTCCGCTTCCCCGCCACTTCACGTCCGGCTTTCTTTCCCTGGCTCGCGCTACCTTCAACCTCGCCGAAGGCCCCCAGCTGCAGGCCGAAACTGTCCGCAGCTGTCGCGCGCGCTGAGGCGCTTTCCTGCAGGCTAGTTTCCGCGCGCACTGACACTGCAGGTGGTCCAGGGGCGGGCGAAACAACGCGACGAGTGCGTACCACCCGTTCGAGCTGCTCTAGAATGCGTGGCATGGGAGGGCAAGGCTGCTGAGCCTTCGCAGGCCCGCCTTGGGCCTTGCCATCGTTCTTACCGGCTGCCTCGCGCTGGGCGTGCTCGGCATTGGGGTGGAGGGAAAGCTCCAGCCGACCTCGCTGACGGTTCCCGGCACGGCGGCTGCTCGCGGCCAAGCACTCGCCGAACGCCATTTCGGTAACTCCTCACCCTTCATCATCCTCTTGCGTGGGCCGGCCGCGTCGATCGATCGACAGGGTCCGAGGTTGGTTGCTGCACTGCGCCGCGAACCCACCGCGACGGTGATCTCACCCTGGGACCGCGGCGACCTCTCTGGCCTGCGTCCCGGCCTGCGGCGGGCGCTGATCCTGGTCGACTTTCACGTCCCGCTTGCCGAAGCGATGCGCGACACGGTTCCCTCACTTGAACGGACTCTAGGGGAGAACATTCACCGTCCGCTGGAGGCCATCCAGTCCGGCTACGCCAGCGTTTCGCGAGCCCTACAGCAGGAATCACTTAGCGCCACCGAGCGCGCCGAGCTGATCGCCGCGCCGCTTTTGATCATCGTCTTGCTCCTCGTCTTTCGTTCGGTCGTGGCGGCCGCAATTCCCCTTGGCTTCGGGGCACTCACCGTCCTCGCCGGTCGGGGTGTCCTCGTTTTGGTCGGTTCCTTTGTCACGATCGAAGCCTTATCGCTGGTGGTCTGCACGATGATGGGCCTTGCGCTCGGGGTCGACTATTCGCTATTTATCGTCTCGCGCTTCCGCGAGGAGCTCGCCCGCCTCGATCCAACCTATGCCCGAGGCTCGAAGCGGAGGGGGACCGAGCCGGCGGGGCGTCGAGCGACCACCAGCCCCGAATCGGTGAGCGGTGATAGCGCCGCGCGAGGCGTCCGCGCCCGCCAGGCGAGGGAAGCGGCGCTTCGCACCCGCCAAAGCGCCGGGCGCACCACGATCTTCGCCGGACTCACCCTATTCTCAGCGATCTTTCTCTCCTCCTTCCTGCAGCCGGGTTCGCTGCTCTTTTCGTTGGCGACGGCTTTGGTAATCGTGACTGCGATCAGCGTCGTGATCGCCACCGTGGCGCTGCCGGCGCTGCTCGCCCTGCTGGGAGCGCGGATCGATGCGGTAAGGATTGGAGGTGGCCCTCGTCGGGGCGGCCGCTCGCGGGTCGCTGCCGCGGCGGGAGCAGCGCTCCGTCGGCCGGGGCTCGCGGCGATCCTCGTCGCTGTCCCCTTGGTTGTGTTGGCCGCCCCAGCGCTCGCCTTCAATACCGGTGCCCCCGGGGTGGGGGAGCTGTCCGCGTCCAATTCCGCCCGCAAGAGCACCGAAGCTATCGACGGCGCCGTCGGCCCGGGCTGGGAGGCCCCCTTTGTCCTCACCGCAGAATCACCCCGAGGTCCGATCACCACACCGAGACGGCTCGCCCTGCTCGCCGCCTGGCAGCACCGGATCGCATCTCAGCCCGACGTGCGTGCGGTGATAGGACCGGGGCAGATAGTTCACGCGGCTGGACCTTTGCGCCGCTTTGGGCGGAGGATCACGGCTGCGGGCCGGGGCGGCCCAGCCGGACTGGTGCGCCTCGGCCCGGGCCTGCGCCGCGCCGCAAGGGCGGTAGGGCAGCTGCGTAATGGAATTGCCCGTGCCGCGCAGGGCAGCGGCCTGCTTGGCGATGGCGCCGGGCGGGCGGGCCAGGGCGCCGGCCTTCTTGCCGGAGGGCTGTCCCAGGCAGCCGGCGCTGGCGCGCGCGCGGCCGCCGCATTGCCCCAGCTCGAGAGCGGGACCAGTCGCCTTGCAACCGGTCAGCGCAAGGCCTCTGCCGCAGGCTTCACCCTCGCGCTCGGCCTGCACTCGCTGTTGCCCACCGTGCGCGGCAATGGGTTGGGCCGATCACGCCGGCTTGCGAATCAGCTGCAAAATGCCGCCCGCAGTGATTCCTCACTGCAGCCAGAGGCGACCCAGGCAACGATCGTCGAGCGGGCTCTTGAAACCACCCATGAAGAACTTCAGCGACTCAGCGGTGTGGCCAATGGGTTAAACGGTGGCCTCGAACGCCTCGCCAGCGGCGGCAGGCGCTTAAACAGCGGCACACGGCGACTCTCCGCCGCGGCGAGTGGTCTGGTCGGTGGCCTCCAGCGGCTCGAAGGAGGTGCCCGCCGGCTCGAAGGTGGCCTCGGCGAACTCGAGGGCGGTGCGGGTGCTCTGCAGCATGGCCTCGCCGGTGGCTATCAACGCTCTCGTCCGCTGCAGACCGGGCTGCGCCGCGCCGGCGTGCGGGTAGCCGCGACGGTCGCGCCGTTGGCAAGGGGGGTGCGCCAGCTCCGCCGCCGCTCACCGCACCTGTTCGAATCCGGCTACTTCGTCCTCTCCGCCTTGGATGGCGCGCCGCCCCGCAGCCGTGCCCTGGCCGGAGAGTCGGTCGATCTCGGCGGCGGCGGTCAGGCGGCGCGGATACTTGTCATCTCGACCCAGGCTCTCAACACCGCGGGATCACGGGCCTTCGGCGCTCGGCTCGACGCCGACGCCGAACGGATCGCTGGCGCCGGAGGGATGCGGACTGGCGTCAGTGGTGGCGCCGCGATCCTAAATGACTATGGCTCGGCGACCAAGGCGCGGATCCCGCTGGTGATAGCCGCGGTGATCATCATCACCTTCCTGATTTTGGTCCTGGTTCTCCGCGCGCTGCCCCTTGCCGCGCTCGCCGTGATCCTCAACCTCGGCTCGGTGGGGGCCGCTCTGGGCGTGATGACGCTGGTCTCAAAGATCCCTGCGGGTTACCCGCTCGGTGGGCATCCCTATATCGACACGGTTGGCGCCGCCGGAATTTTTGCCGTTACTTTCGGCCTCTCGATCGATTATGCGGTCTTTTTGATCGCACGGATGCGGGAGCGCTATGAGCTCGACGGTGACAATGCTGCCGCAATTTCTTTCGGCTTAGAGCGAACTGCCTCGGTGATCACCGGCGCGGCGGCGATCATGGCCGCGGTCTTCATTTCCTTTGCCGCGGCGCCGATTGCCACGGTCAGCCAAATGGGGCTGGGCCTGACCGTCGCGATCCTTCTCGACGCCACCGTGGTGCGGATCGTCTTGCTGCCTGCCTTGATGCTTTTACTCGGTGATCGCGTCTGGTGGCTGCCCCGACCGCTCGATCGGGCCCTTCCGCGGGTTAACGTACACGGAGCGCGCCTCAATGCGCTCGGTACAGGGAATGAGGCAAGTTCAAAGCAATAAAGACCAAAGGTCGCTGCGCACGCTTGCGCGGCTGCTGCCCGCGGCCCTCACCTTGGCCCTACTTTTTGCCAGTCTCGCTGCCGCCGAAAGCGCACCGACACGGTTGGAATATGTCACCCAGCTTGAGGGAATCTGCAAGCCCCAGGCGCTCGAGACCGAGCGCACCATGAAGGGGGTGCGCGCCGACGTCCAGGCTGAACGGATCGCGGTGGCGGCGACGAAATTTGCTCGCGCAACCCAGATCTTCGGGACGACCCTGCGCGAGATGCAGGTCGTGCAACGCCCGCCGGCGGACGCGCAAAAGCTCGCCCAGTGGTTTATCTACCTCGGCCACCAGGAGGCCTACCTGAAACTGATCACAGCACAGCTCCAGGCCAACCACACGATTCCCGCCCAGCGCCTCACCGCTCGCTTTATCCACAACGGAAACCTCGCCAATAACACGGTGCTCGCCTTCGGCTTTGACTACTGCAGCTTCAAGTTCTCCAGATACGGATGAGCGCCTGGCCGGTTGGGTCTGGAGCCCGCCATTGTTTGAATCTCTTGGAAGTCTCGGGCCTCCTATTGGTACGTGTTGGGACTCAAAGCCAGCCGATTCTGTTAAGCGTGGCGCCTGTCTAGTGCCCGCCGGGGTGGGGGGCAGGCATTCAGAGCATCAGTGCGGTACGTATTTGTCTCGGATTTGAGGTAGACTCGCCAGCGGCGTATTCACGTTGTCTGCGCCGGTTCAAGTTTCCGCTACGAGCAGGGGCAGGAGCCAGATATGAACGATGCCCAGCGATCCGCAGCAGAGTTCGAGCAAGCGTCGACTTGTCTCGAATCCAGCGTCCGCGATGCCTGCGATCAGGCCTTGGAATGGCCGGCAAAGGTGGCGGCCGCTATCTACGCAGTGCTTGAGTTCGCCTCCACTGACGAGATCGCCTCTCGCAACCTGGTGTTCGGGCGACCGTCCTCGGGCGGCGGCGCGGAGGGAAGCTACGCGCAGCTGATCGATCGCTTTGCCGAGCTGCTCGCGGCCGAGGCGCCGCGACGCCGCTCGGTATCGACCGGCAAGCCGGTGATCCGATCGGTGGCGGCGATGATCGCCGAGCCGGTGCGGAGCGGTCGGCCACAGCGCTTGACCGAAATTGGCCCGGAGCTCGTTCAGCTAATCCTACAGCCGTATCTGAGCTATGCCGAGGCCAAGAGCTGGGCGGATCGCACCTCTCCTGCCCGGAATGCCGCCAGTCTTGCCGCTGTTCAGTAGGCGCTCCTCTGCGCTGCCTTATAAGCCCGCCAGCACGGCCCCGCGCAGGACCCGAACCTGCGGCTGCACCTCGGAGGGTCCGTGGCCTTTTTAAACCCCGGCGTCTGCCTCAATCTGCAGCTCGACCTGTGGATCGAGCCGGCGGAAAGTGCTCTCATCCAGTCACGTTCTCGAGGATGAGGCTGAGCAGCCGCTTGCATCGTCGGCGCTGGCGTTCATGGGTGCGGCAAAGATCGCTCTGAGCCGAGAGACTGGTAGCTTGCGAAGACGCCGAGGGCCGGCAGGGATCTTCGTCGAAACCCACGAATGACTCCCAGGGAGGGCAATTGAACCGCTTCTCGATCCGAGCATTGGCAGCCATCATCCTTGCAGCCGCGACATGTGCCACCGGCCACCTAACCTCGACAGCATCCGCCGCGGGCCCCACGGCGGTCGCTGCCAAGAAGCCCAAGAGGCACAAGAAGCCGACGCCTAGCGGTCCATCCTTCTCGGTTCTCGGCTTCGGCGTTAACCGCCTGTTCGTGCCCGCGGGAAAGACGGTCAGCTCGGCCACGCAGTGCTCGGAAATGGTTGATGCGCCCCCCGGCGGGGTGATCGGGCCGCCCCAGACGGAGTACCTGACTGTCTACGTGCGTGCCGCCAACATCTCCGCCGCGGCGCCGACGAGCTTCGAGGACTCCCTCGCCCAGGGGGCAGCAGAGTTGAGCCTGCCGACACCGACCTCCCCTGCACCGCTTACGACGGTCTTCGCAAAGGGCGGCTTCGCGTTTGGCAGCCCCCCCGGCAACCAGATGGACCTCTACCACTCGGTGCTCACCAGCGCGGGCGCCGAATTCGGAGAGAACGAGGGGCCCTCCCCCGAAGAATTCGACGGCACCTACTCGATGACGGCGACCGTCGAAATCGCTGGGCACAAACTCAGCTCGACGGCGACCGTCGACGTGAACTGCCCGCTGCTGCGCTGAGGGCTCCGGCCGATCCGGTGCCCAGCGGAGGCCGCCGCGGGGGAGAGGGGGTTGGTACTGGGATCGTTCGCATCTTCAACACCTACGGTCGCGGATTGGGTGGCCTGCCAGACGGATTCCCTCCGCAGGTAGATCGAACTCTATGGTTCACCACCCGGTACCATCGCGATGGCAGCGTCACACGGCGGTCAAGGTCCCATTCATCAGCGCCTTTTGCGCCTCTCTCCTCTGCCAGACGGACACCACATCGGTACCGGGCTTTAATCGGTCGAGCATCGGCGATTTGCAGCGCCCGGGCGCCAGTCTCGGGCTCTGAGCAACCCGAAGCGGGCGGAATCCGCGTCCCGCCCGCTGGGCCCGCCGCTTAAATTCCCTCCGCACAACCACTCGAAGCGGATTCAGCGATATGCTCAAGACTGGGCACCAGGGCCCGATATCCAATCGCCGAGTGCATAGTACGTTGATTTGGCCATACATATCCGCGGCTTCAGCAACTGCAGCTGGGCTTTGACAAATTGAACGACCCGTCCCAAGCCACCGGCTCCCCTAGTTCCGATACCGTCGACGCGCTAGTCCTAGACCTCCTCGAGTGGATGGGTCCGGGCCCCCGACCCTACGCCGAGGTACTCGAGGCGTGGGGGACGTCGTGTCCGCGCTTTCCCGTCTGGGAGGACGCCAGCGACCGAGGCTTCATCGCGCGTCATCGCGCGCCGGAACGTGGCGCGCTCGTCTCGGTGTCAGCCGCCGGAGTGGAGCACCTGCGCGAGCACCGGCAACCGTCGGCGCGCAGAGGATTGGCAGGTTGAAGGACTTCTAGGTGGACAGGTAGACCACGACCGTTGACCCGAGGTGTGCCGCTTCCCTACGCTCCGTACGTTTCGTTTGCACCGCGCTCGCGGCGACCGGCGCGTGCAGTCTCTTGATCGCACCTAGCGCCTTCGCCCGCGACGCCTAGGTCGCCAACTACAGCTCGAATACCGTCTCCGCTATCGACACCCAAACCAACCAGATGATCGGCGCTCCGATCCCGTCGGCAACGCGCCCGATGCGGTTTCGATTAGACCTGAAGGCAGGACCGCCTGCGCGACCAACGGGGGCTCGAATACCGTTTCCGCTATCAACACCCAGACAAACCAGGTGGCGGACTCATCGATTGAGGTTGGCGTCGATCCTTTCGGGATTGCGATCGTCCCCAACCAACCGCCGCAGGCCTCCTTCTCGATTGCCACCGCCCGCGCCCGCCCCGGCGTCCCCGTCCCCTTCAACGCCTCCGCTTCCGGCGACCCCGATGGCGCGATCGCCAGCTTCGCCTGGGCCTAGGGCGACGGCCAAATGGCGAGCATGGGCCCGACGACGAGCCACACCCTTGCTGTGCCCGGCTCCTACCAAGTGATGCTCACCATCAACGACGGCGAAGGCTGTGGGGCTCGTTTTCATTGGTCAGACCGCATACTGCAACGGAGCCTCGACCGCAAGCCAAACGCAGTCGATCACGGTCGCCTACCCCGGTGTTCGCCTCAAGTGCCCAACAAGGAGCAGGCCAAAGGGCTGCAGGTTCAAGCTCCAGGTCGTGAGCAAAATGCGCAACGGCAAGGCCGAGAGCGCCCTGGCCAAAGGCAAGGCCGAGAGCGCCCTGGCCAAAGGCAAGGCCAAGGCTGGAGACTCGACGATCGTTTCGTTGAAGCCGAAAAATGCGTTTGCTTCCAGGCTCGTCGCCGCCCAGAACGTCCTGGTCAGGGAGATCGTGACGGCCAGCGGGTCCAAGCGGACGCTCATCAAAAGCTAAAGATCGTTCAGTAGGTAGCAGTCCGGATCCAGAGCGACATCACCAACGGATCAACGGGATCACTGATCTGGTTTCCAGCTTGGGCCAATCTTAAGTCCGGCCTTCCCGATTGGCGACATCGCCCGTGGCCTGCGACGGTTCCCATACGCTGGCGGCCCCTTCCGAGACGGTCGACGCCTCGAGCAGCAGCTGCGCGAGCCCGGCGGCAAGCAGAAGGCTGACGAACGCAAGGGGTGCGATTGCCCCGCCCATTGCCGCCAGGACCATCGCCGCGGCAGCGAGCAGCAGGCGGCCGAGCAACGTGAGGTCGCGGAGGGAGGTCCACTCTGCGCCGAGGTGAAAGAGCGAGAGAGAAAGCGCAAAGGCCGCGATTCCCCCGGCGAGCGCCCAGCGAGCACCCGCGGTGAGGCCGGGGTCCGCCGCGCCCGTGATTGCGAGCTTTGTGCCAGCTCCGAATGCGGCGACGCCCGCCAGTAGCGGGAAATGCCCATACGTGTAAACGAGGCCGAGGGCCCCTCGCCCCACCACCGAGGTGTCGGCGAGGTCAAAGTAGATCCACCAGAGGATCAGCGCGATCACGAAGCAGGCGCCCGCAACCGCCCAGGACGCGAAGCTGAGCTCGAAATCGGCAACCCCTGCCACAACGCCGGCCACGGCCGCGCCGAGCACGATGATGAAGAAGGTGCCGAAGCGCTCGGTCAGGTGCGAAACGACTACGGGGGCGCCCGCCAGGGCCTGCCAGGCTCGGGGCGGGATGGTGAGGTCGATCGCGATCGCGATTCCCCAGAGCAGGACGCGGAAGGGCTCCGGTAGGAAGATCGAGACGAGCCAGAGTCCGGTCGTGAGCGAGAAGCCGGTTATGTAGGTGTCGATCAGGGTGCGACCTGGCCCATGGACGTGCAGTCGAGCGCGGATGTAGAGCGAGACCAGCAGGGAGCGCACGACCACATAACCGACCGCGAACCCCACCGTGCCTCCCTGACCCTTCATCACCAGGTGGACATTGATCGCCACCGCCCCAATTGCGAGCATCGCCCCCGACTTCGTCAGCCGGTATGGCAGGTCGTCTGTATCGAAGCGGTTGGCGTAGAACGTATACCCCGACCAAGCCCAGGCCACGACGACAAACAGCCCGACGAAGCGAGCGAAGACGGCAGCTGAGGGTTCCCGCGCCAGCGCCGCCGCCAGCTCGCCTACAGCGACGACGAATACGAGGTCGAAATACAGCTCGAACCAGGTGGCGTGTCGCTCCTCGTCGGGGTCGGTGAGGGTTCGAAGCCGCGGTGGGTCGAGGCGGAATGTCGGGGCGTCCCACATCTTCAGTAACCGTACCCTCGCATCCGTGGCAAATGTATCCGCCGATCCGCCGCCGGCTCGACTGGCCGTCCGGCGGGTGTGCACACGCCCCTCGAACGCTGCCCCGTCGGGCTACAGCTCAGACGGCACGACGTCCATCTTCGCCGTCGACTAGGGGCAGTGGCCACCGAAGCCCACCATGCTTGAGCAAACCAACAAGCAAGGGGGAGCCGCGTCTGCCGGTTGGCGGACCAGGCGGACCGCTCGCGGAGGCGCGCGTCACCTGTAGCTACCGCGCTCCAGCGCCATAACCTGACTCTCCCCAAGACGCAGCTGAAACTACGCGACCCTTCCGCCCATACCCACAGGCTGCGACCCTCCCGCCGCACTAATTCCCCGCTACCTCCACCTTTCTGGAAAGACACAGGAAGTCAGAAAGGAAGTTGGAGCCCGAATTTGTTCCTACTTTTATTCCTGCCTCGTGGTCTATTCCCTCGCCAAGGGTAGCCCCCAACAACCTAGCTACCGCAACTGAGGAATTGGGGCTCCCCTCCGCTCTCGGTAGGCGGCCGGCCAGTGCCGCCCAAAGGTTCGGACTAGCCGAGCCTAAGCAGCCTCTGGTAGATCCGGTAGCGTCCTCGACCGCGCCTACTCACGAACCCTGTAAAGGATCGGATGCCCGACCCGACGATCGCCGACCTGCCCCTCGACGAGCGCTCCCGCACCGAGATCCTCTCGGCCGACGCGCTCGCCTTCCTGGCGGAGCTGCATGGCCGCTTTGACGCCCGCCGCCTGGATCTGCTCGCCGCCCGCGCGGGGCGCCGCGCCGCCATCGCCGCCGGCGGCAGGCTCGACTTCCTCCCCGAGACCCGGGAGATACGGGAGGACTCGTCCTGGCAGGCCGCCCCGCCGCGTGCCGACTACGCCGACCGCCGGGTCGAGATCATCGGCCCGACCGACCGCAAGCTGGTGATCAACGCTCTGAACTCGGGCGCTAGAGGCTTCATGGCCGACTTCGAGGACGCAAACTCGCCGACCTGGCGAAACCAGGTCTCCGGCCAAGCCAACCTGATTGACGCGATTGAGGGGACGATCACCTACGAGTCCTCCGACGGCCACCACTACGCGCTCGGCGAGGAGACCGCGACGCTCCTGGTCCGCCCGCGCGGCCTCCACCTGCCCGAGCGCCACATCGACTTCGACGGCACCGTCGGCTCCGGTTCGCTGGTCGACTTCGGCCTCTTCGCCTTCCACGGGGCGCCCCGGCTTGCCGCCAACGGCCTCGGCGCCTACCTCTACCTGCCGAAGCTCGAGCACCATCTGGAGGCGCGACTCTGGGACGAGGTCCTCGCCTTCGCCGAGGAGGCGCTCGGCCTCGACCGCGGCACCTTCCGCGCCACGGTCCTGATCGAGACCCTGCCCGCCGCCTTCCAGATGGAGGAGATGATGTGGGAGCTCCGCGAGCACTCCTACGGGATGAATGCAGGACGCTGGGACTACATCTTCTCGGCGATCAAGACCTCCCGCGAGCGCCCCGACGCCGTCCTCCCCGACCGCGACGCGGTGACGATGACGGTGCCCTTCATGCGCGCCTATACCGAGCTGCTGGTCCGCACCAGCCACGGCCGCGGCATCTTCGCGATGGGCGGGATGGCGGCGCTGATCCCGAGCCGCACCGACGCGGAGGCCAACGAGCGGGCGGTCGCCGCGGTGCGCGCCGACAAGGAGCGTGAGGCGGGGGATGGGTTCGACGGCACTTGGGTCGCCCACCCCGACGTGGTCGCGGTGGCGAAGGCCGCGTTCGATGAGGTGCTCGGCGACCGGCCGAACCAGATCGACCGCCGGCGCAAGGACGTCACCCCCGACGCCGACGCGCTCGTCGACCTCGCCGCGACGCCGGGAGAGGTCACCAAGGCCGGCCTGCGCGCCAACGTCAGCGTCGGCTTCCAATACATCTCCTTCTGGCTCGGTGGTCGCGGCGCGGTCAGGCTGAACAACCTGATGGAGGACGCCGCCACGGCGGAGATATCGCGCAGCCAGATCTGGCAGTGGGTCCACAACGGGACGAAGCTCGAGGACGGCACCGTGATCGACCGCGAGCTCGTGACCAAGATCCTCGACGAGGAGCTGGAGCGGATCCGCGGTGAGGTCGGTGATGAGACCTGGGAGGCGGGCCGTCCCGACGACACGCGGCGGGTCTTCGAGGCGGTCGCCCTCGGCGACGACTTCCCCGACTTCCTCACCGAAGTGGCCTACGAGCTGCTCGACTGAACCGGGCGCGCGGCCGAGGCACGGCGGATGACCCCTCGGAGCTCCGCCAGTGGACCAAAATCGGGGAAAGGTCGAGGAATCGGGGACTCCAACGGAACTTTTCATTGGATCTGTCTTATCCCAAGGAAAACGCCTGAACCTTTGCTAGCGCGGCGTCATCCCAAGGATCCCAAGGACATGTCTGAGGCTAAGCCGCCTCTTCGACCCGAGGAAGTCAAAAGGGTCCTGGGTGACCCTCGGTCCTTGATTCGGGGCACAGATCGTCTTGGTCTGAGGATAGGCACTCGCCGTTTGGAGCGGGCGGCTCCTTGGAGCCAAGATGACGATCCCCTCGGTTCGGGATCCCGTCCGCTGACCGGTGTCGTCACCTTCGTCGATACCGACGGCATCGAGCGGCATTCGGATTTCATCGGGGCTCCGTGAGGTCTCAACGATGAAGACGTCCGAGATACCGCCATACGGGTCAATTTGCCGGGAGCTGGCGGCAAAGAGGATGTTGCTTTCTGGGTGATGCAACCAGAGCGATGCATGGAGAGCCGCATTTACAACACGATCGAGCTGGATCGCACCGATGAGATTGGAATGAGTCAGCTGCAGGCCTCGATTCCCGTTGCCAAGAATTGGTCAGAGACCTTGCTTGGCGATGGCTCCATCGAGGAGAGTGCACGCCAGCGCGCCGTCTTAGATCTCAACGACCGGATCTTCAAAGAATGCTGTGAGGACGGTCGCTTTCTCGCGGTCAATAGTCGCTACGGAATCGATCCCTTCGACGCCCCGCTCAATGACGTTCGCCTTCCAGACGGATTTCGCGCCAAGCGCTATCCCCAGATGGTCGATCGCCTTGAAAAGAAGCGCGGCTAGCGCTGGGCGCTGGCTAGGCACCTCGAACCTCTCACACCAAGTGGTGAGGGAAATGGTCCGCCGCGCGCGACAGGACATGCCGCGTAGGGGATACGTCGTTTAGGACTTGGGGACTCCTGGAAGCCAGTGACTGAACTTCCAGATATGCGCTTGGGTTAATAAGGCTTCCCAGTGAGCTCTATTTGAGTCGTTTTGTCCAAAGGAAACCTAACTAAAATCGTCTTCGTGGAATCCGGTTCGGATCAGTCGGACCAAATTCAGGGAATCGGGCCACGCGAACCAGCGCAGGCCTCTGGTAGTGTGTGGGCTCCATGGCACAGTCGAGGGGTCCAAATAGCACTCGTTTGGCGCCATCGGGCCTCGGTTGAGATCTGAGTTGGCGACGATGCTGCGCTCCGGCGAACCTCGCGTTGCGGAGGTCGGGAAGTCACTACACGCGCGGCCGAGGTGCCACGTCGCAGCATTCCAAACTATGGCTGATCCAGCCGCCCTGCCTCCTCAAATGCCCACACAGAGCCGACGAGTGGAGAGTAAGAGTTGAATCGACTTCCCAAGCGAAGGACACTGATAATTGCGCTTGCAGTGATCACGGCTCTGAGCTGCGCCTCTGCCACCGCGATCCTCGCCGCAGGCCACGCAATCACCGTTCGCGACGGCAACTTGGTGATCCAATTCGAAGGCATGATCCGCCCAAGGGCGCTGCCGAAGAACAAGACGGCGCCGGTCAGCTTCCACGGCAGCGGCTCGGTGACAACCGCCGATGGCAGTCACATCCCGGCGGCTCAGACCATCGACTTCCAGATCGACAAGCACATCAGATTCGAATCCAACGGGTTGCCGAGCTGTACGGTCGGAAAGATCGAGGCCTCTGCCCCCGCCCAGGCGATGAAGGCCTGCGGCTCGGCCCTGATCGGAAAGGGAACCACTGCCGCGCAGGTCCAATTTCCCGAATCGCTGCCCTTCAGCGCCAAGGGTCCACTGCTCGGCTTCAACGGCCCGACGGTCGGTGGCTATCCGGAGATGCTCTACTACGTCTACGTCAACGTGCCGGCTCCGACCGCCCTCGTCGTCGTCGCCAAGGTCTCAAAGGACAGCGGCAACTATGGCTACAGGATCTCGATGATTATCCCTGAGCTCGCCGGCGGCAGCGGCTCGCTGACTGGCTTCGACCTTACGATTAACCGCAAATGGACCTACAAGGGCCAGCAGCTCTCCTACCTAAACGCAGAGTGCCCAGACGGCCGTTTCTCTAATCAAATCGAAGCCGTATTCGGCGGCGGGACAAATCTCAATGCGGTCGTGGTGAACAGCTGCCGTTCGAAGGGTTGAGGACCTCCTCTTTCTCACACGCTATTTGGCTCCAGATGAGGCCTTCCGGCGATGCTTCGAGCAGGATGCAAACCTGCGGCTTATTTGCTTGTTCGAGCAGGAAGCGTCGCCGCTTGCCAATCCAATCTCGTCGCTGACCTTTGCTGGGATGCCGTCGGCCTTCTGGGTGAAGGGCGCATAAGCATTTCCCGCGTCCACAAACGTGCCGTTGGTCTCGTCCTGAATCCACGCGACTGCCACAGTCCGGACACCAATCGGGCACCTTTACGGTCTCAACGGGATGCTGGTCGCTGATGTGGCGCCTGTGCATTTTCCCAGTCATTTGCTTCACGTCGAGACTGTAGCTGGGTCCCCAGCATTGGTCGAGGGGCCCCCTTCGTTATCGGCCTCCCTTGCTTGACGGAGGTTGCGCCAGTTCGGCGGCTGGGCGCGTTACAAGCGTCCGCTTCGCTGGCCTCGGCAGTGTGCCCCCGTTTGCGCTCGGGCCTCGCACCGCCCGCCCCGCGTTTGTCCGGCTCATTGACTTTCGTCAACAAGCCGGGCAGGAAAATACAACCTGGGCGCTGCACCAACGACAGCACCCTATGTTGGGCCCGTCACGCCGGAGGTCGCAGGTTCGAATCCCGGCGCTCCCGTTGCACGCAAACCCAGTCCTGGTGCGGGTTTGGGCTCTTTCAAATCGAGCATAATCTCCTCATCCTTCTCACTGGGTACCACATTTTAGGTGGTGCTGTCGAGGTGTGACTCCAGACATCTGCTACTCGTCCGAGCGGCGACGTGCATGGAGTTGAAGCCGGCTATTGCTGCTGCTGTTCAGGCAAGCACCCGCGGCAGCTGGCGATTGGCGAAAGTCGGGTCCGGCTGCTAGGTCTGGATCGCGAACAGCCTCCAGGGTCCGGGTATACCTCTGAGTTGGTGCTCTCCTCGATCGGCAAGGATCTGATCGGAGCCGACGATGAGGTCGCGGACCGTGCTGCTAACCAGTACCTCACCGGGCCCGGCGAGGGCGCTGATGCGCGCACCGATGTGAACCGCAAGGCCGCCGACGTCCTCATCGGCAAGTAGCTCGCACTCGCCGGTATGCAGGCCGGCGCGAATGTCCAGGTCGAGTTTGCGCAGCGCATCGCGGATCGCGATGGCGCTGCTGATGGCGCGACTCGGACCGTCGAACGTGGCGAGCATTCCGTCACCGAGCGACTTTACGAACCGCCCCCGGTAGCGCTCGACCTGCTCGCGCACGAGCGCATCGTGCCTCTCGAGCAGAGCGCGCCAGCCGCTGTCGCCGAGCTCTGCCGCGCGCTCGGTCGAACCGACTATGTCGGTGAACAGCACTGTCGCAAGCACGCGGTCGTTGAGAACGGGTTGTCGGACACCCGTCAAGAACTGCTCGATCTCATCGGCCGCATGGCCACCAGGCTGGACTTCGACATATCGTGCGTCTGGGATGTGGGTCGCCGCGTAGCGGGAATGGCGTTCGTCGACGTACGCGTCGCTCGCGCGGTGCAGCACCAACGTCGGACACTGCACGATTGGCAGCGCGTCACGTACATCCAGCTCGCCGACCATGGCGAGCGAGGCGGCGGCGGCATCCGGCGTCATCGACAAGCGCCGGTGCCGGGCGAGCAGGTCTCGTCGCTGCTCGTCCTCACCGGCGAACCCGGCCCAGGGCTGCATCGGTGAGCTGCTGGCCCAATACTCAACAACCGCCTGTACCATCGCTCGGCGCTCCTCGACGCTCTGCGCCCACTCATAGCCCGGCCCGCGGACCACGCGCGGTGTCGGCGTGATCAATACCAGTGCGCGAACGAGATCCGGATGGGACCCCGCAAAGAGCACCGCTAAGGCACAGCCCTCGGCAATCGAAATCAACGCCGGATGGTCAGAGCCCGCGGCATCGAGCACTGCACGAACATCATCGATCTGCTCCTCCAGCGGAGTGGCCCCGGCGATCCCGCCGGACATCCCGGCACCACGTCGATCGAACTGGATCAGCCGCGCGAACGAGGCCAGCTGCGTGAGAAAGCGGGCCGCTGGCGGCAGCTCCCAGTCGAGTTCGATGTTAGAAAACCACCTCGGTACCACCAAAACATCGAGCGCCCCTTCACCGGCCACTTGGTAGGCGATCTGCAGATCGCCACTGCGCGCGTACCGCGTGAGCACCTCCATCATGCACGCATCGTATGCCTGAGCAGATCGACCAGCTGCGGCTGCCATCCATCAACCACGCCAGGCGAGCTCGGACCTTGTGTTTCTCCACGGCGGCCACGTGAGCGCGCAGGATTCAAGACCGGCCTTTGCGCGGAACAGCAGCCCCCCGGTTACGGAAAATACACACGGCCGACGAGCACCATGGCGTGACTCCCGCCGCCGGCAGCCGACACTGCCCGCCGCCTTTTTATGACCCCTTCGCCGCCATGGTGGGCCTCGATCATGAGATTCCAACTGTCGTTGCTGGAATGGAAGATTGTTCGGTGAGGGCCCTCGCTCAGTCCGGGTGTCGGCGTCTCAGGGTCTGGCCTCCAAAATTAAGTTGAACGGAGTCTCGGTGGCTCGGCGGACCTCGCTGAAACCGCCTTGTTTGATCACCTCGGTGAGGCTCTCCTCGCCGGCCTGTGCGCCGAGCGCCAGCCCAACCTCCTGATCGAGTGACGCTGGGGTACAGATCACGGTAGATGCGCCGTAGAAGACCCTCCCCACGGGGTTTAGGTTCTCCTCGACGCTGTCGTTGGCGAACGGCTCGACGATCATCCAGGTGCCGTCGGCGTTGAGCGCCTCGTGGATGTGCGCCAGAGGCACCCACCGGGTCGCCCATGTCGTGCAGACAATCGAATACCGTGACGAGGTCATAGCCCTCACCTGGGAAGTCCTTCGCGGAGGCGACCTGAAAACTCACCCGGTCACCGACGCCTGCCTCCTCGGCCGCCTCGCGGGCCCGCTCTAGCGAGGCGTCGTGGTAGTCAAAGCCGATGAACTCCGAGTGCGGGAACGCCTCTGCCATAAGGATCGTCGAGGCGCCGTGGCCGCAACCCACGTCGGCAACCTTGGCGCCGATCTCCAGCTTCTTCTGCACGCCGTCGAGTGCGGGAATCCACTCCGCGACCAGATGCCCGCGGTACCCGGGCTTAAAGAACCTCTCGGTGCCGCTGAAGAGCCGGTGATCGTGCTCGTGCCAGCCCATGCCATCGCCATTGCGAAAGGCCTCGGTGATCTTCTCCTCATCGGCAAAGAGCGAGGCGATCAGGTCATAGGCGCCGAGCAGGTAGAAGGGGCTGTCTTCATCGGCTAGAGCTAGGGCCTGCTCATCGGGCAGGGTATAGGTGTCGCTGTCGGCGTCATAGGTCACGTAGCCACCGGCAGCCTGGTTTCTCAGCCACTCGCGCACGGATCGCTCGGCAACCCCGGCTCGCTCGGCAACCTGCTCTGAGCTGAGCGGCCCGGCTCCCGCCATGGCCTTATAGAGGCCGAGTTTCTCACCGATTAGGAACAGCGGGGCGCTGATCACAGCCCCCATGTCGGTAACCGCCTGGCCCATGAATGCTTCCAACTTGCCCTCATCGATTCCTGTGGCGTTCATAACTGCCTCCGTTAGCGACTAGACGAAGTCGACCTAGCGTTCGCTGGATCGTCGTGTTTGGCCAGTAGATCTCACTGACGATTCACTGTCAACCCCTTCTCTGGATTGGGAGATGCTCGCGCCAAAGGACCCAGCCACACTCGGCACGATCAAGCAACGCCTCTACCCCAGCACACCCTCCTCGCTACGTCAGCCACAGAGCACTTTCTAACAGCGCACAGAGGTGGCATCGGCACAGACTGGGCGATCCCCGCTCGTCGCGACCTTTCGACGCCGGCGTGCGGAGTCGGCTCTGACCAATGTCGACCGCGACACTGCCGCATTGCGCCAATAAAGCAGGCCTCTGCCGAACCTCGCCCGGCGCTGTCGAGGTTCGTCCGATGGGCAATCTTCACCTCTGGCTGCCGAGACGCCCGAGTCGTCGATGGAAGCGAGAGCGACAACAGTCGAACCCCGCATTTGCTCCACGGCAGAGGTCGTGCACTCCGGATGAGGCGACGATGCAATCTGGCTGTGTGCATGCACGCAGCCGCGCGGCCTGCTTCAGAGCTGCTCCGAAGAGAGATCGTCTTGCTTAGTTACGGGTTCTCCCGCCAGCCCGCAGCAGGCGCAGCGGACTGCTATCCGTGGTTTGTGGCCGCGACGATCCAGACGGACCCGCGGCCGACTATCGAGCCGTCGGGCTTCTGCCAGGTGGCGTAGTGGTCCCTCAGGGCCTCGGCGATCTCGCCTCGACGGCTCTCCCCGTATTCCCCGTTCAGACGGATCAGCTCGGCGCCGGGTCCGATCGCGAGCAGGGAGTCGATCGCCTCGTCCATGTCCGCGCCCATGAAGTAGTCGAAGTCGCTGCTGATGCAACTCGATCTCCTCGAACCCGGCGGCCTCAAGAATCCC
The DNA here is from genome assembly GCA_963745305.1 of uncultured Solirubrobacterales bacterium. GTDB lineage: Bacteria > Actinomycetota > Thermoleophilia > Solirubrobacterales > 70-9 > CAVUWL01. Next base: position 166,411 of record CAVUWL010000018.1, read on the forward strand.
GCGGGTGGTCTCGGGGTTGCCGAGCGAGAATGGCCCGGGCCCGCAGGTGTCGGCCACGTACTCCTCAGGGCGCGAGAGGAACCGCTCAACGACCTGCTCGGTCTCCGCCCATAACGGGCTGTCGGCCTTGCGGCGCCAGCAGAGCTTGGCGAGCCTACCGCCGGGCTTGAGCGCGCCGCGAATCGCGCGCATAGCCGGAACCGGTGCGGCGAAGAACTGCGTCCCCATGCGCGAGAAGGCGTAGTCGTAAATGGGATCCCACTCAGCCGTCTGCGCATCGGCGGTCTCGAACGCAACGTTCTCGACACCCGCCTCGACGGCCTCGCGACGGGCGTCCTCGATGAACCGCGGCGAGGAATCGGTCCCAAGCGCGAAGCCACCCGGTCCGACGAGCTCAGCCAGCCGCTGAGTGGTCTCGCCGAAGCCGCACCCGATGTCGATGCAGCACCCACGCTCGGGCGGCGGAAAGAGCTCGAAGACCTCCTCGGTGACCTCTGCCAGCGCGCCCACGAACACCTTGCGGTTCGACTTCCACCGCTCATACAGGACCGTGTCCCATGCACGCACCGCTTCCTCGTTGGCGACCGCCACCGCACCCGCGCGCTGCTGTTGCGTCATCGGCCGATGCTACATCTCAACGCTGCTCCGATCGACCCGTAGGTCCGGCGTCACACGCCCGGCGGTGGGCTCTGTACGGTCCGGGCGAAGGTTGAGCGAACCTCAAAATCAAACGACGCTATGCCCTCGCCGTAGTCCTATGCACCCATCGCGGCCCATTGCCGCTCCGCCGAGCTAGTGTCTGAACGTGCCAACGTCGATACAGGAGGCCCAAATGCCGTTTATGGAAATCACCTACCAGCAGGGCGCGCTGAGCGCCGAGGCCCGAGCGACTCTCGCCGAGGAGCTGACGACGATCATCCTGCACGCAGAGCGCGCGCCCAACACAGAGTTCTTCCGCAAGGTGACTTGGCTCTACACCAACGAGCTCCCAGGGAGTTGCGTTTACGCTGGCGGTGAGCCGACCCAGGCGCCGACCTTCAAGCTCGACGTGACCACCCCACAGGGCGCGCTGTCCGATCGCCGTCGCAAAGAGCTCGTTGCTGAGGCCACGACGGCGATCCGCGAGGCAGCCGACATTCCCGAGGATCAGGGGCTCCGCGTGTGGGTGCTCTGCCACGAGGTCGCAGAGGGCAGCTGGGGCGCCGCCGGTCAGGTGATCGAGTTCGAGGCATTGCGTGCGGCCGCGAAGGAGGAGCGCGAGAAGGCGCCCGCGTGAGCGCTGCCTCTCAGCGCAGAGCTATAGCGTCGCTATCGAAGCGGCGCTCAACCAGCAACGCGAAAGGAGCGGGCGCTTGAGCGATGAGTCCAACAGCGACGCCTGCCCGTCGCTCACGCGAGACGGTGATGTGTTCCTGCTCGATCTCGGAAACGGCGAGAACCGCTTCAACCCAACCTTCCTGGATGCGGTCGAATCACATCTCGATGAGGTCCATTCGGCAGCCCCTCCAAGAGCGCTTGTCACCATGGCCACCGGCAAGTTCTGGTCCAACGGACTGGACCTCGAGTGGATGGGCGCCCACCAAGGGCAGATAGAAGACTTCGTCCCGAGGGTTCACGCTCTCCTCGCGCGCATGCTCGAACTGGACGTTCCCAGCGTTGCCGCACTGCAGGGCCACACTTTCGCTGCCGGGGCGATGCTCGCACTCGCACATGACCAACGCCTGATGCGCGCCGACCGCGGATTCTTCTGCCTTCCGGAGGTCGATATCAACATCCCGTTCACCGTAGGGATGAACGCGCTCATCAGAGGGCGGCTATCGCCGCAGATTGCCCACGCGGCGATGACCACAGGCAGGCGCTACGGAGGGCACGAGGCTGCCACCGCAGGAATCGTCGAAGAAGCCCTGGACGCTGAGCGCCTACTCGACAGTGCGCTCGAGATCGCTGCCGCACTCGCGCCAAAGGACCCAGCCACCCTCGGCACGATCAAGCAACGCCTCTACGCCAGCACACTCTCCTCGCTACGTCAGCCAGAGAGCACCCTCGAACGGCGCGCGTAGAGGCGGCCTTGGCAGACACTGGTCAAGCTTCGCGTGGCGCGACTTTTGGGCGCCAGCGCGCGGCGCCGGCTCTGACCCGTGTCGATCGCGACAATGCCGCATAGCGCCACTGAAGCAGGCGTCTCCCGATCCTCACCGACGCGCTCTCCCCGGCGGGCCCCAGACCCGCTTGCAGCATCTTTAGGAACTAGATTCGCATCGAGGCCGCCATCCCCTCGCTGACCAAAGCGTCTTGGAAGGGGCTGGAGCAGATCATTGAGGCCGTGCTTGCGGCGCCCAGCCGGCGACGAGCTTCTACCGCTTCGCGACGGGGGCGCCGAGACAACGAGACAGCAGTTATTGACGGAGAGGCCAAACCGTTGGCCGAAGGCTGTTCCCGTTTGCGGTCGACCTGTTTTGGCTCTAGGAAAGGCTTCTCTACGATGCCCCGAGCAGGATTCGAACCTGCGGCCTACTCCTTAGGAGGGGATCTAGGGGCTTTTCGGAAGCGGCTCTAGATCGCTAAATCCCTGCTATATCGCACCTTCCTGGAATGACACAGGAAGTCAGAAAGCGACGCTTGGGCCCAATTTGTTCCTGCCTTTGTTCCTACCTCGCGGTCTACTCCCTGCCAGGGTGTAGGCCCTCGGCATCCTAGCCGCGGCAGCTGAGGAATGGGTAAGCGACGCCCAGTACAAAGCGGCCCCCGGTTTGGATTGTCCCTCCCAAGCCCAAGCGCTTGTGTCCTTAAATCCTCCGCGAGGGAGCCCGAGTGCTCACTGCGGCTCCGGCGTTGCCTGCAGCAGCCATTTCTACCGGTGCGGGCGAAAGCAAGGTCCGAGCCGGACAAGTCTTGGCCCTCGACTCTCTCTCAACAATGGATCTGACACAGAACGCTCAAAACCGTTTACCATCAACGCGGCCTTACACGGCAGGGAGCGTGGGATCCGTGGGACTCAGATTCAGTAGGCAATGCATCGGGACCACCGGTCAAGTACTCGGTGAACCGCCCTGGCGTCCTTCCAAGTTCGGCGAACAGGACCGCACGCCAAGTTTCAGATCGGAATTTCTCTGGCTTGCTTGCGCAAGCATCATTTGGCGCATTCGTAACTTGAGTGACGTGTATTTGGGAACGCTATCCTTCCTTGGTGGCCTCACTACCCGCGCACCTGCAGGGAATTCCCGTCGGGCGCGAGCCGCTGCCCCGCGAGGTAATGGTCGAACATCAGCGCGACCGGGTTCTCAATGCGGCGGTTGGCGTCTTCGCCAAGCGCGGCTATCAGAACACCACGGTAGATCACATCGTCGCGGCCGCCCGCATCGGCGTCGGAACTTTCTACTCGCTTTTCGATGGCAAGCAGGACTGCTTCCTGCGCGCCTACGACCAAATTCTCTCAAGCACCCGGGAGGAGGTACTCGCCCGACTGCCAAGAGACGTCGATTGGCCCTCCCAGGCTCGTTCCGTTCTCGCCACCTTGCTCGAGCTGATCGAGGCCGACCCCATGGCTGCGCGTCTTGCCCTCATCGAGGCCCAGGCCGCCGGCCCTGCGGCGTTGCAGCGCTACGAACAGACCGTGGACGAGCTGATCCCGATCCTTGCCCAGGCCCGCGCGCTGAGCCCCTATGCTGCGGAGCTGCCTGCGCGACTCGAGGAAGCGGTCCTGGGCGGCTTTACGTGGTTTCTCCAACAGCGGGTCGCACAGGGCAAGTTCCAGGGCAGGAGAGCACATCTTCCCGATGCTCTGGAAATCGTGGTCGAGCCCTACCTCGGCAAGACGTAAACGGCCAGTTCCCTCGACAACCGTTATGGCGTGCTTCCTGTGCCGTCGCTGCAGCTGTGCCTGGGTCTGTCTATGGAAGGTTGACGAAACGGGCCCGGGCGAGATCTTGCCGACGGCTGGCGTCCGGAACTGACGGTTATCGCAGCTCGGCCCTATCTCGGAGATCAAGTCGCTCGCCAGGAGCTGAACATTCCTTCGCATAGGGAGAAGATGCGTGCTTGAGCCCCCTACGGAACCCGCTCCGGAGCTGGACCACACCGAGCGCGACCGCATTTACGAAGCGATGTTCGACCTGGTTCTTGAAACAGATTATGAGACTGCAACGGTGCAGGCAGTCTGTGAACGGGTCGGCATCGATCCCGCCGCCTTTGAGCGGCACTTCGCGGACAAAGCCGACTGCTGCCTGCAGATTTACACAGCCAACAACGAGCGCTTCGGTCATCAGGTCTATGGGGCCTATGCCGAGCATGAGATATGGCGGGACTCCCTGCGGGCTGCGGCCTACGCCGCAGCCCGTTTCCTCGCTGACCATCCTCGTGAGGTTCGGTTCAATGTGATCGCAATTCTCGCCGCCGGTCCGATGGCTCAGGCGCAGCGCGATATATATCTCCAGGCTCTGGTCGATCTTGTGGACGCAGGCCGCTCAGAGCTCGACGAGCCTGACTCGATTTCTCGCAGCGTCGCAGAGGGCGTGGTGGGCTCCATCGTCGAGCGGATGCTGCGCGATGTACATCGACACGGCGACGCAGAGGCCGCAGAGGCCGTCGTCCCCGAGTTGATGTACATCGCCGTTCGGCCTTACATGGGCCACGAGGTCGCCCGTCAAGAGCTAAGCATCCCTGCGCCCCCGAAAGCCAAATCGGCCTGAACCGGAGCGGCCAAACAGAATCTGCCCGAGTACGATCAATGGCGCATCGTTAAGGTGCGATCGTGAACAAGCTCTCTCCCGCCGAGGGCGACTCCTCGTCAGCCCTCCATCGTCTACCTCCGGGTCGCCACGGTTTGAGCCGCGAATTCGTGACTCGCAATCAACGAGATCGAATCACGGCGGGGATCATCGCCGTCGTTGCTGAACACGGCTACCACGATGCGACGATCGCCCAGATCTCCGCGGCTGCGGGAGTCTCTCGCCGCACCTTCTATGGGTACTTCTCCTCGAAGGAGGAGTGCTTCTTCGATGCCTACAGCCTGATCGCCGCCTATTTGCGTCAAGCAGCAACTGAGGATGCAGCGGAGTTCACCGAGTGGCCCGACCGTGTCCGCGCCAAGCTGGTCGCCGTTCTCGAGGTTTTTGCCGCCAACCCCGACCTCGTGCGCTTCTTTATGATCGCCCCTGCCCGCGCGGGCAGTGCCATCGCCGCCCGCTACCGGGAAAGCACCGACGACATCCTCTTCGAGATCACCGAAGGCATGCCGCCGCCACCTGCCACCCATGTACCCTCAGAGGCCGCCAAGTTCGCGCTCTTGGGCGGAGTCGCCGCGCTTATCGTCCGCAAGGTCGAAGCGGGGGATGCTGAGAATCTCGGCCAGCTCCTGCCCGAGCTGCTTGAGCTGGTCCTCACGCCCTACCTCGGGCGTGAGCGGGCCGTCGGCCTGGCTCAACGTCCGGGATAGGCTTTCGGTCTAAGTCGACCTCCGCTTGCCTGTTCATGGGGCCGCCTGTTCGGGAGCTCAGAGCGCAATGCGCTCATGAATATAGCTGTTGACATTTGTAGACGCCATGCTCTAGAGTCCACCTCGCTCGCCAGGGAGGTGGGCCGGGTTTGCATTGAAAGACCTCCAAAATCCAAGCGGCCCAAGGGCTCGCTCAGAGGCATTGGGGCACAGCGAGGGAGAGTTACCGAGTGATGGGATCGAAATTGGGGATCAGCTCTCGCAGCGAGCCGCTCGGCGCCGCTGCAATGGCGATCGACCAACCGGCGCCCGTCGCTCGTACCGGCAGACGACATCGCATCAGCTGCTTCCGGATCCTCATCAAGTTCACCGTCCGAGCCGCGACCGGGGGAGCCGACTCCTCAAGTTCCGATGCCTCAGTGCCATCGAGTCGACAGGATGGGGCCCGCCGCGGTTTGACTGTCGGTACCAGCATGGCGTGCTTCGCGACAGGGCTGCTCCTCGCCCTTGCTCCCTCTGCCTACGCCGATGTCACCCATTTTCGCGAACCCCAGACCTCCTTCCCGTTCGCAGAACCCCACTCGCCGGATGGTCTCGGATTCGACCAGACCAACCAGTTCGTCTACGTAGCAACCCAGTCTCATAATGAACATGAAGGAACGATCCTTAAGTACGACGCCTCCGGCAAGCCAGCGAACTTCTCCGCCCTTTCGTCCCCCGAACTGGTATCCCAGCGATACCTCAACCAGCTCACGGTCGATGGCGCAGGCAACATCTACGTCGTCAGCGGCGGGATCCCAGGTGCTGTCTACAAATACCTTCCGACCGGCGAGCCGGACCCAACAACCCCGGAAATCGGAGCGAGCATCCTCAAGGTGCCAGATGGCATCGCGGTCAGCGAATCCGGCGATGTTTACGTCACCAGCGGCAACGCAAATCAGCAGTCCAACGGTGAAGGCCTGCCGGTGGTCGACGTATTCAGTCCCACGGGCGCACTGGAACGCAGCATCGGCGGGACAGCCCTAAGCGAACTCGAACCTAAGTCTATAGCCATCGACTCCGCGGGTACAGTCTACGTCGCGGCGGGGAGCGGAGGCGGATATACAGGCGCGTTTGGATCGTTCGCGCCCAAGGAAGGTGGCGTTTTCGCCTTCGAAGAAGACGGCACCTGCCTTGACTCATGCCATCCGATCGCTAAAGGCGACCCCTTGTCGGTAGCCGTCGAACCCGGCACCGATCGGCTCTTTATCGATATGGAAGTCCGGCCCCACGGTGAAGAACCCCCGGGCTCCGCGAAAGACATAATCACCGAGTATGAATCCTTTGCTCATGGCAACGCCGAACTAGGCTCCTTCACGGCTCCTGATCTTGAAAACAATGCTCCGAACATGTCCGTAGACGGGGCGACCGGCAGGGTCTACGTGGGCGATCTGTACGGCGGCGAAAACGGAGAAGGCCACGTCGCGGTCTTCGGCCCAAGCGTCATTGTCCCTACATTGACCACCACACAGGTGTCCAATATCCAGCAGACCTCTGCCACCGTTAATGGCACAGTTAGTACAGCGGGCACCGAACCCGCAACCGCCCTGACCGTGTGTCACTTTGATTACATCACCGAAGCGTCCTTCAAAGCCAACCACGGTTTCTCCAATCTCAGTTCGGGCGGTGAAGTGCCATGTGTACCAGCTGCTAGTTCAGTTCCCAACGATGGCCTCGCCCACGCGGTAGATGCCTCCGTTACGGGCCTCACCCCAGCCACGGCGTATCGCTTCCAGCTCGTCGCGGCAAATGAAAAAGACGAAGGTGAATTCGTCCGTGAACGCGTGGGCGAATCCTTCACTACCGCGGCGCCACCTCGCGTAGACGTCCAAGGTGCAGAAGAACTGGAACCGGCAGCGGCCAAACTGCACGCGAAGATCAACCCGTTTGTCTTCGATACAAGCGCACACTTCGAATACATCACCGAAAAAGCCTTTCAGGAAAACCATGAATCCTTCAGCGGAGTCCAAAACGCCGCCAGCACCTCGGTCAAAGACCTCGGACCAGGGACCGGCGACAAATCTATCGAAGAAACTATTTCAGGCCTTCAGCCTGAAACCACCTATCACTTCCGCGTCGTTGCTACGAACTCTGCAGGTACCGTCGACGGGCCGACCCAGATCTTCACCACCCTGACGCCGGCCCTGGTCGACACGCTACTGCCAAAAGCAATAAAGCCCAGCGAAGCGACGCTGCAGGTTTACCTGAACCCAGAGGGGCAGGAAACGACATACCATTTCGAATACGGGACCGCAGAAACCTACGGACACTCGAGCCCAAGCGCAGACGTGGGCCCGGGCCATGAGCCAACGCTCGGAAGCACCTCAATTTCCGATCTGCAGCCAAATACCACCTACCACTTTCGCACGGTCGCATCGAACTCCTTCGGCACAGTCGAAGGCCCCGACACCACCTTCACAACGCCGCCGACGAGCTGCCCCAACGAAAAAACCCGCACCGGCCTATCGGCGAGGCTGACTGAATGCCGCGCCTATGAGCAGATCAGCCCAATCAACAAGGATGGCAATGGCGCGCAGACCACTTCTGTGAGTGCCGACGGCGAACGCGCCGTCGTCCAACTGCTTGGGAACGGTCTTCCGGGTGCCCAATCGGCACCCGTCTTCGACACCTACCTTTCCGAACGTGGCCCTGCCGGTTGGAGCACTGTCGGCGTAGATCCTCCTGCTCGGACGGGCAAGTTCCCCGCGATCACCTGGGCCACAAACACTGACCTTAGCAAGTTCGCTGGCCAGATCGACCACACAAACAACATCGCGGGCGAGGGCGGGATAGATAGCGGTGCGGCGACCTTGCGCAACCTGAACGGCTCGATAGAAGAATTCGCACTCGAAAGCTCCGACGGAAATCTGTGGAGTAATGGCGGCGCGCCGATCATAGAAGGCGCTACGTCAGACCTTTCCCATCTCCTCTATTCAAGTGGCCAACAGCTCATGCCGTCTGACCCCCAGCACTCGGGTCCAAACCGCTGGTATGACCTAACCGGCCTCGGCGGCCCATCTCCATCCCTGAGCCTCGTATCTGTCGAAGCCAACGGCACCCCGCTGAGCGAATCGACGAGAGCATGTGGTGGCGTGTCGACTGACCACGAAATCGGATCTCCGATATCAAGCGATGGTTCAAAGGTCTTCTTTGAAACCCATATCAGGACTAACGGGGGTGGATGTAACGTTGCATTTGAGGCCCGAGTGAATGGTGCTAAGACGGTTGTCCTCACTGAACCCGAAACCAACGACGGATGCACCACCACCGCCTGCCTGAATTCACCCGGGGAGCCTGCTGGTGCCACCGCCGACTCTGCCAACGGCTTGAAGTTCTTCTTTGAGGACGCTCAGCAGCTCACAAACAACGCGACCGAAATCAATTCCGGACCACGCTTTGACCCACTGCGGGAACGGTTTGTCTCAGACAGTCACGGCGAATCAGAAACCATGTGTAAGGAAGTTGAATGGCAGACATTGCGTCGTGTCAACGGTTGTAACCTTTACGAGTACGACTTCGAACGCCCGGAAGGTCACAGCCTCATCGACATCACCGCTGAAAGAGATATGAGCGGTTATGGCCCCCAAGTACACGATGTCGTGCGGGCCTCTGCCGATGGTTCTCACGTCTATTTCGTCTCCGGTGGCGTACTCACTCCGCAGCCAAACGCGTTGGGTCAGGCAGCAGTGCCCAGCGCCGAGAACCTCTATGGCTATGATACAGAAACAGGGACGATGAAATTCGTCGCGCAGGTCTGCTCGCACCGTGCTGAAGTACCGGGGGGAAGTTCAGGTCCGTTTGGCGAAATCATCAGCGGGGTCCCGCCCGACCCGAAGTGCCATAGCACTGGGGAAGATGAAAGCACCCAGTCGATCGAATTCAGTCGACTGAGAGAGCACTCGGACGTCACTCCTGATGGCCGTTACCTCGTCTTTGCGGCCTACCCTCAGCTCACCCCCGACGACACCAACGAAGCGCGCGACGTCTATCGCTATGACTTCCAGACGGGCAGCCTTATCCGCCTATCGGTTGGCCACGACGGGGAAGACGAAAACGGCAATGGCGGGGGTCAGGACGCAGATGTTGCTGCCCCCGGCGCAGGCCTTCTCAAAGGAGGCCCCGAAATCCATGACGTCAGCAGCGATGGGCAGACGGTTGCGTTCACCACGGCGCGGCCACTTCAGAGCACAGACACCAGCGAACAAACGGAAGTCTATGTGTGGCACCAGGGTGAAGTGTCGCTGATCTCCGGCGGCGAAGATCCGATCGGATCCCACTCACCGTATGTCACCCCCTCTGGACGGGATATTTTCTTCAGCACGACTCAGGGGCTGCTTCCCCAGGACAACGATCACGTCACCGATGCTTACGATGCCCGCGTCGATGGCGGCTTCCCGCCTGCGCCGCCCGCCCCGCCCGTATGCGAAGGCGGAGAAGCTTGCCACGGTACCCCCGGCGCTGGACCCGCTGCGCCGACCCTGGGCACCGAATCGTTCCGAGGTCCGCCCAATGAAAGTGAAGAGTTGCCGGTCCGTAAGTGCAGTAATAAGCGCTTCATCCATAAAGACGGCAAGTGTGTAAAGAAGCCAAGCAAGCGGCAAAAGAAACATCACGGGCGAGGCGCCAGGCACAGGCGTGGAGGCGGAAAGTGACTTCCCAGCACACGAAAAGCTCCGATTCGATCAACGAGACAGCGATCTTCAAGCCGGTGGGCGCGACGAAGGATGAGCGGACGTTCGGGGCCTCTCTGCTGTGCCGGCGTAGGATGGCGCGGATTACCCTTACCTTTGGCCTTGCTGCCGTTTTCTTTGCGGTCGCGCCCAGGCTCGCTTCGGCTTCGGTCGCGCCGGCGCCAGGTTGGCAGATCGAATCGGTGGCGGAGCCGACCAACTTTGCTCCTGGCGATACGAGCGGTCATGACATCTACGTTGTCACCGCCACGAATTCCGGGGCGCGCGAGGCAAGCGGCAGCAGCGCTGTAATCACGGACACGCTGCCGGCGGGACTTAAGGCCACGAGCGTCGAATTCTTTTCAGCGACGGTACAAGAAAATACGATTGGTGGTGTCAATCTCGCTCCGTACGGGGCTTGCCCAACTCTGCTTAAGTGCGAATTTCCGGGCCCGGTGCTTGAAGGTTTCGGATTGCACCTCGAACTTCAGCCCAACCAGAAATTGCAGATGGTCGTCCATGTTGAAGTCGAACCGACTGCTGAAGGATCAGTGACCAATGAAGCGACAATTTCCGGCGGCGGCGCGCAGAGCGTTTCGACGAGGGCCCAGAACGAAATCAGCGCAGAACCCACTCCGTTTGGCGTTCAGGAGTCAACGAGCGTGACGTCCGTAAACGGTAGCCCGTTCACCCAAGCAGGTGGGCACCCTTATGAGATGACCACGACAGCAAACTTAAACACGGAATTCAGCTCCTCTTCAAACAGGTTCTCGCCAGCCGAAAACTTTGCCTCGCCCGAAGAAGTCAAGGATGTCACCGTCAACTTCCCTGCCGGCCTGATCGGCAACCCACAGTTTGGAAATCCACCAGGGGCTTCGCTCTGCTCAGCCGCGGACTTCGGGTTGGGCCATTGCCCGCTGGCCAGCCAGGTCGGAACCCTCTCGCTGGGTTCAGCAGTCATCGCCAACGGCGTCGTCGCTCTTTATAACCTTGTGCCTGGTCCAGGGGAGGCCGCCGAGTTCGGCTATCGACCGCCGGGCGTCGGCCTTGGACAGGTCATCACTGCGAGTGTGCGAGCGGGTGGCGACTACGGCCAGCGCACCCTCAGCGCCAACCTGGCAACGGTGGGATTGCGCTACATCTCCTTCACGCTCTGGGGTGATCCCGCCGAAGCGCTCCACAATCGCGAACGCGGCTGTGAAACCGGCAACCTGCTTGGCTGCCCCGCCAAAGGTGGTGGGGCGAGCGGCGCCGAAGAAGCTCCGTTCCTCTCGATGCCGAGCAGCTGCTCCTCGGGACCGCTCACCTCCAGCGTGACGGTCGACGGCTGGAACCTAAAAGCCGATCAGACATCGACCTTCCGCCTGCCCCCTGTAGACGGCTGCAACCAGGTTCATTTCGAGCCGGAAATCGAAGCCCGACCCACTACCAACCTCGCTGACTCACCTTCGGGTCTCAGCTTCGGCCTCAAAGTCCCCCAAGAAAATACCCCTGATGGCAATGCTATCGCCGACCTAAAAGATGCGGCAATCACCCTGCCCGAAGGTGTCAAGGTAAACCCTGCCTCGGCGAACGGGCTCGGCGCTTGCACAGAAGCCGAGGTCGATCTGCACGGCGAAGGGCCTGCCGACTGCCCCGAAGCCTCCAAGCTCGGCACCGTCGAACTGGATACGCCGTTGCTCGATCACCCCCTGCCCGGCAACATCTACCTCGCAAAGCCCAACGAAAACCCCTTTGGAAGCCTGCTTGCGATCTACGTTGCGGTCGATGACCCAATTTCAGGCGTGATCATCAAGCTCGCCGGAAAGCTCACACCGAACCCGCAGAGCGGGCAATTAACAGTCAGCTTCGAAGAAAACCCTCAGCAGCCCTTCGAAGACCTGAAGTTGAACTTCTTCAGCGGCGCCCAGGCGGCGCTGCGTACCCCCGCCAACTGTGGGACCTATGAAACGACCTCGCAGCTGACGCCTTGGTCGGCGCCCGAATCCGGCCCACCGGCAACGCCGAGCGATGAATTCGCGATCAGCTCCGGGCCAAACGGCGGCGCCTGCGCCCACAACCCTTCCGAAGAGGAAAACAAGCCGCGCTTCCTGGCCGGCACCGAAGCTCCGCAGGGCGGAACCTATTCGCCCCTCTCGCTGCGCTTGGTCCGCGAAGATGGCTCCCAGGAAGTAAAGGAAATCGAAACCACCCTGCCCGCCGGGCTAACCGGAAAGCTCGCCGGCATTCCCTACTGTCCCCAGGCCCAGATCGAAACCGCCAGGCACACCACCGGCGCCGCCGAGCAGGCCAGCCCCTCTTGCCCCGCCGGCTCTGAAGTCGGCACCGTCAGTGTTGGCGCAGGCGCGGGTCCCGACCCCTACTACGTCAGCGGCCGCGCCTACCTCGCCGGTCCCTATCAGGGTGCCCCACTCAGCCTGGTGATCATCACGCCCGCGCTGGCGGGCCCCTTAGACCTCGGCAATGTGGTCGTGCAGGCGGCACTTCACGTCAACCCCGAAACGACTCAGATCCAGGTCGCCAGCGGTCCGATCCCGAGCATCTTGGATGGCATTCCCCTCGACCTGCGCTCGATCACCCTGAAGGCGAACCGCCCCAACTTCACCCTCAACCCGACCAGCTGCGATGAAATGTCGTTCAGCGGCGCAGAGACATCCGTCCTGGGTCAGATCGCGCCGCTCTCCCAGCGCTTCCAGGTTGCCAACTGCGCCGGGCTACCCTTCTCTCCCAAGCTCGCCTTAAAGCTCTCCGGTTCCACCAAGCGCACCGGCAATCCGGCTTTCACCGCGACCCTTACCGCCAAACCGGGCGAAGCGAATCTCTCTCGCGCCCAGGTCACCCTGCCGCCTTCGGAGTTCCTCGATAATGCCCACATCAAAGACCCTTGCCTGAGGGGGCAGTTCGCGGCAGGCACCTGCCCGGCGGGATCGCTGCTCGGCCACGCCAGCGCCAGCACACCGCTGCTTGAAAAACCACTGGAAGGCCCGGTCTACTTGGTCAGCGGTTACGGCCACCTCCTCCCTGACGTCGTCGCTGACCTCGGTGGCCAGATCCAGGTCGTACTCAACGGCACTGTGACCTCGATCCATGGTGGCATCACCAACACATTCGAAACTGTCCCCGATGCCCCGATCTCCAAGTTCACCCTCGAACTGAGCGGCGGCGCCAAGGGTCTCCTCGAAAACTCGAAGAACCTCTGCACGACGACCAACCTGGCGACAGTCAAACTTAGCGGTCAAAACGGCAGGCTGAGCGACACCAAGCCTCTGGTCACGAACACTTGCAAGAAGGTCAAGAAGCACCGCAAGAGGGCAAGGGGTTAGGAGTGAACGGCGCAAGGCGTGGAGCAACCGTGCGGCTCATCGCAAAGCCCTCCACCCGAGCCACGCTCGCTCTGGCCGCGGCGTTGCTCGCCGCCGCAGCGGCGTTGGTCAACTTCCCAGCTCCCGCCCTTGCCGCCGCGGCTCCACAGGTTGGAGCCTCCTGGTCGACCGGCATAAGCTCGGGCTCAGCCAACCTAAACGCCGAAATCAACCCCGAGGGTCTGCCGACCACCTACCGTTTCGAATACATCACCGAAGCCCAGTATCAGGCCAACCTGGCGGTCCCCCTCGAAGGCTTTGCCGGCGCCACCAAAGCTCCAGCTGGTGCCGAAGCCAGCCTCGGCGCGGCCTCGACCGTCCAGCCCGCCCTTCAGCACATCGGCCCACTCTCCCCCGCCACGACCTATCGCTACCGGATCATCGCTTCCAACGCCGATGCCCCACCCGGGGGCGTCACCGGCCCCGAAGACACCTTGACCACCCAAGAAGCCACTCGCTCCCTTGCCCTTCCCGATCACCGCGGCTGGGAGATGGTCTCGCCGATCGAAAAAAACAGCGGCGCGATCCAGGGTCCCGGCCAGAACTTTGGCGGAGATGTCCTGCAGGCTGCCGCCCAGGGGGGCGCCATTACCTACAGCTCGGCCTCTTCCTTCGGTGAAGCCGCCCAGGGCGCCCCGCCGGCCAGCCAGTACATCTCGCGCCGCATGGAAGGCGAAGAGGGTTGGTCAACCCAGAACATCACCACCCCGACGGTCTCGGGCTCCTATGGCTCAGAATCCGACGGTGTTCCCTATCAGCTCTTCTCCCCCGACCTCGCCCGCGGCCTGCTCTTGAACGGGTTGCGCTGCCGCGGCGGCGGCACCGGGTGCCCGGTCGCGAACCCGCCCCTTCCCGGCTCAGATGCCCCGACTGGCTATCAGGACTACTACCTGCGCGATGACGAAAGCGGTGGATTCTCGGCGCTGCTTACCGGGGCCGGCATCGCCGAACTTCCCCTCGATCCCGAACAGTTCGAAGTCAGCTTTGCCGGTGCCTCCCCTGACCTGCGGCACGTGGTCCTATCGAGCTGCGCGAAGCTCACTCCCGAAGCCACCGAAGTGCCCGGATCGGAAGGCTGCAACGCAACCGACCAAAACATCTACGAGCTTTCTGAAGGTCAGCTGCCCAAGCTCATCAACTTGCTGCCGGGTGAAACCCAGGGTACCCCAGGTGCCAAGCTCGCCGCTCAGAGTGGCGGAGTCTCCGAAGACGGCAGCATCGTCTATTTCACTGCCGGGGGCAAGCTGTATGTGCGCGAAGCCGCGAAAACCAGGCTTGTGGCAGAAGGTGGCGAATTCCAGACCGCAACCCCCGACGGCTCGCTCGCCTTCTACACCAAGGCAGGACACCTCGAACGCTACGACGCCGCGACCAACACAACCGAACCGATCGCCGCCGGTGTCAAAGGCGTGCTCGGCGTCTCCGAAGACGGTTCCTACCTCTACTACGCCACCGCGACCGGCCTCTTCCAATCTCATGAAGGCACCAGCACCGAAGTGGCCTCGGGGCCTGTTGACCCAAGCAACTACCCGCCGACCACCGGCACCTCGCGCCTCAGCACCGACGGCACCCACCTCGCGTTCCTCTCGGAAGCCTCCCTGACCGGCTATGACAACACCGACGCCAACAGCGGGCTCCCTGACTCCGAGGTCTACTTCTATGTCGCAAACACCAAAGAACTGAGATGCGTCTCCTGCAACCCGACCGGCGAGCGCCCCCTTGGCCCCTCCACGATACCCGGGGCAATCTCAAACGGCAAAGGCCCTACGGCAGCCGACTCATACAAGCCCCGCGCTCTGGTCTCCGGCGGACGCCGCCTCTTCTTTGATTCCGAAGACGCCCTGGTTGCCCAGGACACCGACAACCGTCCAGACGTCTATGAGTGGGAGGAATCGGGGGTCGGCAGCTGTCAGACGGGTGGCGGCTGCCTCGCCCTGATCTCCGGCGGTAGAGGCAGCGCCGGGGCCTCCTTCATCGACGCCTCAGAAACCGGCTCTGACGTCTTCTTTTTGACCGGCGACTCACTGGTCAACACTGACCCCGGTTCGACTGACGTCTATGACGCTCGCGAAGGCGGCGGCTACCGGGTACCGGTCAAGCCGATCGAATGCGAGGGCGACGCCTGCCAGCCGCTGCCCGAAGCGCCTGAAGACCCGACGGTGGGCACCCTGATCCAGGGCCCCTCCGACCCGCCGCTGCAATTTGGCACGACCGCCAAGAAGTGCAAGGCGGACTCCGTACGAAAGCACGGCCGCTGCGTGAAGAAGCCCCACCTCAAGAGGAGGTCCCAGCGCGGGCCCCACAAGCCGGGAGCTCGCCGGTGAGCGCCGCCACCCGCAAGCGCCGTCTGCAGGTTCTGACCTGCTTTGTTGCGTTCGCCGCGGTGGCCGCGCTCGGCGCCCCGGTGGCGAGTGCCGCCGGCGCGCCCTCGATCGCCGCCTCTTCGGTTACCGACATCCAGGGGATCTCGGCGCTGCTCAGCGGCAAGGTCAACCCCAACGGCCTCCCCACCACCTTCCGCTTCGAATACGGCACCTCCACCTGCCCGGGCAGCTGCACCTCCACCCCACAAGAAGGTCTCGGCTCGGTCGCCGTGGACCGCTCCGCCTCTGCGGCGATTTCGGGTCTTTCGCCTGACACCACCTACCACTACCGCCTCCTTGCTACCAACTCCCTCCAAGAAACCGCCACCGGCCCCGAACAGACCTTCACAACTACCCAGGGCTTCGGCTTTCTCGGAGGCGCCGCGGGTTTCGAGGCCGCTGCGACCAAGCTAGACGGTACCCCCGACACCGAGGCCGGTTCGCACCCCTACGAACTCACCACCTCGGTGAACCTCAATCAGGGCGGGGAATCTGCCGCTCAGCCCGGTGTCCCCTTCCCCGACGGCGACCTCAAGGACCTGCGCCTCGAACTGCCGCCGGGCCTGGTCGGCAACCCCAGCACCGTCAACCAGTGCACCCTGGCAGAGTTCGGCACGCCGCGCTCCTCGCCCTTCGAAGCAAGCCTCTCTGGCGAGAGCTGCCCA
This sequence comes from uncultured Solirubrobacterales bacterium, assembly GCA_963745305.1. Lineage (GTDB taxonomy): Bacteria > Actinomycetota > Thermoleophilia > Solirubrobacterales > 70-9 > CAVUWL01. The sequence continues at coordinate 182,944 of CAVUWL010000018.1, forward strand.
GACGCCAGCCAAGTCGGCGTAGTCGCCATTCACTCAAGCTTCGGCGGTGGCTCGACACGTTCCTTCGGCCTCTTCAATCTCGTCCCGCCGCCAGGGGTCGCCGCCGAGCTCGGCTTTGCTCCCTTCGGGGACCCGGTCACCTTCGACGGCCACGTCCGCACCGCCGAAGGCGAATACGGCCTCACCCTCGAAGCCAAGAACTTTCCACAGGACCTCTCGGTCGATGGCGCCGAAGTGAGGATCTGGGGCACCCCCTGGGCGCTCTCTCACGACTCCGAACGCGGCAACTGTCTAAACGAGGAAGACGCCGCCGCCGGCTGGGCCAAATGTACGGTCGGCCCGCCCAAGAAGTTCCCGCGCCACGCCTTCCTTACCCTGCCCACCTCCTGCGAAGTACCGCTCGCCTTCAAGGCGGCCGCCGACTCCTGGCAGCGCCCCGGAACGTTCGTCTCCGATAGCTGGCTAAGTCGCGGCGAAGGCGGTCAACCGCAGGCCCTCGGGGGTTGCGAACGGCTAGTTCCCAACTCGATCCCCTACGGCCAGCCGACGACGGATCGGGCCTCGTCGGCGACCGGCTTTGAATTCAACCTCGAAGTGCCTCAGGAAAACTTGCTCGAACCGGGCGGCCTTACCGGCACCCAGATCCGCGACGCAACCGTCTCTCTGCCTGAAGGGGTGACGATCAACCCGTCGGTGGGGGCTGGCCTCGGGGTTTGCACACCGGCCCAGTACGCGGCCGAATCAGCCAGCTCAGAATCGGGCGCGAACTGCCCCAATGACTCCAAAATCGGAGACTTCAGGGTAGAAACACCGCTCCTCGAAGAAGCGCTGATCGGATCGATCTTCCTTGCGCGGCCTTTCGAAAACCCGACAAACTCGTTGATCGGCATCTACCTGGTTGCCAAAGCCCCGGTGCGCGGCGTCGTCATCAAGGTCGCCGGTCGCCTGACCCCGAATCCGACCACCGGGCGCTTGGTCGCGAGCTTCGAAAACCTTCCCCAGCTTCCCTATACCCACCTCAAGGCCTTTTTCCGCGAAGGCCAGCGCTCCCCGCTAGCCACTCCGGCGAGCTGCGGGACCTATGCGGTCCAGATGCAGCTCACCCCCTGGCTCGCCTCCCAGACGCCGCTGCAACGCGAATCCGAATTTCCGATCTCAAGCGGGGTAGGCGGCGGCCCCTGCCCTGCCCCCGGGGCGCCGCCCTTCGTCCCCGGGGCAAAGGACGGCTCGGTCAACAGCAACGCCGGCTCCTACTCGCCCTATTACCTGCACCTGACCCGCAACGACACAGAACAGGAGATCACCTCCTACTCGGCGGTGCTACCGCCCGGCCTCACCGGAAAGCTCGCCGGCATTCCGCTCTGCCCAGACGCCGACATCGAAGCTGCCAAGGCAAAGACGGGGGTCGAAGAGCTCCAAGCGCCGAGTTGCCCGGCGGGGTCGGAAATCGGCCACACGGTGGCCGGCTACGGTCTCGGCGGCGTCCTTGACTACGCCCCAGGCCGCCTCTACCTGGCCGGGCCCTACCACGGTGCGCCGCTCTCGATCGTCGCCGTTGACTCCGCCCTGGTCGGCCCCTTTGACCTCGGCGTGATCATCGTCCGCTCGGCCCTCGACATCAACCCGCAGACCGCCCAGGTCTCGATCAACACGGCGGGCTCCGATCCGATCCCCCACATCATCGACGGCATCCCAATCCACCTACGCGACATCCGCGTCTACATCAGCCGCCCCAACTTCACACTCAACCCGACCAACTGCACCCCCTTCCAAGCCAGCTCGACCCTGACCGGCTCAAGTCCCCCCTTCACCAACCCCTCCGACATCACCGCCTCCGCCACCGACCTCTACCAGGTCACCGACTGCTCGGCGCTTAGATTCGCCCCTGCACTCAACCTCAAGCTGGCCGGCGGCACTAGACGCGGCCAATACCCCGCACTGCAGGCCGTCCTCAGCGAGCGCCCCGGCAACGCCAACGTCGGCCGTGCCGTCGTAACCCTGCCCCACGCTGAGTTTCTCGCCCAGAACCACCTCTACGCAGTCTGCACTCCGAAGCAGCTCGCAGCGCAGGCCTGCCCCCCATCCTCGATCTACGGCCACGCTGAGGCCTTTACGCCGCTGCTTGCTGAACCCCTCGAAGGCCCCGTCTACCTACGCTCCTCCACATCCCCTACCAACCCCTTACCCGAATTGGTTGCCGCGCTGCGTGGCGACGGCGGCCTCAACTTCGACATCGAAGGGCGGATCGACTCCGGCCCTAGTGGTGGCCTGCGCGCCAGCTTTGAAGTACTCCCCGACGCCCCCGCCTCCAAATTCATCCTCACCCTGGAAGGCGGCAGCAAGGGCCTGCTTCAGAATTCGACCAACATCTGCAGTTCCCAATCTCTCGCGACGGCGCAGCTCGCCGGACAAAACAATGCTCCCGAGACGCTCAAGGTGCCGATCGGCCGGAGCTGCCCGAAGTCTGCCAAGAGTGACAAACGGGCCAACAGGCGCGACCGCCTCGCGCACAAAAGGAATTGGCACTGATGGGTCGCTCGCATTTGATCCCGCGCTGGGTGGCCTTTTGCGCGCCGCTACTGGCGGCCGCCGTCCTGGTCAGTCCCGCCTGGGCATCCCCCGTGGTCGAAACCCACCCCTTCATCTCCGAACTCGGCGGTTCTCCTCCCCAGCCCGAAGGGGGCGGCTTCGAAGACGCCTGTGGTGTCGCCCTAGATTCAAATGGCGACCGCTATGTCTCTGATTACTTCCACGACGCAATCGACATCTACGGAAACGAAGGCGGCTATGTAACCCAAATCGCCTCTGAGAGCGCCGGCAGCGGCCCCTGCGGCATTGCGGTCGACACAGATCCCTCCAGCCCTTCCTACGGCGACCTCTACGTAAACAACTGGCGCCATGAGGTGATCAGGCTCACACCCTCCTCCTATCCGCCCGGATCCGAAACCACCTACAGCGGGCGGACCGTGATTGACTCAGGTCCGGCCAGCGGCGTAGCAGTTGCGCCTAATGGCGATGTCTACGTCGATGATGACACCCACGTCGTCGAGTACGAACCGTCCGGCACCCAGATCGCCGAAATCGGCCTTGGCACCCTTGAAGCAGGCTTCGGCATCGCCGTCTCGGCTTTTCCGGCCACCGAAGGGGACGTTTACGTCCCCGACGCGGCCACCGATACGGTCAAGGTATATGACCCCGCTGGTCACCCTCTGCCGGTGATCGACGGCCACGGCACTCCCCAGGCGGGCTTTGCCTTCCTGGGCGAATCGGCCGTCGCCGTCGACCCCACCGACGGGCATGTCTTCATCCTCGACAACGTCGCGCACGGTCAATCCGAACATCCCGAAGCTGTCATCGACGAGTTCAATGCCGCTGGGGACTACCGCGGCCAGATCGCGCGCTGGATAACTCACCCCGAAGGAGAACCCGGCGTCAGCGTGGAACACCGGCTGACCGACGGTGAACCATCGGGGCTGTCGGTTGGTCCCACGGGCCACGTATACGTGACGAGTGGCAACTTCGAAGCGGGTGAAGTTTCCGGGCTCGATAAAAACGGCAAAAAGATAGAATATTCGCGGCTATATGAGTTTGGCCCCACCGATCACGCCTACATCCTGACGCTGGCCAAGACTGGCAGCGGGGTAGGGACTGTAACTTCCAATCCCGCCGGGATCAACTGCGGCACTGCCTGTGCAGCCGAATACAACGCCACTGGCGAAAGCGTGGTCCTTGCTGCCAACCCCGACTCCCACTCGACCTTCAAAGGTTGGAGTGGCAGTGGCTGCTCGGGGGTGGGGACCTGCACGGTGGGGATGAACGAAGCAAGGTCGGTCAGCGCGGAATTCGAAGAAATCCCCCAAAAGACGCTGACCGTGACCAAGGTCGGGGCAGGCACCGTGACTAGCGCTCCGACGGGGATCGAATGTGGCAGTACCTGCTCTGAACACTTCAACGAAGCAAGCACCGTCACTCTGAAAGCCACGCCGGCCATCCACAACCACCTCGTCGTCTGGAGCGGCTGCACGTCTGAGCCCAACCCCGATGAATGCGAAGTGACGATGGGCGCCGCAGAGTCTGTTCATGCCGAATTCGCCCCCACTCCCCAGCAGACCCTGAGCGTTGAAGCTAGCGGCGAAGGCACGCTGACCAGCGTCCCGGCAGGGATCGAATGCGACACCACCTGCACCGAACACTTCGACGCCGAAGGCCCAGAAAGCACGATTGTCCTGAGCGCCGTCCCCGGTCGCCACGAGGAAGTCATCTGGAGCGGATGCGAGGCCCAGCCGAGCCAAAACGAATGCGAAGTGACGATGAGCGAAGCCAGAACGGTGAAAGCCGCCTTCGTCCCGATCCACCATCGCCTCAGCGTCAACGTCGTCGGCGAAGGCTCGGTCAGCGCCTCAAGTGGCGCCGTCTCGGGCTGCACCTCCGCCGCCGGCACTTGCTCGGGCTCCTATGAGGAAGCGGAAACCTTCACGCTGGTCGCCACCCCGGCGGCTGGGTCCTCCTTTGCCGGATGGTCGGGTGCCTGCGGGGGCACCGGGCCCTGCCACCTCACCCTCGGCGCCGACACCGCAGTGACAGCCAACTTCGCGGCCAACCCGCCGCCCCCGGTCATAGTGTCCTTCCCTGCACAGCTGACCCCCGGCCGACTCACCGTCAAGGGCGCCACCGCGGCCTTCGCGGTTACCGCCTCGGGACCCGGCGATGTTCTCGCGAGTGGAAAGGGGCTGAAGCCACTCAGCGTTCATACCAGCAACGGCGGCACCCTCACCCTGCGCTTGGCGCTCAGCCCCGCCGGCAGCCGCGCCTACTCCAAATCAAAGCAGCTCAAGATCAAGGTCACTCTTACCTTCACGCCCAGCGATGGCAGCGCTCCTGCCTTCGTCACGAGGGTCGTGACTTTCACCGCTAGGAAGGGCAGATGACCCGCCTCCAATCTCCTGGGCGTTTCACGACGTACGAGACTGAAAGAGAGGCAGAGATTTGGAACAAGCGGGACTTGGCGGTGCCTGTCCTTGCGGGCGCGTTCACTGACTTTCACAACGCTGCTGAGGCTAGGACGCCTGCAGCGTTCGAAGTGATCCCCCGGCGCGACGCTGAGCAGAGCATCCTGACCAAGGGGATCCGTCTAGGTCAAATGGAGATTGCCTGCTCCGAGGCAGTCGTCTAGAAGCTCAAGCAAGTCAATATGAACATCGCTAAGAAGATGGTTATCAATCTCACCCACAACGTGGAACTGGCCAAGGACACGGTTCTGGGCCCCGATGTTCACCACTGCAAGCCCAACACGGCGAGGTACACGTAGATGAGGATTACCACCACCCCAAGCCACACCCCTGTGCGTAGGCTGCAGCTTCGCATCATCCCTGCCCTCGGCTTGGCCGGTTTACTCGCCGTCAGCGTTGCCTTCGCCCACGCTGAAATTGCCCAGAACGGCAACGTGCGGGTCACCGTGACCGGCAAGATCTCCCCTCACTCCCTGCCTCGCTCCGGAACGGCCCCAATCGCTGTCACGGTTAGTGGTCAGGTTGCGACCACCGACGAAAGCCAGCCACCCCATCTGAATCTGCTGAAAATCGAAATCAACCGCAGCGGGCGCCTCGACTACAGTGGCTTGCCGGTCTGCAGCCTCCCCCAGATCCAGCCCGCCTCCAACGGCCGCGCCCTCGCCGATTGCCGCTCCGCCCTGGTCGGTCAGGGCAGCTTTTCGGCGATTCTCTCGCTGCCCGGGGCGTCCCCCTACCCCACGCAAGGGCGTCTGCTCGTGTTCAACGGCCGCGAACACGGTCGCCAGGTTCTGCTCGGTCACATCTATAGCAACAAACCGTTCTCCTCCTCCTACGTGATCACCTTCCAGATCAGCAACCAGGGTCACGGCCCCTATGGCACCACGCTGACGGCAAACCTCTCAAAATCACTTGGTGGCAAACGCAACCTCACCGGGATCGAAATGACCCTTTCGCGCCTCTATTCCTACCGTGGGGTAAAGCACAGCTTCCTCAGCTCCGGTTGTCCAGCCCCCAAGGGCGTCCGCAGCGCCCTCTTTTCCTTGGCGCGCACCAGCTTCCTCTTCGCCGGCAAGACACTCACCTCGACCCTGACTTCAACCTGCGGGGTTAGATGAAGGCTGGCAGGAAGAGGTGCTTGGTTGAGCATCCCCCCGGGGCGCTCCGCTGCGCTTGACCAAACTCCGATCCGCCGAGCAACGCAACAAGATGCCACGGAGGTCGCTGATCGTTGACGTCACCACGCCACGTTGACTGGGGTAAACAGATTCGATCGAATTTGTTTTCACCTCTGTTTCCAGCCAACAAAACAACCGGCCCCCTCTCTTCTGTTCCCACCCTTTTATTTGGCTTCAGAAGAGGCTTTCCGACGATGCCCCGAGCAGGATTCGAACCTGCGGCCTACTCCTTAGGAGGGAGTCGCTCTATCCAGCTGAGCTATCGGGGCTCGGCGGCTCATCGTAGAGGCTCTCTGAAGCAAGCTCCTGGGCCCGGCGGCTCCACAGCTTGACGGTCATGAAGACGTCATCACCGTATCCCTCGAGCGCATCGAGGGCGATCAGGGTAAAGCGCTCCTTTGAAACCGCCTCTTGGTCGACGGTCTCGGAGTCGAGCTCCGCGGTGGCCGCGACCGCGCCTCGAATCAAGGGTCGGCCCCAGACCAAGGTCACCGCCCCGCCGCGGCTGTTCTCTCCCCGCCAGCGGCCGATCACGTCGTCGTTTAGGTCGATTTTCCAATCCGGATTGTCTTCGGCGAGAACGTCAGTGAAGTCGGCGCTGGCACGCAGGTCGGCTGGCTCCCGGCCGGGCGGTTGGACGTAGGAGACGTGGCCGAAGAGCTCTAGCGCACCCTCGGAGCTCTCTGCTCGAGCCGAGCATGGCACCCACACGCGTCCCCCCCATGCCCGCTCGGGGAACCAGTCGATCTCGACGGGAACCTCTACATCGGCGGGAAGATCTTTCAGTTTCGAACAGGCTTCCCCAAACGATTTCGCGAGTCCCTCCGCGAAGCGCCCGTGCGGGATCCCCTCTTGGCTACTGTCGGCGATGAAACTTGGGATCGGGCGGGGGTTGGGGGGCACCGACGCACACTATCGGCCGGGCACTTCAAAAAGTGGGTGCGGGGCGATCACGCCTCCGGCTCGAACTCAGACGCCGAGGCTCTCTCGAAGATCGGCGGCCGCCCGCTCTGGTGGGTAGATGTTGATGTCGACGCCCGTGCCCAACTCGAATCCGGCCTTGAAGGTGAGCCGCGGGGCGATGTCGACGTGCCAGTGGAAATGGTCGGTGCCGCGTGGCGCGGTGCGCACCCAGAGATTGAGCTCCGGCGGTCCGCCGAAGCGCTCGGCAAGGGCGCGCAGCGCAGTACGGATCATCGCGGCGCCGACCTCGTCTGTCGGCGAAGCTTGCCGCCTCGACGTCGCGGGAGCACCCGCAGCTCAAAGGGCGAGCGCGAGGCCCAGGGGCAGATCAGCGCCGCCTCGTCATCGATCGCGACCAGGCGCTCGCGGCGGCGCACCTCCTCGACCAGGACGTCGCTGAGCAGGCCGCCGCCCCCGGTGCGCTCGCGGTAGGCGCCGGCGCGCTCCCGCTCGCGCGCGACCGCCGCCGGTACGAAAGGCAGCGCGTAGAGCTGGGCGTGGGTGTGCTCGAGCGAGGCTCCGGCCCCGCCGCCCTCGTTGACGATCAGCTGCACGTAGGCGGCGTCTGCGTGGGCCCGCATCCGCTCGCGCCAGGTGCGCGACCGCGGCGGCGAAGCGCTCGCTCGCCCAGCTCGGCCATCGCGGTGACGTGCTCGGGCGCGTTGATGATCACCTCGTGGGCGCCGGTCGCCGGGCGGGAGGAGAAGAGGTCGGGCTCGCCGGCGCGCCGCGAGGCGAGCAGCGGGTCGCCGCTGCTGGCGAAGGCCCCGGCCTCGGCGGCGGCTGCCGCCCGCTGCTCGGAGGCGCCTCCGCTCCCTCGGCTGGGTCCAGCGCCGGATAGAGGTTGGGCACCACGCGCGTCGTCCAGCCGGGCGTGTCGGGCGCGCCGCCGCCCGGGCGCACCGCGTAGACCTCGGGCGGGGTGCGGCTCCTCGCGGCCCTCGCAGAAGGGGCAGCTCGGCGGCCCCCTTCGGCTCTGCTCCTGGCGCGTCGAAGCCCTCCGGCCGGTCGGCTCGCCCGGGAGCGAGGATCGTCCTCAGCCCGCTCAGCTGGTCGATGCGTATCTCGGGCGCGCTCACGGAGGGGAGGGGTGGAGGTCGTCGATCGCCCGGCGGCTCGGCGGCGGGCGGCGGAGGTGGCGGTGGCTTGTGCGGCCGGTTTGTGTTGGCCGGCGCGGCCGAGGAACGGCTCGAGCATGTCCATCGGCAGCGGGAAGACGACGGTGGTGTTCTGGTTGCTGCCGATTTCGAGCAGGGTCTGCAGGTAGCGCAGCTGCAGCGAGGCCGGGTTGGTGCTGATGATGTCGGCGGCGTCGGTGAGCTTCTGCGCCGCCTGGATACTCGCCCTCGGAGTTGATGATCTTGGCCCGGCGCTCGCGCTCGGCCTCGGCCTGGCGGGCGATCGCCCGCTGCATCTGCTCGGGGATCTCGACGTCCTTGATCTCGACCGCGGTGACCTTCACGCCCCAGGGCTCGGTCGACTCGTCGATGATCTTCTGCAGCTCTTCGTTGAGGCGCTCGCGCTCGGAGAGCAGCTGGTCGAACTCGGCCTTGCCGAGCACCGAGCGCAGCGCCGTCTGCGAGATCTGCGAGGTGGCGAGCAGGTAGTTTTCGACCTCGACGATCGCCTTGCGAGGGTCGATCACGCGGAAGTAGGCGACGGCGTTGACGCTGGCGGGGACGTTGTCGCGGGTGATCACCTCCTGCGGCGGGATGTTGAGCGTGACCGTGCGCAGGTCGACCTTGACTATCCGGTCGATGAACGGGATCAGCAGGATCAGGCCCGGACCCTTCTGGGCGATCAGCCGGCCGAGCCGGAAGATGACGCCGCGCTCGTACTCGCGCAGGACCCGCACCGAGGCGCCGAACACGAAAAGCACGATCAGCGCCAGGAAGACCGCCGCTGCGATCTGCCGCTCGCCATCTATGCGTGCGCTCCTTGCTCGGGGTTCGCGGTGCCGCCCGGACGATCAGGGTCAGCCCATCGACCGACTCGATCGTGACTCTATCCCCCACCGGGACCGGGCTCCCGCCTGGCGCGAGCCGCGCCTTCCAGATCGATCCCTGCAACGAACACCTGACCCTCGGGGTCAGATCGGCGAGCGAACCTCGCGCATCGGCCCCGATCAGCTCCTCGTATCCGGTCCGCACCGGCTGGTCGCGGTGGGCGGCGAGCACCTTGCGCGTGGCGAACCAGAAGCAATGCGCCGAGGAGCCGAGCGCGATGAGCGACGATCGCGACTATCGGCGAGGTCGTGACCTTCTTCGCGAGTAGAGGACCCCGGCGACGATCAGAGCGACGATCCCGAGCGCGCCGAGGACTCCGCTCGGCAGGTGCACCTCGGCGACTAGGAGGGCTACGGCCAAAGCCAGAAGCAATGACGACGCCGACGCTCATGGCTCGATTATCACCGGTGGGCGTTGTCCTCAGCCAAGCGCGTAGAGCTTGAGGTCTGCTTCGAGGTCGGAAGCATGGGCGTAGGGTCCCTGCTTGAGATAGACGAGCTTGCCGCGGCGGTCATAAAAGGCGGTGTCGGGAAGCCCGATCGTGACGTGGACCGCGCTGGCGATCTTCTTGCCGGGGTCCGAGTAGCTGGGGTAGGGGACCGGTGCCTCCTTGAGAAAGGTCGAGGCGGCGGACTTCGGAGTCATCTGAGTTGACGCCGAGGAAGGCGACCCGCTTGCCGTACCTTGCCGAGAGCCTCTGCAGAACCGGGAACTCCGAGCGGCAGGGCCAGCACCAGGAGGCCCAAACGTTGACGACCACGGGGAAGCCCCGAAGCGCGGCGATCCGCTTTTCGAAGGCGCTGGTGCCGCCGGAGAGCAGCCGATCATGCTGGCTGTGAAGCGCGGCCAGCGGCGCCGGTGAACCGGCCAGCGCCTTGGCGTAGGCGGGGTGCTGACCACCGTAGTTGCCGCTCGAGGTCGAGCTTCCGCAGCCCGCCATAAGCGCGACAATGCCGAGCACCAAAACGGCAAATGAGGGGGGGTAGCTCCTGAGCGTCAATCCATTGGTTACAATACGTCCGTTCGGTCCGCTCCGAAGCGGTCCGCTGAGATAGTCGGGGGACCGACCTCGGCATCCTCACCCACCTTGTCCCTGGCCGCACGTCTCGCGTCTCGGCTGGGACAAACCACCAGAAGCCTTGATGGCCAAGACCACCGAAGTTGCCGCGCCAGCGGCAGTTCCTTCAGGCGCCGATATCGAGCGTGCGGCGGAGTTTGCCCGCGAGCCCTTCCTGCTCGACGGCGAGGGCCCTGATGCGCTTGCGCCGGGGACCGCCCGGCGCAGGGCACTCGACGCGGCACTTAGGGAGTTGGCCGAGGGGGCCGAGGAGCCCTCGATGCCTGGCGGCAGGACTTCTCATTGCTGCTGGGGCTGGAGCGGCTGTTGGCCGAGGAGCCACCGAAGCTGCGCGATGGCGCCGAACTCTCGCCCCACCAGGTCGATGCTCTGTCGGGAACTCTGGCCGAGCTGATGACCGAGCAGCAGGCCGCGGCGCGACTTGAACGGCGCAACGGTGGAGTCGGCGACGGCGGAGGCCGACGTCGAGCTTCGCAGCGAGGCGACCGAGTCCTCCGACGTTAAGGCAAATGGTGAGCAGGCTCATGAGGACGAGGAGCTCGCACCGGATGAGGAGCCGCGGGACTGGGAGGAGTCTGAGTCAGAGGAGGAAGAGGCGATCGAGGAGGCCCCCGAGGATCCTGGCGCGGATCGTCGGTTTTGGTTTGAGCACGCGACCGGGGCCGGCAAGACGGTCGCCGCCGTGGGTTTCATCGACGCCTCGCGCACCGGGGGAATTTTGATCCTCACCCACCGCCGCAACCTCGTCGATCAGTTCATCGGCGAGATCTCCAGCCGCGGCTACAAGGAGCGGCTGCGACCCCCGCTGCTAGATGGCCGCGATGATCCCGACGGGCCGGTCACGGTCGAGACCTATCAGTGGTTCGTCCGCAACCACAAGCGCGTCTCCGATGCCTACTCGATTGTCATCTGCGACGAGGCACACACCGCCCTCGGCGAGAAAACGAGCGCCTGCATCCGGGCCTGGACCGGCCCCGTCTACATAGGTATGACCGCGACCGGGGCGCTGATCGCCCGTCACGTCGCCGACCTCTTCCCGACCCAGACCTCGCGCTTTGACCTCGCTCAGGCCGCCCGCAGGGGGGTGATATCGCCGCTTCGCTGCCTGCGGATCCCGCCCGGACCCGGGGTGCGGACGATCGCCAAGGTGCCGCTGCGAAAAGGCGAGGTCGACCAGGACTTCGATCAGGAGGAGCTCGCCGCTCTGCTCGATCAAGAGCCGTTCAACGTGGCGATCGCCGACCTCTACAAATCGCGCTTTCGAAAGGTCCCTGGTGTCCTCTATACCGCTGGGGTGCAGCACGCAAAGAATGTCGCCAAGGCCTTCCGCGACGCTGGCATCGTGGCGAGAGCGGTTTCGGGCGAAACCCCGAAGCGCGAGCTGGCCGAGATCCTCGCCGCCTTCGAGCGCGGCGAGGTGGACGTTCTCTGCAACGCGATGCTGCTGGCCGAGGGCTGGAACTCCCCGCGGGCGACGATCTGCATGCACCTGGCGCCGACCGCCTCGCGGCGGGTTTACCAGCAGCGGGTCGGGCGGGTAACGCGGCGCGCCCCCGGCAAGGAGGCAGGGCTGGTCATCGACTTCGTCCATCCCGCTACGACCCACGACGAGACGATCGTCACCCTCCACAGCTTGCTCGATCGCGACGTCTACCGCGGTGGTGCGATCGTCGTCGGGCCGGTGCGTCGCGGTCGCGGCCGCAAGGTTCGGGTCGAGCGTCGAGTCGTCCCGGTCTCTGACTCCGAGGAGCGCCGCATGGAGGTGCTTGAGCGCGAGATCTGGCGAATCGCGGTCGAGAACCTCGACTACCCCGAGCAGCACGCCTGGGCGGCGCTGGCCGGCGCCAGGGTCAATCCGCAGGGCTGGCGGCGGGCGCGGGCGATGCTCCAAAACGATCAGAGCAAAGAGCTGCGGCGGCGCTTCCTGCTGACCTGCGTCCAGCGCAACCGCAACGCTCAGCTGCGGCTCAAAGCGCTCGGCGAGATCGCCGACCTTGGCGATGCCGAGGCCTTCGACGATGCGATCGAGATCGTCGGCACCTGGAGCCGCGAGGACAAGCGCGCCGGGACAAAGATTCTCCTGCAGGCGCTGATCGATAAGCGGATCGGTCGCCGTGACCAGGCGCAGGCTTGGGTCTGGCGGCTCGCCTCCTACACCCGTGAACTGCACGAGGAGTACGCCGTTCAGCGCTGGCCTGAGACCAAGCGGCTGCTGGGACTTCTGGTCAATTCCTCCGGGCGCGCCCACGGCCGCAACGCCCGCCGGCTTGTCCATGCGGCGCGCAAACAGGACCGCCGCCTCGCGGTTTCGCTGCTTGCCGCCGCCGTCTCCCACACCCCCGAGGGCGAGGAGGTGCTGCGCGGTGCGCGGATGCGGATGGCGCGCAAACCGTCGGCAATCGCTCGCGAGCTGCTGCGGAACTTCCCGAAGGGAGGCAAGCGGCGCAGAAAGCGCGCCAACAAGCGACAGCGCGGCGGCGCCGATGGCGGCGAGCAACGCAGCCAGGGGTCCACCGCCGACGGCGCTGATCGAAGCGAAGGCAGCGAGGACTCAGGCGCTGAGCAGGTGGACCTCCCCGGCGCTGAGCGCGATGCGCCCCCCGCCGGGCGTGATGACGAGGAGACTGCCCCGCTCGATCGACACCGTCGGCGACTCCTGAGCCGCCCTCCCAGCGGACCGCGTTGACCGCTCAGCGCGTCACGCCGGCTCCAGGCCTCAATCACCGTCGCCGGCTCTGCCTCGCTCCAAACGGTGAGCCGCCGGTTGAGCGCCGCGCGCGCCTGCTCGGCCGTTGCGTCGCCGTTCAGGGAGGTTGCCCTGGGGCGAATATCGGGCTGGGAACTGGGCCGGCTCGATCGCCAGGTTGAGGCCAACGCCGATCACCGCCCAGCCCTCGCGCAGCCGCGCCTCGATCAGGATTCCGGCGAGCTTTCGGCCGTCGAGTAAGACGTCGTTGGGCCACTTGATCTGGCAGCTGGCATCCGGCGCCAGCTCTTCAACCGCCTCGCAGACGGCGAGCGATGTGGCCAGCGCCAAGACGCGGTGGCGAGGATCGAGGGGGCGCAGGATCGCCGAGTAAAGAAGCGCGGTGCCCGGCGGTGCCGACCAGCTTCGCCCCCCTCGGCCCCTGCCCTCGGTCTGCTCCTCGGCACTCACAACGGTTCCCCCCGGCGCCCCGCCTTCGGCGAGCTCCCTGGCGCGGGAGTTGGTCGAGGTTGTGACCCCAAAATGGCGGTGGGGGTGACCGAAGCTCATCGCTTTGCGTCGTCGAGCAACGCCTGCACCAGGCCCTCGATGTCGTGGCGCTCGGCCTGCGCGGCGACCTCGAGCCCGGCGCTGCGAAGCGCCTCGCTGGTGATCGGTCCGATCGAGATCAGGCGGGCGCGCGGGGGCGGATCCTCGCCGAAGGCAGCGAGGAAGCCATCCACGGTTGAGGCGGAGGTGAAGGTGACGTAATCAGCGCCGCGGGCCGCCTCGAGCGCCTCTGGGTCGGGATCCTCGCGGACCGTCTCATAGAGCGAGATCACATCGACCTCGGCACCGCGTTGGCGCAGCGCCTCGGGGAGCACCTCCCGAGCCTCCGCGGCAGCGGCGAAGAGGACGCGGCGACCCTCGACCTCGACCGCGGCCAGCGACTCGATCAGCGACTCGGCGACGAAGCGCTCGGCAACCAGGTCGGCGGCGATGCCTTGCTCGGCGAGGGCTCGCGCCGTGCCCGGTCCGATCGCGGCGATCGCCGCGGCACCAGGGCCCGCGCATCCAGACCCCCGGCTTGAAGCGCCGCAAAGAGCTGGCGGACCCCGTTGGGGCTGGTTAGGCACACAACCGCGTATCCGCCCATCGAGGCCACGGCCGCTCGGACCTGATCGCTATCAATCCTTGGCTCGATCCGGATCGCCGGCAGCTCGATTACCGCTGCCCCGAGCTCGCGCGAGGCTAGCCGCGAGGCTGCTCGCCTGGGCACGTGCGCGGGTGACGATAACCGTGCGCCCGTGCAGCGCTCGGCGCTCAAGCCATGACAGCTGCTCCCGTCTGGCGACTACCGAGCCGATCACGATCAGCGCCGGCGCCCCGATTCGGTGGCGCTCAGCCGTGGCTGCGATCGTGGCAAGGGTCGCGGTCACCGTTCGCTGCTCAGCCAGGGTGCCGTGCTCAATCGCCGCGGCTGGCTGCTCGGGGTCGCGTCCAGCAGCGATCAGCGCTCGCGCGTTATCCGCGAGGCGCTTGACGCCCATGTAGAGGACAAGGGTGCCGGGGAAGGCCGCAAGGGCCACCCAGTCAAGCGCGGTCTCGGGCTTGCTCGGATCCTCGTGGCCGGTGACGAAGGCGACCGCGGAGGCCTCCTCGCGGTGGGTTACCGGGATCCCGGCGTAGGCGGTGGACGGCGACTGCCGGCGGTGATGCCGGGAACCACCTCGAACTCGACCCCTGCCGCATGAAGGGCCTCGCCCTCCTCCCGCCGCGTCCAAAGATGAACGGGTCACCGCCCTTCAGCCGCACGACGCCCTTGCCTTCCAACGCCGCCCTCACCAGCCGCGCGGCGATCTCATCCTGGGGCACCGAGGCGAGGCCGGGTTGCTTGCCGACGTAGATCAACTCGGCATCGCTGCGGGCGCCGCCCAGCGCTCCCGCCGGTATCAGGCGGTCATAGAAGATCACCTCGGCGGAGGCAATCAAGGCCAGCGATCGCACGGTCATCAATTCGGGATCACCGGGTCCAGCCCCGACCAGGTAGACGACACCAGCTCGGGCGCTCACCGGCCCCCACCAGACACTCGGCGGCCTGCCACGATCTTGGCTGGGCCGTTTGCAAGCCTCTCCGCGGCGCTCGCCAGTTCATGCATTGGCGCTCGCCTCCGCCCGCTCCAGCAGGTCGCGAGCACCGGCCCGAATGAGGCGCTCGGCCAAACGCTGGCCAAGCTCTGCGGGCTGGCTGGAATCTCCGCTCGAGGCGATCGCGCAGCCACTCGCTGCCGTCGGGCAGGCCGAGGAATGCATCGATCGCGAGGCGCTCCCCGGCAAGGCTCGCGCGCAGACCGATTGGCGTCGTGCAACTGGCGTTGAGGTGGCCCAGCGCGCTTCGCTCCGCGGTCAGCTCGAGCATCGAGCCTGGGTCAGAGATTCGCGCTGCCGCGGCCCGGGCCCTCTCGTCATCGGATCGCACCTGCAAGACCAGCGTGCCCTGACCCGCGGCGGGGGTCATCTTCTCGGTCGGGATCGCGAAACGACACCTCGCGCTCGCGCCCCAGGCGCCGCAGACCAGCGGTGGCCAAGACGAGCGCATCAAGTTCGCCGTCCCGAAGTCGCCGCAGCCGGGTGTCGACGTTTCCGTGCAGCTCCACAACCTCGAGGTCGGAGCGGGCTGCAAGGAGTTGGGCACGACGGCGCAGGCTTGAGGTGCCGACCCGCGCTCCCTGCGGGATCTCGTTGAAGCTGGTGGCTGCGCCGATCCAGGCATCGTTTGCGTCCTCGCGGGCGGGCGTGGCCGCGATCGCCAGACCAGTGGTCATCTGGGCCGGGAGATCCTTGGCCGAGTGCACGCCGATCTCGGCCCCGCCGGCGAGCAGGGTTGCCTCGACGCCGCGGACAAAGCGCTCCTTATCGCCCCCGCCGCCGTCTGAGCTGGACTCGATCAACTTCGCACCGCCCAGTAGCTTCGCGACCTGTCCCGCCTGCGCCAGGGCCAGGGCGCTTCCCCTGGTGGCGATGCGCAGGCTCAAGTGGCTTTGCGGCGAAGCTCGGTGACGCTGGCGCCCGCCTGTCTCTCGGGCTCAGACTGCGGGTCGAGTCCGAACAGCTCGCGCAGGGCGCTGACGTAGAGGTAGGCTTCATCGCTGCCCGCGGCACGCTTCATCCGCAGGGTGGGCTCGTGCAGGAGGCGCGAGGCGATCGCCTTCGCCATCGCGCGCAGGCGCTCGCGGTCGGCTGTCGGAGAGGCTCTCCCAACGAGATTCGTTCTCGGCCAGAACGCTGCCCACGATCTCCTCGCCGCGACGCGCGCAGGGCGGCGATCGTCGGGACCACCTCCAGCGAGGCGAGCCAGCGCTCGAAGCGCTCGATCTCGGCCTCGAGGATCAGCTCGGCACGCCGCGCCTCGGCCTCGCGACCGCTCGCGTTGCGCTCGACGATCTGCCTGGACGTCGTCGATGTCGTGGAGGTTGACTCCCGCGATCTCGCCGGCAGGCCGGCTCGATGTCGCGCGGCACGGCGATATCGACCAAAAGCAGCGGCCGTCCCTCGCGGGCCGCCATCACCGAGCGATGTCGTCGTGCTCGACGATGTGGTGGGGTGAGTTGGTCGCCGAGACGACGATGTCGGCTGCCCCGAGCTGCTCGGGCAGCTCCTCGAATCGGATCGCGCTTCCGCCGAAGCGCTCGGCGAGGCCGATCGCGCGGTCATAGCGGCGGTTGGCGACGAAGACGGTGGCGACGCCGCGGGCGACCAGCGCCCGGGCGACGAGCTCGGCCGTCTCGCCGGCGCCGATCACCAGGACCCTGCGGTCAGCAAGGTCGCCGAGGGTGCGTTGGGCAAGCTCGACCGCGACCGAGGAGACCGAGATGCCCGTCTCACTGATACCGGTCTCGTTGCGCGCCCGCCCGCCGGCGCTGAGCGCGCCACGGAAGAGGCGGTTGAGGATCGGCCCGGTGCCACCCTCGACCAGCGCCAGCTCGTAGGCGCGTTTGACCTGGCCCTGGACCTCGGCCTCGCCGAGGATCATCGAGTCGAGTCCGGCGGTGACCCGAAACAGGTGGCGCACGGCCTCGGTCGAGCGCAGCGAGTAGAGGTGTCCGAGCAGCTCGGTGGGGCGGATCTCGGCCTGGCGGGTGAGGACGCCGAGAGCCGTCGACTCCGCCTCGACCGGGTCGGAGACGACCAGGTAGAGCTCGGTGCGGTTGCAGGTCGAGATCGCCGCCGCCTCGTGGATCCCGGTGGCGGCGGTCAGCTCGCGCAGCGCCCCGACCGCGCGCCCCTCGGTCAGCGAGAGGCGCTCGCGCAGATCCAGCGGCGCGGTCTTGTGGGAGACGCCAAGCGCCAGCAGCTCAGACAGGGTCCCCGACCTCCTCTCGCTCTTGCTCGCCGGCGCGCTGCTCGGCAAAGCCGGCCAGCTCGCGCAATTCCCGCTCGATTCGCTGCAGTTTGGCAGCCATGATCGCGACGTAGACGACGATCAGGACCAGGAAGACGATGTAGGCGCCGGCGACGTACTCTGCCGGCTTCGCCGAGCGGCAGGGCGGGCACTCAGCTCACCTCCGGGGCGACTCGCGATTTGGTCCCCGGCCGCCGGCGCGTCGAGCGCCCGGCGCAGCCGCTTGACCTGCCCCGAAGCGCTCTTCGCGGTCAGCTCGAACTTGACCAGGGTCACCCAAAGCAGCGCGATCGCGGCCAGGCAGACGAGGAAGGTGAGCAGCATCGAGTTGGGCAGGCCGCCGTTGGCGGTGGCGAAGACGCGCGGGTGGACGAGGCTCGGGGTCAGCCGCACGGCGAGGAAGTTGAGCGGCACGAAGGCGCCGGCGGTGACGGCGAAGACCGAGGCATAGCGAGCCTGGCGCTCGGGGTCCTCGATCGCGTAGCGAAAGGGGTAGTAGGTCGCGTAGAGCAGGAAGACGATCAGGAAGCTGACCAGGGTCGGCTCTTCCCAGACCCACCAATGGCCCCATGAGGCCTTTGCCCAGATCGAGCCGGTGATCAGCACGGCGACGGCGAAGATCACCGAGATGTGGATCGAGACGTAGGAGTAGGCGTCCCAACGCCGATCGCCGCTGCGCAGGTGGGCGATCGCGAAGAGGCCGCCGACGATGAAGCCGACCAGTGCCGTTATCGCCAGCGGCACATGCAGGTAGAAGATCTTCTGGATGAAGCCCTGATTGGCGTCAAGGGGTGCGTAGAAGAAGACAAGACAAAGCCCCGTGGCGAGGGAGACCACGGTGGCGATCGAGAGGGTTCTCAGTCCTTTGCCGTACATGCGTCTGCCGCGGTGGGAGTGTCGAGCGCCTGGCTCAGTCCTCCAGGAGGAAGTCGAACACCGCGTATCCGACCAAGAGGAAGACCAGATCGTATAACCCGAGCACCGCCAGCCAGGTGCCGAAGCGGTGGTAAGCCGGGCCCGCCCAGCGCCATCAGCGGCTCGGTCGCGCCGGTCGCCGCGATCATCAGCGGCACGACCAGCGGCAGCAGGACCAGCGGTACCAGCAGGTCGCGGGCGCGGGAGTTGACCGCCATCGAGGAGATCAGGGTGCCGGTCGCGGCGAGGCCGAGGTCGGCGAGCACCGCAGGACGGCTACCAGCGGCGCGCAGGGCGGCGACGCTACCGAGGAAGAAGAGCGCGAAGATCGGCACCGCGATCAGCTCCAGCACGAGCAGGTAGACGAAGCAGCGCCACCGCCTTGGCGGCAAAGAGGACGGTGCGATCGATCGGAGCCAGGCGGATCGCGTCGAATCCGCCCTCCTCGCGCTCGGCGACGAAGAGGCGGTTGATCCCGAGCACCGCGGCGAACAGCAGCGTCGCCCAGAGCACGCCGGCGGCGAGGCTGCCGGAGAGGCTGGTGCGGTCCAGTCCGAAGCGGAAGATGACGAAGGTGGTGACCGCGAAAAGCGCCATCGCCGGCAGCGACTGCAGGGTGCGCAGCTCGGTGCGCAGGTCCTTGCCAAGGATCGCGGCAAAGGCGGTGCGCGAGGGGGTCACCGCGCCGCTCCGAAGTCGGCGCTGCGGGCATCGGCGAGCTCAAGCGCTGAGGCGGGGCACTCCCGCAACGCCCGCCCACCGTGGCCGAGAACCAGCGCCCGATCGGCGTCGGGCAGTGCTCGCTCTGGATCGTGGGTGACGAGGACCCGGGTGCGACCCGTCGGCGGGCCCGATCAGGGCTCGGACCAGCTCGCGGCCCTCGAGCGTCGAGGTTGGAGTCGGGCTCATCGAGCAAGAGCAGCGCCGGGTCGCTGCAGGACGCAGCGGCAGATCGCAAGCCGCTGGCGCATCCCGGCCGAGAGCTCCGCCACGCGCTCCTCGGCGCGGCGCTCCATGCCGACGGCCTTCAGAAGCTCCTCGATCCGCGCCTCGGCCGCTGCGCGCGGTCGATTCCGTGCAGCCTGGCGTGAAAGCGGAGGTTCTCGCGTCCGCTCAGGTCGCGGTAGAGAAGCGGTTCGTGGCCGAGGAAGCCGATCTTGCCGCGCAGCTTCCAAGCCTCCCCGGGCAGCGGGCAGCCGAGCACTCTCGCCTCACCGCCGCTGGGGCGAAGCAGGGTCGCGAGGATCCGCAGCAGCGTCGTCTTGCCGGCCCCGTTGGGCCCGAGCACGACGAGCGACTCGCCCTCCCCCAGCTCCAAGGAGATGCCATCGAGCGCCGTTCGTTCGCCGAAGTCACGGCGCAGCGCGGCGAGCGCGATCGCCGGCTCGCTCAACGGCGCTTGCGCAGGGTGCGAGCGCCGACCCTGAGCAGCGGCCCGGCGCCCTCGCGCAGCGCCTTGGTTCGGGCCTCACCCTTGCCGTAGAGCAGCTTCGCCGAGGCCCGCACCGCTTCGCCCAGGGTGCGGTCGTAGGGGTGCCACCAGAAGTCGCGGGTGAGGCCCGGGCTCCCAGGCGTTCATCTTGATGTTGACGCACTCATAGAAGCCGAATTTGGAGTGCGAGCGGCCGACGCCCGGAGTCCTTGACCCCGCCCCAGGAGCACTGGCAGGCGCCGTGGCTGAAGGAGTGATCGTTGATCCAGACCATTCCCGACTCGATGCGGCGGGCGATCCGCTCGCCCTTTTGGCGATCCTTGGTCCAGACCGAGGCGCCGAGGCCGAACTCGGAGTCGTTGGCGAGGTCGATCGCCTCCTGCTCGTTCTCGACGACGACGATCGGCAGAACCGGGCCGAAGATCTCCTCGCGCATGATCCGCATCTCGTGGGTGACGCCGGTGAGCACGGTCGGCGCGATGAACTTGCCGCTGAGGCCCGGCGACCTCGGTCGGGCCGCCGCAGAGCTTGGTCGCGCCGCGCGGCGACGCGCATCGTCGATCAGCTCGACGACGATCTCGTACTGGTCGGTCGGAGGTCATCGGCCCGATCTCGGTCTCCCACTCGGGCGGGTCGCCGAGCCGCAGCTGCTGCGGCCTCGCGGCTGACGCCCGTCGATGAAGCGGTCGGCGATCCTCGCGCACACGTAGACGCGCTCGATTCCCGAGCAGGTCTGTCCGGCGTTGGCGAAGCCGCCCCAGACGCGCCCCGGAAATCGCGTTGTCGAGGTCGGCGTCGGCGCAGACGATCATCGGGTCCTTGCCGCCGAGCTCGAGCACCGAGCCCTTGAGGCGCTGGGCGCAGACCTCACCGACCTTGCGCCCGACCTCGACCGAGCCGGTGAAGAAGACCTTGCCGACGCTCGAGTTCGCCAGCGCGTCGCCGACCGCGCCGCCGCCGTGGACGACCCGGATCAGGCCCTCGGGCAGGCCGCCCTTCTCAAAGACGCGACGGATCGCCTCGCCGAGCAGCGGAGTGAGGCTGGCCGGCTTGAGGACGACGCCGTTGCCGGCCATCAAGCGCGATCGCCACCTCGCCGAAGGGGATCGACCAGGGGTAGTTCCAGGGTGCGATCACGCCGACCACGCCGATCGGCTCGTAGCTGAAGTGGCCTTTCTTGCTCAGCGTGAAGGCCTGGGTCATCCGCACCTTCTCGTCGGCGAGGATCCTCGGTCCCGCCTTTGCGCACCAGTGCAGCGCGTCGACCGTGGGCAGCAGCTCCATCGTGTAGGCCTCGACCCGCGGCTTGCCCTGCTCGGCGACCAGCAGATCGGCGATCTCGATCGATGTCGTCAAGCAGTGCATCGGCGGCGCGCTGCATGTAGCGGGCCGCGGTCTGGCGAGGCTGAGCTCCGCCCAGGCGGGCTGGATCCGGGCGACGTCGTCCGACCACCCCCTGGACCTGCTCGCGGCGCTGATCGTCGCGACCGAGCCGACCAGCTCGCCGGTGGCGGGATTGAAGGACTCGAGGGTGGACTGGGCGGGTGGGCTCTGAGCTGCTGTCTGCCATCGCTCGATTCTAGGCGCTGGAAGGGCGCTTCGAGGCGCCTGCGCTGGCCTCATACTCAGCCCTGGTGAACGATCGGCTCTTTGATTCCGACCCAGCCGAAGCCGCGCTCGCAGCCAGCGCGAGGAGCCGCAGCCGACGCGCCGCTGGCGGTGCGGATGCGACCGCGCAGTCTGGATGAGCTGGTCGGGCAGGAGCACATCCTCGGCGAGGGGTCGGCGCTGCGCAGCGCGATCGAGAGCGGGCATCCGCACAGCGCGATCCTCTACGGGCCGCCCGGGGTCGGGGAAGACGACCCTGGCGCGGATCGCCGCCGGGCGGGCCGAGGGCGCCTTTGAGGAGGAGTCGGCGGTCAACGCGGGTCGAGCTGAGATCCGAGCTGTGATCGAGCGCGCTCGAGAGCGCCGCAGGCGCCTCGGCTCGCCCGACCGTGCTCTTCCTCGACGAGATCCACCGCTTCAACAAGGCCCAGCAGGACGCGCTGCTGCCGGCCGTTGAGGAGGGGCTGCTGACCCTGATCGGGGCGACCACCGAGAACCCCTACTTCGAGGTCAACTCGGCGCTGCTCTCGCGCTGCCAGGTCTATGAGCTGCGCCCGCTGGAGCCGGGCAGGTCGAAGTGCTGCTGCGGCGGGCGCTCGCTGATCGCGAGCGCGGGCTCGTCGGCGCCGCCGCCGATCGATGATGCGGCGCTGGCGATGCTGGCCAGTCGCGCGGCGGCGATGCGCGGGTCGCGCTCTCGGCGCTGGAGCGGGCGGTCGAGCGATCCCAAGGGGAGCCGATCGACGTCGCCGCGATCGAGGACGCGCTGCAGCGCAAGGCGCTCGACTACGACCGCGATGGTGACCGCCACTACGACTTCATCTCCGCCTGGATCAAGGCGACCCGCGGCTCCGACGTCGATGCCTCCCTCTACTACCTGGCGGTGATGCTGGAGGGGGGCGAGGACCCGCGCTTCATCGCCCGTCGGATGGTCATCCTCGCCTCCGAGGACATCGGCAACGCCGATCCGCAGGCGCTGCTGATCGCCGACGCGGCGGCCCGCGCGGTCGACCGGGTGGGCCTGCCGGAGTGCGCGCTGAACCTCGCCCAGGCGGCGTCTACCTGGCCCTGGCGCCGAAGTCAAACGCCTCCTACAAGGCGTCTCGCCGCCGCCCGCGCCGAGGTCCGCGAGCAACGGCGCGAAGACCCCGC
This sequence comes from uncultured Solirubrobacterales bacterium, assembly GCA_963745305.1. Lineage (GTDB taxonomy): Bacteria > Actinomycetota > Thermoleophilia > Solirubrobacterales > 70-9 > CAVUWL01. The sequence goes on from CAVUWL010000018.1 coordinate 205,373, forward strand.
CCGACTACCTTCGCGACGCCCACTATCCCGGCGCCGAGCAGCTCGGTCGCGGCAGCGGCTATCGCTACGCGCACGACGCGCCCGGCGGCGTCAGCGACCAGCAGCTGCTGCCCGAGGGGCTCGAGGGCCGCCGCTTCTACGAGCCGACCGACCGCGGCTTCGAGGCCGAGCTGGGGCGGCGGCTGGCGCGATCTGCGGGAGAGATTTCGAAGACCTGATCGCGGCGCAACTTCGCGGGGCCCCGGTGTTTCAGGGTCGGCTTTCCAAGCTAGAGCCAGGGAGAGCCGACACACAACACCGGCCGGAGGCCTGGACTGGGGGCCTCCGGCCGGACTCTTCACAGGGAGCGGGTGCCAGCGGACCGCGCCGCGATGGGCGCGGTCGCGGCGCGCTCGGCGCCGCGGCTATCGTGGGAGAGGTGAACCCCCGAGCAGCCCCTTCGACTCGGCGGCATGGCGCTCCGCAACGGCCTGCTGATCCACGGTCCGACCCACTGGGCGGCCGCCGTGCGCGATCCGCGAGGACAGGATCCAGGTCGCCTCACGGCGCAAGCCGGCAGCTGGCGCCGAAGCTCGCGGCGCGGCTTCCGGGCCTGCGCGGTCCGCTCAAACTGGCCGAGGCGATGGCCGTGCTTGCCGCTCGCGCGTCGCGGCCTGCCGGCCGCACGGCTGCCGTTTGAGAACTGGCGGGTCGTGGCGGCGGTGGGGGCAACCCTGGGGGCGACGGCGCTGGTGCGAAAACGGCTGACCTCCTCGACGCTGCGCGAGGCGGCGGTGCAGGCGATCGGCACGCTGCCGGCGCTGGTCGCGCTGATGGACCGCGACCTCGCCGCCTATCACGGGGTCGAGCACAAGGCGATCGCCGCCTACGAGCAGGGGGTCGACGACCCCGCCTCGGTGCCCAAAGAGCACGATCGCTGCGGCTCCAATCTGATCGCGCCGATGATGCTGCTCTCGGCGGGGGGCACCGTGCTTGCTCGAGCGCCTGGTCGAGAGCCCGGGACCGCTGGCTCGGGCCGGCGTCGGCCTCGGCGGCGCCTCGATTGCGGTCGAGATGTTCGCCTGGAGCGATCGCCACCATGACAGCATCGCGGCCCGAGGCCTTCCACGCTCCGGGCCGCGAGATCCAGCGCCTCTTGGCGACCAAGGAGCCGAGCGCGGAGCAGCTCGAGGTGGGAATCGCGGCGCTGGCCGAGATCCTGCGGGTCGAGCAGGTTGAGGGCGCCGCGGGGCGCTCCACCCCCGCCACGTAGACTTCCGCCGGTGTTCGGAAGGATCGACCACATAGGCGTCGCTGTCGAGGACATCGACGCCGCGATCGAGCTCTACCGAGACGGCTTCGAGATGCAGCTGGCGCACCGTGAGACGGTCGAGTCCCAGGGCGTCGAGGCGGTACTGCTCGACGTCGGCGAGGGCCACGTCGAGCTGCTGCGCCCGCTTGGGCCCGGGCACCCCCGTCGGCAAGTTCCTCGCCCGCAAGGGCCCGGGCCTGCACCACGTCGCCTACGCGGTGGAGGACATCGACGCCACCCTGGCGCGGATCGCCGCCGCCGGTATCGAGCGCGATCGACGCCGAGCCACGGGTCGGCATCCGCGGCAGCCGCGTCGCCTTTCTGCACCCGCGCTCCACCGGCGGGGTACTGACCGAGATCGTCGAACCCAGCGGGAGGGACACTGATGGCGGAGGCACAGCGCGTTGAGATCGGTTTCGAAGGCGGCCAGGTGATCTCTGCCAGGCTCACCGATGCCGACCTCAAGGACCTTCGCAAGCAGCTCGAGAAGGGCGGCTGGCACGACGTCCACACCGAGGATGGCGTGCTCGCCCTCTACCTCGGCAAGGTCGCTTTTTTGCGGATCGAGTCCAGCGATCACCGGGTCGGCTTCAGCCGCAACGACTGAGGTTCAAATCTCGAGCCCAATTTTCCCAGGGCGGGGCCAAATCCTCGCCGTGACGCTCGCCGCCACCGCCGCTCTGGCGGCTTTTGCGGCGGCGCTGTGGTGGCGGCGAAACCCATCAGCCTGCCCCTATGGTCAGCGCTTCTGGGTCCAATCACCGCACCCGATCATCACCCGCCGCCGCCTCGGGGAGGTCCTCCACCTCGGCCCGGCGAGTGGCTGCTGGAGATCGGCCCGGGGGTTGGTTACTACAGCCTCGACCTTGCCGAATGGGTCGGCCCCAGCGGCCATGCTCGAGATCTTCGACCTGCAGCAAGAGTTTCTCGATCACACGATGGCGCGGGCCAACAAGCGCGGCCTCACAAACTGATCCCCAGCCGCGGCGATGCCCGCGCCCTGCCCTTCGAAACAGCCTCGATCGACGCCGTTATCCTGACCGCGGTTCTCGGCGAGATCCCCGATAAAGCAGCCGCCCTGGCGGAGATTCGGCGCGTCCTGCGCCCCGGGGGGCGCCTCATCGTCGGTGAGTTGTTTGGCGATCCACACTTCATCACCCTCAAGGGCCTGCGTAGCCTGGCCGCAGCCGCCGGTCTCAGCTTTGCAGAGCACTCGGGCGGTCGGCTTGGATATTTCGCCCGCTTGACGGCGCCCTGAGCGAGTTCGGTCAAGGCCGAATCTAGGCGCCGGCGAGCGATGTCCAGAGCCGATCCTCGGCCTCGGCGACGCGCTTTGCCTCTCGCTCGATCCGCCGCCATGTTGCGGCCTTCGGCTCGTCCTGCTCGCTGGCGGCCTCAAAGGCGTGGGCCAGATCGCTCCAGGCGCCTGCGCTCGCCGCGGCGAGCGCTGCCTCGGGGCGCCCGACCTCGGCAAGGAAGCGGGAATACATCAGCCGAAAGGCACCCCCTCCGGTACCGCGTCGCTCGATCACCTGGTAGCCAAATCGCGCGCACCAGCGCCAATCCTCGGCGGCCTCCGGCCAGGCGCCCGCCTCGGCTGCAAGGCGCCGGAGCGCGGGCAACCCGGCGAAGGCTCCGAGAGCCGGTTCGAGCATTTCCTTGGCCCCGTGCTCGATCGCCCGCGGGATCGCGGCGCGCAGCGCGGTCGGATCGATCGGCCCAGTGACCGTGAACATGTGGCCGCGCAGCGGGTAGGCGGGGTGGTTGCTGTGGCGCGCCCGCTCGAGGTTCTGCAAGCGTAGTGTTCTGCAGGTCCTCAAAGCCGGTGTCGGAGAGCTGGGCGACTTCGTCGTCATAGCCGGCGAGGATTACCGCGTGGCCGGGGAAGTGGGCCGAGTTGCCGTAGTGGTCGAGGTAGTAGAGGTCGGTGAGCAAGAGCGCCGGGTTGCCGGCGTCGACCTCGGCTCGGGCGGCCTCCCAGCGCCTCCTCCTCATCGGGCGCGAAGGTGCGCAGCCCCAGCGCCGGCTCCGGTCAGGTCGCGGAAGTTCTCCTCCAGTCGGGCGGTGCGCCCGTTGAACCAGCGGCTCGGCGAGGCCTCCGCGAGCGTGACGTAGTAAAAGCAGGCGCCCGCGCCGAGGCCGAAGGCCATCTCCTCGCTGATCCTCACTCCGTGGAAGCCGAGCAGGTTGCGCAGCGCGGTCGAGCCGCAGTGCTGGCCGGGGCTGTGGCGGTAGCCGGGGACCGAGGGCATCAGCGGATACTGACTGAGCGGCCTATCCTGCGCCGCCGATGGCGAAGGCCGATCTCAGACTGCTGCGCCTGATGCGAACCCGCGGCCACACGCCGGGGCTCGAGTCCGCCGCCCAGGCGCTGGGTCAGGGCCGGCAACAACGCCGCGGTCTGGGTCGTGCTCGGCGTCGCGCTCGCCCTGATCGATCCCTCCGCAGCGCGAAGCCTGGTTGATCTGCGCCGCCCTCGGGCCGCTCGCGATCTGCATCAACTACGGGATCAAGCTCTGGTCAAGCGGCCGCGGCCGGTCCTTCGGCGGCCTGCCGCCGCTCGGCGGTGCCCCCAGCTCGCTCAGCTTTCCCTCCGCCCACGCGACCTCCTCCTTCGCGGTGGCGACGGCGATGGTCCGGGTCGATTCGGCGACGGCCTCGCGTCCTCCTCGTCGCCCTCGCCCTCTCCCTCGGGCGCCCCTATCTGGGGATGCACTACCCCTCCGACGTCCTGGCCGGCGCCCTCCTCGGCGTGGCGCTCGGCTTGATCGTGCCCGCTCTCACTATGAAGGTCGGGAATCGTCGGGCTGCCCAATGCCGGCAAGTCGACGCTCTTCAACGCGCTGACCAAGGGCGGCGCCCAGACCGGGCGATTACCCGTTCACGACGATCGAGCCCAACGTCGCGATCGCCGAGGTTCCAGACGAGCGGCTCGAGCGGGTGGCCGAGACGGTGCGAAGCTCCGAGTTGGTCGCCGGCGACGATCTCCTTCCATGACATCGCCGGTTTGGTCAAGGGCGCCTCCGAGGGGGAGGGGCTGGGCAACAGGTTCCTCGCCTCGATCCGCGAGACCGACGCGATCTGCCACGTGGTCCGCTGCCACGCAGCGACTCGCGGAGTGCCGCACCCCGACGGCCGGGTCGACCCGCTCGCCGACATCGAGACGATCGAGACCGAGCTGGTGCTCTCTGACTTCGAGCAGGTCGAGCGCCGCCTGGACCGGGTCGGCAAGCAGGCCAAGTCCGGCGACGCCGGAGGCGATCGCCGAGCGCGACTGGCTGCAAGCCGTCCTCGCGGCGATCGCCGCGGGCCGGCCGGCTCGCTCGGTCCCGGTTCCCGATGCCGCGCCCGCCGGCGCCGCAACTGCTGCAGGCGCTCACCTCAAGCCGATCCTCTACGTCGCCAACGTCGATGAGGGCGACGCCGAGGTGCCCGCCGGCGCTCGGCGCCCACGCCGCCGAGGTCGGCGCCGGCGTGGTCGCGGTCAGCGCCCGGATCGAGGGCGAGCTCGCCGAGCTGGACCCCGCTGAAGCGGAGGAGATGCGCGAGTCCTACGGGGTCGAGGGCTCGGGTCTGGCGCGCCTGGTCGCGCGCCGCCTACGAGCTGCTGGAGCTGATCACCTTCTTCACCGCCGGTGAGGACAAGGAGGCCGTCGCCCGGCCCCTGCGCCGCGGCGCCAGCGTGCTGGAGGCGGCCGGGCACGATCCACACCGAGATCCAGGACGCCTTCATCAAAGCCGAGGTGATCGGCTGGGAGGAGCTGGTCGAGTGCGGCGGCTACGTCGCAGGCCCGCGAGAAGGGTCTGCTGCGGATCGAGGGTCGCGACTACGTCGTCGGGGACGGCGACGTGATCACGATCAAGGTCTGAGCCGACCAGTAGGCCGTCTAGGCTCGATGCACCAGGGCGCCCGCTTTCCGCACGCGGTCGCGGCCAGGGCCGGCCACTACGAGAGCTTCTACATCAAGGCCTGCGCGTCCCGGCGGCGGCCAGGGGATCTGGATCCGCCACACCGTCCACAAGCGGCCCGGCGCCGAGCCCAGCGCCTCGATCTGGTTCGTCCTCTTTGACCGAGAGGCAGGGGCGCCGCGGGCGACGAAGGTGACCGTCGGGGCAGGCGAGCTCGCCGTCCCAGCCGGATGCCTGGATCCGGGTCGATGGAGCCGAGATCGGGCCGGCCGGGGCCAGGGGGGCGGTCGAGACCGACGCCCTGCGGCGCCGCCTGGGACCTGACCTTCTCTGGCGAGCGCGACGCCCTGCAAGTACCTGCCCGCCGACTGGCTCTACCAGGCTCCGCTGCCGCGCACCAAGTTCATCGCTCCCTATCCAGACGCCCGCTTCGACGGCCGCCTCGAGGTCGACAGCGAGCCGATCGAGATCTCGCGGCTGGCCGGGGATGATCGGCCACAACTGGGGAACCGAGCACGCCGAGCGCTGGGTCTGGCTCGAGGGCACCGGCTTCTCGGGCTCGGACGCAGACCTACTTTGATGCCGGCGCCGCTCGCCTCAAGCTCGGTCCCTGGACAACCCCCTGGATCCCCGCCGGGATGCTGATGCTGGACGGCGAGGCGCACCGCCTCGGGGGCCTTCGCCGGATTCGCTCGACCTCGATCGAGGCGAGCGCACGGAACGTGCTCCTTCGTCCTTCCCGGCGAGGGCGTCTCGTCCGGGGCCGGGTCTTCAGCTCCCAAGAAGGATTTCGTCGGCTGGATCTACGCCGACCCGAAGGGATCTGAGCACACGACGATCAACTGCTCGGTCTCCGACCTGGAGCTGACCATCGAGCGCCCGGGCACCCGGCCAAGGCAGCTGCGCCTGAAGGCCGCCGCCGCCTATGAGTTGGGGATGCGGGAGCGCGACCACGGAATTCCGATCGAGCCCTATGCGGATGGATGAGTCGCCCCGAGGCCAAGCTTCGCGGCTTCGCTTTGCGGTTTGGATCAGGGCGCAAGCAACGGGGGTGGCGAACCGGGCGGGCGCCGTGATGTCTGATCGCGCTGATTCGGGGTAGCTGAGCAGCTGCCTGCTCTAGGCTGAGTTGGCGAACGAAGGAGGAGACCGAGATGGCGACGCAGACGTTCAAGGCGGTCGATCACAAGCTCCTGGTGGCCGGCGAGTGGATCGAGACCGGCGAGTGGGGCGAGGTTCGAAGCCCCTACGATGAGACCGTGGTGGGACGCGTCGCCGAGGGCGACGAGGCGACCGTGGAGCGCGCAGCCGCCGCCGCGCAGCTCGCCTTTGAAACGGCCGATTTTCCCCAGTACGCCCGGGCCGCGGTGCTCGATCGCGCCGCCGAGCTGGTCGCCGAGCGGGTCGAGGACCTGGCGCTGACGATCTCCGCCGAGGCTGGCAAGCCGCTGAAGACCGCCCGGGTCGAGGCCGAGCGCTGCGTCGATACCCTCACCTTCTCCGCGGTCGAGGCGCGCAAGCTGACCGGCGGCACGGTGCCGATGGAGGCCTCGCCAGGCGGCGCCGGCAAGCTCGGCGTGATGCTGCGCGTCCCCTACGGAGTGGTCGGCGCGATCAGCCCGTTCAACTTCCCGCTCAACCTGGTCGCCCACAAGCTCGGGCCGGCGATCGCCGCCGGCAACGCCGTCGTCCTAAAGCCGGCCGGGCAGACGCCGATCTCGGCGCTGAAGCTGGCCGCGATCCTGATCGAGGCGGGGCTGCCGGAGCGGCTGGCTCAGCGTCATCCCCGGCCCGGGGTCAGACGGTCGGCAACGCGATCGTCGAGCACCGAGCTGACCAAGGCGCTCAGCTTCACCGGCTCGGCGCAGGTCGGCTGGGGGATCCGCAGCCGCGTTCCCCACAAGAAGGTCAACCTCGAGCTGGGCTCAAACGCTCCGCTGATCGTCAACTGCCGACGGCGACTGGGAAGCCGGCCGCCGACAAGGCGCAGATCCACGCCTTCTCCCACGCCGGCCAGAGCTGCATCTCGATCCAGCGGATCCTCGTCCACGAGGAGGTCGCCGATCGGCCTTCACCGAGCGGCTGATCGCCAACGCTCGAGGCGCTGCGGGTCGGCGATCCGCTCGACCCCGAGACCGACGTCGGCCCGCTGATCAGCCCCGGGGACCGCGACCGGGTCAAGGCCTGGATCGATGAGGCGATCGACGGCGGGCGCCGAGCTGCTGAGCCGGCGGCGAGCTGGTCGATGAGGGTCGCTGCCTTGCCCCGACCCTGCTCGGCGCGCCGCCGCGCAGACGCCAAGGTTTGGTGCGAGGAGATCTTCGGTCCGGTGGCGACGATCGATCGCTTCGTCGGATTTCGAGCGAGGCGCTTGGCGATGGCCAACGACTCCAAGTTCGGCCTGCAGGCGGGGGTCTTCACCCGCGACATCGGCCGCGGCCTGCGAGGCCGCCCGCACGCCTGGAGTTCGGCGGCGTCCTGATCAACGAGGTCCCGACCTTCCGCGCCGACCAGCAGCCCTACGGTGGGGTCAAGGACTCCGGCAACACCCGCGAGGGGCCCTCCTTCGCGGTCATCGAGCTGACCGAGGAGCGCTTCATCACGCTGCAGGGCTGATCGCGCTCGATCCACCGTCTGCGTGAGGGTGTGCCATGCGCCGGTGGTCAAGCGCCTGCTCGAGCACCGCCGGCTCGACGCCCTGCTCCAGCGCCACCTCTCGCAGCGAGCGACCCGACTCGGCCGCAGCCTTGACGATGTCGGCGGCGCGGTCGTAGCCGATGTGGGGATTGAGCGCGGTCGCTGTCGCCAGCGTCGCCTCGGCGTGGCGCTCGGTCATCTCCTCGTTGGCCTCGATCCCGGCTCACGCATTTCTCGTTCAGCAGGCGCGAGGCGGAGGCGAGCAGCTTGATCGAGTCGAGCAGGTTGCGGGCGATCAGCGGCACCCGCACGTTGAGCTCGAACTGGCCCTGGCTGCCGCCGATCGTGATCGCGGCGTCGTTGCCGATCACCTGGCCGGCGACCTGGATCACCACCTCGGGGATCACCGGGTTGACCTTGCCGGGCATGATCGAGGAGCCCTTCTGCAGCTCGGGCAGGCGCAGCTCGGCGAGGCCGGCGCGCGGGCCCGAGCCCATCAGCGCCAGGTCGTTGGCGATCTTGTTGAGCGAGACGGCATAGACCTTGAGCGCCCCCGAGAGCTCGACCAGCGCGTCGCGGTTCGCCTGCGCCTCGAAGGCGGTCGAGCGGCGCCGAGATCGCCAGGCCGGTCTCGGCGGCGAGCTTCTCGCGCACCTTGGCGGCGAACTCAGGGTGGGTGTTGAGCCCGGTCCCGGTCGCGGTGCCGCCGAGCGGGATCTGGCCGACCCGGCGCAGCGTCGCCTCGACCCGCTGGATGCCGAGCCGGACCTGGGCGGCGTAGCCGCCGAACTCCTGGCCGAGGGTGACCGGCACCGCGTCCATCAGGTGGGTCCGACCGGCCTTGACGACGTCGGCGAAGTGCTTGGCCTTCTCCTCCAGCGCCGCCTCGAGCCCGCCCATCGCCGGCAGCAGGTCGTGGGTGACCTCGCCGAGCGCCGCCAGATGGACGGCGGAGGGGAAGACGTCGTTGGAGGACTGGCCCATGTTGACGTGGTCGTTGGGATGGGCGCCCTCGCCGGCGAGGTTGGCGATCACCTCGTTGGCGTTCATGTTCGAGGAGGTGCCGGAGCCGGTCTGGAAGACGTCGATCGGGAACTGGTCGTCGTGCTCGCCCTCGGCGACGGCGGCTCCCGCCGCGGCGATCCGCTCGGCCAGCTCGGAGTCGAGCAGGCCCAGCTCGCCGTTGGCCTCGGCCGCTGCGGCCTTGAGCCGACCGAGCCAGCGGAGCACCGGGACCGGCACCCGCTCGCCGGAGACCGGGAAGTTGTCGACGGCCTTGGTGGTCTCGCCACCCCAGAGCTGCTCGCTCAATTTATTCCTCCGTCGAAGTCGTCTACCCCCAGCGTAGTCAGCCGCGGCTCTGACCGGCGCCATAGCCGCGGCGGTAGGCGCGCCAAAAGGGCGGCGGAAGCGGGCGGCCGTCGGGGCTGTAGCGGGCGGCTGCGGCGAGCCGGCGCAGCAGCTCGACCTGGACGCCGTCCCGCGATCGCCCGCCGCGCCCGTCGGCTCCGAGCAGGTATCCGAGCGCCAGGTTGGCAGATCCGCCGGGGTCGACCCTCGCCTCGGCGTTGAGGCGGGTCGCTGCGGTGACCATCGCCATTCCGACCGTGGCGAGCTCGCCTTCGGGTTGCTGGGATGGCAGGCAGGCGCTGATCGGTACCCGTCCGCCGAGCCTGACCATCCCCGGTGCGGCCTTGAGGGCGGAGAGGTAGGCGCCGCTTTGCCCCAGGCAGGCCAGCGGCGTCGAGCCGGCGACCGTCCCACAGCCGACGCCCAAAAGCGCGGTGAGCCCGGCGAGCAGCGCCGCCACGGTAGAGCTGAGCCCTCTCATCGAGTCCTGATCCTAGGTCGCCGGGATAGGGTTTGAGCCGATGGCAAGCGTCCGCGAGGCAAGCTTCGATCTCTTTCGCGATCTGGGGATGCCGACGATGTTCGGCAACCCGGGCTCGACCGAGCTGCCGATGCTCGCCGAGTTCCCGGCCGAGTTGCGCTACGTGCTCGGCCTGCAGGAGGCCGTCGTCGTCGGGATGGCCGATGGCTTCGCCCAGGCCTCTGGCCAAGACCACCCTGGTCAACCTGCACACCGCGCCCGGGGTCGGCAACGCGATGGGGGCGATCTTCAACGCGCAGGCAAATCACTCGCCGCTTCTGATCACCGCCGGCCAGCAGGCGCGGGCTCAGATCACCCTGCAGGCGAACCTGACCAACCGCGACGCGACCCGGATGCCGCACCCGCTGGTCAAGTGGTCCTACGAGCCGCCGCGGGCCGAGGACGTGCCGCTCGCGCTCGCCCACGGCGCCCACCTCGCCTCGCTGCCGCCGCAGGGGCCCGGTCTTCGTCTCCTGCCGATGGATGACTGGGAGGTCGAGGTCGATCAGGCCGACGGCCGGGGAGGCGATCGGGCGCTCGGTCGAGCGGCCGCGCGGTGCGCCGACCCGGCCGCGGTGCGAAGCTCTCGCCGAGGCGACTCGACGCCGCCGCCAACCCCGTCTTCGTCGCCGGGCCCGACATCGATGCCAGCGGAGCCTGGGACACCGCGGTCGCGCTCGCCGAGCGCCAGCGCCTGCCCGGTCTGGGCCTCGCCGGCGACCGGCGGCGTCGCGGCTCGGCTTCCCCGAGGGCCACCCCAATTTCCGCGGCGTGCTGCCGCCGGCGATCGGGCCGGTCGGCCAGACTCTCGAGGGCCACGACCTGATCCTCGTCGCCGGCAGCTCGGTCTTTCCCTACTACCCCCACATCCCCGGGCCGCTGCTGCCCGAGGGCGCCAGCCTGGTGGCGATCACCAGCGATCCCGATGAGGCGGCGCGCGCCCCGATGGGCGACGCGCTTGTCGCCGACGTCGGAGCTCACCCTGGCGGCGCTGCTGGAGGCGGTCCGGAGATCGCGTCGCGCCCGCAGCCCGAGCCCAATCCGGGGCCGGGGGAAATCCCGACCAGCGACCCGCTCAACCCCTCGACCGTCGCATTGCGGCGCTCGCCGAGGTCTTCCCCGAGGACGGATCGTCGTCCTCGAGTCGCCCTCCAGCACCCTGGCGCTGCGCAATCAGCTGCGCATCTCGCGCCCGGGCAGCTACTACTTCAGCGCCGGCGGCGGCCTCGGCTTCGGCCTCGCCGCGTCGGTCGGCGTCCAGCTCGCCCAGCCCGACCGACCGGTCGTCTGCGTGCTCGGCGAGGGCTCGGCCCAGTACGCGATCACCGCCTTCTGGAGCGCCGCCGCCTACACGGTACCGGTCACCTTCCTGCGTCCTGCGCAACGCCGAGTACGCGATCCTCAAGTGGTTCGCCGAGGTCGAGCGGGTGCACGGCGCGCCCGGGCTCGACCTGCCGACGCTCGACGTCGCCGCGGTCGCCGAGGGCTACGGCGTCAGGGCCCACCGGGCCCGCGACCGCGATCAGGTCGCGGCGGCGCTGGCCAAAGCGCTCGCCTCCTCCGTCCCCGGAGCTGGTCGAAGTCCCGGTCGCGCCCGGGAATGGCGCTCTTCTAGGCGGCGAGATGGCGCTGCTGCGGCAGAGCCTCACCTCGCTCGCCCCGCCGGAGTCGAGCCGGCTCCCGATCGCGCCCCCGACGAGATCGCCGCCGGGGTCGGCGCAGCCGCTGCGCGGCGAGCTGGAGGCACTGCTCGGCGCCGACCGCGTGCTCGCCAGCGCCGGCGACATCATCCGCTACGCCTCCGACGCCAGCCCCTACCGGCTCCTCCCGCGGGCGGTGGTGATGGCGCAGGAGCGCCGACGACATCGCCAAGGTGCTCGCCTTACGGGCGCAGCGCGGGGATCCCGGTCACCTTCCGCGCCGGCGGCACCAGCCTCAACGGGCAGGGCCAGAGCGACGGGCATCCTGGTCGACGTGCGCCGCCACTTCGGCGGCGTCGCGGTCGAGGGCGACGGCGCCCTGGCGCGGGTCAAGCCCGGCACCGTGCTCGGCCACGCCAACCGCGTTCTCGCCCCCCACGGTCGCAAGCTCGGCCCCGACCCGGCCAGCACCGAGATCGCCACGCGTCGGCGGCGTGATCGCCAACAACTCGGGCGGGATGCGCTGCGGCGTCGACCCACGACTCCTACTCGACCGTGCGCTCGATGACCTTCGTCCTGCCTTCCGGGGACGACGATCGACACCGCCGCCCCGGGCGCCGCCGAGCGTTTCGCTCGCGGCCGAAGCCGGAGCTGGCCGCCGGCCTGGCCGCGATCCGCGACGAGATCCGCGCCGACCCCGAGCTAAGCGAGCGCATCCGCCCGCAAGTTCGAGATCAAGAACACGACCGGCTACCGGCTCTGCGCCTTCCTCGACGCCGAGGCGCCGCTGGAGATCTTCCGCCGCCTGATCGTCGGCTCGGAGGGCACCCTCGCCTTCGTCGCCGAGGCGGTCTTTGAGACGGTGCCGCTGCCGGCCCGCACGACCACCGCCTGGGTCCACTTCCCCGGCATCGATGCGGCGATCGCCCCGGTCCGCGAGCTCGTCGAGGCCGGCGCCAGCGCGGTCGAGCTGATGGTCGCCCCGGCGCTGATCACCGCCGCCTGGAACATGGTCGGCGCCCCGGAGGAGTGGAAGGAGCTGCCGCCGGAGTCGGCGGTGCTGCTGGTCGAGTTCGGCGCCGGCAGCGGACGACGGCTGCTCGACGCCTACGTCGAGCGCGGCGGCGAGATCCTCGCCTCGCACGAGACGATCCGCCCGATCGAGTTCACCCGCGAGGCCGGCAGGAGATCGAGCTCGCCTGGCGGGTGCGCGAGGGCCTGCACGGGCTGATCGGCCGCCTGCGCCTGCCCGGCACGGCGCTGATCGTCGAGGACGTCTGCGTGCCGCCGGAGCGGATCGCCGAGGGCGCCCGCGACCTGCAGGCGCTGCTCGGCGAGCACGGCTTCCTGCCCGGCGTCGCCGGCCACGCCTCCGCCGGGAACCTCCACTTCATGCTGACCCCGGACTTCGCCAAGCCGGAGGACCTCGAGCGCTATCGAGGCCTTCATGGCGGACCTGGTCGAGCTGATCGTCGGCAAGTACGACGGCTCGCTGAAGGCCGAGCACGGGACCGGGATCAACATGGCCCCCTACGTCGAGCGCGAGTGGGGGGCGAAGGCGACCGAGATGATGTGGCGGGTGAAGCGCTCGGCCGACCCCGACGGGGTGCTCTCGCCCGGCGTCGTCCTCAACCGCGACCCCGGCGTCCACCTGCGCAACCTGAAAACGACGCCGCCGATCGAGGAGTCGGCGAGCACCTGCGTGGAGTGCGGCTTCTGCGAGCCGGTCTGTCCCAGCCGCAACCTGACGACGACGCCTCGCCAGCGGATCGTCCTGCGCCGCGAGATGGCCCGCCAGGCGAGCGGGCTCGCCGCTGCAGCGGGCGCTGCTTGAGGAATTCAGCTACGAGGCGCTTGAGACCTGCGCCGCCGACGGCTCCTGCCAGCTCGCCTGCCCGGTGGGCATCGACACCGGCGAGCTGGTCAAGGAACTGCGCGCACGACGCCGACACACCGAGCGCGCCGAGAGCGCGGCGCTGGCCGCCGCGCGGCGCTGGGACGCGGGTCGAGGCGAGCCTCGCGCGTCGGCGCTGCGCCTCGGCGGCGCCGCTGGCGCGGCGGACGCAGGCGGGGCAGGGCGCTGCCCCGCCCGGCGCCCGGCCAGCTGCCGAGCGACCTCTGCACCAGGGCGCCGCCGCGCGGTCTACGTCCCCTCCTGCACGAACCGCATCTTCGGCCGCGCCATGGCGCCGATGGCCCACCGGCCTTGCTGAGGCGATGGTCGAGGTCTCGCGCCGCGCCGGCCTGGCGGTCTGGATCCCCGACGAGGTCGCCGGGAGCTGCTGCGGGCTGCCGTGGAGCTCGAAAGGGTTCGGCGACGCCCACCGCCACAAGGCCAACGAGATGGTCGAGCAGCCTCTGGCGAGTGGAGCGGCGAGGGGGAGCTGCCGGTCGTCGTCGACGCCGCCTCCTGCACCCACGCGATCGCTCGATCCCGGCGAGGGCGTGCTCGAGCGAGGCAAAACGCCGAGCGGCTCGGCAGGGCTCGAGATCCTCGACTCGGTCGCCTGGGCGCACGACGCCTGCTGCCCGAGCTCGCAGTCCGCGCAAAGGTCGGCTCGGCCACCGTCCACCCGACCTGCGCGACCCGCCACCTGGGCCTGCGCGCCGCGCCTCGACTCGCTCGCCGCGTGCCTCGCCGAGGAGGTCTTCATCGCCCCCTCGGCGACCTGCTGCGGCTTCGCCGGAGACCGCGGCATCTCCCACCCCGAGCTGACCGAGGCGGCCACCAGCCGAGCAGGCCGCCGAGCTGGCCGGCGCGCCGCTTCGACGCCCACCTCTCCAGCAACCGCACCTGCGAGATCGGCCTCGAGCGCGCCACCGGCGAGCCGTATCGAGTCCTTCGTCTTTCCTGCTCGAGCGGCTAACCCGCGCTGGATGAGGGCGCCTCGCTGCCTCGATCGCTCTTGGCGTCGAGGTCGCGAAGCAGCGCGGCGATCCTCTGGTCGCTCTCGAGGCGGCGGTCGAGCAGCGGGTTGATCAGGCCGCGCAGGGCGGAGACGTAGCGCCACCACTTGGGCACGAAGACGCGCGGCGCGCGTTCCTCGATGCCGCGCACGAGCCCGGCCGCGGCCTCCGGCGGGGTGATCCGCTTGAGCAGGAAGTCGGGGGTGAGCTCGCTCAGCCGGCCGCGCCTCGGGCTGGTCGAAGGCGTCCTGGACCATCTTGGTGTCGACCCAGCCGAAGTAGGCGACGCGTCGCGCTGGCGCCGTGCGGGGCGAGCTCGACCCGCAGCGCCCGTCCCAGCGACTCGACCCCGGCCTTGGCAACCGCGTAGGGGCTGTTCGCCATGCCGTTCACGAAGGCGTAGACGGAGGAGACGAGGACGAGCTGGCCGCGGCGCTCGACGATCTGCGGCAGCGCCGCGCGCGCGGTTCGCCAGACGCCGAGCAGGTCGACCTCAAAGACGCGCTCCCACTCCTCGCCGGAGAGCCCGCGCGCGGTCGCCAGCCGCGACTGGGCGATGCCGGCGTTTGCGATCGCCAGGTCGAGGCCGCCGAACCTCTCGACCGTCTCGGCGACCGCCGCCATCATCGCCCCGCTGGTCGGTGACGTCGGCCGCGATCCCGATCGTCCGCTCGCCGATCCGCTCGGCCGCCTCGCGCGGCCTGCGTCTGGCGTCGAGGTCGACGCACCGCGACCGAGGCGCCGCGCAGCTGCATCTGGCGCGCGGTCTCAAAGCCGATTCCGCGCGCCGCGCCGGTGACCAGCGCCACCTTTCCGTTCAGTCGAAGCGCGCCGCCACCGAGGCGCGCACCCTACTCGCTCCTAGAATCACCTGCTCGATGCCTGGCTTTCACCCCGTCGACCCCAAGCAGTCCTTCCCCGAGCTGGAGGAGCGGGTGCTGGCGCGCTGGCGCAGAACGGACGTCTTCGCCCGCTCGCTCGACCAACCGCGAGGGGGCCGAGGTCTGGAGCTTTTACGAGGGCCCGCCGACCGCCAACGGCCGGCCCGGCTCCCACCACGTCCTCGCCCGCGTCTTCAAGGACATCTACCCGCGCTACAAGACGATGCGCGGCTACCGGGTGCCGCGCAAGGCCGGCTGGGACTGCCACGGGCTGCCGGTCGAGCTCGAGGTCGAAAAGCAGCTCGGGATCACCTCCAAGCAGGAGGTCGAGGAGTTCGGGATCGCCGAGTTCAACCAGCGCTGCCGCGAATCGGTCTTCGAGTACGTCGAGGAGTGGAACCGGCTGACCGAGCGGATCGGCTTCTGGATCGACCTCGACGACCCCTACGTCACCCTCGACAACGACTACATCGAGTCGGTCTGGTGGTCGCTGCGCAAGACTCTGGGACGACGGCCGCCTCTACGAGGGCCACAAGGTCGTCCCCTACTGCCCGCGCTGCGGCACGGCGCTCTCCTCGCACGAGGTCGCGCTCGGCTATCAGGACGTCGAGGACCCCTCGATCTACGTGCGCTTTCCCGCTGCTGGGCGACGACGGAGCGGAGTCGGGAGAGTCGCTCTTGGTCTGGACGACGACGCCCTGGACGCTGCCCGGCAACGTCGCCGTCGCGGTCGCGCCGAGGTCACCTACGTCAGGGCGCGGCGTCGACGGCGAGGCGCTGATCGTGGCCGAGCCGCTGGTCGAGAGGGTGCTCGGCGAGGGGGTCGAGATCGCTCGCCCGCTTTCCGGGCTCGGAGCTGGTCGGCCGCCGCTACCGGGGCCCGATCTTCGAGCTCGAGCGACCGCCAGCCCGCCGGCCGCCTCCCGGTGCTCGCCGGCGACTTCGTCACCACCGAGGACGGCACCGGCCTGGTCCACATCGCCCCCGCCTTCGGCGAGGACGACTACGCGCTCGCCGGCGCCGAGGGCATCTTCGATCCAACGCGAGCCGGCAACCCTCTACAACCCGGTCCAGCCTCGACGGCACCTTCGACGACCGCGTCAGCCGGCTTTGCCGGGACGCTTCGTCAAGGACCCGGAGCGTGACACGTGAGCTGATCGCCGACCTCGAGCAGCGCGGCCTGCTCTTTCGCGAGCAGGTCTACGAGCACTCCTATCCGCACTGCTGGCGCTGCGGCACGCCGCTGCTCTACTACGCGAAGTCGAGCTGGTACGTCGCGCACCTCCGCAGGTCGAAGGACCGGCTGCTCGCAAACAACGAGACGATCGGCTGGCACCCCGAGCACATCAAGCACGGCCGCTTCGGCAAATGGCTGGAGAACAACGTCGACTGGGCGCTCTCGCGCGACCGCTACTGGGGCACGCCGCTGCCGATCTGGCGCTGCAGCAACGCCGAGCTGCGGCGAGCTCTTCTGCGCCGGCTCGGTCGCCGAGCTGCGCGAGCGCTCAGGCGGCGAGGTGCCCGAGCGACCTGCACCGCCCCTACATCGATGAGGTGAGCGTCGAGTGCGAGAGCTGCGGCGGCGCAGATGCGCCGCGTCGACTCGGTGATCGACACCTGGTACGACAGCGGCGCGATGCCCTTCGCCCAGTTCCACTACCCGTTCGAGAACGAGGCGGAGTTCGAGGAGCGCTTCCCGGCCGACTTCATCTGCGAGGCGATCGATCAGACCCGCGGCTGGTTCTACACCCTGCTCGCCGAGTCGACCCTGCTCTTCGATCCTCCAGCTACCGCAACTGCGTCTGCCTCGGCCTGATCCTCGACCCCGAGGGCCAGAAGATGTCGAAGAGCAGGGGCAACGTGGTCGAGCCCTGGGAGGTGATCGCCGCCCACGGCGCCGACGCCTTCCGCTGGTACTACCTGACCGCCCAGCAGCCCTGGTCGGGCTACCGCTTCTCGCTCGAGACGGTCGGCGAGTCGGTGCGCCAGTTCCTGCTCACGCTCTGGAACACGTACTCGTTCTGGGTGCTCTACGCCAACGCCGAGGGCCTGGCGCCCGCGGATTTCGACGCCGCCCGAGTGGGACGGCGTCCGCCGACGGCCAGCGACCTCGACCGCTGGGCGCTCTCGCGCCTGCAGGCGACGATCGCGCACGGTGCGCGAGCGGATGGACGACTTCGACTGCACCGCCGCCGGCCGGGCGATCGCCGAGTACGTCGAGGAGCTCTCCAACTGGTACGTGCGGCTCTCGCGGCGCCGCTTCTGGGAGGGCGACCGGGCCGCCTTCGCGACCCTGCGCCACTGCCTGCTGGAGACGGCCGCGCTGCTCGCTCCCTTCACCCCCTTTCTCGCCGATGAGATCCACCTCAACCTCGTCGGCGGCGCCGAGGCGGAGCGAGCTCCGGCCCGACTCGGTCCACCTGCGCGACTTCCCCGAGCGTCGACTCCGCCCTCGCCGATCCCGAGCTGGAGAGCGGCGATGGAGGCGGTGCGCCTGACGGTCGAGCTCGGCCGCGCGGCCCGCGCCCAGGCCAAGGCGAAGGTGCGCCAGCCGCTGCGGCGCGCGGTGATCGTCGCCAACGACGCCGAGCGCGCGGCGATCGAGGCCCGCGCCGACCTGGTCACCGCCGAGCTCAACGTCAAGGAGCTGGACTTCGTCAGCGAGGAGGCCGAGCTGGTCAGCTACGCGGTCAAGCCCAACTACCGCGCCCTCGGGCCGCGCTTCGGCAAGCGGATGCCGCAGGTGGCGGCGGCGGTCGAGGCGCTCGACGCGCGCGCACGTCGCCAAGGTGATGGCCGACGGCGGCGAGGTCGGGATCAGCCATCGACGGCGACGACCACACGCTCGGCGCCGACGAGCTGACCCTCGCCCTGCAGCCGCTCGAGGGCTATGAGGTCGAGGCCGAGGCCGGCCACGCCGTCGCCCTGGCAGCTCGAGCTCGACGAGGAGCTGCGCCGCGAGGGCCTCGCCCGCGAGATCGTCCACGCCGTCCAGAACGCCCGCAAAGAGGCGGGCCTGGAGATCACCGACCGGATCGCGCTCGCCCTCGGCGGCGACGCACGAGCTGCTCGCCGCCGCCCGCGAGCACGAGGCCTACCTGGGCGGCGAGGTCCTCGCCCCCTCGATCGCCTACGACGGTCGGCGCTGGCGACGCTGCGATCGAGGATCGACGGCCGCGGCCTGCCAGGTCGTCCGTGCCTCGCGTGCGGGCCTGAGCTGGCGGCCCTAGCTCGACGGCCGGCTCGCCGATGATGAAGTCGGACTTGGAGGAGTCGGAGAACTTCACCCAGCAGTGCTCGGGCGGGGCGCCGGCGACCTCGACCAGCGCCTCCTCGATGCGCTTGGCGATCTCCGCCTTCTGCTCGTCGGTTCGTCCCTCGAACCAGTGGACCTGAACGAACGGCATCGCCGCCAGCCCCGCCTCAGGCGAGCGCCGGCTCGAGCTCGGCCTCGAGGCGACGCTTGGGCATCGCGCCGACCACCTTCTTGGCGATCGCCCCGTCCTTGAAGAGGATCATCGTCGGGATCGAGAGCACCTCGTACTGGGCCGCGGTCTGCTGGTTCTCGTCGACGTTGAGGCTGACGATCTGCAGGTCCTCGCGCTCGCCGTCGATCTCCTCGAGGACCGGGTGGACGACGCGGCAGGGCCCGCACCAGGGCGCCCAGAAGTCGACGAGGACGGGGCCCTCGGCCTCCAGAACGTCGGATTTGAAGGTGGCGTCTGTCACGTCGCTGAGTTTGCCTGTCACTGGAATCGGTCTCCTGGGGTTGAGTTTCAGCGCTCAATACTTCAAAAAGTATAGCGCGCCTTCGGTGTGACCAGGCTTCTCGGCGCTCCTCCGCCGGGCGCCCGCCGAAGCGCAGAAGGGGCACCCGCCAGATCGCCTCGGCGACGATCGAGCGATCCATCTTCGAGGAGCCGGCCTGGCGGTCGCGAAAGACGATCGGCACCTCGAGCGACCCTGAAGCCCTGCTGGATCGCCCGGTAGGTCATCTCGACCTGGAAGGCGTAGCCGCGGGAGCCTGGATCGAGTCGAGGTCGATCGCCTCGAGCACCTCGCGCCGGAAGCACTTAAAGCCGCCGGTCAGGTCGCGCACCCCGACCCCGAGCACGAGCCGCGCGTAGGCGCTGCCGCCGCGGCTGATCGCGCGCCGCAGCGATCCCCCAGTCGCAGACCCCGCCGCCGGCCACGTAGCGCGAGCCGATCACCAGGTCGGCGCGCTCGGCCCCCTCCAGCAAGCGCGGCAGGTAGGCGGGGTCGTGGGAGAAGTCGGAGTCCATCTCCAGCACCAGCCCGGCGCCGCCGGCCAGGGCGCGCCGGAAGCCGGCGATGTAGGCGGGGCCGAGCCCTTCCTTGCGTGGCCGGTGCAGGACGTTGACGTTCTCGGCTTCCTCGGCCGAGCGGTCGGCGATCTCCCCGGTCCCGTCGGGGGAGTTGTCGTCGACGATCAGGATCTGGGCAGAGGCGGGCAGCTTCTGCGCGGGCGGCGGCGACGAAGGCCGCCGATGTTCTCGGCCTCGTTGTAGGTCGGCAGGACCAACCAGGCCGGGCCGCTGTGGTGAGCTCGGGGCATCGACCACGATGCTATTGGTCAAGCCAAAGCGTGTCTAAAGAGGTTGCGGAAGCTAACTTTTGGAGGGTGAGCAACGCCGAGATCGCCGCCGCACTGGAGGAGCTAGGGACGCTCTATGAGCTCGACGGCGCCGATCGATACCGGGTGCTCGCCTACCGCACCGCGGCGCGAGCGATCCGCGAGAGCCCCGACTCGGTTGCCGAGCTGAGTGCGGCGGGACGCGTCCAGCAGATACCTGGAGTCGGCAAGACGCTGGCCGAGAAGATTGCGACCCTGCTTGAGAGCGGCGAGATCCCCGCGGCGGCGAAGCTGGGGCAAAGTTCCCGCCGCCACCGCCGAGCTGGAGGCCTTCCTGGCCGACAATCCCGCCCCGGGACTTATCGGCATCTCCGACCTTCGCGGCGACCTGCATACCCACACCACCCTCTCCGACGGTCGCAATAGCCTCGAGGAGATGGCGGAGGCGGCGCGCTCGCGTGGCTACTCCTACATGGCGATTACCGATCACTCGGCCAGCCACGGCTTCGGTGACAACGTCAGCGCCGAGCGGCTCGAAGAGCGGATCGAGGAAGTGGCGGCCTGGAATCAGGGGCGGCGCGGCTTTCGCCTGCTCAGCGGTTCGGAGGTAAACATCGGCCTCGACGGCTCACTCGACTATCCGGCGGAGCTGCTCGCCGCGCCTCGACTGGACGATCGCCAGCGTCCACACCTCCTTCTCGATCTCTGAGGAGCGGATGACGGCAGCGGGTCATCGCCGCGATCGAAAACCCCGATGTCGACTGCATCGGCCACCTGACCGGACGCCTGATCGGCCGGCGGGAGCCCTACGCCATCGACGTCGAAGCGGTGCTCGAGGCCGCGGCAGCCGACGCCACGATGCTCGAGATCAACGGCAACCCGCAACCGCCGCGACCTCTCCGAGCGAGCACGCTCGGCTGGCCGCTCAGGCCGGCGTGATGATCGTCCTCAACACAGACGCCCACGGGATCGAGACGCTCGACAACATGACCTACGCCGTGATCACCGCCCGCCGCGCCTGGCTGCGCCCGAGCAGGTCGCCAACACCCGCAGCTGGCGCGCAGCTGCGGGTGTTGCTTGAGCGCTAGGCGGGCAGGCGGTCGCTGCGCAGGCCCGGCGTGCGAACCAACTCGATCGGTCTGAAGGCCGAGTTGGCGACGACGTAGAACTTGACACCGTCGCGATGCTCGACGCCCAGAACGGCGGCCTCGCGGGTGTGCCAGGCAAGCGCGACGAGCAGGGCGTAGCCGGCGCCGATCACCGCGACGCCGGGGAAGAAGATGCCCAGGACGCCGGCGGCCAGAGCGGTGACTCCGATCGGCCAGAGCCGGCCGAGGCGATGCGGGCGGGCGTCTCGGCGGGAAGGCTGGTTGCCGTGCGGGCCTGGGTCAGGGCGTCGCGGACGCCATCGGCCGCCCGCGCCGGGCGACCCAGAAAGAGCCCGATCGCCAGTGAGAGCAGCCACCAGATCGCGGCGATCAGAACGGTCGTGCTGTCGCCGTTTTGCGCCTGCCGCGATCGCCGCGATCGCGCCGAGCGCGGTGGCCTCGGCGCCGGTCAGCAAGACGGTGATGCGCAGAAGGTCGGTGTAGGGCATATCTCAGACGACCAGGGATTCGAGGATTTCCAGCCAGCCGGCGGGGCCCATCGACGATCAGGTCGGACTCCTCGGGCAGCTCTGGCGGTGCCTCTGGGGAGATGACCCCCACGCAGACCGCGACCGCCAGCTGGCCGCCATCGCGCAGCTCGCGCAGGCGCCGAAAGGCATCGAGATCGGTGCGGTCATCGCCAGCGTAGGCAGCTGAAGAGATCGAATCGCTCGCCGAAAAGCGCGGCGACCGCGGCGTCCTTGCCGCCGCCTCCGACCGGCCGAATCTCAAGCACCTTGCGTCCCCAGCGTGGCTCCAGACCGGCCCGACCTGCCTCGGCCGCGATCTCATGGGCCCGCGCCTCCGTCGCGCGCTGCTCGTCGCGGCGCCGCGCCAGTGCAGCGCCTGAATCGGGCCCTTGTCCTCGACCCGCAGACCCGCCGATCTGAGCTCGGCGGTTCCGAGTCCGGCGATGAAGCTCGCCGCCTCGCCCTCGCGCCCGCGCAGCGAGGGATCGAGGCGGGGCGTCTGCTCACCCGGAAGCAGCAGCTCGAGGCCATGGTTGCCGGCGTAGGCGATTCCGTCGACGCCAACCAGTGCGCCGCGCCTCCGCCGCCCGCCGGCCCGAGATGCAGCCGACCAGCCCGTAGCGCCCCCGCAGCGTCCCCAGCACCCGCTTGCGGCGTCCGGCACCGCCGCCTCCTCGGGGCGCTCGACGATCGGCGCCAGGGTGCCGTCGATATCGGTCAGAATCGCCGTTCGCCGCGGGTCAGATCGCAACGCCTCAAGCAGATCGGCCCGATTGACGCCGTCCCTGGTCTCAGTTTCGCGAGGCACGGCATCTAGTATCGCCACACCTTGCCCGCGCCGCTCCACAGATGCCCTCTGCAGCGACCCTAAAGCTCGCCGCGATCGGCACCTCGGCTGGAATCTTCAGCGGTCTGTTTGGGGTCGGAGGTGGAACGATCATCGTGCCGCTGCTGATCTTTTGGTTCGGCTACGGAGAGCGGCTCGCGACCGGCACGAGCCTGGCGGCGATCGTGATGATCGGATTGCTCGGGGCGATCGCCGAGGGCGGAATCTATGGCAATGTGCACCTCGGCGACGCGCTTGTTGCTGGCGATTCCCGCGATCGCTGGGGTCATCATCGGAACCGCGATTCAGCAGCGAATCTCCCAGCGCACGGTCTCGCTGCTTTTTGCCGTACTGCTGTTCGCCATCTCGATCGAGCTGATCCTCTCGTGAATGAGCTGATGGCAGCGGCCCTGGCGCGTTGCTGGCGGTCTCGCCGGAGGCCTGGTCGGGGTCGGCGGCGGGATTCTCTTCGTGCCGGCCTTGACGATCTTTCTCGGCCTCTCCCAGGTCGAGGGCGAGTCGACCTCGCTTTTGATGATCGTGATCGTCGCCACGGTCGGCGCGATCCGCCAGAATGCCTACGGCAACGTCAACCTCCGCAACGCAATCGTGATCGGTGCCCTCTCTCCGCTCGGCGTCCTGATCGGAGTCGGGATCGCAAACCAGGTGCCCGAGCGGGTCCTGCAGCTCTCCTTCGCGGCGCTGGCGCTGTCGATCGCGCTGCAGCTGCTGCGCCGCGGCCTTGCCGCGGGCTCCTGAGCGCCACGCTGGCGCGAGGCCGTCATCGTCTACGCTCAGAGCGTGGATTCTCTCACCTGGGAAGGCGATCTGCCCCAGCTTCGATCTCCGATCCTCGTCTGCTCCTTTCGTGGCTGGAACGACGCCGCCGCCGCCGCCTCGACCGCGCTCGCCACGGTGGCCGAGTCCCTGGACGCCGAGCTGATCGCCCAGGTCGACCCCGAGGAGTACTTCGACTTCCAGTCGACGCGGCCGACGATCACCCTCGCCGAGGGGCAGGCCCGCCGGATCGAGTGGCCCGAGAACAACCTGATCGCGGCCCGCGTCCCCGCCGCCGATCGTGACCTTGTCCTGCTCGACGGAACCGAGCCGAACCTGCGCTGGCGCACCTTCTCGGAGACGATTGCCACCGCCGCCGATGCGCTCGGGGTGGAGATGGTGATCACCCTGGGAGCGCTGATCGCCGAGGTCTCCCACACGCTGCCGGTGCCGATCACCGGCCTCGCCTCCGATCAGGAGCTGGTCGAAGAGCTCGACCTGCAGCGCTCCAGCTATGAGGGTCCGACCGGAATCGTCGGCGTCGTCCACGACTGCTGCCGCCAGGTCGGGATGAGCTCGGCCTCGCTGTGGGCGGCGGTTCCCCACTACGTCGCCGCGGTCCCCAACCCGAAGGCCGCGCTGGCGCTGCTGCGCCGCCTCGAAGGCCTGACCGGGATCGCCGTTGACGCCTCGGAGCTGGAGCAGGAGACGGTCAGCTATGAGGAGCAGATCGGCCGCGCCGTAGCCGCCAATCCCGAGATCGAAGAGCTGGTCGAGCGGATCGAGGCCGAGCAGGCCGAGCAGCTCGGCGAGGACGGCGAGGGCCTGCCCTCCGCTGACTCGATCGCCCGCGAGTTCCAGCGCTTCCTGCGCCAGCAGGGAAGCTAGCGGCCGCGGCGCGGCTAGCTCTCGGCGGCGGGGCAGATCAGGCGGTAATCGCACCAGCTGCAGACGGTGGGAGAGGGTCGCGGCTCGAAGTCCTGGCCCAGCACGCCCTCGCCGACCTGCAGCACGGTGCGCTCGACCCGCTCGGCGTCGTCGGGCTTGAGTCGGCGCCGCCACCTTCTCGGCGTCGAGGACGTAGTAGTAGCTGCCGCGTGCTGGCCTCCACCTCCCAGGCCTCGCGGGCGGCAAGGCGGTAGAGCGCGAGCTGCAGGTCGCTCTCGCAGCTGGGTTCGCTGCTTGCGCTCGCCGGTCTTGTAGTCGATCAGCTCATAGCTCGCCGGCCGGCAGGCGGTCGACTCGGTCGACCCGGCCGCGCACGTGGTGGCCGCCGATCTGGAAGTCGAACTTTCGCTCCAGCCAGATCGGCTCGCCCTCGGCGGCCCGCTCCGCGCTCCCAGTAGAGGCGCATCGCCTCGCGTGCCGCGCTGGCGGTACTGCAGCTCGTCGTCGCTGTTGCCGAAACCCGGAGCGTCGCCAGCCCGCCTCGAAGAGCGTGGTCAGCCGCGCGAGCCCGTCCTCGGTCGGCACCCTCGATCTCCTCCTTGTGGAAGCGTTCGAGCACGTTGTGGATGAGGATCCCGAAGCGCTGGTTGATCGTCGGCTCCTGCGGGATCCCGAAGACCCGCGCGAACTTGTACTTCAGCGGGCAGGTCAGGTAGAGGTCGAGGTCGGAGGCCGAGAGGCTGAGCCCGCCGTCGCCCCGACGCGGCAGGAATGCCTGCAAGCGAGGGCTCCTCGCGGGCGGCGATCAGCTCGCCGGCGCAGGCCGCGCTCACGCTCGAGTCGAGCAGGTAGGAGTCGAGCGATGATGCGTCGAGCTCGGCCTGCTGCTCGGGGGTGGCGACCTGGCGCAGCAGGCCGTTGACCGCCTCGATCGCCTCCGCGGTCGGCTCATCGCCGGGGCGCTGGGCCAGCGCCGCCAGCTTCAGCAGCTCCAGGTAGCGGGCGATCGCCCGGTTCACGTCGATCGCGGTATCAAGGCGTGGCTCCGAGAGCTCCCTGCCGGCCCTCCAGGAGGCCTCAAGGACCTGCTCGCGCAGCAAGCGGTAGGTCGCGTGCAGGCCCTCGGCCGGGCCGAAGAGCTCCTCCTCGTGGGCCTCCTCGGTCGTCGGCGGCGGTAGCCAGCACCTGCTCATGGATTTGCGAGCGGGGCAGCCCGCCTCCGTCCTCGGCCTCGACCCGCGAAAAGATCAAGCCGCTGCGCGGCGGGCTGCCCGATGCGGGCCCAGTTGCCACCCTGCTCGAGCTCCGAGCGCGAAGACATGGTCGAACTCCATCCCCTTGACCGCGCTCGGAGAGAGGCCCAGCACCGCGCCGGGGGAGGGCGGCTCCTCGGCTCCGCTCGGGCTCGACCCCGGCCTCGGCGACCGCGCTCAGGTAGCGAACGAAGCCCCGGGTCGAGCCATGCGGCTCGCGGCGCGCCCAGGCGGCCGCCAGCTCGGCCAGCCGGGAGAGCGCCGAGGAGGCGCTCGGCGACCTCCGGCTGGGCGGCGAAGAGCCGCTGGCGACGCAGCCCGACCCGCTCGATCAGGCGGCGCACGAAGACGTCGGCACGGCGCTCCTCCATCGCCGCCGCCGCGGCGCCGTAGAGCTTTAGAAAGGACTGGATCCGCTCCCGCGCCTCGGGCTGGAGCTGAGGGCTCTCAAGGGCCGCCTCGCAGGCGTCAGACCATGTCGAGCTTGCGGCGGCGGGCGATCGTCGTCAGTCGCGCCAGGTCGCTGGAGCGCAGCTCGATCGGCGGGCGGGTCAGCGCCCGCGCCGCCGCCGCCGAGTCCTCGGGGTCGGCGAGGACGCGCAGCCAGGCGATCGCGTCGCGCACCTCGGGGCGCTGGAAGAGAGCGGCCGGGCCGGAGAGGTGGAAGGGGATGCCGCGCTCCTCCATCGCCGCCGCGACGGCGCCACCGCGGCGGCCCGGCTCGATCGACCAAGACGCAGATCCCCTCCGCCTCGCTGCCCGCGGCCAGCAGGTGCTCGATTTCGCGCGCCATCGCCTGGGCCTGGGCGCGCTCGTTGGTGCAGCGCCAGAAACGGATCCTCGGCTGGCGAAACCGCTGCTCGAGGGCGATCAGCTCGCCGTCTGGATGCAGATCATGAAACCAGGCCGCCGTGCCCGGATGCTGCCCGGGCAACGGGTCGCCGTACGGACGATCCGGCTCTGGGTCAAGCTGATCCGTCTCCCGCTCGGGGTCGAACCTCAGCGAGTAGAGGTGGTTTGGGTTGGCGCTCGCCAAGGCCGCCAGAATTGCCCGCTGGGCGGGGGTGGTGTCCTCGAGCTCATCGACCATCACCTCGGCGAAGCGGCCCCCGAGCCCGCGGCGAAGGTCGGGCCGGTCTGAGAGAAGCTTGTTGAGTGCGAGGAACACGTCGCCACGGTCGAGGCTGCCGGTAGCGGCGAGGATGCGGTCGTGGGCCGCGAAGAGCTCGGCAAACTCCCGCTCCTTCTCAGCTGCCACCAGGGAGGCGCGGTCGGACGCCCGAGCCTCCTCCTCGCGGGCGCGAGCCTCGATTGCCTCAGCGCCGATCGCACCTGCCTTCAGCGCGTCGATTCGCTCCAGCAGGGCGGCGAGCAGTCCGGCCGGATTGCCGCGGATCTCGTGACGGCGAAGCGGCAGCTCCGGCGAGGCGGTCGAGCAGCATCGCCAGCCGCTCGGCCGGACCGAGCACGTCGAAGAACGGATCGAGGCCGGCGGCGCTCGGAGTGCTCGCGCAGGAGCCGCTCGCCGATCGCGTCCCAGCTCGCCGATCCAAAGCTCCTCGAAAGGTCCGCTCAACAGCGCCTCGACCCGCTCGCGCAGCCTGCTCGCGGTTGCCGCGGTGGCGGTCAGCACCAGGACCTGCTCGGGGCCGGTGCCGGCGGCGGCGAGGCGCGCCAGGCGCCGCGCCAGCGCCTCGGTCTTGCCGGTCCCAGCTGCTCCAGCACCAGCAGCGCCGCGCCGCCGCGATGGCGAACGGCGCGCTCCTGTGCTTCGACCGTGGCGAGCATGGTCCAACGCTACCGAGTGCACGCCCTGCTTAGGATGGCCCGGATGGACGTTTTTCCGCAGACTGGCTGGGAATCTGCCGCCGCCTGGTGACCGCCCAGCGCCAGATCTTCGCCTCGGTCCCTGGTATCGAGGAGCGCACGGTGTATGAGGGCGTTGGCGAGGGCGGCGATCGCACCCTGGCGATCGACCGCCGCTGCGAGGACGCCGTCTTCGCCGAGCTGGACGCGCTGGGCCGCGCGGGGGCCTCCTTCGTGGCGATCTCCGAGGAGCGCGGCGAGCTCAGATTCGGCTCAGGCGGCGCGGCGCGGGTGGTGATCGACCCGATCGACGGCTCCCTCAACGCGCGCCGCACGCTCCCATCTCACAGCCTCAGCATCGCCGTCGCCTCGGGCTCATCGATGGCCGACGTCGAGTTCGGCTACGTCTACGATTTCGGAGCCGGGGAGGAGTTCGTGGCGCGGCGCGGGATGGGGGCGAAGCTGGCCGGGCAGCCACTCGCGGTCGGCCCCGACCGCGAGCAGCCCAGAGCTGCTGGGCCTGGAGTCGGCGGAGCCCGAGCTGTCGCTGCGGGATGCTTGGGGCGCTGATCGGCAAGGTCTACCGTCTTCGCGTGGTCGGCTCGATCGCGATCAGCGCCGCCTACGTGGGTGCGGCTCGCTTTGACGCGATGCTCAGCCTGCGCCCCTGCCGCTCGGTCGACGCGGCGGCGGCGCAGCTGATTGTCCGCGAGGCCGGCGGCCAGATTGCCTTTGGCGATCTGGCTCTTGAGCGGGCAGACCTCGGCCTCGAGGCTCGCTACCCGATCATCGCCGCCGCCGGCGAGCGCTCCCTCGCCCTGGTGCGCGAGGCTCAAGGCTCCGCCTAGCCTCAGCCCGCGGCCCGAGATCAGGCTGTAACCAATCACTTCGGGCGGTTTTAGAACGTGTGTTCGTAAAGAACATATGTTCGCTAGACTCGCGAACCCGAGGGCAGGCAATGTCGAACGATCGAAGGGATCCGACTTTCATGGCAACCGAGAACAACAACCAGAAAAGCGCAAAAGCAAGCGCAAAAGCAAGCGCAAAAACCCAATCCAAGCGGACTACCGCAAACGCCAAACGGACCGCCAACTCGGCGGGGCGCCCGGCGAAGGCCGCCGCTCCCGCAAAGAGCCAAGTGCAAACCGTTGCTGAGAGCGTCGTTGACATTCCGATCGGCGCCGTGTTGGGAGTTACCGATCGAATCTCCGATCTGGTCGAGCCCTTCACCGGCCGAAGCGCTGCCGAGAAGCAGATCAAGGCCTACCGCACCCAGCTGCGCAAATCGCTAAGACGCAGCGAGCGCCGCGGCGCCAGCGCCCGTCGCAAGGCCGCCAGCGAGGCCAAAAGGACCCGAGGCCGGGTCGAGCGCGAGGCGCGCAGGCGCCAGCGCACGGTCGAGACAACGCTGCGCCGCAACCGCGACGAGGTCGAGCAGCGGGTGCGCAGGGCGATCGATGAGCAAAGTAACCGCGCCCAGGACCTGGTCGAACAGGTCACCGACCAACTCTCAACCCTGCGTTAGTCGCGACCCGCTGCCCGCGCCGCTGCGTCTCGGAGGCCGAGGACGCGCGGCGCGGGCACGGTTTGGCCCGGCTGGCGCTCGCAGCCAGATGCCGCCGGCACGCCGCGAGTGACGGCGCGCATCGATCGGGCTGCGTCCCTCGGCCGCGCTGAGAGGAGCCGAAGCCAGCTATCGTGGCGGGCGCGATGAGCACCTGCGTGGTCACCGGCGGCGCCGGCTTCCTCGGTTCCCACCTCTGCGAGCAGTTGCTTGGAGCGGGGAATCGGGTGATATGTCTCGACAATCTCGAGACCGGCTCGCTGCAAAACATCGAGCACATCCGCGATTCGGCCTTTGAGTTTCGCCACCTTGACATCACCGAGCACGTCGAGGTCTCCGAGGAGGTTGACTTTGTCTACCACCTCGCCTCCCCGGCCAGCCCGATCGATTACCTGCGGCTACCGCTTCACACCCTCAAGGTCGGTTCCTACGGGACCCACCACATGCTCGGTCTGGCCAAGTTCAAGCGCGCCCGCTTTGTGATCGCCTCGACCAGCGAGGTCTACGGGGATCCTCAGGAGCACCCCCAGACCGAGGAGTACTGGGGTCACGTCAACCCGATCGGCCCGCGCGGGGTCTATGACGAGGCCAAGCGCTACGCCGAGGCGCTGACGATGGCCTATCACCGCCAACAGGGCGTCGATACCGCGATCGTTCGCATCTTCAACACCTACGGTCCGCGGATGAGGCCCCACGATGGGCGCGCCATCCCCACCTTCTTGCGCCAAGCGCTCCAGGACCGGCCGCTGACGGTGTTTGGCGACGGCAGCCAGACCCGCAGCTTCTGCTACGTCGATGACCTGATCGCTGGCATCATCGGTCTTGCCCAATCGGAGGTCCACACGCCGGTGAACATCGGTAACCCCGACGAGTTCACGCTGCTCGAGCTGGCAAAGACAGTGATCGAGGTAACCGACTCTCGCTCCGAGCTGGTCTATGAACCGTTGCCAGTCGATGACCCCCAGCAGCGCCGCCCCGATATCGCTCGCGCCTCAGACCTGTTGGGCTGGAGCCCGCAGGTCAAACTGCGCGAGGGTCTGCAAAAGACGATCGAGCAGAGCGGGGTCGAGCGCCTGGTCGGTACCGCGTCCTAGCGCGGTGCGCGACGCGGCTGCGCGAGGGATGAGGATGGGCTGGGAGAATTCCGCTTCCCGGAGGCTCAAACGCTCGGCGTGGTCGGTGGCCCAATATCCTGGCGGGGATGGCGGCTGAGACGGATAGGCGGAGCGAGGCCGACGGGGACCTCGGACGCACGATCGCCCCGCTGGTGGGAGCAGATGACCCGCGCGTTTTCACCGACTCCGGAATCGAGATCAAGGTCCTCTACGACGAGGATGACGTTGCTCCCGACCTGGCCGAGCGACTCGGCGAGCCCGGCTCGGCGCCGTTTACCCGCGGCATCCACGCCGGGATGTATCGCGAGCGACTCTGGACAATGCGCCAGTACGCTGGCTTCGCCACTCCCGAGGACACCAACGAGCGCTACCGCTACCTGATCGCCCACGGCTCGACCGGGCTCTCGATGGCCTTCGATCTGCCGACCCAGCTCGGCCGCGACTCCGACGATCCGCTCTGCCGCGGCGAGGTCGGCCGGACCGGCGTTCCGATCGACACGATCGAGGACATGCGGATCTGCTTTGCCGAGATTCCGCTCGACGGTGTCTCCACCTCGATGACCATCAACGCCCCGGCGGCGATCCTGCTCTTGCTCTATGAGCTGGTCGGTGAGGAGCAGGGGGTTGAATCCCAAAAGCTGCGCGGCACGGTGCAAAACGACGTGCTGAAGGAGTACATGGCGAGGGGCAACTACATCTATCCCCCCGAGCCGACGATGAGGCTGACCACCGACATCTTTGAGTACTGCCGCGAGCGGGTGCCGAAGTGGAACACGATCTCGATCTCGGGCTACCACATCCGCGAGAAGGGCTGCTCGGCGGTGCAGGAGGTCGCCTTCACCCTCTCAAACGCGATCGCCTACGTCGAGGCGGCGCTCGATCGAGGCCTAAAGATCGACCAGTTTGCGCCGCGGCTGGCCTTCTTTTTCAACTGCCACAACAACGTATTTCAAGAGGTCGCAAAGTTTCGAGCGGTGCGGCGAATGTGGGCGGAGATCGTCAAAGAGCGATTCGGGGCCGAGGATCCCAACTCGATGAAGATCCGCTTCCACACCCAGACCGGGGGTGTGACGCTGCAGGCCCAACAACCCGAGGTGAACATCATCCGGGTCGCCCTGCAGGGTTTCGCCGCGGTCAGCGGTGGCACCCAATCCCTTCACACCAACGGCTTCGACGAGGCGCTGGCCCTGCCGACCGAGCGCTCGGCGCGGATCGCCCTGCGCACCCAACAGGTGCTCGCCCATGAGTCCGGCGTCGCCGACACGGTTGATCCCTTCGCCGGATCCTATTTCGTCGAGTCCCTGACCGATGAGATCGAGGCCCGTGCCTGGGAGCTGATCGGCAAGGTGCAGGAGCTGGGGGGCTCGGTCGAGGCGCTGGAGTTCATGCAGCGCGAGATCGAGGAGTCGGCCCTCTCCTACCACGAGCGCTACCGCAGCGGCCAAGACATAGTGGTTGGCGTCAACAAGTACGTCACCGATCAGATCGACGATGTCGACATCCTGCGGGTCGATCCCGAGTCCGAGCAACGTCAGCTCGCTCGCCTCAAGGCCTTCAAGGAGTGCCGCGACCAGGCCGCCGTGGGACGCAGCCTCGAGGCGCTGCGCGAGGTCGCCCGCGGCGAGGGCAACCTCCTGCACCCGATCCGCGCCGCGCTCGCCGCCAGCGCCTCGATCGGAGAGGTCTGTGGAGCGATGCGTGACGTCTTCGGCGAATATCGCGGCGGGGCATTCTTCTGAGCCGCTGAACGGTCTCGCCCAGCTGCGCCGGCGCAGCAGGATCGAAGCGTCGGTGGTTGAAGCGGCATCCATGATCGAGGTTTCGAGGACCCTGATGAAGTCAGAGCCGGAGCTGGTCGAGCTGATTGCTGCCGCGCAGCAGCTGCGCCAACTCGAGGTGAGGATGGCCGAGAAGGGCTTCGGGACCCGGGTTCAGATCCGCGCCGCCGATGAGCTTGGGTTCAGCGAGGAGGACCTCGAGCGCCTCCTCGATCAGCTTGCCCAGCCTCACAAGCAGCCGTTCGGCAGTACCTGAGCCGCTCGTCATAGACTCCCGCGCCCAATGCGTGAGCGCAACCCCGTCAGTCACGAGGAGAAGCTCGCCTACCTGCGCGAGCTGCGCGAGCAGGCGATCCACTCGGCATCCGCTGAGGCGGTCGAAAAGCAGCACGCCAGGGGCAAGCTGACCGCCCGCGAGCGGGTTGAGAAGCTGCTTGACCCCGGCTCCTTCGAGGAGCTCGACACCTTTGTCCGCCACCGCACCTACGACTTCGAGATGCAAAAACGCCGCCCCTGGGGAGATGCGGTGGTGACCGGTCACGGCACGATCGAAGGCCGCACCGTCTTTGTCTTCTCCCAGGACTTCACGGTCTTCGGCGGCAGCCTCGGCGAGGTGATGGCCGAGAAGATGTGCAAGGTGATGGATCTCGCCGCCGAGGTCGGGGCGCCGGTGATCGGCATCAACGATTCAGGCGGCGCCCGCATCCAGGAGGGGGTCGTCTCGCTCGGCGCCTACGGCGACGTCTTCGTCCGCAACGTGCAGTGCTCGGGAGTGATTCCCCAGATCAGCCTGATCATGGGACCCTGCGCCGGCGGTGCCGTCTACTCGCCGGCGATGACCGACTTCATCTTCATGGTCAAGGAGACCTCTCACATGTTCATCACCGGGCCCGAGGTGATCAAGACGGTGACCGGAGAGGAGGTCGAGTTCGAGGAGCTCGGTGGGGCGATGAGCCACAACACGAAATCCGGAGTCGCCCATTTTGCCGCCGAGGATGAGGAGAGCTGCCTCTCAGGACGCGCGCTATCTGCTCAGCTTCCTACCTTCCAACAACCTCGAGGCTCCGCCGCGCTTTGAGCCAAGCGATGATCCCGAGCGCGAAGATCCTGAGCTCGACACGCTGGTCCCCGACGATCCCTCCAAGCCCTATGACATGCGCGAGGTGATCTCGCGAATAGTCGATGAGGAGGAGTTCTTCGAGGTGCACGAGCACTTCGCCAAGAACATCGTCTGCGGCTTCTCGCGCCTGGACGGCTACCCGGTCGGTATCGTCGGCAACCAGCCGGCTCACCTCGCCGGCGTCCTCGACATCGAGGCCTCCGAGAAGGCTGCCCGCTTCGTGCGAACCTGCGACGCCTTCAACGTGCCCTTGCTCACCTTCACCGACGTGCCGGGTTTCCTGCCGGGAACCGACCAGGAGTGGAACGGAATCATCCGCCACGGGGCGAAGCTGCTCTACGCCTTCACCGAGGCGACGGTGCCAAAGCTGACCGTCGTCACCCGCAAGGCCTATGGCGGGGCCTATGACGTGATGAACTCAAAGCACATGCTCGCCGACTACAACGTCGCCTGGCCCACCGCCGAGATCGCCGTGATGGGCCCCGAGGGCGCCGTGAACATCATCTACCGCAAAGACATCGCCTCCTCGCCGACCCCCGACCAGCGCCGCCAGAAGCTGATCGATGACTACAAGGCTCATTTCGCCAACCCCTACTCGGCGGCTGAGCGCGGCTATATCGATGACGTCATCGAGCCGCGCGAAACCCGTCCAAAGCTGATCAGGGCCCTGCGCATGCTGCAGTCAAAGCGGGTTGCTCAGCCGAAGCGAAAGCACGGCAACATCCCGCTCTAGGGGATCGCCGTCGCCGTGGTCTCCACGCCGCCGCCCTCGATCTTGCCGCCCCCAGCGCCCCGCCCTGCGATCGGCACTCCCTCCTCGCGGGTGAGGCGGTGGGCCAGGTAGACGGGGATGATCGAGATCAGGATCACGAGCACCGCGACGACGTTGACGATCGGCAGCTCGTTGGGGCGAAAGAGGTTGCGAGAAGATCCAGATCGGCAGCGTTTCTTCGCCGGCGCCGATCGTGAAGGTGGTGACGATGATCTCGTCGAAGGAGAGGGCGAAGGCGAGCAGGGCGCCGGCGACGAGGGCGGTCTGCAGGCTGGGCACGGTGACGAAGCGAAAGGTCTGCCAGGTGTGGGCGCCGAGATCGGCCGAGGCCTCCTCGAAGGAGGTCGAGATGCGGCGCAGGCGGGCGACGACGTTGTTGTAGACGACGACGATGCAAAAGGTCGCGTGGCCGACGATCACCGTGAAGAGGCTGAGCGGAATGCCGAGAACCTGGGTGAAGGTGTTGCTGAGGGCGACGCCGGTGACGATCCCCGGCAGGGCGATCGGCAGGATGACAAGGAAGGAGATCGTCTCGCGCCCGAAGAAGCGGTGGCGCCCGACCGCAAGGGAGGCCAGGGTGCCGAGCACGATCGCGATCGCGGTCGCCGCGAGCACCGGCCTTGATCGAGGTGAGCGAACGCTTCGCGCGCCGCTTCGTTTTCAAACGCCTTGCGGAACCAGGCGAGGGTCAGCCCCGGCGGCGGCCATTTGAGGATGTTGCTCGAGTTGAAGGCGTAGATCACGATCACGATCAGCGGGATGTAGATGAAGGCGAGGCCGACGCCGACGCCGACCCGCAGCAGCACCCTTGCTCGTCGCGAGAGCCGCATCGCCTAGATGTGTTCGAAGGCGCCGAGCTTGCGGGCGACCGAGAGGTAGGCGATCATCACGACGATCGGGACCAGCGCCAGGGCCGCGGCGAAGCGGCTGGTCGTTGGTGATCGTTGTTGAAGATGACGCGTGCCGATGAACTGGCTGTTGGAGACCAGGCTCGGGCGTGATGTAGTCGCCCAGGGTGAGCGAGAAGGTGAAGATCGAGCCCGCGACGACGGCCGGGAAGGCGAGCGGCAGGATGACCCGGCGGAAGGTGGTGAAGGGGTGGGGCGCCGAGATCCTCAGAGGCGCTGATCAGCGAGTTCGGGGATCCGCTCCAGGCCGGCGTAGATCGGCAGGATCATGTAGGGCAGCCAGAGGTAGCTCATCACCAGCCAGACCGCGGTGATGCCGTAGCCGGGACCGTGCAGCCCGAGCGGGCTGAGCGCCCAGTTGATCACTCCGTCGTGCGGAGAGCATCGTGCGCCAGGCGAGACCTTGACCAGGTAGCTCGACCAGAGCGGCATCAGCACCGCCGACGACCAGCATCGCCTTGCCGCGGCGGCTGGCAACCTTGGCCATGTAGAAGGCGATCGGGAAGGCGATAACCGCGTCGGTGAGGGTGACCAGCGCGGCGATCCGGATCGTCCGCCAGACGATCGTCGCGGTAGACCGGTTCGTTGATCAGCGTATTCGAAGTTTTCGAGGCTGAGGCCTTGAACACCTCGCCGCTGAGCGGGTTGACGGTCCAAAAGGCGGTGATCAGAAGGACTGCGAGCGAGCCCAGGTAGAGGATCACCAGCCAGCCGACCGGCGCGGCCAGCAGGGCGCTCACCTGGAGACGAGGGCGACCGTGGAAGAGGCCGGCGAGCCAGTGGCCCGCCGACCTCTTCGGTGCTCGTGCGGTTGCGTCGGCCCGCTCCACTCAGCGCCTCCCCGATGGGGTCACACCCGGCTCAGCCTTTGATCGAGGTCCAGGCCTGGACCCAATCGTTGTAGTTCTTGCAGTCGTTCTTCGCCGTTGCCGCATTCCGACAGCGGCGTCTCCCAGTAGTAGACGCGCTTCCAGAATGCCGGTTCTTCGGCGTGGTATTCGGTGCAGAAGTGCTTGTTCTCGGTGTGTTCGCAGGCGAGGCTCTGGGCCGGTGCCTCACCGAAGAATTCGGCGACTTCGGCGTTGGCTTTCGGTGAGACGATGTAGTTCATCCACATGTACATGCAGTTGGGATGTTTGGCCTTGGAGCTGATCATCCAGGTGTCCGACCAGCCCGTCGCCCCCTCCTTTGGCAGGAAGCCCTGGCTGGCCGGGCTGGCGGCGACCGGTTCGCCTTCGCCTTTCAGCGGCGAAGTACTGGTACTGCCAGGTGGTGCCGACCTCGTCGTCGCCGTTGGCGAAGGCCTGGATCTGCTTGGTCGCGTCAGACCAGTATTCGCCGACGTAGGGATGCTGTTCCTTCAGCAGGTTGACCGCCGCTTCGAACTGCTTTTCGTTCAGCTCGTAGGGGTTTTCGATCCCCAGGCTCGGTTCGTGGACTTCAGGTAGACCGCTCCTTCGGCGATCGACATCGGATCGTCGTACTGGCTGATCTTGCCCTTGTATTTGGCGGCGATCTTCGGGTCGAGGGTCACGTTCCAGGAGGTCCGGAGCGGGCTTGACGTTCGTTGGAATTCCACATCAGCAGGTTGGCTCCACGGCCGTGCGGGATCCCGTAGTGGACGCCTTCGAAGGTGTTGTAGGGCTGGTTCTTGAGGTCGGGGAAGATCGTCTTGTAGTTGGGGACCAGGCTGACGTTGACCGGCGCGACGTCGCCGCCGTCGACCAGGCGCGCGGTGGCGTTGCCGGAGGCGGAGACCCCGTCGTACTGACCGGTGCGCATCAGCTCGACCATTTCATCGGAGGTGCCGGCGACCTTGTCGTTGACCTTGCAGCCGGTCTGCTGTTCGAACGGCTTGGTCCATTCCGGTTCGACGTAGCCGGCCCAGGAGATCAGGTTGAGCTGCCCCTCTCCCTTGCCGACCTTGTGTCAGTTCCTTGCCGCTGCGTCGCTATGCTGCTGCTGGAGCCGCAGCCGGCCAAGAGCAGCATGAACGCGAGCAGCCCCGCCGACGATCAGCCACGCCGTCCGGGCTGGGTGTGCGTCGTGCTTCCTCACGGTGATTCCTCCTCTGTAGTTGGTTTGCCGGCCGACGGCGACCGTGTGCTCGGATCGCCAGCCGACCAGGACCTCCTTTCCCCGCTCGCGAGGCAGCATCGGGCGGTCGTGCTCTCCGGTGTTTTGCTTGTACGACCTGAAGCTCTCCGCCGGCGTCGAGATCGACCGTGTAGCGGGTCACCATCCCGACGTAGGCGACGTCGGCGATCTGGCCGCGCTCGGTGTGCAGCCCGTCGGCGGCCGCCCTCGGCGCCGAGCAAGCTGGATCTTCTCGGGGCGGATCGTGAAGCGCGAGCCGTCGCGCTCGAGCAGGTTGGAGACGCCGACGAAGCCGGCGACGAACTCGTTGGCGGGATGCTCGTAGAGCTCAACCGGCGGGCTGACCTGCTCGATCCTGCCCTCGCTGAAGACGGCGATCCGGTCGCTCATCGTCAGCGCCTCGTCCTGGTCGTGGGTGACGTAGACGAAGGTGATGCCGACCTCGCCCTGGATCGTCTTCAGCTCGACCTGCATCTGCTCGCGCAGCTTCAGGTCGAGGGCGCCGAGTGGCTCGTCGAGCAGCAGCACCTTGGGCCGGTTGACGATCGCCCGCGCCAGCGCGACGCGCTGGCGCTGGCCGCCGGAGAGCTCGGCCGGCTTGCGATCTGCGTAGCCGGGCAGGCGGACCATCTCCAGCGCCTCGCTCGCGGCGCCGGGCCCGCTCGGCCTTGGCGACGCGGGCGACGCGCAGCCCGTAGGCGACGTTCTCGCCGACGCGTCATGTGGGGGAACAGGGCGTAGTCCTGAAAGACGGTGTTGACGGCGCGGTCATAGGGCGGCACGCCGCTGACGTCCTCGCCGGCCAGCTCGATCGTGCCGGCGCTGGGGTCCTCGAAGCCGGCGATCATCCGCAGCGTCGTCGTCTTGCCCGAGCCCGAGGGCCCCAGCATGGTGAAGAACTCCCCGCGCGCGATCTCGAGGTCGATCCCGGCGACCGCGACCACCTCGCCGTAATGCTTGGTGAGGCCCGTCAGGCGGATGTCGGGGGGTGGCGCGGCTACAGCCGCGACGTTATCCGAGCCGCTCAGGAAAGCAAGGACAAACACGCCCCGGCCGGTTGGCCGGGGCGGAGCATCCAAGGCGGGTTGCACCCTTGGCCTCAGTAGCCGGCTGGGTGGCGCGCGACGAAGCCCTCGTTGCTGAGCAGTTCCTCGTGCCAGCGGGGGCCGGTGCCGCTGGCGTCGCCGGCGGTGTCCCAGCGAACCCCGGCGATCACCGCGTAGGCGTGGCCGGCGTTGGCATAGACCGTGATCCAGCGGCCTTCGGCCCGGGCAGCCCCCAGCTCTCCATCGGGCCCGAGGGCAGCGGGCTGTCGAGGAAGTCGCCGCCGTGCAGCGCGAAGCTGACCGAGCCCGAGCAGTCATAGCCGCGGTCCCACCAGCTGGGCGTGGCCGCCTCCCCAGATATAGGGTTTGGTGCGGATCTTGATTGGCGGCGGCGATCACCGCGTTGACCCGGGGCGGGGCGCTGGCGGGCGGGATCAGTTCCCCGTCGGCGAGTAGCTTCGCCTTTGCGGTCGGGGTGCAGATCGTCGACCGCGGCGGGGGTCAGGCCGCCGGTGGTGCAGGCCGCCGAGGCGCCGGCTGGGAGCCGCGAGGGCCAGCACCGCCAAGGCGCCGCCGATACTGCTAACCCTGCTTTGAGCTTGAGCTTGTGCGATATGGACGCAAACCGATCTCCTTCGTCGGCCTACGGGGTTAGCTGTCGGGCTGGCGCGAAAGGAGCCTGCGCCCCCACCTAGACCAGGTGGGTTAGCCCCGAAAACGTGGTTCCCCCGCTCCCGTGGCGCCTCGGAGCGCTCGGGATTCGGCGTTTCGGTTATCTGGAACGGCGGCAGTGTAGACGATCCACCGGCCGCCTGCTCACAGAACACAAACATTTAGTCGCCTTTCGCACTCGGAACCGATATTCCTGTCGACCGAGCCGGCTGCTAGCTTGGGCTTTGGGATGGAACTTGCCGGCCGCACAGCGCTGCTCACCGGGTGCCACCGGGGGCCTCGGTCGGGCGATCGCCCACGGCGCTGGCCGCGCAGGGCGCGAGCCTTGACCTGAGCGGCCGCAATGCCGGCGGCGCTGGCGGCCCTGGCGGCGGCGCTGCCCGGCGAGCGGCCACCGAGCGCTGGTCGCCGACCTCGCCGAGCCGGGCGCCGCCGAGCAGCTCGCCGCCGAGGCGCGGCGAGGTCGACATCCTCGTCGCCAACGCGGGCCTGCCGGGCGCGGGCTGGCTTGCCGACTTCACCGCCGAGGAGCTGGGGCGCGCGCTGCGGGTCAACCTCGAGGCGCCGATGCTGCTGGCCCAGGCGCTCTTTCCGGCGATGATCGAGCGCGGCTGCGGGCCAGCTCGTCTTCGTCTCCTCGCTGTCGGGCAAGGCGGCCAGCCCGCGCAGCTCGATCTACAGCGCGACCAAGTTCGGGCTGCGCGGCTTTGCCCTCGGCCTGCGCACCGACCTCGCCCCGCGGGGGGTCGGCGTCTCGCTCGTCTCGCCGGGCTTCATCCGCGATGCCGGGATGTTCGCCGACTCCGGCGCCAAGCCGCCGCCCGGGTTGGGGACCGCGACGCCCGCAGCAGGTGGCCGCGGCCGTGGTCAGGGCGATCGAGCACGACAAGGTCGAGTTGGCCGTCGCGCCCTTGCGCCAGCGGGCGCTGGCCCATATCGGCATGCTCAGCCCCAGCCTCGCGCTGCGCGCCCAGAGCGGCGCGACCGGGCAGCGGGCGGCTGCGGCCGTCGCCGCCGGGCACTCCAAGGACAAGCGGTAGGCAGTGCCGATGCAGGCTGCCTAGTGCGGTGCACAGGTCGGTGGGGCGCCGCTGGCGGCGGCTGTGTGGATTCGGCCCGAACGTAGGATTGAGGGATGAGCAGCAGCGATTCATTTGGCGCCCGTTCGACCCTCGAGGTGGGCGGGCGCGAGCTATGAGGTGTTCCGCCTCGACGCACTGGCCGGAGCGCTTCGACGTCGCGCGGCTGCCCTACTCGATCAAGGTGCTGCTGGAGAACGTGCTGCGGCTCGAGGACGGGGTCTCGGTCAGCGCCGCCGACGTCGAGGCGATCGCCGCCTGGGACGCCGGCGCTGAGCCCAGCGTCGAGATCCCCTTCCAGCCGGCCCGGGTCCTGATGCAGGACTTCACCGGGGTGCCGGCGGTGGTCGACCTGGCGGCGATGCGCGACGCGATGGAGGAGATCGGCGGCGACCCGGCTGCGATCAACCCACTGGTCGACGTCGACCTGGTGATCGATCACTCGGTCCAGGTCGACGCCTTCGGCAACGCGCGGCGCCTTCGCGGTCAACGCCGAGCGCGAGTTCGAGCGCAACCGCGAGCGCTACTCGTTCCTCAAGTGGGGACAGCACTCCTTCGACAACTTCAGCGTCGTGCCGCCGGCGACCGGGATCTGCCACCAGGTCAACCTCGAGCACATCGCCCAGGTCGTCTACAGCAGCGAGGCCGGCGGCGTTCTGCGCGCCTACCCCGACACGCTGGTCGGCACCGACTCGCACACGACGATGGTCAACGGGCTCGGCGTGCTCGGCTGGGGCGTGGGCGGGATCGAGGCCGAGGCGGCGATGCTCGGGCCAGCCGATCTCGATGCTGCTGCCGCAGGTGGTCGGCTTCAGGCTCGAGCGGAGAGCTGCCCGAGGGGGCGACCGCGACCGACCTCGTCCTGACCGTCACCGAGATGCTGCGCGAGCGCGGGGTCGTCTCCAAGTTCGTCGAGTTCTTCGGCCCGGGCCTGCCCACGCCTGGGGCTCGCCGACCGGGCGACGATCGGCAACATGTCGCCGGAGTTCGGCTCGACCTGCGCGATCTTCCCGGTCGACGCCGAGACCCTGCGCTACCTGGAGCTGACCGGGCGCCCGACGGAGACGATCGAGCTGGTCGACGCCTACGCCCGCGAGCAGGGGATGTTCCACGACGCGGGATCCACCGAGCCCGGTCTTCTCCGACGCAGCTGGAGCTCGACCTGGGCGAGGTCGTGCCGAGCATCGCCGGGCCGAAACGCCCCCAGGACCGGGTGCCGCTGGATCGAGGCAAAGGAGTCCTTCCTCGAGGCGATGCGTGGAGTTCGACCCCGAGGCCGCCGAGCAGCTCGGCAACGGGCGCGACGAGGCGATCGAAGAGTCCTTCCCGGCCTCCGATCCGCCGGCCGAGGATCACGACGATGAGCGCGGCAAGCCGCGGCCGGCGCTGAGCGGCGATCGCCGCCGGCGCTGGTCGAGCGGCGGCAGCGGCGACGCGGTCGAGGTCACCCTCGCCGACGGGCGAGACATTCGAGCTCGACCACGGCCGGGTCGTGATCGCAGCGATCACCAGCTGCACCAACACCTCCAACCCGAGCGTGATGATCGGCGCCGGGCTGCTGGCGCGAAACGCGGTTGCAGCGCGGGCTCGCCCGCAAGCCCTGGGTGAAGACCTCGCTGGCGCCGGGCTCGACCGTGGTCACCGACTACCTCGACAAGGCGGGCCTGACCGAGCTACCTCGACGCGCTTCAGTTCAACCTGGTCGGCTACGGCTGCACGACCTGCATCGGCAACTCGGGGCCGCTGGCGCCGGAGATCTCGGCGGCGATCGAGGAGAAGGACCTGACGGTCTGCGCGGTGCTCTCCGGGCAATCGCAACTTCGAGGGGCGGATCAACCAGGACGTGAAGGCCAACTACCTGGCCAGCCCGCCGCTGGTCGTCGCCTACGCGCTGGCCGGGCAGGATGGACCTCGATCTGCTCAGCGAGCCGCTCGGCGAGGGCGCCGACGGCGAGCCGGTCTACCTGCGCGACATCTGGCCCAGCTCTGAGGAGATCAAGGAGCTGGTCGGCGACTCGATCGCACGCGGAGATGTTCACCCGCAATTACGCGCGAGGTCTTCAGCGGGGACGAGAACTGGAATGCGGTCGAGGTGCCCGCAGGGCGACC
This sequence comes from uncultured Solirubrobacterales bacterium, assembly GCA_963745305.1. Taxonomy (GTDB): domain Bacteria; phylum Actinomycetota; class Thermoleophilia; order Solirubrobacterales; family 70-9; genus CAVUWL01. The sequence goes on from CAVUWL010000018.1 coordinate 246,530, forward strand.
GCTACACCTGGCCCGACTCCACCTACGTGCGCCGGCCCACCTTCTTTGAGGGGATGCCACGCCGACCCACCCGGGGTCGAGCCGATCGACGGGCGCTCGGGTGCTGGCCCTGCTCGGCGACTCGATCACCACCGATCACATCTCGCCCGCCGGGGCGATCAAAAAAGATAGCCCGGCCGGGTAGCTGGCTGATCGAGCAGGGGGTCGAGCCGCGCGACTTCAACTCCTACGGCTCCCGCCGCGGCAACCACGAGGTGATGATTCGCGGCACCTTCGCCAACATCCGCCTGCGCAACCGGCTGGTGCGAGACGGGCGGGCGGGTTCACCCGCCACTTCCCCGACGGCGAGGAGACGACGATCTACGACGCGGCGATGGCCTACGCCGAGGAAGGCGTGCCGCTGGTCGTGCTGGCCGGCAAGGAGTACGGCTCGGGCTCCTCGCGCGACTGGGCCGCGAAGGGCACCAAGCTGCTCGGCGTGCGCGCCGTGATCGCCGAGAGCTTCGAGCGGATCCACCGCTCCAACCTGATCGGCATGGGTGTCCTGCCGCTCCAGTTCGCCGACGGCGAGAGCGTCGACTCGCTCGGCCTCAGCGGAGAGGAGACGATCACGTCGGTGACCTCGAAGACGGCGAGGCGAAGACGGTGACCGTGACGGCAGCCGGCGACGGATCGAGCCGATCGAGTTCGAGGCGACCGTTCGCCTCGACACCCCCAACGAGGTCACCTACTTCCAAAACGGCGGCATCCTGCAGACCGTCCTGCGGAACCTGAGGGGCTGAGCCCCGGCCCTCGCGACGGCTTCTCCCCGCCTCGCTCTGAGCGGACATGGAGGTGCGGCGGGGCCGCGGGAGGCAGGGGGGTCCGCGCGACCCTCACTGCACCTGCGCGTCGGTAGCCAGGGAGGGATGCCGACGCGGCCGTTCCCCTGGACGGGACTGCCCAGAGGAACAGTCACCATCTAGCTATACCGCGTTAGCCCGCTGCGGTCAAGGCAGCTCGACGGTTATTACGGGTAATCCGCGCGTTTGCGCGTGACGCGGCCTCGGTGGTCGCGCAATGCCCCAGCCCTTGCGCTCGATCAGCTCGATCCCGATCACGCTGCCGAGCGGGCCGACCGGGGTCAGGGTCGCGGCGAGCAGCGTGTAGGGGGCCTCGCGGCGCACCGCGGCGATCCAGATCACGATGCAGAGGCCGACGAAACCGATCCCGTGGGCCCAGCCGAAGACCATCGTCTCGGTTTCGAATCCGGGCAGCAGCCAGAAGACGATCAGGGCCGTGAAGATCGCCAGCTCGACCCAGGAGAGCCGCTTGACCCAGACGAAGAGGCGCCCCGGCCCGGGCTTCTCGAACGGCGGGCTTCGCGCATCGGAGGCTCCTAGGCGCCGGGGGTGAGCGCGGTGAGGACGATGCGCTCCTGCTCGCGGCGCGTGGGCCGCGGAGTAGCCCTCGCCCGGGCTGGCCGGCCGGGGCGGCCGATGTAGGTCAGCTCGACGCCCTCGGGCAGCAGCTCGGGCATGCGCCGCGACATCACCTTCCAGGCGCCCATGTTGCGCGGCTCCTCCTGGACCCAGGCGATCTCGCTTCAGGTTCGGGTAGGAGGCGATCAGCTCGGTCAGCTGTGCTTCGGCGAACGGGTAGAGCATCTCGACCCGGGCGATCGCGACGTTCTCGGCGCGCTCGCGCCGCTCGTTGGCGTCGATGTCGAAGTAGACCTTGCCGGTGCAGAGGACCAGCCGCTCGACCTTCTCGCGGCGGTCCGCGGCCTTGGGGTCGTCGAGGATGAAGCTGGAACTCGCCCTCGGTCAGTTCCTCGAGGCTGGCGGCGGCGCGGTCGAGGCGCAGCAGCCCCTTCGGGGTGAAGACGATCAGCGGGCGCGGCTTGCGGATCAGCGCCTGGCGGCGCAGCAGGTGGAAGTACTGGGCGGCGGTGGTCGGGTTGGCGATCCGGATGTTGCCCTCGGCGCCGAGCGCCAGGAAGCGCTCGATCCGGGCGCTGGAGTGCTCGGGGCCCGAGCCCTCATATCCGTGCGGAAGCAGCAGGGTGAGGCGGCTGGTCTGGCCCCACTTCGCCTCGCCGGAGACGATGAAGCTGTCGATGATCACCTGGCGCGGCGTTGGCGAAGTCGCCGAACTGGGCCTCCCAGAGGACCAGCGCGCTCGGGGTCGCCGCCGAGTAGCCGTACTCGAAGCCGAGGCAGGCGATCTCCGAGAGGGGGCTGTTGTAGAGCTCGAAGGGGGCCGAGGCGTCGTCGAGGTTCTGCATCGGGCAGTACTCGAGGCCGGTGTTCTCGTCGTGGAGGACGAGGTGGCGGTGGGAGAAGGTGCCGCGCTCGGTGTCTTGGCCGGTGAGGCGGGTGTGGACGCCGTCGGTCAGCAGCGAGGCGAAGGCGAGCGCCTCGGCGTGGCCGAAGTCGATCCCCCCTGCCTCGATTGCGTCGACCCGCTTGCGCGAGCGGACGGCGCAGCTTGCGGTGGATCGGTGAAGCTCGTCGGGCACCCTCAGCAGCTCCTCGTTGAGGGCGCGCAGCTTCTCGGCGGCGACCGCGGTATCGACCGGGGGGCTGGCGCTGCGGTCGAGGTCGCCGGTGCCGGTGGCGGTCACGGTCGGGTCCTCGTACTCGCCGGACTCCATCTTCTCGCGCAGGCTCCTTGAGCGCCGCCGACATCTCCTCGCGGCGCTGCTCGGCGTGCGCGCGCTCGACCTCCTCGGCGCTGATCACGCCCTCGGCGATCAGCTTCTCGGCGTAGATCTCGGAGACCGGCGGATGGGCCTTGATCTTCGCCGCCATCAGCGGCTGGGTGTAGGCGGGCTCGTCGGTCTCGTTGTGGCCGAAGCGGCGGTAGCCGATCACGTCGATGACGACGTCGCGGCCCCAGCGCTCGCGGTAGGCCATCGCCAGGCGGATCGCCGAGCGAGCAGGCCTCGACGTCATCGGCGTTGACGTGGACGATCGGGACGTTGAAGCCCTTCGCCATGTCGGCCGCGTAGGGGGTCGAGCGCGCGTCCTCGGGGTCGGTGGTGAAGCCGACCTGGTTGTTCTGGATGATGTGGACCGTGCCGCCGGTGCTGTAGCCCTTCAGCGCCTGCAGGTTGAGCGTCTCGGCGACGACCCCCTGGGCCGGGAAGGCGGCGTCGCCGTGGAGCAGCACCGGCACCGCGCGCTTGGGGTCATGGCTCAGCTTCGGGCCCTCGAGGTCCGACTGCAGGAAGCGGGCGCCGCCGGTGACGACCGGGTCGACGAACTCCAGGTGGCTTGGGTTCGGGTAGAGGCGAACCGAGATCTTCTCGCCCTCGCTGCGTCTCGTAGACGCCGCGATGGCCGTAGTGGTACTTGACGTCGCCGGTGCCGCCGTGGGGGATCGCCGCGACCGCTTTGACCGCATCGATCCGCTTGGATCCCTCGAACTCGGCCAGGATCGATTCGACCGGGCGGCCGAGGTTGTGGGCGAGGACGCTGAGTCGGCCGCGGTGGGCCATGCCGAAGACGACCTCCTCGGCGCCGCCGCGGTGGGCAAGGGTGACCAGCTCGTCGAGCATCGGCACGACCGCGTCGAGCCCCTCGATCGAGAACATCTTCTGACCCAGGTAGGCCTTCTCGAGGAAGCGCTCGAACTCAAAGACGTCGATCAGGCGCTCGAGCAGGCGACGTTTCTCGTCCTCGTTGAGCGGCTGGCGGTGGGCGCCGGTCTCGATCATCTCCCGCAGCCAGATCCGCTGCTGATGGGAGGAGAGGTGCTCGAACTGGTAGGCGATCGTGCCGCAGTAGGCCTCGCGCATGCGGGGCAGCGCCTCGAGCAGGGTTTCGCCGGGGACGCCGATGCGCAGGATCGAGGCGGGGATGCGGGCCATCAGCTCAGGGGTCAGGTTGAGGCTCTCGGGCTGGATCGCGGGGTCGCCCTTGGGCTCGGAGCCGAGCGGGTCGAGGCGGGCGGCGAGGTGGCCGTGGGTGCGGTAGTCCTTGAGCAGCGAGGTCGCCGCCTGGACCGCCTGCAGCAGCTCCTCGTCGACCTGCCCGCGTGCCGCGCGCGCCTGTGGCGCGGTGGCACCGAGGGGCGGGGCGGAGGCGGAGGCGGGGTGGGCGGCGGTGAGCGGCGCGGGGTCGACGCCGAGCTCGCCGGCGAGCTTCTCATAGAAGCTCGTCCTCGCCCTGCAGCAGCTGCTCGACCCGGCGCAGGAAGGCGCCCGACTCGGCCCCCTGGATGACGCGGTGGTCATAGGTCGAGGTGAGCGTCATCACCTTGGAGACGCCGAGCTGGCGGATCCGCTCCGGCGCGGCGTGGGCCCACTCCGGCGGGTAGGCGATCGAGCCGGTGGCGATGATCGCGCTCTGGCCGCTCAGCAGCCGCGGGACCGAGGCGACGGTGCCGATCCCGCCGGGGTTGGTCAGCGAGATGTTGGTGCCCTGAAAGTCGTCGGGGCTGAGCTTGCTCTCGCGGGTCTTGGTGATCAGCTCCTCGTAGTCGGAGTGAAAGCCGGCGAAATCGAGGCTGTCGGCGCCCTTGATCGCCGGGACCATGAGGCTGTGGGAGCCGTCCTTTCGCTCGACGTCGACGGCGATGCCGAGGTTGACCGGGCCGCCCTCGAGCGCGAAGGGTTTGCCGTCGCGCTCCTCGATAGGTGCGCACCATCACCGGCCAGCTCCTTGGTCGCCTGGACGATCGCCCAGGCGACAGATGGGTGAAGGAGACCTTCATGCCGCGCTCTTTGAGCACCCCGTTGAGCGCCTTTCGCTTCGCGTCCAGGGTGTCGACCGCGATCGTGCCGAAACGAGGTCGCGGTCGGAACCGCGCGGCTCTCGTCCATCGCCTGGGCGAGCATCGCCGCCGGTCCGCGCAGCGGCTTTGCCTCGCCGGCGATCGCAGTGGCGCTCCGGCGCCCGCCATTGGCTGCCGCCAGCACGTCGTCCTTGGTCACCTTTGCGCCCGGACCTGAGCCGCTCAGCGCCGCCAGGTCAACACCCGGTCGCGGCGGCGACCCGGCGCGCAACCGGGGTGGCCCGCACGTATCGGTGGCCCCGTTGGTGTCGCCGGTCGGTGGCTGGCCGGTTGCGTCGACGGGTGCTCGGAAGGCGGTGGCGAATCATCGCCGCGGCCTCGGCGGCGGCGTCCCCGTTGGCGGTCCGCCGCGGAGTCCTCCGACCCTCGCCCGGAGCCATCTCGGCCAGCGGGGCGCCGACCGGGACCTCTTCATCGACCTGAGCGATCAGCTTGGTGATCGTTCCGGCGCTCGGCGCGGGAACCTCGGCGTCGACCTTGTCGGTGGAGATCTCAACGACGGTGTCGCCCTCGTTGACGAAGTCGCCCTCGGCCACGTGCCACTCGAGCACGATCCCCTCGGTCACCGACTCGCCCATCTCGGGCATCTCGATCTGCACGGTCGCCGTTTGCGCCATCTTCTGCTTTGAGTGTATGAAACAGAGGTGAATTACTTCTTAACCGGCGCGACTGGCTTCATCGGCCGCAACCTCGTCGAGCGGCTCCTGCAGCGAGAGGGCACGATCTACGCGCTGGTGCGGGCCGGCTCGCGTGGCCGCCTGGAGGAGCTGCGCACCGGCTGGGGCGCCGACGGGGCGCGAATCGTGCCGGTCGCCGGCGACCTCTCCCAGCCCGGCCTGGGGGTCTCCGAGGAGGACCTGGTCACGATGCGCGGCGAGGTCGACCACTTCTTCCACCTGGCGGCGATCTATGACCTGACCGCCGACGCCGAGAGCCAGGAGATCGCCAACGTCGAGGGCACCAGCCACGCGGTTGAGCTGGCAGGCGCGATCGAGGCGGGTTGCTTCCACCAGATCAGCTCGATCGCCGTCGCCGGCCTCTACCGAGGCGAGTGGCGTGAGGACATGTTCGACGAGGCCGAAAAGCTCGACACCAACCCCTACTTTCGCACCAAGCACGAGTCCGAGCGGGTGGTCCGCGAGGAGTGCGCGCGAGCCCTGGCGGGTCTATCGGCCCGGGATCGTCGTCGGCGACTCGCGCAGCGGCGAGATCGACAAGATCGACGGCCCCTACTACTTCTTCAAGTCGCTGCAGCGGGCGCGCCGGGTGCTGCCGTCCTGGCTGCCGACGATCGGCGTCGAAGGCGGCGAGATCAACATCGTCCCGGTCGACTTCGTCGCCGCGGCGATCGACCACATCGCCCACAAGCCCGGGCTCGACGGGCAGGCCTTCCACCTCACCGATCCCCGACCGAAGACCGCGGGAGAGGTCGATCAACCTCTTCGCCAAGGCGGCAGACGCGCCGCAGATGGCGGCTGCGCCTTGAGCTCCGATCTGGTCGATCCGGCGACGCACCCTGATCGCTACCGGCCTGAAGCTCTTCCCGCCCGCGAAGCGGGTCGGCGAAGCTGGTGCTCGGGGAGCTCGGCATCCCGCCGGCGATCCTCCGCTACGTCAACTACCCGACTAGCTTCGACTCGACTCAGACGCCCAGGCGGCGCTCGAGGGATCGGGGATCGAGGTGCCGCCACTGGAGAGCTACGCCGACGCGGCTCTGGGACTACTGGGAGCGAAACCTCGACCCCGATTTGTTCAAGGACCGCTCGCTGTCGGGGGCGGTGCGGGGCAAGGTGGTGCTGATCACCGGCGCCTCCTCGGGAATCGGCAAGGCGACCGCGGTCAAGGTCGCCGACGCCGGCGCGACCGTGCTGCTCGTCGCCCGCTCGGTCGAGAAGCTGGAGGAGACCAAGGCGCGAGATCGACGCGGCTGGCGGGTACAGCCCACATCCATCGCTGCGACCTGGCCGATATCGAGGACGTCGAGCGGATGGCGGAGGAGGTGCTCGCCTACCACGGCCACGTCGACATCCTCGTCAACAACGCGGGCCGCTCGATCCGCCGCTCGGTCGCGCTCTCCTACGATCGCTTCCACGACTACGAGCGCACGATCCAGCTCAACTACCTCGGCGCGGTGCGGCTGATTCTGGCGCTGCTGCCCGCGATGCGGGCTCGCAAGTCGGGCCACATCATCAACGTCAGCTCGATCGGCACTGCAGACCAACCCGCCGCGCTTCTCTGCCTACGTCGCCTCAAAGGCGGCGCTCGACGCCTTCAGCCGCGTGATCGCCTCCGAGGTGATCGACGACGGCGTTCACATCACGACGATCCACATGCCGCTGGTGCGAACCCCGATGATCGCCCCGACCCGGATGTATGACATGTTCCCGGCGATCACGCCCGAGGAGGCGGCCGAGATGATCGCCGAAGGCGATGGTCGACAAGCCGAAGAAGGTGGCGACGCGGCTCGGCAACTTCGGCGAGCTGCTCTACGCGGTTGCGCCGAAGGCGAGCGACACGATCCTCAACACCGCCTACAAGCTCTTCCCCGAGTCCCAGGCGGCCAAGGGCAAAGCCGACGAGGCGCCCGACAAAGCGCCCTCGACCGAGGCCGTCGCCTTCGCTCACCTGATGAAAGGCGTGCACTGGTAGCGCCAATCCGCCGCTCGACCTCAGCATCCTGCGGGCTGGCTCTGTGCTTGGCGGCGAGCCGATGATGACCGCGCGCCGGCTCAAGCACTGGGGCTGGGGGTATGAGGACCAGGCCCCCTCTGCGGCGGAGCTGCGGGCCGCCGCGCAGGGAATCAGGGAGCAGTCTCGGATTTGGGGGCGAGCCGCGAGGCGCCGTGCGCGCTGGAGGAAGTTGAGCTGCGCCGCTCCCGGCTGCGAGTCGCCCGAGCGCGCTCGGCGATCTGTTCAGCGACGAGCGCTACGAGCGGGTAGCTCACGTCGCTGGGCAAGGCCTACCGCGACGTGGTGCGGGGGTTTCGAGGGGAGTTCGCAAATCCCCCCGACCTGGTCGCGTTTCCCCGCGATGAGTCAGAGATCGAGGCGGTGCTGGAGCTGGTCAGAGGCAGAGGGAGCCGCGGTGATGCCGTTTGGCGGCGGGACCAGCGTGGTCGGCGGGGTCGAGGCGCGCGCTCGGGGATCGCCCCGTTGTCTCGCATCGACCTGCGCGGCCTCGACCGGGTACTGGAAGTCGATGCCTGCTCGCTCGCGGCGCGGATCCAGGCTGGCGCCGACGGGACCGGGGCTGGAAGCGCAGCTGCGCGAGCACGGCCTGACCCTGCGCCACTTTCCGCAGTCGTTTGAGTACTCGACCCTCGGCGGCTGGATCGCGACCCGGGCCGGGGGGCACTTCGCGACGCTCTGACACCCACATCGACGACCTGGTCGAGTCGGTGCGCGCGATCACGCCGCGCGGGGATCTGGGAGAGTCGCCGGCTGCCCGGCTCTGGCGCCGGGCCGTCTCCGGACCGGCTGCTGATCGGCTCGGAGGGGATTCTCGGCGTGATCGCCGAGGCCTGGGTTCGGGTGCGACCGCGGCCTCAATTCAAGGCTCTCCTGCGGGGTCGAGTTCGATGACTTCGCGCCGGCGGCGAGGGCGGTTCGCGAGATCTCCCAGGCGGGTCTTCACCCGGCGAACTGCCGCCTGCTCGACCCCTGGAGGCCGCCACGACCGGTGCCGGCTCGGGTCAGAGCAGCCTGCTCTTGCTCGGTTTTGAGTCCGCGCCATCACCCGGTCGAGCACCCGATGGGCCTGGCCCTTGAGATCGCGCGTCAACACGGCGGGGCTTCGCGGCGCGAGGTGACTCCCGCTCGGGGGAGGGCGGAGCGGAATGCGGTGGGCGCCTGGCGCAGCGCGTTCCTGTTCGCCCCCTACCTGCGCGACACCTTCGTCGCCTGCGGGGTTCTCTCTGAGACCTTTGAGACGGCGATCACCTGGGAGCGCTTTGAGGAGTTTCACCGCAGCACGATCGAGGCCGTCCGGACTCGAGTCGGCGAGGTCTGCGACGCGCCGGCTCGAGGGCCGGGGTGCGGCCCGGGTCAGCTGTCGCTTCACCCACGTCTACCCGGACGGTCCGGCGCTTTACTTCACCGTGATTGCGCCGGCGAATGCGGGGCGGCGAGGTCGAGCAGTGGGATGAGATCAAGGCCGCCGCCTCCGAGGCGGTGATCGAGGGCGGCGGCACGATCACCCACCACCACGCCGTCGGCCGCGATCACCGGCCGTGGTATGACCGCCAGCGGCCAGCCCCCTTTGCCGCCGCCCTGCGGGCCGCGAAGGGCGAGCTCGATCCGGGCGGGATCCTCAACCCAGGCGTCCTGATCGGCCCCGACTGAAACTTCTTACATAACGATTACAAACGCCTCACCGAGCCCGAACGCGATCGCCGCAGGATCTCCCCTCAGGTTGAAATCCAAAGGAGGTCGAAATGTTGAGAACCGTGCAAAGGCAGTTGCGAACGATCGTAATGATCGGCGTCGCTTCGGCCCTGGTGGTGGGCGGCGTCGCCGCCGCCCAGGGTGAATCCCAGGCGGGCTCGGGCACAAGTGCCGGCTCTGTTTCCCGTCCTGGCCCGCCGCCGTTGATGGCTCCCCCGATGAAGGACCTCACCTACGCTGAATTTCACGTCCAAAAGAATGGTCAGGCGGAAGTGCTGCGCCTTGACCAGGGCAAGATCACCGCGGTGGGTGCCAGCTCGATCACGCTCAGCCGAGAACGACGGTAACTCGGCGACGATCGCGCTCGACGAAAGCACCAAGGTGCTTGCGGGGCCCGGTCACAGCGAGACGATCGGAGATCTCGCCGCCGGAGAAACGGTGGTGGTCTCGGGCCCGGTGGGCGTCGCGGCCAAGGCAATCATGGTGGCGCCGAGCGGCGAAGCGATGAAGGGCGCCCCGCCGGGGGAGCTCCGTTTGGGCCTCCACCCGCGGGCGGTAACTAGTCGCCTCTAGGGTGAGCGCGGGGTGGCCGGCTTCTTGGTCGCCCCGCGCTGTCTTGGGGGAGGCAAATGAGAGGCTAGGGGTATGAGGGGATCGGTGCTTGTAGTGGAGGACGAGCAGGCGATAGCTGAGCTGGTGCGCGCCTACTTGAGGCGGGAGGGCTTTGAGGTCGTCTGGGCGCGCGATGGGGAGCAGGCTCTGGTCGAGTTACCCCGCCATCCGGTGCGCCTGGTGGTGCTTGACATCGGCCTACCCGGTATCGATGGGTTCGAGGTCTGCCGGCGTGCTGCGCGCCCGCACCGGCGTGCCGATCCTAATTCTCAGCGCCCGCGAGGATGAGATTGATCGCGTCGCCGGTTTGGAGGCGGGGGCCGATGACTACGTCGTCAAGCCGTTCTCCCCGCGTGAGCTGGTCGCACGGGTCAAGGCGATCCTGCGCCGCGCCTCGCCCCCTGCGGCGACGAGCTATGGCGAGGCGCTGGTTGCGGGCGACGTCGAGCTCGACCATGCCGGGCGCAGCGTTAGCGTCGCCGGGCAACCGGTCGAGTTGACCTCGCGCGAGTTTGACCTGCTGGCCGCGCTCCTCGCCCATCCGGGAGTAGTGCTCAGTCGGGAGCGACTCTTGGAGCTGGCCTGGGCGGGTGAGTTCGCGGGCGGCACCAGAACCGTCGACGTTCACGTCGCTCAACTGCGGCGAAAGCTGGCTCGCCCGGCTCTGATCGAGACCGTGCGTGGGATCGGCTACAAGGCACGGGTCTGATGCGCTCATTGCGCTCGCGGCTTTTCATCGCGATCCTCGGCACGGTTTTGCTCGCCGTCGGCGCATCGCTCGCGCTCGGCGTGGTGCTGACCAAAAACGCCGTGCGCGACACGATTCGCCTTGACCTCGAACGCCAGGCCAACGCCTTCTCCGCCCATTTCAGCCGCCTGCCGCCCAGTGGCGGCAGCCACCTCGGCGCGGTCGGACCGCCGCCGGGCCCCCCGCCCGCCGCCGGGGGCCCGGGGGAGGCGAGCATCAGCCCGCCACCCGGGACCGGGGAACCGCGTCCGCTCGAAGTGCTCGATGGGGCGGCAATCGCCAAGGCCCTGCCCGTCGCGGACCTTGCCGAGCTGCGCCAGGGCGGGGCGGCCAACGGCACGGCGCAGATCGGTGGGCACAGCCTGATTTTTGCGGCGCGGCGGGTGCGGTAGCTCCGTACGTCCTTTTCAGCCGCCCCGATGTTGTCTCTGGCGGTGACTTTCGTCGCTACCTCTCGGCGCTGTTGATCGCGAGCGGGGTGGCCGCTCTCGTGGCGGCGGCGGTCGCGGCCCTGCTCGCCAGGGGCCTCAGCCGACCGCTGCGCCGATTGGCCTTCGCCGCCGGGGAGCTGGCAGGCGGGCGGCATCCCGAACCGGTGCCACCGGAGGGGACCGAGGAGCTCGGCGAGCTGGCCGAGGCCTTCAACAAGATGTCAGCGCAGCTCTCCCAAGCGCGCGACGCCGAGCGCGCCGTGCTGCTCTCGGTCTCCCACGATCTGCGCACTCCGTTGACCTCAATCCGCGGTTACGCGGAGGGGATCGAGGACGGAACGATCGAGCCGCGGCGGGCGGCGGGCGGTGATCGGCCGCGAGTCAGAGCGGCTGGAGCGGATGGTCGGGGATCTGCTCGCCCTGGCGCGACTGCGCCAGGGCGTGTTGGAGATCAAGCGCGAGCTGGTAGATCTGGCAGCGGTCGCACACGAGGCCGCGGAGCGCCTCGCGCCCACGGGCCCGCCAGCTCGGCGTGGGGGTGAAGGTCAGCGGTGAGCGGGCGCTCGCCAGCGCCGATCACGGTCGCCTCCTACAGGTCGTCTCCAACCTGCTCGAGAATGCGATCCGGGTCAGCCCGGCGGGAGAGGTGGTGAGGCTGGCGGTCGGCGCCGGGAATGATCACGATCAGCGACCATGGTCCCGGCGTCGCACCCGAGGATGTGCCGCGCGCATTTGAGCGCTTCTACCTGCGGGCTCGTTCGGGTTCAGGCTCGGAGCAGGGGGCCGGACTCGGCCTGGCGATAGTTCGCGAGCTGACCGAGGCGATGGGGGGGCAGGTCGCGATTGCGCAGGTCCCCGGCGGGGGCGCTCGTTTCAGCGTGCGTTTGCCCGAGGGTGCCTGAGGCATTGCGCCGGTCCCCGCGGCGCGGGTCCGAGCTGCGGCGGCGATACCCTTTCGCGACTGGAGCTCTCGCTAGCGGGCTTTGCGCCCGCCCGCAGGCACGTGCACGTGGAAACCATCACTTCGGAACAACCCGACCGTCCCGGCCGGGGTCCGGAGCGCCGCTGCCGCCGAGCGGGATGTGCGCCGCCGCTCGCCGCTGCGCGCGGCGATCAAGACCGGTCGGCCGCACGAGTGGATCAAGAACGTCTTCGTCTTCGCCGGGACTGCTCTTCTCGGGCAAGTTCAACCATCCCCACGAGATCTCGAGGCGACCCTGACCTTCATCTCCTTCTGCCTGATCTCCAGTGCCGGCTATTACGTCAACGATCTGGTCGACGTCGAACTTGACCGACAGGCACCCGAAGAAGCGCTTCCGACCGCTGGCGGCCGGCGAGCTCTCCGAGCGGCGCCGCGAAGACGATCGCCCCGGTCCTGGCGCTGGCCGCGATCGCGCCTCGCCTTCGGGGCCGTCAACTGGCAGGTCGGGCTGATGGTGGTCGGCTACGGCGTCGCCCAGACTGGCCTACAGCTTCGGCCTCAAGCAGGTCGTGATCGTCGACGTGATGACCCTCGCCGGGCTCTTCATCCTGCGGGTCGCCGCTGGCGCCAGCGCCGTCGACGCCCACGCCTCGGAGTGGCTGATCCTTTGCACCGGCATGCTCGCCGCTCTTTCTCGGCTTCACCAAGCGCCGCCAGGAGGCGGTCTCAGAGCTGCACGAGGGCACCAGTAGCCGCCCGGTTCTCGAGCACTATTCACTGCCCTTCCTCGACCAGATGGTCTCCCTGGTCACCACCGGAACCGTGATCAGCTACGCGATCTACACCGTCAACTCGCCTCTGATCGGCAGCCGCATGATGCTGACCATCCCCTCGGCCATCTACTGCATCTTCCGCTACCTCTACCTGATCTATGACCGCTCCGATGAGCGCTCGACCGCTGCGATCGTCGCCGAGGACAAGGGGATGATCGCCGGCGGTGCCAGCTTCGTGCTGGTCGCCTTCCTGTTGCTTTACGTGTTCAGGTAGCGATCAACTCGGATCTAATCGCAAGGTCGTCGGCCAGCCTCGTCTTGCCGTCGCGGCTGAACTGGAGGTCGACCGTCTCGTTCTTGCGGTAGGTGCCGAAGAGGCCTAGATACATCGCGAGCCAGCGGCCGGCGCCCACCTTCTCCTTGATGATCTGGCCGGGTGAAGACGATCTCGCCAGCGCGGACGTGGTAGTCGACGTCCTCGCTCTGCTCGACGCCGTTGATGAAGACGACGAAGGGGGGCTCGGCCCCGGCCGGCAGCTTGATCCGATTGCCGGCAGCGTAGCTGCCCTTGGGGATCTCGGTCTCGGAGTCGCTCATCGCGGTCAGTCTGAGAGGTTCTCGCGAACCACGTCAAACGGGGATTTCGCCCCGCTCGGATGCAAGCTGCTCTCGCCTTAGGGTGCCCCGAAAGGCGACGCAGGCTGCCGTCACCCTCGACGTCGACTCCCGCGCTCGGGCTGGTGCAGCACCCCCTTGGCGGAAATCTGCAGGCGGGCGTGGACCTGGTCGGCGGGCTGGCAAGTTCACGCAAGCGCCGAAGAGGGCGCCAGCGGTCCCTCGTCCCTGATCTCCTCTGCCTTGCTTCTTCATCACCGCGATCGCCTGTATCGAGGTCATCGAATTCCTGATGGGCAACCTCAGAGGCGTGGCGAACCGTCAGCTTCCATCGCGGCACGGCGGCAAGCGTATCGGCGAAGCCCGGGTCATGCCCCGCCGGCGCGGCCGTTTTGGCCGCCGCGCCGGCGGGCCGACGATCTTCTCGGGCCCCTCGCGGTCAGTCGATCGCCACGTAGTCGCGCTCGCGCTCGCCGGTGTAGATCTGGCGCGGGCCGGGCAATTTTCTTCTCCGGGTCTTCCTGCATCTCCATCCACTGGGCGATCCAGCCCGCGGTGCGCGGGATCGCGAATATCACCGTGAACATGTTGGCCGGGATCTCCAGCGCCTCGTAGATGATCCCCGAGTAGAAGTCGACGTTGGGGTAGAGCTTTCGCGAGGTGAAGTAGTCGTCCTCAAGCGCCCGTTTCTCCAGCTCGCGGGCGATCTCGACCAGCGGGTTGTACTCGGTCGCCTCGAAGACCTCGTCCATGTGCTGCTGGATGATCCGCGCGCGCGGGTCGTAGTTTTTATAGACGCGGTGGCCGAAGCCCATCAGTTTCTCCTCGCGCTCCTTTACTCGCTCGAGGAAGTCGGGGATGTTGTCGGGGCACTCGATCCGCCGCAGCATCCGCAGCACCGCCTCGTTGGCGCCGCCGTGCAGCGGTCCGTAGAGCGCGGCGACCCCGGCGGCAACCGCCGAGTAGGGGTCGACGTCGGAGGAGCCAACCCCGCGCACCGCGTTGGTCGAGCAGTTCTGTTCGTGATCGGCGTGGAGGATGAAGAGCACGTCAAGCGCCCGCGCCAGGCGCGGGTCCGGCTTGTACCTCATCTCGGTCTTCTTGAACATCATCGAGAGGAAGTTCTCGGCGAAGCTTGAGCTCGTTGTCGGGGTAGACATATGGCAGGCCCATGTTGTGGCGGTAGGAGAAGGCGGCAAGGGTCGGGACCTTGGCGATCAGTCGCACCGCCGCCATGTAGCGCTCTTCGGGGTCGCCGATCTGCTTCGCGTCGGGATAGAAGGTCGAGAGCGCGCCGACCCCGGCGAGCAGCATCCCCATCGGGTGTGCGTCGTAGCGGAAACCCTCGAAGAGCTGCTTCAGATCCTCGTGGACAAAGGTGTGGTGGGTGATGTCGAAGGCCCAGCGGTCGAGCTGCGGTCCGGTCGGCAGCTCGCCGAAGATCAGCAGGTAGGCGACCTCGAGGAAGGTGGAGCGCTCGCAGAGCTGCTCGATCGAGTAGCCGCGGTGTTCGAGGATCCCCGCGTCACCGTCGATGTAGGTGATCGCCGAGCGGCAGGAGGCGGTGTTGGTGAAGGCCGGGTCATAGGACATCAGCCCGAAGTCCTCATCGGAGACCTTGATCTGGCGCAGGTCGATTCCGCGCACGGTGCCGTCGGTGATCGGCAGCTCGTAGGTCTTCCCGGTGCGGTTATCGGTGACGGTCAGTGACTCCGAATCCGACGTGCTCGCGCCGTCGGCGGTTGCGTTTCTGGTCTGCTGCTCGGTGGCCATCACCCCTCCTCGAGCTGGTCTTGGCTGGAGTTGCCAGTATCGCAGTTCAGATCGCCCGGCTTGTTGCCCAGCGGCTAACCCGCCGCGACTATTCAGCCGCGGCGGGCAGCGGCTCGAACTGAGTCATTTCGTGCAGCCTGGCAAGCGCTCGATCGATCTCCTCGCGGCTCAGCCGTGAGACGCGCTCGGTGCCGAACTCCTCGACGTTGAAGGAGGCGAGGACGGTGCCGTAGCCCATCGCCCGACGCAGGCTGGCTTCATCGAGCTCGCCCGGCGTGGCCGTCGAGGTAGCCGAGGAAGCCGCCGGCGAAGCTGTCGCCGGCACCGGTCGGGTCGCGCACATCCTCAAGCGGGAAACCGGGCAGGGCGAAGAAGCCATCCTCGGTAAACAGGGCGGCGCCGTACTCGCCCTGCTTGGCGACCACCGCCCGCGGGCCGCGGGTCCATCACCGCGCGGGCGGCGCGGGCCAGGTTGGACTCACCGGTCAGCTGGCGGATCTCGGCATCGTTGACGATCAAGCAGTCGACCTCAGCGATCGCCGCCAGCAGCGAGTCCCTCGCGGTTTCGATCCAGAGGTTCATCGAGTCGAGCGCGCTGAACCGAGCCTCGGGGCACTGGGCGCGGACCTGGCGCTGCAGGTCGGGCTGGATATTGGCGAGGAAGAGGGTGTCGGCGGCCCTTGATGCCTCTGAGAGCTTCGGCTCGAACTCGCCGAAGACGCCGAGCTGGGTCGTCCTCGGTGTGGGCGACGTTGAGGTCGTACTCGTAGCGCCCGCGCCAGAAGAAGGACTCGTCCGCCGGCGACCCGCTCGATGTCATCGGTCAAGACGCCGCGGCGCTCCAGGACCTCGAACTCGGCCGGCGCCGAAATCCTCGCCGACCGGGCCGACCGGCCGCACCTCGGTGAAGAAGCTGGCGGCGAGAGAAAAGTGGACCGCGGCTCCGCCGAGCATGCGCTCGCGCTCCCCGAAGGGGGTCTTGACCGAGTCAAAGGCGATTGATCCGACCACCGTGAGCGCCATGCGGTATCGGCAGCTTAGTGCTTGTCCTGCGAGACTCCTGGCGCCGATGAGAGGCGATTCAGATCGACGAGTTCGGTGGGCCCGAGGTGCTTCGCCACCTTGAGCTTGCCGAGCCGGTGCCCGGCGAGGGCGAGGTCCTGGTCGAGGTGGCACGCAGCGGAATCAACTTCGCCGACACCCACGCCACCCGCAACGACTACCTTGCCGAGCAGGCGCTGCCGATGATTCCCGGTGCCGAGGTCAGCGGCCGCACACCCGACGGTCGCCGGGTCGCAGCGCTGTTCGATGAACGGCGGCTACGCCGAGAAGGTCGCCGTCACCGAGGCGCTCGCTGATCCCGGTTCCCGACGAGGTCGACGACGATCAGGCCGCGGCGCTGCTTCTGCAGGGCTGACCGCGATGGCGCTGGTCGGGCGCTGCGCGCGGATCGAGGCCGGCGAGACCGTCGTGGTCGAGGCGGCGGCCGGAGGCACCGGCGGCGCTTTCGGTTCAGCTCGCAAAGCGCGCCGGGGCCCGGGTGATCGGGCTCGCCTCCAGCGCCGAGAAGCGGGCCCTGGTCGAGCGCCTCGGCGCCGACGCGACGGTCGACTCACGCGCCGAGGACCTGCGGCGCGGCGATCCTCGCGGCCAACGGGGGCGAGCGGGTCGACGCCGTCCTGCACATGAGCGGCGGCGAGGCTTTCGACGCCGAGCTATCGCGTGCTCGCTCCGCTGGGGCGGATGGTCGTCTTCGGGATCGCCTCGCGCGAGCAGCGCCAGGTCTCCACCGCCGCCCTGCTGCGCGGCTCCAAGGCGGTGATCGGTTTCTGGCTCGTGCACCTGCTGGCGCGGCGTGAGCTGGTCCGCGCCGATGATCGGCGAGCTGCTTCGGCGCGGTCGCT
Organism: uncultured Solirubrobacterales bacterium; assembly: GCA_963745305.1. Taxonomy (GTDB): domain Bacteria; phylum Actinomycetota; class Thermoleophilia; order Solirubrobacterales; family 70-9; genus CAVUWL01. The sequence goes on from CAVUWL010000018.1 coordinate 263,470, forward strand.
GCCGGCGAGCTTGAGGTGACGATCGGCGACGTCTACCCGCTCTCAGAGGCGGCGCGGCGCCCACGAAGACCTGATCGCGCCGCCGTAGCCGCGGCAAGCTGCTCTTGGATCCGGCTCTAAGTGACCGCCTTCAAGGACCTCGGACTCTCGCCCGAGATCCAGCAGGCGCTCGACGAGCTCGGCTATCGAGGAGCCGACCGCCGATCCAAGAACAGGCGATCCCGGAGCTGCTCGGCGGCCACGACGTGATCGGCCAGGCCCAGACCGGGACCGGCAAGACCGCCGCCTTCGGCCTGCCCCTGCTGCAGTACCTCGATCCCGCCAACGACGAGGTGCAGGCGGTCGTCCTGACCCCGACCCGCGAGCTCTGCATCCAGGTGACCCAGGCGCTGCGCGACCTACGCCGAGCACCTCGACGTCGAGATCGTCGCCGTCTTCGGCGGCGCGCCGATTCGCTCCCAGCAGGCGCAGCTGCGCGCCGGCGCCCAGGTCGTCGTCGCCACCGTCGGACGGATGATGGACCTGATGTCGCGCCGCTCGCTGGTCCTCACCGCCGCCCGCTACGTGGTCCTGGACGAGGCCGATGAGATGCTCGACCTCGGCTTCATCGAGGACGTCGAGAAGATCCTGCGGATGTGCCCGAGCGGCCGCCAGACGGCGCTCTTCTCGGCGACGATGCCGCCGCCGGTCCAGCGGCTCGCCGAGGGCTACATGTATGACCCGACGACGATTCGGATCACGCCGAAGACGCTCACCGTCGACGCGATCGCCCAGGCCTTCATCGAGGTGCCCGCCAAAGACAAGGCGGCGCGGCTGGTCGAGCTGCTTGAAGACCGAGGAACCCGAGCAGGCGATCATCTTCTGCCGCACGAAAATCGGCGCGTCGAAGCTGGAGAAGACGCTCAAGGACAAAGGCCTCGACGTCAAGGCCCTGCACGGCGACATGAGCCAGGGCTCCGCGACGGGGTGATGATCGCCTTCAAGGATCACCGGGTGAGGCTGCTGGTCGCGACCGACATCGCCGCCCGCGGCCTCGACATCGAGCACGTCACCCACGTCATCAACTACGACGTTCCCGACTCCTCCGAGGTCTACGTTCACCGCATCGGGCGGACCGGGCGGGTCGGGCGAACCGGTCGCGCGATCACCTTCGTCACCCCCGCCCAGCGCGAGGAGATCGCCCGCATCGAGCGCGACGTGAAGACGTCGATCGGCGAGTGGGAGAGCCCCGAGGAGCGCCTCGAGCACGCGCCCCGGCCGCGGCGCCGGAGCGGCGATCGGCAGCGCTCCGAGCCGGCGCCCCGAGGGAATCGGCGGCGCATCGACCGAGGAGCCGCGGCGGGCAGCACCAAGCTCTTCGTCAACCGCGGCAAGCGCAGCGGGATCAGCGAGGAGGACCTGCGTTGGGCGCTGCGCGAGGGGGCCGTGGTCCCCGAGGAGGCGATCGACGCGGTGCGCGTCCTGCAGCGCTTCTCATTCGTGGAGCTGGAGGCCGATCAGGCCGAGCGTGCGGTCGAGTTCCTCGACGGCACGAAGCTCAGGGCAAGGAGATCCGCCTCGAGATCGCCAAGAAGTGAGCGCGGCGATGCTCGCCGAGCAGCTGCTCGAAATCGATCGGCTTGGTGACGTAGCCGCTGATCTCGAGGTCCGGCCGGGACGCCTCGTCGGTTCGCTCCTGGTGGGCGCTGACGATCAGGGCCGGGGTGTCGACTCCCTCGGCGCGCAGCTCTCGCAGCGCGTCGATCCCTGACTTGCGCGGCATCATCGCGTCGAGCAGGAGCAGATCGGGCGGCTGGCTGGGTCACCATGGCGCAGGGCCGTCGGTGACCTCCTGGCCGTCGGCGGCGGTCTGCGACCTGGTGTCCGGCCATCTCCAGGCGGGTCCGCAGCAGCAGCAGGATCGTCTCAGAGTCATCGGCGACCAGGACCCTGGCCATCAGCTCGCCTCGACTCGCGGCTGGGTCGACGCCGGGGCGGGCTGGCGGGCTGAGTGCGGGCAGGCGCACCCGGAAGGTCGAGCCCTGGCCCGGGGTCGAGCTCGACCTCGATCGTGCCGCCGTGCAGCTCGACCAGCGATTTGGAGATCGCCAGGCCGAGGCCGGTTCCGCCCACCCGCTGGGTCAGGCCGGCGTCGCCGCGAGTGAAGCGATCGAAGATGTGCTCCAGCTGGTCTTCTGGCATGCCCGGTCCGTCGTCGCTCACGGCAATCTCCACTTCGGCACCAACTCGGGTAGCCGTGACCTCGATCGAGGCTCCTGCTGGGCAGTACTCATGCGCATTGGTAAGCAGATTGACCAGAACTTGGCGAATCCGGTCGGGCTCGACCCGCGACCGGGGGAAGCTCGGTCTCGATCTTCCAGACTCAGAGCTCTGACCGCGCGGCCTCGGTCTGGGCCCGCATCGTCCGCACCGCGTCTTCGACCAGCGGCGCCGACCTCGGTCGGCACGGGCTGGATCGTCAGGCGTCCGGCGTCGCTGCGGGCGAGGTCGAGCAGGTCGTTGAGCAGGCGGACCAGGTGGCGGGAGTTGTCGAGGATGATCTCGACCGTCTCGGCCTGCTTGGGGGTGAGCGCTTCGCGCTCCAGCATCAGCAGCTCGGCGAAGCCCTGCACCGAGGTGAGCGGGCTGCGCAGCTCGTGCGAGGCGGTGAGGACGAACTCGTCTTTCATCCGGTCGAGCTGGTCGCGCTGGCTGGCCTCGCGCTCGCAGCTCGTCCGGCCATCTCGTTGAAGGCGGCGCCGAGGGTCGCGGTCTCCGAGAGCCCGCCGACCTTGACCCGGGCGCTGACGGTCGCCGCGCGGCGAGCCTGCCCGCCGCCGTCGACCAGCTCCTCCAGCGGGCGGCGCATCGAGGCGATCAGGCCGCTGAAGAGCAGCAGCGGCGCCGGTCAGCCCGGCGATCAGGCCGGCGGCGACCAGCAGCGCGGTGTCGCGGGTGTCGGTCGGAGATCTGTCGCGCAGTTGCTGGCGGCGGTTGGCTGCTGGGCGGCGATCGTGGCGCGCGCCGCGGCGGGGCGCTTGCCTTCTGCGCGAGTCGCACCCGGGCGGCGATCTCGACCTGGTAGGAGCGCGCGATCGCGTTCTCGAAGTCCTGGCGCTGCTGGATGAAGCGGGCGACGCCGATCACCGCCATCGCGGTCAGCACGGCGAAGCAGATCGCGAAGCCGATCCGTCAGCCGGTTGGCCAAGCGATGGGCTCAGGCGGCGACCTCGTCGGGCATATGCTTGCGCGGCTATGGGCGACGAGGCTACAGGCAGCGGCGACGGCTCCGCTGACGCGCCGACGGGGATCGACCGGGCTGGGGTCGAAGCGTGGTTCGCCGAGCACGTCGCCGGGCGCCGAGCTCGCCGCTCGACCTTCGAGCGGATCTCCGGCGGGCACTCGAACCTGACCTACCGGGTCACCGACGCCGCAAGCGGCCAGTGCTGGGCGCTGCGCCGACCGCCGCTCGGCAAGCGGCTGGGCTCCGCCCACGACATGGGGCGCGAGCACAAGGTCGTCTCGGCGCTCGGGCCGACCGCCGGTGCCGGTCGCGCCGGTGGTCGGGCTCTGCGAGGACGAGAGCGTCAACGGCGCGCCCTTCTACGTGATGGAGTTCGTCGAGGGGCCGATCCTGCGCGGCCTGGCCGAGGCCGAGATCTTCCCCGCCGAGGCCGATCGGCGGGCGATCGGCGAGCGCGGTCGCCGACACCCTGGTCGCGATCCACGCCGTCGATCCCGACGCGGTCGGGCCTCGGCGACCTCGGCCGCAAGGAGGACTACGTCGCCCGCCAGCTGCGCCGCTGGCAGGGCCAGTGGGAGAAGTCAAAGACGCGCGAGCTGGCGGCGATCGATCAGGTCCACGAGCGCCTCGCAGCGCGCATCCCCGAGCAGGGCCCGGCGACGATCGTCCACGGCGACTACCGACTCGACAACATGATCCTGACCCCGGACGGGCGAGGTCGCCGCGGTCGTCGATTGGGAGCTCTGCACGCTCGGCGACCCGCTCGCCGACGTCGGCCTGCTGATGGTCTACTGGCCCGAGCGCGGCGAGCAGGCGATCGCGCTCGGCCAGCCGGCGAACCTGGCGCCCGGCTTCCCCACCCGCGACGAGCTGCGCCGACCGCTACGCCGAGCGCTCCGGCCGCGACCTCTCCGAACTCGACTTCTTCATCGCGCTCGGCTACTGGAAGCTGGCGATCATCCTCGAGGGCGTCTACGCCCGCTACGCCGCCGGCCAGTACGGCAAGGTTGACGATGGAGTCGGACACTTCGCCAAAATGGTTGATCGCCTCGCCGACGCTGCCGTTGGGGCAGAGCAGAGCAATGGGTGAGGCAAATACAGGGAATGGCGATCGGTTGTGAGCAAGAACTGGCCGAGATGAAGCGCGGGTGCCAGATCAAACTCGAACTTCGGCCCAAGCAGTGACACCCGTTGACCTTGGCCCAGGTTCGGCACCTCGTCTCGCTCACCAGTACTCGGCCATGATTTCGCTAGCCCACGCGGGTTGTCGAACCTCGTCCCGAACGCCGAACTCCACCATATGTGGCTTGACATCGAGCACCGGGGTTCCGTCGATCCCGTCGAGTCCGGCAACATGTAAATCCAGATCCTCAATCGCCACCAGCCGACAGTGCGACACTCCAAGGTGATTGGGGCGATCCTTCCCGCGCTGGGCGAAGATGCCGACCCGCGGCCACCTCGGATTCCCACGTGGACTTCGGGCGCCCAGCTCAAGCTCAGCCGGATTGGCGAGGTGGAAGCGGTAAATTATCTCTAGGTGGGAGAATTCCTCGAGGCCGGCAACAACCTCAATGCTGAAACGAGTTGGGTCAAAACGGATGATCGCTTCGTCATCCCCCCAGTCGTCATCGACCGGATCGCGGCGGCCTCCGATCACCGTCGCAACTGGGGTGACGGTGATCGGTTTCATCGCCAGCAGTTTAGTTCGGATCTGAGCCACAGAGGGGCTGGTGCGCGACCCGCAGGAATAGCATGATCTAGGCAGCGTACTTTTCTACCCAAGCTCTGCGAATAGTTCCTGATTCGTACGCCCCACAGCCATCGCCTCAGTCAGGTACCTCAGCGAGATGCGATGGTGCTCCTCGTCGTAGGAGTCCACACACTCGACGGCGATGATTAACTCATAGTCACGCTGATATGCGTCTATCACCGTGGTGCGCACGCATGCATGGGTGTTCACACCGCTCACTACGATCGTGTCCGCTTGGATCTTTTTCAAGAGATCATCAAGCTCAGTCCGGAAGAACGCACTGTAACGCTTCTTAAGGACTTCATGGTCCGCCTCATCCTGGCATAGTCCCATGAGGAGCTGGCTCCCGGGAGTGCCTGCAATGGCTATTGAGGTCTTGCGCTTTCGCATCGCCGAGAAGGCATCACTCAAGTCCGGCAGAAACTCTGGTCGCACCCATATCACCGGTATTTCGCGCTGCCGGGCAGATGACGTCAAGTCATTTGTGCGCTCCACCAGCCGTTCGCGATGATGCTGCAGCCGCCCCCTTTGGAAGAAGTCCTCAACCAAGTCAATGATAATTACTACGGGCTTCACAGGAGAAAATTTAGCGTCCCGGCGGATGCGCTGAAGCTGCCGGCGGTCAGAAGCTTCATGGCCGCGCGCGACCGTCGAAAAGGCTGCGAGGCTTGGGCACCTCAAGCACAGCGTCGTGCGATGGTCGAATCAGGGGAGAAGCCACTCAAGCCGAGCCTTTCGCTGCTCGTGCAGTTGAGGCGCCTGCTGCCAAGCGGCGCGCCTCCTCTTCGCGCTGAGCGGCGCCCTTTACAAGCCCGGCGAAAATCTCGTCTCAAACGGAGCTAGCGCCTCACGGCTGAACTGAAAGATCCAGTCTGGTCGGGGGACGCCGGTCGAAATTTGAGCAGGCGTTACCCGCTTTGCACACTCAATTTATACCACACATGGTGCCCTCATGAAGGCACCCATCGTGCTGTATAACCGCCTGGCGAGATCAGAACCTACGGAGGTGGGAGTCGCGAAATGCCTGTCTTGATGTCGTCCTATCCGACGGCAGTGTGGCTGTGACCGAGCATGCGGTGGTGATCGCAGGAGGCGGTCCGGCGGGGATGATGTTGGCGGCTGAGTTGGCGTTGGCGAAGGTCGATGTCGCGATTGTCGAGCGGCGCCCCGATCACGTACTCGTCGGCTCACGTGCCGGCGGTTTTCACTCGCGCACGATTGAGCTGCTGGATCAGCGTGGGGTCGCCGATCGCTTCCTCGCCGAGGGCAAGGTGGCCCAGGCCGCGATGTTGGCCACAACCGTGTTGGACATGAGCGACTTCCCGACCCGTCATCCGTATTCGCTAGGGATCTGGCAGAACAAGATCGAGCGGATCATGGCCGCCTGGATCGCCGAGTTGTCGGTACGGATCTATTACGGATGTGAAGTGACGGGTTTCGTGCAGGACGACAGCGGCGTCGACGTCGAGTTATCCGACGAGGAATCGCTGCGGGCGCAGTACCTTGCCGGTTGCGACGGAGGACGCAGCGTCATCCGTAAAACAGCTGGTATCGAGTTCCCCGGATGGGATCCGACCAGGAGCAACCTGATCGCCGAGGTCGAGGTGACCGAGGAGCCACCAAGGGGCATTCGCCACGACGCCACCGGCATTCACGCCCTCAACACGATGGAGGACGGCAAGACGGTGCGGGTAATCGTGACCGAGCAGCAGCTCGGGCCCAGCGGCGAGCCCACCCTTCGCGACCTGAGCGAGGCGCTGATCACGGTGTACGGCACCGACTTTGGGATCCACAGTCCCACGTGGATATCTAGGTTCACCGACATGACCCGTCAGGCAGCGGCCTACCGCGCGGGACGGGTTCTACTCGCCGGCGATTCGGCGCACGTGCATTACCCGGCGGGTGGACAGGGCCTCAGCCTCGGTGTTGGGGATGCAGTGAATCTGGGGTGGAAGTTAGCTCAGGTGGTCAACGGAACCTCCACCGAGGCCCTTCTGGACACCTATCATGACGAGCGCCATCCGGTTGCTGCCCGCGCGATCCAGCACACGATGGCTCAGGCCGCGCTCCAACGCCGCGACGAGCGCATGCAGGCTCTGGTCGACGTCGTGTCGGAACTGGCAGGTATGGACGAGCCTCGCAAACGGCTCGCCGGGATCATCTCCGGGCTGGACATTCACTACGACCTCGGCGAGGGCCACCCCCTGCTCGGACGCCGCATGCCCGATCTGGACCTCGTGACAGCCGACGGTCCGCTCCGAGTCTTTGAGTTGCTGCACGACGCCAATCCGGTGCTGCTCAGGCTCGGTGAGCCCGGCGGCTTCGACATCAATCCATGGGCTGACCGGGTCCAACTGATCGGTGCTGAATATGTCGGCCTGTGGGAGCTTCCGGTGCTTGGCGCGGTCACCGCTCCTACCGCAGTGTTGATCCGGCCCGACGGATACGTTGCCTGGGTCGGAGACCGAACCCACCTCGGACTCGGCGAGGCGCTTACCACCTGGTTTGGAGCACCGACTGCGTAACGCACCGGCTCGCCCAGAAAAGGCCGCCCGGGATCCTCGCCGCGCCAGTGAAGCGGGGTTTGCGTCACGAGAACGCTTAAGGCCCTGCTCGTCGCCAACAGCAGCCTGGCGGGCGTCAGCGAGGACTCAGCACGCTCATCCAGTCGCGAACCGGGGCGCTGCGCCCTCCCTCCTTTGGCGATCCAGTCGCGTGTCTTGGGGATTGGAGCTCGCGAGCATTGAGGCAGGGAGTTTCTGGCACCTGGATTGCGCGCAGGTCTCGATCAGCGTGAAGCAACCACAGAACATGGCGTCGACTGGCCCGGGAGCAGCCGTCCCGCGGCAGCTTCCAGCCGCTCTCTACGCTCACCCGGGCCCAGCTTGCCTCTATCAAATCCGGCGGCCCTGAGCAGGGGCGTGGTCTCGCCCTGGGCGCCTTTGGGCTGGCGATTAAGGCGGTCTATCTGATCGCTGGCAGCGACAGCACCGCGAGCGATAAACACAGTGGTGAGTAGACACGCCGATCACGCGAGCGAAATCGCTCTGAGACAGAGCCTTTCGCGAGTAGCTCGGTTCGGCCCAACATCCCGAATCCGCCTCGGATAGCGAGCGTAGCGATGACTCCTGTGGCACCAACACGGCTGAGCTTTGGCGTCCGGCGCGGTCTTCCATCGACAAGGGCTGAGGCGGTCACCAGCAAGCCAGCGACGCCTAGGCACGCGCCAGCAGATGGAGCATTCGCTCCGGACCTGCCGGAAACCTCGTCTGCGAGCGCGCCACGATCAGGGAGCGGCCAGGACGATCCAAGGGCCCAGTTGACGTGTAGACCGGCGATAGCCAGTAACGATGCGGAGGCGATACGTGGGGCGAAGGCAGGGACCAACACTGAACCTAGCCTACTCACAGAGACTAAATCCTCACACCCCGCGATGCGTCCGGGCTAACCGGGCGAAGCGCCGAACTGCTTTGCTCCCCTCACCGAAGCATTCTTTATCCGCGCCAGATCGCAAGCCTGGGCAGGCGTCGTCCAAGCTCCCCATCCCGTCGCAGCCGACTTTCCTCCTTTGAGATTGGTGTGTCAATCATCTGCTCCTTTCATCATTGGGGGGTTAGCGGGGTTGTCGATCCCGATCGAGCCGCAACTTTCCCTTGCCGGTTGGGTGTCGACCTCGCAGTAGCCCGATTTCCCGAGCCGGTGCCTGCTTCGGCGATTCATCTCCCCGGCGGGGTAGTTCGACCGCGTTGCTTGCGGCACGGGCGAAATTCAGTTGTGTTTGCGGTCACCTAGCAGCGCCCGACGACGCTTTTCAAACTCCTCCACGTCGATAGACCCTTCGGCCAAGCGCCGCTCGAGGATCTCTCTCGCGCCTCGCTGGGATCTTTCGCCTGTCCGGCGCCTTAGCAGGATCCAAGCCAACACTGCGGCGAGGGTCGCTAGGAGCGCCACCAATAATCCTCCAACCAGAACCGCCAACCAGCGTAGTCCGGGCGGGGCGCCGAACTCGACCCTGCGTTCCACCGCCGGGCCGGGGCCGTATCCCCAAGGGACCCTGTCGCCGAGAACTGCCGTCTCTGCCGCGCTTCGAGTTCCCCGCACGGTTCCTGCCAGCTGTGCCGGTGGTCGATCAGGCGCCCCAACCACGGACGTGGTGCGAGCTGCCCCGAGCGCTGCGACCACTGCAACGACAGAAAAAAGCGCCGCCGAGATCGCCCCCACAACCCCAGCGACGATCCACCTGCGAGCCCTTAGCTTGGAAATCGTTGGCACTGTCTTCATCCCTTAGTTGCGCCGAGCGCTTCGTTGCTCGTTAGTCGGAATCTCTCATATGCGGGTTATCCATATCATCTCCTAGCGCCGTTATGCAGGCGTTCGTTACTTCGTAGCTCATCTAGCATCACCAGCCTCGAAGGAATGGTGATGTTTTTTGACGCAAAGGATCTTGAGGTAGTCGGCAGCCCTGACTCCGTTTCGTAACCCTGCCGCGAAGCGCTACCGCTGGAAGCATTGAGGGGTTCCAGGCCGCCTTGGGGCGCAGACCTGACTCCGCCATGCGAGCGTGACCAGATAACGGTCACTCAACCGTCGATCAGATCTTGAATTTTCTCCTTACAGGTGTCAGATCTGGGCCGGCCGAGTTCAGCGCCCGCACCTCAAAGGTGTAGCGGCCGGGCCTTAAATGCTTGTAGGTCTTGGGCGACGTACAGCTTGAGAAGGCAGCCGCCGGCTTCTTGTTGTGTGCCGCCTTTGCCCCGATCAGCTCGCACTGAAAACTCGAGGCGACCAAGCTGGCACTGAAGCGGAAGGTCGCCCTACGCTTATTTCTATCTATTGTCGCCGTGGTCAGAGTTGTTTCGGGAGCCTGGGTGAAGGTAGCCGTCACTTCTCGGTTCCCCTCGATATCTTCCACCCGACAGGTGTTGGCCGCCGCGCTGGTGCATCCGCTCCAGCTGACCATGGAGTGGTTCGGGGTCGCTGTGAGGGTGACGCTTGCGGCCTCGTCGAACCGGGCACTGCAGATGGCGCCGCAACCGATGCCGACTGGTTCGCTTGCCACTGTTCCCGAGCCGTTGCCGCCCTTGCTAACGATGAGGTTGTGGGTTTTCCTGGCAAAGGTGGCGGTTACCGTGGTGTCGGAGTAGATGGTGACATCGCAAGATTCGGAGCCCGAGCAGCCCCCGCCCGACCAGCCTGTAAATTCGAAGTGATCGGCCGGGGTGGCCGTGAGGCTTACCGGCGTGCCATTGGCGAAGGGGTGCGAGCAGATCGAGCCGCATTCGATCCCGGGGACGTTGGAGCTCACCGAACCGCCGGCTTCCACTTCTCGCCTAACCGCGAGCGTATGGTGGGTAGCCCCGAATCCGAGGATATGGCCGTCGCGGGTTCCGACGTAGATGCGACCGCCGCTTGCATCGGGACGGGCGAATTTGGTCGAGACGCCGATTTCTCCGCTCCACAGCAGGTGGACGGAGCCTTCGGCTGGGACCGCGCTGTAGGCGTTAAGCGTGGAGCCTTCGCATTCAGGTGGATCTGAGCACTGGCTGACCCAGACGATCCCCGAACCCGCACTCGTACCGTTGGAGGTGACCAGCGGTGAGCCCGAGCCAAAGCCGAGGTTTTCGGAGGAATTCGCGACCAAAGAGAGGTGGGGGGCACCTTTTTCCGTGCTGTATTTGAGCATCTCCAGCGAGCCAACCGAGGGAATGTAGACGTAGCCTCCGTCGCCTGGCCAGGCTGCCATCGAGCCCCAGACGCCGCCCGTTTCGGGGATCTCCTGGACGACGTCATCGGTGCCTTTCGGTCCCTGACCCATGCCGCCGAGATTGTCGCGGTTGAGCAGGTAGATGACCCCCGGCTTGCCCACCTCGACAATCAGATGAGGGACGGACGGGGTGCCGAAGTAGGGCGCAGGCAGACCCAGCGGTGCCCCCGAGCCTAGATCCAGGTCGTTTTCGCTCAGGTAGGCGTTTTCGAAGGGGGAGAAGAAATCGGTGGCTTTGAGGCTGCCGTTGGGCTGCACGGCAAGCCGCGCCACCGATTCGCCGAGGTCTCCTTCCGGGGGGCTGTCACCTGGTCCGGGGGGCGGAGTGGGACCGTTGCCGGTGGTGAAGAGGATCTGGCCTTCACCGTCTGAGATCAGGCCGCCGCCCGCCTGCCAGATTGCTGCCCCTTCTGAGGCGGTGGCCCACATCGTCTTGATCTGCCCCGATGTGGAAACGCCGACGATCCAACCCTCGTAGGGCTGGATGTCGCAATGGCTGCCGAACGCGGCGTAAACCGTGCCGTTCATAAGCAGCAGGGCCGGCCGCTGCAGCTGTTGGGTTGGGTTGAAGCTGACTCCGGGGAGGTTCTGAGCTTCACCGGAGATCTGGACTGGAAAACCCGGCTCCTCTGCCCCGCTTGAGAGGTCGACGGCGTGCATATCCCAGGCTGCCGGGCCCGAATTGCCCGAGGCATAGGCCTTGGAGAAGAAGTAGGCGATATTGGTTGCAGGATCGATCACTGGCGTCCCGGTGATCCCGACGTGGGGTTCGAGATCTGTGCAGCCGATATCTGCGGAGTTCCAGGGCGTGCCGACGTTGCGGGACCACTGGATCGCTCCGCTCTGTGGATCGATGCCGTAGATCCAGTCGTCCTCCGTGGCAGCGAGCAGGGTGTGGCCGGAGACGAGCGGCTGTGCGTAGACCTGACCCTGGACCGGGGTATCGAAGTTGGCTCCAAAGCCGCCGCCTTCAAGGAGCTGGGGTGTCAGCTGCGGCTCATCGGGGTACCAGCCGGTGCGCAGCGAGTCAGCGGCCGCGGTGACGGGGGCATCCGCCGCCAAGGCGGGGGCGGCGAGGGAGAGCGTCCCGACTGCTGCCACGGTTGCCAGCAGCGCAAAGGCCGGCGCCTTCGTCTTGGCTGTCATGGATCGCTCGGCAGCGAGACGTCAAGCAAAGGTCCCCTTTTCCCCTGTCGGTGTCACCTTCAGCCGTAAGGGTAGACCCTCGCGATAGGAGCTACCGCGCGGCCCAAAGGTGCGCTTCGGGGCACTCCCACCGGATGGTCAGCCTCGGGACGGGCCCTGCGACCTCACAGTGCCTAGATGTAGTTCCTAACAACGTTGTTGGGTCTTACACCTAGAGATCTCTTGCCCCTCGGTCAAGGATCGCGGCAACTAGCGCCTGCGCTCTTGCTGGATTTGGCCATCGATTAGCGATCGGGCCGAGCCCGACAGGTGCTCAGGAGTCGGCCTGCGACGGCTGATGCGGGCTTGGGCGAGGTGGGGCCAATGCCGGACCCGGAAGTCCACTGGGCGAGTCATATCTCGCTAACGGTCTCTGTTGTTGAGGCTGCAGACGATCGCCTCCCCAGCCGCGAGTCAACAGAGCGCCGCGACGATTGCGATCCGAGGCGAGCGGTCCAAGACACTACGAGAGCGGGTCAACGATGGGACGCTGCGACGATCTGCATTAATCAGAATGACCGGCGAGAAGGCGGTGGTGCTTCGCGGCGATGAGGACGGGGAGGAAAGTCGGGCCCGCCGAGCTGCCTGCTCTCGACCTCAAAGAGCGTGAAGCGGAGGTTCCTTGCCTGGACCGCTGGTGGCAGGAGCGACGGCGAGATTGGAGCCGTTCTTTCGATCAGCCCGCGCCCGGTAGGAAGGACCTCGAGCACCTATTTCCCAAGCTGGGGGCGGGCAAGCGCCACGAGGCGGTCGCGAAACCATGTCGCGCACAGCATGGCTGGCCATTTGTTCGATGCCCGCAGAAGCCTGGCTGATTCAAGCCGGATCTCAACCGATCCGGCCACGGGGAGGCTTACCTGCCTCCGAGCTCTTAACCCTCCAGCTCCGGGTGCTCCCCGGCCCAGGCGATGATCTTTGAGCTACCCGAGATGGTCGTGCCATCTGCCAGTTTCAGGACCGGGAGTTGCTCTTGGCCGCTCAGCTTTTTCAGCTCGGGCCGGCGTCCCTTGGTGAATAGCCCGAAGGGCCGGCCGCGGTCAAAGATCACCTTCTCATAGGCATGACCTCCGGCACGCAGCGCTTCCTGAGCGCGCCTGCATGCGTGCGGTCGCGGCCCTCGTTCATCGATGTGGCAGACGTAAAGCGTGAGCTGCTCGGACATCCGCTTCAGCCTAGCTGCTCAGCGCCTCGAGTCCAAAATTGGAGATCTGACCTTCAGCTCCGCCGCGGCTTGTGGCGCCTTGACCGCTTGGTCTTCTGGCATCTGGCCTTGCCGTCTCTTTTGATTTTCTTGAATCCCCTGCGACATTTCTCAACGGCCGGGAGCGGGGAGGCGGGCGGGCTGATCAGTGCTGGAACCTCGACGATGTTACTTGTTGCGGTCGATGTGCCGTAGCTGTTTTTCGCCTTCACCTGGCAGGTGATCGCGGCACCCAAATCAGCGCTTTGCACCGTATCGGTGCTCGTATTTCCAATCGCCATTCCGACACCGTTTCTCTGCCAGGCGTATGAATAGGAGCTCGGGCTGTTGTTCCAGCTTCCGGTAGAGCAGAAGAGGGTCCCGCCGACCGCGGTGGTTCCAGAGAGCACCGGCGGGTCGGTAATCGCTGGCCAAAGAGTCGAGGTTCGCACCAGCCGCGCATCTATCCCCACCTGGGTGAGCGGCACGCTGACCGAGACCGGGTCGGCCTGGGCCAGGGTCGCCCTGCCGTTGTAGAACTGGCTCAGGTACTCGCTCGATCCGCCTTCTTCAAAGCTCGGGTCGAACTCGACCTGATAGCTGCCACCGCGTAGACCCGGGAGCCTGTAGGTACCGGTGGCGCTGGTCAGAACGCAGGCGACCGCTTCAGTTTTGGAGCCGCTGGTTTCGAGCGCGCAAACCGCGATTCGTGAGAGCGCCGCGGCACTGGCCGCATCGGTCACCGTGCCGGCGATCTGTCCACCTTCGTGCATCGCCGCGTTGATCTCGTTCGTGGTTTCTCCGACCGTTACCGGAACCGCTTGGGCTTCGGCCGCTGACGACTTGCCGTTGTAGTACTGGGTGAGGTAGTTGAGCCCCGATATTGTGGCCAAAAATTCGACCGTATATTTTCCGCTTGGGAGGCCAGCCACGGTGTATTTGCCATTGGCTTCGCTGAGCGCGCAACTGCCGATTTTGCTCGTCGCTTCATACGCGCAGACGACAACTTCCCCGATCCCGGCTTGGCTCGATGAGCTCGCGACTTCCCCGCTGATCTCTCCACCTTCGTGCATTTCGGCGTCGATCCCAGAGTGCGTCGATCCCGCGGTCACTGAGACTTCTTCGGCCGCTTCGATACTCGACTTGCCGTTGTAGTACTGGGTGAGGTAGTTGAGCGATTCCGTGGCCCAGAATTCGACGATGTATTTGCCTGGGAGCAGGCCGGATAGCGTGTACCCGCCGCTGGCGCTGGTGACCGAACACGTTTCTTCTGATTCGCTCCCGTAGGCGCAAACTTCGATACCCGCGATTCCAGCGTGGTCTGAGAAGCTGGTCACCTCGCCTTCAATTGATCCAGTCGTGGCGGAGGCAGCTGCCAGGCCGGGTGCGAGCAGCAGGCCGCAGAGGGCGGTCGCGAAGCCGGCGAGCGCCGCTATGAACGATCTCTTCGCCGGTGACCGGATCGGGGTGTGGCGAGGAAAGCGCCTTCTGGCTGGTTTCAAGGTCGTTTCCTCGGCCGTTGCTTATCCATCGTCCGCTTTCAACTCTAGAGCAGATCGTTTCGCCGCCCAAGCGCCGACCCTGCACGGGACCGGGGCGCTCTCATTTTGATGACCGGTGTCAATCGAAGGGGATATCGCAGCGTCGCGGGAGGCGGCGCTGGCGGGCCGCAGAGACTCAGATCGCGCGGGGGGCGTGCTTTGTGGTCAATTCGCCGCTTACCTCCGCCTCGGCTCGTTTTGACCAGCGGTTCAGCTCGCGACGGGCGAGGACCATCTTGTGGACCTCGTCGGGACCGTCGGCCAGGCGCAGCATGCGGCTGAAGCGCCATAGCGCTGCCAGCGGCGTGTCATCGGTCATGCCGAGCGAGCCGTGCACCTGGATCGCCCGGTCGAGGACGTTCATCACGATGTTGGCGGCGACGACCTTGATCGCCGAGATCGCCTGACGCGCGGCGCGCTTGCCCTCGGTGTCCATCTTCCAGGCGGCGTAGAGGGTCAGCAGCCGGGCCTGATCGATCTCCATCCGCGAGCTGGCGATCGACTCCTGAACGAATTGCTTCTCGGCCAGCGGCCCGCCGAAGGCTTGGCGCTCGTTGGCGCGCCGACACATCATCTCCAGCGCCCGCTCCGCGGTACCGATCGCCCGCATGCAGTGGTGGATGCGGCCCGGGCCGAGCCGATCCTGGGCGATGGCGAAGCCCGCCCCAGGCTCGCCGAGCAGGTTTGCGGCGGGCACCCGGCATTCTTCGTAGCGGATCTCGCAGTGACCCGGGCCCGCGGTCGTGGCCCATCACCGGGAATCGCGCGGACCAGGTTGAAGCCGGGCGTTTCGGTGGGGACGCAGATCATCGAGGCGCGCGCGTAGGGGTGGGCCTCGGGATCGGTGACGACCATCGCGATCGCCAGCTCGGCACCGACCGCGCCGGAGGTGAACCACTTGTGGCCGTCGATCACCCACTCCTCCCCGTCGCGCACCGCGCGCGCCTGCAAGCAGGGTCGGATCAGAGCCCGACACCTCGGGCTCGGTCATCGAGAAGCAGGAGCGGATCCTGCCCTCCAGCAGCGGCTCCAGCCAGCGCTGCTCGTTGCTCCTCGCTGCCATGCTCGGCGAGGATCTCCATGTTGCCGGTATCGGGTGCGGCGCAGTTGAAGGCCATCGGCGCGGCCGCCGGGCTGCGACCCATCTCCTCGCAGAGCAGCCCGTACTCCCAGTTGTTGAGCCCGGGGCCGTAGCGCTCGTCGGGCATGAAGAGGTTCCAAAGCCCCTCCGAGCTTGGCCCGCTCGCGGATCTCGACCAGGATCCTCGGGTAGGCGACGCCGGGAGCGACCTCGGCGTCGAGCGCCGCCATGATCTCGCGCTCCTGCGGGTAGATCCGCTCCGTCCATGAAGTCGAGGATGCGCTCGCGCAGGGCCTCTACCTGGGGGCTTGGGGTGAAGTCCATCGTTGCGTTCCTCTCCTCGGGGCTCGGGCGCGCGGCAACGCTAGCTCAGTCGGCGACCGGTAGCGAGCGAATAGCTCGCCCTCCTCCTCCAAGAGCCAGGCCAGCTCGAGCTCGGCGACCGTCGGCAGGTCGCCCTCGAGGATGCGCGGTGCCCCGCCCCCGGCGAGCTTCGGGGCGATCGTCAGGAAGAGCTCATCGACCAGGCCACCGGCCTCCAGCTCGCCGTGCAGGCGCGGCCCGCCCTCGCAGAGAAGCGCCCGGATGCCGCGCTCGTCGGCGCAGCTGGCGGAGGGCCTCGGCGAGGTCGACGCCGCCCTCATGGCGGACGACCCGCAGCGAGGTTGCGGTCGGCGGCGGCTCCGCCTCGGAGGCGGTGAAGATCAGGACCCGGCCGCCGCCGTCGGTGAATAGCGGCGCGTCCCAGGGCAGATCGAGTCGACCGCTGATGATCACCATCAGTGGGTCGTGGGGGAGGCCGATCCGCTCGCGGCGCTCGCGTTGGCCCTGGTTGGGGATCGGTCGCCCGTAGCGCTCGGCGCGCATCGTCCCGCCCCGATCATGACCGCGTCAAAGCGGGTCCGCAGCGCCGGCCAGCATTGCGGTGTCGGCGGCTGAGCCGATCTGTCCAGAGACGCCGTCGATGCTGGCGCGCCCGTCGATCGTCGCGGCGAAATTCACCGCCACGAAGGGCCGATCGTCGCGCGGCTGCCTCCAGGGTCGATAGGTGTCGAGTTGCAGATCGATCGAGGTCGGGCCGGGATCGGGGAGCAGGCGCTGCAAGGACCGGAGCCTAGCCGGACTCATACGGGGAGCGATCAGCGGTAGTCGTGCCAGCCGGCGAACTCGCGGCCGGCGAACTGCGAAGGGCGGCAACGTCCGAGCCGAAGCGGCCGCGAAGGGTCTCAAGGAGCGTCGTCGGGGAGCTCCGGCTTTGCGGCCGGCGGCTTCTCGGGGTCGTGGACGACCTTCTCGACGATCCAGCGCAGCGACTCCGGAAGGCGGTCGAAGTTGCGGTCGAAGGAGCGGAGAGCCGGGCAGCTTGATCAGCTTCTCCATCAGCTGGTATTTGTCGCCCTGCTTGGCGGCCGACTTCTCCCACTCGCGATCGAACTGCTCGGAGGTGAAGCCCTCGTCGACTCCGGCGAAGCGAAAAGCCCTGCGCATCGTCGCCTCGCGTTCGCCTTGCAGCTCCTCCTGGGTGATCACCTCGATCTGAGCGCGATCGAAGTGCTCGAGGTAGGGCTGCAGCTGCATCCAGTACCTGGAGCGGCTGATGTAGGAGCTGTCGGGTTCGGAGAGGGTCCTCGACCATCTCGCGGGTCTCATACCCTGCCCCGCTCGCGTGGACCCAGTGGGAGAGGATCCGCTTGATCGGATCGCGCACCATGTAGATCAGCCGCGCGTCGGGGCAGTGCTCGTGGATCCGCGCTCGGCGACCCCCTGGAAGCGGGGCAGGTTGGTGTAGTGGGGGGAGGACTCGCCGCGCTACCGCGAAGCGGCTGTCGAAGCGGCTCGCATACCAGTCGAGGCCGAGATCCCAGTTCAGCTCCTCGACGAAGAAGTTGAGCTCCTTGGGCTTGGACATCTGGATCTCCGGGTGCAGGCCGAGGTAGTGGTGGATGCTCGTCGTCCCGCACTTCAGCCCGCCGATGATGATCAGGTTTGGCAGCGCTGCGTGGCGCTTGCGGCGCCGCCGCAAGGGCTGTTGCGGTCGGCCGCTGTAGCGCTCGCGGGCGCGCGCACACATCGCCTCATCGGCGGGGTCGTGCAGCGATCCGGCGGGACGGGATCTGCGTCTCGGTCTCTGACACGAGCGGGCTAGTGTAGCTGTGATGCACGCCAGCCGATCTAGCCTCCAGCTTCAACTCCTTCTTCAGCGCCGCCCGGGCGTTCTTCGACCACCTCACCGAAATCCACTGGACGCCCTTCGCGCTCGCCCTGGGCTTTCTGCTGGCGATGCAGCTCGCCCGCGCCTGGTCGTGGCGCAACGTGCTGCGAGCCTCCTATCCAGGCACCCGGATCTCCTTTCTGCCGCTCGGCGCCGCCTATCTGGCCGGGGCGGGGATCAACGCGGTGATCCCCGCCCACGCCGGCGACGTCACCAAGGTCTTCCTCGTCAAACGCCAGATTCCCGGCTCCTCCTACCCGGCCGTCACCTCCTCGTTCTTCGTTCAGATCGGTCTTCGATACCGTCGCCGGGCTACTCGTTCTCCTCTACGCGACCAGCCAGGGCCTGCTGCCCAGCCTGCCGCGAACTCCCTCACCTGCCGGCCTTTGAGATCTCCTTCTGGGCCGACCATCCGCAGGCCTTTGCGATCACCACCGGCGCCCTCTTGATCGCGATCGCGATCGCGATCTACTTTCTCGCCCATCACGTCCGCCGCTTCTGGGCCCGGGTCAGGCAGGGACTGGTGATCCTCAGCCAGCCGCGGCGCTACCTGCGCGAGGTCGCCGCCTGGCAGGGAATCGGCTGGCTCTGCCGTTTCGCCGCCTTCTGGTTCTTCCTGGAGGCCTTTGGAATCGCCGGCTCGGTCGGCAACGTGATGCTGGTGATGAGCGTGCAGGCGATCTCAACCATCATTCCGCTCACCCCCGGTGGCGCCGGAGCCCAGCAGGCGCTTCTGGTCGCGACCCTCGCCGGACCCTCGCGCACCGCGGTGCTCTCCTTCTCGGTCGGAACCCAGATCGCGATGGCCGCCTGGTCGGTGATCCTCGGCTTCGTCGCGATCGTGCTCGTCTTTCGCACCACCGATTGGCGCGGCCTGATCCGCCAAGCCCATGAGGACGCAGAGCAGGAGGGGGCCGACGGGGGCTCCCCGCGTGCCTCGGCAGCCGGCACCCGCTAGGGGCTGAGGTCAGAGCGAGGGAGGGTGGTTTCGGCGAGCGGGTCGGCGCCGTCCCAGCTACCTCTTGAGCGATAGGGCCGGAAGCGAATGAAGGCCGATTCGTGGTGAAACGCTCGCCTGCGATCGGCCTTGATCGCCGCGCAATGCGAACCATCCGGCTGGTATGCGTAGGCGCGCATCGCGCTCGCGCTCCGCCACAGTGAGAAGGTCGAAACGATGCTCGGTGGCCGCGCCAGTCCAGTCGCGGCGAGCAGGGCGGGATTGTCCACGGCATCGCTTTCGGCGGCGCCGCTGGCTCGAAGGAACGGCGGCGCGCGATGCAGACGCAGCCGACCCAGGGTGAGCACCGCCACCGGCTCCGTTGGCGTTACCGCCAGCTCCGTTGTGGGCAGTCCTTCAAGGCCCGCCCAGGAGCCCGAAGCGCGCAGGGGTTGAAGGCGCACGTGCCAGCCGCCGCTGAGGCGCTCGGCGAGCGGGTGGTTAGAGAGAAAATGATCGAGCGCCTGATCATCGCTCCAGGCGGCGATCAGCCCAACCCCACCGAGCTGGGGAACGGGAGGCAGTCGCCCTCCGAGCGGTGCCCTCAGCACCGTCTCCGCGTAGCTAAGGCCGCGGATGCGCTGTAGATCGGGCCTCCTGCGCAACAGGCGCGCCGCGCCGCGGCGGGGGAGGTCGGCGAGATGGACTGAGACGATCACCTGCGCTCCTTCCGGTAGAGGATCTAACCTAGTATTGACTAGGTAAGCGATGAGAAGGTAACTGGGGGCGATTGCGATGTCAAGTGAGGGCCCGGCAACGATCAGATCGAGGAGGCGGATTGGCGCCGCCGCGCGCCGCGAGGTGATCGTCGAGGCGGCGAGCGCCGTCTTTGCGGAGCGCGGATATCGGGGCGCCTCAATCGATCAGATCGCGACTCGCTCGGGTGTTACGGCGCCGGTGATCTATGACCATTTCAGCTCCAAGCAGGATCTCTACGGGGCGCTGTTGGAGCGCCATTTCGCCAACCTGCGTGAGGTTTGGCGCGAGCATTTCAGCGGCGATGAGCAGCCGCAGGAGCGCCTCGCCCGCTCCCTTGAGGCCTGGTTTGCTTACGTCGAGGTCAACCCCTTCGCCGCGCGGTTGCTGTTTCGAGACAGTTCCGGTGATCCACAGATAGCCGCGATGCATCGCGGCGTGGCGGCCCGCAGCCGTGAGGCGATCCTTCCCATGCTCTCCGCCGAACTGGCCCCTGCCGCGCCTGGAGATGATCTGGCGGAAGGGGTCGAAATGGCCTGGGTGTTGCTGCGCGAAGTCCTCCAGGGCCTCGCGATCTGGTGGTCCGAACACCCCCGGGTGCCGCGCCAGAGTCTGGTGGAGGCGGCGATGAACGGGGTCTGGCTCGGCTTTGAGCGGGTCAGCGGCGGTGAGCTCTGGCGCCTCGGTGCTGACTCCCCCTAGGCGACTTACCGACGGTGATTCCGATATCGGTGAGGAATCTCCAGACGGCTTCAAACCACAAAGGCCGGCCCGCCTGGGCCCAGCGGGAAGCGTGCGAGCGGCGCCCCTCGCCCGCCTCTGCTTTGATATTTGGATGGAGGGAAGCCCCTTCAACTTGTTTGGTGATCCCGATGAGTTCCGCGCCCGTATGGAGGAGCTCTCCGAGCAGATGCAGTCCTCCCAGCGCGTTGCCTGGGCCGATAACGCGATCAAGCTTGCGGTTGAGATGACGGTTGCCTCAATCGGTCAGATCGACCTCAAAGGCAGCGCCGATGAGCAGGCGATGCAGGTTCGCGACGCGATCCGCGTCCTCTTCCCCGAGGCCGTGACGCTCGTTCGCGAGGCGCGGGAGGGTCTCGCCTAATTGCTGAGCTCCTAGAGGTGCTCGATTCGCACCGAAAGCGCCGCGCCGCGATCGATAGGGGCTCCGGCGATCTCGATGGGAAGTGCGATCAACAGCGCGGGAATCGCCAAGACGACGCTGATCAGAGCATCGATTCGGCGCTGCCACGCCTTCGCGGCGGGACTGGCTTCTCCCCAGTCCAGGGCGCCGAAGGCGTCATTTCGGCCAAAGGTGAGGCTGTTGATGAGCGTTTGCCAGGTAAGCGCCAACCCCCTGGCCGGCGCCCAGCGCGCCCGCCTTACCACCTGGTCACGGGTTGCGACAAGTCGCCGCACCGACTCCAGCGTGAACAAAAAGCGCGCCTGGGGCTGCAGTCCGGCCCAGCCGCCGCCGCCGAAGGCTGCCGCAAAGCTCCCCCAGTTGATGATCGCCAGGGTGCCGTCTCGCCGCATAGCGTCGAGCAGTTGAAGAGCCTCCGCGCTACCTCCAAGCTCACCGACAACCCCGAGGCCGCAGCTCTCGCAGCGGCTGATCGCTCCCCGCAGTCCCGGCGCTGCGGCCATCACTCCAAACAGGGGCTCACCGCAGGCCGGACAGGGCGGGTTCTCGGGACCGTGGCCGGCTCTCAGCGGGACGACGGGGGTCTGCCGCGCTCTGCTCATGCGCGGTAGCGTACGGCCCGTGCGTCTCAGCGAGATCATGACCGCGGGGGTGGTGACCGCGACGATGGGCGAAAGCGCCATCTCGGTGGCGCGGCTGATGCGCGATCACCGGGTGGGCTCGGTCGTGATCGTGGACTCGGCCGGTTCGCCGGTGGCAATGGTGACCGATAGGGATCTCGCACTGCGGGTCTTCGCCGAGGGCGAGAATGCGGAGTCAGAGATCGGCGCCTTCGCCTCCCGCCCCCTGGTCTCGGCCGAGCCCGAGACCGAGTTGGAGGAGGCGGCGGCGCTAATGGTCTCCCACCGAGTGCGGCGGCTCGCGGTGGTGCGGGGCGAGAGCCTAGCTGGGATCGTCAGCCTCGATGACATCGCGGTTCGCACCGGCGACCTGGAGGTGGCGCAGAAGATGACCCAGGACGTGATCGAGGGGGCCCTGCCGCAGTTCTATTTCCACGATCGGGGCTAGCGGGTGCGCCCGAGCAAGGCGGAGGCACTGGAGTTCGAGCGTCGCTGGGCGACCCCGGTTGCGATCGCGGCCCTGGCCGCTGTGGTTTTCGTGATAGCAGCGATTGTCGTCGTCACCGACGTGGTTGGAACCGGGAGCGGCGAAGCGAGCCTGCTTCAGGACGTAAACCGCCACGCCAGCGCGCAGATGATCTCCGCGGTCTTGCAAGCAATCGGGGTCGGGCTGCTTGCCGCACCGCTCTTTTACCTTTTCCGCGCCGCCCAAGCGCGCAGCGAGAAAATGCGCGGTCAGCTGGTCGGAGTGGTGATCGCCGCGCCGCTCTTTCTCGCGGCCCTCGCGATCCTCAGCGGTCTCTCAACCGTCCATGCAGCCTCGACGTTCGTTTCCACCGACCTGCCGCGGATGGTTGAACACGGCGTCTCGCCGAGCGGTACTCGAGCCAACAAGGTCGCCTCCGAAGCGATCGACAACGCGCCGCTTCGCCCGCTTGCCGCCGGGTTCGGAATCGGCGGTCAGCTGGGCTTCGTGGTGGCGATGTTCTACACGTCTTTATATGCGATGCGAACCGGCCTGCTGAGCCGCTTCTGGGGTTCGCTGGGGATGGCGCTGGGCGCCGTCTCCTTCATCTTCTTTCAGTTCACCCTGCTTTGGTTCATCTATTTGGCCCTTCTTCTTTTGGGCAGGGTTCCGGGCGGACGCCCCCCCGCCTGGGCGGCGGGGGAAGCGATGCCGTGGCCGAGCGCCGGGAGAGAAAGCGAGCGCCGCGCTGGGCGGTGCTAACGGCGACGGGCCGCCCCCCGATGAGCGGGTCGCGGAGCCCTCAGCCGAGCTCTCGACGCCGCGGCGCAAGCGCAAGCAGCGCGATTAGGGCCCTTCTCAGCCGAGTGGGTTTAGCCCGGGGGGCGACTCGGCGTGCTCGGTGGCCTGGGCGCGCCTTCGTTGGGTGCGGATCTCGCTGAGGATCCGCTCGAGCCGGGGCTCCTGGGAGGTGTCGACGTGGTTCATCGCGGCGGCGACGGCAGGGTGGATGGCGGCGATCCTCTCGTGCATCGCCTGCGCGATCGCCCGGTAGGTGGGGTGGCCCTCACGGCCAGAGCGCAGCTCGATCAGGTGCATCGCCTCGCGGGCGTTTAGGTCCAGCGTGTAGCGGATGCGGTAGGCAAGGCTCAGCGCATAGGGCGCCCGCTCGCGAAGGCCAGCGGCGGCGAGGCGCTCATACTCGGCGCGCAGAAATCTCAAGGGCTCGCTCGAACTCGCTCGCCGACCCCCGCCTCGCGGACCTCATCGGGGACCCCGGCGCCAAGATCGGGTCCAAGCCGCTGCCACTGGCAGGTCAGCATCCGATGGCGCTGCAGGTCGCGGAAGGCGCCGTAGTCAGAGACGATCTCAAAGCGGTAGCGAAGCGCCTCAAAGCCGCGGCCGGGGCGGTGGCGTCGGTTGCGCGCGCTCGCCGATCAGGGCGCTGAGCAGCGCGGCTCGCTCAGAGCGATCGAGGACGTCGATGCGCGACGAGGACCTCTGTCTCCGGAGTCGCCGCTGACTCGAAGAGGCAGGAGGCGAGGAGACCCTCCTCGGTTCCGTCGACGTGGACAAGCTCGACCGATGGGGCCGCCTCACCGGCGTCGCGGCGGTCCAGACCGAGGCGTGATACCCAGGCCTCGGTTGCGGTCGCGACGCTGCTGTAGGTAGGCGATCCACTCGCCACCGCGCTCGGGCCGCTCGACCCGGGAGACGAAGCTGGGCATCACCTGCTGCAGCTCGGCGAGGATCATCGCCCCGTACTCGCGCGCCTCCGGCAAGGGTGAGGCCATCAGCCGCAGGATCAGCTGCTCATAGGCCTGTCCGGAGGCATAGATGCCGACGTGGCTGAGCGTCGCGGCGGGAAGCAGGCCGCGCAGAAGATCAAGCGCCTTGGCGCGGATCGAGCGCCGCCAGGCTGCCTCCGGCTCGGCGCCCTCGCGCGGCCAGCGCTCCGCCGCCCAGGCCTCGACCTCGCGCAGCGATCGCGAGTAGATCTCGAAAAGCTCATCCATCGCCGCGTTAAAGCGAGGGCCGAGCTCATCTTCGCGGTAGATAGCGGTAGCCGCCTCCCACCTTGGTCGGCAGCGGCCTGTCATAGGGGATGTAGCGGGTCGACTGCTCCAGGTAGGCGGCAAGGCGGCCGCGCTGAAGCACCTTGGTGAGGATGTTGGAGACCCACTCACAGGCGATGTGGGCACCGCCGACCTGGGCGATCGAGTCATCTCCGTAGCCGAGGAAGACGCGCTCATAAAGCCTCGCCGCCCGCTCCCCCTCTTCGCCGTCAAATGGCCGCCCGCCGGGCGTCGCGTCGGCGGCAAACTCCTCAAGATAGAGCCGACGAGCGGTCCCCGAATACCGCGAATAGCGGGCAAAAAGCGCCCCCTTAACCGTCTCTGGCAGGTTGACGAGAGCAAACACCGGGCGCTCGAGATTGGTGAAATGGGGAGCGAGGATCGCTCGCTCAGCGGGGGTGAAGTCCTCGGCCGGATAGCGCACCGGGGCATCGTAGCCGGGGGCGATGACGAGCCTAGAAGCGCGCGGATCCATCGGCGCCCGGCTGATCGGTCCGCGGCGGCAGCCGCCGTGGCGCCGGCCGCTAGGCCAGGGTCGTTCGATCTGAGCCCGGTGGCGCAGTGCTGATCAACTCGACCCGGTGTCCGCCGGGGGCGATCGCGAGGGCACGCGGGGAGCCCCAGAGCTCGCGTTTGCTGCTGACCTCAAAGCCGGCGGCGCGAAGCCTGGCGAGCGTTGCCGCAAGGTCGGGAACGAGGATCGCCACGTGGCCTCGTCGCGGCACAAGCGGGGCCTCCTCTTTAATCAGGTGGATTTGGGTTCCTGCCCGTTCAAGCCAGACTGAGGAATCCCCCAGCGCCGGGGGCGGCGACAACACGGTGAACCCGAGCAGGCACCAGAAATTGATCGCGGGCGGGACCTCGGTCGGCTCGATCTCCAGCGAAACGTGATGCAGCATGGCGGCTGCCTAGGGCAAGAATTGCGAGATCGAGGCGCCGGCGTGCTGGGCGAAATCGACCAGGGGCTGGGGGATGAAGCCGAAGAAGACGACCGCCGCGGCGGCGAGCAGTGCTGGGGCTGAGAAGGTATGGTCGCTGCCCCGCCTCGGGGTCGATCGGGTCGGCTTCGGGTGAGGCGCCGGCGATCGCCGGCGCCGCGGCGCCAGCGGCCTGGGAGCGGCCCTCGGGCCGCATCCACATCGCCGCGACAACCCGCAGGTAGTAGGCGAGGGAGATCATCGTGCCGACCGCGATGAAGACCGCCAGCCAGGTGTAGTTGCCTTCGACCAGTGCCTCGATCAGGTAGAGCTTGCCGATGAAGCCCGCGGTCGCCGGCAGCCCCGCCAGTCCGAGCATCGCGATCGTCAGCGGCCAGGCGAGCAGCGGCCGCTCTGCGGCCCAGCCCCTGCACGGCGCGAATCTCATCGCCGTAGGCGGTTTCGCGCTCGCGGGCGACGATCACGGCAAAGGCGGCCAGGTTCATGAACGCGTAGACCGCGAGGTAGAAGACCAGCGCGTTGATCCCGGCTGCGGAGGCGACGACGATGCCGCCCAGCATGTAGCCGGCCTGGGCGACGCCCGAGTAGCCGAGCAGCCGCTTCAGCGATGACTGCCCGAGCGCGCCGACGTTGCCGACCACGATCGAGATCGCCGCGAGCACGGCCAGTGCCGGCTGCCACTCGCTGGCCTGCGGGGCAAGCGCGACGTCGAAGAAGCGGATGAAGACGGCGAACGCCGCCGCCTTGGTCGCCACCGCCATGAAGGAGGTGATCGGTGTCGGCGCTCCCTCATAGACGTCGGGCGTCCACTGATGAAACGGGGCGATCGAGGTCTTGAAGGCGAGGCCGACGGTCGCCAGCGCGATCCCGATCAGGATCAGAGGATCGCCGAGGATGCCGTGGTGTGCGATCGCTGCCGGCGATCCCGGCGAAATCGGTGCTGAGCCGGTTCCGCCGTAGATGAACGCCATCCCGTAGAGCAGCGTCGCCGAGCCAAGCGAGCCGACAATCAGGTACTTAAGCCCCGACTCCAGCGAGCGCTCGCGGCGCAGGTTGGCGGCGCAGAGGATGTAGAGCGGGATCGAGAGGGTCTCGATCGCGACGAAGAAGCTGATCAGGTTCTGCGCCTGGCACAGCAGGACCATGCCTAGCACCGAACCAAGCAGCAGCGCGTGGTACTCCCCGCGCCCGCGCCTGCTCAGCGGCCGGCTCGCCGAGCGAGTAGAAGACCGTGAAGGCGGCGCTGAGCACGGCGATCAGCGAGATCGAGATCGCCAGGTCATCGAGTCGCAGTGCGCCGCTGACCAAGAGCTTGGATCCGTCCCATTGCCAGATCAGAAGCCCGGCGGCGGCCGCGAGCGCGATCAGGGTGAGCGCCGGCGCCGCCCGCTTGGTGCGCTCAAAGACGCCGCTCAGCAAGACGACGCAGGTGCCGACGGTGAGGGCGATCAGCGGTGAGAGCCCCGCGTAATCGAGCTGCGGTGCGTGGAAGTTCACCGCCGACCTGCTTCGCTTGCGGTGTCACCGGGATCGCCATAAGGTGCTCTGGGCGCGGTTGAGGCGAGCGGTGCCGGGGTGAAGGAGCGTGGCCTGGCGGTAGCGGCGACGGCCGCCTGGGCCGAGGCGTTGGAGCGCTGCAGGATCAGCTGCGGGTAGAGGGCAAGGCCGATGATGCAAAGGACGAGCGGAGCGAGGACGATCGCCGTCGCGGAGGGAGATCTCGCGCGAGGCGATCCCGTCGGGCTTCGGTTGTGCATCGTGCGCTGGTAGAGGCGCAATGCGTAGTAGGCAGACATCGCGACCGCCGAGATGGCGACGAAGGCAAAGACGATCTTTGCCTGGAAGAGGCCGTTGAGGATGTAGAACTCGCCGATGAAGTTGGCCGATCCAGGCATCGCCAGGGTCGCCAGGGTGACGATCAGAAAGAGCGCCGCCAGCACCGGGGCGCGCAGCGCCATCCCGCCCATCTCTCGCAGGTCCTCGGTCCCGGTTCGCTCGTACGAGGATCGCGACGATGATGAAGATCGGGGCGACGACGAGGCCGTGGTTGACCATCTGCAGGATCGCGCCGTCGGCGCCGTCGGCGCGCAGGGCGAAGATCCCGGCGGTGATGAAGCCGAGCTGGGCGACCGAGGAGTAGCCGGCGATCAGCCGCACGTTGGTCTGGGTGAAGGCCATCACCGAGCCGTAGAGGATCGAGGCCAGCGCGATCACCAGCAGCACCTCCTGGAACTGCACGGTTGCCGCGGGGAAGAGCGGCAGCACGATCGCGCAGGAAGCCCGTAGGCGCCGACCTTGGCGAGCACCCCGGAGAAGACGGCCAGGGCCGGCAGCGGCGCGGCGCGGTAGGCGTCTGGCATCCAGCCGTGCAGCAGGAAGGCGGGCATCTTGACCAAGAAGGCGGCGGCGAAGAACCAGAAGATCCAGCGCTGGCTGCCGTCTGCAGAGCGGGTGCTTGCTCAGTTCGGCGATCGAGAAGGTGAGGTGGCCGCCGTGGGCGGAGAGGATCGCGGTGGCGATCGCCGCCACCAGCATCAGCAGCGAGCCGATCAGCGTGTAGACGATCATCTTCAGCGTCGCCGCGGAGGCGGTGACGCCGTCGGCGCGGTCGCTGCCCCAGGCGCCGAAGAGGAAGTAGAACGGGCACCAGCATCAGGTCGAAGAAGAGGACAAAGAGGAGCAGGTCCTGGGCCAGGAAGGAGCCCAGCGTGGCGGTCTCTGCGAGCCAGCATCAGGAAGAAGAAGAGCTGCGGGCGCTGCTGTTCGCGGAAGGCGGCAAAGGCCGTGGCGCCGGTCCAAAGCACCGCGGTCAAGCAGGACCAGGAAGATGTTGAGCCCGTCGATCCCGAGGCTGTAGTTGACGCCGAGACCGGGGATCCAGCTGACGTTGACGGTGTCCTGCAGGCCGCTGGCGCCGGAGTCAAAGCCGGCGAGCAGCGAGATCGCCAGCCCCAGCGTGACCACGGTCCCGCCCAGCGCCCACCAGCCGCTCGCCCGGCTGCGGCAGGAAGAGGCCGATCGAGGCCGAAAGCCAAGCGGTGCCCAGAGCAGGATACAGCTTGATCACGAGGAGCTCAGCAGGAAGTAGAGGGCGAGCCCGGCGAAGCCGGCGATCAGAAGCAGCGCGTAGCTGCGGACGAAGCCGTTCTGCACGGTGCGGACGACCCGTCCGGCGCCGCCGACCACGTCCTCCGTGCCGGTGACGAGGCCGTCGACAACGAAGCGCTCGAAGGTGCGGTCGGCGAAGCGCCCCACCGCTAGCGCCGGTCGCACGACGAGGATGTCGATCAGCTCGTCGAAGTACCACTTGTTGACGAGGAAGGTGTGGAGCGGCCCGAAGCGCGTCGGATCAGCGATCGCCGGGATCTCCGGGCGCGCAATGTAGAGCAAGTAGGCGATCCCGATCCCGGCAATCGAGATCGCCGCGCCGATCGCCAGGCCCGCCCAGGACGCCGCGACCGAGGGGTGAATCGCCGCCAGCGGCGAGTCGGCGAAGACCGGTTCGAGGAACTTGGTGATCGTGTCGTCGACGCCCGGGACCTGGATCAGCCCGGCGAAGAGCGCCAGGAAGGCGAGCACGCCCATCGCGATCTTCATCGGCGGCGACTGCTCGGCGATGTGGTGCTCGGCGCCGGGGAAGCCGACGTCGGTGTCCTCCTCCTCGCCGGTCGCCGGGTTGAAGCGGGTGGGCGTGGGCGACGTGGCCGCTGTCGATCAGCTCCTGGGCCTCCGTGCAGGGGCGTCCGGGGAGGACGCGGAAGATCAGCCGGAAGGTGTAGATCGCGGTCAGCAGCGCGCCGAAGTAGCCGAGCACGCTGAAGATCAGATACATCCCGCCGCGGGCGGTCGCATAGGCGAGGATCTCGTCCTTGGAGAAGAAGCCGGAGGTGCCGGGGAAGGCGGCCAGCGCCAGCGCCGCCGCAGAGCATCGTGACCGAGGTGAAGCGCATCGCCTTGCCGAAGCCGCTCATTCTGTCGATGTTCTTGGCTGTTTGCCATCGCGGCGATGATCGAGCCGGCGGCCATGAACAGCAGCGCCTTGAAGAAGGCGTGGGTCATCAGGTGGAAGAGCCCGGCGCTGTAGGCGCCGATCGAGACGCCCATGATCATGTAGCCGATCTGGCTCATCGTCGAGTAGGCGATCGCCCGCTTCAGGTCGGTCATCACCAGGGCGATCGTGCCGGCGACCAGCAGCGTCGCCAGGCCGACGAAGGCGGCGATGTCGGCGGCGGTCGGGGCGAGCACGAAGAGGACGTGGGTGCGGGCGATCAGGTAGACGCCGGCGGTCACCATCGTCGCCGCGTGGATCAGCGAGGAGACCGGGGTCGGGCCCTCCATCGCGTCGGGCAGCCAGGTGTGGAACGGGAGCTGGGCCGACTTGGCGAAGGCGCCGACCAGCAGCAGCAGGCAGATCGCGGTCACTGTCCACTCGTTGGTGTGAAAGACGTGGGGCGCCCTGGCGAAGACTGCGCTGTATTCGAAGGTGCCGAGTTCGCGGAAGATCAGGAAGGCGGCGAGGACCAGGCCGATGTCGCCGACGACGTTGATCACGAAGGCCTTCATCCCGGCCCGGGTCGCGGTCGCGCGCCGGTACCAGAAGCTGATCAGCGCGTAGGAGGCGAAGCCGACGAAGGCCCAGCCGACGATCAGCAGGACGAAGTTGCCGGCGAGGACCAGCAGCAGCATCGAGAAGACGAAGAAGTTGAGGTAGCTGAAGAAGCGGTGATAGCCCTCATCGGACTGCATGTAGCCGTAGGAGTAGAGGTGGATCAGGGTCGAGACGCCGGTCACGACCAGGACCATGAAGACCGAGAGCGGGTCGACGAAGATGCCGAGCTTGATCTGCAGGCCGGCGGCGCTGGCGTAGCTCCACAGCGAGGAGGCGTGGTGGCGGGCAGTCGGGCGATTCGCCGAGCAGGCAGATCAGGGCGCCGACGCCGCAGGCGAAGGCGAGCGCCGATCGCGGCGGTGCCGATCGCCCCGGCGACTGCGGGCGGGGATCGCACGGAAGCCGAGCGCGATCGTGATCGCGCCGAGCAGCGGGAAGAGCAGGACCAGCCAGGCCCAGCTGGTGGCGCTCACCCGCGCAGCTCCCGCAGGTCATCGACGTTGAGCGGCAGCTTGCGGCGGAAGAGCGCGACGATCAGGCCCAGCCCGACGACGACCTCGCAGGCGGCGACCACCATCACCACGAGGGCGAAGACCTGACCCTGCTGGTTGCCGACCATGCGGCTGAAGGCGACCAGCGCCAGGTTGCCGGCGTTCAGCATCAGCTCCAGGCAGAGCAGGATCACCATCGGGCTGCGGCGGATCAGGATGCCCACCGCGCCGACCGTGAAGAGCAGGGCGGAGAGGACGACGTACCACTCGATGCTCATCGGGTCGACCTCCTGGCCCGGGCGCGGACCTCCGCCGGCGCGCTTCGCGCAGCGTTCGGAGGGGGTGCCGCTCGCGCTCCGACCGGCGAGGACGATCGCGCCGACGGCGGCGATCAGCAGCAGGATCGAGGAGGCCTCGAAGGGCACGAGGAAGCGTTCCAGCAGCAGGCGGCCGATCGCGGCGGGGTTGCCGAAGCCGGGGTTGACGTGCGGGCCGTCGTGTGCCGAGGGCGAGCAGCGAGGAGGAGAGGACGGCGACGGAGAGCTCGACGAAGAGGGCGGCGCCGAGCAGCGGCGGCGAGGAGGCGCTGGCCGGGGATCGGCTCCCAGGCCGACTCGCCGCCGCCGCCCACGTAGGCGACGACGAAGACGTAGAGGACCATCACCGCGCCGGCGTAGACGACCACCTGGGCGGCGGCGACGAAGGCCGCGGTGAGCAGCAGGAAGAGGACCGCGAGCGAGAACAGGTGGACGATCAGCGCCAGCACGCTGTAGAAGGGGTTGCGCAGGGCGACGACGCCGATCGCGCCGCCGAGCGCGCCGATCGCGGCGACGAAGAAGAGGACCGCTTCCATCTACTCGCCCTCGCGCTTTCAGCGGGCGTGCGCTCGATCGGCTCGGCGAGCAGCATCTCCTTGGTGAAGATCAGGTCGGCGCGGTCGTAGTCGGCCATCTCGTAGTCGTGGCCCATCGTGATCGCGTCGAAGGGGCAGGCGATCTCGCAGTAGCCGCAGAAGATGCAGCGCGAGAGGTTGATCTCATAGACCGCCGCGTAGCGCTCGCCGGCCGAGACCCGCTCGCCGGGGATGTTCTCGGCGGCGACGACGCGGATGCAGTCGGCCGGGCAGGCGGCGGCGCAGAGCGAGCAGCCGACGCATTTCTCCAGCCCGGTGTCCTCGAACTTGTGCAGTTTGTGGCGGCCGCGGAAGCGCGGGTAGACGGGCGTCTTCTCCTCGGGGTACTGGATCGTCAGCGGCCCCTCGATCAGGCGGGCCAAGGTCGTCTTCAGCCCGCGCAGGGTCTCGCCGAAGGCGCGGTAGGCGCCGCCGACCCCGCCTGGGTCGGGCCCGCGCTGGACCTCGACGACGTCCTGTCGTCTTTGAGGTAGGGGAACTCGCTCATGTGGTCGTCACCAAGATCGCGGTGACCAGCACGTTGAGGGTCGCCAGCGGCAGCAGCACCTTCCAGCCGAGGCTCATCAGCTGGTCATATCGCAGCCGCGGCAGCGTAGCCCGCACCCAGATGAAGAAGACCACCAGGGCGAGCATCTTCACCAGCATCCAGATCGGGTCAAGCCAGCCCGGCCCGGGGCCCATCCAGCCGCCGAGGAACATCGCCGCGGCGATCCCGGAGACGACGATGATCTCCATGTACTCGACCAGCAGGAAGGAGCCGAAGCGCATTCCGCCGTACTCGGTCATGAACCCCTGGACCAGCTCGGCGTCGGCCTCGGGCAGGTCGAACGGGGCGCGGTTGGTCTCGGCGAAGCCGGCGACCATGAAGATCAGAAAGCCGACGATCTGGGGCACGATGAACCAGATCTTGCCCTGGGCGCTGAACGATTTCGACCAGCGAGAGCGAGCCGCTCATCATGATCACGCCGAGCAGCGCCAGACCCATCGAGACCTCGTAGGAGATCAGCTGTGCCGCCGAGCGCATCGCGCCCGAGCAAGCTGTACTTGGAGCCCGAGGACCAGCCGCCGAGCAGCAGGCCGTAGAAGGCGAGTCGAGCCGACCGCGAAGAAGTAGAGGATGCCGATCGGGACGTCGATTCCGTAGAGGCCGACCCCGTCCTGCACGTTGCCCCAGGGGATGATCGCCAGCGCTAGGACGCCGGATAGAACCGGCAGCAGCGGCCCGAGGATGAACAGGGTCGGGATCGCGTTGGCGGGGCGAAAGGCCTCCTTTGAAAGCAGCTTGCCGACGTCGGCGAGCGGCTGCAGGATGCCGAACGGGCCCACCCGGTTGGGGCCGTAGCGATGCTGGAAGCGCCCGATCAGCTTGCGCTCGAGCACGGTCAGAAGCGGCAGGATGCCGAAGATGACCGCGAAGATGACCAGCGACTTGACGATCATCACCCAGGTCGCTTCGACGTAGTTGACGTCGGCGAGCGGAGATCATCAGCGCGCCACCTGGGTGATCTCGACCGCGACGGCCCGCCGTTCAGCAGGACGTTGGCGTTGGCCCCTTCGATCCCCTCGATCAAGAAGCAGAGCCCTCGCGGACCCGCTCCCTGATCGCGACCCGGGCGCGGACGCTCGAGCCGTTCTGGCTGACCTCGACCGCCTCGCCGCCTCTAAGGCCGAGGCGCTCGGCATCGGCGGAGCGAGAGCTCGAGCCGCTGCTCGGGTGCGAGGAAGGCAAGCGGCGGGTTGAGCTCGGTGATCGGGCCCGCCCAGAGGTCTCGGTAGGTGCCGAGGGCCGAAGCGCGCCGGCGCTGTGGCCGGGGTGGGCGCCGGTTCGCCGAGACCGCCCGGCCTGTTGCGGGGACGGGCGCTCGGGGCGGACCCGCCGGTTCGATCGGGGGCTGGCTCAGCGCGGCTTGCTCGCTCCTGCCAGCGGACGCCGCGGCCGCCGATCTCGGCGTCGTTGATGCCGGCGTAGAAGCCGACCGCGTCGGTCAGCGCGGCGAAGGCCTTGGGCTGGGAGGAGATCCCGGTCTCGTGGCCAAGGGCGGCGGAGAGCTCGGCTGAGCACCGACCAGTTGGGCCGGACATCGCCGGGACGTGAGGCGCTGGGGCGGACCCGCTGCAGGCGGCCGTCGGGGTGGGTCACGGTGCCGTCTTTCTCGGCGTGGGTCTCGAGCGGGAGGACGACGTCGGCCTTGGCGGTCGTCGCGTTCTCAAACATCGAGAAGGCGATCACCGTGTCGGCGGCGGCGAGGGCGCCCTGCCCAGGCCTCGCTGTCGGGGAAGTCGCGCAGCGGGTCGACGCCGAACAGCACAAGCGCCTTCAGCTCGCCCGACTCCAGGGCGGCGCGGATCTCCTCGGTGCTGTCCTTGCCCGGCGCGGCAGCGGATCAGGCCAGGGCCGGCGTCGGGAAGGCAGCCGGCCTCGCGCAGGCCGCGGGCGTTGGCGAGGTCGGGGATTTCGAGCAGGCCCGAGCCCTCGCCCGCGGCGAGCTCCAGCGCGGCGGCGAGATCGAGCAGAGCCCCGAGCGCGTCCTCGCCCTCGCGTCCGAGCCGCTCTCCCCAGACGATCACCACCCTGCCCGCGTCGCGCAGGGTCGCGGCGATCTCTGTCGCCTGCGCCCCCGCCTCCTCGCCGCGCAGGCTGGCCCCGAGTTCGGACAGGAGGGCGCCGGCATCGCCGGGGGCGTAGCGGCTCGACCGCCTCGGCGCCGCCGTCGAGCGCCGTCGGTCGCTCGGTGGCAACGGCCAGCCTGGCGCCGTTGCGGCGAATCGCCTTGCGGATCCGCAGGTCGAGGATCGGTGAGCTGTGCAGGGGATCGGTGCCGAGCACGAGGATCGCGTCGGCGTCGTCGATGTCGCTGACTCGGGCCGAGAGCTCGGGCTGCTGCGAGGCGGACCAGCGCCTCGCGCCCGGCAGCTCCGCGCGAGGCGCGGGAGTCGACGTGGGGCGAGCCAAGCGCCTCGCGCAGGATGCGCTGCAGCAGGTAGCCCTCCTCGTTGGAGGCATCGCCGATGATCGCCGCCGTGGCGCTGCCCGCGGCGCGCAGCCCCGCGGCGGCGGCGGCGATCGCCTCGCTCCAGTCGACCCGCCCGGCATTGCGCAGCCGCGGCCCGTCGATCCGCTCCTTGGCGTCGAACATCTCAAAGCCGTAGCGGCCGCGGTCACAGAGCCAGCCGTCATCGACCTCGGCGTTGTCGCGGCCCAGCACCCGCTTTACCCGCTCGTCGCGAACCGTGAAGCTGACGTTGCACTGGCTCGGGCAAAGCGTGCAGACCGAGCCCGCCTGCTCGATATCCCAGGGCCGCGCGCGGAAGCGGTAGGTGTAGCTGGTCAGCGCGCCGACCGGGCAGAGCTCGGTGATGTTGCCGTGGAAGGGGGCGATGTAGGGGCGGTCGTCGAAGGTGCCGACGAAGGTGCGATCGCCGCGCTCCAGCAGCTGCAGCTGCTCGTCCTCGGCGACCTCCTGGCTGAAGCGCACGCAGCGGTAGCAAAGGATGCAGCGCTCGCGGTCGATCGCGACCAGGGGCGAGAGCTCGATCGGCTTCTCGAAAATGGCGCTTGGGGTCGGTGAAGCGGCTCCTGCCCGGGTCCCCAGCCCATCGAGATGTCCTGCAGCGGGCACTCGCCGCCCTTGTCGCAGACCGGGCAATCGAGCGGGTGGTTGACGAGCAGGAACTCGACCACCGCGCTCTGGGCGTGCTTGACCTGCTCGGTGCGGGTGTGGACGACCATGCCGTCGCGGACCGGTGTCGAGCAGGAGGTCTGCAGTTTCGGGATGCCCTCGATCTCGACCAGGCACATCCGGCAGGCGCCAACCGGGTCGCCCAGCTTTGGCTCATAGCAGAAGACCGGGATCTCGACGTCGCCGCGCCGGGCCGCGTCGTGGAGCATCTCGCCCTCGTTCGCGATGACCTCGCGGCCGTCGATGATCAGGGTGATCTCCTTCCGGCCCCCAGCTCAGCGCTGCACTCAGCCTCGCCTCGCTCGAGCGGTCGCGGCGATCACCCTCGAACTCGGCCCGGAATTTGCGCACCATCGCCCCCACCGGCATCGCCATCGAGTCGCCGAGCACGCAGAGGCAGTGGCCGATGATGTTCTCCTGGACCGAGCTGATGATGTCGAGGTCCATCGGCGTCGCCTCGCCGCGGACCACCCGCTCCAGCATCTTCACCGTCCAGTTGGTGCCCTCCCGGCAGGGGGTGCACTTGCCGCAGGACTCGTGGTGGTAAAAGCGCGCCGTGCGCAGCGCCATGTGCGGGATCGAGACGCGGTCGTCGGCGACGATGATCGAGCCTGAGCCCAGCATCGAGCCCGCCTCCGCCATCGCCTCGAAGCAGTAGGGCAGGTCGAGCTCGGCGGCGGTGAGGACCGGCGAGGAGGAGCCGCCGGGGTAGAAGGCCTTGACCTCGTGTCCCTCATCGGGGCCGCCGGCGAGGTCGTAGATCAGCTCGCGGGTCGGAATTCCCAGCTCGACCTCGTAGTTGCCCGGCCGCCTGCACGCAGCCCGAGATCGAGACGACCTTGGTCCCGGGCGACTGCTCGGTGCCGAAGCCGCCTGAACCAAGCTCGGCCCCGTTGGCGACGATTCCGGGAACGTTGGAGAGGGTCTCGACGTTGTTGATCAGCGTCGGCCCGCCGTAGAGGCCCTGCACCGCCGGGAAAGGCGGCTTCAGGCGAGGGTTGCCGCGCTTGCCCTCCAGCGCGTCGAGCAGCGCCGTCTCCTCGCCGCAGATGTAGGCGCCGGCGCCACGGTGGACGACCAGCTCTAGGTCGCGGTGGCTGCCGAGGATGTTCTCGCCCAGATACCCCGCCTCGTAGGCCTCGGCGACCGCCGCCTCGAGGATGTCGGCCTGCAGGTCGTACTCGCCGCGGATGAAGATGAAGGCGTGCCCGGCGCCGGCGGCAAGCGCCGCGATCGCGATTCCCTCGATCAGCTGGTGGGGGTTGCGCTGCATCAGCTCGCGGTCCTTGAAGGCGCCCGGCTCGGACTCATCGGCGTTGCAGCAGAGGTACTTGGCCATCTCCCCGCGCGGCAGGAAGGAGGCCTTTTTTCCCATCGAGAAGCCGGCGCCGCCGCGTCCGCGCAGCCCCGAGTCTTCGAGCTCTTTGAGCACCTCGTCGGCCTCCATCTCGCGGTAGGCCTTCTCCAGCGTCGCGTAGCCGCCGTAGCCGCTGGTAGCCGTCGAGGTGCGCAGCTGCCGGGTCTTCGGCGTGCTCAGCAGGCGCGGGTCTCAGGCATCGGGGCCTCCTGGCAAGCGGTCGCTTGGCCAGCGCCTTGCTCAGGCAGCACCTCTGCGCCCGGCGCGCAGCTGCTCGATCGCGATCGCGGCGTCGGCGCTGCTCAGCGGCCCGAAGTAGCGCTCCTCGATCGAGGCCATCGGGGCGATGTCGCAGGCTCCGAGGCACTCAAAGCCGGTGACAAAAACGTCCTCACCCTCGGCCGCGGCGCGAAAGGCCTCAAGCAGCTGATCGCCGCCGCGCATCCAGCAGCTGATGTTGGTGCAAACGGCGACCTTGTTGGTGCCGACGGGCTCGGTGTGCAGGAGGTCATAGAAGCTCGCCACCGACTCCAGGTAGGCGGGCGTCACCCGCATCACCGCCGCCGCCTGGCGGATCCCCTCCGGCGTGCACCACCCGTAGAGTCTCTGCACCGCCCAAAGCGCCGGGATCGAGGCCGAGTGGCGGTCGGGGTAGCGCGGCGATCAGGGTCTCGATCTGTTGCTGCAGCTCGGGCGGGCAGTCGACCTCGTGCAGCTCCGGGACTCCCTCGGGGGAGCGATCGGGGACGCGGCCCTCGGTCAGCGCCGTCGATCGGCAGCTGCGGCTACCGGTGCATTCACCTCATCGACTCCGCCGAGGATCGGGTCGAGCATTCCAAGGCTGGCGATCATGTCGGCTACATAGCCGCCGACCGACATGTCCCGAAACGCCTGCAGGTTGACGAAGGAGGGGTCGCGGAAGTGGACCCTCGCCGGCTTCGAGGAGCCGTCGGCGAGGACGAAAGCAGCCAAGCTCACCGCGCGGTGACTCGATCGCGTAGTAGACCTCACCGGGTCCGACCCGGTAGCCCTCGGTGACCAGCTTGAAGTGGTGGATCAGCGACTCCATCGAGATCGGCAGCTCTGAGCGCGGCGGCAGCACGTACTTGCGATCGTCGGCGATGAAGGGGCCCTCGGGCAATCCGTCAAGCGCCTGCTCGACGATCCGCACCGACTCGACCATCTCGGCCAGGCGCACCCGGTAGCGGTCATAGCCGTCGCCGACCGTCCCGACCGGAATCTTGAAATCGAGCTCCGGGATAGGCAAGGTAGTCAAAGGCCTTGCGCAGGTCCCAGGGCTCGCCGGCGGCGCGCAGCAGCGGCCCGGTGACGCCCAGCTCCAGAAGTCGCTCGCGCGCCGACGATCCCGACGCCCTTGGTCCGTGACAGGAAGATCTCGTTGCGGTCCAGCAGCGCCTGGTACTGCTCGACCCGTACCGGCATATCGGCGACGAACTCGCGCAGTTTGGGCTCAAAGCCCAGCGGGATGTCCTCGATCACGCCGCCGACCTGGAAGTAGCGGGTGTGCATCCGCTGCCCGGTCGCCATTTCGAACAGGTCGAGGATCTTGTCGCGCTCGCGGAAGCAGTACCAAAGCATCGAGATCGCGCCGAGGTCAAGCGCCGTCGTCCCCAGCCAGACCAGGTGTGAGTGGATCCGGTTGAGCTCGAGGAAGATCGTCCGCAGGTAACTTGCGCCCGGGCCGGGATCTCCAGCCCGATCAGTCGCTCGACGGCGCCGCAGAAGGCCTCCATCTGGAAGAAGTAGGAGACGTAGTCCATGCGCTCGACGAAGGGGATCACCTTCCAGTAGCTCTTGTCCTCGCAGGACTTTTCGATCCCCGTGTGGACGTATCCGATCACCGGGCGCAGGTCGCGAACAACCTCTCCTTCGAGCTCGACGACGAGGCGCAAGACGCCGTGGGTGGCGGGGTGATGGGGCCCGATGTTCACCGTCATCACCTCGGTCGAGCGGGGCGGTTCCTCGCCAGGGGAAAGCGGCACACGGGGCTCAAGCGATCGACCCCGGTCGGCCTCGCCGGAGCCGGCTCGCCCGGGGCTGGGGACCGCGCTGGATGGCAGCGCCGCTCATCCACGGTCGTGCTCGTTGTAGGTGAAAAGGACGGGCTCCCCGCCGATGGGAAATCGCGTCGCTGCGGCCAGCCGACGTAGTCATCGGGAAGCAGGATGCGGGTCAGATCGGGGTGAGCTCGAAAGATGATGCCGAAAAAGTCATATGCCTCGCGCTCTTGAAACTCAGCGGTCGGGAAGAGACCCACGCATGAGTCGATCTCGGGAAGCGCCTCCTCGCCTGGGTCGGCGAGCATCGCCTTGACCCGGATCCGCTCGACCCGATCGCGGTTCAAGAGCTCGTAGTGGACGCCAAAGCGGGGCTCGGCGGGTAGGTAGTCGGCGACGTGCAGGCTGGAGAGGAAGCGGTAGCCCTGACCGGGCGCCTCGCGCAGCCAGCCGAGCACCGCCGAGCACCTGCTCGGGATCGATCACCAGCGCCGCCTGGTCGCGGTCAAAGCTGGTGTCGAGGACGGCGCCGGGGTGGTGTTGGTCGATCTCGCCGCGGATCAGCTCGAGCCCGGGGGCGTCAGGCACGGATCAGCTCCCGGGCCGCCTCGGTAGGCCTCGGCCTGCTCGGGGCTGGGATCGCTGCGCGGGCCGCCCCGTGCCCACTCCTCGGTGCCCGCGGCGTTGTAGCGCTGCCGCCAGCCGGGGTCGGCGTTGCCCTGGATCTTTCGCTGCAGCTTGGTGAAGCCGTAGAGCACCGCCTCCGGGCGCGGCGGGCAGCCGGGGATATGGAGGTCGATCGGCATGAACTTATCGGCGCCCTGCACCACCGCGTAGTTGGAGAACATGCCGCCGCTGGAAGAGCAGGCGCCCATCGAGATCGCCCACTTCGGCTCCAGCATCTGGTCATAGAGCCGCCGCACGACCGGCGCCATCTTGATCGAGACCCGGCCCGAGAGGATGATGAAGTCCGCCTGGCGAGGGGAGGCGCGAAGTGCCTCGGCGCCGAAGCGGGCCAGGTCGTAGCGGGCGGTCACGATCGAGATCGGCGCCTCGATCGCGCAGCAGGCGAGCCCGAAGGTGAGCGGGAACATCGAGTTTGCCTGCGCCCAGTGCTGCAGTTTGGCCAGCGTCGTCGTTACGACCCGTTCTTCGACGTAGCGCTCGAGGTCCTCGCCCTCGAGGTCGCCGCGCAGCATGTCGCGGGCCCGCAGCTGCTCGCGAGCGCATCGTTTGGCGCTCTACTTCCAATCGAGGGCTCCCTTGCGCCAGACGTAGACGAAGGCGACAAGCAACAAGGCGATGAAGGTGATCAGCTCGCCGAGCACGAAGACGCTGCCCGCCCTCTTCAGGATCACCCCGACCGGGTAGAGGAAGACGACCTCGATGTCGAAGAGGATGAAGAGCATCGCGACGAGGTAGAAGCTGACTCCGAAGCGAAAGCCGCGCATCGCCTCGACCGGGATCCCCGACTCATACGGCTCGGCCTGGCGCCGGCTAGCCGCCGTGGGGCGCTTCGGCCGCTTCGGCCCGATCACGTGGTTGAGCATCGCGAAAGCACTGCCAACGATGAGTCCGAGGCCGGCGAAGACGAGAATCGGGAGGTAGCTCTTCAGCACTGGAGATCAGGTTGGGCCGGCCTGGCTAACGCGACGCCCTCGCCGCAGCCGATCGCCCACAGCCGCTGTTATACACCCTTTGTGACACATTGCTACATAGTGCTTTTTCGCATCAGCAAGCCGAAGCGCGGCGGCCCTTCGCGCGCGGAGTGAGCCGTGATCGTGCGTCCACATCGCGGTCGGCTGCGCCGTGATCCTCCTCAACCTGGTCGCCGGCGCCGCTCGGCGGTATCGCCTGGTATCGCGACCGGCCGTCGATCCCCTTCTGGTACCTGCTGCGGGCCGCGCAGGCCTCGGTCTTCGTGCAGGTGATGCTCGGCGGGCTGCTCGTCTTCACCGGCCACAAGCCGGCAGAAAGCCTCCACTACCTCTACGGGATCCTGCCGCTGTTCGTCTCCTTGCTCGCCGAGGGCGCCCGCACCGGGGCAGCCCAGCGCGAGCTCAGCGGCCTCGATTTCGAAGCGCTCTCCGGCGAGGCCCAGGAGTCGGTTGCGCTGGCGATCGTGCGTCGCGAGATGGGCATCATGGCGGTCAGCTGCGGGGTCATCTTCTTCCTCGCGCTGCGCGCCGCCAGCACCGGCGGTCACCTCTAGCTATCGATCCGAAAGACCGGATGGCGGGGAGCGATCCGGCGCAGCTCCGCCTCGGACGCATCGGGGCCAACCCCGTCAAAGAAGGTGCCGATCTCCCATTTCCAGCGCTTCAGATAAGCCCGCAGCAAAGCCGGGCGCTGCTCGACAGGCAGCTCCTGGGCGCTGAACTCCTCGCCGCGGCGACCGATCACCAGCCGCCCGCGGCCGCTGGCTCGCAGGTTTCGCACCCACTGGGTTTCACCGCGCGGGGCGACCAGGTAGCGATCTCCCTCAAAGCTGAGCAGGTTGACCGGGGTGCGCCGCCACTGCCCGCTCTTTCGCCCCTTCACTTCAAGTAGCCGCGAGCCGGCGAAGCTGAGGCCAAGCCTGGTCAGGGCGGCGACGAGCGGGTTGATCAGATTCTCGGTGAACCAGTCCGGTTTGTGGAAGCTCCCCTCGATCTGCAAATTATTAACCGCTTTGGGTCAGGGCTCGGTAGCTGCCCTGATGAAAGAGCAGGGGATCGCCGCTGCCTTTGTCCAATTCGATCACCACACCGGTGACGATCACGTGGTCTCCGGCGGCGATCACATCGCGCAACTCGCAGGCCAGCCAAACCAGCGAGTCATCGATCGCGGGGATGCCGCCCCGGTTGCTCCAGGCGACCCCGGCCCACTTCTCTTCAACCGGCGCCTTGGTGGCAAAGCTGCGTGCCACCTCCTCCTGGCCGGCCGCGAGGATGCTGACCCCGAAGCGGTTGGCGCTCTGCACAGCGAGCAGGGTGCGCGAGCCGCGGTCCAAGCAGGCGAGGATCAGCATCGGCTCGATCGAGAGCGAGCAGACGGCGTTGGCTGTCGCTCCCGCCGGACCGCCGGCACTGACCACGGTGACTCCGGTCGGCAAGAGGGCCATGGTGGCGCGAAAACGGGCTGGATCGGGCGGTGGCATGGTCACTGAGCGGGATCGCCGCCAGACAATATGATGCGCGCCGCGTGCGCCCCGCTCTGATCACAGTCCTGGCCGCCGCCGCCGCCCTCGGGCTCGCCGCCTGTGGCTTCGGCGAGCAGGGGATATCGGTCTCCCAGACAAACCCCAATTATCAGGGGGCCGTCGGCGTTCGCCACCCATTGCTCGGGTTGTCACACGCTCAGTGCCGCCGGCACCCAGGGGACCGGCAATCGGGGCGTGCGGACGCAGGGCCCAAGCCTCAACCAGCGAACCGAGACCTATCAGGATGCTCTCTTCGCGATCCAAAACGGCGGTTTCTCCGGGGCGATCATGCCCCAGAACATCGTGGTCGGTCGCGAAGCCGAAGAGGTCGCGCGCTTCGTCGCCAAATACGCCGGGCAGGAAGCCAACACAACCCCCCGCCCCGGCGAATCCTCCTCGCCCTGACCGAGGCTGCCAGTGCTTGACCTGAAGCTGATTCGCTCCGAACCCGAGCGGGTCACCGCGGCGCTGGCGAGGCGTGGGGCGGCGGCGGGCGTGGCTGAGCTTTTGGGGCTCGATGCGCGCCGCCGCCAGCTGCTGCCGGAGATCGAGGGCGCCCAGGCTGAGCGTAAGGCGCTCTCCAAACAGATCGGCGAGTCGAGGCGGGCGGGAGGTGATTCCGCCCAGGCCGAAGCGCGCGTCGCCGCGCTGAAAAAGAGGATCGAGGCGGGCAAGGCGGAGTTGGATCTCACCGCGGCGG
The DNA here is from genome assembly GCA_963745305.1 of uncultured Solirubrobacterales bacterium. Lineage (GTDB taxonomy): Bacteria > Actinomycetota > Thermoleophilia > Solirubrobacterales > 70-9 > CAVUWL01. Next base: position 305,291 of record CAVUWL010000018.1, read on the forward strand.
AGATCGAGAAGATCGCCACGTCGCTACCGAACCTGCCCGATCCCGAGGCACCCGATGGAGACTCTGAGCACGACGCCGTCGTCCTCAAGCGAGGTGGGGGAGAGGCCGAGCTTTGACTTCGAGCCGCGCGATCACCTCGCGATCGGTGTGGAGCTGGGCCTGATCGATATGGAGACCGCGGCGCGCCTGTCGGGGTCTCGGTTCGCCTACCTGAAGGGCGATCTGGTGTTGGTCGAGCTGGCGCTTGCGCGCTTTGCGGTCGAGCTGGTTCGAGCCGAGGGCCACGAGCCGGTCCTGCCGCCGGTACTGGTCCGCGAAGAGGCGCTATTTGGGACCGGCTTTTTGCCCGGCGATCGGGATCAGATCTATGAGGTGGGAAGGGATGAGCTGTTTTTGATTGGCACCTCCGAGGTAGCGCTCGCCGCCCTTCACGCCGGCGAGATCCTCGAGCCGGGGGCGCTGCCGCTGCGCTACTCCGGTTTTTCCCCCTGCTTTCGGCGCGAGGCCGGCGCCGCCGGGCGCGACACGCGAGGCATCTTCCGCGTCCACCAGTTCGACAAGGTCGAGATGTTCTCGTTCGTCGAGCCGGCGCACTCCGCTGCTGAGCACGAGCGGCTGCTGGCGATTCGAGGAGCGGATCCTCTCGGAGCTGGAAATTCCCTATCGGGTCGTCAACGTCGCGGTAGGTGACCTCGGGGACCCGGCGGCGAAAAAGTATGACTGCGAGGCATGGATCCCGAGCCAGGGTCGCTACCGCGAGCTGACCTCCTGCTCGAACACAACCGACTATCAGGCCCGTCGCCTCGCTTGTAGGTATCGGGCCTCCGGCGGCGAATCCCCTCAGACTGTGCACACGCTGAACGGCACAGCGGTGGCCGTGGGACGGACGATAATCGCGCTGATCGAGAACCGACAGGAACGAGACGGGGGATTCACGCTACCCAAAACTTTGCATAGCTACGGCGCCCCTGAAAGAATCCCCCCACGGTGAGCAGCGAAGCAGCAAACAGCCCCCGCCGCTACATGGCATCCCCGGCGCGCCGCACGGCGGTGTCGGCGTGAACACCGCCGTGCGCGAGGCCAAACGGGTCGTCCTTTGCGATGACCATGAGATCGTTCGCGATGCGATCAAGGCGCGTATGTCGAACTCCAATATCGTTGAGATCGTCGGCGAGGCGAGCAATGGGCGCGACGTCGTCGAGGTGGTCAAAGAGCTCGAGCCCGACGTCTTGATCATCGACGTCGAGCTGCCAAAGCGCGACGGGATCGAGGCGACCAAGGAGGTGCTGAAGGCGCGGCCGCGGACCAAGGTGATCATCTTCACCGCCCATGCCCAGCCCGATCTGCTGGCGTTGGCCCTGCGCGCCGGGGCCTCTGGCTACGTCCTCAAGTCAGCCCCGGCCGAGGACATCGCGCGCGCCGTCAAAGCGGTGACGGGCGGCGGCACGTTCCTGGGCGGCGATTTTGCCGGGGGCAAGCCCTCCGAGGTTGAGAAGTTGCTCGAGCTCTCCCCGCGCGAGCGCCAGATCCTCGAACTGCTTGCCGAGGGTCTGCGGGTCAAAGAGATCGCCGAGCGGCTGGCCTTGAGCCCGGCGACCGTCCACACCCACGTGCGAAACGCGATCGCCAAGCTGGAGGTCGACACCCGCACCGAGGCGGTTGCCCTCGCGGTGCGCTTCAGCTACCTAGGTGCCGGTGGCGCCATCTAGCTTTAGCGCGCTGCCGTTGATGCAGTAGCGCTGGCCGCCGGGAGCTGGCCCGTCGTCAAATACGTGGCCGAGGTGGGCGCCGCAGTGCTTGCAGATCACCTCGGTGCGGTGCATGAGCAAGCTGTTGTCGGGGCGCAGTTCGACGTGCTCAAGGTTGACCGGCTCGCTGAAGCTGGGCCAGCCGGTGCCGGAGTCGAACTTGGTATCCGAAGAGAACAGCTCGCTGCCACAGCAGACGCAGCGGTACATGCCCTCGCCCTTCTCGTCCCAGTAGGGGCTGGCGAAGGCGGGCTCGGTGCCCGCCTTGCGGGTGATCTCAAATTGGGCGGGGGTCAGCTCCTGGCGCCACTCGGACTCTGATTTCTCGATCTTTGCCACGGGTAAAGAGTAGGGGACGCCTCATATCTGCGTCCATTGCAATGCGTCAGCTGCAAGACGGCGACTAAGGGATGGGCTCAAATTGGCGACAGGTTCCCATGGCCCGAAAGATCTTCGCGGCGTGCCTGCTCGCCGTCTTGGGATGCTTGGCGCTGGCGCCCGCGACTGAGGCGCTCGATCTGAGCCGCCTGATCGCGCCCGCCTCGGTTTGCCCAAATCAGGAACAGCGCGACTCCTCGACCGCCCTCCAAGAGCGCGAAATGCGCTGCATGACCGATTTTGCGCGCCAGCGGGCGGGGCTGGTCGGGCTGGTCGACTCCACCCAGCTCGACCGCTCGGCCGAGGATAAGTCTCGCGACATCTTGCGCTGCGGCGAGTTCAGCCACACCGCCTGCGGGCGCAGCTTCACCTTCTGGATGCAGCGGGTCGGCTACATCCCGGCGCAGTGCTGGCGGGTCGGGGAGAACATCGCTTGGGGCAGCGGTGAACTGGGCAGCGTGGGGGCGATCTTTCGGGCCTGGATCCACTCGCCCGAACATCTGGCCAACATCCTCGGCCGCTACACCCAGATCGGCATCGGGGTTGAAGTCGGGCGGCTCGAGGGCCACGGCGATGCCCACGTCTGGACCCAGGACTTCGGTTCGCACTGCGCGCCGATCGCGGCTCGACCGCTGGCGCGGCTGGCGGGCGCGATCGCGGTTTCGCGCTGATTCCGACCGCCCCTGCCTAGGATGGCCGCGTGTCAGGCGCATTTTATGAGCGCGACGGCGATCGCTATCGCGCAACCGAGCTGACCCGCGGACCGTGGGACCCCGGCGCCCAGCACGCTGGTCCCCCCGCTGCATTGCTCGGCCGCGAGATCGAGCGGGTTGATCCCGACCCTGATTTCCAGGTGGCGCGGATCACGACTCGAGATCCTGCGCTCGGTTCCGATCGGGCCGCTGAGCGTCTCCGCCGCGTTGCTGCGACCCGGCAGGCGGGTGCAGCTGGTCGGGGCATCGCTGCGGGACGGGGATGGTGAGGAGCTGATGCGAGCCAGCGCCTGGCGGCTTCGCAGCACGGCGCTGGAGTTGCCCGGCGCCGTCGCTCAGCGACCGCCGCCGCCGGGCCCAGAGCAAGGGCAGCGCACGCAGTTCTTCCCAACCGGCCAGGAGGTCGGCTACCACACCGCGATGCAGTGGCGATCGCTTCGCGGCGGATTCGTGGAGCTCGGGCCCGCGACGGTGTGGTTGCGGATGCGCCAGCCGCTGCTTGAGGGCGAGCAGCCCTCGGCGCTGCAGCGAACTATGGTCAGCGCCGACGTCGGCAACGGGATCAGCGCCGTCTTGGATTGGCGCCGCTTCCTGTTCATCAACGTCGATCTGACCGTCCACCTCGAGCGGATGCCCGAGGGAGAATGGATTTGCGTCGACGCCAAAACCGTGCCCCAACCCAACGGAATCGGCACCGCCGAGTCGGTGCTCTCAGATCGCCGTGGGCGGATCGGCCGCGTCGCGCAGACGCTTCTGATCAACGCGCGCTAGCCCCCGAGCCAGCGGCGAGCGGGAGCTGCGGACCTGCGCGGAGATCGCCAGCGCGATCGTCGCGGCGCAGGCCAGGGCGATCGTCGCGGCGAGGACGAAGGCGCCCTCATAGCTTGTCAGCGCCGCCGTGACACCCGCGAGCGGTGCCCCGAAGCCGACTCCTGCGTCAAAGAATGCGGTGAAGGTGCCCAGGGCGGCGCCGCGGCGATTCTCTGGGGATGCGGGCGATCGACGATCAGCGAAAGCGAGGGGTAAAGCAGCGAGAAGGCGGCGCCCATCGCCAGGGCGCCGAGCAGTGCGACCGGCAGGCTGTAGGCAAGGGCGATCGTCGCCAGGCCGATCGACTCGACCAGCGCGGCGGCGGCGCCGACCCGTGCCGGACCGAGGCGATCGGGAAGGTCGCCGCCGAGCAGCCGGGTGAGGACGACCATCGTCGCGAAGGCGCCGAAGACGGTCGCCCCGTGCCCGACGCCGCGGGCTTCGAGGTGCAAGACGACGAACGCCGCGACGGTTCCGTAGCCGATCGATGCCAGGGCGAGTGCAGAGCCCGGTCCGATCGCCTCGCGAGCGATCAGAGCGTGGTGTTTGAGCTTGGCTGCCGGGGCCGGCCGGAACGGATCGGAAAGCCCGCAGACGAGCGCCAACCCAAGCAGCGGCATCGCTCCCGCGAAGAGCCAGACCGCGGCGTAGCCGGAAGTCTGTAGGAGTAGCTCGCCAAGCAGCGGCCCGACGCTGAGGCCGCCCCATACCGCAAGCCCGTAGAGACCGATCACCCGGCCGCGGCGCTGCGCGGGGGCCAGGTCGACGATCCAGGCCGACCCCGCTGTGAACAGCGTTCCCTCGCCGGCGCCCAGCACCAGCCGAGCTGCGATCAGGGAGCCCAGGCCGAGGGGAATCAGGTAGAGAAAACCCGCGACCGAGATCAGGCTTGCGCCCAAGAGAACCGCCGGCTTGCGGCCGCGCCGGTCGGCGAGGCGTCCGGCGAATGGGCGCAGCAGCAACCCGGTGATCGCGTAGGCGCCGATCACAACCCCGACCGCGACGTTCCCCGCCCCCAGTTCCCCCTGCACGTAGCGCGGCAGGACCGGCAGCGCCGCCCCAACCGCGAGCAGCCCGCAGAAAGTGACTCCGAAGATCGCCGCAAATGCGACGCGGCTGGGGGTACGGGTCGGCGCCGGCTTTAACCCCGCACCGCTCACCGCAGCGAGTTCGGCGAGTGAATCGATGACGTGATCGGGCGGTGGGCTGGCCGCGGCGAGCTGCCTGAGCCCGGTGGCGCCGCTTAGGACCAGAATTGTCTCCAAGCCGGCGCGCCGGCCGCCCTCGATGTCAGAGGCGAGCCGATCGCCGACCATCGCCACCCGCCGCGGCTCCTCCAAGCAGCGAGCGGGCCATCTCAAACAGGTGAGCCTCGGGCTTGCCGCCGATCCGGGCTTGGCTTCCGCTCGCGGTCTCCACGGCGGCGAGGATCGCCCCCGTGCCGGGCCAGGCGCCTCCCGGCATCGGCAGGTTTGGATCGCGACTGGTGGCGAACAGCTCGGCGCCGTCTGCCAGCGCCAGGGTTGCGGTCAGCAGCTCCTCGTAATCGAACCCTCGATGGGAAGAAACCAGAACCGACGCGGCCGTTCGGGCCGCCTCGCCTTCGAGCCTCACCAATCCGGCCTGCTCGGCGACCGCCTTGAAGGCGGTCGCCCCGATCACGAAGGTGCTTGCCCCGCGCCCGAGCGCTTTGATCGCCAAATCGGCGGTCGAGGTGGCGGCCGTGAGGATTCGTTCATCCTCGACGTCCAGGCCCGCCTCGCGCAGCCGCCGCGCGTAGGAGGAGGGAGAGTGGCCGGGATTGTTGGTGAGGAAGGCGATCTCCTTGCCCGCCTCCCCCAGCGCGGCGAGCGCCTCGATCGAGCCCTCGACAAGCTCAGCACCGAGCCAAACCACCCCGTCGAGGTCGATCAAGAAACCATCAAATTGATCGGCGAGCGCCACCCGCTCAGGCTAATCGCTCAGATCGCTACGGTGCCGTGTGTGAACGGCTTCGCCGACGAGGTCTTGGTCGCGACCGCGCTGGTGCGTCGCTACGGCGTCGGCGACGCCGCGGTCGAGGCCCTGGGCGGCCTCAGCACGTCGTTTGAGCGCGGTCGCTTCACCGCGATCATGGGTCCTTCGGGCTCGGGGAAGTCCACCTTGATGCACATCCTCGCCGGCCTCGACAAGCCAACCTCGGGCATGGTGGTGCTCGACGGCGTCGAGCTCACCGGCCTCGATGACGCCGAGCTGACCAAGCTGCGCCGCGACAAACTCGGCTTCGTCTTTCAGTTCTTCAACCTGCTGCCGGTCCTCAGCGCGGAGGAAAACATCGTGCTGCCGCTCTCGATCGCCGGTCGCAAGGCCGACCGCGAGTGGCTCGAGGAGCTGATCTGCAACGGTTGGGCTGGGCGATCGCCGAACCCACCGCCCGGCCGAGCTCTCCGGGGGCCAGCAGCAAAGGGTGGCGATCGCTCGCGCCCTGGTTTCCAAACCCGCGGTTGTGTTTGCCGATGAGCCAACCGGCAACCTCGACTCCAGGGCAAGTGAGGACGTGCTGGGCCTGCTGCGGCGGGCGGTCGATCGGTTCGCCCAGACGGTCATCATGGTCACCCACGATCCCGCCGCGGCCGCCCACGCCGACCGGCTGATCACGCTGCGCGACGGCAAGCTCTCCACGACACGGTTCCCGGCTCCACCGACCAGGTAATCGAGCTGATGAAGCAGATTGACTAGCCTCGCGATCAAGAGCCTCTGGGGGCGCAAGGTGCGCGCGGCCACGACCACCCTCGCGGTGGTGATCGGGGTCGCCTTCGTGGCCGGCAGCTACATTCTCACCGACACGATTTTCGCCGCCTTCAATCAGATTTTCAGCGACTCGCTGAAGGGCACGGCCGTCGTGATCACGGCAAAAAACCCGGTCGAACAGGAAGGCGGCGAAGTGCCGACGATCCCCGCCTCGCTGCTGGCGAGGGTGCAGCGCACGCCGGGGGTGCGGCTTGCCTCGGGCGCGATCTTTACCCCGGGGGGCTTCTTTAACGCCAAGCACGAAGCGATCGGCTCAAAATTCTCCCCCAAATTCATCTCCTCGAGCCTGCCCGACGGGCTCGAGTCGCTGAACTACGTCGCCGGGCACCGCCCGCGCGGACCGAGTGAAGCCTCGATCGATAAGGCTGCCGCCGAAAACGCTGGGATCTCGATCGGGGAGCGGTTTGAGATCGCCGGGCAAAGGCGGGTGCAAAGCTACCGCCTGGTCGGCCTGACCAGGCTTGGAGAAGCATCCTTTGGCGGCGACCAGCATCGCCCAGCTGACCCTTCCCGAGGCGCAGCGGATCACCGACAACCGCGGCCGCTTCGACCAGATCTCGGTGGCGGCCGCCCGCGGCGTTTCTCCGAGCGTGTTGAAGCAGCGAATCAGGCGCATCATGCCCGCTTCGGTCAGGGTCGAGACGGGAGAAGAGAACGCCAACCGGGGCTCTGAACAGGTTCGCGACAAACTCGGCTTCTTTCAGACCGCGCTGCTGGTCTTCGCCTGGGTGGCGCTCTTCGTCGGTGCCTTCTTGATCTTCAACACGTTTTCGATCACCGTGGCACAGCGGGTCAGCGAGTTCGGGATGCTGCGAACGCTGGGCGCCTCGCGAAGGCAGATACTCGCCGCGGTGATCATCGAGGCGCTTGTGATCGGTCTGCTCGGCGCCCTCTTCGGTCTGCTCGGCGGCTTTTTGATCGCCAAGGGCCTAAACGCGCTCTTCGTCGCGCTGGGGATCGACCTTCCCACCACCGGACTGGTGCTTGAGACTCGAACGATCGTCGTCTCCTTGGCGATCGGGGTCGGGGTGACCCTGGTCTCCTCGCTGGTGCCGGCGCTGCGGGCCACCCGCGTCCCGCCGATCGCCGCGCTGCGGGCACTTGAGGTCCCGGTTTCGCGGCGTCGCCAGTTCGCCTACGCTGCCCTCGCGGCCCTCTTGGGGCTGCTCGGCGTGGCGATGGTCTTGATCGGGCTCTTCGGCAGCGCCAGCGGCGGCACGGCGGCCGGTCTGATTGGCGCCGGAGCGGTTGCCGTAGTGCTCGCTGTCTCGCTGTTCAGCCCGCGCCTGGTCCGACCGCTGGCCTTTTTGGCCGGGGCCCCACTGCAGCGGCTGCGGCGCTTGACGGGACGCCTCGCGCGCGAGAACACCCAGCGCAATCCCTCGCGCACCGCGGTGACCGCGGCGGCGCTGATGATCGGCGTCGCACTGGTCACCTTCGTCACCGTCTTTGCCGCCGGAATCAAGGGATCGGTTGCCTCAGCGGTCGATGAAAGCTTTCAGGGACAGCTCGTGATCAGAAACGGCAACGGCTTCTCTCCGATCCCCGCCGGTGCTGCCTCGCTCGCCCGGCGGGTGCCGGGAATCGGGCTCGTCTCGACCCTGCGCTCGGCACAGGCGAAGCTGATCGGGGGATCCTCCAAGCCACGGGTCTCGGCGCTTCAGCCAGACGCGGGGCAGGTGCTAAGGCTTGATTGGAAGCGCGGCGGTCCCGCGACCCTGCGCAAGCTCGGCGACGGCGAGGTGATCCTCAACCGCTCATTTGCCTCCGGCAACGGGCTCGAAGTCGGCGATCACCTCAGCTTTCTCACCCAAACCGGCATGCGTCCCAGCTTCAGAGTGGTTGGTGAATACAGCGACAAGGCGAACCTGCTCGGCAGCGCGGTGATCACGCATCGGGTCATGGCTCGCGATTTCAACCAGCGCCAGGACGCAATCGATTTCGTCAAGCTGGCCCCGGGCGCCAGCCTCAGCGCCGTGCAGGCGCGCCTCAGCAGGGTTGTCGAAGCGAGTTTTCCTACCGCTGAAGTCTCAAACCAGCAGGAACTGAAGGAAAAGCAGGCGGGCCAGATCGACAACCTGGTGCACTTGATCTACGCGCTGCTCGGGTTGGCGATTGTCGTCTCGCTATTTGGGATCGCCAATACGCTGGCGCTCTCCATCCACGAGCGCACCCGTGAGCTGGGAATGCTGCGAGCGATCGGGATGTCGCGACGCCAGGTCCGCACGATGATCCGCTATGAGGCGGTGATCACCGCCCTGATCGGGGCGATCCTTGGCCTCATCCTCGGGGTTCTCTTCGCCGCCCTGATCGCTCAGCCACTAAAGGGCGAAGGGTTCACCCTCTCCTATCCGGTTGGCACCCTTGTCTTGCTGTTGGTTTTCTCGGCGCTGGCCGGCGTCCTTGCCGCGATTGGGCCGGCCCGTCGCGCCGCCCGACTCGACGTGCTAGAGGCGCTTGCGTATGAGTAGAGGCTTGAGAGCGGCGGCGGCGCTTCACCTTCGCCTGAAACTGGAATGATCGGTTCGGCCGGATGCAGGCATGCCTTGCCCTTGCAGTTGTGTTTCAGCGGCGGCAGGTCCCTGCCGATCGGGCGCCGACACTTGAGCCCGGCGCAGCGCTGCAGCCATTTCAGCTGGCGGGCCAGGTAGTTTCGGACCGGATAGAATTCCGGGTTGCGTACCTGTGAGGTCAGCTCGTAGGGGTCAGACTGAAGGTCATAGAGCTCCTTCTCGCCGTCGACGTATTCGACGTACTTGTAGGGGCCGAGCCGGATTCCCACATAGCTGATCGGTGGGGCGGAGTTGGTCCTCACGCTTTCTGCCTTTGCTTCTGCGGCGTCAGAGCTGTCGCCGAAAAATGACTCCAGCAGGACGGCCTGCTGAGAGCGGGTCAGCGGGTGTTCGGCGAAGCGGAGCATCGAGAAACCATCGAGCGGCATTCCCGAGCGAGCCCCGGCGATCTGCAGAATCGTCGGGGCCAGGTCGACGTTTGAGACGAGGGCGTCAGAGCTGGCGCCGCGGGGAAGTCCGGGCCCACGGACGAGCAGAGGCAGGTGGGTGGAGGACTCATAGGGCAAGAACTTGGAGCGCTTGATTCGGTGCTCGCCCTCGAAGTAGCCGTTGTCTGAGGTAAAGAAGATGTAGGTGTTTTTGAGCTGACCGTCCTGCCTCAGCGCGTTGATGATCCTTCCAACCCCGTCATCGACGGAGCGCAGCGACTCCAGCTCGTTTTGGTATTCGACCGTGATGCTGTGGATCTGACCCGGAGTGAGCGGGGCCAGATCGCGGATGAAGCTGGGCTTATCTAAGACGTTGGCTTCGTTGAAGTTTGGGCCTCGTGGAATGTGCACCGAGGCCAGCGATCCGTAGTAGCGCGGTGCCGGCTCGGGTCCAGCCGGCGGATGTTCATCGCCGTGTGGTGCGATGTAGTCAAGCGCTAGGTAGAAGGGCTTGGCGAGCTGGCTTGAAACGTTGATCTGTTCTTCGGCACGCTGGGTGAGGACGTCGGTCTGGTAGTTACAGCCGCCGCTTTCGGGGGGCGCGTAGAAAGGGCAGGTGACCGGGTCTTTTGGTTCGTAGTCGATGTTGCCAAAGGGGCCCTGGACTTCGCCGTTGACATTGAGTTTGTAGCCGTAGAAGTGGTGGTTTGAGGATTCGCCTAGCAGAGTTTCCCAGGCGCTCCAGCCGGGCGGCACTTCGGTCTGGTTGCCGTAGGGTGGTTCGCCGTAGCGATTAAGGAACTTGCCGATATGGATCGTCCGGTAGCCGGCCCGCTGCAGCCACACCGCGAGGTTTTGGTGGGCGGCGGGAGAGCGGATGAAGTTCGGGTAGGCACCGGCGCTGGTCGTTTCATCGTTGTTGCCCTCGACCCCGTTGTTGTGCGCGTACTGGCCGGTTAGGTAGGTGGCTCGCGAGGGGCCGCAGAGAGAGTCAGAGACGTAGTAGTTGCCGAAGGTAACCCCGCCGCGGGCGAGGGCGCGCAACGTTTTTGGCATCACCGGGACCTTTTTGCCCTGCGGATTGGTGAAGGTCTGATACATCTCGCGCATGTCCTCATCATCGGTTTGGATGACGATCACGTTGGGCCGTCCCACTGGCAGCGCGGTTGCGGCCGGGGCCCGCCCGAAGGCCAGCGCAAGAGCGCAGGCGGCGGCCATCAGCAGGGTCGCGGCGAGCAGCTGACCCGACGATCGCCTCGCGCTCGCCGCCTGGCAAATTTGGCCCACGGGATCGAATAACCGTCGGGCGCGGCGGGAGTTTCGGCGCCGCGGCCCCTGGCCCGGCGGCGATGGGGGCTTGGTCGGGCTCAATCGGCGCCGAACACTACGGCTAGCCTCGGCCCCCAGGGGCCAAGGCTGCAATCTGGCCGCCCAGATAGGCGGCCCGAGCGCATGCCGCCCTCGGCGCTGGGTGCCGGCTGCTCCAACCGCCCTCGCTCAGATGCGAGGCGACCACCTTTTCCCTCGCCCCGGGGGACGGATCGCGGGCTGGCGAGGGGCGCTGATCGAGTACTAGGCGAGGCCCATGCGCAGCGCACCGGCGACCTCTCGCATCGCCGCGGCGGCGCTACGGCTGACCGCGGTCAGGTTGGCAAAGCTGTGCACGAGACCGCTCTGGCGGCGCAGCGCGACGTGAACGCCGGCCTCCCGCATCCGCTCCGCGTAAGCCTCTCCCTCATCGCGCAGTGGATCAAAGCCGGCGGTGACGACGTAGGCGGGGGGCAGCTCGGCGAAGTTCTCCGCCCTTATCACCGAGGCGCGGGGATCGGCGGCGGTCGCGCGGTCGGGCAGGTACTTATCTTCAAACCAATCGATATCCACCAACGTCAGCAAGAAGTCCTGTCCGAATAGCTGCCGCGAGGGGCGCCTACTGTAGGCGTCGGTCGCCGGATAGATCAGCAGCTGCATCGCCGCTGGGGGCTCGCCGCCATCACGCACCAGGTGGCAGACCACGGTCGCCAGGTTGGCGCCGGCGCTGTCACCGCCAACCGCGATCCGGTTGTGATCTGCACCAAGCTCTGCGGCCTGCTCGCGGGCCCAGATGTAGGCAGCGTGGGCGTCTTCGACCGCAGCCGGGAAGCGGTGCTCGGGAGCCAGGCGGTAGTCCACCGAGAGGACCAGGGCGCCGCTGTTGGCGGCGAGGAACCGACAGACCCCGTCGTGGGTATCGAGGTCGCCGATCACCCAGCCGCCGCCGTGGTAGAAGACGAGCAATGCCTGGGCACCCTGCCCGGCGCCGCGCGGTTCATACAGCCGCGCCGCCAGTTTGCCCGCCGGGCCGGGCAGCTCCAGCTCCCGTATCCGTGCCATCGGCAGCGGGGGTCCGGCGGTGACCTCTGCCTCGACCCGGCGTTTGGCCCGGATCTCCTCGAGGTCATCCCCAGCCGTGAGGGAGCGAATTCCGCTCAAAACAGCGAGCCGCAAGAGCACCTGAACGTCGCTTGCGATCGTCTGACCCTCGAGCGTCGGCGGCTTGCCAAATAGCAGCCTCTGCGAGCGCGGCGAGAGCCCACAGGCGGCGCGCACGACCCGGTGCTCAAGGCGGGGTGAGAGGCGGGGAAGGGAGGCCACGGCGCTCTCAGGCTATGCGATCGAACCCAAGCAGGGGCGGGATTTCCGACCGCTTGGCGGAGCGATCTCACGCGAGGGCGGGTCGGTGCCCTGTACGGTGAGCCAAGACGAGATGGAGACGATGGCAAGAGCAACGGCTCCAGCGCCCGCGCCGCCGGCACTAGCCGGGCTACCGCCCGGCCCCCGCATGCCCCGTGCCCTGCAAACGGCGATCTGGTCGCGCCGGGCGCAGTGGATGCTCGAGCAGTGTCGCTCGCGCTTTGGAGAGACCTTCACCCTGCGCATTGCCTATGAGGGCAGCTGGGTGATGGTCTCTGACCCCGAGGCGATCAAGCAGGTCTTCACCGGAGACCCGCGCGTCTTTCACGCCGGTGAGGGGAACCAGATCCTGCGGCCGATCCTCGGTGAGAACTCGGTGCTGGTCTTGGATGAGAAGTCCCACCTCGGCCAACGCAAGTTGTTGCTTCCTCCCTTTCACGGGGAGCGCATGCAGGGATACCGCCAGACGATGGCGGCGATTGCCGCCCGTGAGATCGAGAGCTGGCCACTCGGTGTTCCCTACAAACTGCGCCCCAGGATGCAGGCGATCACCCTCGAGATCATCCTCGAGACCGTCTTCGGTCTGCGCGATGGTGAGCGACGGGAGGCGCTGCGGTTGGCGCTGCGCGATTTTCTCGACCTCACAACCAACCCCCGGATGCTAGTGCCGGTGGTCCTCGCCGGGCCGGAGCGGGTTGTGCGCATCCCCTCGCTTCGCCGCCGCATCGGCCGCGTCGATCAGCTGATCGGGCACGAGATCGCCGCGCGCCGCGCCGCGGCTGACCTCGCCGCGCGCGATGACATCCTCTCGCTGTTGGTCGCGGCCAGACACGAGGACGGCTCGATGATGAGCGATGCCGAGATTCGCGACGAGCTGCTGACCCTGCTTGTCGCCGGACATGAGACCACCGCTACCGCCCTGTCGTGGGCGATCGAGCGCCTGATCCGTCACCCTGGAAAGCTGGCGAGGCTTCGCGAGGAGGTCGAGGCCGGATCTGATCAGTACCTGACCGCAACGATCCAAGAGACGCTGCGGCTGCGACCGGTCGTCGTCTTGGTTATCAGGCGCCTCACCGAGGCGGTCGAGATCGGCGGCTACGAGCTACCCGCCGGTGCCTCGGTCACGCCCTGCATCCACCTCGTTCACCGCAACCCGGCGATCTATCCCGAGCCGGAGCGCTTTTTGCCCGAGCGCTTCCTCGATAAGCCGCCGGGTACCTACACCTGGATTCCTTTTGGTGGAGGCATCCGTCGTTGCCTGGGGGCATCATTCGCCCAGTTTGAGATGGCGGTTGTGTTGGGGGAGTTGGTCAGACGACATCAGATCCGCCCCGCCGACCCCGCCTCCGAGCGGCCCTTTCGTCGCGCCATCACCGAGACACCGCGGCGCGACGCCGAGGTCATCCTGAGCTGAACGGCACCAGCGCCGCGCTCGGTGCCACGGGTTCAGCAGAGCTTTCCACTGGGCCAGTCGGGCCCCGGTTCTGGGCGGCTCAAAGGCGTCGCCCCCAACGAGCGCAGGAAGCGCGCCATCTCCTTGCCCGAGTTGGTTTCCATTCCCTCTCGATAACAAGGCAATGCCCTGGGCTCCCCAGCCGGCGTGGCCCATCCCCACTCGGTCCAGGGGTAGCCGGGGAGCGCGGTGGCGATCGTCTGCCCGCCCCGCACCGTCGCTCCAGCGGGCGCCAGGGCGGTCAGGTGCTCGGCGACGTAGATCACCGCACCGGCGTGAGTGCCATCGAGCAGGCGGTACCAGATGAAGTGTCCGCCGGGCCAGCTCGCGTGGCCTGAGGAGCCGAGGATGCGCGCGTCGCCGATCGCCAAGACCGGATCGGGGCGGGTGGGGATGTAATCGACGCCCATATCGGTGCGGCTGGCGCTCCAGCTTCCGACCGAGAATGGATTGACGTATTCCCGATCAGGGATGAGCTTTGGTTCAGAGCCGGGCGGAGCGGCGCCGCCCGGGGTGAAGGCAAGCGCCAGGCAGGGAGGAAGCGCCAGCGTCGTAAGGATCGCTGCGATGCCAAACGCTGCCTGCAGCGTGCGCGCTGATGTTCGCAAACCAGCCTCCTTCCTGGGCCTGCGGGGTTAGCTGTCGGGCTGGCGCTAAAGGAGACCGCGCTCCCCTCTAGGGGGTTCGCCCCAAAGTCTCTGGTTCCCCCGCTCCCGCACCGAAGTCCGAGATTAGGCACACCGGTATTTCAGACGCGGCACTCTAGCCGCAGCCGGTGTTGTTGCCGCAGCTAGAGCAGGTGTAGCAAGAACCCGTGCGCTGCATCATGCCGCCACATTGGTCGCAGGCCGGGCCGAGGTCAAGCCCCGACATCTTGGCCGGAAGCACGGGGGGGGTGTCGGTGAAGGCCGCCGCGGCGGGGATGGCCTGCCCGCCGCTTGCCCGCGCCGCCTCGGCCCCCCCGTTGCCGTTGGCGGGCTTGGAATGGCCGTTGCCACGCCATTGTCGGGAGCCGCGGAGCCGCCGCTTGTATCGATACCCAGACCGAGCTGGGTCGTCTCGGCCTCGCGCTTGGCGCGCACCTCGGTGGTGAGGATGCCGAGATCCTCGAGCGTGTCGGTGTCCTCGATGAAGCGGCTGGCAAGCCAGCGCATGATGTAGTCGGGCAGCGATTTGGCGAAGGGGATCTCCGGGTTTCCGGTGATCCCCTCGGGCTCGAAGCGCATGTAGCTGAACTTGCGCACGAAGACCTCGAGCGGGACGCCGTACTGGAGGCCGATCGAGATCGCCGTCGCGAAGGCGTTCATCAGCCCCCGCATCGTCGAGCCCTCCTTGCCGATGTCGGTGAGGAAGATCTCCCCGACCGAGCCGTCTTCGTACTTGCCGGCGGTGATGTAGCCCTCGTGGCCGGCAATCGAGAACTTGTGGGTGATCGACTCGCGCTCGCGAGGCATCTTCTTGCGCACCGGGCCTGGCACAGGCGCGGTCGACCTCAGGCTGCCTTTCCTGTCTGAGCGTCGGTGCGCAGCGCCTGCGCCGTCTTCGAGCCGTCGCGGTAGATCGCCAGCGCCTTCAGTCCGCCCTTCCAGCCGCGGGCATAGGCGTCGGCGATGTCATCGACGCTCGCGGTCTGCGGCAGGTTCACGGTCTTTGAGATCGCCCCTGAGATGAACGGCTGGGTCGCGGCCATCATGTCGATGTGGCCGGTGTGGGAGATCGCCCGCTCCCCGACCGCGACGTCGAAGACCGGCAGGTGCTCGTCCTTTAGACCCGGAGCGCCGACGATCGTGCTCTGGTCGGCGATGTGGGCGTTGATCTGATCGACCTCCGCCTCGCGCGTAGCCGAGCGCGCGCAGCGCCAACGGCACCGAGCGATTGACGATCGTCATCTGACCGCCGCCGACCAGCTCCTTGAACTTGACCAGCGAGAAGTCGGGCTCGATGCCCGTCGTGTCGCAATCCATCAGGAAGCTGATCGTTCCGGTTGGAGCCAGCACCGTCGCCTGGGCGTTGCGGTAGCCGTGCTCCTCGCCCAGCTCGACCGCCTCGTTCCAGGCGCGCTGGGCCGCCTCCAGCAGGTCGCCTTTGATTCCCTCTGAATCGATCTCGCTAGGCGGCGTCGCGGTGCATCCGCATCACCCCATTGTGGGCCTCGCGGTTGCGGTCGTATTCGCTCGTAGGGGCCGGTGGCTTGGGCGGCGATCAGCGCCGATTGGCGGTAGGCGCGCCCGGTCATCAGCGCCGTGATCGCGGCCGCGAGGTTGCGGCCCTGCGTGGGAGTCATAGGGAAGACCATCAGACATCAAGCAGCGCGCCGAGGTTTGCGTAGCCGAGCCCGAGCTGGCGGAAGGAGTTGGCGTTGGCGGCGATCTCCTCGGTCGGGTAGCTGGAGCAGCCGACCACGATCTCTTGCGCGAGGAAGACGATGTCGACGGCGTGCTCGAAGTCACTCGACATCGAAGCTGCCGTCCTCGCGGCGGAATTTCATCAGGTTCAGCGAGGCCAGGTTGCAGGCTGAGTCATCGACGTGCATGTACTCGCTGCAGGGGTTGGAGGCGTTGATCCGACCCGATTCCGGGCAGGTGTGCCAGCGATTGATCGTCGTGTCGTACTGAAGGCCGGGATCGGCGCAGCGCCAGGCGGCGTCGGCGATCTGGTCCCATCAGCTCGCGAGCGCGGAGCGTTTTGACCGCTTTGCCAGTGGTTCGCGCAGTCAGGTCCCAATTGGCGTCGGCCTCCACGGCATCCATGAAATCGTCGGTGACCCGGACGGAGTTATTGGCGTTTTGGTACTGGATCGAGGTGAAGCCCTCGCCATCGATCGACATGTCAAAGCCGGCGTCGCGCAGGGCAGCCGCCTTCTTCTCCTCGTCGGCCTTGCACCAGATGAAGTGCTCGACGTCTGGGTGGTCGATGTCGAGAACGACCATCTTCGCGGCGCGGCGGGTCTTGCCTCCAGACTTGATCGTCCCCGCCCAGGAGTCGGCGCCGCGCATGAAGCTGACCGGCCCGCTCGCGGTGCCGCCCTTCTGCAGCGGCTCCATCGAGCCGCGGATGTTGGAGAGATTGATGCCCGAGCCCGAGCCGCCGCGGAAGATCTTTCCCTCCTTGGTGTTCCAGTCGAGGATCGACTCCATCGTGTCCTCGACGCTGAGGATGAAACAGGCCGAGCACTGCGGGCGCTCCTCGAATCCGACGTTGAACCAGACCGGCGAGTTGAAGGCCGCCTTCTGGTTGAGCAGGATCGAGGTCAGCTCAGCCTCGAAGCATTCGGCGTCCTCTGCGGAGGCGAAGTAGCCGCCCTCGCGCCCCCAGGCCGAGATCGTCCCGGCGACTCGACCGATCATCTGTTTTACCGAGCTCTCGCGCTCGGCGCTGCCGAGCTGCCCGCGGAAGTACTTCTGGGCGACGATGTTCGTCGCGTTTTGGGACCAGCTCTTGGGGAACTCGACCCCGCGCTGTTCGAAGGCCGGGTTCTCGGGATCGCCGATCACCGCGTCGCGGATCTCCCAATCGAGCTCGTCGAAAGGATGTGTCCCGGCGCGGGAGAACCGCCGCTCAATTGCCAGACCCTTAAGACCGGTCTTCTGGGGGCTGGGGGCGGTCTTGGACATCAAAATTCTCCTCTCGCGGGGACTTTTAGGGGTAACTCCGCAGGATCTTCTTCGAGTCGGACAGAACCCGGTGGGACGACTCCCGCAAACGCCGGGAAATTCGCTTTTGCACTACCTATATGGTGACAATTTCGCCCAGTGGGCGTCATCGGCAGGCTAGAGCCGAAAACGCTCCGCTGGAAACCGCTGGGCCACGCCTGGCGATAGGGCTTACTGGCGCGCAACTGGCGCACAGAGGCTAGTCACGGATCAGCTAGGCGAGTGTGCGGGAATGTCGCTCGACCGTATTTCGCTTGGCAACCCTAAACGTCCCAGCGCAGGACGCCGATAGAACCCGGGTGGAACTCCGGTCTTCGACTCTTGCACTACCGGAGCGGCAACCCGGCCTGCGAAATGCTTAGGTCCACGCTGAAATGGCTGGGGATCGGCATCTTGATCTGGGGATTCGTTACCGGAATCGTCTACATCCTCTCTCCGTTCCTAACGCATGGTTCGGGCAACGCAGTGACGCCTCTTATTGGCGTCGGGTTGATCTGTGCCTGTAGCGCGGGCCTTCTGAGGCTTTCAGCGACCAAATGGCTGCCAGTCGGGCTCCTGCTCTGGGGTCTCTTTATGGGAATCGGCTGCGTCATAACCCCCTTCTTAGTCCATGGGTGGGGCAACACAATGAGCACTTTGGTCGGAGTCGGATTGATCTGCGGGTGCAGCGTGGGTCTCTTCAGGCTCGATCCACGGCGAAGGTAGGAGTCGCCCACGATCGACCGCGCAACTACGCCATTGGTCTGGCCGTGACCGACCCGGACCTTCGCAGCGTGATTTCGGGCCGCTTTCCCGCTCTCGGAGCCATTACGTCGGCCGCGCTGCCTCTACCTCCCACGTCGCTAGTTGAGATGCGGCGCCTAACAGCTACCTGGTGAAAGAATGCCTCTCCGATGGGATTTCGCCAAAGCGACGAAGTCGCGCCGATTGTCAATCCGCCGTGGAGCTGGCTTATCAACGCGGCTCTAATCCTTTGTGGCGTTCTGATCTTTATTGGCGTGTTCGGCATGTTCGCCGTGCTCATGTGGGCGATTGGATCGGCCATCTTCTAGCTGGGTAGGCAGTCGCGCAAGCCGCGTTGACTGCACGGTCCAGCGACGCTCAGCTCCAGCCGCCCCCCACAACCTGCGTCAGGGCGATCGTGTCCACTCCGCGCTTGCGACACTGGAGCGAGAGTGCTGCGTCCAAAAGTGCCTTGAAACGCAGGAATGCATCCTGTGCAAGGTCAGCCCGCGAGGCCACCGCGCGGGTGAACTCTTTCGTCATCGGTTCGCCGAATGTAGCTCTTGCCAACGCCAGCTCGGGGAACTCGATTACAGCGCGCCGTTTGTCCGGGTACTCCACAATGCGCGCCGCCTCTCCTTGTGCCGCAGCTATTACCCCTTGAAGCTCAGGGCTCCCGACGGTTGGGCCGTGGACAGCCCAATTTCGGTCCTCTCGGAAGACCCGCTCGACCTCCGAATCTGGAGCGCCGCCCTCGGGCGCGAAATGCTCCCGCAGCCAATCTGCTGGCTCCTTAGCTCCGGCCTCATGTACGAAGGCAGCAATCTCCGGTCGGTCGCGGACCGCTCCCACGATCTTCCACGCCTCAACTAACCGCACCGCAAGCTGCCGATGGTGGTAGAGCCTGTGGGCCTCAGGTTCGCCCTGTCGCTCAAGTGAATCGCGAAACGTCGCCTCGGAAACTGCCAAGTCCTGAACCGTCGCCGCGAGCGCGAAAACCCACTGGTCCACGACCGTGCACGGGTCGAACAGATCCCCAACTGTGACAGGCCTCGCGTGCACCCTAAGCCTCGACCCTACCGTCGCCCAGCTTTTCGCGGGACCATTCGGCCAATTCGGCCGCTGCGTCAACTGGCGCGGGAAGATGCAGAAAGACTCCGGCGTTTGTCGTCTCGGCGGTCTGCGGGTCCCTAGCTCCGATCCGGGCATTGCAGGCGATGACGACTCCGAGCCGCTCGGCCGCATCGGTCAGCGCGTGGTAGCGGATCGCATCCTTCCGCGACAGATGCCCGACGATCTGGGCGTTGACCTGAACTGAGATCGCGTTCGGGTCGTAGGAGTTGTACGGCTGGGGGACTAGGGCGGCGATGCAATCGAACGCGACCGCCTCGACTCCCTGGCGCCCGCAGATAGAAGAAATCGCAGGTTGGTAGAACGACTCTCCCACGGCCTCGACTAGCTCCTCGACGCGAACGTCCTCACCGAGGACAACTGATTCAACGGTCAGATAGCCGCTTCGCGGGGGGGCCGGTGACTTTCGACGCCAAATGGCCATATGTGGGTCCAATCCTCCCGGCGAGTGGGCAGCCGGGTCAAGCCCGAGATGGACGAATCGTCCTTCGCTGCATTCCCCCAATTAGCGCTGTGAACCTGGACCGACCCCTGGGCTAGGGGGGAGCGCGAACGAGAACCCTAGTAATGGTTCCGGCTCCTACAGGCCCCCGCCCGCTACTGACGGCACCCCAAGTCGCCGAAATCCTTGGCCTCTCGCTACGCCAAGTCCGTCGCCTAACTCCATCGCTTGGGGGATTCCAGGTCGCCGAGCGTCGAGCAATGCGATTTGACCCGGAGCGCGTCGAAGCGTGGATTGAGAAGCGCAAGGCCGAGGCTGACGCTCGAAGGGTGCAAGCGTGACCGCAACGCTGGGCCAGCGGATCGCTGCGATGGCCGACCCCTTCGCCTTTGACTTCCCCAGCTTTCATGCCCTGGTAGCCGAGCTGGCCGACACGACCGGCTCTGAGCGGCTGGCTGTCTTTGAGGCGCTCCCCGAGAGCCTTCAGCGGATCGCGTTTCTGGTGCTCGCAACCGAGTTGGAGGCGCAGCGGTGAGCCTGGAGGTCTATTTGGGCTGCCTGTTTGGGGCGGAGCCGACCGGAGCACTGGCCGAGTTGCGAATCAGCCGACCTGGTGGCGGCATGGATCAGCGCTTCTATTCCGTCAGAGAAGTTGAGGAGGTCGCCGCTGCGATCCGCCAAGCTGCGCCGAGCCGTGACGTTTACATCGGCGTCGCTCCCCGGACCCGGCGAGAGGGGACGCGAGACGCGGTCGAACGGGTTCATGTCCTTTGGGCTGACTGCGACAGCGCCGAGTCGATAGAGGCGCTGGCAGCCTTTGAGCCGGCACCGTCGATCATCCTTGGCAGCGGCCACGGGCAGCACGCTTACTGGAGCCTCTGCCCGCCAGTGAGTCCGTCTGAGGTCGAGAGCGCCAACCGCCGCCTTGCCGTTGCCCTCGGTGCTGATCTTCACTCGACCGATGCGGCTCGCGTCCTGCGCCCGCCCGAGAGCTTCAATCACAAGCGAGGCGAAATGCGCCCGGTCACAACGATTCGCATGGAGGCCGAGATATTCGCCCTCGCGGACCTGCTGAGCCAGTTGCCCGCCGATCCTGAGTCGAGGCAACCGCGGCGACCGCGAGATCTTCAGAGCCGCGCCGATGATGTGCTGGAGACCATCGCCCCGCCCATCTACGTCGAGACTCTTACGGGCCGTCAGGTAGGGCGAGACGGCAAGATTTCCTGTCCCTTCCACGACGACCGGACGCCCAGCCTCCATGTCTACCCCGAACCGGGCGAAGGCTGGTTTTGCTTCGGCTGTCAGCGGAGCGGTTCGATCTATGACCTCGCTGCCGAAATCAGCGGGCTAGGGACCCGAGGGGCTGAGTTCACGCAGCTTCGCGGCTGGATCGCCCAACGGCTGCTCAATGCCCCGGTGGCCGGTTGATGTTGTTCACAGACGAGCAACGCGACGAGCTCGCGAGGGTGAGGCGGGACGCGCAGACCGTGGCAAACGGCGCGGACCCTTCGCCTACGGAGAATCTCAAGGCCCGCATCGTCACGGTACGGGAGTTCGCTGAGGTTGACGAACCGGGCGCTGATCCGCTCGTCGGGGAACCCGGACAGGTGGTTATCCCGGAAGGCGGCGACGTGATGCTCTACGGCGACGGCGGTGCGTCAAAGACGACCCTAGGGATTGATCTTGGGATGCACCTGGCGGCCGGAGATCCCTGGCTTGGGATTCCCGTCCCCAAGCCCGTTCGGGTGCTCCTGATCGAGGCGGAGGGTCCGAGGTCGCTTTACCGCGACAAGCTGCGCCGCAAGCTGGACGGCTGGCAAGGCTCCGACTCCGAAGACCGCCTGGAGGTCTTGGAAACGCCGTGGGCCGAGTTCCGATTTCCTGACGCCGAAGAGGTCGCGACGCTGATCGGTGAGCGCGAGATTGACGTGCTGATCGTCGGGCCGCTGACCGCAGTCGGGATGGAAGAGTTGGGCACGCTCCAGCAGGTCCGCGATTTCATGAAGAGCGTTGACGAGTTTCGGAAACGCTCAGGGCGCAGGCTGAGCGTCGTCCTGATCCACCATGAGAACAAGGGCGGGAAAGTGTCGGGAGCGTGGGAGGGCGTCGGGGACACCCTTCTACATGCGGAGGTTCACGCCCCCGGTCAGACCACCTTGACGATCCAGAAGGCTCGCTGGTCGAGCAAGTGGCACAAGCGGCAACTCAAACTCGGCTGGACCGACGGCGAGGGCTTTCAGGTAGGTGAGGGACCCGAGCGCGATCTGGTGGAGGAGGCCAAGACCTGGCTGCTCGCCAATCCCTTCAGCACCGCGAAGGAGATCGCAGGCAAGACCGGCATTGCCGCGAATGAAATCACGGTCAAGGAGACGCTGAACGGGAATAAAGACGTCTTCCGACTTCGCACAGGGGAGGCGGCCAAAGAAGTCGGGCGGAGCGGGGTTGCTCAGGTTTGGGAGGTCCGAGACGATGGCCCCTAGATCCCCCCAAAGGTGCATCAAGCCTTCAATGCACCCCGATGCACCTTCACTCCACGGGGTAGGTACAGGCAAAGGTGCATCGGTGCATTCACCCTTAAGGGAATGCACCTATGCCCGATGCACCTACCCCCTACCCCGAAAGCTGCATCGAGGCTTCCAGTGCACCTCTAGCACCTCTACCCCCCTGGTTGGTTTTGGGCGTGTCGCGCCACGCGACGTTTTTGGGCCGATTTTCAGGAATCGGTCATATCGTGGACGTGATCGGGGGAAATGCCCGCGATGAACACGCCGCGCAGCCCACGCGCAGCCGTCCCGCGTCTCGCGCTTTCGGCGTCTGAGGCCGCGCAGGCGCTCGGCGTTTCCTGTGACTACTTCACCGACCACATTGCAGCCGACTTGCGGTGGGTTCGCCGTGGCCGCAAGAAACTGGTCGCGGTGGCCGAGCTTGAACGCTGGTTGGAGCGAAACGCTGCTCGCACCCTGGAGATCGACCAATGACCCGCATTGGACCCATCTGGAGCGTTTCAAAGTTCCTGCAAATCGGCATGTTTCTGTAAGCGTTCAGTCGTCGACCACGCCGACCCTAGGCACGAAAACGCGGCGGCACGGTTGACATAACGCAGGGTCCACCGCGCCAGTGTCGAACCGCGCGGCATGGAGCGCGCCGAGGCGGAAGCGATCTATGAGTCCGGGCGGGAGGCGTGCGTGGATTTCATGCTCGAGCTGGCGCAGCGCTTCGAGGAGCTGGCAGAGCGCTCCGAGCGCCAGATCGCCCGACTCCAAACCCGGGTCGAGCGACTCGAAGAGGAGCTGCGCAAGGACTCGCGCAACAGTTCCAAGCCGCCCTCCTCCGATCCGCCCAAGAGCCGCCAGGAGCGCCGCGCCGAGGCGCGGGCCAAGGCCAAGGAGCTGTTGGGGAGCGAGCGCAAGGCGGGCGCCCAGCCCGGTCACCGCGGCGCGGGCCGCAAGCTTGCCCCAGAGGACCAGGTCGATGAGATCGTCGAGCACTACCCCGATTCCTGCCGGCGCTGCGGACACGGCTTCGGCTCCTCTGAGCGGCGACCCTCCTCGCGCTTCGGCCGCCACCAGGTGGCAGAGCTGCCGCCGATTGCGGTGCGGCTGACCGAGCACCGCACCCACCGCCTGCGCTGCCCCCGCTGCCGCGCCAAGACGACCGCCGAGCTGCCCGCCGGGCTGGGGGACTCGGCCTTCGGCTCCCGCGCCCAGGCGGCGGCCGTGACGATGAGCGCCCGCAACCGCATCTCGCGCCGCGACATGGCCGAGCTCGCGAATGACCTCTTCGGCCTGCAGATGTCGGTGGGGACGGTCGACGCGATCTGCCAGCGAACTTCGGACGCACTCGATGACCCGCACGAGCGGCTAACCTCTTCGGTCCTGGGTTCGCCGGCCATCAACGTCGATGAGACCGGCTGGCGCACCGCCGGCGCGGGGCGGACCCTCTGGACGGCGACCACGCCCGACGCGGCGATCTTCCGGGTCGCAGAGGACCGCCACCGCGACCGGCTGGAGGAGCTGATCGGCGCCGATTATGAGGGAATCGTCTGCTCGGATCGGTGGTGGGCCTATGACCATCTCGATCCCAAGCTGCGCCAAGCGTGTTGGCAGCACCTATGGCGGGACTTCACCCGCCACTCGGAGGGACTTGCCGAGCAGAAGGCTTTCGGCCAGGCCGGACTTGAGCTGACCAAGCGGCTGTTCTCGGCCTGGCACGCCTTCGGCGAGCATGGCGACCGCGACCGCCTCAAGCGTGAGATGGAGCCGGTCGAAGCCGAGCTGCGCTCGCTCTGCGAGCGCGCCGGGCGCAAATCGAAGCGCACCCGCTACCACGGCCGCTTCGCCCGCAACCTGCTGAAGATCTGGCCTGCCCTCTGGACTTTTGTCAGGGTCCCGGGCATCGAGCCCACCAACAACGCGGCCGAGCGCTCCCTGCGCGGGCCGGTGATCCACCGCAAGCTCTCCTACGGCACCCGCTCCGAAGAGGGCGAGCGCTTCGTCGAGCGGGCGCTGTCGGCCTCGGTCACATGCCGGTTGCAGGGCCGCTCGCTCTTTGCCTACCTGACCGAGCTGCTGACCGCCCGCTCCCGCGGGCAGCCGCTGCCTGTGCTCGCCTGAGCCGCAGCCCACCGTCGATCGCCATCGCAGTCGAGCCTGAGAGGTCAGGGGACTGAACGGTTACATGTTTCTAGACCCGCGCGCCAGTAATGCGCCAGTGATCGACCGCGAATCGAGGGCTGCAACGTGAGCCGCTGGATCTGTGAGCGCTGCCAGATGGCGGTTCGCTTCACGCCCGGAAGCGCCGTGCCAGACAAACCGAGCGGCTGGGCACTTGAACCCGATGGCTGGGTCTGCCTTCTTTGTCGCCGTCAGCGAACCGTTGAAGGCGAGCGCGACAAACAAGCCGCGTTGATTGATTTCGAGTTGCTTCGCAACCCTGACCGCTCTGACACTGCGATCGGCAGGATCGCCAAGGTGGCGGGCGGCACTGTCAAAACTCGCCGCAACCGATTAATCAAAAGCGGAGAGCTTCCCGGCCGATCTAAACGCCCTCACAAATGGAAAGCAAGCGAGTTGGTAGAGGCCGCATTACGCGCTGAGCCGAACCGTCAGAACAAGAGCCTGATCGCGGAGTTTGGAGTTGGTCACAGCACGATCACTCGCGTGAGAAAACGGCTCAGAGTCGCTAGCGGCAATGCAGAGCCCGATTTGAGCGAGCGGAGCGCCGATGCGAGCGCTTGAACCATCGTCAGACGCTCTACGTGCCACGCTCGCGGCCGCGGCAGTGCCACCCCCCGATTTTACGAAGGGGGGCACCCCAAAAGCGCGGCTAACCCCTCTCTCAATCTGCGGCCGGTTTCAAATATCCCCTGAGCGCTCGTCTGGGGCGCTCCAGCCCGAGCGATGAGCACACGGGCCAAGAAGATCGCCCGCAGGCGCGCCAGGGTCAGGGCGCTGCGAGCCGAAGGGCTCAGCCAAAGAGAAGTTGCCGCACAGCTAAACGTCGGGGTCGGGACCGTTGCCACTGATTGCCTGGCCGAAAAGCCAAAACCGGCCTTTGACAACGCCGCTGGGCCGGGCAATACGCGCAGCCTTGTTCACGGTGCCCGCAGCGAGCAAAGGTTGGCGCCGCTGCGTGAAAAGCACGTTGATGCGCTGCGCCGAGACTTTCCACAACTCGACGCCCGCCGCTTGGCCCTTCTTGCTGACCGGCTTGCACGGATCGAGGCGGCTTCGCGCTGGCTCGATCAGCAGCAAGGGATCGTCCGCGATGAGCATGGCGAAGTGTTCGGCGTCGTGGCCTACCTGGAGCGCTGGCAAAGCCGCGCCGAGACAGTGCTGCGCGAGATCGCCGAAGAGCACAAACAGTCGCGGCGCTTTGCTGGGCTCTCCGACTACCTGGAGGCCGACAGTGGCGCCGAGTAAACCGAGGCTTCGCGCTGGTCTGATTGAGGCGTGTAAGGACCGGCGGCTTTTCGGCTTCGATCTATGGCCGCGACAGCGGGAGTTACTGGCAGCCGTCGAGGCGGGACCCCGGATGCACGTCCTGGCGTTGGGCCGACGCAGCGGCAAGACGGCGATGAGTGCCCTGGTCGCCCTTTGGGATTGCTTGCTGCGCCCCGAATTGGATCAGATGGTCAGACCTGGAGAGACGCGCTATGCGGTTTGCGTTGCGACCAATCACAGCCAATCTCGCTTGCTGGTCAACGCAGCCCGTGCCACGGTCGAATCTTCGCCAGGGCTCTCCCCGCTGATTGCTGGCTCGACCGAGAATGAACTGCGGTTCCTGCTGCCTTCAGGTGCGAGAACGGCTCTTCGAGCCTTCCCCTGTAGCTCGCGAGGGGGTCGCGGCTGGCCGGTGTCTTGCCTTGTGCTAGATGAGGCGGCGCACTTTCACGCCGACTCAGACGGCCATCAAACCCTTGACCGGGTCTTTTCCGCGCTGGTCCCGGCAACCGCACAGTTCGGCGAGTTAGCGCGGGTGATAGTTGGCTCGACCCCCTACGGCTCAGAAAACCTTTTCGCCGACCTCTATGCAAAAGCCGTCAGTGGTGAAATGCGCGACGCCCGTGCTCACCATGCAACGACGGCGGAAATGAATCCGACCATTACGCCGGAGTTTTTGAGCCAAGAGGCCGAACGCGACCCCGACCACTTCCCAAGCGAGTACCTGGCCGAGTTTGCAACCTCCGGAGACTCCTATCTCGACTTTGACCGGATCACCATTTCCGATCACCGAACGCTTCCGCCCGACGCGGGTACGAACTGGATCGTCGGGCTCGACCCGGCCTTCTCAAAAGATGATTTCGGGATCGCGGTTGTGGGCTGCGAGCGCACAGATCCTCGCCGCTTGCTGATCGGCCACGTCGAGGCAATTCCCCCCAGTGGCTTCACTGGCGCCGTCGATGAGGTCGCCAGGATCGCCGAGCGCTACGGCGCCGGGCGGGTTATCACCGACCAATACAGCGCCACGGCCCTGACCGAGAGGCTGCGTTGGGAGGGCCTAAACGTGCATACCCATGTAATGACCGGGCAGAGCAAAACGCAGGTCTTCAGCGAGCTAAGGGCGAGGCTCTATGACGGGACCCTGGAGATTCCCAACGATGCGGCCCTGATCGCGGAGCTGCGACGACTACGGGCCAAGTTCTCCGGTAGCGGCGCCAGTGTCGAGGCTCCCCGCGTGGGCGGCTCACACGGCGATAGAGCCGCTGCGCTTTCGTTGGCAGTGTTCGAGCACCGTCGCGCCCGTTCGTCGCGTCACAGGCCGCGTACGGGCCGCTACAGCGGTGTTAACTCCCTGACCGGGGAAGCTCAGCCGGACAGTTGGCGCGATATGTAACCGTCACAAACGTCTAGCCCGCTATTAGCGGCAACGGTACATCATCAAGTCTGTTGTTTAGCCCTACAGTGATTAAAGAATGCAAACGCACCACACCGAACCAATAAGGCAACTGAGTATCAGGCTCCCTGCCGACCTGGCCGCAGAGTTGGATCGCATCGCAAAGGAAAATGATCGCTCCCTGGCTGCTGAGGTTCGGCGCGCTGCCCGCGTACACGTCGAGTCCGACCGGAAGGTAGCCGCTTGATGAAATCACCAATACTTTTCACATTGCCGGGCGATGAGCCATCCGCTCAGTTTGAGGTTTTGCGGTCTGGCACTTTCAAACACCCTCACTTCGGCAGGGTCACGGTTACTGACAGCGACCTAGATCAAGCCGTCGTCAATTTCAATCAGATGACGGCACGGGGCGCAGAGGTTCCAATCGACTATGACCATAGCTTTCAGCGGCATGGAGTGAGCAAGGCCGCTGGCTGGCTCTCCAGTCTGAGGCGCCAAGGAAACGCGTTGGTAGCTACTGCGAAGTGGACAGGGGAAGCAGCCGATGCAATCCGATCGGGTGCCTATCGGTTCTTTTCGCCCGAGTTCGCCAACAACTTCAAAGACGAATCAGGCCGCAGCAAGGGCTTTACCGTTCTCTCAGGCGCTTTGACTAATCGGCCATTCCTGAAGGGCATGACGCCCGTTGCGTTGAGTGAAGCTGCCCCCAGCCTGACCGATGCCGACCCCGACAGTCGCGAGCTTTTGCACGACACCATCAAGGCCGCTGGGGGCGATTATCTCCAGTCCGTCGATGCAGTTGTCAACCGCGCCGCCTTTGATCGGCAAATGGCAGGCGACCGAGTAGACAGCGAGCGACTGGACCTACACCACGAAACGGAGCAGTTAGCCGGTCAGCGCGGCATTTCTTACTTGCAGGCGCTCGGTGAGATTGGCGCAGACCGATGAGCCTTTGGGGCGACAGAGCCGAGCAGGAGATAGACCGCGAAGATGCCGAGAAACGGCAGCGAAGGATCAACCGTCGCCGCGCAGAGATTGAAATGGCTGATCGTTCCGGTGAGGTCGCAAGGCGTCGCGACAAGGCAAAGGCCGCAGAGGTCGCCGAGATGGCTGAGCAAAACCGAAAAGAGTTGGTTGAGTATTTCGGCGAGATCGGCAACCAAATAAACCCCTTGCAGAGTTATCACTGTCTCTCGATTGAAGGGAAGCACCGTTGCCTTTTGTTCTCCACCTGGGAGCGGCTGATGGAGGCCCAGAAAATCGCTGCCGCTAATGGGCTCGGTGTTGATACGTGGTCGGACAATGTCTTTATGTCAGCCCGTCGCCTACCAAACCGGATTCGTGCAATTGCCGCGGTCGATCCGAGCGATGAGGAGATTCGCGAGCTAGGTAGGGCAGTCTCCAAGCCGTCCGTTGGGCTCTAAAAGATCGCCCGAAATCGCGCCAAAGTGCCGGACTTTCAAGGTACAATGGAGCCACTAAAAAAGCGCCCCCGCGACGTTGGCGCGTCCGGGGGCATGGCACAGGAGGAAATAGCTCCCATGCAGACGAAGCGTACCCCTGAAGGCATCCGTATTCGGCACAGTCGGACCTGCGCGACCCGCGACGGCGGCAAATGCGACTGTCAGCCGTCCTATGAGGCATCGGTTTATTCCAAGCGCGACAACCGCAAGATTCGCAAGACGTTCGGCCACGAAAGCGAGGCCAAGCTCTGGCGGGCCGACGCTCTCATACAGCTAGACAGAGGCGCGATGCGGGCGCCGAAGGCGACCACGGTCGCAGAGGCATGGGCAACCTGGCTGGCGGGGGCTGAGGCAGGAACGATTCACCCTGCCGGGCGGGAGTGCTACAAGCCGTCGGCGATTCGCGCCTACAGGGAAGGGATGCGACTCCGGGTCCTGCCCGAGTTCGGAGCGGCTCGCCTAGCCGACCTGACCCGGCCTGATCTCCAGGACTACGTCGAGCGGCTCACTGCCGAAGGGCACGGCGCATCGACCGTCCAAGTGACCTTTCTACCGCTTCGGGCGATCTACAAGCGGGCCATCGCCAGAGGGGACCTTGCCATTAACCCATGCTCCGGGCTCCACATGCCGACCTCCAACAATCGCCGGGAACGCTTCGCCGACCCCTGCGAGGCTGAAGCTCTGATCAAGGCCGTGCCCGAGTGTGACCGGGCTCTTTGGGCTACGGCGCTCTACTCCGGCCTTCGGCGCGGCGAGCTTCAGGCGCTGCGCTGGGATGCCGTAGACCTCGCAGGTGGACTGATTCGGGTCCGCCACGGCTGGGATGAGCAAGAGGGCCAGATAGACCTAAAGACCTCATCGGCGCTGCGCAAGGTGCCGATCATTCCGGTCTTGCGAGACCACCTGATCGACCACAAACTGCGGACCGGGCGCGCTGAGGGCTACGTGTTCGGCCCCGACGCTGAGCGGGTCTTTAACCCTCGCACCGTGACCAATCGGGCCGACACGGCTTGGGAGGCGGCAGGGCTCGACCGGATCACCTTGCATGAGTGCCGCCACACGTTCGCCTCTTTGATGATCGCGGCCGGGGTCAATACAAAGGCGCTCTCTACATTCATGGGTCACGCCAAAATCTCGATCACGCTCGATCGCTACGGCCACCTGATGCCGGGCTCAGAGGCTGAGGCGGCGCAGCTACTCGATAGCTACCTGACCGTGCAGCGCGAGCAGGCCGAGGAGAAGGCGCGGGAAGCTTTGACTGGCGCATCTACGGGGCGTACCGATCTCATCTGCTCACCTGAAGGTAGGTGACGAACCATGAGGGGGAGGTGTTCGGGCCGTGTCCTTAATCGCGAGTACGACGAGGGTTATGAGGGACAGGGTGCCCACCATGGCGACCACATCCCCGGCTGGACCGCTCTTCGGTAGCAAGAAACTGAGGCCGATATCAAGCAGGATGAGCAAAAGTAGCCCCCACTTGAGAACCGGGACGGTTGCGCCGTAACGCCAGCGGAGGACGAACTGCCTGACCGAGAAGGCGACGATCGCTATTGCGGATGCGGATACGACCACTTTCACGGCGAACGTGCCTATTGTGCCCCCGCGACTAAAGACGGTGAAGCGGGCGGCTGTGGGTAAGACGATTCCCACGATCAGCAGACGTCGCAGTCGATCATGACCCATCTCAAGATGCTAATCGGCACCCTGGGAGCTGACCATGAGGAAGCGATACTCTCGGCGCTGGTGAGGCACCTATGTAGACGCGCAGATCAAGGCGGGCAAAGGGGCGGCGAAGGAAGCGGCCGAGCCACAACCGGCCGCTATTTACGTGTAGGTAGTTGACGATCCCTGCCGGGGCGGATTTGCACCTCGCGCCCCGAACCAATCCTTGATCGCAAGTATCAAGAGGCCCGCGAGACACCCCAAGCCCAGGTCGTAGAAGCCGGCGCTTTCAAATAGCCACGAAAACCACGCCGCGAATACGCAGACGCAGAGCAGCGTCCACTTGAGAACCGGAACGACCGCGCCATGTTTGCTGCGGAGGATGAACTGCCTGATCGAGAAGACCACGGTTGCGAGGCTAAAGGCAACATAGAGGACGAGGAGGGTGACTCTTCCAGCCTGTCCATAGCGTTGATACCAGGCTGAGTGTCCGAGCAAGGGCAGCAGGAAGCCGCATGTCAGCGCTCGCCGCAGGTCATCGTGGCCCATGTCAAAAGCGTAATCGGCATCGGGGACCGGGTGCATGACCAACTTCTGGCGCATTTACTGGCGCGCACTGATTCTAAATCGCCTCTTTTTGGCATCCCAACTGCATTTGCGCGCGCAATACCCTTTATGGTGACAATGTGGTTATGCGGGGAAAGGCAACTCGAGATTTGATGGGAGAACGGGCAAGCGCCGCCCGCGAGGCTGCGGCCGAGGCGATCGCCTCGGTCAAGCCGAGGTTGCGCGGCGTATCCCACATGTGGGCCTTCTTCGTCTCGCTCTTTCTCGGCGCATCCCTGATCGTTGCGGCCAAGACTCCGAGGGCGACCCTCGCGGTCGCCATCTATGCGGTCAGCCTCTCGGCCCTGCTGGGAACCAGCGCCCTCTATCACCGCGTCGATTGGAAGCGCCCCAACGTGCGCCGCTGGATGCGCCGCCTCGACCACTCGATGATCTTTTTCCTGATCGCCGGCACCTACACGCCGTTTGCCCTGCTCGTCCTCCACGGGGCGCTCGCCAGCGCGATCCTCGTCGTCGTTTGGATCGGAGCGATCGCCGGCGCCGCGGTCGAGATGGTTTGGATCGATCATCCAAAATGGGTTGCGGCGCTGATCTACATGTCGCTGGGCTGGGTCGCGGCGGTCGCCTTTCCAGAGCTTTGGTCTGCCATGGGTATGGCCGGAACCCTGCTGGTCGCCGCCGGTGGGCTGCTCTACACGGCAGGCGCCGTCGTCTATGCGACCCAGCGCCCCGATCCCAATCCGAAGGTCTTCGGCTACCACGAGGTCTTTCACCTGCTCGTGATCGCCGCCGCGGCCGCCCACTTCGCCGCCGTCGCCTTCTTTGCCTTGCCCTCGGCGTAGCGCAGTCGCGGCGCCGCTGGCAACATCGGAGCGATCAGCTCTGGAAGGGCTCAGGCGAGCGCCGGCGTCGCGTTCAGCTTGGCTGCTTCGATCAGAGTCAAAAGCTCGGCCTCGCGCCCGTCGCGCAGCATCGCCACAGGATCGGGATCGCCGTTGACAATCGCCTCAAAGAAATCCTTTCGATCCTGGTAGGTCGGCAGCGTCGCCTTGGCCCAGCCGCGGGCATCGTTGAGGATCACCGCGAGCCGGGCGAACTCCTCGCCGAAGAGCGCCGATATTTCCCGCTTCATCCGCTTTGCCAAGGCCGGGGAAGCGCCGGCGGTTGAGATCGCGATCGCCAGCGGCCCACTGCGCACGATCGCCGGCAGGATGAAGTTACAAAGCGGCGGTACGTCGACCACATTGACCAGCATCGCCCGCGCCTCAGCGTCCTCGTAGACGGCGATGTTTACCTCGCTGTCTGAGGTGGCGGCGATCACGATGAAGGCCTGCTCGAGGTCAGGGGCACCAGCGTAGGGGCGGCGCTCCCAGGCGATCGACCCCTCGGCCGCCATCGTCTCCAGCGCCGCATGGGCGAGCGGCGCGATCAGGGTCACCGCGGCGCCGCAGGCGAGCAGCCCCTCGACCTTCTCGAGCCCGACCTCGCCGCCGCCGACCACCAGGCAGCGCCGCCCACTCAGCTTCAGGCAGCTGATGTAGAAGGGAGTCTCGAGCATGTCGCGAACGCAGGATTGATCGCAGATCCCTTTGCGCAGCTGGCAGACGCACTGCTTGCCTGCGTAGGCCTGAGCGGGCATGCAACAAAGACTAGAGGGCCTCAAGGGTCAGCCGCAGGCCCTCCTCCAGGCTGACCTTGGCGCTCCAGTCCAGCTCGCGCTGGGCCCGCGCCGGGGCGATCGCGATCCGCTGCACCTCGCCGACGCGGGCGGGCGCAAAATCTGGCTCAAAGTGCTCGGCTTCGCCAAGTGCACCGAGCAGCGTGATCAGCTCGAGGACGCTTGACTCGCGGCCGGTGCCGATGTTGATCGCACCGCCCGCCTCCGCGGCGGCCGCGGCAAGCGCGGCGGCGACGACGTCGCCGACATATATGTAGTCGCGGGTCTGGCTCGCCGTCGCCGAATACGGTCGGCCGCTCTCCGCTTCGCAGCTTGCCGCAAAAGATCGCGATCACCCCCGCCTCGCCGAGCGGATCCTGGCGCGGACCGTAGACGTTGCCGAGGCGAAGGCTCACCCCGGAGATGCCGTGGAGGCGCTGGTAGAGCGCCAGGTAGCCCTCCGCGGCGAACTTGCTCTGCCCGTAGGCCGAGAGCGGCTCGACCGCCGCCTCCTCGTCCAGCGGCAGCGCCTTGCCCTCACCCTCTCCGTAGATCGCGCCCCCGGTCGAGACGAAGACGACGCGCCCGGCCCCCGCCGTGCGCGCCGCCTCCAAGCACGTTTGCGGTGCCGCCGACGTTGACCGCGGCATCAAAGGCCGGGTCGACCAGGGAGCTGCGCACGTCGATCTGGGCGGCGAGGTGAAAGACGACCTCGGGGCGGCACTCAGCCGCCGCGACGGCAACCGCGGCTTGCGTCGCGGATGTCAGCTTCGACCAGCCTCGCGCCGGCGCCAGGGCCGCGCTCGATGTTCTCGCGGCGCCCGGTGGAGAGGTCGTCGATGACGGTCACCGTCGTCGCCGCGAGCCAAGAGCGCATCGACGAGATTCGAGCCGATGAACCCCGCGCCGCCTGTCACCAAAGACCTCATCAGCGCGCCGATCCTATGGGGATCGGCGAGCGACAGGCGCGTCGGGTCTGCCGAACGCCCCTGCTACCCTCGCCGGCCCATGAGGTTGATCGTCACCGAGAAGAACAACAGCGCCAAGAAGATCGCCGAGATCCTCGGCGCGGGCAGCGGCCGGCCACCGACAAAACTTTCAAAGTCCCCTACTACACGTGGTCGGATGCAGGCGGGGATCACATGTACGATTGGGCTCAAGGGCCATGTGCTCGGTCCGGCCTTTCCCGAGGGCTACTCGAACTGGCAAAAGACCGACCTCCACGACCTGATCGATGCCGAGCTGATCAAGGAGCCGACCGACAAAAACGTCGTCAAGGCGATCAAAAAGGTGGCCAAGGAGGCCGACGAGCTGGTGATCGCCACCGACTTCGACCGCGAGGGCGAGCTGATCGGCCTCGAGGCGCTGGAGGAGATGCTCGACGCCAACCCGGCGCTCGGCTCGCGCGAGGGGGCTCGCGAGGGCAGCCTGAAGATCAAGCGGGCCCGCTACTCGGCGCTGACCAAGGAGGAGATCGAGCGCGC
Organism: uncultured Solirubrobacterales bacterium; assembly: GCA_963745305.1. GTDB lineage: Bacteria > Actinomycetota > Thermoleophilia > Solirubrobacterales > 70-9 > CAVUWL01. The sequence continues at coordinate 338,911 of CAVUWL010000018.1, forward strand.
CTTCGCCGAACTCGACGAGCTCTCCTTCCCGCTCGCCAACGCGGGCGCCGCGCGCCAGGACATCGACCTGCTCTGGGGCGCGACGCTGACCCGCGCCGTCTCGCTCGCTACCCGCCGCTTTGGCTCCAACTTCCTCTCGGTCGGCCGCGTTCAGAGCCCGACCCTGGGACTGATCGTCGAGCGCGAGATGGAGCGCCGGGCCCACGTCGCCAAACCGTTCTGGGAGCTGTTCGCCAAGTTCCAGCATCCCGACGGAGAGCTTTGAGGCCCACCATGCGGTCGACAAATTCTGGGAGCGAGGCTGAGGCCGACGCGGCGCTGGCGGGGACCACGGGTCCTGGGCTGGTGAAATCGGTCACGGCGCAAAAGGAACACCCGCAAACCGCCGACCCCCTACAACACAACCGCCTTCACGACCGATGCCTCCAGCCGCCTCGGGATCACGCCCGCCAGCGCGATGCGGATCGCCGAGGACCTATATATGGACGGCTTCATCTCCTACCCGCGTACCGACAACACGGTCTACCCGCCCTCGCTGCCGGTTCGAGAGCTGGTCACCTCGCTGGTCCGGATCAAGGAGTTCTCCGCCGCCGCCGGGCTGCTCGATGGCGAGCTGAAGCCGACCCGGGGCAAAAAAGAGACGACCGACCATCCACCGATCTACCCGACGCAGGCGATCCACCCCGGCGCCCTGGAGGGCCCGAAGCGACGCGTCTACGAGCTCGTCGTTCGCCGCTTCCTCGCCACCTTCAGCCCGCCGATGATCACCGAGTCGACCCGCGCCGACATCGAGGCCGGCTCGGAGACTTACTTCGTCCGCGGCTCGGTCGCTCGATCGATCCCGGCTACGCCGGCATCTACACCTACGCTCGCTCGGCCGATGAGGAGATTCCCAAATTGGAGGAGGGCCAGCGGCTCGAGCTCGACGGCGACCCCTGGATCGTCGACAAGGAGACCCAGCCGCCATCGCGCATCTCCCAGGGCAAGCTGATCGAGATGATGGAGGAGCGTGGCCTCGGTACCAAGGCGACCCGCGCCGACATCATCCAAAAGCTCTTCGACCGCGGCTACGTCTACTCCAACCCGCCGGTCCCCTCCGAGACCGGGATCGCGATGTATGAGGCGTTCAGGAAGTACGTGCCGCGGATGGCGACGCCGGAGATGACTGCCCAGCTCGAGGCAGGAGATGGACCGGATCGCCGCCGGGGAGATGACCAAGGACGGCGTCGTCGGCGATAGCCGCGACCTCCTGCACAAGACCTGGTCAGAGATCGACGGCCAGCCGCGAGGACCTGGCAAAAGTGGTCTGGGCAGGGAATGGACCAAGACCGCATCCTCGGGCCCTGCAAGGCTGCGAGGAGGCGGGCCGCACGAAGGAGGACGGCTCGCCGCACATGCTGCGCATCATCCGCGCCAAAAAATCGGGCAAACGCTTCGTCGGCTGCTCGGGATGGAGCGCTCGATGACCCCAATTCCTGCGATCAGACCTTCCCGCTTCCCCAGCGCGGCGACGTCTTTCGGCTCGAGGATCGCTGCTCGATCTGCGATCAGACGCCGCGCCTTAAAGTCGTTCCATTTCGCGGGCGTCCCTGGAATCTCTGCCTAAACGACGACTGCGAGTCGATGCAGGAGATGAAGAAACGCCGCGCCGAGCGCGAAGCCGCGCGGGCGGCCAAAGAGGCGATGGCCAAAAAACCGCTGCCCTCAAAGGATGGCGCCGAGGAGCGCGACCCGTCGTCGAAAACGGGCCAAAGCGACGAGCGCCAAATGAGCGTGACACTGCCCTCGCCCAGGTGTGTCCACAACGCAGAGCCGAAGCAGGGCTGCCCCCGAATCCGGTCTCCGCGGTATCGAGTTGGGAATCAGTAACTGATGTTCATCTCCCTCGAGGGGATCGACGGCTCGGGCAAGAGCACGCAGGCGCGCCTTTTGGCCGAGGCGCTTGGCGCTGAGACGCTGCTTGATCCGCGAGCCCGGCGGCACAATTGCGGCCGAGCAGATCCGCGAGCTGCTCGCCGAGCCCGATTTGGCGCTCGATCCCTACGCCGAGCTGCTGCTCTTCCTGCGCGGCGCGAGCCGATCTCACCGCGCAGGTGATCCGTCCCGCCCTCGACGGTGGCCGCGACGTCGTCTGCGACCGCTTTGCCGACTCCACGCGTCGCCTACCAGGGTGCCGCACGTGGACTGGGGGTGGGTGAGACGATCTCGCTGAGCGACGCTGCCACGGATGGGCTCTGGCCCGACCTGACCGTCTTGATCCGGGTCGACCCTGAGGTCTGCGCTGGGTCGCTGCGAGGGTCAGGACCGCTTCGAGTCCGAGGTCTGGAGTTCCAGCGAGCGGTTGCCACGGCCTACGAGGAGATCGCCAAAGTCGCCTCCGACCGGGTCATGGCCATCGACGGATCCGGCACGATCGAGGAGGTGCACGCAGGGAGTCGATGGAGGCGGTGCGTGGCAAGCCAAGCCGCTGCTTGAATGCACCGAGCACCAGCCGCGCGCTCGCCTCGCCCTCGGCGCTGCGCTTGAGCGCCGGTCCCACGCCACGCCTACCTGCTCCGGGGCCCACGGGGGGCGGGCAAGCGCGCGGCGGCGCGTGCCTTCGCCGCCGAGATCATCGCCGTGGAGGCCGAGGATCCCGAGGAGGCGCGGCGGCGGGTGCTGCTTGACCCCTCTCCGCACCCCGATCTGCTCTGGCTTGCACCCCGCGGTGCTCAGCACCTGGTCGAGGAGGTACGCGAGCGGGTGATCCGCGCCGCCTCCTACCGACCCTTTGAGGGCGGCAAGCGAGTCTTCGTTATCGAGGCGGCCGAGGCGATGCGCGAGGAGAGCCAAAACGCGCTGCTGAAGACGCTCGAGGAGCCGCCCGCCTTACGCACACCTGATTCTGCTCAGCTCCGAGCCGAGCGCATTGTTGGAGACGGTCGCCTCGCGCTGCCAGCCGGTTGATTTCTCACCGCTGCCGATCGCCACGATTGAGGCAGCCCTCGGCGGGGGCGAGGAAAGCGCCGAGGTGCGGCCGCGGCCCGCCTGTCGGCCGGGGATCTGGAGCGTGCACGTTTCTTGATCAGCGAGCAGGGTCGAGCGCTCCGCGCCCGCGCGGAGCGGGGTTCCGCGGTAGCGCTTGGGGCGGCACCCGCTGGCGATCAGCCGCCGCCGTGGCGCGGCCTGCTCGAGGCAGCCGAGCCGGTTGCCTCAGAGGCCGAAGCGGCCGTGCGGGAATTGTTCGAGGAGGAGGTATCGGCCGGCCTCAAGCGCTCCGCCCGCGAGATCGCCGATCAGGCAAAGCGCGTCGGGCGGCGCCGTCGCACCGAGGTCTTCGATCTTGGGCTCGAGCTCTGCGCCGCTTGGTTTCGCGATCTGGCGGCGATCGCCTCCGGAGCCTCCGAGGTTGTCTTTAACCGTGACCGCCTGGCCGAGCTGCAAGGCCAGGCGGCGGGCCTGGACCCCGCCAGCCCGCGTCGCGCCACCGAACTGGTCCAGGACACCCGCCGCCGGCTCGAGCTAAACGTCTCTGAGGAGCTCGCGCTGGAGGCGCTCTTTTACCGTTTGCAGCGCGAGTTTTTGGCCTAGGCGCGGTCGCGCTGCAGCTGCTCAGCGGCGGCATCGCCTTCATGCTCGGCCTGCTGGTGGGCCCTTTCCAGCGCCCGCTCCTGGGCGAGGCGGGTTATCTGCGCCGCCTGGCGCGACATGATCACGCTGAAATTGAGCGCCAGGCCGAGCAGCAGCAGCAGGACGATCGAGAACAGGGCGACATTTGTGTTGCGGACGCCCATCGCGTCGGCGACCACTCCCAAAAGGCCCGGGAAGGCGGCGCCGATCAAGCATCCCAAGCCCAGCCACGAACCAGATCACGCTGTAGCGCTCCTGCAGGCGGTTGCGACGGATCAGCTCGAGGATCATCACCATGAAGGCGATCGCAATCACGGCAGCGAGGATCCGCGTCTGGGGGGTGAGATGGACCGCCGGGTTCCTCTGAACGCCGAGCAACAAGGTTCTCAGCGCTCCGCCTTGATGCCCTCGGGCAGGGCGCCCGGATCACCGGGGTGGCGGGGAGGCTGCGGCGCTCGCTGCTCGTTCTCAACTTGGCGCGGGCGGAACTGGCCGACTAGCAAGACGATCATTCCCTTGAAGATGAAGAAGGCCGAGCGCAGCGGTGTGAGGAAGGAGCTGCCGCCCGCTCTCTCAAGCATCCGCACCGGCACCTCCTCGACTCGCAGCCCCTGGCGCACCGCCAGCTGCAGCGACTCGATCTCGGCGAAGTCGGGCGAGTAGTTCTCGCTGAAGAGGGCCATCACGCGCCGGTTCGCGGCCCGCATCCCGCTGGTCGTGTCGGTGAAGCGCTGCCGGGTCGCCAGCGTGAGGAAGAAGCGGAATACGCTGGTTCCGATCCGCCGCGAGATGGTCGGCTTGTAGTCGTCGCTCTCAGCCGCCATTTGGGATTCCCCATGAGGCCTGGCACCGCGGTCCTGGTAGCGCGAGCCGATCACCAGGTCGGCGCGGTCGGCGATCACCTCCTCAAGCAGTCGCGCCACCTCGGCTGCCGGATGCTGGCCATCGGCGTCGAGGTGTGCGCAGTAGTCATAGCCCTCGCGCAGCGCGTAGAGGTAGCCCGTCTGCAGCGCCGCCCCGAGGCCCTGGTTGAAGGGCAAGGAGGCGACCAACGCCCCCGCCTCGCGCGCCCGCGCCGCAGTCGCGTCGCCGGAGCCGTCGTCGACCACCAGCAAATCGGCCGCCGGCAGGACCTCGCGCACGTCGCGCGATCACCTCGGCGATCGAGGCCTCCTCGTTCCAGGCCGGGATGAAGACGAGGGTTCGCACACGCCTCGATTCTCCCACGAAGGCCAGCCGTTCCCGGCGATTGAGGCCATATCGTGCGCTGCGCCGCGCGGTCGGCTGCGCGATCAAACGACCGGCGGCCATGGCCGCCGGTCGTTTGTGTTAGTAAACCTTCATGAGACGGATCGGTATGCGCCTCTGGCTCTCCGGCGCCTTCGCGGCGGTCAGCTTGATCACGGCCACCGCCGTCTACCTGTTCGGCGACAACCACCGGGCCCTGGTTGCGCGGTCGTCCTCGGCATGCTCGCCGGCTTTCTGATCGCGGTTGCGATCTCCCACCGCGTCGCCCGCCTGGCGCGGGCCGCCGGGCGAGATGGCGGCAGGCTCCTTCGATGCCCCCCTCGACGTCTCAGGTCCCGATGAGATCGGCGACCTGGCTCGCGCCCTGGAGTCGATGCGCGCCTCGCTGAAGGAGAGCTTCGGCGTCCTCACCGCCGATCGCAACAAGCTGGCGGCGATCTTCGACGGTCTCACCGACGCGGTGATGGTCGTCGACGATCGACGGCTCGGTGCGCTTCTCCAACAGCGCCGCCGCGCAAGCTCCTCGACCCCGACGGGCGTGCCCTCGGAGGCGCTTCTGCCCCACCTGCGCCGCGCCGCGGAGGTGGGCTTCGCCGCCCACCCGGCGCTTCGAATCGGCGACCGCGCCTACTCGATGCAGGCCCGCTCCCTGCCGGACGAGCGCGCCGTGCTGGCGGTGGTTCGCGATCGCACCGACGAGATGCGCCGCGAGTTCGCCGAAGCCGATTTCGTCTCCAACGCCGCCCACGAGCTGCGCAACCCGCTGGCCGGGATCTCGGGCGCGATCGAGGTTCTCCAGGGCGGCGCCAAGGACGACCCGCAGGCGCGCGAGCACTTCCTCGACGCGGCTCAGCGAGGACGCCGAGCGGATGAGCCGCCTCACCCAGGCGTCTGCTGACCCTGGCCCGGGTCGAGTCGCTTGGAGCGGGGGAGGCCGAGGTGGTCGACGTCCCTGTCGCGATCCGCGACGTCGATCGCCGCGGTCGAGGCGCCGGTCGGTATCCGACTCCGGTGTCGAGGTCGAGCCCGACCTCACCGCCAAGGGCGACCCGATCCTGCTGCGCCAGGTGATGATCGGCCTGCTCACCAACGCCTTCAAGAACACGCCACCCCCCGGCGCCGTTACCGTTCGCGGCCGCCGCGACGGCGAGAGAGAGGTGGTCTTGGAGGTGATCGACACAGGTACTGGGATCCCGGCGGCAGAGATCGAGCGTGTCTTTGAGCGCTTCTACCGTCGTACCGAGTCCCGCAAGCAGGAGGGCTTCGGCCTCGGTCTGGCGATCGCTCGTCGCATGGTCGACGTGATGGGCGGCCAGATCGGCGCCTCCTCGGTCGAGGGCGAGGGCAGCGTTTTCTGGGTCCGCCTACCTATTGCCCAGCCCAGCCCCACCCCGGTGGCATGAGGATGTCTGGATGAGCAGCGGGCGCATCCTGATCGCCGACGACGAGCCCTCGGTCCGCGACTCGGTCGGCTACGCGCTAGCCCAGGAGGGCTTTGAGGTGACCGGCGCCGCAGACGGCGACGAGGCCACCGCGAAGCTCGGCGACGGCATCCCCTACGACCTACTGATCCTCGACATCATGATGCCCGGGCCGAGCGGCCTCGACATCTGCCGCGACGTTCGCTCGCGCAGCGCCGTGCCGATCATCGTCCTCACCGCCAAGGATGCCGAGGTCGACAAGGTGGTCGGGACTCGAGGTCGGCGCCGACGACTACGTGACCAAGCCGTTCTCGGTTCGCGAGCTGCTCGGCCGGGTGCGCGCCCAGTTGCGCCGCCGCGAGCTCGACCGCTCGCCGTTGGCCCAAGCGGTGCAAGATCGAGTCGGGGCCGGTCGCGATCGATCTGGTCCGCCACGTCGCGACCGTTCGCGGTGAGCCGGTCAACCTGACCCGCTCGGAGTTCCAGCTCCTGCGCCTGATGGTCGGCCGCCCCGGCGAGGTCTTCCCCCGCCGCCAGATCATGGAGGAGCTATGGCAGACCGAGTTCGACGGCGATGAGCGCGCCTGTGACGTCCACATCTCCAACCTCCGCCAAAAGGTCGAGCGCGACCCCCAGCACCCCGAGCTGGTCCTCACCGTGCGCGGCGTCGGCTACAAGTTCGACGGCGCAGCGGCCTGAGCAACGAGGCCACCGGGGGACTTTCAAACCCGTTTGTTGCAGCGTAGGCAACGTTTCGAGGCGGAGAGCTGCCAGATATGCTGGCGCGGTGATCATCTCGACGATGAACGATCTTCCCGGCTACCAGGTCGAGGACGTCTTGGGGGAGGTCTTCGGGCTGACCGTGCGCTCGCGCAACGTCGGCTCCCAGATCGGCGCTTCTTTGAAGTCGCTGGCCGGCGGAGAGTTGAAGGGGATGACGAAGATGCTCGGCGAGGGCCGCGAGCACGCAACCCAGCGGCTGATCGAGGAGGCCGAGTCCAAGGGGGCCGATGCTGTCCTCGCCTTTCGCTTCGATACCTCTGAGCTCGGTACCACCTGGACCGAGGTCTGCGCATACGGCACCGCGGTGAAGATCAGAAAGCTCTAGCCGGCCTCCCCTTGCGTCGCGCTCCGAACCTCTTTTGCCAACTCGCGTTCGCAATGATTTTGCCGCGCATTGACCGGCGCCACGCCCTGCGCCGCCGAGCCACCGATTTGATCGCCCTGGTGACCCGGGGCCAAGCGCCTTCGGACCTCGTGTCGGGTTTGATTGCAAATGTCTGACCACGCCGTCGAATCCGAGGTCATCGAGTTTCGTCCATCGAAGATGCCCGGCATGCGCCGCTGGAAATTCGAATTGAGTGCCACCCACCTGGCCCTGCGAAACATGACGGCCTGGCTGCCCGTTCCGCCATTCCTAATCCGCTACGCCCCAGACATCTTGGTGCCCTTGGAGCAGGTCCAAAGCGCCGAGCTCGACCCCGATCCGATCGGCTCGATCCGACGCTTCAGCTCGATCAAGGGGCGAAGGCTGATCCCGGGTGTGAATCTGCTGGTCGTCTGCTCCCTAGATCAGGGCCGCCAGTTCTTTGCCGTCAGGGGAGGTAGGGCCGCCCTCGCGCTTAACCTCAGAGACGGCGGGCTCACGCGGCTGACCGTCAGCTTTCCCGAACCCGAGCGCCTGCTCGAGACCATCAATCGGGCGGCGGCGGCAGGCACCCTCACGGCGCCGCAGGGGTCTGCTCCCCCGAACCCTGGCTCGCCCAGGCCCAGCCGGGCTATTTGATCGCCAGCTCGATCGCATACATGAGGACGAAGAGGAGCACCGCTGCAGCGGCAAGCTTGAAGGTGAGGGCGCCCCTCCTGCCGGTTGCGGCGGTGTAGATCGCCGCCGCAAGGGTGCCGAGGCCAAGCGCGGCGGAGGGGAAGCCGAGCACGCCCCCGATCACCCGCTGGCCGCTGCTGTAGACCGAGGTTTCAAAGCTTCCTCGAACCAGGTGCACGGCAAAAAAAAGCGCCGTGAAGGTAGCCAGCTGAAAGATCAGGCCAAACGCCAGGCGCGCGATGCGGCCAACCGCACCGACCCTGCCTGGTGTCGAGGCAGGCTCGGGGAGGGCGGGATTGCTCTGGGGGTCAGAAGTCATCAGGATCGCCCTGCCGCCTGGGCGCCGAGCGGGCCAGACTACCGTCCTTTCCCGCTGCTGTTTCTGCGATCGGCGAGATCACGGTTGAGCTAGCGGCGAGATACTTCAAACCGTGAGCGAGCGGTGGCGCACCGAGCATCTGCTGGCTCGGCGACCGCGCCCCGCCGACCGACCCGCCTACTTCGATCTCCTTCTCGACCCCGAGGTCCGGCGATGGCTGCGCCCGCCCCCGGCGCTGTCCTTCACCCAGGCCGAGCTGACTCAAATGGTTAGAGACGACATCCTGCACTGGGAGAGACACGGTTTTGGACCCTGGGTTCTGATCGAGGTTGAATCCGGCGTCACGATCGGGCGTGGCGGGCTGCGATGGACGACGATTGAGGGCGTATTGGCGGTAGAGCTCCCTTGGGCAATTGCCTCAGAGCACTGGTGTCGGGGCTTTGCCACGGAGGCCGCCTCGGCGGCGCTCGCCTGGTCCAGAGCACTCGGTCTCGAGCAGGTCATCGCTTTGATCAGAGCCGATAACAAGGCCTCGCTGCGGGTCGCGGAGAAGGTGGGATTGCGGCGCAGCGGTGAGGCTATTCACGCCGGGCTTCCCCACCGCCTCTACCGAAGCTCCTAGGTTTCAATCGGTTCGGCTTGAAGGGGGGCGAACGATTCTGGCCCGGATCTGAGGCTGCGGCTCGAGCGGATCTGGCGCCAGGCCCAGGGGCAAGCTCGCCGCCGGCCAGCTCGTGGATTCCGCCCAGGCAAACGATTCAACCAAGGAAGTTCGGCCCGTCTGGTCGGGTCAACGCCGCCGCGATGCTTGCCGAGTGGTTGCCCGGCAGATTGGCGCAATCGCTGGACGCGAAGTCTCGGGGCCGCCTCTGCTGGGAGCCAATTCCCTGTCGAAGCTGCAAGCCAGGGTCCCGCTTGCCCCAATCGCCACAACTGAGCCCGCCATCGCTAAGCTCTTCGGCGAGAGGGAGCGAATCGTTGGAGCAGTAACTGGGTTTCTACATTCGGGCGTCCACAAACTTGGACCTCAGAGAGGAATAAAGAGATGCACAAGGCAGGGATCAAGCGGCCCTCACCGGCCATGGTTGTGGCAGTGATCGCACTAATCACCGCGTTCGGCGGATCCGCCTGGGCGGCCTCGCAGCTACCCAAGAACTCGGTCGGCTCGCGCCAGCTGAAGGCCAAGTCGGTGACCACCGGCAAGATCGCCAACAACGCGGTCACCGGAGTCAAAGTCGCGCCCAACACCCTGACCGGCGCCAACATCAACGTCAACGCGCTGGGCACCGTCCCCTCCGCCACCAACGCGGCCAACGCCGAAAACGCCAACACGGTCGATAAGCACTCCGCCTCCTGCCCGACCGATACGACGCTGATCCGCGGCATCTGCTTTGACTCCTCCGCCAACGCCGTCGTCTCGACGCTCAAAGAAGCATCCGATGCATGCGCGGCAAAGGGCGGCTACCTGCCCTCCCCGATGGAGCTCTACTCCACCCGCGGCGTGCTCAACCTCGGCACCGGGGTCGGCAACGACCACCAATACACCGATGAGATCTACGCCAATACCGCCGGCACCAACTACTCAACGGTGGTCGTTGACGGCACCGGGGCGATCACCGAGCAGTCGATCACGACCCCCTCGAAATTCACCTGCGCCTACCCGCTGGTTCGCTAACGATGAGATCACGCTCGCGAAAGACCGCCCTAGCGGCGCTCAGCGCCTCGCTGCTTTTGCTCGGCGCGCTGGGGGCGATCGCCAACGCCCAGCCGGTTGTGAAGAACGGAATCGAAGTCAACTTCAGCGGCGGGATCTTCCCAAGCACCCTGCCGCGCTCGACGCCGACGCGGGTCTCGGTCCAGATGGGCGGCAAGATCACCACGACCAGCGGTGCGGCTCCGCCCAAACTGCTGACGATCTCCCTCGCGATCAACAAAGCCGGAAAGGTCGATCCGACCGGGCTGCCGACCTGCTCGGCGGCCAAGCTCAACTCCGTCCCCTCCGCGGTCGCCAAGCGCAGCTGCGGCGCCGCCCTGGTCGGCCACGGCAACGTCACCACCCGCGTCGCCCTGCCTGGGCAGAACCCCTTCGCCACCAACGGCGGCCTGCTCGCCTTCAACGGCAAGGTGGGGGGCAAGCCGGCGATCCTCGCCCAGGTATCGAGCGTCGCCCCGCAGCCGCTCACCTACGTGCTCGAATTCGTGGTCGAGAAGACCCACGGCGAATTCGGCACCACCCTGGTCGCCAAACTGCCGCCGATCGCCTCGGGCTATGGCTACATCTCAGCCTTTGACCTGGACCTCTCGCGCCAGTTCCCCTTCCACGGCAAGACGCAGAGCTTTGCCAGCGCCGATTGCCCGGCGCCCAAGGGGTTCACCAAGCAGCCGTTCCCCTTCGCCAAAGCGAGCTTTGATTTCGAAGGGGGAACCGATGTTTCCAGCACTTTGGTCCGCGAATGCAAGGTAAGGGGGTAGGGATGGGTTTGAGTCAGAAGCGCCGCCGCTCGGACGCCCGCGGGGCAAAGATTGCTCTGCTCGGTGCCGCCGTGATGGCGCTCGCCGCGCTGGTCGTCTCAAGCGCGATGGGCGGACACGGTTATCAAGACGCCCGAAATGGAAATCAAACTCGAAGGCGGGATCTCGCCCACGAGGCTCTCCAAGAAGACGCCTACCCCGATCACCCTCAACATCGAAGGCTCGATCAAAAACATCAAAGAACCCGGAGAACGCCCGCCGGCGCTCTCGACGCTGGCGCTTGAATTCGACAAGCACGGCGCGATCAACACCAAGGGCCTGGCGACCTGCAGCGCCACCAAACTGCAAAACACGACCACCCAGGCGGCCGAAGCTGCCTGCAAGCCATCGCTGGTCGGCAAAGGCGAAGTCGAAGCCGAGATCAAGTTCCCCGAACAGAATGAGTTTCCGGCCAAGGGCCCGCTGCTGATCTTCAACGGCACCCCCCAGGGCGGCAAGCCGGTGCTGATCTTTCACGTCTATGCCGACGTGCCGGCGCCGACCACCTTCGTCACCTCCGGGGTGATCTCAAAGGCCCACGGCAAGTACGGGACCAAGACCCTGGTCAAAATCCCGACGATCGTCGGCGGGCAGGGATCGCTTACCTCCTTCAAAGCCAAAATCCAGAAATCGTGGTCCTACAAGGGCAAGAAGGAGAGCCTGCTGACCGCCACCTGCCCGACCGGAAAGCTCTTCGCCCACGGCGCCTTTGCCTTCGCCAACGGGACGAGCTTCTCCGGTGAACTCATCAAATCCTGCACCGGCACATGAGAGGGAGCAAGAAGATGATCAGAGCCCTAGCCATGGCCCTCACGGCGGCGATCTTTTTCAGCGTCGTCTCGTTGGCCGCCGCAGAAGAAAGCCGCGAAGGCTTCATCGCCAAAGTGGAACCGATCTGCCAGGCCAACTCCAAGGCCAACGAAAAGATCCTCAAGAACGTCAAAACGGAGGTCAGGCAGAACAAGCTGGCCCTCGCCGCCCGGCAGCTTGGCGAGGCGGCAAAGGCGCTGAAGGCCACCGAGGTCGAACTGGCCGCGGTCGAACAGCCCCCCGCCGATGCGGCGAGGCTGAGCAAATGGCTGGGCTACGTCAAAACCGAGGCCTCGCTGTTTGAACAGACGGGCAAGGCGCTTAAGGCCAACAACAAGAACAAGGCCCAGCAGCTGGAGAGCAAGCTCAATAGCAACGCCAACAGCGCCAATGCCGAGGTCCTCAGCTTCGGTTTCCACTACTGCCGATTTGAACCGTCGAAGTACACCTGAGCGCGCCGCGCTGAGGCCGGTTGGCGGCGGGGGGTGGAAGCGAGCCCTTCCCCTCCTCGCCGCCGCCTTTGCCCTGCTTGCGGTGAGCGGCTGCGGGAGCTCCTCGAGCTCCTCGAGCACCGAATCAACCGCCGCCTCGACCGCCAGCCCCGAAACCAGCACCCCCGGCGCCACCACCACCACCACCCCCTCGGGCGCCCAGAGCACCCCCACCGAAGGGGGCAGCTCCACGACCACCCCCTCGGGAACCTCCGCCTCCCCTGATAACAGCATCCAGACCTATGGCTCGGCCGCAGGCGGGGCAGAAAAAGCCGCCGTTTTGAGCGCGACCCACTCCTTCTTCCACGCCCTCGCCGCCCCCAACTACGCCTCGGTCTGCTCCCAGCTCGCCAGCTCAAACCGAAAGGAGCTGCAGCAATACCTCAAACTCGGACACTCCAAGGCACACAGCTGCGCGACCCTGCTGCCGACCCTGCTTCAAAACATCGGGCCAACCGCGAGCAAGGCCGCCAAGGGCACCTTCACCGCGGTGCGGATCCAGGGACCGCGGGCCTTCGTCCTGTTTCGCCCCAAGGGAGGCCCCCCCAGCTACTTTCTGATGCTGAAGGAGGGAGGAACCTGGAAGCCGACCAGCCTCGCCCCCGGAGTTCCCCTCAACCCCTGATGATCAAGGCCGGCCGGGAGATCAGGCTCGGGGTTGGGTTTGGGGGAGCGGGACCAACCGACGCCCAGCACTCCGGCTCTTGAGAGTGACCTCGAACTCGCCGTAAGCTGCACCAATGCCGCAACGCCACCTGGACAGGCTGACGTCATTTGACACCTCGTTTTTGTCCAATGAGCGCCACAACGCCCACATGGCGATCGGGGCGGTGTTCATCTGCGAAGGTGAGGCGCCTGGCCTTGATCAGTTCCTTGCCCACATTCGCGCCCGCTTGCACCTTCTGCCGCGCCTGCGCCAACGCCTAGCCTTCCCCCCCTTCGGCCTCGGCCGCCCGCTCTGGGTCGATGATCCCGACTTCGATATCGAAAAGCACGTGCGCCGCGTCACCCTGCCGGCGCCGGGCAGCGAGGCGCAGTTTCGCGAGCTGATCGGCCCCACCCTCTCGCCGCCGCTGGATCGCTCAAAGCCGCTGTGGGAGCTCTGCTTGGTCGATGGCCTTGAGGGTGACCGTTTTGGGTTGATCTATAAGACCCACCACGCGATGGCCGACGGGATCTCCGCCGTTGACATCGGCATCTTGCTCTTTGACGCTGAGCCCAAATCCGATCCCCCAGCAAGGGAGGCTCCCTGGAGCCCCCACGCTTCGCCCAGCGAGGGGGAACTGGCGGGCGAGGCGCTGCGCGGGGTGGGAAGGACGCTGCGCCGCTTAATCCGTTGGTTGGGGCTGGCGATCCGCCACCCCCGCCGGGCCGGCAAGCGAGCCTCAGACGGGGCGGCTGGGGTTTGGGAGGTGAGCTGGGCCCTGACCCGCCCGGCGCCCAAGGTCCCGCTGAACGCCCCGATCGGTCCGGAGCGGTGGTTTTGTTGGCGCAGCTGTGATCTCAATGACTTCAAGGCGATCAAGAATGAGCTCGGTGGCACCGTCAACGATGTCTGTCTCGCGGTCGCAGCCACGGCGCTTCGAGGTTGGCTCACCGACCGGGGGCTAAACACCGCTCTCCCCCACCTCCAAGCCCTGGTCCCAGTCTCGATCAGAGCCGAAAACGAGCACGGCGAGCTTGGCAACAAGTTGACCGCGATGCGTGGTCCGCTCCCGGTCGGCGTCGCCGATCCCCTGCAGCGCCTGCAGATCATCACCAAGGCGATGGATGACCTAAAGGCCTCAAAGCAGCCCCTCGGCGCCGAGGCAATCTGGGCCCTAAACGATTGGTTTCGTGATTTCGCGCCGCCGATCCTGCTCGGCCCCACGGCGAAGATCAACTTCTCAACCCGTCTCTTCAACCTCCTGGTCACCAACTTCCCCGGCCCCCAGATCCCCTTCTACGTGATGGGTCACGAGCTCCTGGAACTATTCCCGGTCGGTTTCCTCGCCCAACAGCACGCGCTGGCGATCGCGATCCTCTCCTACAACGGAAAGATCGGCTTTGGTCTGCTGGCCGACAAACGGACAGTCCCCGATGTCGAGCAGATCGCGGCCTACGTCGATGGCGCGGTTGCCGAGCTTCTGGAGTTGGCCGCGGGGGCCTCACATCCTGGCGCGGTCAAATCGGCCAAAGGCTGAGGCACCGGCAGCAGTCGCCAGATCCGAGGCCCCTCGCTTTGCCCCTATGGAGTGACCCAAGGACCCAGTTTCTGCACCTGCGAGGGGGCTGCTTGGCTGCGCGGCCCGCCGCCGGGTTGTTTGATCGGAGCCGCCAGCCTGTGCATCGCGGTCGCTCGCCAATCTATTTCGGCAAAAATCTTGTCAGGAGGCGAAGCGCAGAGTGGGCTGCAATCGGGGATAATCTCCCCCAATCGCCACAACTGAGCCCGCCATCGCTAAGCTCTTCGGCGAGAGGGAGCGAATCGTTGGAGCAGTAACTGGGTTTCTACATTCGGGCGTCCACAAACTTGGACCTCAGAGAGGAATAAAGAGATGCACAAGGCAGGGATCAAGCGGCCCTCACCGGCCATGGTTGTGGCAGTGATCGCACTAATCACCGCGTTCGGCGGATCCGCCTGGGCGGCCTCGCAGCTACCCAAGAACTCGGTCGGCTCGCGCCAGCTGAAGGCCAAGTCGGTGACCACCGGCAAGATCGCCAACAACGCGGTCACCGGAGTCAAAGTCGCGCCCAACACCCTGACCGGCGCCAACATCAACGTCAACGCGCTGGGCACCGTCCCCTCCGCCACCAACGCGGCCAACGCCGAAAACGCCAACACGGTCGATAAGCACTCCGCCTCCTGCCCGACCGATACGACGCTGATCCGCGGCATCTGCTTTGACTCCTCCGCCAACGCCGTCGTCTCGACGCTCAAAGAAGCATCCGATGCATGCGCGGCAAAGGGCGGCTACCTGCCCTCCCCGATGGAGCTCTACTCCACCCGCGGCGTGCTCAACCTCGGCACCGGGGTCGGCAACGACCACCAATACACCGATGAGATCTACGCCAATACCGCCGGCACCAACTACTCAACGGTGGTCGTTGACGGCACCGGGGCGATCACCGAGCAGTCGATCACGACCCCCTCGAAATTCACCTGCGCCTACCCGCTGGTTCGCTAACGATGAGATCACGCTCGCGAAAGACCGCCCTAGCGGCGCTCAGCGCCTCGCTGCTTTTGCTCGGCGCGCTGGGAGCGATCGCCAACGCCCAGCCGGTTGAGGTGCACGGGATTGTCGTCAACTTCAGCGGCGGGATCTTCCCAAGCACCCTGCCGCGCTCGGGAGCGGCGCCGGTCTCGGTCCAGATGGGCGGCAAGATCACCACGACCAGCGGTGCGGCTCCGCCCAAACTGCTGACGATCTCCCTCGCGATCAACAAGTACGGCAAGATCGATCCGACCGGACTGCCGACCTGCTCGGCGGCCAAGCTCAACTCCGTCCCCTCCGCGGTCGCCAAGCGCAGCTGCGGCGCCGCCATGGTCGGCCACGGCAACGTCACCACCCGCGTCGCCCTGCCTGGGCAGAACCCCTTCGCCACCAACGGCGGCCTGCTCGCCTTCAACGGCAAGGTGGGGGGCAAGCCGGCGATCCTCGCCCAGGTATCGAGCGTCGCCCCGCAGCCGCTCACCTACGTGCTCGAATTCGTGGTCGAGAAGACCCACGGTACCTTCGGCACCACCCTGGTCGCCAAACTGCCGCCGATCGCCTCGGGCTACGGCTACATCTCGGCCTTCGATATGAACCTCTCGCGCCAGTTCCCCTTCCACGGCAAGACGCAGAGCTTTGCCAGCGCCAACTGCCCGGCGCCCAAGGGGTTCACCAAAGGGTCATTCTCCTTCGCCAAAGCGAGCTTTGAATTCGAAGGGGGAACGAACGTTTCCAGCACTTTGGTCCGCGAATGCAAGGCAAGGGGGTAGGGATGGGTTTGAGTCAGAAGCGCCACCGCTCGGCAAGGATCGTTCTGCTCGGTGCCGCCGTGATGGCGCTCGCCGCGCTGGTCGTCTCAAGCGCGATGGGCGACACGGTTATCAAGACGCCCGAAATGGAAATAAAACTCGAAGGCGGGATCTCGCCCACGAGGCTCTCCAAGAAGACGCCTACCCCGATCACCCTCAACATCGAAGGCTCGATCAAAAACATCAAAGAACCCGGAGAACGCCCGCCGGCGCTCTCGACGCTGGCGCTTGAATTCGACAAGCACGGCGCGATCAACACCAAGGGCCTGGCGACCTGCAGCGCCACCAAACTGCAAAACACGACCACCAAGGCGGCCGAAGCCGCCTGCAAGCCATCGCTGGTCGGCAAAGGCGAAGTCGAAGCCGAGATCAAGTTCCCCGAACAGAATGAGTTTCCGGCCAAGGGCCCGCTGCTGATCTTCAACGGCACCCCCCAGGGCGGCAAGCCGGTGCTGATCTTTCACGTCTACGCCGACGTGCCGGCGCCGACCACCTTCGTCACCTCCGGGGTGATCTCAAAGGCCCACGGCAAGTACGGGACCTCGACCCTGGTCAAAATCCCGACGATCGTCGGCGGGCAGGGATCGCTTACCTCCTTCAAAGCCAAAATTCAGAAATCGTGGTCCTACAAGGGCAAGAAGCAGAGCCTGCTGACCGCCACCTGCCCGACCGGAAAGCTTTTTGCCCACGGCGCCTTTGCCTTCGCCAACGGGACGAGCTTCTCCGGTGAACTCATCAAATCCTGCACCGGCACATGAGAGGGAGCAAGAAGATGATCAGAGCCCTAGCCATGGCCCTCACGGCGGCGATCTTTTTCAGCGTCGTCTCGCTGGCCGCCGCAGAAGAAAGCCGCGAAGGCTTCATCGCCAAAGTGGAACCGATCTGCCAGGCCAACTCCAAGGCCAACGAAAAGATCCTCAAGAACGTCAAAACGGAGGTCAGGCAGAACAAGCTGGCCCTCGCCGCCCGGCAGCTTGGCGAGGCGGCAAAGGCGCTGAAGGCCACCGAGGTCGAACTGGCCGCGGTCGAACAGCCCCCCGCCGATGCGGCGAGGCTGAGCAAATGGCTGGGCTACGTCAAAACCGAGGCCTCGCTGTTTGAACAGACGGGCAAGGCGCTTAAGGCCAACAACAAGAACAAGGCCCAGCAGCTGGAGAGCAAGCTCAATAGCAACGCCAACAGCGCCAATGCCGAGGTCCTCAGCTTCGGTTTCCACTACTGCCGATTTGAACCGTCGAAGTACACCTGAGCGCGCCGCGCTGAGGCCGGTTGGCGGCGGGGACCCGAGGCGAGCCCTCGCGGTCCTCGCCGCCGCCTTTGCCCTGCTTGCGGTGAGCGGCTGCGGGAGCTCCTCGAGCTCCTCGAGCACCGAATCAACCGCCGCCTCGACCGCCAGCCCCGAAACCAGCACCCCCGGCGCCACCACCACCACCCCCTCGGGCGCCCAGAGCACCCCCACCGAAGGGGGCAGCTCCACGACCACCCCCTCGGGAACCTCCGCCTCCCCCGATAACAGCATCCAGACCTACGGCTCGGCCGCAGGCGGGGCAGAAAAAGCCGCCGTTTTGAGCGCCACCCACTCCTTCTTCCACGCCCTCGCCGCCCCCAACTACGCCTCGGTCTGCTCCCAGCTCGCCAGCTCAAACCGAAAGGAGCTGCAGCAATACCTCAAACTCGGACACTCCAAGGCACACAGCTGCGCGACCCTGCTGCCGACCCTGCTTCAAAACATCGGGCCAACCGCGAGCAAGGCCGCCAAGGGCACCTTCACCGCGGTGCGGATCCAGGGACCGCGGGCCTTCGTCCTGTTTCGCCCCAAGGGAGGCCCCCCCAGCTACTTTCTGATGCTGAAGGAGGGAGGAACCTGGAAGCCGACCAGCCTCGCCCCCGGAGTTCCCCTCAACCCCTGATGATCAAGGCCGGCCGGGAGATCAGGCTCGGGGTTGGGTTTGGGGGGCTGCTTCTCTGCGTGCTAGCGCTCGCGGTTGGGGGTTGCGGGGGCTCGAGCTCGAGCTCGAGTGGTACCAGCTCAAGCCCAACCGGACAAACCACATCCAGCTCCAGCTCCAGCTCGACCTCGAGTGGCTCTTCCCCCAGCGCTCCGGGGGCCGCGGCCGCTCCGAAGGCACCAAAGGGTTCCTCGCCGGTGCTGCAGCAGATCTATCGCCAGTTCCCACCACCGCAGGGCAACCCCAAGGTCAAGAGCTCGATAGTGGCGATCGAAGTTGGTAAGAAGGCCTGCAGCGGCAAGACGCCGCTCGAAGTCAAAGAACAGTATTTCCCAATCGCTGTCAAGAAGGGAAACCTCGAAGCCGGCAGCGAGGAGGGAAAGATGATTGCCAAAATCGGCACCTACGCGAAGCATGTTTCGACCGATGCCAGCTTCGCGGCCGGCCAGCTGGCCGCAGATGCATACCAGGGGACGCTTCCCGCGGCGATCGGCCAGTATGGGTATGAGGGCTGTGTATACGCGCTCGCCCACCAGCTCGAGCACAAGCTGGCGCCGAAGAAGAAGTAAGCAGCCCTGCTCTTTCAGCTGTTCTGAACAAAGACTGGACACTCGAGGGATTTGATTCATGGTCGCCGGGTCCCCGGCGGTGCTGCAGTCAGGAGTCGGGACCCGCTTGAGCCCCAATCGCGCCATTCGGGAAAGTGATTTCGCTAGCTGCGAGCTGCGCTGAAGCGCTCGAGGCCGTCGTCGGGAATCGCCTCCCAATCTGGCGCAGAAGAAACCCATTGGCGCCAGGAGGGGCGAATCACCGGATCGCCGTCAACGGCCCCGAGCCTTACGCCGACGGTTGAGCTGCCATTGGGATCTCCGCTGAACAGATGTCCTCCACATTCTCCGCAGAAGGACTTGGGCTGTCCGTCGGGGGGCCGCCAAGTCTTGATCAGATCGGCGCCGGCCAAAACCTCAAAGGCCGCCGCTGGCACCCTCGCGTTGAGCGTCGAGGTCATTCCACTGCGCCGCTGGCAGCGCTGGCAATGGCAGAAGCCGGCCGTCTCAAACGGAGCGCTCACCTGGAATCGAACCGCTCCACAAGCGCAGCTTCCGTTGAGTGGCGAATCCGCTGAGCGCATGCCGAAAGCCTAGTGGTGCTCAAATAGCATTGTCCAATGACCGAGTTCGCCGATTACTACCGCGAGATCTACATGCGGGGGCTTGCGGGGGAGACTCCCTCCGTCCCGGTCGCCAGCGCCGAGCTCGAGCGAGCCGCAATCGCGGCGATGGAGCCCCGCGCGGCCGCATACGTTTGCGCTGGAGCGGGCTCTGAGGAGACGATGGCGGCCAACCTGAGGGCCTTTCACCGCTGGCGAATCGTGCCAAGAGTGCTGCGCGATGTGGCCACGCGCGATCTCTCGTGTCAGCTCTTGGACAGCTCGCTTCCGGCGCCGGTGATGCTGGCCCCGATCGGCGTCCAGAAGGTCGTCCATGTCGACGGGGAGCGTGCCACCGCAAGGGCCGCGGCTGCGCTCGGATTGCCGATAATCGCCAGCACAGCCTCCCATTTCACGCTGGAGGAGATCGCCCTCGCCGGAGGCGACGGGCCGCGGTGGTTTCAGCTCTACTGGCCCAACGATCAGCGGCTGACCGAGAGCTTCGTTCGTCGCGCAGAGCGGGCCGGATATGAAGCGATCGTGATCACCGTCGACACCTTCATCCCCGGTTGGAAGCCCCGCGACCTCCAGCAGGCCTGGCTTCCGTTCCTGCACGGCTCGGGCAACGCAAACTTTTTGCAAGACCCGGTTTTCCGCGCCGATCTGGATCTTCCACCTGAGGAGGACCTTGGTGCCGCGACAGGCCACTACCTGGGCGTCGCCTTCAACCCTTCCCTCAACTGGGAGGACATCGGGGATCTGCGCCAGATGACCTCTCTGCCGATCTTGATTAAGGGAATCCAGCACGTCGATGACGCTCGGGAAGCGTTGCGGCGCGGACTCGATGGGATCGTGGTTTCAAACCACGGTGGACGTCAGGTCGACGGTGCCCTCGCCTCTCTTGACGCCCTGGCTCCGATCACCGAGGCAGTCGGTGGGGAGCTGATCGTCTTGTTCGACAGCGGAGTTCGCGGCGGCGCAGATGTGCTCAAGGCGCTTGCCTTAGGGGCCGACGCAGTCCTCATCGGTCGCCCCTACATCTGGGGTCTGGCGCTGGAGGGCGAGGCGGGGGTGGAGGCGGTGCTGAGGATGATCCTTGCGGAGCTCGATCTGACTTTGGCCCTCTGCGGCTACGCGCTGCCCTCACAGCTGAGCACGGCTTCGCTGCAGCGCGACCCGGCACCCAGCTCCTAGGATTCGGTCAGACATTTCGGCGAGTGCGACCCAGGATTGGACCGCTCGGCCGCGCCTGGTTGGAGGCTCGAATCACTGCAGAGTGCCGGGATCAAGCCGCTCCGATGCGGCCCCAGACGCTTTGTATTTCTTGTTGCAATTGCGCAGTCCGGAGGATCTGGCTCCCTTGTATCAACCAAGCTCAGCCCGGCGTTTGATCGATGCCAACAATCGCCCAACAACACCTACGTGGGCGCCGGTGCCGATTACGGCAGCTCGATACAAGCGGCCCGCACGACCCGGAAACAATGCCCATGTTTCGGCTCTGACCTTGCACCCAGATCCATCTGTTGCATCAACATGAAAGCTGAGCAGGTAGCGGGAGAAGCGGTGCTCTCCCGCCAGCACGATTCGGGAGGGCCGCTGGGACTCCGTGACCCGAAAGCCAACTATCGCTGCCGGCATACCCGGTCCAGGTCCCGGCGCTTCCGCGAATGGGCAGCCGAGTAGGCGCGCCAATCGTGGCCCCGCGCCTGCGGCAAATCGGGGCGCCAACTGTTGCTCCCAGCATCTCATCAGCGCCGCCGTCTCTTCCCACGCCCGCTCCCGCGATGCCGCCACCGCGATCGAGTGGGAATCGATGAACGGCAGCCCCCCAATCGCGGCCGCGGTAGCGTCAGACGTGGTTTGATCTACCTCATGGCCGTTCACTGAGTCGCTCCTCGCTTAAGTCCGCCCAAAAGTCGCGCGCCTTACCGCGGCGATTCCGCCAGGTCTCACCCTCGCCAACGAAACTAAGGACACCGCTGCCTTGATCGGCATCAGGCACCTCCCAAGCTCCGTTCACTGCGCCGCTGAGACCGGCTGATAGTGCCTCAAACCCCTGGGCGGTGTGAAGGTCGGCCTCGACCCCGTTGTTGATGATGAACTTGAGCTGGCGCACAGCCTGGTGGTTCTTTATGAGCATCACCTCTACCAAGGCGTCGACCTCTGCCCCCAGAGCGTCATTCGCCACAACGCGATTCCACAGCCCCAGCCCAACCGCCCTGCAGGCGGGATGCAGCGCCCCGATTAGGTTGACCTCCTTGGTCATCCGTCGCCCGATCAGCCGCGCCATTCGCGTCGTCCCGCCCCAGCCCGGTGTGATCCCAACGTCAACCTCCGGCATTCCCCACCTTGCTCGGCGGGTCGCGATCACGAAGTCACAGGCCATCGTGATCTCGAGGCCTCCGCCGACCGCGTATCCATCCACCGCGGCGATCGTCACCTTGTCGAGCCTTTCCAGCGTGTCGGCCACTCGCTGGTAGCCCCCTACCCGGCGCATGATCTGATTGGCGTTTCCCCACAGTCCCATCTCGGCGATGTCATCGCCCGAGCAGAACGTCTCACCGGCGCCGCCGATCACCATCACCTTTACCGTTTCGGAGTCCCGCACCCGCTCCAATGCTGCGTTCAGCTCCTCGGAGAGCTGAATCGAAAGCGCGTTGCGGCGCTCGGGGCGATTCAGGGTGATCCAAGCTATCGGCCCTTCCTCCAGATAGGTCAGCTGCTCAAAGGCGCCACCTGTCCACGTCGTAGCGCCTCCCGATTGTGCCCTCGTCCGCAGCGGGGGTAGGACGGGAGGGCGCAGCCCGATCGAGGCCGGATCATCGATCACGTAGCACCAGAACCCATCGGGCTGGCGTCGGGCCACCTCGGTGCTTTTTGCCTCAAAGCCGCTCTGTCCACCATTCTCGCCCGTGTCGAATGTCACTCGCCAGCGGCTGGAGAGCAGCGCAATGTCACCGGCCAGGAGCGCCCGGCTCTCGCCGGCCTCAAGATGTGGGCCCATCTCCAGTAGACCCTGGAGGTGCTCACGGATTAGCTCCTTGCCCGATCCTGCCTCGCCGTCGGGGTCCACCAACGTTGCCCCCTCCTCATATAGCTCCAGCACTCCCTCCAGATCGCCGGCGCTAATCCGTTTGGCGAAGATGATGCCCAGCTGCTTTGGGTCTTTGGTCGTCATCGCTTCTCCTCAGGCCGCGAGCCGCGACGTGAAGGTGCCGTGGAATCCGAAGGGGACGTGGTGGGGTAGATGGGCAACAGCGATCGGCTCGCCCTCGAGATCGCGGGCATCGAGCACGTAGAGGTGCGAGCGGTGCTCGGCGCCGTCATAGACGAGCGCAAGCAGCCATCCGTCGTCCTCATCATGGCGCCCGGGCCGCGGCACGAAGATCGGCTCCCCCATGCCGTAGCCGGCGCCGAGGTCAAATGACCAATGTCTGGCCGCGTCGTTGTCGACCTTGATCACCGCAGTCGGGTATCCGGCGCCCGCGGGCCGCGCCGCCAGGTAGGTGTAGCGGTTCCGGGCACCGCCAAGCGCCGTGTCAAGCTGGGGGAACTCGGCTTGGCACGGGCAGAGCTCGCTTTGCTCGACCCGTCCCGACGGGGTCACCCGCAGGCGCCACAGCGAGCTGTGGGCGCTGAGCTCCGTCGCGCCCTTGAAGTTGCGCAGCAGGTCTCCCACCGCGTAGTCCTCGTATCGACAGAGGTCAATCACGGTATCGGTGCCGTCCTCGAAGGCGTTGGCAATGTGGAAATGAAAGAAGGGCTCGCACTCGGCGATCCGTGGCCTGCCGCCGTCGCGCGGCACCAGCACGATTCGCGTGCCTCGCGAAGGGTCCCAGCGGAAGGCCCGGTCGAAGCTCGAAACGCCCGCAAGGAAGCGACCCATCTTCAAAACCAGCGGATCGATCACAAAAATCATGTGCTTGGCGCTAAGCGCGAAGTCATGATTGAGAACGGGGTGGGGGAGGGAGACCGGCTGTAGGTAGCGCAGGCGCCCGTCGCGACCAACCCGGTAGGTGCGGATCCTCGTCCGCGGCCCGTACTGCACGCCGAAGTTGAAAAGCTCCCCGCTCAGTGGGTCGAGCTTCGGGTGAGCCGAGAACGCGTGAGCCCGCTTCAGCGCTCCGCCGAAGTCCTCTTCGCCAATCGTCTCCAACGAGTCTGGATCGAGGCGCCAAGGATGCCCGCCCTCCCACAACGCCAGCAGGTTGCCGGCGTGCAGGACGACGCTGGTGTTAGCCGGATTGGATGCAGTGGGTAAACGGAAGGCGTTCGCCAGAGGCCCGCCCCTACGCTGCGCGCCGAAGCTGCGAAAGCGCCTCTCCTTGGCGCTCTGCTCCCCCAGGTAATGAGTCGTGCGGACGAAGCGGTTGCGGTAGCGGAGACCGTTGTCGCTGAAGACGAACTGCGAGAGCATCCCGTCGCCATCGAAGAGATGCGCGAACGGGTCGCCGCCGATTTCGTTGCGAGAGGGGCCGTTGCGATAGAGCGTCCCCCGCAATCCTGCCGGCAAGGTTCCGTCTACCGATTCGATCGCATAGTCGTGACCGTCGGCGATCGTCTCAAACACGCGGCCCATCTGCGGCTCGATTTGCCCGCGGGTCTGCCGTATTGCGGCGGTGGTGCTCATCGTTTGGCTCCTCTTCGGGTTAGCGATCCAAGCGAAGCCACGGTAGTGTCTGACAACCAGTTGCACAACAAGACCATTTGGAGGTCGAAACTAGTTGCCGTCCAAGAACCATGCTGACGAAGAGGTGGCGAACGCCGCCGCTGCGCAGCAAGCTCTCGCGATGCTGGCCGATCGTTGGACCTTTCTCATCATTCGCGAGGCTTACTCCGGCGTCCACCGCTATGGACAGCTGCAGCGCAACCTTGGCATCGCCCGCAACGTTTTGGCCGAGCGGCTTTCAAAGCTCGTCGAGCACGGGCTCCTGGAGCGGGTGCGCTATCGCACCGAACCGGACTGGTATGAGTATCGGTTGACCAAGCGCGGCCTGGACCTATATCCGGCGATTCTCGCATTCTTTCGCTGGGCAGATGTCCACTACGGTGACCCAGCTCGCCCGGCGGTGCGTGTTCGCCACCTCGCTTGCGGGAAGCTGACCCAGCCCCTCCTGGTGTGTTCTGAGTGTCGGGAACCGATTGGGGCGCAGGACGTGGAGGTCGCTGATTAGGTTGACGTTTTACAGTGGGCAGGCTAAGGCTCAGGGGCCCCCGACAATCTGCAAGATCGGAAGAGTCCTTGGCCACCGTGGGATCGAAGAAGTCACGGAGAGGGCTGTGCCCGCGCTGCCTCGGCGTGGCTTGGAATCAGTCGAGGCGCTCGAATCACCTTAACTTGACTGATTCTTTACTCAATTTTGACCTCTGGCATAGCTGCGGCGGCGATGATCGACTGTCCACCAAAGGAAAGGGCATCCATGCCGCAGATACTTGTAGTGACGAATAGCCAAGAACAGACACCAGGCACAGTCGTTTATCGAGAGCGAGTTGCCCCGACCGACCTTGAGTCCGATCACTTTTCGGGCCAGCTGGTCGAGCGGGTCGGCTGGGCCGTGCTTGATGCCGATCAGCTCGAGCAAGGCACTCATCATGGTGGGGCACCCGCGGGCGAAAACAAGGGGTGAGCCCCCGCACGTCGAGGTCCACTGAGCCCCGGCAGACTGAAGCTCCATCGGTGTGTGGACAGATCAGCAAGGTACTGCCTTGCGGTTGCCCCACACGCCGCCCGCGCCGATCCGATCGTCCCTATCAGGGCGGCCCAGATCCAAACGCAAACGCTGGCCCGGGGGAGCTTCCGCTCCTCTGGGTCGTTGCGCAGGTTTGATCGCAACCCGCGGAACTCGGAGTTGCTTTGAGACCGATGCGCTCGGTTAATAAAGCCGGTTCCAGTCCGCCCCTTGAGTCCCCGCGAAGGCGCCGTGAGGCTCCACGGATGAACGTTGGACCTCAGAGCTCAATCGCGCTAGCAAGGTTCTCTGCGCGAGGCGAAGCTGTTTGGTCGCCCTTATCGCCGAAATGCTGGGTCCCGGGACCCCCGGCCCCGTCCCTGCGGGCGATGAGCCGCATTCTTCTTTAACCAAGTTGCTGAGCAACGATCCAGCTCGCCCGACACGCGTCTCCTTTCTTGGCCCTAGCTTCGGATGGGGTGGGCTAGGATCGGTAGGCAGCACCGCAGATCACTGGGTGAGTTGAGCATAGGCATTGAGAATTACGATGGGCATCCACCACCGTCGAATTAGGAGGCGAGATGAGGCAAGCATCAAGGTCAGAGCGCTCGTATGTCATTGGACTGGTTTCGACCTTACTACTTGGAGTGCTGATCCTTAGCTCGGCAGTTGCCACTGCGGCCCATCCCGCCAGGGGTCTAACCTACAGCGGTAAGATCAAGCGGGTCTTTAAGGGCAAGATCGTCTACACAGATCGGATCAGCTTCAAGGTCTCTAGCAACGGCAGAGAAGTAGCCCAATTTAAGCTTCCACAGGGCTATCCCGTCTATTGTCAGGGGGGTGGGTTCGGTACTACCCAGAATGCCAAGGCAAAGGTAAAGAGCAGTGGAACGTTCAAGGCAAAGCTGCCGATCTACTTTGAACCGACCAAAGATCATGAGGGCTTCGTCAACGTCACCGGCAAGTTCGGAGCCAAGAAGAGCGTTAGCGGAACGGTGATGACCGACTTCACGAAAAGCAAGACTTGTAACGGAACGTCGAAGTTTGCAGGGACCGCCAAGTAGCAGGCTGAGCACTAAAACTGTGCCACGGTTCTTCGGTCGATGAGCTGCGGCGAATGGGTGTCGCTCAGGTCGCGGTTTGGCGAGCGGCCGTATTACTCTTCAACGCCGAGTAGCCGATGGGCGGTCTCAGATTGCGGCCCGTCAATCATCTGGCCTCAGGTCCGGCCTGCCGGCTCAAGCTCGAGATCTAACCTCACTCCAGGTAAGCAGCCGTCCCCCCTCCGGATCTATCACCTTGAGCCGAATCGACCGAAGCCCGTCGCGGACCGTCAATACAGGAACGTTATGAAAGATCGAGCTCTCGTCATGAGCGCGCTGGAGGTTGTAATTGGGCACTTTCGCGCTGAGGTGATGAACGTGGTGCAGGCCGATATTTCCGGTGAAGAATTGGAGTAACTTCGGAAGTCTCAGGTAGGAGCTTCCCCGCAGGGCTGCTGCTGCATAGCTCCAGCGCTCAGAACTCTCCCAGTAGACATCCTCGAACTGATGCTGGACGTAGAACATCCATACCCCCAACGTACCGGCGAGGATGGCGGTCGGCATTTGAACGAGTAACCATGCTTGCAGGCCAACGACCCAGACGATTAAAGCAATGAGGACTCCGAGCATCAGGTTAACCTCGATCACGCTGCGCCTCTGACGTGGCCGCATCTTTCGTGACCAGATTCGGGGTCCGATCATCAGGGACCAGATCGGACCAACCCCAAACATCACAAGCGGATTTCGAAATAGTCGATACCCGAGGCGAACCTTCCACGGTCGCGATAGATACTCCTCGACGGTCAATGTCATGACATCGCCAGTGCCACGGCGATCGAGGTCGCCGGATGTGCCGTGATGGATCGCATGGTTATGTCGCCAATTGCCAAAAGGCTGGAAGACGAGGATGCCGGTGAACCGGCCCAGCCACAAATTGGCTCGCTTCGTTGGCAGAAACGATCCATGGGCGCAGTCGTGAAAGACAATAAAAGTTCGGAGCAAGAACCCCGCCGTAGGGATCGCTAGAACAAGGGTGATCCAGGCCGAGATTTCGAGAGAGATATACATCGCGACGGTCAGCGCCAGGTATGGCATCACCGACGTTGTTACGTCGATCAGGCTGCGTCGCACCGATGACTGCTCATGCGGGGCCATCGACTCTCGCCAGAACTGATGCTCGGCGGTGGGGCCGGATCTCGCCCTGGGAGGCCCACCGCCGTCATCGAGCCATCGCTCAAGCGGTTGGTCGGTTCGCGGCTTCGGCGCCGCCAGCCTCGATTCTTCTGATGCCTCGATCATCGTGACCTTCACTCAGAGTTGGTCCCTCGCGCTGCGGCCTCCAAGAGGCCATGGCGCGTCATGCCGCAGCCGGCCTCTTCAGCGCCTCAAGCAGCTCCCCAACCCGATGCTCATACACAAGCGGATGGCGCAGGGGCATCTCGGGCTTGACCGTGTAGCTGTTGCGACGCCCGTGGCGCTGTCGCAGCACGTAGCCCTCCTCGACCAGCTCGGTGAGGATCTTGTGGGCGCTGCGCTCGGTGATTCCGACCGCGGCGGCAATGTCTCGCAGGCGGATCCCGGCATCATCAAAGACGCAGAGAAGGACGTGGCCGTGGTTGGTAAGAAAATCCCAGCGAGGGGATTTGTCGCCATCCACTACCTGTTCCAATATTCGAGAATTCATATTCAAGAATCTACGATACACTGAAATCACTAACCCCGCCCTTGGAGCACGAGGAATTCCTTCCCAGCGACAGGGGTCTCCACCGAAAATGACTCTGCGGTGGAGGCTTGGTCGATCGAGCCACAACAGGGCCAGCTTGGAGGCCGTTATGGCCAAGATCACAGCAAACTCAGGCGAGCGCTCCCCGCAGCGCGACGATCGTCGCAGCGCCTCGATCCGACCCCAGCCCGGCACAGGGATCCTCGATCGCTTGGTCGGCCACCGGCAAGTTGATTCTCGGCCCGGGGGGGATCGATTGGGGTCGATGCCCGCCGCGTCTCCAGTGCCGCCAGCGACACCACTTCCACCGGCCTCGGCGATTCCGCCCGCTACCCCGTTGCCCGGTGCAGCTCGGCGGGAGATCCATTCTGATCGGGGCTAGAATGCCCTCAGCATGCGGCCAATTTTGGTTGGACTCACGGTCGTCGTCGCGCTCTCTTCGATGACCCCAAGCTCCAGTGCAGGCGCGCTGCCGGCGCGCCATAGTGGTGCCGTCGCTTCTCGCGCCGCCCGTCCGTCCGATCTATTGCCCAAGCCACTGCCATGCGGTAGCGCGGGCGCCGTTGTCAATTCCTGCCTTTTGACCTCGGTGGTTGGCGTCCTCAAGGTAACTCCCCATATTGTGCGACCGGGCAAGGTACTGACCGCCCGGATCGAGAACTTCAGCTGTGTCGACGTACCACAAAGCGGACCGTGCCCTCTGACCTGGGAACGGACCGGCGACCATGCAATCAGTGAAAGTATCGCTTCTTATCTGAAGCCGATCACGCCTTGCGGGAAAACCGATCACCTCTGCCGCTGGCGCGTGTCCAAGCTGGCGCCGAGCACTCGCTACGGTGTGATCGGCGTCGACTTTGGTCACACCGAGGGGGTGGAAGGTGCGGAAACATTTTCGGCCGTAATAAACGACTACGTTGGAATCCTTGGACTCAAACCACCACCACCGCTGCCCAAGCCGGGAGCAGGTATCCCGGGGCCTCCGTCGGAACCGATCGTCCCGATCCCGCCACCCTGACCGATTGAGACAGCGCGACCTGCACCCTTTTGCTGGGTGCTTCCTGTCACGCCCATTCTGATCGATCCGAACACCTGGCTGTCAACCAAACCAGCCCCCATTCTGTGCTTTTGGGCGATGACGGCACCGTTGGATCGGACATGCCAATTGATTGCACCCACCGAGGGGGGGCTCTCGGTGCACTCACAGGGGCGCAGAGCAAGGAACATCGGATGAGTTCGCCGAGCGGATCGGTGGACCAGCCAGGCACCGCTCCGGGGCAAGGCGGCTGATCTAGTGCTGACCCGCGGGCAATCGGTCTTCAAATACTGGTTCTGCGCTTCCCATTGCGCTTTTCTCTTTGGTCAGCTTCGATGGTGGAGTGAGGCCGGCCAATCGAACCCCAGCTGATCGCTGATGACGCGACTGCGCGTGCCAAGTTCGGTGATCGTCGGGCTCGTCGCGGTCGCTGCCCTGGGTTTCACCGCGACGGTCCTCGCTGCCACCTACGCCACGACCATTCGGTATGGCAACCTCATCGTTCACCTTGAAGGCATCCTCAGCCCCAGGGCGCTGCCGAGGGCCAAGATGGCACCGGTCAGCTTCCATGCGAGCGCCTCTGTCTCAACCGCCAACGGCAGCCATGTCCCACCCGCCCTCAGCGCTGACCTGCAAGTTGATAAGCACATCAGCATCGACACCGCCGGACTGCCAACGTGTGCTCCCGGAAAGATAGAGGCCTCCTCACCTTCCGAGGCAAAGCGGGCCTGCGGCCCGGCTCTGATCGGCACCGGCTCTGCTGCCGCGCAGGTCGAATTTCCCGAATCACTCCCCTTCGCCGCGAAAGGGCCGTTGCTTGCCTTCAACGGTCCGTCTGTCGGGGGCGGATACGGCGGCCATGGCTATAACGAGCAGCTCTACTACATCTACGTTGCCGTTCCGGCACCGACCGCAGTCGTCGTCGTCGCCAAGCTGTCCAAGGACACTGGCAAGTACGCTTACAGGATCTCGGTTGCAGTTCCCTCGATCGCGGGTGGCAGTGGCTCGCTCACAAAAGTGCAGTTCACGATTGATCGAAGCTGGTCCTATGAAGGCCGGCAGTACTCCTACCTGAACGCAGAGTGTCCCAACGGCCATTTCTTCAATCAGGTCGAAGTCGCCTATGGCGACGGAACCAACCTCAGTGGTGACGTGGTGAACAGCTGTCAACCAAAGGGTTAAGCTCGATAACACGCAACACTCAATCTGGACCTCTTCTCGGGGTACCCTCAGACTCGACGTCTTGCTCGGCCTTGAGCTGCTCCTCCAATCGCTCAAGCCATGTCTCCGCGAAGGTCATGAAGTCGCCAAGAAAGCGCGCTGACACAGCCAGGTAGTGGATTCCATGGGGCTCAAAGGCTTCGGCTCGAGGAATGATTTCATTGCGGAGTTCCTGGGCCAGGTTGTGGTTGCGCTCGCGCAACATCTGGATCAACTTGAGCTGATCCTCACCCCCTAGTGCATCGGCGAAAAAGACGCGCAGCAATGCCTCATCACGCATTTGGGCAGGCGCCAGCTTCGGTGAGCGCAGCCAGGAGCGAAGAGCGGTTTCCCCAGTCTCAGTAATCGAATATGCGGATCGAGCTCGGCCTCCATGGGGATCGTTTCGCCTGATCAGCAATCCACCTCCCTCAAGGCGAGCGAGCTCTGGGTATACCTGCGCCAACGAGGTGGGCCAAAAGTTCTGAGTGGATCGATCCGCCGTTTTTTTGATCGCGTAGCCGGAGCGGAGGCCGAGGCGAACCATGCCGAGCACCAAGTAGGAGGTGGGCGTCAGCTTGATTGGCTCAAATGATTCGGGAATCGGATCTGATTCGGTCGGGACCATTTGTTTGCAAAAAATTCGTTGCCGCTATAAATCCGACCCTCATTATCGCAGGGGTTCCGCAGGCGCAAGAGTGGGCTCTGAGTGAATAGCTGTATTTCGGGTCTGAACCTTGAGAGCTGGTGCCATAGCTGATCACATTGGCCCTGGGGCGACTCGGAAAAACCTATCTCCAGGCAAGCTAGGTTGATCGATACTGCGGATGTGGGAGCCTGCCGTTGGGCGCAGGGAAGTCCCGATCCTTGCGGCCGATCCTGAGCGGACACGGCTCCACTCGCTGGTCGGATCGAAG
This sequence comes from uncultured Solirubrobacterales bacterium, assembly GCA_963745305.1. Lineage (GTDB taxonomy): Bacteria > Actinomycetota > Thermoleophilia > Solirubrobacterales > 70-9 > CAVUWL01. The sequence goes on from CAVUWL010000018.1 coordinate 369,832, forward strand.
CGATGTCCCAACTGCGCTGCGGGGGCCGGGGATCCACCCCGCCCCCTGCTCGATTGATCGGGTTTGAACCTTTCCGTTGTGCGCTCCGTATCAACAGCAGGTTGCCAACTGGGGCGGCAGCAGGTCCGCGACCGTTCCCTCAGTCAAAGGAGCTCTCATGCCTCGACATCTTCGCGGTCCGGCAATAGCCGCGGCCTGCCTTCTGATCTTTGCCCTAAGCGCCAGCGCTGCGTCGGCGCATTCGAGCTCGTTCCTGGGCAACTTCTCCCAGAACAGCCTCGTTGCCTCCACCGCACTGCCGCCGCAAAACAACGTCAACCCCTATGGAGTCGCGGTGATCACCGAATCGCAGGGGAGCCTGCACCGCGGCAACGTCTTGGTCAGCAACTTCAACAACGAAGAAAATCTGCAGGGCACTGGGACGACCATCGTCGAGGTATCCCCGAACGGACAGGCGACGACTTTCGCCGATCTCGCCTCGATTCCAAGCAGCGTCTGCCCGGGTGGAATCGGCCTCACCACGGCGCTCGGTCTGCTGCCCCACGGCGATGTGATCGTCGGCAGCCTGCCCGATCAGAGCGGTGAATCCAAAGACGCCAAGGCCGGATGCCTGCTGGTTCTCGATAGCAACGGGCATCTGCTGCGCGCGATCAGCGGTCCGCCGATCAACGGTCCCTGGGATCTGGCGACCGTCAGCTTTGGCAACTTTGCAGATGTATTCGTCACCAACGTTCTAAACGGCACGGTGGCTGCCGAAGGAGCAACCGTCAACGAAGGCACCGTGGTTCGCCTCACGCTCGGATTCGGTGGGCGCCATGGCCGCTTCGGGCCATTCGGGGGCCCGTTTGGGCACTTCCCCGGTCCATTTGGGGATTCGAACCTGCCAAGCGTCATCGCCGTTAAGGAAATCGGAACGGGCTTTGCCGAGAAGACCGATCCAGCGGCGCTGGTGATCGGTCCAACCGGAGTCGGCCTGGGCCGAAACGGCACCCTGTATGTGGCGGATACGGTTGAGAACCGGATCCAAGCCATTCCCGGAGCTTTGTTTCGACCGAATAGCGCCGGGACCGGAACCACCGTGACCGAAGGTGGGGGGCTCAACAGCCCTCTCGGCTTGGCGATTGCCCCCAACGGCGACATCCTGACCGCCAACGCCGGCGACGGAAACGTCGTTGAGACATCGCCAAATGGGACGCAGTTCCCGCCGTTCACCCTCGAAGAAAATGGAGAAGGGACGCTGTTTGGCCTCGCGGTTGCGCCGTTTGGCCAGGGCCTTTACTACGTCAACGACGGTTCTAACACGCTCGACCTGCTCCATTAGAAGTCAACTTTCGCTCAGCCCGGACCGCTTGGCGGTGCGGGCTGAGCGATTAATCCGAGGATTGGCAGGAGAAACGCTGTTCGATCAGCGGCGACAGCCCGGGTGTTTGCGGCTGCGGCGATTGGGAGGACGATCCACGACGAACTAGCAACCCCTATCGCGAAGAGCAAGGGGGTCCCCCAACAAAAAGGGAGGCCGAGTGGGGACTGCCCCAAAGGGCGTTTAGTGAGGCAAACAGATTAGGGGGTCAGTAGCGCCGGAGTTTTTGCATCGCACCCGAGCGACACTTCCATTTGCATCGCACCCGAGCGAAACTTCCAAGGCCACGCGTTGTGGGCATGGTTTCCCGCAATCTGCACTTGATTTGGCCGGGGAAGGGTTTCAACCGTCCTTCAGCCTGATCCCCTTTAGCATCGCGGCGCCATGTCACCAATCGATGTCGAGGACAACAAAGCTGCGAATCTGGCCCAGGGCGCGCCACCAGCCCGCGAGGCTTGCGGCAAAATCATCGAGGCACTCGGCCAGGTCCTATCAGCGCCTTTGTTCAGGTCGATCTCGGCGGCTCCGGAGAGTACCGGGACACAATCGACAGCCGTCCGGTCTCATTTCACCAGCGCTGTTTCTCCCTCTGACAATCAAACGGTATCGGCGGTCGAACTAGATCGTTCAAATAGGCGCCGAATGGCGTTGGTTTGTGGCGCCGCGAGGTTGGCCTTCGAGACTGTGTGCCCGTTAAGCAGCGGTGTGCAGCTGATCACAACGGTTAAATCCCTGCCTGCGCTCAGCTTGCCGGCTTTCAAGACGAACCGTCAGGCTGGCCATTTGGATGCCGTGCTGACGAGTGGATGGCCGCCTCTCCGGCGGCTGAGTTTGGCGGGTTTAACTGAACTGACAATCGGTCCTGCCGGTTCTTCCAGGGTCCCCCAGTGGCCCCGCGCTACTCCTCAAAGAATCCACACTGGGGCGAGCGAGCAGCTCACCGAGGCTCCTGACCGCACCACTGGAGCGCCCAAGTTCCGAGGAGAGATGCGCTTGCCTGGTACGACGGTCCTCTCCGCGACCACATCAGCGGGCATGTACTGAGAGCCTTAACGCTCGCACCCAAGCGCCAAAAAACCTCAATGCTGGCGCTCAGAATGATGAGGTCGATTCATGACGTCAGCGGAGTGAACTCTCCGCACAGGCCATCGCGGGGTCGCGACCCTTTGCGGCAAAATCCCATGGAGCGACGATCAGGTTCTGGACGACTACGAGGCGGCGCGTCGGAGCAGATAAGGAATCACTAGGTGGTGGATCGGTTGGACGGCGGACCAGACCGGACGTGCCCATTTCTTTTCGTAACGCACAAAGCTGGTCAAAGCTACCCGCGAACTCTCGACCTGCACTATGAGGTGAGCGGTTCCGAGGGCCGCCGATTGCACGCTCATGATGATCAGATCGGGTGTTTTGGTTAGGACTTTCCAGCCGAGAACATGATCCGGTGAGGGGCGAGGCCCGAGCCGAAGACCAAGGCCGGCTCTCCATCCGAGCACTAGGAAGGTTCGCAATGGGGGCGGGGCGTCCTCGAATGTGTCTCGCGCCCATCGCTCCGCTGAACGCGCATCACCGTTGGCGATCGCGGCCTCCCAGGTTGCCCCGTAATGGGGTTCCGAAAGCGTGTCGACCGCGCGGGTTTGCTCGCTCACGTCGATACGACGAACGCGCGTCGTTGCACCATCATCGCTCACAGAGACAGGGTAAATGCCGGCGTGGGGGAGGGGGCGTGCCACTGGGCCGGGATGAGAGCCGGATGGTGCGGCCCGAGTGCTTTCTTCAAACCGGCTCCGGCTCCGCCGCCAGCGCCAATTCCTCAGTCCAATGCGCAGCAACCTAAGCTGCGTCTGGCGGCCAGATCAATCTCGATTCCGGCAAGAACCGGACAGTTAGCAGTGACTGCCTCTCAGTCGGCGACCCCGATCGCCGCCTTCTCGACGTCCAGCTGCGGTAAAAGATGCTCGAGCCAGTCGGGTATCCACCAGTTCCGGTCGCCCAGTAGCTGCATCACCGCCGGAACAAGCACCATCCGAACCAGCGTCGCATCGAGAAAGATCGCCACGGCGAGTCCGATACCGAACAGCTTCAGGAAAACTTCCTGCGAGGTCACGAAGGAGAGGAAGACGACGACCATGATCGCGGCGGCTGCAGTGATTACGCGCGCGGTCTTGGCCAATCCGTCGGCAACCGCGCGGCGAGTATTTCCGTCCTTCAAATACTCCTCGCGGATCCTCGAAATCAAGAAGACCTCGTAGTCCATCGAAAGCCCAAAGAGGATCGCGAACATCATCACAGGCATGAACGGAGCGATCGGCACTTCATGGTCGATTCCGATCAATCCTCCGACCCCGCCGCCTGCGGCAACCAGGGTCATCACCCCGTAGGCGGCACTGACCGAGAGCAGGTTCATGATTGCCGCCTTCAGCGATATCAGCGGTGAATGGAAGGCGACGAGCAGGAGCAGGAACGAGAGGCCGACGACGCCGGCGATAAAAAGCGGCATGCGGGAGGTGATGAATTCGCTCTGATCCTCCAGCGCCGCGGTCACGCCGCCGATCTTGGCGTCAATCCCAGAGCCGCCCAGCTCCTCGGGCACAACCGTTCCCCGCAGCCTTTCAACCAATTCGCTGGTCTTGGCGTCCTGGGGAGAGGTGGTTGGCGTCACGATTAGAAGCGCCGCCGTTGCCGCCGCGTTGACCTGCGGCTTCGAGACGAATGCAACCCCTTCCTCTTGGTCAAGCCGGCTCGCGAGTGCGTCGATCCGGCTCTTAGAGGCCCTGTTGGGGAGTTCGGCGGCGATCACCAGCGGACCGTTGGCACCGGGGCCGAACCCTTCGCTGATCAGGTCGTAGGCCTGGCGGGTCATCGTGCCGGTCGGATCGTTGCCAGCGTCAGGAAAGCCGAGGCGCATTCCGAGGGCCGGGGCGGCGAGTGCCAGCAGGATCGCCGCCGCCGAGATCGCCGCCGTCCAGGGCCGCCTCTGGACGGCGTGGCTCCAACGTGCCGCCGGCGATTCGCCGGTCCCGGGATCCTTCAGCCCGCGGCCGAGGAACGGTATTCGCAGCCGGTCGACCCTCGGGCCAAGGTAGGAGAGGAGGGCCGGCAGCAGGGTGATCGCGGCCAACATCACAACGAGTACCGCCAAAGAGGCCGAGATCGCCACCCCGTACATGTATGGGAGGCCGGTCAGGAAGAGCCCGAGAACGGCTATCACCACCGTGCTGCCGGCGATGATCACACTGCGCCCGGCGGTGGTGACCGCCTCGACCACGGCGTCGTGGCGGTCCTTACCTTCGAGCATTGCCGTACGGAAGCGGGTCAGGACGAGCAGCGCGTAGTCGATTCCGACGCCGATCCCGATCAGGCCCGAGACGGCAGTGGTCCAATTGGGGACGTCGATGACGTTTGCGAGCAGCGCGATCAGGCCCCCCGAGGTGATGCCGAGGCCGACAAGTGCCACCACCAGCGGAAGTCCGACGGCGACCAGCGAGCCGAAGGCGATCAGCAGGACGATCGCTGCGCCGAGGAAGCCAACCCCCTCAGGGCTGGTCGAGCCCTGCGCGGTGTAGATCGGTTCGCCTCCCAGCTTGATCTGCAGGCCGCCGACGCTGTTACGTTCGGCGGCCGCGATCAGCTGTTCGCCGTCGCGCTTTGGCACATTCCAGCCCGCGGTCGTCAGCGGCAGCGTGGTGGTCGCGATCGTTCGATCCTTTGACGTCCGGGTGGCCGTCGCCGCACCGATGTGCTCGATCCCTTCAGCTTCGGCGAGGAATGCGGCCACACCCCTCTTTGCGGCTGGACTGTTTGCGCCGCCGGGGTCCTTCCAGACGACGTAGATCTCCTGTCCCGAGTAGCCGTGGAAATCGCGCTGGGTGATGTCACTGGCGGCCTTTGACTCCGAGCCTGGGGTGTTGTAGTCGGCGTGAAAATCACCAGCGAAGCTAGAGCCGAGACCGATCAGGACGACTGTTGCCGCAATCCAGGCGAGCACCATGCGGCCGCGACGGCGGTAGGCGAGGTCGGCAAGGCTGGCTAGGCGGCGCGTCATTCTGAGTCTCCTCTCTTGACTGAGGCACTTCTTCTGATAAAAGGTTCAGTTGCTAAATGATTCATAGCAAAAATAAACCTCAAAGTACTTCTGAGATGTCCCCGAGGTGGCTCTTCTCAAAACGCGACGCACTCACGCCACCGCTCGAAGCGTTGGGCTCTCCGTGAGCAAAGAGCCGATCCCTGGTGATATGGCACCGGTCACGCTCGCCTTCCTGCTCTCCCAGGTTGGCGTCTACTCCGCCCGGCGCTTCGCCCAACGGATCGCGGCGGTCGACCTGGAGCCGCCTCTGTTTCGAATTCTTAACGTCGTCGATTTCACCGAGGGCGCGGCGCAGCAATCAATCGGTGAGGCGATCGAGGTGCCGCCTAGCCGCATGGTCGCGCTGGTCGATGAGCTCGAGCGGCGCGACCTGATCGAACGCCGTCCCGATCCGAGCGACCGCCGGATCCGGGCCCTGTTCTTGACCCCGGAGGGCCGCAGACTGCTCGTCCGTGCCCGCAAGGTCGCCGCCGAGCACGAAGAAGAGCTGACGCGCGGCATGAGCAATACCGATCGAGCGCGCCTCACCGAGCTTCTGCAGGGGATCGTCGAGCAGCAGGAGCTGGGGCCTAGTGTCCACCCGGGCCTGAGCGATCCGGGCGGCGGCTAAGGTCGGCACGATTGCAGTTGAAGCGGGGGAGAGAACGGGGTGCTGGGCCTGGCTCGGGGGTTGGTTGGGCGGGTCCTAGGATCTGCAGAGGTGCCGCAAGCCCCTTGGGGGCAAGTTCCCCCTAGGATCGAGGCGTGAAGGCGACGGTGATCTATGAGAACGGTCCTCCCGAGGTTCTCCGCTATGAGGATGTACCCGATCCGGCCTGCCCCGCGGGCTGCGTCGTAGTGGAGGTCGAGGCGATCAGCATCGAGGGCGGCGATCTGCTCGCCCGCGCCGGTTCTGCACCGATGAGCACCCCGCACATCGTCGGTTACCTGTGCGCCGGCACCGTGATCGAGGTCGGTTCCGGAGTTGGGCAGCCCGTGACCGGCGAAAAGGTCGTCGCTTTGAATGCAGACGGATCCCATGCGGCGAGGCGTGCCGTACCGGCCGCCATGACCTGGCCTGTTCCCGAGGGCCTCGACGCGGCCGCCGCTGCCTGCATTCCGGTTGCGCTCGGCACAGCGCATGAGTGTCTGTTCGAGGCCGCGGACCTTAAGGGTGGCCAAAGCGTGCTCATTCATGGCGGTGCGGGTGGGGTCGGGATGGGGGCCATCCAGCTGGCAAAGCGGATTGGCGCAACCGTGATCGCCACGGCCTCAAGCGATCAAAAACTCGAGCGGTTGAAGTCGCTGGGGTTAGAGCACGGCATCAATAACGCGAGCGAGAGCTTCCCCGATCGTGTTCGTGAGCTGACCGATGGGCGCGGCGTCGATGTGATCTTGGATTCGACTGGCGGCAGAACACTGATCGAAGGGGTCGAGGCGCTTGCCTACAGGGGGACGCTCGTGAGCGTCGGAGTCGCGGCCCGTGCTGGATCTGAGATCGAGGCCAAATCGCTGTGGACGAAGAACAACACTCTGCGCGGCGTCTACCTGGGTGGGGCGCTGCTTGCTGAGTACGCGAGGGTCCACCCGATGATTTCGACGCTGATCGAGCGGGTGGCCGCTGGCGAGCTACTTGTTGAGATCGACCGCTCCTACCCGCTTGCCGAGGCGGCTGCGGCTCACTCCTACCTCGAAAGTCGCAGCGCCTTTGGCCGGGTGGTCCTGGTGCCCTGAGGAAGGATGGCATCCACTGCCACCCAGACCCGCTCCGACATTTCCTGCGAAAGTAAGACCACCTCTAGCACGTGTGGATCCAACGCTTGATGAGCTCACGGTTGCCGACCCGCTCGATGCCTGGCTTGCCTGCGGGTTCAAGCTCTGCGGCGACACCTGCATAGTCGGAGATATCCGCATTCGCCTCGATCGGGCCGGCGCCGGTAGGGGCCTGAGTGGCTGGTCGCTCCGCGACATCTCCTCAACGGAGCTTGACGGGCTGGCAACCAAGTGCTCCGATCGTCGCCCCCCGGACGAGGCGCCCGTGCATTCCAACGGAGTCACCGCGCTGGACCATGTGGTCGTGATGACGCCCCGGCTCGTTTGCACTGTTGCCGCGCTTCAGCGCGCTGGCCTCGAGCTGCGTCGCATCCGCGAAGAGCCAACTCCGGCTGGCGCTCCGCGCCAGGCGTTCTTTCGCCTCGGCACGGTTATCCTTGAGGTGGTGCAGCAGCCCCAAGAGGCGATCGGGCGTCGCCGGGGGGAGCAGTCGGCCTTCTTCTGGGGTCTCGCCTTTATGACGCCTGATCTTGACGCGAGTGTCGCCTCCCTCGGGGAACGGGTCGGCGAGATTCGTGCGGCAGTGCAGCCTGGTCGTCGAATCGCCACCCTGCGCCGTTCCGCCGGCCTTGGTGTACCGGTCGCGCTGATCTCGGCTTTGCCAATCGGGGAGCGCCGCAACCCCAGTCAACGTTGAACTATTTCTTGCCGGTTGGGTCGAGCAAGACATGAGCGCGATCGACGGGCTCGATCACGGCGTCAAATGGGACGATCGGCACGCCCATCCGCTTCGATCTCTGGTCCCGGACGAGGTTGAATCACACCCCATTGGATGCCTCGATTTCCCCCGTTGCGATGGCATCGAGGAGCCGGCTATGGTCGCGTTCATTCTGATCGGCATAATGAGAGGAGAAGCCCGCGATTGCTCGGTCAAAGCCTTTCCCTTTGCCAAGGTAGGCGGCGATCGCGAGTCGGTCACCCGAGCGGGCATGGGAGCGGGCCAGAGACCAAGCGCAGGCCCTGGTGTAGGTGAGGAGACCGCGCTCGTTCATCCGCGAGAGATCGGCCGAGGCCTTCCAGTCCCAGAGCTGGCGGACGTAGAAGTCGTGTTGGTTGCCGTCAATTCCGCTGCTGCGCTGCCAGCTAAGGAAGATGTCGGTCGCCGCCTGCATCATTCGCTGGCCGCGCACGACCCGCTCGCCGTTGTTCTCGTACTCGCTGGGCCCAAGATGGGGCTCCAAGACCGAGTCGAGGGCCTCCTTTGCTTGAAGTACGAGCGCGTCCTCGCCGTCTCGCCCGATCAGCAGGAAGATCCAGGCCCTGGTGCCGACGCTGCCCACGCCGACCACCTTGCGGGCCATATCGACGAACTTGTAGGAGTAGAAGAGATGGCGGCGATCGGCGTGCAGGCTCGCCGCATATTGATCGAGCAGCTCCCTGACGTAGGCCTCGCGCTCGGCAGAATCAGGGCTGTCATGAAGCTCGCGAAGCGGGGTCAGCAGCGGCGGCGAGCTGGTAAAGCGCAGCTTCCCTCCGACTTCCTCGGTCAGCTTACGTACAGCGCGTTGATTCGTCTTTCGCCTCCCCTTGGCAAAGGTGCGGTCGAACAGCTCGTGGCCCGCGGTGTCGAGTTCGGTGCCGAATCGAGCCGTCAACTCATCCGCGTCGAGGCGCTCATACCAGGCATCGAGCATGCTCTCCTTGGCGAATTCCCGCATTCCTTGGCGGTACTCACGGATCGCCAGCTCGATGATCCGCCGACGACGCTTGGGGGCTAGGTCAATATCACGAGCGGCGATCTCGATGCTCGCCGCCATTCTTTTGACGTCCCACTCCCATGGTCCTGGAAGCGTCTCATCGAAGTCATTGGGTCCGAAGACGAGGCGCCGGTCGGGGGCAGCGAAGCCCCCGAAATTGGAAATATGGGCGTCGCCGCAGGCCTGCACGATGAGTCCAGAGTCGGGAGTCCCTGCGAGGTCTGAGGCCATCACCGCTGCGGCTCCCCGATAGAAGGTGAAGGGGCTAACGGCCATTCTTCCGTAGCGGATCGGAAGCAGCTCCTGCAGCCGTGACTTGGCCTGCCGGCGCAGGATCGCCACCGGATCTGCCCGGTTCGCGGCGGCAGCCCATTCACCGTGAGCAGACCGAGGAGTGCTGCTGCGTGCCTGGCGGCCACGTTCGGCGTTCTCGCCGTTTTCAAGGCGGGCGGTCGATGCCTGCTGAGGCGAAGACATCTGGTGAGCGTAGTCTCCGGTAGATATTCGCACCCTCGCAAGGGGTGGCGTTGATCGCGGAGCTACCTAGATGTCGCGATTAGAGGGCCTTTAGTTGCCCCCCATAGCGCCACCAGTCTGCCATGGATCTGCTCGTCTCAGAACCCGCCGTCGCGGGGCAGGTCGATGAGCAAAACCAGTTTCTCGATTCTGGGCGCCGGTCGGCACTCAGTGATGTCTTTGGGGCATTTTTCTCATCACGGGCGCTGATTTGGGTTGCAGGAATAACCACCGCCCTGGGGGTTGGCTTTTTCCCGGGAACTTCAGGTCTTCTCTATCCCCCCCACCTGACCGCGCCCTATCACCTACATATTCTCAACCTACTCATCTCTCCAATAGCCCGCTGGGACTCGGCTTGGTATCTCAGTATTGCCAAGAGCGGCTATGCACTTCCCTATCAGACGGTCTTTTTCCCGCTCTATCCGGGGCTGCTCGCCGCCGGGAGTGCAGTTTTAGGCAATGGTTTGGATGCCCCATTCGGAATCCTTCTCTCTTGTGCTTGTGCGATTGGGGCGCTTTAACTGATGCACAGAATTGTCTCATTTGAGTTAAACCCAGAGGTGGCCCGAAATGCCGTATGGATATTCGCCTGGCTTCCAATCGCCATTTTCCTCTCAGCCGTTTACTCTGAGGGTCTCTATCTGCTCCTCACGGTTGGAGCATTTACGCCGTGCGTCTGGGGCGGTGGAAGTGGGCTGGACTGCTCGGTGGACCCGCGGCCGCACTCGAAATGGCGGCATTCTCCTGCGGTTGCCGCTTCTGATCCTCTACCTTTATGGACCGAGAGCCGACAGAGCGCCCGACCGTGTCAGCGCGGGATGGCGGATCCGCTACCGCCCAAAGCGCGACATTCTGTGGATCGGTCTGCTCCCCCTGGGGCTCTCGGCCTATATGATCTTTCTCTCGCCCACAAACGTCAACCCCCTCGCCCCGTTTCTTCATCAGCGTCACTGGGGTCGCAGCTTCATTCCACTGACTGGGGTGTCCCTCGGAATCTGGAGTGCCATCCGAGCGATCGCGGCGGTGATGCCGGGACTCGACCCCAGCTTGGTGCACCACATCAGTCTCGCCGGTGGAAGCCGTCGCGTCGTCGAACTCGCCTTCTTCATTCTTTCACTTGTACTGCTTTGGCTCTGCTGGAAGCTCCTGCCGTTCGCATATACTGCTTGGGCCGCGGGGGGGATTGTGATGGCCGCCTCGATTCCGTCGCCGAGTGATCCCCTCAGGTCGTTCCTCGCTTCACGCTTGTTCTTTTACCGCTTTAGATCGCGCTGGCGCTCTGGGCCACTGAGCAGACGCGGGTTCGCTTAATAATGACGATCTCTGCACCTCTGGTCGTCGTTTGGACCGCTCCCTTTGTGTCCTGGTTTTGGACACTCTGGATGAATCGTTATCTAGCACAGACCCGGGTGCCGTGATGCGGTCGCGCCGCCTTTTTTCCCGGACCGTGGGATCCATCACCCAGAGGTTCCAAATGAATGACCACGACTCCTATCATTGGCCAATTCTGAGATCGCGCCGGGCCTTGATCATGATCGTCGTGCTGTTCACGATCCTCTGGTCAACTAGCAATTCCGACGCTCAGCAACTAAGCGGTACGCAGAAGCGGTTTCTCAACCTCGCAGAAGCCGGAGTCGCCAAAATACATCGGTTTTGGTGGAACGGCAACCGCAGCTGGTTTGATGCTGAACTACACAACAGCAACAAGGTAGCCACGCTATGGGATGTCGTGCCACTGTTTGAGGCTCTGGACGGAATCGCAATCGCCGATCCAACGAGACGCCACAGGGAAAATGTTGTTGGCTTCGCAAACTACGCGGAGACCTTTCTTAACCGCTCCCTACAGCCGGTGCCCGGCTTTGGCCCCGAACCAGATCAGCGGGGTCCAAACCACACAACTTGGTTCGACGATAACGGCTGGTGGGGCCTCGCGTTTCTCGATGCCTATGAAGCGACCGGAAAGCGGCGCTATATTGGCGACGCAGAGACGGCGTTTCGCTTTATTTCGAAATCAGGTTGGGACACCTCGCCCGGCTCGCCGGGCGGTCTTTGGTGGGATACCCAGCACACCTTTTTTGCCGGCGAGACATTGGCCGGTGGGACTGAGCTGGGATCGCGGCTATTTTCACTCACCCATAAGCCGCAATATCTGGCCGAAGTTCAAAAATTCATCGACTGGGGAAACGTATGGCTCTGGGATTCCGCTGACGGACTCTACGCGCGGCTTCGGACTCCCCAGAGCGAGCTTAATTCCGGTGGCGTCCCGCCTGAAGCCACCGCCCAGACCGGGCGAATTCCCCCCTCCGCCGAGGCTGTCAGCTCCAACGCCGAGCCGAGCGGCGATGTTGTCTCCAACGTCGCCACCACCTCCAGCCTGCCGAGTTTCGATCCGACCCCGCTCCCGTATGTTCAGGGACCGATGATCATCGCCAACCAGACCCTGTGCGAATCCACCGGGGTCCAGGGATATTGCGATCGGGCCGAACGACTGGCGCGAGACGCGGTGACGCGTTTTCCCGAACTGAGGATGGGACCCCAATACGACAACGTCTATCTCCACGATTTGTTGGAGTTCCACGCCATGGATGGCGGCTCCCGCTGGTATCGAATCGCAAAGCAAAACGCCCAGCGCGCCTTTGCTAACGCTCGCGATAGCGACGGTCTCTTTCTGAAGACATGGACCGGGCGATCGAGCGGAACGGTGGGCTCCCCGCCGGGGTCGCTTCAGCTGCAGGCTGCAACGGTCAATGTGTTTGCATGGATGGCTGCGGTTCGATAGATCTAAGGCACCAAAACTTGATTGGGTGATATTGGGTCGACAAGGGGCACTTTCGATGCTTCAAATAGTTGATGACCGGGTCTGCCTGTGGAAGGCTTCGAGCAGGTTCGATTAAAGGTCTGAGTTCCTATCGTGCCGGCGTTTGGCTGCGCGTCTGCCATGCCCAAGCTCGTTCATCTCTTTCAGTCTCTGTTCTTCCATACGGTGAATGCCGCGTTTGCGTGCTTCGAGGAAGTCTGGCGTAAAATGCTGGGCGCATCGTTGCTCATAGCCTAGGGCCATCGTTGCCTCCGCGGTCAGCCTTCGCCCGCAGACAACGCACTTGAGCCAGACCGAGCGGTCATCCTGCTCAAAGCGGACCCACCGACTTGGGTGTGGAGTCAGTCCCATAGGGGCAATCAAGACACTAGCCGTAACGGGATCGCTGGATCTAAAAGATTTCTAACGACGATGGCTGCCCGCAAATCGAGTCCATGCTAGCCCCGAACAACCACGATCGCGATTACAGTCGTGGACAACCCCTAGATAGGGCAACTTTCTAGGCTGTCCGGGGGGGCCGCGGTTCCGTTCGAAGCCTAGCCGCACTCGATCATAAGCAACATTCGTCAGATAACGGGCGATTGGGCACTTTCAATGACCTTGGCTGTCACCGCAATCATTGATATGGAGACGACCGACGACCTTGGCGATCGGGCATGCCGCCAACCGGCGACGCGCTAAGGTTGCCGGTGTCTCGTCGAGCCGGGAATGCCTCGAAGCGCATCCCTGCCAGGGGGTGTTCCCGGTCGGCGAGGAAACGAGAGGTCGCCACTGAGGCGAGGACGATCGATCCAGCTGACCAGATCGTACGCCGATTCGTCTGGCCCTGGGGAGAACATGCAGGCAATGGCAAACCGGCAGGGATCTGGGTACTCCGGACTGACCGCAAGCGCCTGACCTCTGTTGATAGCCGACAAGGGCATTTGGCACGTTAATCGCATTCGGAGGAAAATGCTCGCGACTCCTGGGACGAAGGCCCGGACGTTATGGCTCGCGGCGATGCTGAGAATAATGCTGGTTCAACCAATACCACCGTACCGGCCACAGGTGTCTATTGACGATCGTCTAGAGAGTGATCGAGGGTGGCCCTTAGGCTTGATGACCCCGCCGCCGCTATCGACCTAGCATCGACTCCCGCTCGAGTATCGCGCAGAGCGCATCGTTGACACCGCTAGCTGGAGCAGCGTGGATGCGAGCTCCCGCTGCGACGTTGCGGGTGTCTTCGGCCGCCCGAAGGGCATGCCAGTGCGATTCGAAAGACTCTCCGGAGGTGGCCACGGTCCGATCGTTGCTTGCAACGAGGCGCCAGCGCCATTTTCCAACCAGGTCTTTATATGCGTCGAAGTGAGGCATCCGGAGCTCCATCGAGTTAGGGGTCATAAGAACGTATGTTCGCATACCCGGCGGCGGAATTGGAATGCAATGGCCAATCTCAGCCCATCCTCAAAGAGGCAGTGGCCGAGGTCCGATTGGGGAACCCCAGAATCACCGCTTGATGACAATGACGATCGGTCTTAGTTCTTTGAACGACTGGGAGGCGCCTGGTCTTTGATCTGGCTTCTCCCGCCGCGAGCGCGACGCCGCTTCGGCAGAGCGCCACCGTCCAGAGCAGTGGCTCGGCCAGCCAGCGCCAACGACGCAGTCGCCACTGCGTGTTTCGAGTCGGCACCTCAAGAAGCCGAGGCGACACCAAGGCCGTATAGGGCACGAAGCGCCCACTAGCTGGTGGGTGGTCCTCGGAGATCTTCGATTTATGACGCCGCGACGTCTGCCGGCATTCCCAACTCCGCCAGGAACCTCCCCGCTCGCTCGTTGAACACCTTCGGGCGCTCCAGCATCACCATGTGGGCGGCGCCATCGACCAGGACGGTAGTCGCCGTCGCGGCGATTCGATCGAAGTGCTCGAGGTCCGCGGGGGGGCAGATGCGGTCATAGCGACCACCGATCGAAAGGATCGGCAGGCGAACATCCGCCAGCCGCCCGTAGGGCTCGGATCGGCCGATTGCGCGAGCTGTCGGGAACACGCCGGTTGCGCCAGCGCCCTCGAGCAGTAGTGCCGCGCCATCGACCGAGATCTCAGCCGGGGCTTGTAAGTAGGGCCAAAGCACCAATCTGCGTAACAATGCGCGCCCAGCGACGAGGCGCTTCAGTGGTCGCGGAGTTGGCAATCCGGCGCCGAGGAGCTCGGTGACGATTGCCGCCATCTCAACCAAGCGTTCGTGTGCCAGATGGCCGAGATCGCGGCCGCCGAGCACGGCGGCGAAGGTGCGCACAGCACCTCCGACCATGACGAGGCCCTTTGCGATATCGGGCCGACTCCTCGCGAAGTTGAGTCCGATAGGACCTCCCATCGAGTGGCCGAACAGGATGACCTCGCGCAGATTCGCTTCATCACACAGCTGCGCCGCGACATTCGCGAGGTGCTCGATTGAGACAGAACCTGGTGGACGCCCGGAGCGCCCGAAACCTGGGAGGTCGAGTGCAATGGCTCGGCCACGGCGGGCGAGGAAGGGAAGGGTCTGCACCCAGTGCTGCCAGTAGCCGCCCATGCCATGTATGAGGATGAAGCCGAGCGTTCCGGAGCCAACCTCGACGTAGCTGACACGGCGTCCCTCGATCACGGCCTCGCGTTCGTGCTGAGACCAGTCGATCCGGGGTCGAATCGGCCCCGGACCATAGGCGCCGACCTCGGTCAATACCTCGATCAGGAGTCTTGCGCAGGGCCGGGGGAAACCAGAAAGCCGAGTGCGAGTATTTCGCGGGCCCGGTCAAGCACCGCTTCGAACTCGGCGTTGGTGAGGCCCATGTTGCTGGGCCCGAGGTGGCTGGCGATCACGCCATCCCAGGCCGCCCAAAGGAAGGTCGCTGTGCTCTTGATGTCGACTGGGCGTCCCAGCCCCAACTCCCAACCGTTACCGAGCTCGATCGCCATTCGCTCGGTCTCATCCGTGATCCGCTGTGAAACCAGGGCCGCAGCCGATGGAACCGCCTCTGCCCCGGGGCGATCGGGTGGAGGGAAGCGAAATATCTGGTAGTAGCCGGGGTGCTCGCGGGCAAAGCGCAGGTAGCCCTCGGCCAAACCCATGAGTCGCCCCAAGGGGCCGTCGCCCGCCGCAAAGCCCTCATCGCAGTAGCGCTTGTCGAGCTCGAGTGCGCGCTCGATCAGCGCCTCATAGACCCCCGCCTTGGTGCCGAAGTGGGCGTAAATCGACCCCACGGCGACGTCAGCCTCCTCGGCAATGTCCTCCATCGTCGTTGTTCCGTAACCGTGACTCAGAAATAGGCGCGCCGCCGCATCGCGAATCGCGGTCGCGGTTCGTGCCTTGCGTCTTTGCATTCGGGGGCTGAGCGCGGCAGGCGAACCGGTGCCAGTTTTCGCCATAACCCAGAAGGTTAGCGGCCCTGTAGTTTGTCTACCTATCATCAAGTCTATCTACCTGTACTATAGTCAAGCCCAAGGTTTTGTAGTCAAACTATAGATCTATAAGGAGGATCGATGGGGAAGCTGGGCTTGTGCCGCTCTTAGCGAAGATCGGAATCTGCGAGTTGAGCGTGGCTGCCCTCTCCGGCTGGATGATGGTTGCGACGCTTGAGATTCCCGAAAGGCTGAAGGGGCTGGGGCTGCGCCACCTCGGCCGCATCCGCCAGGCCCACCTCGACATGCTGTTCATGGGCACGATCCTGACCGTCATTGGAGTTGCCGTTGATCCAATTCCCACCTGGGTGGGCGGCCTCCTCGTTCTCGGCGCCCTGATCCAACCGCTGATGTTCCTACCACTCGCGGTTAACTCCGAACTGGCGCAGCGTTCGTTGGTCTACCGTGGCATCAATACCGCGGTTTTTGTGGGCTTCAGCGCAGGTTGGGTTGCCGTGGCCATCACGGCTGTATCGCGGTGATCGGTTGGTTGAGGAACCCATGTTTCTCAATCTCCGGGGGTAGTCTGCACCTGCAATGTCAGCCGACATAGCCCGGGACGGCATCGCGCTGGTCGCCGAGCTGCACCGACGCCAGGGCGAGATGTATGCGGGCGGCTCGATCGATTCGGTCGCCGAACTTCTTTCCCGCGAGGTCGTCTGGCATGTACCGGGCGCGAGCCCGATCGCTGGCGACCATCGGGGAGTGCCCAAGGTGATCGACTATTTCCAACGCCGACGCCAGCTCGCGGACGCGAGTATGCGCCTGCTTCCGGGCCAAGTGATAGCTGACGGAGATGCGGTGGTGCAGTTCGTCGAGGGAAGCGCCGTGCTCGCCGGCCGTCACCTCACCTGGAAGACGGTGGGAATCTATCGCCTCGATCTTGAGCATCGAGAGATTCGCGAGGTCTGGCTCGTTCCGCTCGATCTCGAGCGGTTCGATCAGATCTGGGCTTCTCGAGTCAGTTGAATTCGAATGCAGGGGCGTAGCGTGGGATGGGATGCGATCACTCAGCCCTTTCAGGTTGGGTGAGAGGCGAGTCGGGGCGCGGGGGGCTCTCTCCGGCGGAGCTCCGTTCAGCCCTTCTGCGCCATCCCGTTGACCCTGACTCCCCTGCTGTTGTCACCGTGCTCAAGCTCATCGGCGTCGAGCACCGCCCAACCGACCCGCTCGACCAGCTGACCTGAGAAGTGCTCTGACTCGAGATCGGTGAGGACGATCCGCTCCCGGTATACGACTGTGGCCAGGGTCTCCTCCTGGGTGTCGGTCACTACGAGGATCTGGGGCATGGCTTCCTCCTTCGTTGGGTGACCCAGAAAGTCTTGACCCCAAAGCTTGGCGGCCGGTCAAAATTGAGTAAAGATTCGGCTCGGTTGGGCCTTTGGCCCGCGTCGCGCCTTTTCTACCTGCCCATCGCCGTCAAACCCGAAGTCCGGGGATTCGCTTCCGCCTCGCTGAACGGCGCCTTGATCTCGGCGAGGACGCTGAGGGCTTCTTCACCAGCGCCAAGAAGGCCCCTCGTCCTTGCCTGCCCCTCAGGATGGTCCTCTGGCGAGCAAATTGCAGACGCCAAAAGGCAGCGAGCAATCTCGGGAACCCGGTCTCCGGCGACCCCCCAGCGTTTGAGCTCGGAGTAGAGGTTTCGGCCCCCGCTGATGTGCTATTACTGAAAATTAACGATCGACGGAAGGGAGCCGAAATGAAGCGCAGGATGCAACCGCGACAGCTAAAGGCCCTGATCGAGACAGAGCACTACAGGCTTGAGCCTTCGCTCGTAGCTGAGGCGATGCTGAAGCGGCGTGCGGTGCGCACCTTGCTGATGGACGACGCCTCGCCGCGACGCAGCCCGCTCGTGACTCCGACCTCCACCGCTCGCCAAATGAGGTAGATGCTTTAGATGCCACCGGAACCCAGGCGGTGGCGCGGTAGCGCTCAGCCATGCGATCAACCGACATCGGATGCTGACCAAACTGCCTCTGATTCAGACCAAACTGCCTCCGATACCGATCAGAGCATTTCCGACCGCGGCGAGGCAGCGGCGCAGGCCGATCAGCGCGCCTCTGATCGCGAACAAGCTGCTTCGGATCGGGAGATGAGAGCCTCCCCAACGGAAGACGAGAACAGGCTGGACTCATACAAGATGGCTCGGGTTGAGCGGGGAGAGGGCACCTTGGCCCGAATCGCGACGGCCCTCGTCAGGGAGCAGATTGGCGCCGAACGCGACGTTCAGGCCATGCGCCGCGATGACAATGCCCGTCGCCGTGATGAGGCGGCCTCAGAGCGCGACGAAGCTGCGGGCTTGGCCGATCGGACGGCTGAAGAATTGGCCGGGGCAGCGGACGAGCCCGATCTCCGAGTCAAGCACGCGCTGGAGGCCGCTGCGGAAGCGCGGCGGAGAGCCGCGGGCGCACGTGTCAGAGCAGCAGAGGATAGACGGCGAGCCGCCAGGGACCG
Source organism: uncultured Solirubrobacterales bacterium (assembly GCA_963745305.1). Classification (GTDB taxonomy): domain Bacteria; phylum Actinomycetota; class Thermoleophilia; order Solirubrobacterales; family 70-9; genus CAVUWL01. Next base: position 387,988 of record CAVUWL010000018.1, read on the forward strand.
TGGGCGGCTGCACGTGATCGCGAGCTCCTTAAGGACCTATCTCGGTAGGAATCCCGCGCCGAGCGTCGAACCCCCTCACCGTCCGCTGAAAAAACTGAATAGTGGAGGTGGGTCATGGGACTGGTCGACCGCGACGACGGCTGGCGAATGCCGGACTGGCTGTGGGAGAAGATCGAGCCGCTCCTGCCAGCACGCCCTGGGCACCCGCTTGGGTGTCACAACCCGCGGGTCCCCGACCGCGACGCGATGGACGCGATCTTGTTGGTCCTGCGCACCGGGATGCAGTGGAACGCGCTGAACATCACCGGGATCTGCCATTCGAGCTCAGCCCACCGGCGCTTCCAGGACTGGGAGCAGGCAGGGGTCTTTCACGAGATCTGGCGCCAGGGCCTGCTTGACTACGACTCTGAGGTCGGTATCGATTGGTCCTGGCTGGCGGCCGACGGGGCAATGACCAAGGCGCCGCTGGGTGGGCCGAAGACCGGCCCCAATCCCACTGACAGAGCCAAGGGGGGGCGAAGCGCTCGCTCCTCACCGATGCTGCCGGGATCCCGCTCGGGATCGCGCACGAGGGTGCCAACCGCAACGACATGAAGCTCTTGGAGCCGACCCTTGAGTCGGTTCCAATCGCACGGCCGATCCCCAGCGAGGAGAACCCGCAGGGGCTCTGCCTCGACAAGGGCTATGACTACGAGGACATCCGCGAGCTCGCCCTCCGCCAGCGTTTCGAGCCCCACATACGCACCCGCGGTGAGGAAGTCGAGCTAAAGACCAATCATCCCGAGTGGAAGGCGCGGCGCTGGGTCGCCGAGGCGTGTCACTCGTGGTTTAACCGCAACCGGGGAATCCTGATCCGCTGGTCCAAGAAGGAGGAGAACCACCTCGCCTTCTTACAGCTGGCAAGCGGCATGATCGCGTTCAAGAAGGCGCACGCGGCGCGGTTGGGAGCCGTCTACTGAGATATGTCCTTAAGGCGGAACTGGAGCGCTCTCACCTAGACGAGTTGACGGGCGCGTACCGACGCGGAATCGGTGAGGTGATCCTCCGGCACGAAATCGAGCGTGCCAAACGCTCGCGCGGAAGCCTGGTGTTCGTTCGTCGACGTCGATGGACTAAAGGATGCCAACAGCCGCTTCGGCCACCTCGCTGGAGACGCCGTGCTTCGGCATGCGTTCACAGCTCTTCATGCGAGGCTTCGTCCCTACGATCCGATTGTGCGCTTTGGGGGCGATGAGTTCATCTGTGCGATCTCAGGAAGCTCGGTGGAGGGAGCCCACGAGCGCACTTCACAAGCTAGGTTGGACCTCGCCAAACTCGACCCACCTGTGTCGATAAGCACGGGTTTGGCGGTGCTGGAGGATTGCGACACGCTGGCGACGCTGATCGGGCGCGCCGACGAACACCTGCGCGAGGGTCGACGCAAGCGCTAAATCCGCTGGAATTCCACAACGGTTCAGAACCAAAGGGTCCGGCGGCCTCGCCCTGCGCCATCAAGGTTGGACCCCCGGCACACGAAAGATTCCAGGGAGGCCATGACCTCTTCCAGAGACGATGCAACCCAGCGGCAGCCATATGGGCCCGAGTTCCGGCCTGAAGTGCGGGAGCGCCCGTGGGCAAACGCGATACGCCTGAGTCGGGAGGAGATGTGAGACTTGGAGCGTTGAAGTACCCTCACGAACCGTGGCACTGAATGAGGGCGGCAGGCGCGCGCACTCGTCGTCACCGACTGATCAACCAACCGCATAGCCGAGCACAACAAGCAAAGCGAGGTGATCGTGAGCCGTGAACCGAACAAGCGGAGACCAACAGAGAGAGAAGTAAGCGATCCGCTCGACGTCCCAATCACGGTCGAGCGTGCCACATTTCAGGCAGAGCTCGATGCCTTACGGGTCCGAGAGAAGGCCCACACCCGCGAAGGCGATGCGATCGCCGCAGCACGTCGGCGGCTACCGATGGTCGAGATCGACCCGACTCTCAGGCTGATCGGTCCGCGCGGCCCCCTGAGCCTGTTGGACGCTTTCGAGGGACGCTCCCAGCTGATCGCCTACTTTTTCATGTGGTACCCCGGCCAACCCGCACCCGAGCAGTGCGAGGGCTGCACTTTCTACACCACCCAGATCGGCGAGCTCTCCCAGCTGCAATCGCGCGGCGTTACCTACGCCACGTTTTGCCAGGGGCCATACGAGGAGAGCGTCCGCTACCACGAGTTCATGGGCTGGGAGATGCCGTGGTACTCAGCCCAGGACTCCCTCGAGGAGCTGCTCGTGGGGCGCCGGATCGGGAAATTCCATCTGGTCTGCTACCTGCGTTGTGGCGATCGGGTGTTTGAGACCTACTGGACTAACGGGCGTGGCGTGGAGGCGATGGACTACACCTACTCGCTGCTCGACCTCACGGTGTACGGGCGCCAGGAGACCTGGGAGGACTCGCCCGCCGCCTGGCCACAGTCCCCCGTGATGTCACATCTCCGCACCGACGGGCGCCCCACCGCTCAGTGGCCCCGCGTGCAAGCCGGGCGGTCAGAGGACCTCGGAGTCACCCGGGCGTGACCGGATTACCAGTCGCGAGCGGGGGTCATAGGCCTGGAGAGCGTGCGACGGCGCGATCTGCGACCCTCGGGAGACTGCCCGCACATCCAGGAGCGCCACTGAGCCGACCCGCGACCGCAGTCGTCACTCCCAACGGCTGGCATAGCGAGGCGCTGATTGGATCTCTGATTCGGTTGAACTTGTCCTATTTGACGTCGAACACCACGAAAGGAGCGAGCCCCGTGAAGACGATGACTTGCAAACAATTGGGTGGACCGTGCGATTTCCCACACCATGGAGATACCGCAGACGAGGTTATCAAGTCGCAGGATAAACACTTAAAGGATGTGGTTGCAGAGGGGGATACAACGCACGAGGGTGCCTTGAAGGAAATGAAGGGTAGGTGGAAAAGGCCCATATCAGGAATGGGTTGGTACAAAAAAACCAAGCGTGATTTTGCTGCTCTTCCGAAGACTGATCGGTAACAGATCCTCTGCTATTGCTGGTCGAGCAAGCAGCTAGGTAGCGGCCGCGCTGAGGCTCGCTCGGGACCACAGGCCCGAAGCTTCGGTCGTGAAACCAATCGTCCTCGCAATCCGTCCGGTGCGGGCCTCCGCTGGGGCCTGCTTCACCTTGTTTTCCGGGGTCCTCGGTGAACTCAACGAGGCTCAAGGGCAATCGCGAATCAGCCTAAAGGATGAAGGGGATGAGCATCTTCGTTGTGGTTCGGTAACGCGGATACGCCGTCGGGAAGGTTGAAGTGAGGTTCTTCTCCTCCACCGTCGCGCTGTAATAGAAGTAACCCCCTAGGATCGCGACGATGAAAAGGCCAATCAGGTTGGTCACTAGTGCGGTTCCGAGCACCGCTGCCAGCAGTCCCGAATAGATCGGGTGGCGGACGAATCGGTATGGACCCGATGTGACGAGCTCTGGCTCGGCCTTCTGGGTCATGGGCATTCCCCAGTTTTTTCCAAGATGGACGCGAGCCCAGATCGCCACGGCAATACCCGAAGCGAACACAACTGCCCCGACCGCTCCGAGGACAGGGCTTTCCACGGCCAGACTTCCGCCGCGGAGCACTCGGACGAGAATGAGGACCGCTAGCGCGGTCAGATCATTCAGGGGGACCCGACGCCGGCTGGCTTTGCCCTTCTTCACGCCGAATGCAGACGCGAACCAGTAGATCCAGAAGATGATCCAGGCAATGTCGATCGCTGTCTTGAGCGCTTGCATCTCGTTTGAGGATCCACGGGGTATTGCGGGAGCGCTCCAGACTATGCACTCCAGCGGAACGCTGGCCTAGCCACTGCTACGGATCTGAGTCCTCTGCCCGCGGCCATGGGCGGGTCTCACATCGCTTGCCGACCGACATTGTCAGCCTGTTTCGCTGAGTCCCAGTCCATCTGCTCAGGCCCCTCCCCTGCGCCAGGCGTCGGGCAGGAGCGGCTCGCAATCATCCATGGCGGGCTGAAGATCCGGGTTTTCGAAGGCCGCGACGCCCAAGGGGCAATGAGGTAACTCAATCCGCCGCGCGGAGGAAGCCGAGAGGCCCTCATCTAGAGGATCCCAGTCGATCAACCGAGCGAATTCGAGCACGAACCAGCTGCCCGCGAAGGGGTCCAATTCGCCGCCCACGCGCCTTTAAAGCGGGTCGGTCGGCTGGCGCCGTTCCTGCTCTCGGCTTGGGGGGCTGATTGCACCCTGACTCGTCTCGGGGCGACCTGGCCCAGCCGGAGTGGGTGCCAATCGCCGTCTTGGGCTTGGTGGTGGCGCAGCTGGTGGCAACGGCGCTGCCAGATCTTTTGTCGCCGCCACGACGCACCGGCGGTTTGGGCGGCTTTCACGGCTACCCATGATCCGGCCGCCGACCGAGCGCTGATGCGGCCGTTGAGGACCGAGAGCCTCGGTAATCCCGAACCGCCGGGCTGGGCCTATGCGCTGTTCGAGGATCACCCGAGCACCATGCAGCGAATCGTGGTGGCATACGCCTGGGAAGCACGCTCCGCCGACCATCGATCCACTCCTTAATTACTGGCAGGGCAAAGATGAGTCTGGGGTCAGCTCGCTCGCGGCCAAATCGCCCAGCTGTCACGAACGCCGTTGATGGGCCACCAGATCCAGTGTGCTTGCAATCCGTAGCGCGGCCTTGGCCGACAGTGCCAGGCCAGCCAAGACGGGCATTCTTGCCACGGATTGGAGCGATCGTGGCCCGGAAGGGATGGTCAACTGCGGGGGCGTGCACCGGCTCGGAGCTCGAAGTACTCTGGGACGAGCGCCTTGACTTCTGCCTCTGACGAAAAACACCGCGGAGAGTTTGGGACCGGCAATGGCCTCGGTACCCCGGACAGCGTCGACCGGTCGCCCTCCGTTCTGATCACGATTCCGATCAGCCACTACTGTGAGAAGGCTCGGTGGGCTCTTGATCGGGCCGGGGTCGACTACCAAGAGCGGGCTCACCTGCAGCTCCTGCACCGGGTCGCGGTGCGTCGCGCGAGGGGCGGCAGAACCGCCCCCGTCCTGGTAACTCGCGACCGAGTCCTAGCTGACTCCTCCCAAATTGTCGATTGGGCGGACGAACGCCTGCCGGAGGATCGGCGCTTGTACCCGCGTGATGAGGTCGGCGCCGCTGAGATTCGTGCGCTGCAGCACGACTTCGACGCTAAGCTGGGTCCGCAGGGGCGCCTCTGGATGTATTACGGAATCCGCGGACGTCGCGATATCGCCCAAGATTACGCCTGCGCTGGGGTTCCGGCCTGGCAACGCCACGCGCTTCCGCTTGCCTACCCCTTCGTTTCTCGCGTCATCGATCGCGTCCTCGAAGTTACGCCGCGTACCGCAGCGGAGGCAGAGATCGAGGTTCGAGCAATATTTGACACGGTGGCTGGGCGGCTCAGCGACGGGCGCCCTTACCTCTGCGGAGGTCGTTTTAGCGCCGCTGACTTGACCTTTGCTTCGCTTGCTGCTTCCGTGCTGATGCCGCCCGAGTACGGCGTGCCGCTTCCTCAGCCTGAGGTGTTGCCAGGATCGATGGCCACCGTCGTTCGCGAACTCCGCACCCACCCAGCTGGCGCGCACGCTCTCGCGATGTTTCGCGAGGAGCGACGCTGAGTGGTCCTCGCCTTGCTCAACTGCAAGTAGATCGTCTGGGGATCACAGATGATAAATGAGCATTAGGAGCAGCCCGTGTCCACCAACTTTGGTTTTGCGTCTCACCAAATAAGAAGTCACCAGGTCTGGGGGATGGCAGGTGGGGAGGTCGCCTGGCCAAGGGTCGAGTGGGGCAGGAAGTGCAAGGAGTGGGTCCCTTATTGAGGCAGCTACATCGAGCTGCTGCAGGAATTGGATCCCTATGACCGGGCACCGTTTCAATCGTTGGCGCGTATCATCGGCCCATGGGTATCCGCCGGAGTGTCGTCACTGTATTGGCGGTGATCGTCGGCGCCGCGACAGCGGCGGGAGCCGAGGGTCAGGGCCCCACAAGCGGATTCGTTGCCAGTACCGCGACCGGCATTACGGTAACCGTGTCGCCACGCCAGGCCACACCCAAGACACCGCAATTGGCGCCCGTTCCAACCGGCGAGCTCACCCATCCGCAGGTCCGACCAGTTAATGGCGGGCGGGCCAGCTCCTTCACGCTTGCGTTCACTCTGCGCGAAATGCTCGGAGAGGTGGGCGTCTTCGCGGTCGATTACAGCGTCAGTATCACCGCACCCCCTGATGGCCCAACTTGGTGTACGCCTACCCCGCCGCCGGCGATCGAAAGCGGAGCGGTCGGTGAACGGGAGCAGATTGCACTTCAGCCACCGGCTCGCGGTTGGTGCAGTGGAACGTATCGGGCGATGGTCTTTCTGCAGCGAAGTCCCTATTGCCAGCCACAGACCCCCTGCCCGGAGTTCGCGACCAGGGCGCTCGACACCGGCACGGCTGGCTTCACGGTCGCTGCCGGAAGCCAAGTTCGAAATGCCCGAATCGCCGGCGAAGTTAAGGTCTGCAACGCTCCAATGCACTGCATGACGCGAGCTTTCCGCGTTTCAGCCACCGACTCCTCCGGTCAAGTCATGGCTCATACGTCCACGTTTGGTATGGATAACCGTTATCTCCTCAGGGTTCCGGCGGGGACCTATTTGCTACGGGCCACCTCCGATGGGTTGATTTGCACAGGATCTGCGAGCGCCCATGCGCACCAGACCGCGACTTCCAATATCACCTGCCTGGTGCCCTGACGGCTGCGGTCGCCAGCCCACCCACCGTTTCCACTTAGGGTTCGGGCAGCGGCGTGGAGGCCGACCCGCGCCGCTGCCCGATCTAAATCAATGGCGCCGGCTCCTCAGTTCGTCGTCGAGGTCAGGTTGGTGACCTGCACCGCGCTCATCGCCGCGCCCGCCGCGACTTTGCCCACGGTTGTCGGCGTGCACTCCACGAGGACGCTTCCTGGACTGGTGAGCACCAGCGGTGCAGAAAGCGCAAGGTCGGCATGTTTAACCTCGCCGGCTCCTTCGCCAAGGTCAGCGACGCTTTCATCGGGTGTCGCGGCCCCGGCCAGCTTGCAGGTCACGGTTGCTCCGGGGGCGCTTGATTGCTCGAGGTGCACGTCAGCTTGCACGACGTACTTACCCACCGGCAGGCTCAGCAAGCTGACCACCGACGGGGTGCTTTCCAAGATAATGTATTCACCCGCTTTGGGATTCTGGTCGGTGTAGCCGCTTGCCGCCCCGGGGGCGCCCGGGGATCCGTTTGTCCCGTTTTTGCCGTTCGTCCCGTTCTTCCCGGCCGCTCCGGTCTTCCCATTCTTGCCGTTGATCCCGTTCCTACCCGCCCTGCCCCTGAGTTTTTTGAGGACGCTCGGCTTGATCTGCTTGGTGCTCGTGATCAGGTAGCTATGAGCTGCAAAGGCTGTGCCTCCGAGCGCGAGGAAGAGCGCCAATACAGCGATAATCGTGGTCGGCGACGGTCTACGTGGGTGCATGCCGGAACTCCTTCCGATGAGGGTCGAGCGACGATACAGGCTCCAAGTCTGGCCGCTGTTGATGACCCTAGATTTAGTGCGAGGGCCACAGCGCAACGCTGCGAGCCCTGCTGATCCCCGGCGCCCTCATCCTCCAAGAACCCTTCGCGCCACGCCTCCCGAAGTCGCCGCTGCGGTACAAAGCCGGTGCTGAGGGTTGAGCTCGGTCGGCAGCTTCGGCGAGACTGACAAACCGATGGTTGTGCTGCTCAGGCGCTGCTCGCCGCGGCGGCGTCGCTTGGTCTCGATGGAGGGATCTCGTCGGGCAGGTCACAGCTTGGCCACGACTGCCAGGGAAATCCCCTGCGCGCGTGACGCAGCCTGTAGGCGAGCGCACCGTGGGCATTCATCGCGTGCCACGAGTACCGCGTGGTCAGCGTGAACTTGGGGATCCAGAAGCGCTCCTCAATTGGGTCAAGCGGCGCCGGCGCCGGCGCCAGGTCGACATCGGCGGCAACGTGGCCCTCGCCGTCCTCGAGCGTCAGGCGCGCGAGGATCGTGCCGTCGCGTTCACAGATCTGAGACTCGCCGAGCATCTGCGTCTTCCACGGAATGCCCGGGCCAAGCGGCGTTTCGCCCTCGACCGCGCCGACGTGGGAGGCGTGGGCAACGGGCGCGCCCGTTAGCCGTGCCACCTGACCGGGCAGGGCGCGCGCCTGCGCGCGCCAGATAGCGTGCTCGCGCTCGGCCCAAAAACGCAGCGGGCCAGGCCAGTTGAGCGGCATCGAAGGCCAGCACATCCCGCCCAACACGACCTGTCCGCCGCCCGCCCGCACCCGCGCGGAGGTGCGAAAGCGTGCCCACTCCCAACCCGACATCAGCCCGACCTTGCAGCCGAGCGTCTCGCTTCGTGTCACCCCCGGGTCATCGCCGCCGATGTAGAAATGCTGCTCCCACGCCGTCGGGATGTCCTTGTCGTGCAGGTGCACGGCACCGTTTGGCTCGGCAAGCAAGAACGTGCCATAGGTATGCGCGCGGCGCGCGGCGAGGAAACCGCCGCCGATCACGCACCCCAGCTCGCGCGCCAGCCGGGTGAGTAGCTGAAACGGCTGACCGTCCACCGGCCGCGGCGTCCCCCTCAGCACCTTCGCGAACACGTTGGGAGTGGTGCACGCCTCCGGCACGAGGATCACCTCCGGGGAGTGCTCGCCGTGGGCGTCGCGGATCAGGTCCTCGATCCGCTCGAGGTTGGGCCCGACCTCACCAAGCGCGAGGGCCGGCTGGACAACTGCGATCCGGGTCATCCCAGCTCCTCACTGACGACCTCGTCTGCCGTCGCGGTCGTGGGGCGCGCCGGCTTTGGCGGTGCAGGCCACCGGGTACCGGGATGCTCGGAGCCCGTGATCGTCCGGGTCGAGCGGAAGCGCCCGGCACGCAGCTCGAGGCGGACCGCCAGCTCGGTGCGCAGTTCCGGGAGCGAGCGGCGCAGGGTCTGGAGGCGCGGCTGCTCGCCGTGCCACATGGCGGCGCCGAGCGCTCGCGCCATTCGCGGCACGGTAGCGATCTGCTGCGGCGTGCGCGCCCGCCCGAGCACGTCGCTGATGTCGGGATCGGTGCTGCGCGCTGCGTCGTGGACCAGCTCGCAGGCCACCGCCGAGGGGCGTTCGACCCGCGTGTCCGCGTTCGCGAAGTGATAGGCCGGCAGGCACTCACGATCGCGGGCCGCCTCCCAGGCGCGGGTCGCGCGGTCGAGCGCGTCGGCATCATCGAGCACGGGGAGCACCTGCTCCGCGAGCGTTCGCCCCGCGAACATCGCGTCGCGCATGCCCTGCCCCGTGACCGGGTCCTTGAAGTGCCCCGCGTCTCCCGCCAGCGCCCAGCCGGGACCGGAGGATGCGCGAAAGAACGCCGGCGCCTCGGCGGTCGAGCGCAGCTTCGTCTCCGCTGGCGCGGCGCCCACCCGCGCCGCGAGACCCGGATGTTCTGCGAGCTTTGTCTGCCAGTAGCGCTCGGGGTGCGCGCGCGCATCGCTCACCTCGTCGCGGTGACCCATAAGCAGGACCACCAGGCGCCCCGCAGGGGTGCTTGGAAAGGCAAACGCAAACGATTTGCCCTCGCGCCATTGGTAGTAGGTCTCGGCCTCGATACCACCCGCCAGCGGGTCCTCGAGGTAGCGGAAAACCAAGCCGCGGCCGTTGCGCGAGGTCCGGTAGGGCGTCCACGCGCCCACCAGCGCGGCGACCGTCGAGTCCCTGCCATCGGCGCCGACGAGCAGCCTCGAGGCGAGCTCGTGCGTGGCGCCGTCACCGTCGCAGTAGCGCACGCCGGCGACCCGCCCGCCGCGCCAGCGCAGCGACTGCACCGTGCAGTGCTCGCGTACGTCCACGCCCTGCTCGCGCGCCGCTTGCACCAATTGCAAGTCCTGCAGGTCGCGCGGGACGCACACCCCGTAGTCGATGCCGTCCGGCGCCGGCCGCAGTCGCTCCAGCGCGCTGATGCCCTCAACCACGATGCGCGCCCAGCGCACCCGCGAGGGATTCAGATTGAGGATGCGTGGCAGCGCCCCGAGCTTGGCCAGCTCGCTCGTGCCCGCCGGCATCAGCACGTGGGTCGAGAGCCGATCGGACGGGAATCCCATCCTGTCGAGTACCACCACCCGCCGCCCTGCCCGCGCCAGCGGAGCCGCCACCGCGCAGCCCGCCAGGCGCGCTCCCACGACCACCAGGTCGACCTGCTCCACCGCAGCGAGTCGACGGCTGGGGACACCTGAAGCTGTTGCCACGCTGGTGCCCTCAGGTGGGCGATTCACGGTCCTGCCGTTCGCGCCAGCGCCGCTCCATCGCCCGCAGCATCTGTGGGTAGACGACCATGTATCGGAGCGGTTTGATCGCGGCCATGTAGGCATTTCCCGCCAAGCCATTCGGCTTCACGTAGACGGCCATCTGCCCGCGATAGCCGCCGCTTCCCTCGGCGACCCAGCCGAGGTGCAGGACCCCGTGCATCGTTCGGTTTGCGATCTCGGCGGCGAACTCATCGTCGGTCAGGTAGAGCGAGGTAAACGGGAGCGACTCGAATTTTGGCCCGGGCTTTGCGGACAGGTCATCGGGCAACCGCTCGCGGAGCGTCGACACCCTCGAGCCGAGCCCGGTGTCTGGCTCGTCCCAGCCCAACAGCCCGCCGAGTTTCCACCGTAGCGACCACAGCGCCCCCGCTGCGCTAGACAGGGTCTGAGCCGGATCAGCTGAGGCGAACCCCTCGACGAGGATCGGGAACTCCTCGGCTCGACCGGGCGTAGGCAGCGCCCACACATCCTCGAGCCGAAAATCAGGCACGATCGCATCGATCCGCCAGTCCTGAGAGGTGTGCGCAACTTTCGGGAGCTTCACCTGCGATATACGGTAGCGCATATATACGGCAGTGCATAATGAGCCAATGGACTCATGCCAGACGCGATAGAGAGATACCGTGGCCGCAGCACGCACGCCCCGCGATAGGTGGATAGTGGAGGGGCTCAGGACCCTTGCGATCGGTGGCCCCGATGCCGTGCGGATCGAGCCGCTGGCCCAGGCGCTTGGCGTCACCAAGGGTGGCTTCTACGGCTACTTCCCCGATCGGCGCGCGTTGCTCAAGGAGATGCTCGAGACGTGGGAGCGGAGGGTTATCGACGAAGTGATAGAGCGCGTAGAGGGGGAGGGCGGGGATGCCAAGGCGAGGTTAAGGCGGCTCTTCGCGTTGGCCTCCTCCTCGGCTGGCGAACTGCTGAAGATCGAGCTTGCGATTCGCGATTGGGCCCGGCGTGACAAGGCTGTCGCCAGGCGCGTGAGACGCATCGACAACCGGCGAATGGAATACATGCGCTCGCTGTTCGGTGACTTCTGCCGTGATGATGACGACGTCGAGACTCGCTGCCTACTCGCGTTCTCGCTCTTCATCGGCAGCCCCTTCATCAACGCCGCTCACAACGGGCGCAGCCGGGCGGATGTGGTGGAGCTTGCCCTGGAGCGCCTCGCGAGCTAAATCGCGGGCCGCGTCACTCTGGATCACCTCAGATTCGAATCGGGGCCCTGCCTGGGTCCGATCCGTCGAGGCGACGATTCGGGTCAGTCGTAAAGAGCAAAACCACTGGCAGGACCATTCGGAGAGTGGCTCGATGGGAGCGCCAGCTAAACACCTTGGTGGTGTCCGTCGATCTGCGGGATTTGGGTATCTGATGAGAAGCGCCTGGGAATCCCGGTTCGGCTTGACCAGCCCCATTGGCGAGCCACAGAAGGTGCGTTTGCGCCCAAACGCAGACCATCAGCGGTACGTCAAAGTTTCAAAGGGGCGGAAGTCGCCCGGCTTTTTTGCAGCGCTTGGTGTCCGCGCCTCAAGCCGCCCTAGCGCGGCAGGTCCAATCCTGCAGTTTTCGCGACATTCGCCGAGGGACCAACATGGTGGTCTGCTGATGTGCTTATAATTGAAGTCTTGGATGCCACCGCTTGCGACGCGATTGGCTTCCTCAGGCCTCGAGCTCTGGGCCAATGATGCGTCGCTACCCGAATCCAGGATTAAAGAGTGAGCAACCTTGCCTGATCCGCGATGCATCAGAGCCATAAGGCCCGGCATCAGGTGGCGCGCCTGGGTGCCAGCGGTCATTGCCGCCCTCGGAATGCTCGCACTTCTGGCGGGACCCGTCTATGCCGAACGCTCCGAGACTGGCGGTCTGATCGTTTTTATAAAAGGTGGCATCTCTCCCCGCAAGCTTCCCCGCAGCTTCTCGGCACCAGTGGCGGTGCGGTTGCAGGCCGGAATTCGCACCGCCGAATCGATCCCGCTTCCCCGCGTTAAATCGATCAAACTCGAATTGGCCTGGCGTGGCGCGCTCGACGTGACAGGACTTCCGATCTGCCCCCAGTCCCGCCTTCGGTTCATAGACTCTCGCCAGGCCACCTCGGTCTGTGGCAGCGCTTTGGTGGGCAGCGGCAGCCTCTATGACCGAGTCTTTATCCCCGACCAGGCTCCCTTCGGCCTCCATGCCCGCCTGCTCGTCTTCAACGGAAAGACCAAGCGAGGACACACGGCTGTCTATGTACTCGCCTACACATCAGATCCCCCGGTCTCCTTTGTGCTCCCATTTCACGTCCGCCGCCAGTCCGGTCCGTTCCCTACGGTTTTGGTCACCCGCGTGCCTCGCTCGATCGGTCCCTGGCCCCACTTCGCCCATTTCAGCATCGTCGTTTCACGCCACTTCTCCTACCGCGGCAGGACCCACAGCTATCTCAGCGCCTCCTGCCCGTTGCCACCACGCTTTACCTCCGGGCCTCTCTCCCTAGCCCGGGCAACCTTTGAACTCGCCGAAGGCCCAGACCTAAAACAAGAAACTGTCCGCACCTGCCGCGCCCGCTGAGTAACAGCACCTAATTGGTGCGCCGTCCTGGTGCGACGAGTGCTGGGCACTTGATGTTGACGGGCACGCGCGCACCGCGGTGGCCTCAATTGCGTGGCCAGAGGAAGCTGCGACCATGTTGGTGGGAGAGCCCCAACACGGACCCGGCGCAGAGGAATTCGTGCGACCTTACGTACTGTCGGTGCAGCGCGGGCCGCCGCCATCGTGGCTTCGGGGCTCGCCATTTGGGCGTGCTCGGCTGGGGCGTCGGCCTCACAGTTCGCCTACCGGATCGAACAGCGGGCGGGCGAGTCGACCTCGGTACCAACCGTCTCGGCGCCTGGCCTCCGCTATGAACTGCTCTCCCCCCAGCGCCGCGGCGGGCGGGTCCATGGCGCCCACCGGCCCCAGCCGCTGCTTGGAATCCGGCGTTGCCGTATTTCATCGTCAAGGTGTCGAGTCTCGCCAACCTTACTCACAACCACGAAAGCGCCCAGTACCATGCTGTAATTGACAGAGCGACCGAGCGAGCGTCGCACGAGTTCGTCGAGGCTGCTACCGATCCCTATCCGTTCCTGAGCTGGACCGACCCGCTGAAGGAGCCGATCTGGGAAAACGGGGAGATTGCGGACATCTGCGAGGAAGGCAACATCCCTCCGTGGGGTAAGTACACACACGCCTTTCCCCCTGCGGTGTGGCCGTGCAGCCTACTGGTCGAACGAAAGCGACGCCTGCGTGCCCGATGCCCGTCCCCAGGTGCACATCTCCTATCCGGCTGCGCAAAGCACCGTCTTCTGAGGTGCGCCGGCGACGTTTGTGCTGCAGGGCGAAGACATGTTCGACGGCTACATCCCCGGCAGCGAGATCCACTGGAGCTCCGATCGTGACGGGCCGATCGGCACGGGCAACGTGTTGACCATCACCCACCTCAGCCCAGGCCAGCACACAATCCTCGCCGAAGTCACGGATTGGTCGGCGGCCATTCTGTCTCGAACCCCGTCAGGGTTAACGTCATAGCCCGCCCTCCGGTGCGAAGATTGAATCGCCCGGTGAAGGCGGCATTCGGCTCAAACTAGGTGATCAACTTCCCCGGCGCGGCGTCGGACCCTAGTCAGGTTGACCGGGACGCACGAGCGAATGGTCAGTTGACGGCACGCAGGTCGGCACAGGCGCCGCGCTGCTGAGCCATCGGATCCCGACAGAAGGGGAACACACGGTGACGCTGACCGTCACCTATGACGCTCACCTGAGCGCCAGTGCGCCGATCAAAGTGGAGATCGGCCCACCGGTGAAAGGCCCGAGCGTGGGCATCACGAGCCCGGCAAACGGAGAAAGCTTCTCGCCCCAAACAGAAATCCACTTCAGCGCAGCCGTCGAAGGAGAACCGCCGTTCAAATACAGCTGGAGCGACGAACCTGACGGTTTCCTAAGCCAACAATCCTTACGCGGATCCTGAGCGGCGGATGCGAAATAGTCACCCACCACATCAAAGGCATCGTCACTGACCGAAACGGTGAAACTGGAAGCGCTATGGTCACAGACACTGAGGGCACTATTTGCTGAAAAGCCGAGATTCTCTGGCGCCGGATGAAACTCGGGCATGGAAGGAGTGCATAGCCGGTCGAATCGCCCGGGTGGGGAACTGCCAGAGAAACCAAAAGCCCACCTAAGCGAAACTACTGATCCTCTTCGGCCTTGGCTATTCGTGCGCGGAGATCATGATTAGCCGGGCTGGCCCTAAAGGCGGGGGAGGGGGAGGGTTGTCGATGGCCGCGCGCTAGTGCAACACGCCGGTAGGTAGCTGTGATGCGGAGTGGGAGGCATTGCCGTCGCTGCAAAAGCTCGACCGCGTCAATCACTGTCCTCCTCCGGCGAGTCAGCCCGAATTTTCTCACATCAGGCTCACCACGCGCCCACTGCGAACTCGCAGTGGGGGTTGCCTGCGCGTGCGTGCTCCCACTCCGACGGTTGACGCCCGGACAAACTAGCGGGGAGAGGTATGGGAACACGCCCACGGTTGGGGGGCAGGATCCAATGCGGGCATGCAACTTCCGCTATGACAAGGTCATTATCGTGACATTTTGACCTTCCTCTGTTTACCTCAGGAGCCTTGGATGGTGGCATCCCCACCGAACATCCCTGGTCGTGCCGATCGGCCCAAGATCGGCAGGAGTTGACTTAACCAAGAAGCGCTGCTGTGTCCCCTGGTCCAGGGCCCATCAATGTGGGAATGCACCCCGGCCGACGTCTGCTTTCCTCCGCCGTCCGGGACGCTTCCAAGTTCAACGGGGACCATTGGGGCTGAAAGGGGGCGCCGCCTTCCCTAGCTGGGGCCAAAGGGAACCAGCGCGATCGTCGTGAGCTCGGGTAGGAGCTCTAGGAGCGTCTCGGTGCGCCCTTCAGCTACCTCGCGCTGGATCACGACGTAGATCCCGCCGGCGATCGCCTCGACGACAAGCTCAGGGAGAGGAGCTCCAACCTCGGCTGGAACGCCGTTTAGATCGAATAGCGCAACGAGGCCATCGGTCAGCATCCAGACTCGCTCCAGCCCCTCCGGCCCGGCCCCGGCCGCCTCGACGAAAGGAAGCCTGGCGATCAGGGGGTTATTGGCGAGGAAGTTCAGCAGCCGCGCTAGTCCGACCACGATTTTCTCGACCCAATGCTGCGGGGTATTCACCGCTGCGGCAATCCTAGTTGCGGCATGCAGGCCGATCGTGTCGATTGCTTCCAAGAACGCCTCCTGGGGGCTCGAGAAGTGCTCATAGAAGGTCTGGTTTGAGACCCCGGCAGCGCCCGTGATCGCCGGAATGCTGAGCTTTGCGTAGCCATTTTCGGCCACCACCATCGCGGCGCCTCGAACCATCCGCTCCCGCTGCGTCAGTCTCGTCCGGTCGCGAATGCTGTCTGGGCGTTCGTCCCAGAGCTCATCGGGTGCCCCTGGTTGGTCTCCCTGCGGTACGCGTGGCTGCTTGATGGCAAGGGCCACAGCCCCCGGGATCTCGGTCCGGCGGTAGCAGAGTCCCCAGTCCAGCAGCTCATCGATGTGCTCGCTCAGCTCCTCGAGCTCTCCACTTCTGACCCGTCGTTGCAAGAGCCCCCGGATTCCGCCGACAATCGCTCGGAGCGTTAGCTCCGAGACCGATCCCCACTCGGGCGCTTTGGCCGAGACACCGATTACCAGCTCCTCATAGATATCTGAGATTCGCTGGCGCCGGGCCACCCCGGCCTCTCCCAGTCGCAGCGACTCAAGGACCACGAAATGGGTCCGATCGGGGTGTTCGATCGCGAATTCGAGGTAGGTCGCAAATGCCGCGCGTAGCTGATTCCTGTATCCCGACTCCGCCAGGAAGGCGCGTTTGATCTGCTCGGCTTCGAGTGCGACAATCGAATCGAAGCCGGCCAAGAAGCAGTCCTCCAACGAGTCGAACTGTTCATAGAAGGTCGAGTTGGAGACCGCCGCCAGGGTGGTGAGCTCGCGCACGGTCGTCGCCGGATATCCGTGCTCTTTGACCGCGTGCATCATCGCCCCTATCAAGCGGGCTCTTTGATGGGAGGAGACCTCCGCCGCACTCCTGCCGCTGCGCCCGTGCGGAAGTTTCGGAAGGAGAGACTCAGGTTTGTCAGAGAGCGGAAAAGGGGGCACTTTTGGCACCATATGCAGGCTCAAAGTAACGTCAATGACAAACTGTCAGGATCTTAGTGCCTTTCATCGGGGGGGCCGCGGGCGGCGAAACTGGGGGTCAGCCACGACCGAAACACCTAATGCAAAGTAATATCATTGACAAAACCTCTAAAGAGTGCTTTGCTTCTACAGCGCATCGCCTCAAGACAGGGAGGCGAATGTCTACACGAGGAGAAAGCTGAACGGCAGAGCCAGGGGCCCGCTTCCGGCCGACGAGGTCTAGGAAACTGGCGAAGGGGATGTCGAGAGAGGGAAAGGGCTGTGGGCCTAAGGCCGCTCATCTCGCGGAGTCTCAAACGTAATGCACTTGACAAGCGTTCCGCTGGATGCTTTGCTTTTACGGCGCTCCGACTCAAGGCAGCTGAGGGTTGGTGTGTCAAGAGGGGAAGCAGACTCAAGCGGAGAGTCTGGCGCAGTGCTCCCTATGGCCGCGCTGGAATCCCGAAACAGGGAAGTCGGGGGAAATTGGGACGCAGGGCAAAGATATCGTGCAGGGATCGAGGCAGCGCCTCCCCCGTGGCCTCCTGCGACCACCCGTTTATCGAACTCGCGTCGGGGGTCTCGATAAAACGAAGGCTTGACCTTCTCGTCGCTCTCTGCGTCTCCTTTATCGCGTGTTCGCTCTCTGCATCCTCCGCCTTTGCGGCCTTGACCTACGTTCCAGATGGGCAGATACCACCGGCCAACGCTTCGCCCTCGAGTTTCAGCTTCATCCTTGCGGAGAGCACCGCGGTGGATGACGCAAACGGCCACATCTACGTCGCGGACTCGGGGCGCGGAGAGGTATTCGACTTCAACTCGGCAACCGATACCTCACCGGCTGTTTGGAATGGTTCCAAAACACCCCTCGGCTCTTTTGGTGGTGGCCACCTCTCCGTTGCAGTCGATAACTCCACCGGCGACGTCTATGTTGCCGATCGCGAAAACGCGGTGATCGACAAGTTCGAACCAAACGGCGAACTGGTTGCGAGTTTCGGCGACACCTCGCCAAGTTCGAATGGACAGCTCGCCGGTATCGGCACGCCCGCGGGCTCCTTCGCCCCAGCCGCCGAATATTACAGCTCATTCGGTATAGCGGTCGATCAGAAAACGAACGACTTGTACGTGGTTGACGCCGGACACGAAGTAGTTGACGTCTTCAATGAAGACGGCTCCTACCAGCGCCAAATCACAGCAACTCCGCCCGGCCTCTACGGCCCCAGCTATTGGCCCGGCGCCTACGCGACCGGGATCGCCGTCAACTCAAATTCCGGGTCTGTCTACGTCGCAGATTGGAGCTCTCAAGACGTCTATGAGTTCGACGCCTCCGGAAACTACATCAGCACCTGGGACGGCAATCTGCTTCCCAATGGCGAGGCCTCCCAGACGCCGACCGGGAGTTTTGGCAATCCCTACAGCACACCGATCGCCGTGGCAACAGACGACTCCAGCGGCAATGTATTCGTGCTGTCGTGGAGAGATGCCACAGTGGATATCTTCGACCCTGAAGGCAACTTCCTCCCACCACAACTCAGCAATAGTGAACTAGGTGGCTCATCGCTTTTTACTTCGGAGGGTGTCGCCGTAGATCAAGCCTCTCATTCGCTTTACGTATCCTCGAACGCAACCGGGACCGTTCAGGTCTTCAAGGCCATCGTCGTGCCGGACATCGCCCTCAGTAGTCCCACGAGTCTCACCGCGACGACTGCAACACTGAACGGGCATATCGACCCGGCTGGAGCGGGCGAAGTGACCGGCTGCCGTTTCGAATACGGAACGACTACAGCCTACGGTCAATCGGTGCCGTGCGCGGAGGGAAACTCCTTCACGGCACCCGCAGACGTTCACGCCGACATCCACGGACTCAGCCCTGGATCGGAGTATCACTATAGATTGCTCGCCTCCAACGCCGACGGGAGGAATTTCACCGTCGGCACCTTCAGCACGGTTGCCCGATACGCGTTCTCTGGCGACATCGGCTCGTCTGGCTCCGGGGCTGGACAGCTTCTCAACCCCGAGGATGTTGCGGTCGACGAATCGAGCGGAGACATCTACGTCGCCGATACCGGGAATCACCGGATTGTCAAATTCGATCCCTCCGGCCAATTTCTCGCCTCTTGGGGATGGGGGGTAAACGATGGCAGTGCGTCGAGCGAGGTGTGCACATCGGGCTGTCAGGCCGGCATCGCGGGCACTGGACCCGGACAGTTCACCATGCCGAGCTTTCTCGAAGTTGACAACTCCCATGGCCCATCGGCTGGCGACGTATACGTTGCTGATACAGCGAACAACGTAGTCCAGAAGTTCGACCCTTCGGGCCAGTTGGTCACAACGTGGGGATCTAACGGTGCCACCACTTACAGCGAAGGTATCGCCGGGATCGCAGTCGAATCCAACGGCCACTTGGTCGTTCAGCCAGGTAGTGGGCAGGGAATCGATGTCGATGCGTTCGGCGCCGTGTTCGGAGGGCCGGTCGCGATCAATCGGTCGACCGGCGCGCGCTACTTCGATACCGGTGGTGAAGTTCAGACGTTTACGTCGGGCAACAGCCTTTTGGAAGCGTTCGGCGCCGGTTATCTGAACTCCGCACAGGGTCTGGCCTTCGTCCCCGCGACAGACCTCATCTACGTGGCCAATAGCGGAGCCAATGACGTCGCACAATTTACGCAACGTGCTCTTCCCGAAGTTACAACTGGTCCTGCCGCCTCTGTCACCCAGACGTCTGCCGCCGTCACGGGCCATGTCGATCCAGGCGCAGCGGGAAGTGTGAGAGCCTGTTACTTCGAATATGGCACCAATACCAACTACAGTCTCGGGACCGTCCAATGTACTCCGGCAGCGCCCATATCAACGTCAACCGAAGTCAGCGCTAATCTCACCGGACTCACTGCATTCACGACCTATCATTACCGCCTTGTAACCGTGAACGCCGACGGATCTAACTTTCCCACCTACGGCCGGGATCTTACTGTCACGCCAAGCCCTGGCCAACCCCCCGCCATCGATGGATCATCGGCGATCGCATCATCTCCGACTACTGCCGTATTGAGCGCCGAAATCAATCCAAACTTTGCCTCGACCATCTATCGGATTCAGTATGGAGCTACTAACTCCTATGGAGCGCAGACCGCGCCCAGTGAAACAATTGGCGAAGGTGGGACTCCCCATCAAATATCCACCGAACTGTCAAATCTTGAACCGGCGACCACCTACCATTTCCGTGTCGTCGCCGTCAACTTCTCTGGCGTTACCGCGGGCCTAGACGGCACCTTCACCACCCCTGGTACCCCCACGGTTTCAGCCGGTTCAGCTGTGGATATAACGCCAACTTCTGCCATTCTCAGCGCAGGGATCCGACCCGGGTATCGAGCTACCACATATCACTTTGAATACGGGCCCACGGTCGGCTATGGCGCCAGAACCTCGGAGAGCCAGTCGGTCGGGTCCGACGACTCGATTCATTCTGTGAGCTCCTCCGTATCGGGACTGTCTCCACTAACCACCTACCACTTCCGCGTCGTTGCAACCAATGCGATCGGCATCAGTGACGGACCCGATCAGACCTTCACAACCACCGTCATGTCGGCGATCACGCCAAAGCCCGTGACGTGCAGGGCAGGCTTCGTAAAGAAGCGCGGCAAGTGCGTGAGGGAGCACCATCGCACGCGAAAGAGTCACAGGAGGAGCAACTAGTGAATGCAGAAATGCGGATGCGCTTCTTCTGGAAGGGAATGAAGGGAATGAAGGTTTCTCGCACGTTGGCGGTACCCGCCGTGTCGATTTGTGCGGTGCTGCTCTGCACAGCGGCGCCAGCCTATGCAGACACCAGCCATGCATTCAGCGGGACGATTGGATCCGCGAGCTCCACCCCGCCCGATCCGTATCCGCTCTCAAATCCTACCGATGTCGCGATCGATCAGGTCTCGCACGACATCTACGTGGCCGATACCGGGAATTACCGGATCGAGAAATTTGATTCCACCGGACAGCTCATGTTGATGTTCGGTAAGGATGTCGACAAAAAAACCGGCGGGAACGTCTGCACCGCGGCATCGGGCGACACCTGCCAGGCGGGTACGCCAAGTAGCGCCGCCAGTGGGTTCGAAGACCCGACATCGCTTGCCATCGACAACTATCCTGGGGGCCAGGGCGACGTCTACGTAGGAGACCCCGTCGATGGGCTGGTGCAGAAGTTCACCTCCGCCGGAAGCCTCATCACAACCTGGGGCTCAAATGGGCAGAAGGACGGATCCGATGCTACGGACCTCCCGGTATTTGGACCAGTGTATGGCGTCGCCGTCGGCGGCGGTTGCGCCACCCCGACCAGCCCGAACAACGGCCTGTGCTCACCCAATGGAACCCTCTTCGTGGACGGTGGCCATTTTTCCGATGTGTGGCAGTACACGCAGGAAGGCGTCTATATCAAGTGGGACTACATCGGGTTAGTGAGTCCTCTGAAGGCCGATAGCGAAGGGAATTTCTACGTCCAGAGTGGCCCGGTGTTCAAAGCCATTCCCGAACACGGCGAATACCAGGACACGATCAGGTACCAGATGACCACCGAATCATCGACGACGGGGTTTGGATTCGACCCGTCAAACCAGGACCTCTACCAGGACGTCGGAACGCAGATTGACCACTACAGCGATTGTGAACCCGCCCTGAACGGTCCATGCGCTCCTGCCGATACCTTTGGGAGCGGCGATTTGTCCGGAGCCCAGGGCGTCGACGTGAATGGTTCTACACATGCAGTCTATGTAGCCGATTCCGGCGGCAACGACGTGGCCGTGTTCAACGACGTGCGTCCCAGCGTGACGACCGGGCCCTTTACCAACGCGACCGAATCCAACGTTACGCTGACGGGCCATATCGATCCGCTTGGCCGGGGAAATATCACGTCATGTCAGTTCGAATGGGGTTTTGACAAGAGCTATGGCCATACTGCGCCGTGCACGCCGAATCCATCGACGTCAAACTTCACTGAACCCACCGATGTCAGCACGACCCTGACCGGGTTCTCGCCAGGCACGAAGGAGCACTACCGGCTCGTTGCCACCAACGCGTTGGGTGCTACTAGCGCAGGGGAAGACCGGACCTTCGAGACCACCCAGCGACCGGCGATTGATGGCCTTTCCTCCGAAAATCTGACGGCGACCTCGGCCGACCTCAAAGCGCAGGTCAACCCTAATGGTGTCGCAACCACCTACCACTTCGAATACGGCCCCGGAACTTCGTACGGGCAGTCGGCTCCCGTTCCGGATGGCAGCCTCGCCGCCTCGAACTCCGACCAGCCAGTCGGTGAACACCTGGAAAACCTTGTGCCCCATGTCGTCTACCACTATCGGCTCGTTGCCACCAACGCCGACGGCACGACCACTTCCCCCGATCATACGTTTAACTTCTACCCACCCAGCTGTCCGAACGAAAATGTTCGCCAGCAGGTCCAAGCCAACTTCTTGCCCGACTGCCGTGCCTATGAGCTCGTCTCTCCCGGTGATGCTGGGGGCACACAGATCTACCCCGGCGGCCCCAATACCGGGTTCGCAACCAACCCGTCTCGATTCTCCTTCGTAGGCTTGTGGTCGACGATCCCAAATTCAGGAGGCAGCCCGATTGACGGCAGCGGCGACCTGTACGTCGCAACCCGCACCGATACGGGCTGGATTACGAGATACGTCGGCCTGTCCTCGGCTCAGGCCGCGATCGACGGGGGCCCGCCAATGGGACCGCCGAACTCGGCCCCTGGACCCGGGGAGACTGGCGGCCTGTTCCCCAACCAGTCGAGCGACCTCTCGGCTCCCGATGCAGTCCAGAACAACGTCCTCACCGATCCCGGGATGAATCGATTTGTCGACTGGAACGACGGA
Source organism: uncultured Solirubrobacterales bacterium (assembly GCA_963745305.1). Classification (GTDB taxonomy): domain Bacteria; phylum Actinomycetota; class Thermoleophilia; order Solirubrobacterales; family 70-9; genus CAVUWL01. The sequence goes on from CAVUWL010000018.1 coordinate 410,354, forward strand.
CCTGAGAATCCGGGGGGGGACCCCAACGACATCGCGTCAAACGCGCCCTACGTATGGAGCGCCGAAGGCAATTTCCTCGACCGCTGGCCGACCAATCTGGGCACCGTTCCCACTGGTGTAAATCCCGATACGGGCCACGGCCCCGAAGGAGTCAGCCTCGGGGGTGAACATGCTCTCGACTGCCCCGAAGTCATCAGCACCGGTGGATTCGTGGGGCAGCCGCTCTACAATAACTGCCCCGGCGACGTCACCGCCTCCTCGGACCTAAGCCACTTTGTGTTTGCCAGCGAGTGGAACGTCTTTGTCCCCGGCGGCCAGCTCAGCGCGCCAGGATCGGTTTACGACAACAATACGACCGACGGTTCGATTGCGATCGCGTCCAAGACTCCCGCCGGTGAAGACATCCCCCAACAGCCCACAGATGAGTCGGGTGATCCGCTCCAGATTCCGACCGTAGCGAGTAATGGATCCCACATCCTTATGGCTGCCGGCGGCGTCGGACCATGCGGATCGGCAGATTGCACCATACCGCCATGTAACGGTTCATTCGATATCACGATTCGCTGTCCGATGCAGCCAAGCAATCTATACATGCGCGTGAACGACTCTGTCACCTATGACGTCTCAGACGGGCACGACGTCAACTACGTCGGCATGACCGCCGACGGGTCCAAGGTCTTTTTCACCACCGATCAGCAGCTCACTGCGGAAGACACAGATACCAGCGCCGATCTCTACATGTGGAGTGAAGCGACGAATTCACTTACCTTAATTTCGAAGGGAAGTGGGGGCTCTGGCAATAGCGATAGTTGCGAAGTCAAATTCGTCTCGGGATGCGGTGTCGTCCCCTACTCCAATGCCTCTTTCTGCACTCTTGACTCAGGCGAAGGCGGCAACTGCCATTCAGATAGCTCGATCGCCTCAAAGGCCGGTGAAATCTACTTCTTCTCACCCGAGCAGCTTGACGGTTCCCGTGGGATTGCGAATCAGGAGAATCTTTATGACTATCGCAATGGAGCCGACCAGTACGTCACCACGTTGACGACCGGGTCCTTCTGTTTCCCGAGCCCGGTTCCCGGTATTACCGATTCTGCCTGCAGCGACACTCCGATCACCCGCATGGAGGTCTCTTCAGATGGCAGCCACATGGCCTTCGTTACCGCCAGCCCGATCACGCAATATGAAAATGCGAAACACCTCGAGATGTACATCTATGATCCGGCAGCTGAAACCATCACCTGTGCGTCCTGCAACCCCAGCGGTGCGCCCCCGATTTCCGACGTCGGAGCGAGCCAAAACGGACTCTTCATGACCGAAGACGGCCGTGTCTTCTTCACGACCAATGACGCGCTTGTCCACGGTGATACCAACGAAGGTCTCGATGTCTACGAGTACGTCGATGGCAGGCCGCAGCTGATCACGACCGGCACCGGTGAGACGCGCAAGCCAGGCGGCTTCTTCGGAAATATTGAGAACTCGCCCGGCCTGATCGGCGTCAGCGCCGACGGCAAAGACGTCTACTTCTCGACCTATGACACGCTGGTCAGCGAAGACCACAATGGGCTCTTCCTGAAGATGTATGACGCGCGTGCCGGCGGTGGCTTCTCGGCACCGGCGCCGCCTCCCGGGTGCGCCGCCGCCGATGAGTGCCACGGCGCCGGTACCTCGCCCGCATCTCCACTTGCCGACGGCAGTGGAACTCGATTGGGGTCGGGCGGTAACCTGACGCCAGCCCAGAAGAAGCGCCATCGACGCGCCAACCGGCGCCACAGGCGCAGTGCTGGGCACAGTTCAAGGCCCCGAAAGCGACATGGCGGGGTTAGACGGGCAGTGTCACGATGATGCCGACCCGGGTCCTAAAGGCGATCAAATATGGGACGCTGACCGGGATCGCGGCGGCAGCTTGCCTGTTCCTCAGTAACTCGGCGGAGGCCAACACGCCGATCACCTCCTATTCTGCGGTTCCCTCCAACGCCCAGGCGGGCGGGCATCCCGACGTCGAGATTCAGTTCAAAGTCAGCAATCGATTCATCCAGCAGAGCAAAACGCCGTGTGACTGCGAGGACGCTAAAAACGCGGCAGTGCATCTGCCGGCGGGCTTCATCGGAAACCCACATTCCACGCCGCAGTGCACGATCGCTCAATTCTCGTCGGATACCTGTCCGATCGATTCGCAGGTAGGTATCGTCAACGTCCTGACGAGCGAAGGCGGCCTTCCCTTCAACACCGCACTCTATAACTTGGATCCCCCACCCGACGTTGCAGGCCTGCTCGGATTCAAGATCTTCATCTTCGACACTCCCCAGTTCACGATTCTCAACGCTCGCACAGGCAGCGACTACGGTCTCGACGCGACCGCGACATCGATCTATCACGGTGCCTTTCCCCTGCAGAACTTTCAAGAGGATCTCTGGGGGATCCCAGCAGATCCCAGCCACGACCCTCTGCGGTTGGAAGAGAGCCAGGTGCCTGGAGACGCTCCGTCATACATCGGCGAACTCTGCGACGAAAGCGGAGCCCTCAGCACCGATGATCCCAACACGATCGTGAAACCGTGTAACACTAACTTTAGGGGCCTGACTCCGGTCCACTCGAACAGCCCCCTGACACCCTTCCTCCAGAACCCGACCAACTGCGCTTCGCCTCTCAGCTCGACCTTGGACGTCCTCTCCTACGATGGCGGCACGTCTGAAGCCAGTGACTCGTGGCCACGGCTAACCGGCTGCGACCAGCTCAGCTTCGATCCGAGTCTCTACGCGCAGCCGACGACAACCGAGACCGACACGGCTTCCGGCATCGACGTCAACCTGAGCGTACCGCAGGAGCTCAGCCCTACCATCCCCTCGCCGACCGAGCTGCGCGATGCGGTCGTGACGCTTCCTCCGGGCTTCTCGATCAACCCCAACGCCGCGGACGGCAAGACCGCCTGCACAGACGCCGAAGCGCGCTTCGGTACCGAAGAAGAAGCCCAGTGCCCTGACTTCGCCAAGGTGGGCAGCCTCGAGATTGAAAGCTCCGCGCTGCCCGCTCCCATACCGGGTTCCGTCTATCTCGGCCAACCGCAACCCGGCAACCGCTATCGGATCTTCCTCGTAGCCAACGGGTTCGCGACCCACATCAAGCTGGCTGGAACCGTCAGCGCCAACTCGGCAACGGGTCAATTGGTAATCACCTTCAATGAACTACCGCAGAATCCACTGACCGCATTCGACATGCACTTCTTCGGCTCCGAACGGGGCCTCCTGGCTACCCCTACCAAGTGCGGCACCTACCCGGTCACGACGACCTTCACCCCCTGGGATGAGACGATCGGAACCCAGACCTCTACCCAGTTCTTCACCCTCAACTCGGGTCCCAACGGAACGCCCTGCCCCGCCATCACGAGGCCTTTCAAGCCGGGATTCGAAGCGGCCTCTGCTGGCAACACATCCGGCGCCCATAGTCCATTTGCGATCGAACTCACAAGAAATGACGGCAACCAAAACCTCAGAGGCCTCACAGTTACCGCGCCGCCGGGGTTCTCCGCGACGCTCGCCGGCATTCCCTACTGCTCGGATGCGGCGATCGCCGCGGCCTCGGTCGCCAGTCATACGGGCCTCGAGGAGGAACTGAACCCGAGCTGCCCGGCCTCCTCTCAGGTCGGCACCTCGCTTGTCGGCGCCGGCGCCGGGAATCACCCTGTTTACATCTCTGGCAATGTCTACCTTGCGGGTCCATACAAAGGGGCGCCGCTTAGCTTGGTAGTGATCACGCCGGCCATCTCGGGTCCATATGACCTCGGCAATGTGGTCGTCCGTGCGGCGCTCAAAGTGAATCCGGAAACGGTTCAGGTCACAGCGGTCTCCGATCCGCTGCCCCAGATCATCGAAGGGATTCCGCTGCGCCTGCGCTCGATCCGCGTCGATCTGAACCGAAAGAACTTCACCCTCGACCCGACGAACTGCGATCCGTTTTCAGTCTCCGCCCAACTCAGCGGCGACGAAGGGGGCCAGGCGAACCTCACATTCCCCTTCCAGATGGCCAACTGTTCCGTGCTTCCCTTCGCCCCCAAACTCACCATGCGCCTCGGCGGCTCCACCCGGCACGCCGGAAACCCGTCCCTGCGCGCCGAGCTCAGCTATCCAAGCGGAGGGCCGTATGCCAACGTATCCCGCGTCGCCGTCACGTTGCCGCCTACGGAGTTCGTCGACAACGCACACATCAACAACCCCTGCACCAAGGTGCAGTTCTTCGAAGGCAGGGAGCCGGGGGAAAAATGCCCGCCCGGTTCTGACATCGGCTACGCCAAGGCCCAGACTCCGCTCCTTGAAAAGCCCCTCGAAGGCCCCGTCTACCTGCGCACCGGCGGCGGCCACAAGCTCCCCGACATTGTCGCTGCCCTAAATGGCCAAATCGATGTCGCCCTTGCCGGCCACGTCGACGAGGTCAAAGGTTCAATCCGCACCACTTTCGAAACCGTCCCCGACGCTCCCGTTTCCAATTTCACGCTGACCCTTGACGGCGGGCGCAAGAGCCTGCTCGTAAATAACACCAGCCTCTGCGCGCACTCCCTGCACGCCGTGGCTGAGATTGCCGCCCAAAACGGCAGGAGCGCCAACCAGAACCCGGCTCTGCAGACGCCGTGCGGAGCGACGAAGACTCGCACCCGCGCGAATCATCAGCGAGGGGCCTTTGCGGCAGCGAGACGGAGGGGCCGATGAGGATCAAGAGGCTTAAAAAGGGCGCCTTGCTGTTTGCGGCGGTGGTAGCTGGCTCGCTTGCCGTCACCACCCCCGCCCTGGCTAACAGAACCGTCGCCAGTCACACCGCTGGTGGGGACAGCCTTGCATTTGCGCCGAACAACGACGTCTGGATAACCGACACGGGGCAGGAGGGGTTGGACAATAACCCCGGTCAGAACGGGCTGTATGAGTACGACGCATACCCCTCCCACACGTTGCTGGAAGTGCCAAACACCTTCGAAGTGTGGGCCTTCTACATCTTGGATCTGCAAGTCGCAGTCGATCAGGAAAACGGCGAAGTCTTCGTGGCCCAGTCCAACGGACGCTCGATAGACATTTTTCGGGAAAACGAAAAAGGCAAATTCGCCTACTCGCATTCCTGGACGGCGATCAATGGCGACGGCAACTGCTTCAGCTGTACGCCGATTCTCCACGTCGCGATTGATAACTCACACACCTCCTCGAGGGGGCGCGTCTATCTTTCCCTGACCTCCCCTGAGGACGACGTCGAGGCTTTCGACGCCGCCGAGCGCCCGGTAGATTTCCCGGCGACCGCGAGCTACATATCGAACAACAAGCTGACCGGAACCCCGAGCGGCCCCTTTGGCGAGGTCGGGCACGTCGCGGCCGACAACAACGGCAACATCTACGTCACCGATGTCGAAAAGCAGGTTATCGATGAGTTCGATTCGACTGGCACTTTCATCCGCACGCTCCCCTGTGAAGGCTGCTCAGACGGCTACCCGGTCGGTTCGGGTGGCGTCAGCGTGGATCCGACAAATGAAAATATCATCATTGGAACTGGCGGCCGACTTAACGAATACGATTCCTCAGGCAATCAGCTCGATGCGATCGAAGACGGCGGTCAGCCCGCTGTCAATCCAGAAGGTTATTTGTATTCGGGCTCCGGCACAATTTACGGCCCGAACAAGGTCGTCGCCAAGGCGAATTACAAACCCGTCACCTCGCCAACCACGACCTCCGGGACGCTCAACGCCAAGGTGGATCCCAACGGCGGCGGTGACGTTACCGAATGTCAGTTCGAATATGCAGAACAGGGGTCCTTTAACCTCGCCACCGCTTCCAACGCGGTCCAAGGCCTTACCATCTCGGGCGCCAGCGGCGGCAGCTTCACCCTCGGCTTTGACGGTCAAACAACCTCCGCCACCGGTACGGGTAACCTCAGCGCCGCCACCGGTCAGGGAGATCTCTCCTCCGGCTCTAAGGAAGTCACCAGTCTCACCACCAAATCCGGCCTTTTCGTCGTCGGCCAGGAAATCACCGGACCCGGCATTCCCTCGGCCACGACCGTCGCCAAGATTGGCTCGGGGACTCTCGAACTCTCACAGCCCGCCACCGAAACCGCGACCGGCGCCAAACTGTCCGCTGGTTCCAAAACGATCAGCGGCCTCACGACCAATGCTGGCGTCTTCGCCACTGGCGAGGCAATCTCGGGATCCGGCATTGCGCCGAGTACCACCATCGCCGAAGTCGGTTCGGGGATTCTCGAACTCTCACAGCCCGCTACCGAATCCGCCACCTCCACCGCGCTCACCGCCGGCACCGTCCTTTCCTACGGGGCCAATGCTGGCTCGGTCCAGTCCGCTCTCGAAGGGATGAGCACAATTGGTCCCAACAATGTCGCCGTAACCGGAACGGCCGGTGGGCCCTACAGCATCGAATTCATCGGCCGCCTTGCCCGAACGGCCATGCCGCTGCTCAGCGTGGATTCCTCCGCTCTCACTCCCCCCAGCGCCACGGCGTCGGTCAAAACGACGGCCAAGGGCGGTCGTTGGGAAGGAGTGACCGAAGTGCCGTGCCTAAATGAAGCCAACGAAGAAGTCGACACCCACCCAATTCCAAATACCGGCCCAGCGACCGAAGTTCACGGCCCGATCTTCGGGCCTAGCGGCGGGCAAGACCTATGAGTACCGAGTCGCCGTGCGCAGCGCAAACGGTCCAAAGTACGGTGCCGACCAGACCTACACGACAGGCAAAGTTCCGGGACTCACTACTGACCCCGCGACGAGCCTGTCCGAAAGCAGCGCGACGCTTAACGCCTCCTTCGTGGGCGATACTACAGACACCCACTACTACTTCGAATGGGGCCCAACGACCGCCTACGGTAACACTAGCGCGGCGCCTCCCGGGGCTGACGGCGGCTCGCCCTCCGGGCCGTCGCGCAGCGCTGTCTCGGCCGAACTGACCGGCCTCGAGCCCTACAGTACCTACCACTATCGGGTCATCGCAACCAACGGCTCTGGCACCTCAGACGGCCAGGATCAGTACTTCACGACGACCCCTGGGATGCCGACCGCGCAGAGCCCGGCGGTGACAGTGGTGCATTCAGACCGCGCCATCTTCCATGGCGAAGTCGACCCCAATGGCACCCCGACGAAGGCCGATTTCGAATATGTAGACGACGCGACCTTCGAGCAGAGCGGCTGGGCCAACGCCAAAAAAACCTCACCCGAAAGCGAAATCGGGATGAGTAAGCACTACCAAAGCGTCAGCCAGTCCGTCAACGAACTGATCCCCGACACCCTCTACCACTACCGTGTGGTCGGCGACAACGAGATGGGCAGCGGCAACAGTGCCGCTACCTTCACGACCTTCGCCTTCACTCCCTCCTTCAACGATCCCTGCCCCAACGCCCACGTGCGCCAGCAGACTGGCGCCTCACTTTTGCTCGACTGCCGGGCCTATGAGCTGGTTTCCGCCGCCAACGCTGGGGGCTATGACGTCGAGTCCAATCTGGTTCCAGGTCAGACGCCGTTCGGCGGCTACCCGGACGCCGAGAATCCCTCCCAGATCCTCTACGGGGTCCACGACGGCGGCATTCCGGGAACCGGCAATCCGACAAATAACGGCGTTGACCCCTACGTTGCGATACGTGGGGAAGAAGGCTGGAGCACCAGATACGTCGGCATTCCCGCCAACGACCCCTACGCGAGCGGCTCGTTCTCCTCCTCTCTGCTCGAAGCCGACTCATTCCTCAACACCTTCGCCTTCGGCGGTCCCGGAATCTGCTCGCCGTGCTTTGCCGACGGCAGCACCGGCAACCCGATCCATCTGCCCAATGGATGAACTTGTTCAAGGTGATGCGGGCTCGATCTCAGATCCCGCGGCCGAACCGGCTGGCTTTATCGGCCGCCATCTCTCCGCCGACGGCACCCACTTCATCTTTGGCTCCAAAGCAAAGCTCGAGCCTGACGCCAACGAAAACGGCGACGTCAACATCTATGACCGCGATTTGAAGACCGAAGAAACCCACGTCGTCTCCAAGACGCCTGGCGGAGAAACGATGACCGGGCCCGGTATCGGCGAGCTCGATGTCTCCAAAGACGGCTCTCGGACCATCGTCGGTCAGCTCGTCTCTGAAAAAGGCAACGCTCGCTACTGGCACCTATACATGAATATCGGCGACTCCCCCAGAACCGTCGATCTCACCCCCGCGACGACCAGCGGCGTCCTCTTCGACGGGATGACCGAAGACGGCTCCAGGGTCTTCTTCACGACTACCGACCAGCTGCTGCCTGCTGACACCGATCACAGTGCTGACATCTATGAGGCCGAAGTCGATCCCCAGGGCAATGTCACCCTGCAGCTGATCTCGACCGGAATCGAAGGGGCCGGCAACGGCGAATCCTGTGACCCGGCCGCCAATACCATTCACGAACACTGGAACACAACCGGCTCGCAGGAAAACTGCGGTGCGGTGGCGATCGGCGGGGGCGGTGGCGTCGCCACCGGGGTCGGGACAATCTATTTCCTCTCGCCCGAACTGCTCGACGGCTCTGCCCACGGTGTTCAGAACGCCCCCAACCTCTACGTCGCAAGGCCAGGTCAGGCACCTCACTTCATCCGCACGCTCGAGTCAAGCGCGACCGCGCCGGTGCCGCAACCTACCCACCCATTCCTCCGCCAATTCGGTTCTTTCTCGAATCCTGCCGGCGTCGCGATCGAACACTCCACCGGCGACTTCTATGTGCTTGACATCGAAACCACCGAAGGAACCGGCTACGTCTACAAGTTCAACGAATCGGGGCACCCTGTCGTGACCTTCGGGTCGAAGGGCGCCCTCACGGTCTCGGGCATGTGGGGACTAGAGAACGTGCCAACCGAGCTCGCGTTCGACCAGTCAAGCGGTCATCTGTACGTCCCGTTTGCCCGCAACGGCGTGGTCAAGGAGTACGACTCCTCGGGCAACGCGGTCGGCGAGATCAACGCCAACTTCCCCACCGGTGTCGCCGTCGATCAGGCCGACGGGCGGGTCTACGTCGCAAGCCTCTTCGGGTCTATCAACATCTATGAACCTAACGGAACTGAAGTCACCTCCTTCTCGACCGGCTTTTCATTCCCCACCGGTCCGACCAGCGTCGCCGTCGACTCGACCGGCAAGGTCTACGTGTCAAACGGTGGCGGGCTTGCGCGCGCCAAGGGGGTCACAAAGATCTTCAATTCCTCAGGCACCCAGCTCGGAGTGCTCACCGAAGCTGCTTCCAAGGGCCTTGCGGTGGATCCGAGCGACAACCACGTCTACGTGGACGAGGGTGGAAAGGTGATCGAGTTTGACTCCTCGGGTAATCAGGTCAACGCCCCGACCGGAGCGGGATTCCTAAACGGCTCGATCGGCCTTGCCGTGGACTCCGGCACGATCGGGGTCTCGAACCCCGCACAGGCGAACATCGCCACCTTCGGTCCCGCGGTCATCCCACGCGACCCGAGCACGGACAACCCACTCGTCATCGACAGCGTCAGCTCCCCCGGGACCTCAAATACGGCTGACTTTCAGGTCAGCCCCTCCGGCAACTATGCGGTGTTCCCCTCGACGCTGCCGCTGACCGACTACGACAACGGCGCCAATCCAGAGATCTTTCGCTATGACGCAACCGCCGAAGAAATCGCCTGCGCCTCCTGCAACCCGACGAGCGAGCAGGCGACGGGCGGAGCGACCCTCGCTACCGACGGCCTTAGCCTCACCAACGACGGCCGCGTCTTCTTCAACTCCACCGAAGGGCTGGTCGACCGCGATCTAAACGGCAAGATGGACGTCATATGAGTGGTCCCCCCAGCGGCCGGCCGACGAAGTCGGCGCTTGCCACACCGAAGGGGGATGCGTACAGCTGATCTCCGCGGGTACCAGCCCCTTTGACTCGAGCCTTCTCGGCGCTAGCGCCGATGGGACCGACGCCTACTTCTTCACTCGCGACACCCTGGTGAGTGGCGATGAAAACGGGCCGCGGGTACAGATTTATGACGCGCGGGTCGACGGCGGCTTCCCACAGGTTCCGCCGCCCCATGAATGCCAGGCATCGGATGAGTGTCACGGAGCCGGCAGCCAGGCGCCGCCCTCGCCGAGCGTAAAAACTGCTGTTGGAACCCCGGTCGGAAACGCGACGGTGCCGCCGGGTAAGTGCAGGAAGGGCCAGATCAAAAAGCAGGACAAGTGCGTCAGGAAGCACCGCTCAAAGCGCCACCACAAGGCACACCGCAAGGCGCATCGCCATGGCTGAATGGCGATCGAGCAGCCAAATCGGCAAAGAGACGGAGATGATGAGAACGCAGAACCGAAACCAGACAGGCCCAGCGTCCCGACGCGCACTGCGGGCTGCGCTCTTCGCGTCCGCGAGTCTTTTGGCGGCGATGGCTCTCGCCGCTCCGGCCCAGGGATCGGAGGGAATCGAAGCCTTCGCCACCACGACCTCGACCACCGCGGCCGGCGGGCACCCCAACATCTCGACGTCCTTCACCCTGGACAACCCGGGTTCCCCGGAGGTTGCCAAGAACGTGATCTTCAACGCCCCCGAGGGCCTCTTCGGTAACCCTTATGCAGTCACTCACTGCACCTCGTCTGACTTCGCCCTGGAGCAGTGTCCCTCCGACTCCCAGGTCGGCCTGATCACGGTTTATTCGAATTACCCGGGCAACGAAATTACGCACTGCAGTATCGAATATGGCACGACGATCAGCTACGGCAGCTCGGCCCCTTGCTCGGAGTCCCTTCCGATCAAGGTCCTGACTGAAGTCAGCGCCGAAGCCACCGGCCTCGCCCCCGGCACCACATATCACTATCGAGTTCACGCGATCGATTCCGCCGGACACGCGGTGAACGGGACAGATCAGACCTTCGAAGCGAGCAGCGCGACCGCGACCCTGCACGGCGAGGCAGAACCTAACCTGCTCGGCACCGCGCCCATCTTCGACGTTGATCCACAGGCCTCTCAGACTGCGCTCTTCGCATTCATCGTCCCAACCCTAAACATTCCGATCAGCATTCCCGTTGCGGTGCGCACTGCCGGCGACTACGGCCTCCGCTTCACCGTGGAGGACATCAGTCAGGCGACGCCCCTGGCCGGTGCCAATCTCACCTTTTGGGGCTTCCCTGCCGAATCCAGCCATGATGCGCAGCGCTTCCCCAAAGGAATCCCAGGCGAACCCGCCAACTGTCCGGGGGTCGCCGACACTAGCTGCTTGGGCAAGCCGGTTGTCTCGAGCATCCCGGTGCAGCCGCTGATCGATAACCCGACGACATGTTCCGGAGGGCTCACCGCCAGGCTCACCGTCCAGACCTACCAAGACCCAGAACACCCGACCACCGAACCGGCCAGCTATCCGGCGACCACCAATTGCGATCTTGAGGTCTTCAACCCCGTTCTTTACGCCAGTCCGACCACCGCGCAGACCGACTCGCCCTCTGGGCTCAACCTCGATCTCAGCGCACCACAGTTCCTTGGCCGGGCGGCGTCGCCTTCAGAGCTGAAGAAAGCGGTCGTGACGCTCCCTGAAGGATTCACGATTAACCCAGATGCCGCCGACGGTCAGACGATGTGCACGGAAGAGCAGGCCAATTTCGGCTCCGAGGAACCGGCCCACTGTCCGGACAGCTCCAAGATCGGCACCTTCTCGATTGGAACCCAGGCGCTTCCCGGTCGTCTCGAAGGGTCCATCTACATCGGCGAACCTAAGCCCGGCGAACAGTACCGTCTTTTTGAGATCGCTTCAGGTTTCGGCATTAACGCCAAGCTCGTGGGTACGGTCCAACCCAACCCGCTCACCGGTCACCTCACCGCCTACTTCGAAAACCTCCCCCAGGTTCCCTTCGAAGACTTCCAGGTTCACCTCTTCTCCTCAGACCGGGGCTTGATGGCGACACCCACTCAGTGCAGCGTCTATACGACAAAAGCGGAGATGTACCCCTGGAATGGAGCTCTCCCCGAACAGGAATCGGCTCAAGTCTTCAGCCTCGAATCGGGTCCGCAGGGAGCAGAGTGCCCGGGCCAGATTCGCCCCTTCGAACCCACGCTTCTCTCCGGAACCTCAAATCCCGTTGCCGGCGCCTATAGCTCCTTTACCTTGAAACTCAATCGTGAAGACGGCGACCAGTTCCTGGGCCAGCTGAACTTCACGATGCCGCCCGGCCTCACCGCAAACCTCCACGGCATCACATACTGTCCCGAGGCAGATATCGCCTCCGCGGCAAAGAGCCTGGGCAAAGTTGAGCAGGAAAGTCCAAGCTGTCCGGCCTCAAGTGAAATCGGGACTTCCAACGTGGCCGCGGGCCCCGGTTCCCATCCGTTCCACGCGCTAGGCAAGATCTACATGGCCGGACCTTTCCAGGGCGCCCCACTCAGCCTCGTCGCGATCACCCCGGCGCTGGCCGGACCCTATGACTATGGCACCGTCGTGGTCCGTGTCGCGCTGCATGTAGACCCGCTGGACGCCCACGTCATTGCCGATTCGGAAACTGTCCCCGAGATCATCGGCGGGATTCCGCTTCGGCTGCGCGAAATCAAGGTCAGTATTGACAAACCAAACTTCATGATCAACCCAACCAACTGCTCCGAATTCCAGACTGTCTCCGAAGGAGTTGGGGACCAGAAAACCGGAGTCGCCTTCAGCTCTCCTTTCATCGCCGTAAACTGTGCAACCCTCGGTTTCTCTCCCAGAATGACGATCACCCAGCTCGGCGGCCACAGTTCCACCGCCCGTAGCAAGGATCCAAGTCTTGCTATCGAACTGAACACCCGCCCGGGCGACGCCAACATCAGGTCGCTGACCGTTACCTTGCCCAAAGCTTTCGAGATCGATCAGCGCCACCTTGGCAATATCTGCGACCGAACAGAACTTGCCTCCGATCAGTGCGCCGGACGCCAACCGATCGGCGAAGCAAAGACCGAAACCCCGCTCTTGGAAAAGCCGTTGCAGGGGCCGGTCTACGCGGTCTCAGGTTTCGGTGTCCTGCCCCACCTCGCCTTCATCCTCGGCGGCCAGGTTACCCTGATGCCCGAGGCCGAATCATCATCTGTCCAAGACGGCCGCCTCAAGACCGTCGTCCCGGTCATCCCCGACGCGCCGATCGGGCGTTTCCGCTTCACCCTCTTCGGAGGTAGCCAGGGCTACCTCTCAAACACCCAGAGCCTCTGTGGTGCACCGACCGTCTCCACGATCGAATTCAACGCCCAAAACGGCAAGAAGCTGACCCAGCAGCTAAAGACCAAGGCCGCCTGCAGGGTGAAGAAGGCAAAACGGGCCAAAGATCGCCGTCGCCGGTAGGTCTGGTCGATGGGAGGTGGGTCTCCAAGGTTGGCCCTTTTTTTTTCACCTGCGTCGAGAGATGGGGGACGCTGCAGATACTCCGACGCGGTCTCAGCCCAGGCGATGGATGTCCCTTCACCGCGGCGACCAAGGTGTTGTCCTGACCATGAATTCTTTTACGAGAGTGGCGCCAGCTGGTTCAACCTCGGTAGGGCACGCGCGGACGGCGGTTCAGGGACAGAGAGATTCCGACTCCGCGTCTCGGCTTGGTGGATCGTTGGCTAGATTTTTCGATCTCGTGCCGCCGAGCAGGCCTTTATCGAGTACTGATTGATTCGCTCATCCGGACGAGATATGCAAATGCAGCAGTGCAGCGACCGCACCGCCGCCCGCACCGCGGGAGGCGGTGCGGGTGACTGTGCTCGGCGGGGCATTGTCACTCTGCGTCCCCGCAAACTCCCAAGCAACTCCCGCCCGGCCTGAATACGTCACCCGTCTGGAGGCAATCTGCAAGCCCCGTGGGGTAGCCACCCAGCGCACGATGAAGGGAATTAAACCCCTGGTCAGGGCAGAACACCACGGACCCGCGGCAGCCAAGTTCTCCCGCGCAACCAGCCTTTTCGATGCGACCGTGCGCGAAATTTCCACTGTGCCTCGACCGCCGACCGATGCAGCAAGGCTCGCCAAATGGTTCGTCTACCTCGACCGCCAACAGTCCTTGCTCAAGACGATCACGACCCAGCTGCGCGCCGGCCGCGCCATCGCGGTGCAGCGACTGACCGCGCGCTTCATCAAAATTGGAAACCTCGCCAACAACGAGATGATCGCCTTCTGCTTTTACTACTGCAGATTCAAACTCACCAGTTATGAGTGAAAGAGCGCGGCATTGCCGGCGATCAGCCGCTGCTGCTTCCGAGTGGCCCGAAGAAACCATCAGACAGTCGCTGCCCCAGGGCCCTCAGGTGGGTGGAGCCGCCGGCGCGGGCGGCTCCACCCCTGTGCCGGCGGCACGCGTCTGCTCGTCTTGGAATGGCGGATAGGTCTCTGTTAGTAGATAAAGGTAGGAGTCTGAGCGTGCGCAATAGGAATTGGCGAGAACCATCATGTCGAAGAGCCCTCGAGGCATCTTGCCGGTGATCAGAATCACGATCCAGGCTCCGATGGCGCCGATCTCGAGCAGCAGCCCCATCACGTAGCGCAGGACCAGAATCGGGATCGCAAGGATGATCCGAAAGAACGTCTTGGGGCGACTGTAGCGCTCAAGTGACTCGAACTGCATGCGCACCGGATAGGCGGGGTCATCGGACCCACCGAAGGACGGATATGTGTCGCAGAGGAGGACTGTGTAGGCGGTAAAGCGCGCCAGGAACCGGGTAAACCCAGCGCTGAAGTCATAAAGAGCCTGAGGGTAGGAGCCGGTTATAACTATCGCAAACCAAGCGACCACGATTGCGATGTAGGCCACGATTGCGTAGATGTAGAGCCAGATGATCAGAGGTATCGCCAAAATCAACCGGAAGAACACGGTCAGTCGGTCGCGGCGCTCGAGGTAGTCGGCTTCGAAGCTAACGGGATAAGGCACGCGTGGTCCTCCTTTGGGGACGTTCAAGACCTTGTCGGGGCTTCTCAGAAGAGCTTTGAATTTCGCATCCAAGCCGAGCTAGGTTGCCTAGCCTTAATCCATCGGTAGCGAGCTCAGATTCCCCCCTGGGTAGTCCTACTGTCCGATGAGGGGCCGAGTTGCCAAGATCTATTCCATAATTGGCAAAGGACAACCCGAGGCTGGGGGGAAGGCTGATGGTCCAAACATTAGGAGTCAGGGCGGACGGCGGGGAGCCCTAGTCCCATTGCGGAAGTCTCGATGGCGATCTGGTCGACCGGTTGGGGCTAAGCTTTGCAACCTGACGTCAGTCAGGTATGTTACCTGACGGATGTCAGGTAACACCCGAACCCGCCTCTCAGCCGACCAGCGCCGTGCGCGCCTCATGTCCGCTGCTGCGACGGAGTTCGGAGCCCACGGATACCGGGGCGCATCGCTTCGCGGGATCGCGGCGGGAGCCGGGGTTACCACGCCGGTGATCTATGACCACTTCGATTCAAAGGCCGAGCTCTATTCTGCTGTTGCCTGGGCTCTCGCCGATGATCTCTTGGCGCACTGGTCTAAAGCGGCACTGGGTTCGGCCGAGGAGACGCTGCGCGCAACGGTAGCCGCGATTTTCAGCTGGGCCGAGGCGAATCCAAGCGGTTGGCGGATCCTCTTTGCCGATGTCCCCAGTGATCCGGTTGTCGCCATCGCGATGACTTCTATCCAGGGTCGGGCCGCAAAGGCCGTCGCCGTCGCAATCGCCCAATTCTCTCGCGCCGACCGATTCGAGGCGCTCGGAGTCGCTACGGCGAGTGCCGCCTTCGCCGAGATGTCGATGAGCGCCGTAAATGGCCTAGTGGCATGGTGGTGGAACAACCCCGAGGTGCCGCGCACAGCGGTTGCCACGCTCGCTGGCGATCTGCTCTGGCATGGCCTCGACGGGATCAGCAAAATGCAAGGGCATGGGGAGAACTCGGGGTGACCGATCTCGAGCAGCCCAATGCGCCCGTAGCCGAGCGTCAGCTGAGGATGATTCGCAAGGCCATTGCCCGCAATTCCTTTTGCACCCTTGCCACCTCCTCAGCAGAGAACAGACCGCTTGCCGTTGGAGTCCTCTACGCGGTTGTCGAAGATCTTCTGTACGTATCGACCCTGAAAACAAGCGCAAAGGTGCGAAATCTGGGCGAGAACGATTCCGTGGCAGTCTGCATTCCCGTGCGGCGCTATCCGGTCGGCCCGCCGTTCTCGATCCAGTTTCAGGGTCGTGCGGAGATTTGCTCAATCGAGGATCCTGAAATCTCCGCGCTGATACAGGCGGGTCGGCTGAAGCGAATCACCTCCCACGGGGAGCTCGATGACCCGGCCGCCTGCATGCTGAAGATCTCGCCGGGACCGAGGATCGCGACCTATGGCTTCGGTCTGTCGCTGCGGGAATTACTTCGCGACCCGCTCCACGCCAGCCGTAGTTTCAGGGTCACCTGATGAGCGCAAGCGGGGGTGCCTTCGACGTTTTGGTCGTCGGGGCTCGATGCGCAGGGGCGGCTGCGGCCCAGCGTCTTGCCGCCGCCGGACTCTCGGTGGCGCTTCTTGATGCCGCGAGGCTGCCAAGTGATCAGCGAAACTCGACCCACCTGATTCATCCACCGGGGATGGACGAGCTGGATGCTCTCGGCGTTGGCGACTCAGTCCGCCACGCATCGCCCCCATTGAAAGCCCTGCGCCTCTCCTACGATGGACACGAGGCTCGCTTGCCAAACCCCGAGGGTCGCGCCGCGTACTGCCTGCGGCGCGAAGCGCTGGACGGGCTGCTTCAGGATGCTGCCGTCGCCGCGGGAGCCGAGCTCCGATCCGAGACCAGGGTGGTCGACGTGATTCGGGGGGAGAACGGAGAGGTGAGCGGCGTCGTCGCGCGCCGGCGCGGCGAGGTCGCCGAAAGGTTGCACGCGAACCTAGTGGTCGGCGCCGACGGGCGCAACTCCACCGTTGCCAAGCTGGTCGACGCCGCTGAGTACCTGGGCTACGACGCCCCGCGGGCGGTCTACTGGGCCTACTGGAGGCGCCCGCAGGACTGGGATCCGCATGAGTTTCACAACACTTTTGAAGGAACTGATGCCCGGGTGATATTCCCCTGCGATGGGGACCAGGTCCTGATCGCCACAGTCCCGCCACTCGATCGTGCCCGGCGCTGGCGAGAAGATCACGTCGCGGCCTACCTGGCCGACATCAGCGCCTACAAGGTCATCAGCCCTCATCTTGGCGTGGAGCGCCCGCTCGGAGAGGTTCGCGGGATGCTGAAGACCCGGTATTTCTTTCGCACCTCAGCTGGTGCGGGCTGGGCCTTGATCGGCGACGCTGGTCACCATAAGGAGTTCGTCGTCGGGCTAGGAATCTCCGATGCACTGCGTGACGCGCGTGGACTAGCAGAGGCCGTAGCCAAAGGGGGGGGCGCCGGAGTCGAGGGCTGGTGGCGTCGGCGCGACGCCGAGCGGATCGAGATGTTTCACTGGAGCCGGGAATTGGGGAATGCTGAAAGTGTCAATGCCCTGCAGCGGGTAGTGATCGCCCGAATGGATGCTTCCCCTGACCTTCATGACCGATTCGCGAGGATCCTTGATGGCGGGCTTCGCCCGTATGACCTCGTCCCGAGCTCCCGAGCGGCCCCATGGGTTGCCGCGGCGCTGCTGCATGGCGAAATCTCGATTCTTCCTTCGCTGCTCAAGCTCACGAGGCGTCGGGCACAATCTGGGCGTGACTGGCGACGCTGCCAGCGACTGGTGCGGCAAACAGGCTGAGACATCTGGGCCGGTCGTCTCGTCGAGCGGCGAGAGCCTTTTTGAGATTCGAAGGGCTTGGGTGACTCGACGTCGCTTGGCGGACATTGACGGACACGACTAAAGACGCTGAACGGGCAGAGACGCCGAGCTTTGCGTGGGGATTGCTTGAGTTTGATCGGGCTCAGCCGCGGCCGATCAGCTCGATGCGGTTGCACCATGGATCAGCGGTATAGAACCTGCGCATGCCGGGGATTGTGTCGTCCCATTCCACCGCTGCGCCGCTTTCCCCTAGTCGTTCGGCAATTAGCTCGAGATCCACGGGGCGCACCCGCAGTGCTGGGTGGGCCTTGCCGGCAGGTGAGAAGTTCTCAACAGCACCGACGTGAAGCTGTTGTTCACCGCAGCCAAACCAGACGCCGCCACGGTTTCGCAGCGCCCCTGGCTTTTTGAACTCGGAGAGCCCCAGCAACCCTCCGTAGAATCGCCGCGCGGCCTCCTCACATCCGAGCGGCGCGGCTATCTGCACGTGGTCTAACCCGAGGATCTGCACGCTCGGACGAGGTGAGGTCATTGTCTACCCGCCGCGGCGCGGAGGCATCTCGGGGTCTCGGCGCAACAGCTCTCGTGCGTCACGGCGTCCGCTGGCAATCAGAGTCGCCTCGCGTACCAGGTCTCGGTTCATCAGCGCAAGAAGAAGCAGCGAGCCGAATATGGCAACCGCGTCGATGCTCTCGCGGCCCTCCTTTGTCCAGTAGTCGTCCTGAAGGTTGAGCCAGAGGGCGAACTCGTCAAGGGTGAGTGCTGAGGCCAAGCCAAAGCCGACGGCCGAGACCCGCGAGCCCCACCGATGCGCGGGGTCGTTGCCGAGGCCGAGCTGAGCGTTCCAGGTGTAGCCGGTGAGCAGTAGCCCCAAGATTCCGAACGTCATGTGGTGGATGTGGTGTCCACCCGGCGTGACGTTGCGAAACGGCCCGCGGCCTGCGCGGATCGAGTGGGTGATGCCGCGCACGGTGGCAAACGCGGCCAGGAAACCCGCGTTTCCAAGGAACAAACGCTCCTGGCGAGGGTCGGACAGGTGCTTGCGATAGAGCCCACCGAGGACCCTTGGCGAAAACAGTGAGCGCGAGGGGGGAGGAAGGCCCATCGATATCAAGATATCGATGTCTGGCAATCTGCGCCTGTGTACAGGGTTTTCGACTGGCAACCGCAAGCAGACTCTCGGCTGCTTGACTAGGTTCGACCTACGCAATCCTCCGTCGAGGTTGAGGTTGCTCAAGGATTAGACCCAAATGGTTGCGGTCCTCCGAAGACCGCTGTCACCAACCGTGAGCGTCAACGGCGACCCTGTTGGGCTCGATTGCAAACTGAGTCGCCACCGAATACGCCCGCCCGGCCCCAAGAAACGGAGCTGATGTACGTCGAGCGGGCACCAATCGTGGTAATCCCATCGGTTCCTTCATTTTCAGCTGCTCATATATACGCGCGCGCCGAGTGCCCCTGCGGTCGTCTCCTCGACCGATTTGTCTACTGCCCTACGCTTTTCGGTCATCCGACTCTCTCTTGCATGCTTTTCCACGCCGGAGACTAAGGGGAACTCCGGCTCATGTAGCTCCAGATGGTCAGAATCGTCTTCATGCTTTGCGCGGCGGGGCTTCCCCCAATGCGGGGCGCTGCATCTGGCAAAAAGGGTGCGTTTACGAAATGTTCATTCAGGTCAACATCAACAAGCCAATCTTTATGATCAACTTGACCAACCGCTCGTCCTTCTCGGTCGCCTCCGAAGAGTTCCGTGATCAGGGCACAGTCGCCAATTTCTTCTTTATATTCAATTGGTCACCATAAGAGATGGTGCTAGTCGTCCCCAACGCCGCTGATCGGCCACTTCCGCTTCATCCTTTTCGGCGGTACCAAGGGCAACCTCTCAAATGCCGAGAGAGCCTGCACCGCGGACGACGTTACTACGTCGAATTCACGCCCAAAACCGCGAAACGTTCACCCAGTAGGTGATCACCAAGTCGGCGTGTGGAGCGAACAATGCAAAGCAAAAACCAAGCTGCCCGAACCTGCGTCAAGGCCACTGAAGCTCTTCGTCCCCCCGAGTAAGCAGGCTTACGGGATCTCAGCGTTTGAGCCCATTCGTGGGTACGGTTTCGTTTTCAAACTCCGTTTCAATTTCCCCGAGCATCTTGAGTGTTCCCAATGCTAGAGCGGAGTCCGGGGCGTTGCGATGGACTCTCTTCTGGCCATTCCAAGATCGAGACTTGACAACTCGGTCCGTGTCTGTTCTAATGCGCCCTGGCCAGAGGACAACCGTTTCATCTCGGGGAAGCTCAACGGCCAGGAGACGACATGAACCGGCTGAACCGGACTGGGGCCAGGGGATCCACGGGGTTGATCAGGTCCCAGGGGATGGAGATGCCAAGGCAGAGGAGTGCTACGTGAGGACATCGTCCGGAAGATCCGGGCTTCGATGGGAACGCAGGGGCGCGTTGATGCGCTCGCGAGCGTTGGTGTCGACACGCTTCACACTGCCTTTGAAGGGGAGATCTAAAGAAGCACGCAGGCCCTCCAAGATCGTCAAGGTATGGCGCCCAGTACTGAGCGCGATCGGCCTCGCGACGGCCATTCTTGCCTCCAGCGCCACTCCCGCTTTCGCTCTGGCCACGCACCTCTATGACTCTAAAACGTCAAGCGAATTTGGATCCACCCCCGGCGCCCTCGGTGTCGCCATCGACCAGTCCGACGGCTCGGTCTACGTCGCCGAGTTGAACAATGGGTCCGTCAACAAGTTCACCGCAACTGGAGAACTGGTTTCATCTTTCGGCGGCGGTGAAGGAAAAATCTCCTTCGCTGGACCCTGGGGACTCGCCGTTGATCAGACCTCGCACGACTTTTACATTACGACCGAAGGCAATGGATCGGTCTACAAATACGACTCCGAAGGCAACCCGGTTTCCTCATTCGGAACCGAAGGCAAGGTTGCAATATCGACTCCCATCGGAGTCGCTGTTGATCCCGCGAACGGTGACGTCTACGTTGCCAGTCGAGAACAAAGCAAAATTGAGATCTTCACCCCCTCGGGTGCCCTGGTTTCGAAATTCTCCACGGCCCCTGTGACATCACCTCTCGGTGTCGCAATTGACGGGTCAGGGCGTGTTTACGTCGATGGTGGCGGTTTCGGAGGTCCTGGGGGTATCGAGCGTTTCAGCGATACCGGCACACCTGAAGAACTTGTTCAATCAGGCTCATTCCAGGGTGTCACGGTCGACTCGGCAACCGAAGATGTCTATGCCAGTCAGGGTGGGGAAATTGACGAATACCGACCCGGCGGCGAATCGCTGATCAGCAAGTTCGGCGGTGGAATCCTCAACGACGCTTGGGGGGTCGCCGTGAACAAGACGTCCGGTGAGATATATGCGGGAACATATTACGGCTCGAGCGTCGACGCATTTGGGCCGCTCGTCACACTACCTGACGTAGTAACCTATCCGCCGGTTCCCGCCGTGGTCGGCCACACCAGCGCCAGCCTTACCGGCCATGTAGATCCAGCTGGAGGCCCAACCATTACAGCTTGCGAAGTCGAATACGGCTTAAACACCGAATACTCGAGCGGCAAGGTTCCCTGTGAAACCTCCACGCCGATCTCGGCCCCGACTGATGTAAGTGCAAAACTGACCGGCCTCACGGCGCTCACCATCTATCACTATCGCTTCATTGCCAAGAACGAAAATGGAACCAACTTTGGCGAAGATCAAACACTGGAACCGCAGGCGGTCATCGAAGTAAATACCGGCGCCGCGACCGAGGTAGGAGCATCAGAAGCCAAATTGAACGGTTCTTTCCAAATCGATTCCGAAGGCGGCCCGACCAAGTATTACTTCGAATGGGGCCCGACCAAAGCCTATGGAGACAAAACACTGGAAATCACCGACTCGACAGACGGCCTCCAGGAAGTGAGTGCTGGCGTCACCGGCCTCAATTTCTACTCGGTCTATCACTACCGCATGGTTGCCACCAATGGCTTCGGCACGAACCATGGGCCCGATCAGACTCTGCGGACGGAGTCTCCAGGACTTCCAACTGTCGATGCGACGAGCGCGTCGGCGCTTAGCCCCAGTGGAGCAACGCTCGAAGCGGCGGTGAATCCCGACTCCGCCTCCACGGTCGTTCGCTTCGAGTACGGAACCAGCCCCTCATACGGGTCAAAAACACCGCTGACTGAATCGGTCGGCATGGACAGTATCGACCACCCTGTCACTGCGACCATCACAGGCCTTCAGCCGGGAGAAACTTACCACTATCGGGCCGTCGCGGTGAATTTCGCTGGCTTGAGTGCGGGACCTGATCGAACCTTCAACACAACCGATACACCGACCATCTCCGCCACAGCCGCATCCGCGATATCGCAGACGGCGGCAACCCTTGGCGGCCAAATCAAACCTGGCTTCAGCCCTACCACCTATCACTTCGAATATGGCACCAGTGCTCTCTACGGTCATAGCGCCGGTACCGGCGCGGCGCTTGAACCCGACAATTTACTTCACAACGTGAGCAGCACCATCAGCAGCCTGACTCCAGCGACCACCTACCACTACCGAATCGTCGCCGCCAATGGAGTCGGTGCATCCGACGGGCCGGATTTGACCTTCACCACCGCCTCAGCTCCCGAATCGGGTAAAGGCACCACGCCCCCAATCTGCAAAAGGGGCCGTATCTCAAAACGCGGGAAGTGCGTCAGAAAGCCGCACCACAGGGTTAGACATCACAGGCGGGCCGACGCGGCAGGAGCGGGGCGCTGATGGGCGCGTGTGGCCAACAAGCCTCTTTCGCTTTGCTTGAACGGGGGCGCTCCTTTTTGCTTGGCTCTGCGCGCAGATCGTGCTTCCGCTCGCCGGTTGGCGCGGCCATCGCCGTGGCCGCCGTGGCCCTTCTGGCTTCAGCTGCTCCGGCAAATGCCGCCAGCAGCAGCCATGCCCTGACGGGCACCATCGGCGCCAAAACCTCGGCTCACCCCGACCCATATCCGCTTGCGGAACCGACCGACGTTAAAGTCGACCAGGCGAGCCACGATATTTACGTCACCGATCCGGATAATCACCGCGTCGAGGAGTTCACCGAAGAAGGCGAATTTCTTCTCATGTTCGGCAAGGCCGTCAACCAAACCACTGGAGGCAATGTCTGTCCCGAACACAACGGCGACGTCTGTCAGGCTGGGACCTCTGGCAATAACGTCGGCGCGCTCGAAAGCCCAAACTTTCTAGCGGTCGACAATTCGCCGAGCGGGGAAGGCGACGTCTACGTCGGCGACACCGGCGACAACGTGGTCTCGAAGTTCGATTCGTCAGGACACCTGATCGCCAGCTGGGGAGCCGGCGGCCAAAAGGACGGATCTGATGCCACGGACCTGCCTGTCTTTGGCCCTATTCACGGACTTGCTACCGACCCCAAGGGCAATCTATATGTCTTCGGAGAGCATTATTCAAATGACGTCTGGACTTACACACAAGCCGGCAATTACACGGGCTGGATCTACCTCACCTCTCTCATACTTGAACCGGGCGGATTCGAGGTGCCCATGATCCCGATCTTCAACTTCGATCCCTCCAACGGTGAACTCTATGAAATCGGCGAAGCTGAACAGATCAACCACTACGGATCGAATTGTCTCCCCTGCGAATCGCTCGACAGCTTCGGCAGCGGCGATCTGTCCGGCGGTGCCGTAGGCGTAGCCGTCGATGGCACCTCCCATGCGGTCTATGTGGCCGACACGACCAACGGCAGCGTGGCGGTGTTCGGCGACGTGCGACCCACTGTCAGCACCGAGGCGCCGAGCGAAGTCAGTGAATCTGAAATCACCCTGACAGGTCACGTCGATCCCGCTGGCCACGGGAACATCATCTCATGTCGATTCGAATACGGGATCGATAAGTCATACGGCACCAGCGTCCCCTGCTCTCCCGATCCCACCGGGCACCCCTTTGAAGGGCCGACCGAAGTGACGGCGACGATCAGCGGCCTCTCGGCGGGCACCAAGAAGCATTATCGACTTATCGCAACGAACGCAGCGGGGGTGGTGGGCAACAGCCAGGATCAAACCTTTACGACAACGCAACCCCCCTCGATCGACGGGCTGAAAACCGACGAAATCTCCGCGACCACAGCCGTCTTGCAGGCCGAGATCAATCCAAACGGGCTCGAAACCACCTACCAGATTGAATACGGGCCCTCAACCAGCTATGGAAAGGTGGAACCCGAACCAGCGGGCACGATCGAAGCGGGCTATTCCGATCACGAAGTAAAAATCGATCTGACCAACCTCGCACCCGGGGTCGTCTATCACTACACCCTTGTCGCCACGAACAAGGACGGCACCACCACCGCCGAAGACCACACCTTCAACTTCTATCCGCCCAGTTGCCCGAATGAAAATGTCCGCCAGCAGACGAAGACCAATTACCTTCCGGATTGTCGCGCCTATGAGCTTGTCTCTCCGGAAAATGCGGCCGGCACGCAGCTCTACCCAGGCGGTCCCAATACCGGTTATTCCGCAAGTCCCTCGCGCTTCACCTTCGTCGGACTCTACTCCTCGATTCCAAATTCGGGCGGCAATCCGATCGACGGTGCTGGTGATCTCTACGTTGCGACCCGAACCGACTCCGGCTGGGTGACCAGATACGTCGGACTGCCATCAAACGAAGTCGCGGTTGACGGCGGCGCGCCGATGGGTCCGCCGGTTTCAGCCGGCGTTGTTGGGGTCGGAGGTAGCGGTACTGAGTCACCAGGCATCGCAAACGAGTCCAACGGCAATTCTTATGAACCGGACAAAATTCAAAACAATGTTCTCACCGATCCGTCGATGGATACCTTCGTCGACTGGGACGACGGGACCGTGGGTCTGGTCGAAGTCTTCGGTGCTTCCAACGCGCCCTACGTCTGGAACGCCGATGGCAGCTTCATTGCCCGCTGGCCGACGAATCTCGCCACGGTCCCCGCTGGGAGGTACCTGAACGGTGAAGGGCAGGAAGTGTCGACTCCCGGTGGGATCCACGCCTTCGATTGCCCGACGATCGGCTCAGCGACAAATGTCTGCCCAGGCGACGTCACCGCTTCCTCCGACCTCAAGCACTTCGTCTTCGCGAGCGAGTGGAATCCGTTTGCCCCCGGAGGGCAGGTAAACGCACCGGGTTCGGTATATGACAATAACACCGCCGCTGAAACGGTCAAGGTGGTCTCCGTTCTGCAAAACGGAGAACCGATCCCCGCCGAGCCCACCGACAAAACCGGCGATCCGTTACAGATTCCGGCCGTCTCGGGCGATGGTTCTCACATCCTGATGGCCGCCAGTGGCACCCCGTCCTGTGGACAGGCCAGCTGCGGGGTCCCGCCCTGTGGCCCAGGCTTTAGCGGCCCTGCCCCTCGCTGTCAGATGCAGCCGAGCCACCTCTACATGCGGGTTGATGACAGCGTCACCTATGACGTATCCGCCGGCCACGATGTGACCTACGAGGGCAGCACGCCCAATGGTTCCCAAGTGTATTTCGCCTCCGAAGAACACCTCACCGACGAAGATCTCGACCATGAAGGGCCGAGTCTCTACATGTGGTCAGAACAGGGGGCGAAGGAAAATCACCCGCTGACTCTGGTCTCCAAGGGAGATAACGCCGGAAACCCCGGTGAACCGGGTAATACCGGGGCCTGTAGCGTCAGCTTCGTCGCTAAGTGCGGCATTGTCACCTACTCCGACCAATCCTTTTGCACCGAGCGGGGCGGGGCTGGTGGAAACTGCCGCTCCGATAACTCGATCGCCGCGGAAAACGGCGACATCTACTTCTTCTCACCGGAGCAGCTGGATGGCTCGCGTGGAATACCGAATCAGGAGAACCTCTACGATTACCGCAACGGAGCCGCTCAGTACGTAACCACCCTCACCGGAGGACCAGTCTGCAGTGGCGGAGCTTGCAGCGATACCCCGGTTGCGAGGATGGAGGTCACCCCCAACGACAGCCGCATGGCGTTTGTCACCAACTCTGTGGTGACCCAGTACAACAACGCCGGGCACACCGAGATGTACACCTACGAACCGTCAACGCGAAAGCTCCTCTGCGTTTCCTGTATCCCGAGCGGGTTGCCTCCGACATCGGAAATTCTTGCCAGTGAGGACGGCCTTTTCATGACCAATGATGGGCGCACCTTCTTCAGCACCAGCGATTCCCTCGTGCATGGGGATACGAACGAAGGCGAGGACGTCTATGAGTTTGTCGACGGTCGGCCGCAGCTGATCACCCCTGGCACCGGCGATTCGGCCATAGAAGGAGGCGGCAGCGTCGAAGCACCCTCAGGCCTGGTTGGGGTCAGCGCCAACGGCACCGACGTCTACTTCTCGACCCGCGACACACTCGTCGCCGGAGACCACAATGGTAACTTCCTCAAGTTCTACGATGCCCGTTCAGGGGGCGGTTTCTCTGCTCCGCCACCGCCACCGTCCTGCGCCGCCGCTGATGAGTGTCATGGTCCTAGCGCTGAACCGCCGGCCGCGTTAAAAAATGGGACGGGCACGTTCAGTCCTGGGGGAAACGTTGTGCCCCCGACCCCGAAGAAGCATCATAAAAAGCAACACCGGCGCTTGCACAGGCGGGATCGCTCTCACGTCACCGGGCGCAATCACGGGGGTGGGAAGTGATTAACCCTTTGATTCGACTCAACGACTTTCTCCCGTTTGCCCTGGTTATGCGATCGCCGTTTAAACGACCGGACCAAGGCCGAAGTGGGGGAAGTTGCATCCGTTCGGTCAGAGAATCCCTGAGAACGACCGCGATCGCGTTTGCATCGGCCGGATGCATCCTAGCTGGATTTGGAGCGATCGCTGCAACGGCGCAGGCAAACACTCCGATCACCGAATACTCGACGCTCCCCTCTACTACCCAGGCGGGTGGTCACCCCGACGTTGAGATCAACTTTGCGGTCAAGAATCGGGTACTGCAGACCAGCGAAAATCCATGCGATTGCGAGGATGCAAAAAACTCGATTATCGAATTTCCGGCCGGTTTCATCGGCAATCCCCACGCGGCACCGCAGTGCTCGATCGCCGAGTTCTCGACAAATACCTGCCCAGTCGACTCACAGGTCGGCATCGTCAGTGTCGGTGTGACTTTCCGCAACGCCGAGGACATCCCCTTCGACAGTGCCGTCTACAACCTTGTGCCTCCGCCTGACGTTTCGGGGCTGAGCGGATTCAAGATCTTCGGACTCAACGTTCCGCAATTCCTGGAGTTGAGCGCCCGTACCGGCAGCGACTATGGCCTCGATGCCACGGCCATCTCTCTGTATCACGGGGAGCAGCCCCTTCACACTTACACGGAGGACCTCTGGGGGGTGCCGGCTGCTCATAGCCATGATCTTCTCCGCGTCAATACCAAGAGCGAGACCCAGGGAGGAGAAACTGCGTTCATCGGAGATTTCTGTGATGCCAACGGGGCAAAAAGCACCGATGACCCCAGCACGATTGTGAAAGCGTGCGAGACCAACTTCAAGGATTTTGCCCCGCTTTCCTCCAACAGCCCGCTGACTCCATTTCTCCAAAATCCGACCACCTGCGAAGGGCCGCTTAGCTCATCGCTTGAAGTACTGTCCTATGACGGTGGTGTAACCCATGCGGAGGACGCCTGGCCGCAGATGACCGGCTGCGACCAACTCAGCTTTAACCCCAGTCTCTACGCGAAGCCGACCACCACGACGACCGACGCGCCCTCCGGAATCGACGTCAACCTCGCCGTGCCCCAGCAGGTGAGCGCCACGATACCCTCTCCCACCGAGCTGAGGGCGACCACGGTCACCCTGCCGCCGGGCTTCTCGATCAACCCGGGGGCAGCCGACGGCAAGACCGCCTGCACCGACGCAGAAGCGCAGTTTGGTACCGAAGAAGAAGCCCACTGTCCGGACTTTTCCAAGGTGGGCAGCCTCACGATCGAAAGCTCGGCACTTCCGGGCCCCCTACCCGGCAACGTCTACCTCGGCCAGCCATTGCCGGGCAATCGATATCGCATCTTCCTGGTCGCCGACGGCTTCGCGTTTCATCTCAAACTGGCGGGTACCGTTACCCCCGACCCCACGACGGGCCAGCTCACCATTTCCTTCCAGAACCTTCCCCAAACGCCGCTCACCGCCTTCAACATGCATTTCTTTGGTTCCGAACGGGGACTCCTCGCGACACCGACACGCTGCGGCACCTACCCGGTTACGACTACCTTCACTCCCTGGGATGAGACGATCGGAACCCAGACTTCCACCCAGTTCTTCACCCTCGACGCGGGACCGAATGGAACCCCGTGCCCCGGCCAGCAGCGTCCATTTCAGCCCGGCTTTGAAGCAGCCTCGGTCAGCAATACGGCAGGATTTCACACGCCGTTTTCCATTGAGGTCACCCGCAGCGACGGCGATCAGAACCTGGCCGCCCTTAAGATCACGACCCCACCCGGCTTCAGCGCCACTCTTGCCGGTATCCCATACTGCTCAGACGCCGCCCTGGCAGCGGCGGCAAGCTCGGGCTACTCGGGCCTGCAGGAGGAGGCCAACCCGAGCTGTCTAGCTGCCTCGCAGATCGGAACGACCGTTGTCGGGGCTGGAGCGGGGAGTCACCCCCTCTATACACCCGGCAAAGTCTACCTCGCCGGCCCCTACAAAGGCGCGCCGCTCTCACTCGCCGTCATCACCCCGGCAATCGCGGGACCCTATGACCTTGGCAACGTCGTTGTCCGCTCCGCCATCCATGTCAATCCTGTGAGTGCGCAGATAACGGCCGTTTCTGATCCTCTACCTCAGATACTCGAAGGTATTCCGCTACGTCTTCGCTCGATCCTGATCAACCTTGATCGCCCCGACTTCGCACTCAATCCGACAAATTGCGACCCGTTTGCGGTTTCCGCGACGATTTCCGGTAGCGAATCCGCCAGCGCCGAACAGCGCGCCCCGTTTGACGTCACCAATTGCGGAACGCTTCCGTTCGAACCGCAGCTAGTGCTTGGCCTCTCAGGCGCCACCGGCCACAACGGCAACCCCGCACTCACCGCGACCGTTACCACGAAGCCCGGTGAAGCGAATATCTCAAGCACTGTGGTCACATTGCCGCATTCGGAGTTTCTCGATAACGCTCACATCAAGAATCCGTGCACACGTGTTCAGTTCGCCGCCGCGGCGTGCCCGAACGGGTCCCTGCTTGGCTTTGCTCGGGCCGACACCCCACTGCTCGACAAGCCACTTGAAGGGCCAATCTACCTTCGCGCCAACGGCGGTGAACGGAAGCTTCCAGATATAGTGGCCGACCTCAAAGGCCAGATCGACATCGAATTAGTCGGTCACGTGGAAAGCCTCAACGGGCGCCTCCGCACTACCTTCGCGTCCGTACCTGACGCACCGGTTTCACAGTTTACCTTGAGCCTGCAGGGAGGCAGCAAAGGACTGCTTGTCAACAGCGAACCCCTTTGCAAAAAACCGCACCTCGCGGATGTGATCATGGGCGCTCAGAACGGTATGAGGGACGACATAAACCAAAAGCTCCAACTCCCCTGCGGCAAAATCTCCAAATCGAAAAGGACTCAGGTCGCACAAACTAAATCCTCGAATGAAGGAGCTTGACGTGATCAGCTCTCAGCTTGATCCCAGCGCCAAGTTTCAACTTGATCAGGCGCCCAGGGTGCGCCACTTTGGCAAGGTCGAAATTAGCCGCGAGCGTGGGTGGTGAGTCCGAGCATGGGATTGGATCGCAATCTGTCTGGAATCGAACCGAGCGATAAACACGGGATTGGTCCTTCGGCACAGGGAAACGACCGCTCGGCCCGAGCACCTCGTGCTTGGCGAGCCGCATTTGGCATCGCCCTGCTCTTCGCGGCACTAGCCGTCTTCTCGATCAGTGCCAGCTCGGCCTTCGCCGAACGGCCGCTCGATTCCGTTCTTACCGAAGAATTTCCCGGTATGAGTAGCCTCGCGCTCGACGCACACGGTGATCTGTGGGTGACCGATGAAGGACACGAAACCCCTGCCCACAATCCGGGACAGAACACGCTCTACGAGCACAACCCCTACCCCTCACAGACCCTCATAGACAGTCCCGATACGAGCGCCGCGGTGGCCGGCATCGTGATCGTGCAGGTGGCTGTTGATCAGGCCAACGGTGACGTCCTCCTCGCGAATTCGAACCCGCGCAGGCTCGAGTTCTTCGAAGAAGATGGTCCCAACCACTTTGTATACAACAACCATTCCTGGACGGCTATCAACGGGTCTAGAGCTGACAGCTTCAACACCAATCAATCAATTCACGTCGCCGTCGATAACTCAGCCGGTTTCTCCAGGGGCCGGATCTACCTCTCCCTAACGGCGCCCGAGGATGACATCGAGATGTTCGATCCCCAGCAGCGCCCGATCGATTTCCCCGCAACCGCCAAGTACATTCATGACAACAAACTCACAGGCACCCCAAGTGGGCCCTTCGGGCAGGTCGGTGAAATTGAGGTCGACTCCAACGGCAACCTCTACGTTGTCGATGGAGGTAAGGGCGTCGTGGACGAGTTCGACTCGAGCGGGACCTTCTTGCGATCGTTCCCGACTGCCGGGCCCGTAGCCATCGATCCGACTGACGAAAACGTGCTGATCGCCAACCAGGAATTCGACTCGACGGGCAACTTTCTCGAAGCACTTCCAATCGGGGGCCCGATGGTTGTGAATGCCCAGGGCTACCTTTATGCCGGAGCTGGAATCTATAAGCCCAACACCGTCGTTGCGACGGTCACTTACCACCCCGTTTCAAGCCCCACTCCGACCGCAGGTACCGTCAACGCAAGCGTTGATCCCAACGGCGGCGGCACTATCACCGAATGTAAGTTCGAATACGGTAACGAAAAGGGCAATTACAGCATGGGCAGCAAACCGTGCGAAGCTACGTCGAGCCTTCCTTTCTCCTCTCCCACCGAAGTTGGCGCCAAGATCACGGGGCTGACGGCCGAAAATTCTTATCATTATCGTGTTGCTCTGTCCACACCCGGCGGGACCAAGTACGGCACCGATCAGATCTACGTGCCCCATCAGGTCACCGGTCTTCGCACCGAGGCAGCTACGGGCTTGAGCGAATCAGGAGCAACCCTGAACGCCGCATTTGTCGGAAATGGCGAATCAACCCATTACTACTTTGAATGGGGACCCACCGAAACCTATGGGCACGTGACTCCGAAAGCCGAAACGTCGGCCTCCCACAGCGAAGAGACGCTCTCGGTTTCCTTGGCCGAAGAACTCTCTCCCTACAGCAGCTACCACTACCGAGTGGTTGCTTCCAACGGTGCCGGGACGAGCGACGGAGAAGATCAGCTGTTCACGACGCCACCCGGGATTCCTACCGGCCAGGCCGCCGCGACCGCAGGCGTCCACTCAGACCGAGCTGTGCTGGAAGCTCAGATCGACCCAAATGGTGCTGACACAGGCGTTCAGTTCGAATATGTCGACGACGCCAATTTCCAGGCCAGTGCCTGGGCCGATGCCATCACGGCCCCCGAAACGGGGATCGGCGTTGGCAGGGGAAAGCACTACCAGAGCGCCAGCACCCTGATTAGAGGACTCACCCCCAACACGCTCTATCACTTCCGCGCAGTCGGAACCAATGAGACGGGAAGTAGCAGCACTGGAGCGACCTTCAAGACCTTCGCATTCATACCGTCGTTCAACGACCCTTGTCCAAACGCGCACGTGCGCCAGCAGACCGGGGCCTCGCTGTTGCTTGATTGCCGTGCCTATGAGCTGGTCTCGGCGGCGAATACCGGTGGCTACGACGTCGAGTCCAACCTCGTCGCGGGCCAACAGCCATTCGGCGATTACCCTGAAGCGCAGAGCTCCTCCGGGGAACCGCAGGTGCTCTACGGAATCCACGATGGCGGTATTCCCGGCACGGGGCATCCGACCAATCTCGGGGTCGATCCCTATATCGCGACCCGCTCCGAAAACGGCTGGAGCACCAAATACGTCGGCATCCCGGCCAACGACCCGTTCGCCAAAGGCCCCTTCGCCTCGACCCTGCTCGAAGCCGACGCAAGCCTCGGTACGCTCGCATTCGGTGGTGAAGAAATCTGCTCGCCCTGCTTCGGTCCCGGTCAGACCGAAACCGGGGAGCCGATCCACCTGCCAAACGGAGAACTGGTGCAGGGCATGGCGGGCTCGATACCCCAGCCCGTCGCCAAGCCAGAAGGGTTCATTGGCAAGAACCTCTCCGCCAACGGCGAACACCTCGTCTTTGGCTCCAAATACCAGTTTGAGCCCGAAGGCAACAGCAACGGCACCGACCTGACGATCTATGACCGAAACCTGAAGACCGAAGAAACCAAGGTCGTCTCCAAGACCCCCTCTGGAGCATCGATGACGGGGTCGGGCATCGGCGAGCTCGATATCTCCTCCGATGGCTCCCACATCCTGATCGGCCAGCTCGTCTCTGAAGAAGGCAATGCCAAGTATTGGCATCTCTTCATGAACGTCGGGGACTCCTCCAAAACGACAGAACTGACCCCAGGAGCCAAAGGTGGCGTTCTCTTTGACGGGATGACCTCCGATGGCTCAAAGGTCTTCTTCTCCTCCGAAGAACACCTGACCAACCAGGACACCGCCCACAGCGGTCAAGACATCTACATGTGGGAAGAAGGCAAACCCCTCACCCTGATCTCCAAGGGAGAAACCGAAACCCCCGGCCAGCCAGGCGATAACGCCAGCTGCGATCCCGCCGCAAACACCAAACACGTCCACTGGAACACGAGCGGCTCTGAAGAAAACTGCGGCGACGTCGCGATCGGTGGCGGCGGGGGAGTGGCCGCAGGCGACGGCACGATCTACTTCCTCTCCCCGGAGAAGCTCGATAGCTCGGAAGGCGGCGTCCCGAACGCCCCCAACCTGTATGTAGTGCGGCCGGGCAGCGCCCCTCACTTCGTGGCGACATTGGAGTCGAGCGCCAACGCCCCGTTGCCCCCCCTCGCCCATCCCTTCCTGCGCTCCTTCGGCTCCTTCGAACGGCCCTCGGGAGTGGCGATCGATCACTCCACCGGCGACGTCTATGTGCTCGACATCACCGGCGAATATGCTGGCTCGGGCTTGGTCGAGAAGTTCGACTCTTCCGGACATCCGGTGACGAGCTTCGGAGAACACGGGGTGCTCATCGTCCCGGGAATGGAGGGCAACGAAGGCCTTCCCTGCCAGCTCGCGGTTGATGAATCGACCGGCGATCTCTACGTTCCTGCCTTTACCCGGGGGGTAGTGTTGAAATACGATTCGATCGGGAGTCGGCTTGCCGTGATCGAAGCGGGCAGCCCGAGTGGCGTCGCGATCGATCAGAGCAACGGAGACCTCTACGTCAGTGACTACCTCGAATCGGGCGTCAGCGTATTTGACAACACTGGCGAACCGCTCCACTCATTCCCTGTGATCACCGAGCCGACCGGCGTCGCGGTCAATACGACCGGCACCGCCTACGTCGTCTCCGGCGGTGGTGAATCCGGTTCCCGCGGCACCACCGAGATCTATGGCCCATCGGGTAACGACGTCGGACAGCTCGATGGGAATCCCTCCTTCGGGGTGGCGGTCGATCCCTCCGACAACCACGTCTACGTCGACGAAGGCGATCAGGTCAGCGAGTTTGATTCCGCCGGCAACCTGTTTGGACCGACCATCGGTTCAGGTCTGCTGACGGAATCGATCAGCCTCGCCGCCGATTCCGGGGTGCTTGCGATCTCCAACCCCGGTGGAGGGGCCGACGTCGATCTATACGGAGCTGCCGTCGTGCCCCCAAATCCGAGTACCGACAGCCAGCTCGTGATCGACAGCGTCAGCTCGCCGGGAACCCGAAGCTCGGCTGACTTCGAGATCACCCCCAGCGGTGACTCTGCGGCGTTCCCATCGGCGTTGTCGTTGACCGGCTATGACAGCGGTGCCCACCATGAGATCTTCCGCTATGACGCGCCGAGTGGCGAACTCGATTGCGCCTCCTGCAATCCCACCTCTGAGCGAGCCACCGCCGACGCGAGACTCCCTTCCAATGGTCTGGGCCTCAGCAACGACGGTCGCGTCTTCTTCAACACCCCAGAAGGGCTTGTCGATCGTGATCTAAACGAATCCGAAGACGCCTATCAGTGGGAGCCGCAGGGATTTGCATTCGGCCATGGTGTCTCACCCTGTGAAACGGCCGCTGGCTGCGTCCAGCTGATCTCGACCGGGGCCAACCCCCTCAGCTCGAGCCTGCTCGGAATCACCTCCGACGGTACCGATGCCTACTTCTTCACCCACGAGAAACTTGTTGAACAGGACGAAAACGGGGGCACTGTGAAGATCTATGATGCCCGCGAGCTCGGCGGCTTTCCATATTCGCCCCCAGAAATCCAGTGCAAGGCCTCCGATGAGTGCCACGGCGCCAGCAGCCAGGCGCCGCCGCCGCCGACGATCAAGACGGTCGCGGGTGCACCGCTCGGAAACGCAAACGCGTTGAAGTGCAAGGCCGGCTTCATCGCAAAGGGCGTCCACTGCGTTCGGAAGGTCCACAAGCCCAAGCGCCACCACCACAGGCGAAGCAAACGCAATGGAGCGAACCGTCATGGTTGAGCACGGGCAAGATCGGCAAACCGAAAGTGAGAAACCATTGGTGAGCCCTCAGAGCGCCAGCGCGTACCAACGCTCGCTGGCGCGTCGCGGCCTTTTTGCCGTCCTTTGCGTAGTCGCGAGCCTGTTTTCCCTTGCGATCGCCGCATCCCCGGCGCTTGCGATCGATGAAATCGAATCATTCTCGACCACAGCCTCGACCACCCAGGCTGGAGGCCATCCCGACCTGTCAACCTCCTTCACCCTGAAAAACCCGGGAGAACCGGAGGCCGCCCAAAACGTGATCTTCAACGCCCCGCAGGGGGTGTTCGGCAACACCAACGCAATCACCCATTGCAGCTCCTCTGATTTTGCCCTCGATCAGTGCCCCTCGAACTCCCAGGCCGGACTGATTACCGTCTACGCCAAATACAAAGGAAGCTCCGACTACCTACTCGGTACGGCGCCGATCTTCGACCTCGAACCGCAGGGTGATGAGCCTGCGCTCTTTGCCTTTATCACCCCGACCCTCAACATTCCGATCACGATCCCGGTCGCGGTGCGCACCGGCAGTGACTATGGACTTCGCTTCACGGTCCAAGACATCACCCAGGTAACCCCGCTTGCTGGGGCCAAAATGACCTTTTGGGGTTTTCCGGCTGAGGAATCCCACAGCGGCGAACGATTTCCAAAAGGGATCCCGGGCGAACCGGCAAACTGCGCCGGATTGACGGACACCAGCTGTTTGGGCGCTCCCGTACCGTCGAGCATTCCGGTGCACCCGCTCACCGATAACCCGACCACGTGCACCGGGAAACCACTGACGACGACTCTCGAAGTGCAGACCTACGAGGACCCTGAACACTTCTCTCGCAAAGAATCCGAATACCCTGAAACGACTCAGTGCGATCTGGAGGTCTTTAACCCCGTCCTCTACGCGAGCCCGACCACGACCGAAACCGATGCCCCGTCCGGCCTGAACATCGAGTTGAGCGCCCCCCAATTTCTCGGCTTTGCGGCGTCTCCCTCAGAGCTCAAATCCGCCACGGTCACCCTTCCGGTCGGTTTCACGATCAACCCCGACGCGGCCGATGGTCAGAGCGCCTGCGCCGACTCTCAGGCCAATTTTGGCTCCGAAGGTCCAGCTGAATGCCCGAATCAATCCAAGATCGGCACCTTCTCGATCGAAGCGCAGGCCCTGAGCGGACCACTCGAAGGTGCTGTCTACATTGGCGAACCAAAGCCCGGCAACCAGTACCGGCTGTTTCTGATCGCGTCGGGCTTTGGGATAAATGCAAAGCTCGTCGGTTCGCTGAGGCCAAACCCCGAAACGGGGCAGCTGACCGCTGAGTTCGAAAACTTGCCAGAGGTTCCGTTCGAAACCTTCCAGTTGCACCTATTCTCGGGCGAACGCGCGCTAATGGCGACTCCAATCAGCTGCACCGTGTATACGACGAGAGCCGAGTTCTATCCGTGGAATACGTCACTCGCCGAACAGCAATCGACGCAGATCTTTGGACTGGAATCCGGCCCCCACGGCTCACCGTGTCCTGGCCAGGCTCGACCCTTCAGCCCGAGCCTTGAAGCCGGAACCTCCGACGCCACCGCAGGTTCCCATAGCTCATTTACGCTCAAGCTGAGTCGGGAAGATGGCGATCAGTTTCTCGGCAAGCTGAACTTCAAGATGCCCCCTGGACTCACCGCGAATCTCCACGGTGTCACTTATTGCCCGGAGGCGTCGATCGCGGCCGCCGCCCAAACGCTCGGACGCCTTGAGCAGAGCGACCCCAGGTGTCCGGCAAGCTCTGAAATCGGCACCTCTAACGTTGCTGCCGGGCCGGGTTCCCATCCCTTTCACGCGGTCGGCAAGATCTACATGGCTGGGCCCTTCCAGGGTGCTCCGCTGTCGCTGGTTGCGATCACCCCGGCATTGGCCGGACCCTATGACTACGGAACTGTCGTCGTCCGAGTTGCGCTGCATATCGATCCACTTGACGCCCATGTCATTGCTGACTCCGAAACGGTGCCCGAGATCATCGGCGGTATTCCGATCCGCATGCGCTCCATTCAGGTCAATATCGACAAACCCAACTTCATGATCAACCCAACCAACTGCTCTCCGTTCGCGGTCTCCTCCGAAGGTATAGGCGATCAGGGTACTGTCGCGAACTTCTCGTCCTATTTCCAGGCAGTAAATTGCTTTTCCCTGCCGTTTGCCCCGCGGATGTCGATCACCCAGCTCGGCGGCCGCAAGTCCACCGCCCGCAGCAAGGACCCCGCGCTGGCGATCGAACTCAATACCAATGCCGGGGATGCAAACATCAAGTCGATTGCTGTCACCCTGCCCAAAGCCTTCGAGATCGACCAGCGCCATCTCGGCAACCTCTGCGATCGCGCAGAACTTGCTTCCGATCAGTGCGCCGGTCGCCAGCCGATCGGCGAAGCAAAGACCGAAACTCCGCTCTTGGAAAAGTCGCTGCAGGGCCCGGTCTATGCGGTCTCCGGCTTCGGCGTTCTGCCCCATCTAGCTTTTATCCTCGGCGGTCAGGTGACGCTGATGCCAGAGGCAGAATCGTCCTCGGTTCAAAACGGTCGCTTAAAGACCGTCGTCCCGGTCGTCCCCGATGCCCCGATCGGGCACTTTCGCTTCACCCTCTTCGGCGGTAGCCAGGGTTACCTCTCTAACACCCAGAGCCTCTGCAGCGCCCCGACCGTCTCTACGATCGAATTCAGCGGCCAAAACGGCAAGAGCTTTACCCAGCAGGTGAAAACCAAGACGGCCTGTGGGGCGAGTAAACCCAGGAGAAAGTCGAAGCGAAAGCACGGAGTCGGTCGGTGAGGTCGACGGCACAAATCCACCAGGCGCCTTAAGCTGCCCGGATCTTCAAGGGCCGGCGCCAGCCGTTTCCGAGTATCGCGGATACAGCTCGTGGGGGTGCCAGGAGCTCAATGCACAAGCGCGCACTCTCTAAAGGCTAAGGTGATCGGCGTCGATTGAGATGGCGAAAGCGCATCTATAAAACTAAGTGTCTGTGGCCCCCTGTATTGGCCGCGCTCCTAGCGGCCGCACGTCGGCCAGATTTAACCTTGCTTCTGGAGAGCCCGAACCAGTGTTAGCGTGTGCCCTCGGCAGCGAGAGCCAGAGCGGAGTCTGCGAGTTGCTCCGAAAAGGCCTGGTCGAGTGGCGCATTGCGAGCTAGGACGCGGTACCAGAGCGCCCCGAAGACGATTTCAACCAAGAAGTCGGTATCGACGCTCCCGCCAACTTCGCCCCGTGCGCGAGCCCGCTGGAGAACCTCGACCAGCACCTGACGGCGGCGGGCGAGGAAGCCGCTTCGAAACGATCGCGCGAATGTCTGATCTAGCTGCGCCTCGGCCATCAGGGCCGCCAGGATCAGCGCGTTTGCGCCCACCCCCTCCACCGTGGTTCGCAAGAGAGTGCGCAAGTCTGTCGCAAGGGCCCCCGTGTCGGGGAGTGGTGCCGCGGCGGAGGCTGCCTCATTGAGCGCCTCCAGCACAACTTCGGCCTTGCTCGACCACCACCGATAGATCGTCTGCTTGCTCACCCCGGCGCTTCGGGCGATTGCCTCGATCGTCAGATGACCGTATCCCTCTCGCTCGATCAAATGCCCCGCTGCGCCGAGAATGCGAAGCCGGGCATCCTCGCTGCGTGGCCGGCCGGGACGCCTCTGCGCGTTCACAAGGGCAGGCTACTGGACGCAGCGTCCTGGTATTATTACAAGACGTGGCGTCTCAGATTGATCCTGGAGCATGAAGAGCGTCGTTGTGACGGGAGCGTCGGGTGGCGTGGGGCGGGCGAGCGTTCGTCGCCTGACCCAGGCGGGTTGGAACGTGTTCGCAGGGATGCGCTCGGTCGAGTCGCCCCTGGAGCTCCCAGCCCTAGCCATCGAGCTAGACATCACCGACCAAGATTCGCTCGCTCGAGCTCGTGAGACGATCGCGACTCGGGTCGGAATTGGCGGGCTCCAGGGGCTGGTCAACAACGCCGGTTTGAGCGTCGACGGGCCCTTGGAGATTGTGACCATCGATGGGCTGAGGCGCCAGTTCGAGGTCAACGTGATCGGGCAGATCGCCGCTACGCAAGCGTTTCTGCCATTGCTGCGAGCGGGACGCGGTCGGGTTATAAATATCGGCGGGGCCGCCGGGCGAGTGGCGCTTCCGATGTACGGTGGACTATCGGCGTCCAAGGCCGCGTTCGACTCGCTCAGTGAGGCGCTGCGGATGGAGCTGAAACACCAGGGGGTTCACGTCTCCTACATAGAACCCGGAGGTTTGGACACGCAGTTCTTTCACACCGCCGCCGAGTCTCAGCGCCGCGACGGTTACACCGGTAGCACCGAGGTCAAGAACATCTATGCCAAGGCGCTTGAAGCTGCGGCCTCAGCGCTCGCGGACTCACCAAAGAGCCCTGT
Organism: uncultured Solirubrobacterales bacterium; assembly: GCA_963745305.1. GTDB lineage: Bacteria > Actinomycetota > Thermoleophilia > Solirubrobacterales > 70-9 > CAVUWL01. The sequence continues at coordinate 448,995 of CAVUWL010000018.1, forward strand.
CGATCACGCTGCCCGCGCGATCGAGCGGGCTCTGACGGCTCGAAGGCCGTCGAGCCGTTATCGCGTCGGTCGGGACGCACGGTTTCTCTTACCGATACTTCGTCGCCTCCCGGCCGGTGCTCGGGATCGTCTCATGATGACTAATCTCGGCATTAGTCACGACACATTCCAACCCCAATAACCGCGACCCGAGATGCCGAGCTTTTTACCAACTGACGGCCGCTTGGCCGAACAATGGAGTGATCTACTCGTAGGACTAAATCATGCATGAAGTGAAGCTCTCCGCCGGGACTATCGATTATGAGGACACCGGTGGGGACGGCCCGGTCGTCGTCTTCGTGCATGGTTTAATCATGGATGGCTCGCTGTGGCGAAAGGTCGTCGAAGAGCTTGGATCGGACTATCGTTGCGTGCTGCCGACGCTTCCGCTCGGTGGTCATCGGAGCCCAATGGAAGCCGATGCCGATCTCTCGATGGAAGGAATTGCCGACATTCTCGGCGAGTTCATCGAGCATCTCGACCTGCGCAGAGTGACTCTAGTGATGAGCGACTGGGGCGGACCGCAGCTATTGATCGGAGGCAAGTACGAAGAGCGGATCGCGCGCCTCGTGCTCTGCTCGTGTGAGGCCTTTGACAATGTTCCGCCTAAGGGAGTAGCGAAACTTACACCGTACATCGCAAGGGTCCCGGGCGGGATTTTCGCTGCAATGATGCCGCTTCACACCGATCGACTGCGCAGGCTACCGATCACCTACGGGAGCCTGAGCAAGCGCCCGGTGCCGCGCGAGGTGATGGATCGCTGGTTTGGGCCGATCGTTAAGCAGAGTGAGATTCGGCGCGACCTGAAGAAGTACTTTCGCAGCACCGCGCAGAACCGACACGATCTGATCGCGGCCGCTGAGACACTTCGATCTTTCGACCGGCCCGCGTTAATCGTGTGGGCCAGTGAAGATCGCCTCATGCCCGCCGACCACGGCCGCCGGTTGGCCGAGTTGCTTCTCCATGGAAAACTGGTCGAGGTTGCCGATTCCTTTACGTTGATCCCGGAGGACCAACCCAAGAAGCTCACCATGCACCTACGTGAATTCCTTGCCACCACACAGTAGTCGGTTCCTCAAGCTGGACTGCACAGTCGGTTGGGGAAGCCGAGCTGTCGACGCTCCACAATCGAACCGTCCCGACTCAGTTCATCTTGCGAGGCACTCTGCTATACCCGGAACTCAAGGTGACGCAGGACCGACGGTGCCTCGGATCACGGTTGACAGGACCCCGTCTGAGCCATTTAGGAGTTGGGTGTTGATTGATTCCCCCCGATTAACTAGAGCTCCTTACTAGCCACCCCGCCTCATCATCGTCTTTGGCCACCCCCCCACGCCTCCTCGGCTCCAAGGAACGGGGCGTCGCGGACGTAGAATGTCGACCCACCCCGACCCGACGATGACTGGATGGTCGACCAAACAATCAGCAGCGACTCAAAGGCGGCCCGTATCGCACCCCGGCCGCATTTTTCTCTCACGGAGGGGCCGGCATCACCGCCGAGAGCATCTGCGCCCGACCCGACATCAATCGCTGCGACGAAGACAGACGGTCGAAATCAATGGGCAAACGGCAATGCTTCACACAACAGGTAATGGATGACCAGGGCCTGCAGGGCAAGAGCTCAAAACGCGCCAAGGCTCCCCACCGCAAACCACGCGTCGATTGAGATAACCGGCGTATGGGCGACCCAGCAGTTCTGCGGGTCCTCATCCCAATAGGACCCGGCACTTTTTCTCGATCAAGCCGGGTATTTACGAGGTAATTGAATCGTCGTTGAGCGATGAAGATTGTTGCTAGGTCCTGAGGCTTTCGACCAACCCGATCACCGCCGGTTCGACCTCTTTGCGCGCCGCGGCCGGATCGGGCGCGTTTGCGACCATCATCCCTGCCTCACCCATCGCTCCCAGCAGCAAGTGGGCGAGCGGCTTGACCGGCTGGGGGGGGAGGATTCCGTCGGCAATCCCAAGTTCGAGGCCGGCGGTTACGAGGCCCAGACCGTAGCGCTGGTCGGCTTCTCGCCACTCCCGCCAGCCGAGCACCGCAGGTGCATCGATCAAAGCGATCCGGGCAAACCGGGCATCCATGCAGGCATCTAGAAAGGCCGCTACGCCGATCTCGAGCATCCGCAGCGGATCGCCGTCGGCCTCGGTGAGCTTCGCGGCGATGCTCTCCGCAAGCTCTGCTTGAACCTCCTCATTTGCGGCACGAAAGAGGTCCATTTTGTCCTTAAAGTGGTAGTAGAGTCCGCCGCGGGTGGTTTTGGCGGCGCGCACGATCTCCTCGGTGCCGACTCCTGCGTAGCCGTCTCGGGCAAATAGCCTTCGGGCCGCTTTCAGCAGTCGTGCCCTGGTCGCCGCTGCGCGCGCGGCATTCGTCGTCCGTTGCGGCATCAGACCTCAAAGCCTAGCCGCCTCCGCAGGTTGCGGCATGGGCTAACAGCAAACATACAGACTGTATGCTAGCGTGTCCATGCCGCCTGCAGCGCCGAGAAATGAGCACGACTTGAAACGGAGATCTACATGCGCAAACGTCTGACCTTGGCCGTCGCTCTTGCCTCCGTGGTAGCGCTCAGCGCCGCGGCCGGGGCTTTCGCCGGTGGCGAAAAGCCAATCGTCGTTCGCGCCGGTAATTTGGCCCTGACCCTCAACGGCGGCGTTTCGCCAAGGGCCTTGCCGAGCACTAAATTGGCACCGATCACCCTTCACTTCAGCGCCGCAATCGCAACCGCCGATGGCTCCCATCCGCCCGCTCTAAGGGAACTGAACGTCGACACCGGCCCGAGCGGCGCCATCGATACCTCGGGCATTCCGACCTGCGCTAAGGCAAAGATCGAGGCGACGACCACGAAGGCCTCTGAACAAGCTTGTCCCGGAGCGATTGTCGGCAAGGGAAAGACGGAAGTCAGCGTGGAATTTCCCGAATCGACGCCGTTCAGTGCCAAGGGTCCTCTCGTGGTCTTCAACGGCGGCACCACGGGCGGCAAGACTCTGATCTACATCCACGCGTACGTCGCGGTGCCAACGCCGACCGCGATCGTCGAAACCGTCACGATCACAAAGGAGCACAAAGGCCCCTATAACCTTCATGCGGCTGGTCCGGTTCCCTTGATCGCCGGCGGCAGCGGTTCGATAACAAGCTTCGATCTGACGATCAATCGCAGGGGCTACCTGATGGCGAGCTGCGTCGGCGACCAGTTTTTCGCCCACGTGACCGCGGCATTCAGGGACGGAACCGAAATCGCGGGTACCGTTACCAGACCTTGTACGGCTATTGGCTGAAACCCGGGGCTGAGCGAGCAAGCCGCTTTGCCCAACCCGTCGACTGTGTGAAATTCGTCGGTCGGTGGCCGAAGTTTTGGCCGTAGTCGAAGCCCAAAGCAGGAAGGCGCTGACCCAGTAGGTAGAGACGAACACGGCGTGCCGGGAGAAATCCAAGAGGTCTAAGCGCCGCGGCGCCTTCCTAGCTGAGTGCCTCTCCGCGGCCAGGCGGATCGCTGCAGCAATCTTCGGCCCTTGCAGCTCGCGAAAGGCACCGCGGCATTGTTCCAAGCCTCGATTTGTCGCAACCATTTCCTGAAGCAGGGCTGAGTCAGGCATCGGGAAGAGTTTGAAGTTGAGATACCTGAGGGTCGAAAACCACCTTCCTTCATTGACAAGCCCTCTCGATCTCATGTAAACTTGCCCAACCTCTGAGTTGGGAGGGTCAATAGGGAGTCTGGACGCTCAAGTGGCTAGGGACCACGAAGAGCCAGCGCTCACGGGACAGGAGAGATTTGTGGTTGCTGCGGTCGGGGGTTCAGAAACAAGTGGGGCGCGCGCATACATCGGCCGTGGTGAGGATTGTGCCGACACCGGGTGCCCGGTTGGCGTCCCCGGCAGCCGATCTAGGCAGCCTTGGCGGCAGCTAATTTCCGATGCGACTGGGCGGGACCGCCGATGAGAGCCGAGATCGGCCCGGCGCGATGAAGGTCTCCAAACCAGCCGCCTCGGGCCTGGATCGGGCCTGCCGATGCGCGGTCGCCCGAATTCGCCTTGAGTCCTTTCAGGTTGCGCTGGCCGCTCTCCTTGCCTCGATCGCTTCCCTCGCCGTCTTCGCGAGTCCGGCGCTTGCCGAACGGACCTACGACTCCCAGATCTCCGGATTCAAAGAACCCTGGGGCGTGACTGTCGACCGTACAGGGCATGTCTGGGTGAGCGACACGGGGAACAAAGGCTTGATCTCTGAGTACAGCGCCTATCCCTCCCAGGAACTACTTGCAACGCGGGACGGCGACGGACAGTTTGTTTGTGGGGGACAGTACATCCGCACCCTCGCCGTCAACACCGCAAATAACGATCTCTACGTTGCCGACGCCTGTCCTGATGCGATCGACGTCTTCAACTCATCCGGTGCATTTATCCCCCCACAGTGGGTCAACTTCTATGTGGCCGGCCTTTACGTTGCGATTGATAACTCTGGAGACGCCACCAACGGGCGGGTATACGCGGCCGATCCGCTCGGGACCGAACCGTATGGCTATGGATACGTCAAGGCATTTGATCCGAATCACAATGAAGTGAATTTCGAAGCGTCTGAGCCCTACATCGAAGGCAGTGAGATCACTGGACCCCCCAGCGGTCGCTTCGGGTACGAAGAAATCAAGAATGTCGCCGTCGATGCAAACGGCGACATCTTCGTCGTCTTGCACAATGAAGTCGACGAGTTCGAAGCAAGCGGGGAGTATGTGCAAACCATCACCGCCGCCAGCGTTCCTGGAGGCTTCGGTGAACTGAGCGGCGTCGCGGTCGATCCGACCAACGAAGACGTGCTGATCGTCGACAGCGCAAACGACGTGGTAGACGAATTTTCTCCAGCCGGAGAATATCTCAGCGATCTCACCGGCATATCCTCGAGTAAAGCATTTGGCGAACTGAAGGGCGGTATCGCCATTAATTCAGCTGGCTACGTCTATGTGACCGATCATGCCTACGGCACGGTCGACATCTTCTCTCCCAAGGCAATCCTGCCGAAGGCGACATATGAAGGCGCAATCAATCCGACCCCAACTTCAGAGACGCTCAATGCAACCGTGGACCCCAATGGCGGTGGCCCGGTGAAAACCTGTCATTTCGAATACGGCACCGATCGCACCTATGGTCTCGGTAGCGTTCCGTGTTCACCGGACCCTGGCGGATCCAACTTCACCGAACCGACCGCGGTAACGGCAAGCATTTCTGGCCTCACCAGCGAAACCATCTATCACTACCGCATCGTGGTGGGGGATGCCAGTGGAGCAAGCAATGGGCAGGACAAGACCTTCAAGCCACACTGGGTTTCAAACCTCACCACCGGAGCGGCCAGCGGGGTGGAAGCCACCAGCGCGACGGTTGGTGGCTCCTACATTGGCACTGGGACCGACACAAAATATTTCTTTGAATATGGCTTCGATACTGGCTATGGCCAATCCACTCCGATCACCGACAATGGCGCGGGATCGGGTCCGCAGACGGTGGAGCCGGTGTCGATCACTGGATTGCAGCCATTCACGACCTACCACTATCGGATCGTGGCAACCAATACCCTCGGTACAACCTACGGCCAGGACGAGACACTTACAACCGATACCCACCCGACAATCGACGGCTTTTCGGCGGCTAACGTAACCGCGACGACGGCTGATCTTCGAGCCAAAATCAACCCGCAGGGCGCCGATACGCACTTCTACTTTGAATATGGCCCCACCGTCGCCTTTGGGAACACTGCACCGAGCACACCTCAGGACATAGGGTCAAGCAGGGAAGATCAGAATGTCGAAGTTGCCCTCAGTGGCCTGACAAAAGGCGCGACCTATTACTTTCGCGTTCAGGCCGAAAATAAATTCGGAATCGCGACCAGCGAAGATCAGACCTTCAACTTCTACCCCCCAAACTGTCCAAACACCCATATCCGACAGATCACCGCAACCTCCTACCTTCCAGATTGTCGGGCATATGAGCTTGTGTCGCCGGCCGATGCCGGCGGAGTGACACTCTACCCAGAGGGACCCAATTCTGCGGAACCAAATCCATCCCGGCTCGCCTTTGGTGGATTCCTCGGAACGATACCCGGAGCCGGTGACGCCCTCAACAATCTTGGCGACCTCTATGTCTCCACCCGAACCGACGAAGGATGGGTCACGAAGTACGTTGGCATCCCGGCCAACGAGGCAGACCAAGCGGGTGGTCCCCCCGGGGAACCGAACGCTGGGCACATCCTGGGAACTCCCGCCGGAGTGCGTACGGATCTGTCCATGGACAAATTCCTAGACTGGAATAACGGCAACGAACCAAACGGAGAATGGGCCGGCCCCGAACTGCCTCCCTTTTACACACCGCTCGTATGGAGCGCCGATGGTGGCCTCTTGGAAGAATGGCCGACCGTATCGGGACACGAACCCGGGCCGATTTTGAACCAATCCGCCAACTTCAACCATTACATCTTTGTATCGGAAGGAACAGTCTACGACAATAACGTAGCCAACCACACGCTGTCGCCTATCGCTACGGAAACTGGCGGAGCCCCAATACCGGTTGGAGGGGTGCCCCAAATCTCCACGGACGGATCGCACGTCTTGATGTCTACGGCAGGCTGCGGGAGCGCAGCATTGGACTCTTGTGGACCGGGTGAACTCTTTATGCGCGTCAATGACGCGGTCACCTATGATATCGCGAAAGGTCACACGATTTCGGTAGTTGGCGCAACGGAAAACGGGTCCAACGTCTATTTCACGTCCAGCGAACAGCTGACCGCGAATGACACGGATTCAAGTACCGATCTTTACGAGTGGACGGAAGCGGGTGAAAAGGAAGGCAAGCCCCTCACCCTGATCTCCATAGGCAGCAATGGATCGGGAAATTCTGACTCATGCCATGCGGTTTGGACAGAAAAATGCGGAGTGGGACTGTTCGCTAATTATGAATTTTCGAACAACTTCACCAAGGGCGGTGCCGGCGGGAATGGTCTCTCCGACAATTACCTCGCAGCAGGAAATGGCGATATCTATTTCTACACTCCGGAACAGCTGGACGGCGCCAAAGGGGTCCAGAATCAGCAAAACCTCTATGTGTACCGCAACGGTTCCATACAATATGTCACCACCTTTGCGCCGGGGACATTTTGCGAAAGAAAGGAATCTCGAGAGACCTGCAGCACCGGTCCGCTTGTCAGGATCCAGGTTTCGCCGAACGACGGCCATATGGCCTTTCTTACCGCCGACCAGGTAACCGCCTACGAAAACCTTGGTCATACCGAGATGTACAGCTATAATCCGGTGGCCGAAGAACTGAAGTGTGTCTCATGTCTGCCCGACGGCGAGCCGCCGTCGAGCAACGTTCTGGCGAGCAGCGACGGCCTCTTCATGACGAATGACGGTCGAACATTTTTCAGCACTAGCGATGCGCTCGTTCCTCAGGATACCGACGGCTTGCGCGATGTCTATGAGTATGTCGACGGCCGTGCTCAGCTGATTTCGTCGGGAAACAGCGTTAAAGATCACACCAGCAATATCGCCATAGGAATCAACGAACAATTGTTTACGGCAGGTCTGGTTGGGGTGAGTGCCGATGGAAGCAATGTCTACTTCCTGACCTACGATACGCTGGTTGGCCAAGACAAAAACGGTGGGTTTCCGAAGTTCTATGACGCGCGGACCGACGGCGGTTTTCCGTTCGTCGCCTTGAAAGCACCATGTGCGGCCGCGGATGAGTGTGTAGGTGCCGGCAGTTCGCCGCCGGCGATTCCACCCGAAGCCAGTGATGCTGAAATTGGTAATGGGGGGAATGCAGTGGCACCTGCACGACCTAAGCGTCACGGCCACAGGGCTCGACGTCATAAGACGAAACGCCGTCGATCGCATATTGGGCATCGACATGTTTAAATCCCGACCGACCGATGATGTTCCAAACGGCTTGCTTGCCGTAGCTTCTCTCCCACGCCTTATTGAGCTGACTCCCATCAGGAGTTTGATGCTTGTCGCGGTCGGTGTCATGCTTTCGGTGGTGGGCCCGTCGTCGGCTTGGGCGGGTTCGCCGATCTATTCCTACGCGGGCCAGCCGTCAACCACCCAAGCTGGTGGTCATCCCGACATCAACACTCTGTTCTCTTTCGGCAATCGCGACAACCAGGAATTTCCGACGAACTGTCTCTGCCAAGACGCCAAGAACATCACGGTCCGGCTCCCCACCGGTGTTGTCGGAGATCCGCATAACGTTCCGCAGTGTACCCAGAAGGATTTCGACGAAACTCGGGGGCTGAGGGAAGTCAACTGTAGTCCCGATACCCAGGTCGGCACTGCCTTTATAAATCTATTCAACAACGACTTCTCTCAACCGATCTATAACGTCGAACCTCATCCCGATCAGGCGGGTCTGTTGGGATTCTTTTTGCCGCTGGCCGAAACTCCGGGCTTTATCGTCTTGAGCGCAAGAACCGGTAGTGATTACGGCCTGGATGCGACGGTGACGGGCCTCGAGCACCTCATCCCGCCGCAGGAATTGGGGGTTCACCTATGGGGGGTTCCGGCCGAATCAGGACATGACTCAGAACGGGTGCCTCCGGGTCCATCGAACGCCGAAGTGAGGCCGTTTCTGGATAACCCAACTTCTTGTGGAGAAGAACTGTTTTCTTCAGTGGAAATCGTGTCATATGACGGCGGCGTCTCGACTGAGCCCGATGGATTCCCCACCGATGGCGGGAAATGGCCCGCCACTACCGGTTGCGATCAGCTTGCCTTCAATCCCAGCCTCTACGCCCAACCGACGACCACCGAGACCGACTCAGCGTCCGGACTTGACGTCGACCTAAGCGTGCCCCAGTTGGTTAGCCCGACCGCTCCGTCGCCGTCGGAGATCCGCACCACAACGGTCACATTGCCGAAGGGCATGTCGATCAATCCGAACGCCGCCGACGGCAAGATCTCCTGTTCTGATGCAGAAGCCCGTTTCGGGTCCGAAGAAGAAGCCGAATGCCCTGATCTATCAAAGATTGGCACGCTGAGCCTGACCAGCACGGCGCTGCCGGCGCCGCTGCCGGGCTATATCTACATCGGCGAACCGCAGCCGGGAAACCGTTACCGGATCATCCTCACCGCCGACGGATATGACACGCATGTGAAACTCGCAGGCGTCATCAGGCCTGATCAGCAGACCGGCCAGCTGACGATCTCGTTTGAAAATCTGCCTCAGAGTCCGTTTTCAGACTTCAATCTGCACTTCTTTGGTTCTGAACGAGGGTTGTTGGCAACACCGGCTCAGTGTGGGAGATATCCGGTGACGAGCACCTTTACTCCTTGGGACTCGGCTCTCTCTGAACAGACCTCCACCCAGTACTTCACTCTCAGTGAAGGACCAGGTGGTACAGATTGCCCCGGTAGCAGCCGGCCATTTAATCCCCATCTCGGATCGGGTGTCACCGACACAACCGCTGGCGCCCACAGCCCGTTCTTTGTCAACCTGACCCGCCCTGACGGTGACCAGACCCTCAGCAAGTTGACCGTTTCAACGCCGCCGGGGTTCTCTGCGACTCTGGCTGGTATCCCCTATTGCTCCAACGCCAGCATTGCCGCTGCGGCTGCCTCCACCTATTCCGGGACCGTTGAGGAGTCGAGCTCCAAATGTCCGCTCGCCTCACAGGTCGGTACCGCGACAACCGGTGCCGGCGCCGGAAATCATCCGGTCTACCTTTCGGGAAAGGTCTACCTGGCTGGTCCCTACAAAGGTGCCCCGCTCAGCCTGGCGGTCATTACTCCAGCTGTTTCGGGTCCCTATGACCTTGGGAACGTCGTGGTCAGGGCAGCCCTTCATGTCAACCCTGAAACGGCCCAGATCACGGCGGAATCAGACCCGCTGCCACAGATCCTGCAGGGCATCCCGCTCCGACTGCGCTCGATCCTGATTGAACTCAACCGTCGTGGCTTCGCCCTCAATCCGACCAACTGCGATCCATTTTCCCTCGAAGCTCAAATTGGCGGGGACCAAGGAGCTATGGCCGATCTCTCTTCGCATTTTCAGGTTGCCGACTGTACCTCGCTCCCCTTCGCCCCCAAGCTCGGCGTTGAAGCTCTCCGGTTCGACCAAGCACAACGGCAACCCAGCCCTCAGCGCCAACCTGAGCGCCAAGTCCGGTGAAGCAAACATCGCCTCCACCGCGGTGACGCTGCCCTCCTCGGAGATCATCGACAACGCCCACATCAAGAACCCATGCACGAAGGTTCAGTTCGCCGCCGACAAATGCCCGCCCAGCTCGATCATCGGCTCCGCAAGGGCGGAAACCCCGCTGCTTGAAAAGCCGCTCGAAGGCCCGGTCTACCTGCGCTCCGCGCCTGAAAACAAGAGCGGCCTCCCCGACATCGTCGCCGCCCTCAACGGCCAGATCGACATCGACCTGGACGGCAAGATCGAAACGATCGGCGGCCGCCTGCGCACCTCCTTCAAGACCATCCCCGACGCCCCGGTCTCCCGGTTCAACCTGAGCCTCGACGGTGGCAAGAGGGGACTCTGGTCAACAGCGCCAACATCTGCAAGACATCGCTGATTCGCGCGGGTTCGCATCGGCGGTCAGAATGGCGTCATCGAGAGCCACAATCAGAAACTTGGCGCTCCCTGCGCGGTCGGCGCCGCGGTCGCGGCCTCATCTGCGCCGGGCCAGGGCGGTGGGATAGATGTCGGATCAAATCGCGCAAGCTGATTGAGAGAGCGATTGACGGCGTCGGAGACGGATGCGGGATGTGCATCTGTTCTTCGTCGCCGCGCGGCGAGTGTTTTCGAGAGATGCAGTGCGTCGTCGCTGTCCTATTCGGCGCTTCTGTCGGTGCACTCGCATTCGCCACTGCGCCCGCCTTTGCGTATTTCATCCACACCTCGTCACCGACGTATTTCGCGGGCACGGGGACCGACGCCCTCTCGAATCCCACGGGTGTGGCCGTCGATAGTTCTTCCGGCCCATCCGACGGTGACGTCTACGTAACCGATCCGGCCAACCACCGGGTCGAGAAGTTCGGCCCCGCGGGAGAATTCATCCTCATGTTCGGCAAGGAAGTCAACGAAACGCCGTCAAAGCCGCCGGAACAGAAGCCGAAAAGGACGTTTGCACGCAGGCATCTGCCGATGTTTGCCAGGCGGGTGCCAGTGGTACATCGCCAGGCGACTTTCGCTTCCCCGGCTTTCGTTGCAGTTGACAACTCCGCGGCTGGCGAAGGGGACTCTACGTCGGCGACACCGGTGATGGCATCGTTTCAAAATTTGACTCCGCCGGCGGTATAATCTCCGCTTGGGGGAACAACGGAAGCGGGGGTTCCCCGAACGGTCAACTCGGTGGTTTCACCGCGCTACAGGGGATCACAGTCGACCCGAACGGCACCCTCTTCGTGGCCGGCACCGCTACAGAAATCCAATCGTACGTTAAGCGGCGGGCCTGCCGGAAAAATCGAGTCCCAGTACAGTCCCGCGCAGGTTGGCCTCAGCGTAGATTCCGAAGACAACCTCTATGAGGCCAACGAACAGATCCTGAAGATCTCCGATACCGGCGGACTTCTCGCCTATCTGGGAGGCAGCACAAACGGATTCACGATCGATCCCTCACCAATGAAGTTTACTCGGTCGAAGAAGGCGGCTATGTCAATCGACTCGCCTTCAATTGTGGCAACTTTTGCGGTCCGGTTGAAACGTTTGGCTCAGGTGACCTGGCGGGGGCCAGGGGCGTCGCGATTGACGGGGCCTCGGGCGCGATCTATGTCGCCAACACCGGCAATGGCGATATTGCTGTTTTCGAACCCGTGATCCTCCCGAACGTTACCACCACGGGGGCTGGGAAACCGGGTCAAACCAGCGCAAAACTTACTGGCAGTATCGATCCGCTGGACGGCGGAAATATTACCGAATGTTACTTCGAATACGGCACCGACACTTCATACAGCCTGGGACAGGTTCCGTGCGAACAGCCCACTCCATACGCTGCTCCCTCTGAAGTTAGCGCTGAGATTATCGGGCTCACCCCGGAGACCACCTACCACTATCGCTTGGTTGCGGCCAACGGCAATGGCCTCCACGCCGGCGGCGACCAGGTCTTTACTCCCCACCATGTGATCGCCCTCTCCACGGGTCCCCAAACCAACCTTACCGCCACCAGTGTAACCCTCGACGGCTCCTTCGTCGGTAACGGCGAAGACATTCATTATTATTTCAAATGGGGTACGAGTGCGGATTTTGGTCATACGACCGCAACCCCTCCCGGCGTGGACGCAGGGTCACAGGCGGGTCCCACGAACGTTTCATTCAATCTCACCGAACTGCTCCCTGGGACAGCCTATCAGTACCAAATTATTGCGACCAACGCGTCCGGAACAACCGAAGGTGAAATCAACCGATTCACTACCCCGCCATTGCCCCCTGTCATTACCGGGGAGACTGCTAGTGGTGTGCAGTCCGATTTGGCCTCTCTTCATGCTGAAATTGACCCAGATGGCGCAGAAACCACTTACCATTTCGAATTCGGGACCGAACCATGCAATACCGGCCCCAATTTCTGTATCAGCACGCCGATTCCCGATGCCTCAGTTGGTTCTGCCAGTTCGTTTCAGGGCGTCAGTGTGCAGCTGAATGGACTCATGCAGGGTACGACCTACCATTATCGGGTGGTCGCTAAAAACGAAGTCGAAACCACATACGGTCAGGATCACACATTCACCACCTATTCAGTTCCGCAATTCAGCGCTTCCTGCCCGAACGCCCGGGTTCGCCAGCAGACTGGCGCTGCGCTGCTGCCCGACTGTCGGGCCTACGAGCTTGTTTCGGCCGCACAACACCGGAGGCTATGACGTCGAATCCGACCTGGCCGAAGGACAGACCAGCTTTGAAGCTTACCCCGAAGCCGAGGAACCATCGAGGTTCCTCTACGCAGTGCATAACGGCGGCATTCCCGGTACCAACCATCCCACCGACCGCGGCCCCGATCCCTACGTGGCCACCAGGGGTGAAGGTGGTTGGAGCACCGAATACGTCGGCGTCCCAGCGACCAATCAGTTCTCGACTGAACCCTTCTCCTCGTCCCCCTCCGGGGCTGACGCCAGCCTTGAAACCTTCGCCTTCGGCGGCCCCGAAGGTTGCTCGCCCTGCTTTGAAGGCGGCTATACCGGGATCCCGGTCCGCCTAGCAAACGGCGCCCTCGTGCAGGGAATGAGCGGACCGATCAACCCAGGCCCCTCCGCTAAGCCCGACGGCCACATTGCCAAGGACCTCTCCGCCAACGGCGAACACTTCATCTTCGGCTCCACCGCTGCCTTTGCCGAAGGGGGCAACGATCAAACCGGCGACGTCTCGATCTATGACCACAACCTAAAGACGGGGCAGACCCACGTCGTCTCGAACACCCCTGAAGGCGAAGACTTCCCCGAAGCGCTTTCCTGCCTGCAGGGCAAAGGCCAGTGCGATAGCTCCCACAAAGACTCAAACGGGATCTCTGAGCTCGATATCTCAAGCGACGGCTCCCACATCCTCTTGGGTCAAAAGGTCTCCGAAGACGCCGACGGCAACGTCTACTGGCACCTCTTCATGGATGTCAACGACTCGATCCGCTCGATCGACCTCACCCCCGGCACCACTCACGGCGTCCTCTATGACGGGATGACCGCCGATGGCTCCAAGGTCTTCTTCACGACCGTCGACAAGCTCACCACAGAAGACACAGACGAAAGTGCCGATATCTATGAGGCAGAAGTCTCTGAAGGAGGCAAAGCCACCCTGCACCTCGTATCGAGCGGTATCGACGGTACCGGCAATAGTGATGCCTGCGATCCGGTATCAAATACAGCCCACTCACACTGGAATAGCGTCAAACCAGAAGCGAACTGCGGGGTTGTTGCAATCGGCGGCGGCGGCGGGGTTGCCGCCGCAACCGGAACCATCTACTTCCTATCCCCCGAGAAGCTCGACGGCTCGGCCAATGGCGTTCAGAATGCCCCGAACCTCTACTCGGCGCGCCCAGGTTCTGAACCGAGGTTTGTGGCAACGTTGGAGTCATTCCTCACGGGTCCACAGCCTCCGGTTACCTATCACCCTGATCTGCGTACGTTCGGGTCATTTTCCCGTCCCAGCTACATCGCCGTCGACCGCTCGGGCGGGCCATCGAATGGCGACGTTTACGTCGTCGATGCGACCACTGAAAAAATCTACAAGTTCGACCCTTCGGGTAAACTAGTAACTGCCTGGAGCAATAATGGCCAGCTGAGCTCGCCTAGATCCGGCTTTGGGATTGGCGGAATTGCGGTAGGACCGGACGGAACGCTTTACGTCTCAGGAGGTAATTGCGAACTATTTGTCTACGCACAGGATGGAATCCCAAAAACCCACATTACCGGCATTTGCTCTACCGCCGCAGGGGTTGATTCGGGTGGCAGGATCTACACGATCGGAAACGGAGGCGTTCAGCGATATGAAAGTTCGGGTGCCAGCCTCGGGCAGTTGACGACGGGCTATGGAGCCACTGCGCTCGCCTTCGATCCGTCCAATGGGGATCTCTACGTTGATGCCGGCGGCGAAAATATCTATCGGTATTCGTTCAACGGTACCGGAGAAGTAATCGAGCCCGGTGCCGGAACCTGCTCCCAGGAATGCAATCCAACTGCAACCATCGCCTCGGGAACCGACGGCGGAAGCTTGGCTGTCGACGCCGAACACAACATCTATGTCGACGAGAGAGACCAGATTGTCGAGATCAATCCCTCCGGGCATGAGGTCGGAGTTCCCGCCGGCTCTGGCCTGTTGTCCAACTCCGGAAGCATCGCCGTCGATTCGGCTGGCCATATTCTGGCCGCCAACCCCAAACGCTCAAATATTCAGATCTTCGGATCATCAGAACTGGATCCGATTCCGCAGGTGGACAATCCCTTGGTGCTCGATGCCGTCAGCTCCAGTGAAACTCGCCACACCGATGACTTTCAAACCAATCCGAATGGGCAGTTTGCCGTATTTCCTTCCACCCTTTCGTTGACCGGATTCCAGACCGGGGGCCACTCAGAGCTCTACCGCTACGATGACAACACCGAGTCGATCAAATGTGTCTCCTGCGACACCACCGGTGTGGTCCCAACCGGGGATTCTAGCTTGGCCTCCCGCGGCCTCAGCCTCACCGATAGCGGCCAGGTATTCTTCACATCGTCTGAGCCGCTTGTCGAGGGGGATGGCGACAGGCGGCGAGACGTCTACGAGTGGGAGGCCAACGACACCGGTTCCTGCCGATCATCAAGCGATTGCACCAGCCTGATCTCGTCGGGGACCAGCGCCTTTGACTCTGAGCTACTGGGGGCTAGCGCCAATGGCGTCGATGCATTCTTCATCACCCGCGATTCGCTTTCGCCCCAGGACCAAAACGGTGACCTTGTGAAGATCTATGATGCCCGCGAAGCTGGCGGATTTACCTATACGCCTCCGAGTGTCCCATGCAAAGCGTCTGATGAGTGCCATGGTGCGGGTACGCCGGCTCCCAGTCCACCCGTGCTGGACAGCGGCGGAGCCCACGGTGGTAATGGACCGTCGCCACAAAAGTCCAGGTGCAAATCGCGCCGCGTGAGGGGTCACCACGGTAGAAGCCAGAATGCCTGCCTGAAGGGCCACGTGGAAAACGTTCCACGCGAAAGAGCAATCGGCATGGCTGAGCGACCGATCAGGCGCATCAATCTATTATTGGGCGCCCGCAGCTGGCTTGTCGGAAGGTTTACCCAAGGCGACCGTTTGCTGCGTTTCGTCGTGGTTCTGAGTATATGCAGCGCCGGTGTCTCCGCGATGCTGCCAAGCATTGCGAGTGCAAGTGAGTCGATCAACTCGTTCACCGCCTCCAGTTCCACGCCTCAGGCGGGCGGACATCCGGACCTTGAAACAAGCTTTTCCCTCAATGCCCCCGGCCAACCCGAGGCAGCCAGAAATGTGATTTTCGAGGCCCCTCAGGGAGTGTTCGGAAACACCAATGCCATCACCCAATGTACGCCGGTCGCGCTATCGCTCGACGAATGTCCTCCGGACTCACAGTCCGGGCTGATCACAGTCACTGCAAGTTATGAAGGGAATCCCAGCTTTTTGTTGGGGACCGCTCCGATTTATGACATGGTTCCTGAAGGTGAAGAAACGGCTCGATTTGTCTTCGTTGCACCAGTCCTCAATATTCCAATCAGTATTCCGGTCGCGGTTCGCACCGCGGGAGACTACGGGCTGCGTTTCACGGTCTCAAACATAACGCAGCTGACCCCACTGGCCAGTGCCAAGCTGACGTTCTGGGGCTTCCCCGCTGACGCTGCTCACAACGAACAGCGCTTCGCAAAAGGCTCGCCGGGCAGCCCGGCGGGCTGTCCAATCGTGGCGGGCACCGGCTGCATTATTGCGCCGACTCGGTCTAACATTCCTGATAAGCCGCTAACCGACAACCCGACGACTTGCACGGGAGAACCGCTCACCACCTCCCTGGAAGTGCAGACCTATCAGGATCCCGCACACCTCGCCATTGCGCATTTCGATTACCCTCCAATTACGGGCTGTTTGAGTGAGACGTTCAACCCCGTATTGGAAGCGAGTCCGACCACCAGCGAAGCGGATGCCCCGTCTGGGCTCAACCTCGAATTGCGAACCCCACAGTTTGAGGGTGCCTCTGATTCACCCTCTGACATCAGATCGGCGGTCGTAACCTTGCCGGCCGGTTTCACGATCAATCCCGATGCCGCCGATGGCCAGACTGCTTGCAGTGATGCGGAGGCTGGCTTCGGATCCGAGGGCCCCGCCGATTGTCCAGATAACTCGAAGATCGGGACCTTCGCGATCGGCTCTCCCACGCTCAACGGCCCGCTAAATGGCTCCATTTACATTGGGGAACCGATACCGGGCGATCAATACCGGATATTCATGTTCGCCTCTGGTTTCGGAATGAACATCAAGCTGGTTGGATCTCTCGATCCGAATCTGCAGACGGGCCAGCTCACCACGAAATTCGAAGAACTTCCTGAGCTCCCGTTTGAAACTTTCCAAATGCACCTCTTTTCTTCTGACCGTGGACTGATGGCGACGCCAACTAGCTGCACGGTGTACACGGTGAGCGCCGACCTATTTCCGTGGAACACAACACTCGCCGATCAGACCTCGACGCAGGTCTTTGGACTGGAATCCGGACCGCACGGGTCCAAGTGTCCGGGCCAAGTGCGACCGTTCAGCCCAAGTCTCGAAGCGGGCACCTCCAACCCGCGGGCCGGCGCCTTTAGCTCATTCAGCCTGAAGCTCAACCGCGAAGACGGAGATCAGTTTCTGGGCAAGCTCAATTTCACGATGCCACCGGGCCTGACCGCGAATCTGCACGGCGTGTCCTACTGTTCGGAGTCCTCGATCGCCGCCGCAGCCCAAACTTCGGGTCGCGTCGAGCAGGTTGACCCGAGTTGCCCGGCAGCCGCGGAAATCGGCACCTCGAATGTTGCCGCAGGCCCGGGGTCCCATCCGTTCCACGCGGTGGGAAAGATCTACTTTGCGGGACCTTTCAAGGGCGCCCCCCTCTCCTTGGTCGCAATCACTCCAGCCCTGGCTGGCCCCTATGACTACGGAACGGTTGTCGTCCGCGTCGCCCTCCATGTCGACCCTCTCGATGCACACGTGATCGCCGACTCGGAAACGGTGCCTTCGATCATTGGCGGTATTCCGATCCGGATGCGATCGATCGAGGTAAGTATCAATAAGCCCAACTTCATGATCAATCCGACCAACTGCTCACCCTTCTCGGTCGCCTCCGAAGGGATCGGAGATCAGGGAACCGTCGCCAATTTTTCCTCCTACTTTGAGGCTGTAAATTGCGCCACGCTACCCTTCGCTCCGAAAATGTCGATAACCCAGCTAGGCGGCCACAGGGCGACCAACCGCAGCCAGGACCCTAGCCTCGCGATCGAACTGAATACCAGAGCCGGCGACGCCAACATCAAATCCCTCTCGGTAACTCTGCCAAAAGCTTTTGAGATCGACCAGCGCCACCTCGGCAATATCTGCGATCGAGCCGAACTAGCCTCCGACCAGTGCTCCGGTCGCCAGCCGATCGGCGAAGCAATGACCGAAACCCCACTCCTGGAAAAGGCATTGAAGGGCCCCGTCTACGCCGTCTCCGGCTTCGGTGTCCTGCCCCACCTCGCTTTCATCCTCGGCGGCCAGGTCACCCTGATGCCCGAGGCCGAATCCTCCTCGGTTCAAAACGGTCGCTTAAAGACGGTCGTCCCCGTTGTCCCAGATGCGCCGATCGGCCATTTCCGCTTCATCCTCTTCGGGGGTAGCCAGGGGTACCTCTCAAACACCCAGAGCCTCTGCAGCGCCCCCACCGTCTCAACGATCGAATACACAGGTCAGAACGGCAAGACCCTGACTCAGCAGGTGAAGACGAAGACTGCGTGTCGGAAGAGACTCTCGAAAGGCAAGCACCGTTACGGGCGGTTGGTGCATTAGGTGTAAGCCGCCGTCGAGCTTGGCCTCGCGGCGCCTTTTCGGCCTTTTGCCGACGCTCCGCGCACCATGACCTCAGGCAGATCGGCGAATCCGTGCGCGTCGCGGGCTGCGACCTCCGGTCTTCGTGCCAACACGATGGCCGCGACGATCATGCCGTGTGCCCCTCGCAGGTGGCTGCGGCGCCGAGTGTGGGCGACCGCGCGCTGTTCGTCCGGGATGGCATCAAGGTATAGCCCTCGATCGAGACGGCCTCAAAGCGCCGTGGCCACGAAGCCCGAGGGGTCGGCGGCTCCAGTCCATCGACTCGACGCGAACCAGGGGCGCCCAAGCCCCGTCGCGCTTGGCATCGACCAAAACCGCGGTGTCGAAAATCAATCGCGCCGGGGTTCCTATCGGGTCTAGTTCCATCCGGCGGCTTAGTCAGCTCGCCGGGCGCTCGGCATCGGGGTGCTTTTGCGAAGGTCGTTCGCAAGGGATCTGGATCTGGCAGTCTGATAGTCCAGAGCGTTGGAGTCGATGTATTCCGGTCTTGGGTACGCTATATTCTCTAATAGACCGCTTGAACAGCGGTTAACGCCCCCTTTACATTGCTCTTATGGTCCGCTAGTATTGTCATTTCATGCTGCGGGCAGGGCCTCCCTAGCTCCCGTCTGCAGTTCCAAGGCCGCCCCGCTCTCCCTGTGCGGCGCGGCTGGTTGTAACGCAAACATTTGGCCGGGGACGTCCCATCCCTGTTATGGCCGCCCGGAGGCTCTCTTCCCTCCGGGTCGTTTGCGTGCCCGTTCCGAAACCGTCTGGATCCCCAAATCCGACCACACGAAGCTTCAAGAAGGCTCGATTATGGCGATAGGTCCACTGAGCAGATTCATGACAGAAGCGACCGAATTCTGGCAGGTATGCCATCTCAGCGCCATGGTGCTGAGTCGGTGTCGCCCACGCCCAACCTTGGCTGTAAGAGCCATTTCGCCCGGAAATTCAGATTGGTAGAACACTTCTATGGTAATCCTGTTCCTGAGGCCGCAACATAGCCCCGGTTTGTGGCTTTACAAAGCCAAAACCAGCCCACTTCGAGCCGCTCTCCGCCCAGTTTGGGGGGTCCTTCTCAGGCGTAAAACCAGCCGCCTCCCATCGAATGGGAGGGCACATCTTCTAGCCCGGGTTCTCGTTGCGCGCTGCCTGCAAATCTTCGAGGTCGACGAGATCGCGCGGCCGTCCGGCGGCGAGCTTCATCGAGCGCAGATCCTCGCGTGAGCAAATCGCCACTTTGACGCCTAGAACCTCGGCTTCGCTGGTGCGGGAGCGCAGCTCCGAATAGACCGGCACGCCCTCGAGGCCCTGGACGATGTCGAGGCGACCGAGATCGGTCTCGATCGCTACCTGCTCGCCGCTCGCGATCTCGGCAGCGATCGAGGGAGCGCTGCCGAGCAGGGCTTCCCCGCGCTGAACATGACCCCCGGCAGCGACCGCGACTTCAGCGATCCGTTTCAAATTGTCAGACTCGAGGTCGACCACGATGTCGACGTCCTTCGTCCCCCTCACAACTCCCCACGCATTAACGGCCAATCCGCCGACCAGCACGAATCTCACCTCTGCCTCTACGAGGTGGTGCAGCAGCTGGTCGAAGGCCGGCTCACTCAAATCTTACGGGCCGCCCCGGCAAAGCTCATCAACTTATGGCTGAGCGCGATTCCCTCGACGAGATTGACGCTAAGTGGACGCCGGGCGTCCTCGCGCAGGCGTCTGACCCGCTCCGCCTCATTGCGCTCAGCGGCTTTATGTGATTTCTGGGGTGGGTCCGCCATGGATTCAGCTTAGGGGCAACCCACCGAAAACCGTATGTGGATGCAAACTCTCCCCTCGCCGACTCTGCCTCTCCAGCCTGGCACCACCCGCCGGGCCCTGCAAGCCGGCTGACGCCGGCTCTTGGGCCTCGCTTCGCTCGCGCACATGGCGCAAGTCGAGCAGACCTACTGGACCGCGAGGGAGTGGGAGGAGCGCACGCGGGTTCCACATCACTTGATTCTCGCGGCCCTCGCAAAAGGCGAGCTAGCCGGAATCCGCCCATCGGGGACAAACCATGGCTGCATCTTGATCTCCGAAGCGAGCTGGAAGCCCTGGCTGGTCGAGATCGAGGTTAAGAAACGGAATCCGCCCCCGCGCTGCCCCCTGGTGGCCGACCACTCTCCGACTTCGCGCTCAACTGTCTATTAGGAAGGCGCTATCGCCACGCCGGACGCTTTCGACGTGCGGGACTGAGGGTTTCCATTCAGCCGGCGCCGGGGCGCAGAACGTCCTGCCGGTCTCAGGCTATGAAGGGTCGCTTACGTATGGCCGGGGGTCCTACTACGGCCGAGGCGTCGGCACGTTCGACACACCCCATCCGGGTCGGCACGTGATCATCGCCTCGAACGCCTCTCCCGCCGGAGCAGCCCATGGATCGTTGTCGGACCGCCCATTCTCGGTGTGTTGGGGCGCTATCTGCTCCACGGAGCTCTCGGCGCGATCGGGGTGTTATTCGGTGTGGGAGCCCTGCTCCTGACGCTGTCGGACCGCAGGGCGGATGGATGCTGAGTCGCGGCGAGCGGCCGAAACTACCTCACGATGACCTTGGGGCTGCTACCCCAGCTTCACCGGACCGACATCGATGTGCTTGAGCCCGGTTACAGGACGCAGATCGTGGTGTCGTCGTCTGTCAGCTCGATCTCGCCGTAGCTGCCGCGCGCCTTGCCTCCTCCGGCGAGGCAAGTAACGATAAGCCAGACGCGAACGACCTCGCGTGGCGTTGCCCCTCCGATCGCCCCAGCGCGGTCCCGCGCGATCGCTCGCTCCTCGCTATGCCACTCGCCGAGCCCCGCGCTACCGCTTCGCACCACGAGGTGCCACTCGCGCTTGCGCCAGTGTGGGAGCGGGCAGCGATAGCTCGTCTCGCACGGGAGGGCGACGCTCCAGTGGTAGGAGAGGTCGCGGCCGTCGTCGAACTCGACCGCGACCGACAGGTAGTCGTGCGTGAGCAGGGTGTCCTCGGCGCGCCTGGCAGGGAGTTGATCCATGCGCCAGCGCCAGCGCAATCTGAGCGCCTCCGTCAATGGCGCTCGGGCTTCGCGGCAGATGATCTCGACCCGCCGATCAGCGTGAACGTCTACCTCCCGGTCCCGCTTGCGGTGGAGCCCCGCAAGCGGGACGTGGACGTGCGGCTCCCAACCCGAAGGCGGCGCAATTGGGGCGCGGATCCGTTCGAGCTCGCGATTGCAGAGCCCGGTCGGGTCGTGCGCCGCTGCCTCCGCCAAGCGCGCAGCCACGTCGGTGCCGCTGTCCCAGGCTGCGACAACGACGTTGAAGCTGCCGCGGAAGAGCGCGCGCGGCATCGTGCGGTCATATCTGACGCGCTCTCCGTCCTCGCGCAGCTCCCCCGGGAACAGCGAGCACAGCTCGATTTGCCCAGCGTGGGGCGCGGCTGCGGTGAACGTTGGGCCAGTCCCATCAAGAGCGGGTGCGGATGCGCCGGTCCGAACCCGCAGCTGCAACGCTGCGTCGAGGTGCGGCCCGCGCCGCGCCGCGATCCACGAGTCGCCGTCAGCTACCCAGGTAATCGCTGTGCCCCTCTCTACGAAGAGCCCCGACGGCATCCACGGCTCGCCATGCGCATCGACCCGGACCTGCGCGACGGCGGCCCCCGCCCGCCGCAGCGCCGTCGCAGCCGCAGAGAGGTCGAGCCTTGCCGATATCGGTGCCGGCGCGCGGAGCTGATCTGTGATCGCGCCAGCCAGCGTGCCGGCACGACGGAGCGAGGCAGGCGCATCCATCGAGCTAGCCTTGCAGGAGTCCCGCCCATCCGCCGCCGCTTTGGGACAGCTGTCTGGAAGTTGCCACACGCCTCTGCCAAGTCGTCCATTACGGGAGCGCGAGTGCCATCACTAACCCGTCGTATCCACGCGAAGTGCATGTAGAGGCGCCGGTGTGGTTTGGCACGGACCCTCTTTCTCGCTCTGGCGCATCAGCCTCCTCACTCAGGCAGTGATCCCGCCGATGTCTAGCTTGGCGACCAACTCAGGGTCATTGAACACGTCGATCGCAACCGCGCGGTCGCCGATGACTGTGAAGGCCAGCACGGCGAACGGTAGCTCGCCGTCGAACGCGACCACGCCGGCGGCGCCGTTGACAAGTGCCGGACGAACGTACGGCGCGAACCGCCGCGCCGACATCGCCCCGCGTGCGACCCTCGCGGAGCCGTGCAGCTCGACCGGGTCGCCGTCGCGGCGGTGGGCTCGCAGTACGACGTCGGGGTCAAGCGCTGCCGCCAGCCCCTCGAGGTCGCCCTCGCGGGCGGCGGCGAAGTAGGCGTCGACGACCATCCGCTGCCGGGTCAGGTTCGGATCCGGCCGCGGCGCCGCCTCGCGCACGCGGCGGCGAGCGCGGCTGGCGAGCTGGCGGGTCGCCTGCGGTGAGCGATCGACCATCGCCGCGATCTCCTCGAAAGGCACCGCGAACATGTCGTGCAGCACGAACGCGAGCCGCTCGGCCGGGCTGAGCGTGTCCAGAACAACCTGCAGCGCGATCCCAACCGAGTCCGCCAGCAACGCCTCGTGTTCGGGGTCGGTCCCAAGCGTCGGGTCATCGACGATCGGCTCCGGCCGAAGGTAGTCGAGTGGCTGCTCGCGGCGGGTCCGCCGAGAGCGGAGCAAGTTCAGGCAGATCCGGGCGACGACCGTCGTCAGCCACCGCTCGAAGCTGTCGATTTGCTCGGCGTCGGTCCGCCGCAGCCGTAGCCAGGCCTCCTGCACGGCGTCTTCAGCCTCGCTGAGCGAGCCGAGGATCCGATAGGCGACCGCGCGCAGCTGTGGCCGCTGGCGGTCGAACTTGTTGGCCAGCTCGAGTTCGTCCATCGATGTCACACCGTCAGGGTCTCACGGGTCATACCGGATAGACCCCCGAATTCCAAGCTACCTAAGAGGAGATACCCGATGGCACGCATCGACGGAGTGAAGCAGGCCGACGCCGGCCTGAAGGTCAAGCTCGTCTACTGGTTCATGCGAAAGGGGATGGTCAAGATGACCGGCCGCCCACCGGCTGCAGGGCGCTCCGGGCTTGAGCCGATCGAGATCTGGGCCCACCAGCCGAAGATGATGAGCGGGATGGGCAAATTCCAGCAGGCGGTGAGGAGGGCAAGCAGCGTCGACGAGCGGCTCAAGAACCTGGTAGAGCTGAAGGGTGCCCAGATGATCGGCTGCGAGTTCTGCGTCGACCTCGGGTCGCAGATCTGTCGCAATTCCGGTCTCTCTGACGCAGAGCTCCTGGCGCTGCCCCGCTACCGCCGGAGCGAGCTGTTCACCGAGCGCGAGAAGCTTGCACTCGACTACACCGTCGCCGTGATGCGGACGCCGGTCGAGGTTACTGACGAGCTGTTCGCTCGGATGAAGGAGCACTTCGGCGACGAACAGCTGGTCGAGATCACCGCGCTGCTGACTGTCGTCAATCTCGACCGGTTCAACGCCGCCTTCGGGATCGGTTCGGCCGGGTTCAGCGAGGGGATGGTGTGCGTGCCGCCGGACCGTCCTGCCGCCAACCCTGCTGGCGAGAATCGCTTAGTCAGACCGGCCTGATTGATTCGGACGAAAAGAGGCGCAGTCCGAAGGAGACCGGCGGAAATGCAGTGGAAATCGCGAACCGCGTCAAGAGCAGCGAGGTGAACTTCCTCCAGGTTCAAACCGCGCTCGCAGGGTGGCGGCGGATCGGCGGATATATCTGCAAGTACTCGTCGTTTCTGCACCCGAGCTTGACGCCCAACCGCGTCGAGCACTGTGGGCACCGGTGGTCCGGGGTAAGCGAGGACCGCAGATCGGCCGGTCAGCGCGCTCTCGCTTCGCGCGATATGCGACCGCCCTCCCCGTCGCGCGGAGTGCCAGCGTTGGATGAGCAGCAAGGGTCGAGGTCGCATCTGGATCTGGTCGCTGATTGGTAAGAGTCACCGCATCAGCAAAGTGCCGACCACCACAGCAGCCAGTCCGGAGGCCAACGAGCCGCAGATCGTGAAGCCAAGGCGCCGTTCTCACCTGCCGCCACTGCGCTTCGCCGATTGAATAACACGATTCGAAGAGATGCCGAAATGTCAGCGACCCGGTTCACCGGTTGTCCCCGGCCGAGCTTTGTTGGGGGCGCAGTGCCACTGATCTCCCGGGAGCTCCATCGCTAGATTGGCCCTTGCTGACAGTTCAACTCGATGGATGGAGATGACGATGCTGAGACGAATCGATGACATGCCGCCCGGCGCGATTGGCTTTGAAGGGAGCGGCGAGGTGGAGGACGACGACTGGGAGGACGTGGCCGAGCCCGTGCTGCGGGATGCCTTGGCGAGTGGGGGTAAATTGCGCCTCCTCTATCTTCTCGGTCCGGGCGTGCGTGAGGTTGAGGGCGATGCGGTCGGCGCGGGTGCCAGGTTCCAGGCGAGACATGCGACGTCCTTTGAGCGCGTCGCGGTGGTTAGTGACGAGGATTGGCTGCGACCGGCACTTGGGGCTCTCTCTTTCCTTCTGCCCGGTAAAGCAAAGGGTTTTCGCGTCTCCGAGCTCGCCGCAGCGAAAGGCTGGCTAATCGAGAACTAGGAATCCCGCGCTCTATGAGCAACCGCCGGCCCAATACGTGAGGTGATCGTGTGATCCAAACACCGGGGCCAGCTTCAATGGCCGGATCGAAGCTCAGCCGTGAACGAAGATCTTCAGGAGGACCACGACCAGCGCAAAGACCGCGGCGGAGGAGACGGAGATAATTGCCTGTAGCGGGGTCGCCCGTACTTTCCAACAGGCGAATCCAACTCCAAGCATAAGCTCGGAAAGGGCGACGATCAACGCCCCGGTGATCGCCGCCTGGCCCGAAATCACCCTCAGCGCACCGAGCAGGAGGAGGATTGCGGGCAACAGCTGGGCGCTGACCATCGGCCACTCCCAGCCGAGCTCTTTCCGAACCCTCTTCGCATCGGGCGGCTCCCCTTCAATCCAGGTGCCGATCACCCGCGCGTAGACGTGTGCAAAGTAGAAAACCAGGGCTGTCACGCAGACGTAGATCTCCACCAGACCCGGCTGACCCGGGTGATCAGCGCTGGCCGCCGCGATTATCGATGAACCGAGGATCAGCCCGTAGATCGCCCCGGCGACGTTTTGCCGAACTTGGTGCGGAAGTAGACCAAAACGGGGCATGGAGAAGCTCCTTGTTACGCCGAGTGCGCCGCCCACCCTCTCACAAATCAAATCCGCTGAATTGGGAACCAGATCACCGATCCGAAGTTTCGAGCCACCTCGTTTCAAGCCTCCGCCACCCGTTACCCCGCCGCGCCGTAGCAACCCGGAAAGGCGTAGCCTCTCCGCCCAGAAAACCGAGTGATCTTCACAAAGGAGGGCCCAATGGCCGATAAGCCAGTTTTCCTATATGCCGCGATATATGACCGGACCGAGGACGCTGAGGCTGATTACGAGGCCGTGTTCGACCTTCACGCGGCCGGCGCAATCGGAACATTTGACTCGGCGGTCATCGAGAAGCAGGACGGCAAGGTCCACGTCCACAAGACCGAGAAGCCAACGCAACACGGAGCCTGGACGGGGATTGCCGTCGGCGCAATCGCCGGCATCCTCTTCCCGCCCTCGATCCTCGCCGGCGCGATCGTCGGCGGCGGCGCGGGCGGCGTCATCGGCCACCTTTGGCGCGGCATGTCGCGCTCTGACCTCAAGGATCTCGGTGAGGGCCTCGACGAGGGAAACGCCGCCCTGATCGTGGTCGGGGAGTCGAAGCTGGACGAGCTGCTGGAAAAGGCGACGACCAGGGCGCGTAAGGTGATCGAAAAGGAAATCGACGCTGACGCCGAGCAGCTAAAACGCGAACTGAAGGAAGCCGAGGAGGCGGTCACGAACGCGCGGTAGGGGTGCCCGCAGTCTCCCGCCTTTGACACGGTCCGAGGAGCGCGACGAGCCCGATCCCTCGTCGCGGTCAGTTGGCTGTCCCGAGCCTGGCCACCAACCCGCCCGCCGCGGCGGGCCATCTGGAGAACACATAATGAGTGTGTTCCGGGTAAATGCAATCGCCCAAAGCGACGACAAGGGTCTACAACAAAGAAGCTACCGCAGCGAGCACGACTCGCCAGGGAGGAGGATCCGAACCTCGACCGAAGGAGCGAGCTTTTCGCACCAGCTGGCGAAGTCGTGAGGTGGAGTGCTGAGGCGACGGGGAAGAAGGGAGGCGAGGCCCAGCGGGAAAAACGTACCCCAATGGATCGGAACGGCGATCCGTGGTGAGAGTATCGCCGCCGCGCGGGCGGCGCGTTCGGGGTCAAGGTGGCCCGGACCCAAACTCGGACCCCATCCCCACACGGGCAGCAGGGCCAGATCGAGTTCCTCCGCGAGCGCGCTCATCGCCTCGAAGAGGTCCGTGTCTCCGGCAAAGTAGACCCGACTCGAACCTGAGAGGTAATAGCCAACCGCCTGCGAATGCCGAGAAATGGGCGAGCGACCGTGGGCGTGGTTTGCCTCCACTGCCGTGATCTGCAGCTTCCCGATTGTGGTCGACCGCCCGGGAGCAAGCTCTGACACGGAGCGGAAACCACAGCGCTCGAGAAACGCACCCGCTCCGGGTGGGGCGAGGACCGGCGTCTCTCGGCAGATCGATCGCAGCGAGCGCCGATCGGCATGATCGTGGTGCAGGTGGGAGATGAGGAGTGCGTCCAATTGCCCCGACACCTCCGGGTCGGGCTCAGGCCGCTGGCGACGCAGGTGGATGATCCTCGCTCGCAGCACCGGGTCGGTCAGGATCCGCAGTCCATCCAGCTCAAGCGCCACCGTGGCGTGGCCGACGTAGGTGATTCGATCAGACGGCTCCGTTGAGTTCCTTTCTCCATGCGGAGAGAACCCCGTTGACGGCGACGGCACCGATTATCGGCTCGGTGGGCAGGGGCAGGCGGTGGGGAGAGAGGATGAAGGGACGGGTCTGCGGACCCCCGAGCCCACCATGAAATGAGATCAGCTCCTCGAATGCGCAGCCCTCATCGACTTCGGGGTCATAGAAGCTGCCGACCATGATGTCGGCCACGTTGTGAAATCCGCTGCTGCGCAGCAGGTGCTGTGGCGCGGTCGCTGAGAAATCAGCCAGCGGATCCCGGCCCTCGACCCGGCTGTGGGCCAGATAGTGGACGCCACCTGCGCCGAGGACCACTGGACCGTGCTCGGCAGAGTTGACGAGCAGCCATCCGATATGCGGATGTTCGCGCAGCGCCGAGATCAGCTTCGGATGGCGCTCCTCTATCTCCTCCTGGCTGAGGCGGTGCTTCTCGGCCATCAGATAGACCAAGCCGAGGTTGCCGGAGCCGAGCACGACCACCTCCCGATCAGAAACGGCCTTCCTTGCAGGCTTCTTCGAGCTCCGGCCGCTCGCCTCGGTGGCCGCGTAGCCGACCATCGCACTCTGCTCATCGCCTCCCTGAAATCCCGTCACCTCTCCGCTTCTGAGGGATCGTTCGATCAGCTGCTCAAAGCTGTAGCCGTTTCGTTGCTTGAAGGTCGCGCCCTGGGTCTGGCCATGGTCGGAGAGCACGACTATCTCGTAGGGCCGCGGCGCGTATCTTCGCGCTCTGGCAATCCGGTCGAACTGTTGATCGAGCTTGCGCAGCGCCTCCATCGTGTCCGCTCGCTGCAGTCCGGAGTGATGCGCGACCTCGTCATAGCTCGAGAAGGTGGCATAGACCGCCGCGCGGCCGCGCATCATGTCGGTCAGTACCCCGTAGACGATCAGGTCGCGGACGAGCACGCACATGCTGGCGCGAATCAATGGGTAGATCCCACCGCGATGGCCGCGAGGGCGAATGTCGCGCCGCGCTGCGCGAATCGCTGCGTTCCACTCGAGTATTACCTCCCAGCCGAACAGAACCAGCGCCCGGGTTACATTGAAGCCGTTTGCGAGGAAGGCCCGGTAGCCCGGATTCGCCGTCTTCTCCTCCGCCAGGCGGCTGACTGTGAGAATCACCTCTTCAGCTTCACCGGAGAGCAGGTTGCCGCGACTCGCACCGCCGCCGGCAAGCAGGCCGACGCCCCTCGAGTGTCGACGCTCGATCTCCGCGCAATCGTTGGGTGCCGAGCATGAGATCAGGGCCCCGGCCTCCTTATCCACCCAGCGGAAGGCTGGAATATCCTCGTTTGAGCCCAGCAGGATTCCCGCCTGGCTGGCTCCGGTCTGCGAGGAGAGGTCGGGCTCCCACTCGGTGAGGCGATAACCGTCAACGGTCAACCACCGCGCCATCGTCGGGGCGCTTCCGTCGCGCACCGCGTCGCGTAGCACCGGCAGCGCCAGGCCGTCGATCTCCAGGAAGAGGATGCCCGGTCGGTCGGTTTGAGCCAGGGTGCCCTGGCGGCGTGCCACCCGCCGGATGACCCGCAGGGAGTATGCGTCCTCGTCGTTTGCTCCCAGCATGACCTGCAGCACCAGAGAGACGATCGCCATCATCAGCGCGGCCAAAAGTGCGTCCCCGAGCGATTCGACGCCGAGGTAGGCGGGAAGCGCCTGGCTCGCTAGCTCCAATAGCAAAGCATCGACCAGCGTCACCAACACGAACCCGAGCGCCAGTGTCAACGGCAACCTCAGCGCGGCTATCAGCGGGGGGAGGATGGCGTTCAGCAGCGCGACCAACGCGGCGACGAGGAGGGCGCCGCCAAACGCTCCGATGGTTACCCCCGGCACGAGGGCGGCGGCGATGTAGAGCGAGGCGGCGGAGATCGCCCAGGACAGAGCCAGCCGCAGGGGTCGCAGGCGAGGTTTCTGCGGCTGCCAGCGGACCTCGTCTCCGTAGCTGGCCCCGCTCGTTGGGGGGCCCGCCGAGCGGTGAGATTGCTCTCGGTGGTCTGCGGCGGCGTTCATGATCGCGGGATCATCGTTGACCGCATTGGCTGGAGAAGTTCAGGCAACCAGGGTGATTGCGCCACGGGTGATCAGCAGCACCCCTACCAGGGTTGCGAGCCGGATCGCGAGCCGGCGCCCGTCGCGCCGCAGCGCTGCCTTAAAACGATCCACCCGCCCCGGCGTCGTCTCCGGCGCCAGCCAGTAACCGAGCAGAGGCACCTCGAGCAATACCAGCATGATCAGGTTGAATCCCAAGATCACCAGCACGGTCTCGGCGGGGGCTAGATCGTCCTTGGCGAGGCGGCTGAGGGCGAGAAGATAGGACGCGCCCGGGAGCGTGAGCAGCGCTCCGATCGCGAAGGTGGTTCGGGCGCTGCCGCCGCTGAGCGCCTGCTGCCAACGCGGAGGCCCCTTTTTCTTCTTGCCCTTTGCCGCCTTGCGCTGCGCCCGGTGCTCTTTCAGAATCCGATCTCGTTCAGCGCTGAGCACTCGGGCAACGATCAGGGCGATGATTCCGAGCACGATCTCAGCTGTTGGGCTGACCGTGTCCTTGGCGGCTTCGACGGCTTCAGATCCCTGCAGCGAGTAGACGACCACCACCCCCAGCGAGATGCTTGTCATAAGCGCCCCGAGTAGGTAGCCGAGCATCAGATTCCGAGGCTTGGGCAAAAGCAACATCACGGTGGTTGCAGCGAGCAGCGTTGGATTCAGCGCGGCCGAGAGAGCCAACAGGAAGACGTCCACCCCCGGACTCAATCAGCTCGGGAGGCTGCGTCGACCCTGCAAGCCTTCCGGTCAGCTCTCGGTGCCTGGGAATTCCCGTGTAGGCGCGTGCCCTTGTTTTGCGCCGCCGGACCCGCAAGGCTCCCGTCCACTGATGAAGGAATTCCAGGTCAAGATGAAGGCAGCGCAGCGTGGAGCGTAGGGCGGGTGCTGCGGCTGGGCTGGTCCTGATGACCCTCTGTGCGGGTCAGTTCCTGATGATGCTCGATAGCTCGGTCATGAACGTCTCGATTGCAACGGTCGCAAGGGATGTTGGTACCACCGTCACCGGCATCCAGACCGCGATTACCCTCTACACCCTGGTGATGGCGGCGTTTATGATCACCGGTGGCAAGATCGGTCAGATCATCGGTCGAAAACGGGCCTTCGCGATCGGCTGTGTGATCTATGGCGCCGGTTCCTTCGTCACCTCGCTCGCGGGCAGCCTGCCCGTATTGCTGATCGGCTGGTCATGTCTGGAGGGCCTCGGCGCCGCCCTGATCCTCCCCGCGATCGTCGCCCTTGTTGCTTCCAATTTCGGCCGCGACGAACGACCGCGCGCCTATGGCCTGGTTGCGGCCGCGGCTGCGGTTGCCGTTGCGGTCGGTCCAATCATCGGTGGGCTCTTTACAACCTATCTCTCCTGGCGCTACGTCTTCGCGGGCGAGGTCGTGATCGTAATCGCGATCCTCTTCCTCACCCGCAGGATCTCGGGGGGCGTTCCCGAGAAGAAAATCCGGCTGGATTTGGTTGGCACCGCGCTCTCGGCGATCGGTCTCGGCCTGATCGTCTTTGGGATCCTCCGCTCGGGAACATGGGGATTCGTCAAGGCCAAGCCCGGTGGGCCGGAATGGTTGGGCCTCTCGCCGACGATCTGGTTGATCCTTGCCGGCGGGCTCGTCATCTGGCTTTTCGCCCTCTGGCAGAACCGCCTGGTCGCACGCGGGCTCGAGCCTCTTGTTAACCCAGCGATTCTGAGGACCAAAATTCTCCGCGCCGGGCTGACCTCGTTCTTCTTCCAATACTTCCTTCAGGGCGGGCTCTTCTTCGCGGTGCCCCTGTTCCTTTCCATCGCCCTGGGCCTCAACGCAATCGAAACCGGGGTGCGGCTGCTGCCGCTCTCCTTCTCGCTAATTATCGCTGCCGCGGGGGTCCCGAAACTGTTCCCCAACGCCTCTCCGCGCCGCATCGTCCGGCTGGGGTTCGGGTCGATGTTTGCCGGTCTGGTTGTGATGGTCGCCGCGCTCGATGCCGGCGCCGGGGCCGAGATAACGACCTGGCCGATGCTGCTCGCCGGTCTGGGAATCGGTTTGTTGGCCTCTCAACTTGGCAGCGTCACCGTCTCCTCGGTGCCCGATGAGCAAAGCGGTGAGATCGGCGGTTTGCAGAACACGATCACCAACCTGGGCATCTCGGTCGGGACCGCTTTGACCGGCGCCATCGTGATCGCCGCTCTCAGCTCATCCTTCCTCGCCGGGGTGAAGGAAAATCCGGCGGTGCCGGCCTCCCTGAAGACCAAGGCCGGGACCGAGCTCTCTGGCGGCGTCCCGTTCCTCTCCGACGCCGAACTGCAAACCGCGCTCGATTCAGCCCACGTGTCGCCGCGGGCGACCAACGCAATCCTCGAAGACAACGAAGCGGCGAGGCTCGTCGGCCTGCGCACCGCTCTCTCGGTGCTCTCCATCCTCGCTTTGGTCGGGTTGTTCATGACCGGGGGAATACCGACCAGGCAGCCGTCTTTGGTCAAGGATCCGACCCCCAGCGGGGCCAGCTGACGCGTTTTTCCATTGATCGGCATCCAGTTTTGTGCGGTCCGCCGTTCGTGCCGAATCGATTGGATTGACGCGCTGGGTTGACCGCGATAGGTTGGTCGAGGTCGACAGCGAGCCACCACGAGGAGTCAAGGAAAGGCTGAAGGTTGAGAGCAAAACGACTTATAGATTGGGGAGCGCATCGATGATCCTCGCCACCGCCTATCCGTTCCTCGAAGTCATCTGGACGATGGTGGTTTTTTTTGCCTTTGTAGTTTGGTTGTGGATTCTCTTCACCGTTTTGAGCGACATTTTCCGCCGCCACGACACATCGGGGGGGATCAAGGTTCTATGGATCATCTTCGTGGTGCTCTTGCCCTACCTCGGCGTCTTCGTCTACCTAATCGCCGAGCACACGGGGATGACAGAACGGGCCGAAGAGAAGCAGCGCGAAGCAAAAGCCCAGGCCGATCAGTACGTGAGGTCCGTCGCCACCAGCTCGAGCCCAGCTGAGCAGATCGCCCAGGCGAAGGACCTGCTTGATCGCGGCGCTGTCACGCAGGCCGAGTTCGAGCGGATAAAACAGCAGGCGCTGGCCGGCTGAGCGGTGTTCCTTGCGGGGCTGACCGGGGAGGCCGGTACCCCTTCCGCTGGACCCAGCGCCACCCGTCGTCTCGCCGCGACACTCGCTCTGGGCTCCGCCGCAGTTCTCCTCGTCCTCAGCGCAGACCTGATCATCTCGGGGTTTATTCTCGGCCTAGTCGTTCTTGTCGGTATCGCAGTTGCCACCGCGGCCGCCTGGTACGGACTGACCCGCACCGCGGGCGCAAGGCTGCTCGGATTCGGACTCTCGATTCTCAGCCTGGCGCTGACGCTCGCCATATTGCTCACCAGAGCCAACCACCTCGGCCAGGCATTCGTGATCGTGATCGGCCTGGGGCTGATGCTGATCGCGACTCGGGCAGCGTTCAGGACTCACCTTCCCCTGGTCGGGGTGCCCGACCCCAGGTCCCCCGTGCTCTTCTACAACCCCAAATCGGGTGGCGGAAAGGCCGAAAAGTTCCACCTTGCCGATGAGGCGCGGGCCCGCGGCATCAGGGCGGTCGAGCTGAAACTCGGCAGTGACCTTGAGCAATTGGTGCGAGGCGCGGTGGCCGCGGGCGCTGATGCGCTGGCGATGGCCGGCGGCGACGGTTCCCAGGCCGTGGTGGCCATGGTTGCCGCCGAGCAGAATCTGCCCTACGCCTGCATCCCGGCGGGGACGCGCAACCATTTTGCCCTTGACCTTGGAGTCAATCGAGACGATGTCATCGGTGCCCTGGATGCCTTCCTGGAGGGTCGCGAGAAGCGGGTCGACCTTGCCGAGGTCAACGGGCGGGTATTCGTAAACAACGTCTCGA
Source organism: uncultured Solirubrobacterales bacterium (assembly GCA_963745305.1). Classification (GTDB taxonomy): domain Bacteria; phylum Actinomycetota; class Thermoleophilia; order Solirubrobacterales; family 70-9; genus CAVUWL01. The sequence goes on from CAVUWL010000018.1 coordinate 482,283, forward strand.
TCGGCCTCTACGCCGAGGCCGTCCAGCGAGAGGGCTACCGCGACGCGAAGCTGCGGACCATCCTCGACACCGTTCCCGACGTGCTCGGGCCCGAGGGCAGGGGGCTGGAATTGCGCTGGAGCGGGCCGGGTGGAGATGAGCATTCCGCTGGGGCGGCGATCCTCGTCTCAAACAATCGCTATCGCCTTGGACGTGCGGTTGGCTCGGGAACCCGTCCGAGGATGGATGGCGAGGTCCTTGGGATCACCGTTGCCGCCTCGCCGAGCGGCGCCAGAGGCGTGTTTAGCCGGCCATGGCGAGAATGGTCTGCTTCTGCGTTCACCGTCGATGCGGACGGCCCAGTCGCCGCCGGCATCGACGGTGAGGCGGTGACCCTCCAGGCCCCTTTGCGTTTCAGAGTTCTTCCTGCGGCGCTGCGGGTGCGGATAGCCGCTTCGCACCCCGGGGTCTCTCCGTCTGCCGCGATGCCCGACGGCGCTTGGGAGACTGTCTTGGCACTTGTGCGAATTGTCGGCGGTCAGGCGCCGCAGCACCAAAACCAAACAGAGGAGGAGTAATGGACATCTTCGAGATCGAGCAAACCCAGACGCTTAGCCGGGAGGAGGTCGCCGAGCGCCTTCGTGCCCTCGCCGACATGCTCGCCCGCCAAAATGACATCGAGTTCGAGCGGGCGGGGATGAAGATAAGGGCGCATATTCCCGACCAGGTGCAGCTCAAGGTCGAGCTGGAGATCGAGACCGACGAGCGTGAGCTTGAGATCGAGCTGAAGTGGTAGGTGGCGTGAGGCGCGACGCTGTCAGCTGATATCGCCGAAAACACCCCTCTTGTCATCGAGAGGTTCGACCTCCAAAAGGGGCGGGTTTAACGCAGGCCGCTCTTGGTGGGCAGCTCTTCAGACTTCGGACCCTTCGGTCTCGTCACGCCCTCGTTTGCTGGGTTGCCGGGTTTGCTAGCGGGCTGAGTCCCGCGCTGATGGTCGCCTTGCAGGTTGACCCCGTTCAGCACCCGATCTGCAACCTCAACGCCGTCGCTCGACGTCTTTTTGCAAATTAAATTCCCTGCGCAAAGGCGATTCCGCGGGCGAGGAAACAATGCCGCTTAGTAACGTTGCAATGCGGATCACGACTGGAAGGCCCGCAAGCAGGATCGCTGCCGCCGCGACGATAAGTCCGCAGATCACCATTCCGATGCAGATGACCAGATGAATACCCCTGGGAGGATCCCGGCGACCGACATCTGCCGCTAGCGGTCCGAGGTGACGGCCGGTCTCTGTGTCTCTAGATTCTAACTTCACACCGCTCGATCGCCCGCAGAGGACATAAGTACCCAATCAGGCACGCTTGATTCGGATTTTGGTGGCATGTTGTCCAGCCGGATGTAGACAGATATCTATGGCTCCTTTGGCTGTCGGTGGCTTCGGAGGGCCGCTTTGCCGGCTCCATAGATGGAGGTTCTCACTTGCCCACTGGCATACCGGCCCGTCGTGGCGCAACGAGACAAGATCCACCCGTCGATCCGCCAGGGTGGCAGGAACGGGTTAGGCGACGCACTTCCAAATCAGCTTGCTGATCGGTCGGAGTCGGCGCCGAAGCGTCGGCACCTGGAGTCAAGTGGGCAGGGCTGGCTTTTTCTTCGGCTAGCTTGGCATCGCCGGGGGTGCCTCACCGCTGGCGTGAGCAGCCTTCGCTGCCAGCTCCCCTTGGCGCTGGCCGCGTTTGGCGTAATAGACGTTCCAGACGACCACAACACCAGCGAAGACCAAGGGCATCAAGTTAGACGTTGCCTTTGCGGTGTCGGTCGAGGAGGTCTCGACGATGGCGGCCTGAGTGACAGCCTCAGTGATGAATGCGAGCCCCCAGACCACGGTGATGAGCCGGAAGGCATGGCGGAAGCCCGGGTAGCGCCAGCGGTCGGCGAGCTCACGTCCCTTGGGGGTGTCAGGCCCCATGGTCTCGAGGGCGAACCGGAACATCAGCGGTCGCTTCGACCGCAGCGAGGCCAGGCAGATGACACCGAATACAGCGGTCGGCACCGTCCCATCCAGGAGCACGAGGTGGGCGCTACCGCTCACCATCCCGAGGACCGCCCCAACCACGATCCCGACAAGGACCACGATGCCGATCGCATCCAGGCGCCTGTCGCGGATTACGCCGAGAGAAACGCTGAAGGCGGGAAGCGCTCCGCTGAGCACCAGCGCTGCTACCGTGGAAATTCCGGCGGACCGCAGCAGGTAGTAGGCAGCTAGCGGTCCGGCGACGTCGAAGAGCAGGATCGGCGCCAGGGATTGCAGCCGACCCCGGTTGGCGGGGGACGGGGGAGAGCCCGCCTGCTCTGCTGACACACCGTCGATGCTACAGCCGAAGGGTGCGCTCGGTGATCCGACTGCCGTTCCCTTTCATCCCCCGGCGACCTAGACCCCGTCCAGCTGCTTCAGTCGCTCGACGGCCGCGCCGACCTGCGCGAGATATCGCTTCACTACCTCTTGCACGTGGGGCTCCGCAGCGTGATCGGGAAGCGCACGCAACAGATTCAGTCGGCTCTTGGCCACCCAGGCTGAGAGGTCGGGCTCGCTCAACCACCGCCCCTCCGTTCTCCACGTGCGGCTCATCATGCGCGGCCAGTCCTCGGTGCTGCTGGCGTATGGATTGGGTGGACAGAGCCGGTTCTTGTCTGCGTCCTCATCCCAGTGAGCCTCGACAAAGCCGACCAGGGCCGCGTTGAAGCAGGGAGAGAGGTGCCGCACCTCCTGCAGCACGATCCGATCGGGCTGAAATATCGGCGTGGCGGGGGCGTTCTTCAGGCCGAGCGCCGTGCAATCCACGTGCAGTACGTCGGGGCCGGTTTTGATCTCCCCGCGCTCGAGCACGATCCGATCGGCCTCGATTCGCCGCACCCGACCTAGCCTGATGACGTCTTCAATCTGGCGCAGGGCCGTTAGCTCGCGGGCACTGAGCATCGTGCCGCGATACATCGTCGCCGGCCACGCCGGGTCGATACGCGTCAGACGCTCCGAGGCCTCGAGCCGCTCGAAGAGATTGTCGATGTCGGTTGCTTCCGCCCCGGCCTCAACATCAAGTGCGTTCCCCTCCATGATGGCGCCGACCTGCTCCAGGGGCTGAAAGTGGCTGCGGTCATAAAACCACGCGTCGCGTGGCCGGACCCAGCGAATCCGATCTGGCTGCACGTCATTGTCAAGAAGCCAGATACATGCATCCACAGCGGTCTTGCCGGCTCCGAGGATGGTGTAGGAGCAGTCTGGCTGCGCCGCTGCCGGCAGTTCGTTGATCGGGACGAACCGAACGCCCGACGCCAGCTCGAATGGGATGGCGTGGGTCGCCGGGATCGATGCCTCGAGGTATCGAGCATCGACGACCTTCCGACCTACCGCCACATCGTGAAGCTCTCCGCTGCTCACGTTCCTGACCTGCTGACCGTCACTTCCGGCGCCAAGGTGCTCATGGCCGCTGAGCACGCGGACCCGGCCTGTCTCCGTAATCCGCCCGGCCGCCTCGGCCAGATGCTCGGAGACCTGCTCGCCGCTCGCCCGCTCGTAGAACCCAGCATTCTCACCTGCCTGATCGATGCGATCCTCACCGAGCGGCAGCGAATTCACGCCGTAGTAGGCGGAGGGGGTGTGCAGACGAACGAACGGATAGGCATCTACCCAATGACCCCCCGGTGCTTGTCGAGGGTCGACCACCGTCACCTCAACGTCCGCCTCGGCCACCAGCGCGTCAGCGAAGGCAAGACCCCTCGCGCCCGCCCCCACAACCAGATAATCGGTTTTGACGAGCATCTAAATTCCTCCCCCTTTGGGCTGAGAGCCCGGTCCATTTGTTTGGCCAAATGAAAATAGCCGAGAGTTGAGTGCTAGCTAAACTAGGAAGCAGTCTCAAAACTGCGGTGTGTACCCCGCGAAGCGCCGTTAGGCAGAGCGACTCAGCGAGATTTCCGGTTGCCATGCAAGTAAAGCGAAGCCGAAGCATTTATGGGAAGGCGGAGCAAGCGATACAAGGACCCAGGAGATAGGCCAATGCTGTGTGCATTGGCGTCTCCGAGGAGATCAACTCGGATAGTGAAAAACCTGAGTCTGAGTCGTCTTCGCCGTCAACCAGCCGTATTTTCCTCGGATCTCAGTCTCGATGACGGCGATGAGCCGCCCGATATGCAGCGGGCGCGCAGAGGCGATAACCGCGCCCTCACGGACTGCATGCAACAGGTTTGTCGTGGAATCGACCGTTGCCGTGCCGTGTGCGCCCTCGGGCAGGTTCAAAAATGCGCAGGCGCCGCCGCAGCTATCGGCTAGTGCCACCAGGGCGCCGCCGTGCAGTACGCCGCCAATGGTGCAGCACTCGGGCTTCCAGCTGAGCCTGCCCCTGACTAGGTCCGGGCTGGCTTCGAGTAATTCAACGCCGATCAGCGCCGCGAAGGGCATCGAGTCTCGAATCTGTTCGGCATTGGGAAGCTCGCTCAAATCGGCTCCTGTGGCATCTCGGCGAGCGTGTCGGTGACGATCTGCCTCGCCTCGGCTGCGGCTCGCAGGCCGCGCTCGGGGATCTCGTCGCACACCCGCAACACGATGTGCCTGGCGCCGGCCCGCACGTAGGGATCAAGCCACCCGGCGAGACCCTCGGGGCTGCCGGCGTACATCGCCTGGATCATCCCCACCAGCTCCAGCGGTTGTTCGTAGTAGCGCTCGACCATGGCCCGCAGCCGTGTCTGGGCCACTTCCTCGGAGAGATCGAGCGCCACCGTCACATACAGTCCAGCCAGCGGCGCCTGCTCGCGCCCCGCCTCCTTGCTCGCCGCTCGGACGCGAGCGAGTCCCTCCGAGTAAAGCTCAGCGTTTGGGGGGTAGGGGAGCCAGCCGTCGCCGATCCGCCCGACTCGGCGCTCGGCCGCCTCGCCGGCTCCGGCGAGCCAGACCGGGGGGCCGCCCGGCCGCAAGGGCGCTGGCTCGAGCGCCACTCCGTTGAGTTCGATCTCGGCGCCATGGTGATCGACCGCCCTTCCCGGCTGTGCCCAGAGGGAGCGCATCGCCGCAATCGTCTCTTCCATCCTCCCGACTCGCTTCGAATAGGGGACGCCCACCGCCTCGAACTGGCGTTCCGTTTCGGGGTAGGGAAAGCCCGCGCCAATACCCAAAACCAGCCGCGCTGCTGAGATCTGGTCAAGCGTCGCTGCTGCTTGGGCCAGAAGCAGCGCGGGTCTCAGCGCCGCCAGCAGCACCGCCGTCCCGATCACGGGGCGCTCGGTGCGTGCGGCGACGGCGCTCAGAATCATCAACGCGTCGTGGCGGGGGCGAGCGAGCGGCCCGTCCCCGACCCAGACAGCATCGAAGCCCAGTGCCTCCGCATGCTCGCCGAGGGCGATTAGCGGTGCTGCTTGCGGTCGGCCGGCGAGGACAGCCTCGCGAGTCGGCAGCAGATAGCCGAAAGTCAGCCGAGCGGGGTCCAGCGCCCTCACAGTTCTTATACTTGCACAGTCGTACAAGAAACGGATGCCAAGGCCAACCGACCCAGCCCGACGCGAGGAGCTGCTCCAAGCGGCGATCGACTACGCCGTCGCACACGGACTCGCCGACCTCACCCTGCGCCCGCTCGCCGCTGCTCTCGGGGTCGCGCCCAACAGCCTCACCCATCACTTCGGAGGAAAGCAGGAGCTGCGGGCGGCGATCCTAAACGGTGTCCGTGATCGGCTGCGGGCAATGTACGTGGAGATCCAGGGCGAGCCCGGCGAGGATCCCCTGCTGGGCATCTGGCGCTGGAGTGCAGACCCCGAGCGCCTCGCCTTCTTTTCCTCCTTCTTTGAGGCCTACGGAATGGCGCTGCGAGAGCCACAGCGAAATTCCGCTTTCCTTGACCGCGTCGTCGCCGATTGGGTCGACTCGGTCGCGCCTGCCGACCGCTCGCGGGCGACGCTCGAGCTGGCGCTCCTGCGCGGCCTGCTACTTGATCTATTGACCACCGGGGATCACGAGCGGATCGAGAGCGCCTTAGCGCTTTATCTCGAAAAGCCGTCTCCCCGAACCCCGGCATGACTCCGTGAGGCTCGCCATCAGACACCAAGGGCACGCTGCTGGCGGCCGACGTGATGTTCCTCTGGGCCCTGTCGTTGCGGTGGAAGTACCGCCAGATTCTCGCTTCCCCCAACGGCACGGCCCATCCCTACATAGATTTCGCCCATCGCGCACTTTCCTTTTCAGCTTCACCTTGGTGCTGATCGGTGCCTTTCCAGCTGAGCGGCCGGGGGATATTCGTCAACTCGGCCGCGACGGGAGTGATGGTCCTCTACTTCTTCCTTGCCGTCGGCGGCTACGCGCTGCACGGCTGGCGCCGCGACACCGACAACCAGTTCCGCGATCCAAGCTTGGGAAGGCGCGTCGCGATGGCTTCCCTGATCGTTGCCGAGCTCACGGGCTGGCTGGTGCTGTTGGCTGGTTTCCTCACCAAGCAGATCATCTGAGCCCAGGCTAGCGAGGTTCGAGGACCAGAATCGGAATCATCCGACCCCCTGCGTTGCTTTTGAAGAATTCGTATCCCGGGTAGAACGCCACGAACTGCGACCAGAGCCGAGCGCGCTCCTCTCCGGTTGCGCTGCGTGCTCGCACCTCACGGATCTCGGATCCGATTTGAATCGTCGTCTCAGGGTTCGCAGTGAGGTTGTAAAACCAGCCGGGGTGAGTTGGCTGGCCGCCATTAGTGGCGGCCACGACGATCGCGTCGCCGTCCTCGTGATACATGGCGGGGGACGTCCGCCTCACGCCACTCCTGGCGCCGATCTGGTGAACCAGGACTATCCGAGCCTCAGGCCAGCCGGGTAGGTGGCCGCCCAGTCTTCCTCCACTTTTGCGATAAAGGGCAGCGTGGACCTTCGCCGAGCGTCGTCCAGCGTAGAGGCCGCGCTTATTGGCGAATTGAGACGTGGAAGCTGTGAACTTCCCCAAAATTGACATAACACTCCTTTGAGGTGGCCTCGCTGTGTGGGTGGTGCTTAGGTTGTTGCTCGAGCCGGGACTTCACGGCTTGGACTTGAAGGCGCTTGCGGTGAGCAGCCCCAGCGTCTGTCCGAAGAGCTCATCGTCTATTTCGGAGGGATCGATCATCTTTTCCAGGGCTATCCCGGTGAAGAGGGCGCAAATCCCCATCACGACGCGTTCGGCCGGTAACGAAAACTCGACATCCCGGCGGCTCGCCTCGCTCTCGACAAGGCGGACTAAGGCTTTCTTTCGGTTTCGAAAGCAGGTCCGAAAGCGTCCACTGATCTCGTCGTTTCGTGACGCGACCGAGCAGAATTCGTGGAACAACTTCACCCAGGCCCGCTCTTCATTCAGGTACTCGCTGAATACCGTCCCGATATCGGTCGCCTTGCGGTTGGCTGAGGTCTCTTCGCTGACGATCGACTCTATTCGGTCAATGTGAGACTGAAATCGGCGCTCCACAATCTCGAGCAGTAGCTCGCCCTTTCCCGAGAAATTCGAATACACCGCCTTGCGGGTATAGCCGGCCCGCTCGGCGATCTCCTCCAGTGAGCTCTCGGCGTAGCCACGCACCTCGAAGACTTCTAGCGCTGAACCCAGTAGCCGCTCGCGTGTTTGCCGACGTTGCTCATCGCGGCTCAGGCGGGGCGCCCTGGGCTTTAAGGATACAGTCTGCACCTGGGAACAAACTGTAGCGTAAATGCCGGGGGTACGACGACGATGGGCGTCTTGCCTTGGTCAAACCGGAGCTGGATTTCGCTGCGCAGCGAGTTGCGGATGCGACCGAACGCGAGGATCCCTGGCCGCTTGGCCGCCCCTGCTTGGGTCCGGGTTTGCTCGCTCCGGGGTTGCGAAGGGCGGACGCCCCCCGACGGGTTGTTTCTCAGCGCCGTCCGCACGTGTCCCTCATGTAAGAGGTCGATGGATCGGGTTGAGGCATTACGGAAGGAGGACTCAAATCACCTTCGAGCTTGGTCCGAGTCCAGTTTGAGTGCCTCAAATGTCTATCGACAGAACGCCGCCAACGTCCAGGATGGAATATTTTCCGATGAGCGAAAGATGGTGCTCCATCAGGAAAGCCAAGGTGGCGGGAGTCTCCTGGCCGCCCACTTGACCGATTTCGCTTCGATGCGAACGGCGTGGCGATGGCGTCGTACCGCCCGGCGCCAGCTGCCGTCGACCCGGGGTCTTGTTTTCGCAAAGGCGATGCAGTTCATCGGCTCCGGCAAGAGGGCCGGCTTCGCCGGCGGCGTGCCGGCCGCGGGGCACCAGGTCCTGCTGACGGCTTGGCGACGGAAAATCGACTTCGAGGTTTTCCTTTGCCAGCCGCTGGCACAGCGTCTCGCCTCCGAGTCGAGGCATTCGTGGTGGTCACTCTTCGAGGTCATCTCGGCCCGCGGCTCCTACAACGGGGCCAAGCCACTCTTGGGGAGCACGCACCCCGACCCCGGGCAGCCGTTCGCCGCGGTGACGCTGGGGCGAACCCAGCCTCGTTCCCTGCTTCGCTTCCTCCGCGAGAGCGCGCGGCTCGGTCCATTCGTGCGGGAGGCCCGGGCCTCGTGACCGCCTTCTCGGCCGGAGTACCCCTGACCGGTAACTGCACCGTAAGCCTCTGGCGATCCGAGCCTGACATGCACGCCTTTGCTCACAGCGACCGCGAAGGCCACGGCGCCACCCTCCGCCGTGATCCGCCAATCCTTGCCGAGCAATTGAACGCCCGCCTGTGCGTGCTCCAGATCGACGGCAGCTGGGGCCCCGCGACCTTGCATCGGGATCGGCTTGAGCAATTGGTGGGGGCTCTTGGCTAGCGGTCAGCAGCTGGTTTGGCGCGGGGCGGTGCAGCTTCTCAGCGCGCGCTCCTCAAAAATCGACCTTGCCTACGCGGCTGACTCCGATTTCACCTGAGTTGCGACCGAATAGGCCTGCTCGGCGCCCAGAAACGGCGCCAGGCAGATGTAGGTCGAGGCCGGCACTAATTGGGGCAGCCCCATCGGTCCCGCCGCCTTCAGACGCTCATACATCAGAGTTTCCAGCGCGCCTGCGATCGCCTCAATGGCAATCCCAGGCACAGTTGGCGCAAACTGATAGCCCGGCCTCAGCAGCTCCTCGAACAATTCATCCACCGGCTCGCGCTCTTCGATCATCCGCCTCCCTCTCGCATACATCTCCACCCCCGAGAAGCGGGCAAACTCGGGCTCGTGCACCCAGAAGGTCAGAATCGCCTCCTGGGTGGCGCGGACTCTCTCTCGCCAATCCGCAGCGCTCCGCAGCGCCGGCATCGCTGTGCAAACGATCCGCGAGGAGACGAAGCCGACCGCCTCGATTGTACCGGCGCCGACATTTGCAAAATGTTCGTAGAAGGCCCTCTGACTCATTCGCGCACGCGTCACCACTTGGGCGACCGTTGTCTCCGGGCAATCCTGTTCGGCGACGATCGAGGCCAGTGCTCGCAGGATTCGATCCGGTTTATCCGAGCCTTCCTGTCGCACCTCAAACGAGCGCGTCCGGCGCGCGGGCGGCTCGTCAACCCGCAGCGGCCCCGGGGGTGGGGGATAGCTGAAGATCCATTGCCGAAGCGCCCGTCCAAGCCCGACCAGATCCTCCTGCTGTCCCAAATACAGGCGCTTATGGATCACCTTGAGGACGCCCCCGAGCAGCGCTCGCAAGATCTCCGCGGGTATCTCATCTTGGCCGGGGAACGCCTTCGGTCTCGGCTTCACGAGCTCTCCGAATCCGGCTATCGATCGTTGGGCCAATCCAATTCCTGCCGGCCCGGCGGCATATAGCTCGAAGCACATCTTTGCTGCGGCCGGCTGGCCCGCGACCAGCTTGGTTAAGACCTCAAAGACGTCCCACCCCGTCTCGCTCTCGCGGAGCTCAAGGTCGCGCGGAAGGGTCTTCAGCGCCGGCTCCATCAACGCTCTTGCGGTAGCCAGAAAGCAGGCCTGTCTGCCCTCGAAATGCTGGTAAAACGCGCTCCGGGAAACGCCAGAAAGCTCGACCAAATCAGCCACGGTTGTCGCCTCATAGCCCTTCATTGCCACGGTCGCAACCATCGCCGCATATAGGCGCTCGCGCTGATTTCGTTCCGCGACCTCGCGTGGTGTACCCCGCCCCGGAGGAAGCATTTTCGCTCTCAGCCGATCGGAATCTCCCCACGGAGTCTGCACCATTGCAGGGCGACGATAGCCCGCCTGACGTCTCCCAGCGGTACGTGTTTGTTTGGAAAGAATAGCTCTTACGGTACGTTATTGTCTTAAAAAGTCAACTTGGCGGCTTGCTCGTGGGGTGCTTTTCTCCCAATTTGAAGCCGCCTTAGGCAGTACGAGTATGCCGTTGCGCCTCGTACTTTCTCAGCAACCTTACGTTTGTGGTCCGAATGCGCTTTGATCCCCATCGGCCCGCGGAGCGCCCCGATACTTTGTTGAGGATGGCATGTTCAGGCCAGGAGAAGATATGAACCGGTTACCCCGCACTGGGGCCAGGGGATCCACGAGGTGGTTCGGGGCCAAGGAATGGGATGCCACGGCAGAGGAGTGCTACGTGAGGACATCTCCGAATCGGATTCGGGCTTCACCGCAGATCGAGCCATTGGCTTGGCGGGGTCCTCCGTTGTGTCCATCGTCGATCGCGCCGCCATGCTCGCCTCTAAAGCCCGCGGCGCTGTCAGCGCCCGGGAGGCGCCGCAAACCGAAGCGAAGGAGCGCCGCGACTCGACGCTGCTTGTTTTCGGGGGCCCTTCGAGCCGACATCAGTCCCTCGGCGAAATGAGGAGAGTTTTCCTCGTCTCGCCGATCGCCATGATCGCCACCCTCGCCCTCACGGTGACGCCTGCTCTTGCGGCGCAACATCCTGCCTTCGCTTTCAGCACTCGCTTCGGTGGCCCCGGCGATGGCGCCGGGCGCCCAGCCTCCAGTATGGGAGCGTCGCCGCCGTAAACGACACCACCGGGCCTTTATCCTCGGTGGCCAGGTGACGTTGATGCCTGAGGCAGAATCCTCCACTCTCGGCAACACCGGGCGTCTCAAAACCGTCGTCCCGGTCGTCCCCGATGCCCCAATTGGCAATTTCCGGTTCACGCTCTTCGGTGGCTCGCAGGGCTACCTATCGAACAACCAGAACTTCTGCAGCGCTCCACTGTATCCACGATCGAATTCAGAGGCCAAAACGGCAAGACCCTGACCCAGCAGGTGAAGACCAAGACTGCCTGCAATGTCAGGAGCACAAAGCGTGCCAAGGTTCGTCACGGCATTGCACGGCGCTGAAACCGGCAACCAAAGGCCGCAAGACAACTCCATGGGCGTTTGCAGGGGGGCCACATGTTCCAAGACGATTTGTGCCTGGGTCGGTTGGACGAGATAGCCCGAACGCCTTGAAGCGTTAAAGGATGCACCCGGCCAATCCTGAGGAATTCAACCAGCCCAGCTTCTGCCAGCTCGACCTCATCGAGGCTTGCGGTCGGAGGGGAGGATGGGCAGGTCTTCCCCACCCCTTCCTCACGTTCGTCGGGATGATCTGGATGCCCCGCCGATGCGAAATCGGTGGTGACCTTCATGTTTTTGGCGATCCGCAATCTCAGTGAACCCTTTTCGCCCCAGCGGCCTCTTATCTAGGTCTGATAGATCAACCAGAAGGGAATTCCATCGTGACCGTCGTCTATGTCGTCGCAGCTGCGGTTGTCCTCTGCGGCTGCTTCTTCCTCCTCAGGCGCCGCTCTCGTGCCTGATCGAGGCTCCACCGGCTCCTCCTGGCCCTCCGAGGCAGTCATAACGGCAGCCCAGGAGGGCGACCCTCGCGCGATCGCGATGCTCGTCTCCGGCTCCCACGCACACGTGCAACGCTTTGCCCGCACCCTGTGCTCGACGCCCGAGGATGCAGAGGATGCGGCCCAAGATGCCCTGATCGTCTTGTTCCGAAAGATCGGCACCCTCCGCGCCACCGCGGCTCTGGGGGCCTGGATGTTTCAAATCGTCCGAAACGAGTGCATCCGCAGATCGCGCCTCGCGTTTCGTCGCCCGATCACCGCCACGACGGCGCCCTCCGCCGAAGACGCCGCTCTCGCTCGCCTCGAGATGAAACGGATCGTCGACGCCATTTCCGAGCTCCCTCCTGAGCAGCGCTCCGTCCTCGTCCTTCGTGACATCCAGGGGTTCTCCGGAGCCGCGACGGCCCAGGCGTTGGGCCTCAGTCGTGCCGCAATGAAGTCCCACTTGCATCGCGGCCGCCAAGTAGTCCGTTCACAGCTCAACGCATCCAAGACCCCAATCAGCAATCGAGGCTCCGAAGATGCCTGAAGACGCTAGCTTCTTTGCCAGCACCTCTCTTCCGCGTCATCTCACCCGCGGAGCCCTCGGCCTCGGATTGATCAGCTCGGCATTTGCTTTGACTAGCACTATCTGGCCCGCAGCACTGCTGCTGGTAATCCCGGGACTACTCGCACTCCGTGGTTGCCCGATGTGCTGGACGCTCGGATTAATCGAGACGATCTCGGCCCGACGACTTCAACGCACCGGCACTTCCGGAAGCTGCCGGCTGCAAAGCACCCCTTCCCAAAGGAGGTCGAGTGACCGCGATGCAAGCACGCTCAGCGACAGTACTGGAGACCCCCCGCCCGAACTGACCTTAGCCAACCCACAACCCAATGGAGCCCAATCTCTATGAAGCGAATTGGCAGGCAACCGAAGTTTATCCTCGCGCTCGCAGCGCTATTTGTCTTGAGTGCTGCCTCGGCGAGCTCGATCCTCGCCGCCCAGCAGACGACGATAATTCGGGCCGGTAACTTAGTGCTTCATGCCGGTGTCTCGATGAGCCCCTCGGCGCTGAGCAAGACCACGATGACGCCGATCAGCGTTACCGCAAGCGGTTCGGTCCAAACCGCAGACGGTAGCCACGTCCCTCCCGCTCAGACCTTGAACCTGCAGGTCGATAAGCATTTCAGGGTCGAATCCACGGGACTGCCGACCTGCACCGCCGGCAAGATCGAGGCCTCCTCGCCAGCGCAGGCGATGAAGGCCTGCGGTTCGGCCCTTGTGGGCAAGGGCCGAGTGACGGGTCAGGTCGAATTCCCTGAATCGGCGCCCTTTAACACCAAGGGTCCGCTTTTGGTCTTCAATGGCCCCGCTTCTGCCGCGGGACCCGCCTATCCGGATATGTATTTCTATACCTACGTCGACGTACCGGCGCCAACTGCCATCGTCGCGACCGCCAAGCTCACCAAAGACAGCGGTAAGTACGGATTCACAATCTCGGTGAGCATCCCGGAGGTGGCCGGCGGGAGCGGCTCCTTGACCGGCTTCGAACTGACCGTGAATCGAAGGTGGCCCTACAAGGGAACGCAGCTGTCATACCTCAATGCGGAGTGCCCTGACGGGCACTTCTATAACCAGGTGGAAGCTGCCTTCCGTGGCGGAACCAAGATCAGCGGTCTCCTTGTAAACAGCTGCCGGTCGAAGGGTTGAGTGCTGAGTGCTGGGCCACTGAGCGCAAGTTTGCCTAGCGGGGGAGGGCGAGTGGTTGCTCTCTTCCGTTATGGCGGCTCCCTTTGGCTGCTCTTGCTCTTGCGATAGGGCAAGGCTCCGACGGTTGCACCGGCAGCTTCGAAGCCCGCGGGACCGTCGGGTGTCGGCGAGGTCCCTGCAGCCCCCGTCCGGGGTGGGGCCAGGTGACAGAGGCAGGGGCGGCTCGTGTTTCTCTCCTTTAACCCGGGTCGCCCCACGTCACCTCACCAGGGGTTGCTAATACACCCTCAGTCGAGGCTCCGTGGCAACGCATCGCCGACACCGCGCTCACAACTGAGTTCACTCCGCCCGGCCTCCTCCTCAGCTCACTCAAGGGCAAGCGACGCAATCTCAGCGGCAACCCCGATCAACTTGCTCGGGGCCACGACCCTCGTTGGGTTCAACGTCCATCTTCCCCGGCACAGCTCGATGATAAGTGCTGGTGGGGAACCCCCCTTTCGCGTGCAAAGGCTCGCGCTGATCCTCAAGCCGGAGGTCGGGGATCTCCGAGCCAGTAGCGTGGTCCGGGGCCGAGGCTCGCCACTCGGTCTCCGGGGTTGGCGAGTCGGCAGCGGTCCAGCGAAAGGCAGCCACAGCCGATGCACTCTGTGAGCCCGGCTTTGAGCCGCTCCAGCTCGGTGATCTGGTGGTCAATCCGCGAGGCCCAGGCGCGCGAGAGGCGCGACCAATCGCGTCGGGTTGGCACACGATCGGGAGGGAGCTGGCCCATCTCGGCGGCGATTTCCTCGAGCGTTAATCCGACCCGCTGGGCAAAGACGATGAAGGCGATCCGACGGAGCACCGGCCTCGGGTAGCGCCGGTGGCCCGAGCCGGCGCGCTCGGACGAAATCAGGCCGCGTTCCTCATAGAAGCGCAACGCCGAGGCGGCGACGCCGCTTCGGCGGGAAACCTCGCCGATCGCGAGCAACTCCGCCACGATTTGAAGGAAAGCATGGTTCGGCCTTGACTTCAAGTTAACTTGAGCTTGTAGTGTGGTCTACACCGTGGACTCGACCGTCAAGGAGGCAGCCATGAGCAAAACCCAGACGCCCAGTGAGCAGATCGCCGAAGAGGTGACCTCCTGGCCAGGGATCAAGGCCGGCCCCGGCAGGCGCGGTGAGTTCGCATTCAAGGTCGGCGGCCGTGAGATCGGCCACCTTCATGGCGATCGTTCCGCTCACTTCTTCTTCCCCAAGGAGACCTGGGCGGAGCTGAAGGAGCAGGGCCGAATCGAGCCCCACCCCGTCTTCCCAGATAAACAGGGGCCCGCAGCTCGCCGGATTGAGAACGAGGCCGATGTCCGCGATGTGATTGATCTGATGCGGCGCAACTACGACCGCATGTCCGCTGCTCGGGCGGCGCCCGCGAGTGCAGAGCGGACGGCGGCCGATCGATGAGCGCCCTCACCGAGGAGGAGCTGGCCTATCTCTACGGCGAGCGACGCCTGGCCCGCATTGCGACGGTTGGTGCGGACGGGACGCCCCACGAAGTTCCGGTCGGCTGGTCATTCGAAGCTGACCAAGGCACGATCGAGGTTGGTGGCCGTGACTTAATGCAGACCAAGAAGTTCCGCGATGTCCAGTATCGGGGACGTGCCTCGATGTCGTCGACGATCTCGCCAGCACCGCTCCCTGGCGCCCCGCGGAATCGAGATCCGCGGCCGGGCCGAGGCGATCGAAGCACCGCGCCCCCTGATCCGCATCCATCCCGAGCACGTCTTCTCTTGGGGGATAGACCGAACTACCTAGTGAGTCGCTGGGATTTAGGTCACAGACCAGGCCCCGCGAATTACCGCGACCAAGGTCACGACGAGGACGACGTTCCCTTCATCTGGTGTTCATCCCGGCGGCCGCCGTTCGGTCCACTCCCCCTCGGTCGCCGCTTCGAGCTGGGAACCGAGTGAGAGCAGCGTCGCCTCATCGTTTTCTCTGCCCAGAAGCTGCACGCCGATCGGCAGGCCTGCGGCGCTGAAGCCGCCAGGCAGGTTGAGCGCGGGCCAGCCGATTACGTTCCAGGCCCAGGCAAACGGGCAGGCAGCGCTTGCCGCCGTGCTGGTCACCCAGTAGCCACGGCCATCCAGAGCGCCGATTCGTGGTGGCGGCTTCGCGGTCGTCGGCGTCAAGACCACGTCGACCCGATCGAAGATATGACCGATCCGCCGCGCTAGCGCAGACTCAGCCGCTCGTGCTGCCCGCAGCGGCGGTCCGCTGAGCAGGCCGCCGAGGCGAGCCTGCACCCGTGTGCGCGGCTCCATCGGAGCATCCGCAGGCACCCGGTCGCGCAGCCAGTTGTGAACCCCACCCATCCCGCGAGGGATGATCCCGAGGCTGACCAGCCCATAGTTTGGATCGGCCGCCACCACCTCGTGTCCCAACTGGGCGAGCCGGGCGGCCGCATGCTCGGTCGCAGCCCGAATTTCGGGATCGACCTTTTCGGGAGCTCCCAATGGGGTCGCGAACGAGAGGGCGATCCGCATGCGTCTTGGTTCTGTGCAGGCAGATGCGGCGAAGCTCTCGGAGTGGGGAGGGGGACGGTGGATGTCGCCATCGCGATTTCCCGCCACCGCGTCCAGAAGCAGCGCCGCGTCAGCGACGCTCCGTGTCAGCGGGCCCAAACAGGTGAGGCCGTTGAATGCCTCAGCCTCAGGCCAGGTGGAGACACGGCCGCGCTGGGGCTTCAGCCCGACCAGGCCTGTCCAAGCGGCCGGGATCCGCACCGACCCGGCCCCGTCGGAGCCGATAGCTGCAGCCACCAGCCCGGCTGCGACGGCGGCGGCAGCGCCGCCGCTTGAGCCCCCGGGCGTATGGCTGATGTTCCACGGATTGCGTGTCGCCCCGAAGGCCGGGGACTCGGTGAAGTGCCACTGTCCCACCTCGGGTGCCAGGGTCTTGCCGATCACAATCGCCCCGGCGGCGCGCAGGCGCCGCACCAGCTCGGCGTCCTCGGCAACCGGCCGATGCTCACCACCGCAGCCGAATGCAGTCGTCTCTCCGACGAGGTCAACATCGTCCTTGATCGCGATCGGCACGCCCAGCAGTGGACCCACTTCGCCGGCCCGAAGCCGAGCATCGGCTGTGGCGGCCTCCTCGAGTGCCTGCTCGACACGCACAACTCGAAAGGCGTTGAGCGTTTGTTGGGAATCCTCGATCCGTCGCAGTGAGAGCGCGACCAGCTCGGTTGACGAAACGGTCCCGCTCGCCAGCATTCGTGCCTGAGCCGCGAGCCCGGCGAAGGCCAGATCGACTTCGGCCTCTGAGTTCGGGTCCGGGCTCGCGTTCACTTGGATCGGTATTTGGTTTGCTGCCAACGTTGCTCCGATTTTGTCGGTCGTACGTACGTACGATAGTCGAAATGACGCTACTGTAGGCAGATGACCGTCGCGACAGAGCTCGATAAACCCCGTGCGCTAGACACCCGAGCCCGAATCCTCCGGGTCACCTTCGAGTTGATCGGACGCGACGGAATCGGCGCCCTCAGCACCCGCCGCATTGCCGCAGCCGCCGAGGTCTCCCTCGGCTCCCTTACCTACCACTTTCCCAGCCGCGCTTCGCTTCTTCGCGAGAGTCTGCTGCTTTACGTCAGCGATGAGGTTGGCCGCCTTGAGGCGATCGCGGCCGAGCTCCGCGCTCGTCGCCCATCGCCCAGTCCATCTCAGGTTGCCACCGAGGTGCAGCGGATCGCCACCGAGACCGCCGCTCGCCCTGAGCAGGTGGCCGAGTTGGAGCTGCACCTGCAGGCCTCGCGTGACCCCGATCTGCAGGACGCTTCCAAACGCTGTTTTACCGCCTATGAGAGTGTCGCGGCGGCGGCGCTTGAGGCTCTCCATGTCCCCGAAGCAGGCCGCCACGCGCCGGTCATTGTCGCCTTGCTGACCGGACTCAGCGTGATGCGTCTCGGCAGCGGTCACTCCGACGCCGCCGGCCTTGCCGATGCTCTTCGCACCTTGGTTCGCGGTGCCGTCGCCGAGGGAAAAGCAGGCCAGCGCTCTGGCGGCGCCAGAGATGTTCCACCAGCTGAGTTGAGTTCGCTATGAACCGCATCGCGCCTCCTCGAAACGCCTTCCTCGCCTTCGTTATGGCTTGCGCCCTGATCGCGATCCTCGCCAGTTCGGCCTCCGCGTTGCTGATCCGCGCCGGTGACCTCCTGATCACTGCCGAAGGCGGGTTCTCACCCACGGCGCTGCCCAAGTACCAAAACGCCCCGATCACGTTGCACGGCGGTGGCAGCCTCTCGACCGTGTCGGGCGCCCTTCCTCCGATCCTGAAAACGCTGACGCTTTACTTCGACCGCCACGGCGCCGTGGAAACCACCGGCCTCTCGGTCTGTCAGGAGGGCAGGATCGAGAGCACCACTGTCGCGGTCGCTCGTCGCAACTGCGCCGGTTCCATCGTCGGCGAGGGCGAGGGCAGAGCCCTGGTTGCCTTCCCCGAACAGACGCCGTTCCCAGTCTCCTCGCCGATCACCCTCTTCAACGGCCCCCGCGAACACGGCGATCCGACCGTCCTCGCCCACGCCTACACGACCGTTCCGGTACCCACCACCTTCATCGTCCCGATCGTGATCGAACGGATCCACGACGGCGTCTACGGCTATCGCACCAAAGCCACGATTCCGACCATCGCCGGCGGTTCGGGCATTCCGATCTCCGGCTCGCTCCGAATCGGCCGCAAGTGGACCTACAGGGGCCACCACTACAGCTACGTCAACGCACGCTGTGAAACCGGGCGACTGCAGGCCAAAGGTGAATTCAGCTTCTCCGACGGCACCTTCCTCTCAGGTACCTTCGCAAAGCCCTGCAAAGTGCGAGGGTGAGTGACCGGTAGGAAGGTCGCGAGCGTACTGCGCCGATCAGGTCTGCCCAGTGGTATGTCCTGTCTTAGGTGTGGGCCATTGCGTGATCGCGGAGGAGCGCAGCGGAATGCTCGGGCTGCTCCCACCAGAACATGTGTCCGATGCCATCCAGCAGCTCCAGTCGGGTTCCGATCAGCGATGCCAGCAATCGCCCGTTAACGACGTTCAGCACGCGATCCTCGCTGCCGTGGATGACCAGGGTTGCAGGCCTGAGCTCGGCCAGGCGCGCGCTGGTGTCATGGCGGGAGACCGCCTGCATCTGGAAGCCGATCGTCTCCCGCGGAGATGAGAGGGCCCTCGCCATCTCAGCGAAGGCACCGAAGCGGCTCCCGTCTTCGCGAAAGGTGGGGGAGAGGTTCAGCTCCCACATCGCCTCGATCACCCGGCCTCGATCCCCGGAGGCCATCGCCTCGACGAGCCCTCTGAAATCGGCAGGGTCCATCAGCCGCGACCCCGGTCCGCCGCAGTAGGTCGCGCCTAGGGTCAGGGAGCTGACCCGCTCGGGGTTTCCGAGCGCCAGCTCCTGGGCGGCCATCCCTCCCATCGAGATCCCGAGCACATGCGCCCGCCCGACTTCGAGCGCATCGAGGAGGCCCACTGCATCGCTGGCGAGATCGGCGATCGTGAATTGCTCTTCCGCCGGCCCCGAGCGCCCGATTCCCCGATTGTCGAAGGCGATGCATTCAAAGCTTTCCTCCAAGAGCGAGGAGAAGGGCTTGCCCCAGGCTAGGTGAGTGCCGCTCATCCCCTGGATCATCAGCAACGGCTCTCCCTTGCCCCGGCGCACGCAGTAAAGGCTGCGGCCGGACACGTTTGGCGTTGAGGCGCACATACCTGTGGGCATGATCAACTAGGATACTTGTTCGTACGAACGAACAAGAACTCAAAGCGCTTCCAAATGCCCACTGCCACAGCTACCCAACCTCCCCCGAAAGACAAGCGTGAAGCACCAGGGACCCGGCAGCGCATCCTGCGCACCACCTTTGAGCTGATCGGTCGGGAGGGGATCGGGGCGCTCAGCAACCGCCGCATCGCCGCTGTCGCTGGGGTATCGCTCGGCTCGCTGACCTACCACTTCCCCAGCCAGGCGGTCCTGCTGCGCGAGAGTCTCAACCTCTACGTCACCGAGGAGGTCGCCCGTCTCGAGGCGATTACCTCGGAGCTGCATTCTCGCCGCCCACCTCCCAGCCCCGGTCGTTTGGCGACCGAAATCCAGCTGATTGCAGCCGAGTCAATCCTCCGTCCCCAGCCGCTTGCCGAGTTGGAGCTCTACCTGCAGGCCGCGCGCGATCCGACCCTTCAACAGGCCTCGCAGCGATGCTTCGCCGCCTATGAAGGGCTCGCAGCGGCAGCCTTCACCGCGCTTGGTATCCGCGAGCCGGGTCGCTATGCCCACACCGTCGTCGCCATGGTCACCGGCATCGGCGTGCAGTGGCTCGCCACCGGTCGTCGCGATACCAGCGACCTCACCGACGCAATGGCGACAATTATCCGTGGCGCCTTGGCCGATTCTCAATCCGGTGATCCGAGCAAACCGGCTGCGCAAATCGCATGAGGAAAATTTCAAAGTCTAAGAAGTTGCTGGTCGCAATCATCCTCGGTTTCATCCTGTCGGCCCTCGCCGCCACCGCCTACGCGATCCCGCTTCGCGCCGGCGACATCCTGATTACCGCCGAAGGGGGCTTCGCCCCCAAGGCGCTGCCCAAATACGAAAACGCTCCAATCACCATCCATGGCGGCGGCAGCATCTCGACCGTCTCAGGCGCCCTGCCGCCGATCCTGGAAACGCTGACGATCGAGTTCGACAAGCACGGCTCGGTCCAGACCACCGGCCTGGAAAGGTGTAGTGCTCAAAAGCTGAACGCAACATCCACGGCCCAGGCTCGCCGCGCCTGCCCCGGTGCGATCGTCGGCGAGGGAGAGGGAAAGGCGATCATCCAATTCCCCGAATCCAAACCGATTCCCGTCTCCTCACCGCTAACCCTCTTCAACGGCCCTCCCAAGCATGGTGACCCAACGGTTTTTGCCCACGCCTACCTCACCGTCCCCGTGCCGAGCACCTACATCGTTTCGATCGTGATCGAAAAAATCAGCAAGGGCGTCTACGGCTACCGCACCAAAGGCACGATTCCTCCGATCGCAGGAGGTGCCGGGGTGCCGATCTCCGGAGAACTGAAGATCGGGCGAAAATGGACCTTCAGGGGCCATAACTACAGCTACGTAAACGCACGCTGTGAAACCGGTCGCCTTCAGGCCCGTGGTGAATTCACCTTCTCTGACGGGACCTTCCTCTCCGGCACCTTCGCGAAGCCGTGCACGGTGCGAAAGTAGCCCCCGGCCCGGAGTCATAGCGCAAGACGGTCATCGGTTCCAAGTATCAGCTGCACGAGCCGTCGGGCTAACAGCGAGAGAGCGGCGCCCAAGCCATGTTCTGGGCGCTCCAGGAGGCTAGAGCCAATCGGCAGAGGCGATCTTTGCCTTAAGCACGTCTGCAAAGGAGCCGCTTCTGTTGAAATCCTGGGGCGGCATCCATTTGACTGTGAATGCGAGCGACCTTTTCCCGTTGCCGAGGTCAAAAGTCCATCGCCGTCCGCCGTCGGTGTCGGGATCCGGGTCGTGAACGGTTTCACGATCCTTCACTGAGACCTCACCGAGCGGACATCGGGTCATCGCGATGAAATCGTCGCTCCCCTGCGCCTCGAGAATGTAGAGCTCCTTATCGGCGATGATCCCAACCGGCTGAAGTTCGGCACCCGTGTCTAATATCGCCCACTCATGCCCTCGGCCCCCGGGTTCTGGCGCGGCATCAAGCTTTTCTCTCATCGCGCAGTTCTGCGCCTCGGAGCTCTTGTCGAGGTGGGCCTTCGCCCATTCCTGAGCGATCAGCGTGGCCGTCTCCGTCTCCACGATGGCATCCTCGTTCACATGACGCACTTCGTCAAGGGGGCACGGCGACGATGTGCGTGCTGCGCCACGGGAGCGGGTGGCCATCCGATGGGGGGATGTCAATCGGACGGCAGGTGCCATCCGTGTGCGTCGCAACGTCGCTGGGGTCCTCGGGAACGCAAAAGGCACGGCTCTCATTCCGCGCTGTGCCGATGGCCAATCGTGTTGATCGAGAGCTTGACCAATACTTTCAGGGCTTCGTCAGTCTCCTAGCTCCCAGGAGGTTGGCGAGCGGGACCGGGGCTGAAATGCCTCCTCCCAGTCATCAAAACCCAGGCGAAGCTCTGCTGCTGCATGGCGGCGGCAAGTTCATCCATCTCAGCATTGTCGTTGATTTGACCGCGGCCCTGTTCTGCGAAGCTTGACCACAGCGAACCCTGACCAGCGAACGGACCATCGCCGTAGCTCTTCATCGAGCTGAGTGATTCCGACAGCTCCAAGGCTGCCCGACAACTACAATCCAGATGTGACGAAGCGCCTCCGCGGCATCGCGGGCGTCTTGGCGGTGCTGGGTGTGTTCTCTGTGGCGCACGCGATTGCGGCGGCTTCCGCCCCCGAAGCCGAAGTGCCGAGCTGTGATGGCCACAAGGCGACGATCGTCGGCACCAGCGCTCCCGATGTATTGGTCGGTACGCCCGGCAACGACGTGATCTGGGGCGGGGCTGGAAACGATGTGATCTACGGCTTGGGAGGAAACGACATCATCTGCGGCGGTCCCGGCAACGACATCATCTATGGCGGAGCCGGAAACGATCGCATCTACGGCGGACCCGGCAACGACGTGATCTATGGGGAAGCGGGGAATGACGTCTTAGATGGCGGCTCGGCAAGCAACATCATCTACGGTGGTCGCGGAGACGATTATCTAAACGGCGGCTCCGGAAGCGAAAACATCCTCTATGGGGGTTCCGGGGATGACCGGCTCTACGGCGGCTCCGGAAACACCAACATCCTGCTTGGCGGCCTCGGCATTGATCACCTCGACGGCGGCTCCGGAAACGCCAACATCCTCGACGGCGGCTACGGCTGGGACTACCTAAACGGCGGCCCTGGCCACGATGACACCGCATCCTTTGCCGAGATGCCTCGCAGCGAAGAAACCAAGGGAGGCGGAGTCGAAGCATCACTAAGGACGGGCCTCGCCATCGGCGACGGCCACGACCGGTTGCGCAAGATCGAGAACCTCGAAGGCTCGGCTTTCAATGACATCCTGATCGGAAACCATCGCAACAACAAGCTCTACGGAGGTCCGGGTAACGACACGCTGATCGGCGGCGGAGGGCGCGACGAACTAAACGGCGGCTCCGGTACCGACCAGTGCAGGGGCGCCCAACCTTCTCGGCGTACTTCCTGCGGTCACGAACGCCTGCCGCGAGCCAGCGCACAGGTCTATTTTGAGCCAGGAATCGACCCAGTTTCTGCCGGGGTGGTCCTGTCTAGTGGCTCCGGCAACGACAACGTCTCGGCCAGCTTTGAACCAAGTAACGACCTGCTCTCAATCAGCGCCAAGAAACCGATCGCGGTTCACGAAGGTTGCACTCATCCTGGCGGGGCGCTTGACCAAGCGATCTGTCCTCTGGGCGAATTGCCGCGCTGGCTGACGGTCGACCTAGGAGCAGGCAATGATCACTTCCAGGTTGTTGGCTCGCTGGTCGGAGTGGGGGAAGTGCGAGTTGACGGCGGGCGAGGGAACGACGTGCTGCGCGGTGGCCCGGAGGAAGACTTGCTCGAGGGCGGCCCGGGAGCTGATCGCCTCTACGGCGGAGCTGGGGCGGATTCGTTGGTCGGCGGACCCGGTGGTCCCAACATCCTTGCAGGTGGCCCCGGCGCAGACTTGCTGGCCGCGGGGCCGCCGTGTGAGGGAGGGAGGATCATCGGGGGGTCGGGTCGCAACGACGTCTCCTTTACCGAGATTCCGATCCAGGCTGGGGTTCTCTACGCATCCCTGGCACGAGGGATCGCCGACGTTCAGGGCGTACCCCACTGCCGTCCGATCCACATTACCGAAGCCCAAGACCTCGAGGGATCCTTCGGTCCCGACATCCTGATCGGCAATCACGCTGGCAACCACATCATCGGGTGGCCCGGCGCCGATCAGATTTACGGCCACGGGGGACCCGACCTGATCGAAGCTCGAAACGGCGAACGCGACAAATCGATTCAATGCGGCACCAGGGGTCACCCGTCCGGCGAGGCTCTGATAGAGCACAACGACCCCCACCCGCTTTACTGCCTCAAGGTCAGCTACGGACATCCACTGCCTGGCCTTCCCCATCCATGAACCTGCATTGCGGTCCGCACGCACGCGTGTTCAGCGATCAGTTGCTCTGAGCGGTCGGCTCTTGGCTAGTTCCTGGGTGAGAGCTGTATGCGTGCTATTTTTCTAGCCTCCGCTTGCTGTGTGACAAGTGTTCCAACTGATCTGAAACAACCTTGCAGACGCGGGTAATCCAAACCGCCCCGCCGACGATCACGAACCCAACCTCGGTATATCGAATGTGATCAGCAGCATCGGCGTGTTCAGATCCGTGGTAGGCGCCCAAGTCGATGCCAAGGGGTTCGCCGAGGAGAACTGCGCCGAGCAGGCCGATGATCCAACACAGCGGTATCGCAACTATTAATGCGCCCAGGGTGGCCATGAGCCATAGGCCCGCGACTCGCCTGCGCGGCCATCGGAGGTCTGAGCGGCGCATCTCGGATAGGCCAAACGTCGCGGCTGAAAAGACCGAGCCCCAGTCCACGCTTAAAGGCTAGTACCTGTTTCTACGGTTGCGGGAAGATTTTAGGCCGTTTTAAGGGTCTGATTCCCCCGCACCCGGTTCCGACCGGACACTCGATTAGACCGAGGAGGTCAGGATGTCGAGAGTCACGGAGGTCGGTATGGACGAGGGAGCGCAGGAGGAGATCCAGCGCGTTGAGCAGCGAGCCGTAGGCGAGCGGGAAACGCGCTGGAGCGCGCGGCGCAAGGAGGGGGTCGTGATGCGCCTTTTGCGCGGCGAGTCACTTGACCTCCTCGCCCGCGAGTGCGGCCAGCCCGCCGGGCGGATCAGCGCCTGGCGGGAGGAGTTCCTGGCGGCGGGACGCGAGGGCTTGAAGGCCCGCCCGGCATCGGTTGAGGAGGTGGCGCTGCGCGAGGCCCAGCGCAAGGTCGGTGAGCTCTCGATCGAGCTCGACATCGTCAAGGCCCTGTTGGAGAAGAAGGGCCACCCTCCGTTTCCGAGGCGCTCAGCGTGAGCGAGCAGCTGCCCGCACCACTTGCCGTGGTCTGCAGGGTGGCAGGCGTGTCCCGTTCGGCGGCGTGTGAGCAACGCCGCCGGCGGGGCACCTCGGAGCCGCCTCGGCGGCGTCCTGGCCCGATCGGGGCGATGGGTGACCGTGAGCTTCTCGCGGAGATCCGCGATGTCTTGGCCACCAGCCCCTTTGTCGGTGAGGGCCACCGCAAGGTGTGGGCGCGCCTGCGCCGTCGTGGCGTGTGCACCAGCCGAAAGCGCGTCCTGCGCCTGACCAGGGAGGCCGGGCTGCTCGCCCCCACCGCGAGGGTCAGAAAGCGCGCCCAGCGGCTGCACGACGGCACGATCACCGTCACCGTCCCCGACACCCTGTGGGCGACCGATGCGACCGAGGGATGGAGCGAAGAGGGCCGCTGCGCAGTGTTCGTGATGATCGATCACGCCTCCGGAGAGGCATGGGCCGATGCCGGGCTGCGGATGGACCGCTTCGCCGCGGCAGACCTGCTGCGGGAGGTGTGCTCAGAGCGCTTCGGGTCAGTGGACGCCGCGGTCGCCTCGGGGCTCTCGCTGCGCTATGACGGCGGGCCCTGTTTTCGAAGTGAGCACTACCAGGTCGAGATCGATCACCTCGGGATCGCCCGCAGCCCGGCCTACCACTATGAGCCCGAGACCAACGGTTGCGCGGAGAAGTTCATCCAGACCCTCAAGGAGCAGGTGCTTTGGATCGAGCGCTTTGGCAGCTTCGAGGAGCTGCGGGCGGCGGTGCGGCGCTTCGCCGTCACCTACAACCGCGAGTGGCTACTGGAGCGCCACGGATACCGCACCCCGATCGAAGCGCGAGCACACCTCGCCGCAACCGCTCAGGCAGTCGTGGCATGATCGTTTTGTTCACCCAGGTGTCCGGTGAACCGGGGCCGGGGCATGATCTTCGTGGCCAGATCGGAGACTTCTGCGCCGGATCGGGTTGAGCTCTGGCGAGATGGCGGTATCCACCACATATCGAGCTCGTTTTAGCTGCGTACTAAGAACTGCTGAACTCATAGGGCATTTGAGGTGGGGGGTGGCTATATCTCCGATCACAGGCGTAGATCCACGTGACGGGCGGGGCAAATGTTGTTTGGCGGTCCTCTCGGCGGCACACAGCGGGCCGTCCTCGGGCGCTTCGGACTGGCCCCAGCCAGCAGCTCGGCGGCGCGCTCTGCAATTGCCTCGACAAGATCGGGCGGAACCGCGACTCAGCTCCACTCTAACTGTCCCGAAGTCCTCAAACGTCGAGGGCGCATGAACGGGGGGCGCCGTGCCTTTACTCAGCGTTTACCGCTCGCTTAAACGCCCGACCTACTTTGCCCTGGTGGAGGAGTTCGTCGTGGCGGCGAGGGAAAAGTCTATCGAGGTCCGAGAGAACTCCGTCGAAGCAACCACGACCGAGCATGCCATCGCAAAGGTCGCATCGGCCCTTCCGAGGTGTTCACCTGGAACCGTTCTCGAAGCGTGGCCGAAGGGCGAACCCGAGCAAGTCGTGCGGTTTACGATTTAGGCTTAGCGCCCCAATTTTCATCGTCCATCCGCTGCGAACGGCTCCTTGGGGCGGAAGATCACCACCGTTCCGTAAATTCCGATATTCCTTTGAACTCCTTGGACCCGCGTGTTTGGATCTTGATTTGCTCCGCCGAAGCATGGATCGGTTAGGCCGCCATCGCGGTGCCTCCCGTAGCGGTCAGGCCGCGTGATCAGAGCGCCAGTAGCTGCCGGTGTATTTATCGGCGATAGGTATACCTTTGGATCGACAGATCGACAGGCTTCCGATGGTGATGGAGAATTGGCGGTGTGCCGACCCGCCACACACCGTGGCGACGTGGCAGGCGGCTTGCCTCAAGGCGACACTGGCGGTTCGGAGCTCAAACGACCAGACCTGAACAAAAAGGCGCGAAAATGCGATGCTGGGTTACCCGGGTCCAAACTTAGGTCAGGACTCTGTCAGGGCACTGCCGCTGACGAAGGTCCGAGTCCTCTCGCGTGTCAGAGACCAGCCATCAAGCTAAACGCCAGCGTATTCGGGGTCTACGGGTAGGTCGGCCGTGGTAATTCAGGGTCAGAACTGCAGCCACCGCGGTCCCGGTCCCTCGTGCAATTTCGGTTGTAATTGCGCCTCGCCGATCGCCTCAATCACGTGGTCACCAGAGTCGATTGGTCGCGCTCCTGGGATGTTGTGAAGGGGCCCAACCAAGTGGCGGCAAGGCACGCTCAAATGCCGATTCCAGTTTGGAGGCGTTCTCGAGTACTTGGGGATCCAACGACGAAATAGGGTACGCGCCGTCCTCGCCGCTCACCCTGGGCTCGTCAAGGGCGCTCAGCCGGGGTCCCGGTCGGGCCTGAGACCTGGCCGAGCAAGTCGTCTACCTGGATCGATCGCCAAAACAACGGGTCTAACCGTGCCGCTGGGTGCGATAATCGCAGTCAAGTCTTTCTCTTGAGCCACTTTCTTCGCCATGTATTCCGTCGCTGTGCATGAGAACGCTTCTTGGCCGGGTTTGCATTTCACGAGGTGCAGCGGCTCCGTCGCACCCCGCCGCAACTCATATTTCCGAAACACCTTCACGGCTAGCCGATCCGTCCTGATCGGACCGTATGAGAACTCCGCGTGTGAGGCTAGGGCCGCTGTCACCACGAACGCCGGAACCAAAAGCATGACCCAAATCGGGAGGGTGCGAAGCTGCGCGGTAAGCCCCGGTTCCTTGGCTTCGCGGACCTGTTGGCCCCACTCCAGCCCATTCCAATAGCGATCCGAGTGGGCTGGATCATGCGGGGACGGGTACCAGCCCGCTGGTGGGTTCTGCTCGGTCATCGTGGCGGACTGCGGTCTCTGAGGGCGCTGAATCTTACCGACAATGCTGAGCTTCAGGGTTGGGGGGCCACTTCTGGGAAGGGGTTTGGCATCGAAGGTCGCCATTTTGGCTGCCACCCGGGGATTTTGACCTGCTGCACGATTGCCGATCGTCAACAAAAAAACCGCATGGACAGGGGCTTTTCTGGTTGATCGGAGGATGGACTCAAACCCCGGTCAGACGGATTTTGAGCGACCGCCGCATATCCTTGGAGTTCGCGGCCAAACCGATGCTGAAGGCCGCCCAGGGTGATTTTCCGTTTTCGCGCGACTGACAGGGCAAACGGTTTTCTCTGCTCGCTCGACGGTGCGAAGTTCTCCCGCTGTCGCTCGCCCAAGGGCTATTGTCGTACCCAGACGAACTTCAAACACCAATCGATTACCAGCGGCGCAATTGGGCCTTCAGAAAGACCAATCTTTAGTTGGCTTGACTCGGCGCTTACCCAAACGCCTCAAGGGGGCGTAAAATTTGGACGCCGTCGACCTTGTCGATCTTGCATATGGCGATAGAATTCTCCCCTCCAAGTTCGTGCCAAACCTGCTCGGCCGCATGCTTCGTGCGACAAAACAGGGTCTCGGTCTCTCTCTCAGTGCTGATCGCGGCGGCAGCCGCGATTTTCGCTTCGTTCCCTGCCCTTGCGGCGGCAGACTCGAGCGGTGTTCAGTACGAAAACGCCCTTCCTTCGGCAACAGGAACGAGTTCAAGCCCTTCCCACCGCGGGCCTGTCGCTCACTCTTCCACCGCCCAGGGTGGCACCTCTGAACTTGGCGATCGGAGCGCCGGGACGCCGGGCTCCAGCGCACCAAGCCATTCGAGCGGCAGAACCTCCGACTCGGGACGGCGGTCGCCGTTCGGCGACACGCGGCCGACCGCCAATACCGTCGGTCAGCGCAATTCAGGCAAGCGAATGGGCAGGGACGGGGGTAGCAACAATCAGCAAATGGGTCGAGCCGTCGGTGGTGCTCAGCTCGCAATCGGCGGCGGCTCCTCTCCGCTCGGGACGATTATTCTCGTCGCTTTCGCCCTCGCCGCGATTTCGATCGGGGCGGTGATCCAAAGGCAGCGGCGCCAGCGCCAGGCCTCGGCCTCACCATCGTTGCCGAAAGCTGGCTGACCTCAGCCAGTGACTCGCTCCCTTGAGCGCCAAGAAATGGCTCATTCTCAAGGACGCTTGCCAATCACCCCGCAGGAGCTCGGCGGCGATTAACGCGGAAATGCTCGATCGCCGCTGGCCCGCGCAGCCCCGTCGGGCCGATCGCGCGCACCCGCAACACGTGCCGCCCCGGCGCTACCCAGTAGCCCAGTGGCGAATGACAGCGCCGGTAGGAGTCACGGTCGCGCTTACATTCGAACCCGATCGCCGGGCTGGGCGAAAAGAAGCGAAAGCGGGCGCGGATGTGGGGGCGTTGGGTAAGGGTGATCTTCCAAAAGGGATTGGCGAACCCGAGGATCGTGCGGGGCCGCCGTGGAGCCTTTTTGCCGGGGGGAGCGTTGTCGGGCACTGAGGATCGGTTGGGGGGCACTGAGAACGGGTTGGGGGAGGTGAAGATGCGACTATCAGAACCAACCGCCACGCAGAGAGAGGCCGAGGCGCAGGAGGCCGAGTCGAGCGCGTTTTGCGGCGGCTGTCCTTCTTCGAGGTGCAGTGGGTAGGGGACGAGGTTTTCGAGGTGCCAGGAGCCGGCCCCGCCGCTCGGGTCGGTCGAGCTAAGCACATCACCGTTGTCGTCGACCGCTACGCAGCGGAGCGCCGTCGGGCAGGAGACGCCGGTGATCTGCACCGAGCTGCCGCCATTTGCCTTGCTCCAGGTTGCACTACCCCCGGCGGGATCGGTCGAGGTGAGGATGTCGCCGTTGGCATTGCCGGCGGCGCAGAGAGCGGACGCAGCGCAGCTCACCCCGCCCAGGTCGCTGACTCCCCCTGGAGTACCCACTTCGTTCCAGGCCGAGGCGCCGCCGCTGGGGTCGGTCGAAGCAAAGATCCGGCCTCCCCTGGCGACCGCGACGCAGAGCGAGGGGCTGGCGCAAGAGACGCTGCGGAGATCGGGTGAGCCCGCGAGCTGGGTCACTTGCCAGTTGCCCGAGGTGGGTTCACTCGAGACGAGGAACCTGCCGGCCGTGTTGCCCAAACTGGACCCACCCGACACTGCGACGCAGAGGGAAACCGAAGGGCAGGACACCGAGGTCAGGTGTGTGGCGCCGTGTCCCCCACCTTCGTTGATGTCGGTGGGCGACCAGGCGCCCGCGCCGCCCGTCGGTTCGGTCGAGACGTAGATAAACCCTTCGTAGCTAACCGCGACGCAAAAGGTCTGTGAGGCGCAGGAGATAGCACGCAGCTCGCTGCCTACCCTCCCGCAAAGCGGTTCTTTTTCGGGGCAGGTTTTCCCGGGAGGAGGGTTCACCACGTGCCATGCGGCGGCGTCGCCCGTTGGCGCCTGCGAAAAGGCGAGCGAATCTGGGCCGCCGACTGCGACGCAGAGGGATTCGCTTGGGCAGGAGACACCGGAAAGACCCGCCTCAAACGGTTCGCCTTCGGGAAGCTGCACCGGTGGCAGCTGCCGCAGCGTCCAGTTCGCAGCGGGGGCCGAGCCGGCGGGCGCGGCGAGGGTCGCGATCAAGGCGAGGGCGCAGCAAAAACCGATACGCATCCATCTTTTGGGGAGAATTGTTTTGATGCGCGTCGAAAGAGACATCAAGACCCTGCAAGTGGGATTGTCACACCATGCCTTCGGTGGTCTGTTTTGGTCGTCGCCACCGATTCGTCCTTGCGCTCGCCCGGCCATTCATGGGTGGAGTCGACGATACCCATTGCAACCCCCGGGCGGAAGGGAGTTTCTGATTCGGTGACCCAGAAGGCTCACGGAGCGCTCACCGCCCAGGTTCCGGCAAATTCAAAATCCGCTTCACTCGGGACTTTGGCAGACAGAACCGCGCCGAATTTGCCTCCTGCAATGTCGTTTGACGCAGTGAGTTCCAGTTCGCCTTCATCGCGAGTCTCATATACGCAGAGATTGCCCGGTTCTGCCCGGGGGTCTTTCGCGCTACCCGGGCAGGCGCTCGTCGCTTTGGCGCTCACTCCAATCACATTGGTCGTAGGGCCTGACGCGATTGGAAACTGATAGGAAATCGGCTCCGTCGGGTTGCTGCCCGATGTCCCATGTCCAGCGAAGCTGAAGATTCCCCGCAGGGACTTTCCAGAAGGGAGGGACGTCACCAGCGGCCCCGGTTCTCCCTGTTTGCCCTTTTCGCCTTTTTCCCCGGCTGCTCCCTGTGGTCCAGCTGAGAGTTGACCGACTGCAAAGTCCTGTCTGAGCAGGCTGCCTTCCCGTATCTTCGATGAGGTTATGACGCCGTTTTTAATCTTGGCCCAGGTCACAGCATTGTTTTTGAGCTGCTTGGTTCCGACGGTGTTCACGGGTAACCTTGACGCCGCGTAGGCGCCACCGCCGAGCAGCAGAAAAAGTCCGACGGTCGAAACGACGTTGGCGTAGGTTAAACTATCTGTCAGCCTCTTCATTCCTGGCTCATCTCCAGTCGTGGTTCGATCTGCATGCCCAGATCAAGTATGTGGCTCCCAGGGTTGCCTGAGAGACTGAGCCAAGCCGGGATGGCAGATTGAGGTGGGAGCATGGGTCTCCGGCGGATCGAGAGGGACCTAATCCTCATCCAATCGTGTCGAAGCGCAGCTGCACAGTTCCGGGCGCCTGGTTCACTGTATGTTCGGAATCCGTGCAGAGGCTGATGTTGATCTGATTGGGGTTGGTGATAGATGGAGCGCCCTCGATCGCGTGTTGGAGTCCAGAGATGTCTGAGCCCTGCAGCATCACGGCTTCGCCGGGCTGGGCGCCGGAGGCGGCAAACGCGGAGCGTTCGCATTCCCCTTTCCCGAGTTTGATCGCGGTGTTGTTGGTCGCGGTGCCGGAGGCGCCGAGGAGATTGGCAAGGCCGAAGTGGGGGAGAACTTCGAGGCTTAGCGAGCCGGGCTTTATGTCTTCACCGGTCAGGGACTGAGGCTTTATGTTTGCGCCCGTGAGCGTCGCTGCCTTCACCTTGATTCCGGTCACCGCACTGGGCTTCAGCTGCTTTGTGCCAATCGAGTTGGCAGGGATTCGGAGCGCCGCCAGTGCGCCACCCCCCAACGCGATGAAGACGGCAAGCGTGGCCATCACGTTGGCGTAGCTGAGTTGCTTTCGGATCGTGCGCATCGAGGGGCCTCCTGCTCTTTAGGGGGGAAGTATCAACGGCGGGCGCGGCGCCTGGTGGAAGTTGAAGTCCGTGACAAGGTTGCCCAGCTGGGGGACCGATTCGCGCACTGTCGGTCGTGGATCGGGGCGGCCGTCGGTGGCCGGATTCAGACGCTGGCTTTCGAGAAAATCATCCTCGATGAACTTGTTGTAGGCATCGTGGCTGAGCAGCTGATGATCGATGTAGCCCTGTTTGGCGTAGGGGCTGATCACCAGTCCCGGAACGCGGAAGCCGTAACCGTTCTGGTCGATCACAGGTGGAACCTCGTTGTCGTAAAATCCCCCCCAGTCATCCCAGCTGAGAAAGATCGCGGTGCTGGGCCAGTCTGGTCCTTCCATTACTTTATTGATCAAATTGGTGACGTATTCTTGCCCTGCGGCAACCGACGCCGGTGGGTGCTCGCTCACCGGCTGACTGGGGACCACCCAGGAGACCGCGGGCAGTGCGCCGGTTTGGGCATCATTGAGGAATGCTGAGGTGTCTTGAATATTGCCGATTTCGCGGTTTTCTCTGACCGTGGAGAAGCCAGGCAGTGGATTCCAGATTCCTGGGGTCGCAGGTCCCTGGCGCGGTGGATTGCTGCATCGCTCCTGGTCATCAGCGCAGTCAGGTTGCAGCCCCTTTTTGATGAAGTAACCCCAGCTAACCCCCGCGTTATGGAGGAGGTAGGTGAGGGGAGTCCAGGCGAAATCTGGCTGAGAGCCAAGCGGATCGCTGGGGTTGGCATCTGAGGTTCCCGGGTCCTCGAGCGCATTGGTGCAGCTGAATGGTTCGTTCGGCAGGGTGCAGCGCGCCGACCACTCCGAGACCAGGAAGAGATGTGAGGGAAGGCTCCAGCTCCTGTTTGGCTCAAAGAGGTGGTCCTGGAGCACGAAGTTCCGCGCATAGGCCCAGTAATTGGGAATGTCGCTTTCATCCTTATAACCCATCACGTCGGTTTCGCACTGGGGGGTTCCGGCGGTTTGGCACCCCTGCGCTTTCTCAGCTTCGGCGACAAAGCCGTTCATCGCGCCGCCGTTGAGATCCCCTTCGTAGTTGCTTTCACCGTGGGGACCGCCCTTGTTTATGTCATTTGCGTTGTGGTATGGCTGGATGCAGCCGCCGGTTGCCGGGTCGGGCACGCAGGTACCGGGCGGAAATCCGTCGGCGCCCGGATAGGTGCCGAAGTACTCATCGAAGCTGCGGTTCTCCTGCATGATGATCACCACGTGCTTGATCTGGTGGATGCCTACCGGGACGGGAAGCACGTTGACCGTGCGCGGCGGGGAGTGGGCCGCGCGCGTCCTCGGATCGCCTGGATATCGGATCCGTAGTTTCAGCTCACCGGATGTGCGCAGGGCAGCTTCGAAATGAAATTTTGAGTCGTTTGTCAAGCGCTTGCGCGTCAGGGTGCGCCAGCGGCGCTGTGAGAGTTGTTCGAGGAGGACCGCCTCCCCTGCTCGTTTTGGCCCAACCCGTCCGCCGAAGACGAGCTTCTGGCCGAGGTCGGCCTGCTGCGCGGAAAGTTTTAGGCTGACCGTGGGACGCAGGCGAGCCTCCGCTGGAGCTGAGGCGATGCAGGCCACGCCCATCATGAAAAGCAAAGCAACCGTGAGTCGCAAAGCCATTGGCCGGGGCTCCCTTGCCGTCGTGTTTGATGGCTTTGACACGCCTCGTGGACAGAAGTTGCGGATTGGCTGGGTAACCGCCCTTCCAGCGTTGGGGCCCTGGCGCGCCAATTTCGTCGTAGCAGCGCGCCGCAAAGAATTAGCATGGCGGAATCGGTATGCGCTCTCTTCCAAGCGCACGGGCGCGGATCCAGCGTTTTTCCGACTAGAAAGCGAATTTTTGCTCAGACCCAGCAGCGCTCGTGTTCTGTGGTGCAGCTTTTAGTTGACAACTGTCGGCCAGTATGTCTATTGTGCTGATGCGGTCCCGCTCGAACCGAAGGGATCCGCGGAGCGAATCGATTCGGTGAACTGCGGTTTGCAGGGGATAGGAAGTTCGAGCCGAGTTTCCCACGGGCTCAACCGACCGGGATAGGGGCTCGCAGGACAGAGGAGATAGCAGGTGAGGGCATTGACTTTGGAATCGCATCTCGCGGCCGCTCCGATATGAGCGTCCGCGGGGCTCACCGGCCCCCGGCCGTGCAGGTCGACGCATCCGCAGCAGCGAGATCTAAACGCCGAGGTGCCCTCGCTCTCTTCGCGATCTTCGCGGCTGCCCTCTTCACGTGCACCACCGTTCCCCTTGCATCCGCGGCACTGATCCACCAATACGAAGGCGAATTTGCCATTGGCTCCGGTGGGGCCGAAGACCTCGCCGTGGACTCAGCCGGAAACGTCTACGTCCTCTTCGAGAACGAAGGAGTCATCAGGAAGTTCAATGCGTCCGGGAATCCGGTCAATTTCTCCGCCCTGGGCACCAACGTCCTTTCCCACGGATTCTCATTCGAACCGAGCTCCGGAGCAGCCGTCGCTGTCAATGACGCAGTTGGTTCGACCCATGGCTACATCTACGTCACCAATAGTCGCAATGACATAGTCAACGTCTTCAACGAAGCGGGCGAATACGTTGGTGACCTCCCTGCACCCGGCGGCGGCGAACCTCTTGGGCTTGACGTCAATTCAGCCGGCGCAGTTCTTGTCGGCAACTGGTCACACAGCGAGGCTCTCAAGTTCACGCCCAAAAATGCGAATCCCGCCGAAGACACGGTCAAATCATTGGGGGGACTCCCGTTTCGGCCCGGCTCGGTCGCGATCGATTCCACCGGAGCCGCTTACGTCAGCCAGTGGTCGAATGGACCGTTGATCAAGTACGAGGCAGAATCATTCGAAGAAGGAGCGGTGCCCTCGCCATTTGCCCCCGATCCCTTTGCCCAGAACAGCCTAGCCTTCGAAGTCGAACAGGAAACCAACGACATCTTCGTCGACTCGGGGAACGAAATCACCCAATACACGGGCGGAAGCAACGGACATCCTGCCCACCAGGTCGGATCCCCGTTTGGCTCCGGCCACCTCGGCGGGGGATCGCGTGGTATCGCCATCAACGAAACCTCCAAGACGATCTACGCCACGGACGGAACTAGCATCTCCAAGTTCAGCCCGGTCGTTGTACCAGACGTCACGACCAATCCCCCGGTGCCGACCGAAGTCGGCCATACCAGCGCGACCCTCACCGGCGAAGTGGCTCCAGCCGGAGGCGGCAACGTGATCGAATGCCGCCTCGAATGGGGCACCAGCGAAAGCTATGCGGAAACTCCGGTGCCATGCTCGCCGCCGGCGTCGATCGGAACCCCGTATACCGAAGCAACGGCAGTGACCGCCTCACTTTCCGGACTCACCAGCGAGACGACCTACCACTATCGGTTCTCCGCTCGCAACGCCAACGGCACCAACTACGGTGAAGACCAAACCGTCACGCCGTCGGCAGTGCTCGCCGTCAGCACAGAGGAAGCCACCGAACTAGAGCCAGAAACGGCGACCCTTCATGGCTCCTTCACCGGCGAGGGCATTCCGACGAGCTATTTCTTCGAATACGGCGCCTCCACCTCCTATGGCTTCAAAACCGAAGAAGTCACCGCTCCCACACCATCTGGCCATACTCCCGCTCAGGCAAACCTCAGCAGCCTGGGATCCGGCGACGCATACCATTATCGATTCGTCGCGAGCAACTCGTTCGGCACCACCTACGGCGGCGACAGGAGCTTCGTTGCCCCGCAAGCCCCGACCATCGCCGGAGCATTTTCCTCAAAACTTCAGGAAACGTCTGCTGTCCTCAACGCCAAGATCAATCCGGAGGGAGTTGCCGCCGAATACCATTTCGAATACGGCACAACGTCGGCTCTGGGTAGCAGTACGCCGGTCGAAGAACTGCTCGCTGGAACCACCGCCGAACCCGTCACTGCCCAGCTCGACACAACTCGAAGCGGGCAAAACTTATTACTTCCGAGTGGTCGCTAAGAGTATCTACGGAACCACCACCAGTGAAGTGCAGTCGTTTAACTTCTCGCCGGAAACCTGCCCCAATCAGCATGTTCGCCAGCAAACCGGAGCCGGATATGTTCCGGACTGTCGTGCCTATGAGCTCGTCTCGCCGGAAAGCGAGGGCGACATGACGCCCTTTCCTGCTACGGCACCAGCATCCGAAACAGCATCGAATCCCGCCCGACTCGCTTATGTTGGCGCATTCGGTGTCGTGCCCGGCATTGGCGATCCGGCCAACAGCATTGCCGACATGTATGTCGCAACGCGGACCGGGCAGGGCTGGGTGTCCAAATACATCGGACTTCCCGCCAATCAATCCTTTCTCATGGGCGGGCCCCCTGCCGACGCATCTAACGAACTATACGGCCCTGCGGTTTGGCAAATGGGCGTGGTGGGCGATCCGAGCCTCAACAAGATCGTTGACTGGAGTGACGGTTACCCCCATGGCGGCTACAACGGGGAATGCCCGTGCTTGGGCGGGTCCAACGCCGCATACGTATGGGATTCCTCTTCGGGGAACCTTCTCGGCCGATACCCAACGAATCTAGCTTCAGTTCCCAACGGCGAAGAATTCTCGGGCCAGCCCTACGCTTCCCGCGACCTGTCTCATTACGTCTTTACCTCAAATCTGGTGTTTGCGGAAGGCGGCGTTCCCGGAGACACATACGACAACAATACCAACGCTGAAACCACCTCCATTGTCTCACGCTCCCCGGGTGGCGGGGACAGGCAGGGGAGTACAGTCAAGGTGTCATCAGACGGTTCGCACATTCTGATGTCTGCCGCAGGGGAACTCTATATCCGTATCAACGATATGGCCACCGTTGAAATCGCTCCCGGCCATGCCATCAACTACGTCGGCATGACACGCCGATGGTTCCAAGGTGTACTTCACCTCCAATGAAGAGCTGACATCCGAAGACAAAGATACCAGCACGGATTTGTACATGTGGTCAGAAGAAGGGGAAATGGAAGGCAGACCCCTTGTCCTTATCTCCAAATCAAATGGCGGCAAAGGAAACCCGGGCGAACCCGGCAACTCCGACGCCTGCAACGCTTCTTGGACGTCTCAGTGCGACGTCGGCACTATCTCGTTTGGCTCATACGCCCAGCTCTTCGGAGGGCTTGGGGGGAACTGTGGTTATACACCGACCTGTCAACAGTCAGATAGCTTTATCGCTTCGGTTAGCGGCGACATCTACTACTATTCACCGGAGCAGCTCGATGGTTCAAAGGGTCTTGCCGGCCAAGAGAATCTCTATGTCTACCGTAACGGGCACACACAGTATGTGACTACCTTCAAACCGGGAGTCTCGTTCTGTACATCTCAAAATCACGGGGAATTTTGTAGCAGTGGACCGGTGGTGCGCATGGACGTCGCGCCGGACGGGAGCCACACGGCGTTCATTACGGCGAATCGACTTGGCACATATGAAAATGGCGGCCATTCAGAGATGTATTCATACGAACCAACAGCGGATCAACTTCACTGTGATTCCTGCATCCCAAGCGGTGAATCGCCCAGCGGTGACGTGTTCGGCAGCCAGAATGGCCTCTTTATGGCCAACGACGGCCGCACGTTTTTCTCGACTACCGATGGGCTGGTCCCTCAGGACACAAATCAAAATGAGGATGTTTACGAGTACACCCAAGGTCGACCGCAGCTGATTACGCCTGGCACGGGTCCGGGTAACGAAGTGTTTGGCTTTGTCGGTTCCCAGACATACCCAGGGCTGGTGAGCGTCAGTGCCAGCGGGTCCGATGTCTATTTCTCCACCTTCGACGTCTTGGTCGGCCAGGATCAAAATGGCGACAACCTTAAGCTATACGACGCGAGGACCAACGGTGGGTTTCCGTTTGTGCCGCCGCCTCCGGGTTGCGCAGCAGCCGATGAGTGCCATGGACCCGGCAGCTCGCCGCCACCCGCTCCACTGGATGGCACAGGCGCTGGTCTCGGTGGCGGTGGCAACGGCAGGAATGCCGCGCCAAGGGCGGGGCATCAAGGTGTAAAGAAGCGCCATCGAAAGCGCGGTGTTGCCCATCGCAGCAGAAGGGGTCGGCACCATGGGGGAAGCGCATGACTCACGGCAGGTGCAAGGTCAGAGCGGGAGAGGCGGCGGTTTCCATTGCGGCGGGGGGCTCCACAGCGCGAGGCGCATGTCTTCGACGGGCCTGCCTGTTCGCGGTTGCCGCCGTGTTTGTCGTGATTGGTGGGAGCGCAGTTACGATCAGTGCTGCGCAGGCATTCGAAATTAAATCGTTCAACGTTACGACGTCGACGACTCAAGCCGGCGGTCATCCCGACGTTCTCTTCAGTTTTGAAACGGAATACCACGAGGGTCCTCAGACCGGCAGCCCGTGTCAATGCAACGATTCGAAAAACCTCGATTTGAGCCTACCCACCGGTTTGATCGGCGATCCGCATGCAACGCCGCAGTGTACTTCGGCTGAGTTCTCGACCGAAAGTTGCCCAGGTGATTCTCAAGTTGGATTTATACATCCAACGGTCGATATCGGTGGCAATACTGTCATTAAGTTCGGGGCTGATTTACCCATTTACAATCTCGTTGCAAAACCAGGCCAGGCGGGCCTCATTGCATGGGAGGTGCCTCTGTTCAGCACGCCGGTGTATACCGTGCTATCAGCGAGGACGGATAGCGACTATGGCCTGAACGCAGATACAGATGGGATTGAGCACGGCCTACCTCTTGTTGCAGCCGAACTGGAGTTGTGGGGTGTGCCTGCGAGCCCGAGCCATGATGGCGAACGTTGGACCGGGGGTCCCTCAAACAGCCCCCAGGTCCCGTTCCTTCAGAATCCGACTGCCTGTCGTGGAGCTCTGGTCACCACGCTTAACGCTCTCGCCTATGACCACAGTTCGGCCGTTGCGGAAGAGGCCTATCCTGCGACCACAGGCTGCGATCAGCTCTCCTTCAATCCAAGTAACTTCGTCCAGCCTACGACCACCGAGACCGACTCCGCCTCTGGCGTCGCGCTCGAACTCTCCGTTCCCCAGAACGAGAGTCCGACCGTGCCCTCGCCGTCGGAGATACGAGCAACCACCGTGACGCTGCCTCCGGGCTTTGTGCTCAGTCCCAACGCATCCGACGGCAAGACTTCATGCTCAGACATTGAAGCTGGTTTCGGGACTTTGAACGAAGCTCACTGCCCAGAATTCTCAAAAATTGGAACCGTCGAGATCGACAGCCCAACCCTGCCGGCGCCTCTTTTGGGATCCGTCTTTATTGGCGAAGCCAAGCCCGGGGACCGATACCGATTCGTCCTCACCGCGGATGGTTTTAACGTGCACGTCAAGCTGCTCGGTTCATCGTTTCCCAGCCCGGAATCCGGGCAGCAGGTTATCGTGTTCGAAAACCTGCCCCAGTTTCCATTCTCCGCTTTCAAACTCCACTTCTTTGGCTCAGAGCGGGGGATCCTTGAGACCCCCACCCAGTGCGGCACCTACCCGGTCCAGAGTACCTTCACCCCCTGGGACGCGGCTCTGCCCGAACAGACCTCGACCCAGTTCTTCGTTCTCGACTCTGGCCCGAACGGGACACCGTGTCCTGGCGCCAGCCGACCATTCAGCCCGACCTTTCGTGCGGCTTCGGCGGGGAATCTCGCTGGCCAGCACACTTCGTTTTCGGTCGACATGACCCGCAATGACGGAGACCAGAACCTCGCCGGCCTCAGCGTCACCACCCCACCGGGCCTCTCGGCGACTCTGAAGGGAGTTTCGTATTGCCCGGACCTCTCGATCGCCGCCGCCGCCGCCCCGACCTACTCTGGCCTTGCCGAGCAGAGCCACCCCAGCTGTCCACTCGCCAGCCAGATTGGCACCGCGGTTGCGGGGGTCGGCGCTGGCACCCACCCGGTCTATTTCCAGGGAAAGGTCTATCTTGCTGGCCCCTATAAGGGCGCCCCGCTCAGCCTTGTGGTGATCACGCCTGGGATTTCGGGCCCCTATGACCTCGGCAACGTTGTCGTCAGAGCGGCGCTTCACGTCAACTCCGAAACCGCCCAGATCACCGCGGTCTCCGACCCGCTGCCGCCGATTCTGCAGGGCATACCGCTGCGATATCGGGAGATCCTGATCGAACTCAATCGCTCCAACTTCACCCTCAACCCGACCAATTGCAACGCCTTCTCGGTCAACGCTCAGATCAGCGGGGACCAAGGTGCCCAGGCCGGCCTGTCCCATTTCTTCCAGGTCGCCAACTGCGCCAACCTTCCCTTCTCACCGAACCTTGCCTTGAGGCTCTCGGGCGCCACCAGGCATGCCGGTAACCCCGCCCTCAGCGCGACGCTCACCGCCAACCCGGGCAACGCCAATATCGCCTCGGCCGCGGTTACCCTTCCGCCGACCGAGCAGATCGACAACGCTCACATCAAGAACCCCTGCACTAGGGTCGAGTTCGCGCAGGGATCCACCCCGGGCGAAAAGTGCCCCCCGGGTTCCGTGATCGGCTTCGCAAGGGCTGAAACGCCGCTGCTCGAAAAGCCGCTCGAAGGACCGGTCTATTTGCGCTCGGCGCCAGAAAACAAAAGCGGCCTGCCCGACCTGGTCGCCGCCTTAAACGGCCAGATCGACATTACCCTCGACGGCAAGATCACCACCATGCACGGCGGCCGCCTGCGCACCACATTCGCCACGGTCCCCGATGCCCCAGTCTCCAAGTTTACCCTCAGTCTCGATGGGGGCGCCAAGGGTCTTCTGGTTAATAACGAAAACATCTGCAAGGGATCGAAGCTAGTGGCGAGCACTATCGCCGGGCAAAACGGCCTTATGGCTA
Organism: uncultured Solirubrobacterales bacterium; assembly: GCA_963745305.1. Taxonomy (GTDB): domain Bacteria; phylum Actinomycetota; class Thermoleophilia; order Solirubrobacterales; family 70-9; genus CAVUWL01. The sequence continues at coordinate 522,674 of CAVUWL010000018.1, forward strand.
AGCAGGGGCCCGAGTTCCAGACGCCCTGCGCAAGGGGCGCCAAAACCAAACGCCACCTGCAGCGCGCCAGGGTGGTGAGATAGGTGATGGTATTTGGGAGACGGAGCGAAGCCCGGACGGTAATTCAAGCTGCAACCGTGACGGAACCGGTAACAGTAGGAGCGCTTGCCAGCCTCGCCAAGCGACGGACCGCTGGACTCAAAGCGGCCGCGGCGGAGCGCTGGGTACGTAGCGCCAGGGTGATGGTCGGCCTCTGTCTCCCGCTGCTCGCTGCGCTCGCAATGACGACCTCGGCGCAGGCCTTCTACACACATGTTCTCGACCATGCCCACTCGCCGTTTGCCGCAACTACCCGACAGCCGATTGGAGTCGCTGTAGATAACTCCGGCGGGCCCAGTTCGGGAGCTGTCTACATCTCATCGGGAAACTCCGAAGTCCAGCGGTTCAACGAAACTGGCGAACCAGAGGCCTTCACAGCCACCGCGGCAGAAAACCCCGAAATCACCGGCAACGCCATCAAGGGCATCGGCACGAGACCCTTCGGTGCCTACGGGCTGCTCTGGGACGCGGTTGACCCGTCTGGGGAAAAGGCCGGCAACTTCTACGTAGCCGACCCTTCCAACGAAGCGATCGAGGAATTCTCTGAAACGGGCAAGTATCTCGGCGAGTTTACCTTTCCGGGGTTTTTCCCCTCGGGTGTGGCGATCGACCCGAGCGCCGGCCCCAACGGCTACCTCTATGCCACCGACCGAAATAACTTCCACGTGGAGCTGTTCGATCTCAAGACCAGAGAACTGGTATCCCAGTTCCCGGTAAACATCGGTGTGCAGATCGATGCCATCGCCGTAAGCTCGGCTGGTGACGTCTACGTGGTCGATCAGGAAAATACCGTCACCGAGTACAACCCAAGCAGCGAACCTCCCGGCGAAGACCTCGGCGTGATCGACGGAAATGGTGCCTCCGCCGTTGCAGTCGACACCTCAAACGGCGACATCTACACCTACGACAACAGCGGCTTTCGCCACCTCGATTCCGCCGCTGACCCGTTTGAAACCTTCAACGAAGTCGGCGTCGGTCGCAGCTACGGTGTAGCCATCAACGCCTCAACCCACGTCCTATACACCACCGAGTACAACGAAGACGATGCCAACATCTTTAAAACAGGCATAACACTGGCCGACGCAATCACCAAGCCGGCTCCCGTCTCCGAAATCGGCCGTGAAAGCGCCACGCTGACCGGCCACCTCGATCCCGACAGCGCCGACGGCGGTGCGGATATAAGCGGGTGCGAGTTTGAGTACGTCGCCGAAGCCGAATACAACCCTGGCGCTGCCGATCCTTATAGCGGAGGACCGGCGCCGGTTTCTTGCGAACAGGCCACCCCGATCTCCACGCCGACCGAAGCCAGCGCCAAGCTTTCGGGCCTCTCCGGGCTCACCACTTATCACTACCGCCTCGTTGCGACCACCGCCAACGGAACCAGTTACGGATCAGATCGGACCTTCTCGACCCCTGCCGTCCTCGGCGTTGAAACCAACGAAGCTACCGAGGTCCGACATGGGGCCGCGACCCTGCACGGAGAATTCAACCCTGATGGATTGGAAACCACCTACCAATTTGAATATGGCACCGAAGGCGCCTGTTCCGAACACGCGTGCACCTCAGAGCCGAGCCCTCCGGAAGGTCCATTCTCGGGTGGGATTGAACTGAAGAGCCTCGCCCTCAACCATCTGCAGCCCGAAGCGACCTATTCGTTCCGCATTGTAGCCACCAACAAATATGGAACCACGTACGGCAAATCCAAGACGTTCCTTGTTCCCCCCGCGGTGAAGGGGGTATCCACCGAACCAGCAACGGGAGTCAATACCACTGAAGCGACGCTGCAAGGCAGGTTAGATCCCGACGAATTGAGTACCGAATACCACTTCGAATATGGCGCAAACACCGAATACGGTAAGAACACAGAAACCGTCGCCGCGGGCTCGACTCCGGGCGAGACATCGGTCATCCCGGCGACCATCACCGGCCTCCTGCCAAACCACGAATACCATTACCGGCTGGTCGCCACCGACAGCGTCGGCACGACCTTCGGCCAGGACGAGGCTTTGACCACTCGCACTAGTCCCCCAACGTTAGCGAACTTCTCCGTCAGCGAGATACATGCCGACAGTGCTTTGCTCAGCGTCGAAGTCAATCCGGGCGGAGGTGAAACGACCTATCACTTTGAATACGGTACCGAAAGCTGCCCTGGCAAACCCACAAATCTCTGCAGCAGCTTTCCGGTCCCAGATGGCAGCGCCGGCTCCTCGGTTGCTTTTCAGAGCGTAAGCGCACATCTGTTCGGGCTGAGTGCAGAAACCGAATATCACTGGCGAATTGTCGCGACGAACACTGCCGAAACCATCGCCGGTCCCGATCACACATTTACCACCTTTCCGTCTGGCGGGATCAAGAGCGATCCCTGTCCCAACGCTCACGTCCGCCAGCAGACAGGTGCTGCATTGCTGCCGGACTGTCGCGCCTATGAGCTCGTCTCTGCCGCGAACAGCGGTGGCTATGACGTCGAGTCGAGTCTTGTGCATGAACAGAAGCCATTTGCCGATTACCCCGACGCTGAAGGTCGCGTTCTCTACGGCGTCCACGACGGCGGCATCCCCGGTACAAACCATCCGACCAACCGCGGCGTCGACCCCTATATCGCCACCCGCGACAACGAAGGCTGGTCCACCGAATACGTCGGTATACCCGCGAACAACCTTTTCGCGGCCAAACCGTTTTCCTCGGTCCCATCAGGCGCTTCCTCTAGCTTGGAATCCTTCGCCTTCGGTGGTCCCGAAAGCTGCTCGCCCTGCTTTGAAGGAGGCTACACTGGCATTCCGGTCCGCCTGGCCAACGGCGAACTGATCCAGGGAATGAGCGGCCCGCTCAATCCTGGCCCCTCAGCCAAGCCCGACGGCTACATCGCCACCGACCTCTCTGCAAACGGCGAACACTTCATCTTCGGCTCGACCTCCCAGTTCGCCCCAGGTGGCAACAACGAAACCGGTGACGTCTCGATCTATGATCACAACCTGAAGACGGGAGAAACCCACGTCGTCTCCAACGACCCTGAAGGCACGCCGATCCCCTGCCTGCCTGTTCCCGGCAAATGCGACGCCACCGAAGGCGATTCCAATGGGATCTCAGAGCTTGACGTCTCCAAGGACGGCAGCCACATCCTCTTGGGCCAAAAGGTCGCTACCGACGCCGACGGCAACGTCTACTGGCACCTCTACATGAACGTTGGCGACTCGGCCAAAACCATTGATCTCACCCCCGGGACGACCGATGGCGTCCTCTTCGACGGGATGACTGAAGCTGGATCCAAGGTTTTCTTTACGACCAGAGATGCGCTCACCACCGCCGCCAGTCAGGATACCGACACTAGCGCTGACATCTATCGGGCCGAAGTGTCCGGCGACAGCGCGATCTTGACCCGGGTCTCGACCGGAACCAAAGCCAGCGGCAACACCGACAGCTGCGATCCGGTCTCAAACGCAAACGGCGAACACTGGAACACGGTCGGCTCGACCAAAGACTGCGGTGTGGTCGCGATTGGCGGCGGAGGTGGGGTGGCGCCCGAATCGGGCTCGATCTACTTCCTCTCGCCAGAGCAGCTTGAAGCAGGAAAAGGCGTTCAGGATCAACCCAACCTCTACCTCGGCGCTTCCGGCGCCAGCCCGAAATTCATCGCGACTCTCGGCCCCGAAGATGCGATCGTTCTCGCCTCGGTCAAGGAAGCCGAGATCCGCCCGACATCTGACTTCCAGGTTACTCCAAGCGGCAATGACGCTGCCTTTGTCACGAAGCTGCCGCTGAAGAATGGATACGCGAACGCGGGGCATGCCGAGATCTACCGCTATGACGCGAGTGGTAATGAGCTGGAGTGCGTTTCCTGCAACCCGACCAATGCAGATGCGACAGGTGACGCTTCACTGGCCACAAATGGCCTCAGCATCACCAATGATGGCCGAGTCTTCTTTAACTCAACCGATGCGCTTGCTCCTCGCGATCTGGACGAAAAGGAAGATGTCTATGAGTGGGAGGCTGGTGGCACCGTAAAGGCAGCGGGTAAGTACGAATGCAGGACCACCGGCGGATGCGTCGGTTTGGTATCGACTGGCGCCAGCCCGTTCTCGTCGAGCTTGCTCGGGGTTAGTGCGAACGGCACCGATGTCTACTTCTTTACCCGCGACACGCTAGTGCCACAAGATCAGAATGGGACCCTGGCCAAGATCTATGACGCTCGAGAACTCGGTGGCTTTTTGTTCATTCCGCCAACGCCTCCATGTGCAGCGTCGGATGAGTGCCACGGACCGGGTACGCAGGCGCCGCAATTGCCTCAAATCCGAACCGTTGCCGGCGGTGCCGGCAACGTCCAGGAGCCCAAACATCACCACCCCCACCACCACAGGGTGGGTCGACATCACCACCGCCATAAGACCCGCCGACATGGCTGAGCCAATGATCAACATCGACCCGAAGATCAAGGAGAACGCAAGGATGAGAGCCGCGACAGCCGGCGTTTTGTTTGCGGTTGCGGCTGTCCTGGCCCTGGCAACGGCGGTGCCAGCAATGGCTTCGGAGCAGATCGAATCCTTCAATACCACGACCTCCACGACGCAGGCTGGAGGCCATCCTGACCTCGAGACCTCCTTTGTGCTTCGTAGTCCAGGCGAACCCGAGGCCGCCCAGAATGTGATCTTTAACGCCCCACAGGGGCTGTTTGGCAACACCAACGCCATAACTCAGTGCACCTCGGTGGATTTCGCGCAGGATGAATGTCCTTCAAATTCTCAGGTCGGACTGATCACTGTCTATGCTAACTACGAAGGCAACCCAGACGATCTGCTCGGTACTGCACCACTTTACGACCTTGAACCGGGACCAAACACCGCGCTCCTTGCTTTTGTCGTGCCGACCCTCGATATCCCGATCAACATCCCAGTTGCGGTCCGCACTGAGTCCGACTATGGCTTGCGCTTCACCGTTCAGGACATCTCTCAGCTAACGCCGCTGGCGAGTGCGAACCTCACATTTTGGGGACTTCCGTCCAGCACCGGCCATAGTTCACAGCGCTTTCCGAAAGGATCACCCGGGAACCCGGCGGGCTGCGTAGGTCTCACAAATACGGGCTGCAATTCGACTCCGACCCGCTCGAGCCTTCCCAATAATCCTTTTACAGACAATCCGACGACTTGCACTGGGGAACCGCTGGTAACGACCCTCGAAGTGCAGACCTACCAAGATCCCGAACACCTTTCATTTGAAGAATCTGCCTACCCGGCGACGACCGGTTGTGAAAGGGAGGTATTCAAACCTGTTTTATTCGCGAGCCCGACGACCGAAGATGCGGATTCTGCTTCTGGGCTAAACGTCGAGCTGAGCGCTCCCCAGTTCGAGGGTTTTGCCGCCTCCCCATCGGAGATCAGGTCCGCAACAGTCACCTTGCCGGAAGGCTTCACGGTTAACCCCGATGCCGCCGATGGACAGGCGATGTGCACTGAAGCAGAGGCAAACTTCAGGTCCGAGGAACCCGCTGATTGTCCTGACAGCTCCAAGATTGGCACCTTCTCGATTGGCACTCCAAGCCTGGACGGACGCCTCCAGGGCTCCGTCTACATCGGCGAACCGAAGCCGGGGGACCAGTACCGACTCTTCGAGATGGCGTCGGGCTTCGGGATCAACGCGAAGCTGGTCGGCTCGGTCCAACCGAACCCTCAAACGGGACAGCTGACCGCGGTCTTCAACAACCTGCCGCAGGCCCCCTTCGATGACTTTCAGCTGCACCTATTCGCTGGCGAACGGGCGCTAATGGCGACCCCGACTACTTGCACGATCTACTCGGTAAACGCCGACTTCTTCCCCTGGGATGCATCGCTTTCCCATCAGACCTCAAGCCAGGTCTTCGGACTCGACTCGGGCCCCCACGGTACCCCATGTCCGGGTCAAACCCGGCCGTTTGAACCGAGCCTGATTGCCGGAACCTCGACTCCGAGCGCGGGCGCCTTCAGCTCCTTCTCACTGCTTTTGAGCCGCGAAGACGGAGATCAGTACCTGGGCCACCTCAACTTCACCATGCCTCCGGGCCTGACCGCCAACCTGCATGGGATCAGCTACTGCCCAGAGGCCTCAATTGCCCTCGCCGCTCAGACCCTGGGTCGCACCGAGGAAAACGACCCGAGCTGCCCGGCGAGCTCAGAAATCGGCAGCTCAAATGTCGCAGCCGGTCCGGGCTCGCACCCGTTCCACGCGGTCGGGCGGATCTACATGGCAGGCCCGTTTCAGGGCGCGCCGCTCAGCCTGGTCGCCATCACCCCCGCCTTGGCGGGTCCATATGACTACGGCACGGTCGTGGTCCGTGTTGCCCTGCATATCGACCCGCTCGACGCCCATGTGATCGCCGATTCGGAAACCGTTCCAGAGATCATCGGCGGCATCCCGCTCCGCATGCGCTCGATCGAGGTCAACATCAATAAACCCAACTTCATGATCAACCCGACCAATTGCTCGCCCTTCTCGGTCGGTTCAGAAGGCATTGGCGATCAGGGCACGGTCGCCCACTTTTCTTCCTACTTCAACGCGGTCGACTGTTCAACCCTCGGCTTTGCCCCCAAGATGTCAATTACCCAGCTCGGCGGCCAAAAGGCGACCGCCCGTAGTAAGGACCCGAGCCTCGCGATCGAACTGAATACCCGACCCGGCGATGCCAACATCAAATCGATCGCAGTCACTCTGCCCAAAGCCTTCGAGATCGATCAGCGCCATCTCGGCAACCTCTGTGACCGGGCAGAGCTGGTCTCCGATCAGTGCGCCGGTCGCCAGCCAATTGGCGAAGCGATGACCGAAACCCCGCTCTTGGAAAAGCCCCTGCGGGGCCCCGTATACGCGGTCTCTGGCTTTGGCCTGCTGCCCCACCTCGCGTTCATCCTCGGCGGCCAGGTGACCCTGATGCCAGAGGCAGAATCGTCCTCTGTCCAGGGTGGTCGCCTGAAGACCGTGGTTCCGGTCGTCCCCGACGCCTCGATCGGGCATTTCCGCTTCACCCTCTTCGGGGGTAGCGAGGGCTACCTCTCCAACACCCAGAGCCTCTGCAGCGCTCCGACCGTCTCGATGGTCGAATTCAGCGGCCAAAACGGCAAGACGCTGACCCAGCAGGTCAAGACGAAGACCGCGTGTGGGGCTATGAAGTCGAAGCGAGGGAGAGGGAAGAGCCGCTGAGTTTGCTCAAGCTTGCTGAGAATTGACCGGTGGCTAGGTCGCGGCGATCAACTCGGAATCGGAGCCGGCTCCTAGCCCCCAATCCCGTCAAAAACGTGCACCGCGAAGACCAGGATCCCCAATAGAGCCAGCCGGCTGATCGATCAAGCCGAGTCAGCCTCTAGGGGCATGAACCCAACATCTAGGAACGAGAACCGGCAGTTACCGCGGGGCAATTCTCGGATTTGGCGTTAAACGACGAAGAGCGTACAATACCCTTATAAGCTACCGGGGAAGGGCGAGTTGGGAGTTCGAATAGGGGGCATGCAGCTTGCCATGAAGGAGGCCGGTGGCATGACACACAAAGCGCGGTGGTTTGTGATTACCATTTTCGTCGCCGCCTCGTTGTGGAACAATGCCCCTTCGCTCAGCGCCGCGAGGTCGATCCCCCAGCGAGCTGTCGACCGGACGCTAAGATCGCGACCTTCCAAACTCGTCACCCTCGGTCAAGGACGCCTCGGGGGGGCGACGTGGACGGTGTCCGCGTCGCCATCTCAACCTGGACCCAAGGCGACGGAAAGGGGCTGCATTTCTGCGGTTGCAATGTCTGGGCGAGAACAGGATGCCAAGAACATCGCATGCGGCAGCTTGCGTGGTCCTCCTCGTGGTGCAAACAACTCTCCACTCTATGCTCTAGCTAGTGGCAAAGAACCGACGAAACCCGGCGGTCACATCTTCAATGGAACGATCATCGGGATGACCTTCGCACCAAGTGTGATGAAGGTATCCCTTCAGCTTGGGTCGCAGCCCACATTAACCCAATCCACGAAGGCGATATCTGAACGACAGGCAGCAAGTCTGCACTTAAAGCGCTTTCGCTATATTGCGCTTGCACTGGGAAGCAAAGTATGCGTCGCGCATGTCGCGGGGTTCGACCGAGGAGGGGATGCTTTATTCAGCGCCACAACTGGAAGGTGTCCCGCCCCCGAATTGGTCGAACCTACTAAATTGACAATTGGTCCTCCCAGTGTCGAACTCTTGGAACCACCCAATCTCACTGGCGGAGATACAGAACTTAGAGGAACCATAAACCCCGGTGGGCTAGTGACCAGCTACGGCTTCGAATGGGGAAACACCGAAAGCTATGGACAACGGGTGCCTGCCCCGGACGGCAGCGTCGGCCCTGGGCATACGTCGACCCCAGTCGACGCTTCGATAAGTGGACTGAAAGGTGAGACTACGTACTATGATCGAATCTTCGCTGAAAATGGCAAGGGCGCGGCCGAAGCAAAAAGCAACTTCACGACTCCAAACTGGCGACCGAGCGTTGTCGCCGAACCTGCGACCGAAGTGCTGAAACGGACCGCAATACTGCATGCGAGTATTGATCCACAGGGATTCGGCACGCACTATCGGTTCGAATGGGGGACGACCCGCTCATATGGGCGCAAATTTGAATCCCCAACCGAACTCACCGGCGCGAGCTCCGAGCCAGTTTCCCAAGAAATTACTTCTCTCGAAGCTGAAACGACCTACTATTTTCGAATTGTGGCCGAAAATAGCGAAGGCGTGAGCGAAGGCAAAGGTGCACTCGCCACAACCCCAGGCCGCTCTTCGCGGCGTCCTGGCACCTGGACAATTCAATCCACGCCCAACCCCGAAGAGGGACTGGAAAAGGTCAGCAAGTTGGCCGCTGTGTCTTGCACGACTCTGTCAGCGTGCACGGCTGTCGGGGAATACCGAAACAGCTCCGGTGTCCCACAGGGCCTCGCCGAGCGCCTTGAAGGATCGGCCTGGAAAATCCAGGCTACGCCTGAACGGTCGGAACCGGTGAGCCTGACGGGTGTTTCTTGTCTTACCGCAAATAATTGTACGGCGGCGGGTGCCGCCTTGAGCGGAACGACCGACCTACCGATCGTTGAGCATTGGAGCGGTGGCTCCGAATGGCAGTCGCAACAGGTGCCAAATCGTGGGTTGGGAGGCCGCTTCACGGGGATTTCCTGCACAGGCCCCAATGAGTGCACGGCAGTCGGTTATTTCCAATCCAGCGCTACAGAAGTTGAGACGCTTGCTGAGCGGTGGAATGGAGAAAACTGGGAAACCCAATCGACGCCGAACATCGTCGGTGCCAAGCTCACTGAGCTAACTGGCGTGTCCTGCAACGATTTCTTGATTTTGGGGTTATTTGAGAAGGAATGCATTGCGAGCGGCTATGCAAAGAACCTACTTGGTAACTACGAAGCTATCGGAGAGCGTTGGGACGGGACCAAATGGGAAATCCTGTCCGCGGTGCGCGAACAAACGAATGCAAGTGTTCTAACCGGGATCTCATGTGCTCCTTCTACTGAATGTGTGGCGGTGGGCTACCTTGAAAACGCGTCCGGTGTAGATGTCGCACTTGCCGATCGCTGGACTGGCTTCTTTGGACGTATGTGGGAACCCGAGACACCTGCCAATCCGACCGGCGCCAAATTGACAAAACTCGATGGAGTGTCCTGCAATGACACCAGGGCCCTGGAATGCATGGCGGGGGGCGAATATGAGGACAGCTCAGGTGTTTACCACTCTCTTGCTGACCAATGGTACAGTGAAGAAGGTTGGGCGACTTTGGCCACTCCTGACCCCGCGTCGGCAATTGCCAGCTCCTTGGCAGGAGTCTCCTGCAGCGGGGGAGGAGAATGCATAGCGAGCGGATATTATGAAAATGGTCCCGGGACCGACGTAACCCTTGCACAGGAATTCGGCTGATGGACCCTTCTCCCCATGAACACCTCATGGGGAAAGTCAACCGCGAGTCCTCGAGTCCGCTGGCGCCGCACCCTTAGTACTGAGGTCGGTGCGCGAAGTTTGTGGTTGCGGGCAAAGCGGCGCTCTTCCGTTTGTTGGCACCTTGGGCACCCGCTCGGTACGTCCCTGTTCCCGATCCAAGATCGGGCCGGTGCTTCGGTCGAGACGCAGCAAAATTGGTTGTACAATGGACCGGTGCCAGATGTGGGAGAGAGGGCTAGGGTTACTTTGAAGAGGAGGAGATCCATCCGCAATGGACGCTGGCTGCTCGCGGGGCTCGTGATCGGGCTGCTGCTTCCACCTGCCGCCACAGCGGCAGCCACCAACTTCAAGTGGTCTGGTGGAGCGCTCGTCCCCAACGGAAAGACGGGAATAGAAGCAAAGAACGTTGGTACGCCGCTTTGGTCAGTCGGAGCCAACTGGGAAGGCGGAGTCCCTCCGAGCGGTTCGGTCGGAACGCTGACGTTTGCGCACCTAACGCAGGGATGTCCAAGCCAGCACAAAGAAACGGAACCAACCTGCAATTTTAGTGCGAACGATCTCACTAACCTTAGTGCCACCGCGATGTTCATCACAGAGAGTGGGTCTGAAGAACGATATTCTATTTGGGGCAACCCAATCACCCTCGGCGAAGGGGGATTGACCGCGACCGCGGATCCCAATGCGACCGCTGCGACGTCGACAAATTTCGAGCTGCCCGTGTTGCTTGCCGCGCCGCAGACATGGTCGATCAGTGGCGATGCCTTCGAAGGAATGTTCAACCTTGGTGGCGACGTCACGGGCCCGTCTGACCCGCTCGAATTCAGCCTGAGCAATGCGAGTCTCAACGTGGGGTCAAATATTGAAGCAGGGCCGATATCTCTGACTGGCGATGGGTCGGTTTATCTCGGCAATCCTTTGGGCCCTCATTTTGTCGGGGTGCTGAATGGGGGAGACGGCAACCCGGTAAACATCGGATCCGGTGTGAAGGTGTTCGACGAAAACACCAACGGCGTTGATGAAGACTTGGACAACATCGGAGCCCTTACGCTCGCCGACCACGGCGCGCTGCAACTTGGGCAGCCGTCCGTGGCTGGAAGCGTTCTATTGGGGGTCAACGGGGGGGTCAATCTCAGTCCGACTAGCAAGGTCTCGATGCTCTACAACTCCCGGATACATGCGAGCGGCCCGGTGAACCTCGGGGGCGCCGAACTTTCCCTCGGAGACAGTTTTAGAATCATCGACGGAACTCCCACCTGCGATGTTCTCGAAGAAGACACGCTGATCTCGACGACGGGGGTGCTCACAGGGACGTTCAGAGGAATCCCGGACGGGGCCCTGGTGCCGCTGACGTGTGAAGGCATGAGAATCGCGCCTGAGGCCCGGATCACCTACACGGCGCATGCGGTAATCGCCTCCATGGTAGAGCGAACGACGACGGCGCTTGACGTCTCAAATTCGACGCCGACGATTGGCCAACCCGTTACGCTCACGGCGACGGTGAGTCCTGAAAGGCACGGGGAAGGCGTGCCATCTGGGGCCGTCGAGTTCCTCGACGGCAGCCAACCAATCGGGGCATGCTCAGCCCAGTCACTTGTTCCAGGCTCTTCAGCATCGACCGCCAGCTGCACCGTCACCTATCCGGCGGCTGGCGCCCATAGCATCTCCACGACCTACCTGGGCGGGGAAAGCTACGCCGATTCAACTTCTTCCCCCCAGGACGTAACCGTGACAACTACCCCGACGAGACGAAGCTCAAAGAATCCGACGAGGTGCCGCAGGAAGCATGGCAGGGCTAGGGCGAGGTGCCTGCGCAAGGCGCACCGCCACAGGCGGTGATCGCTTGAATCGGAAGTCGGTCCGCCCACCTACTTCGTCGGGGCAAGTACCTAGAACGTAGGACTTGGGTATTGATCCAACTTGGGATCCTGGTGCCGATGGTGGCTACCGACGGTCACCCTGCAAACGGGTCGGTTTGAGCGGTTGTCTACCGACTTCTGGGTATGAAGCAACCTAGTGTGCTGTCTCTAAAATAGCTTGACAGAGAGGAGCGGTTGTTATAGCGTCGGAGCGTGGCGGCGACTGCACCTGCTGAGCTCTCCGAGAAGCAGCGAGCGCTGCTTGAGCGCTGGGTAAAGGCCCACGGCACGCCACAGAGCATCGCGATGCGCGCACGGGTCGTGCTGATGGCCGCCGATGGTGCCTCAAACAGCGCGATCGCCCGAGCGTTGAGTGTGAGTCGCCCGACCGTGATCATGTGGCGGGAGCGCTTTGCGAAGGGTGGTCCTCAGGCACTCACCGAGGTGAAGGAGGGTCGCGGGCGAAAGCGCACGATCTCTGCGGCGAAGGTCAAGGAGATCGTGACCGCGACGACCCAGACCACACCTCCTGGACAGACGCACTGGAGCTGCCGCTCGATGGCCAAGGCCCAGGGCGTCAGTCCGGCGAGCGTGCAGCGCATCTGGGACGCCCATGGACTGGCACCCCACCGGGTGCGCTCGTTCAAGCTCTCCACCGATCCGCACTTCACCGAGAAGCTGACCGATGTGGTCGGCCTCTACCTGAACCCGCCGGAGAAGGCGCTGGTTCTGTGCGTGGATGAGAAGAGCCAGATCCAGGCGCTCGATCGCACCCAGCCGAGCCTGCCGATCAAGCGGGGACGCGCCGGCACGATGACCCATGACTACAAGCGCAATGGAACGACCACCCTGTTCGCGGCGCTCAATACGCTTGACGGCGCCGTGATCGGGCAGTGCCTGCCCCGCCACCGCCACCAGGAGTTCCTGAAGTTCCTGCGCCGCCTCGATCGCGAGTTCCCCGCAGAGCTCCAGCTGCACCTGATCCTCGACAACTACCGCACTCATAAGCACGCCAACGTCAACACGTGGCTCCACAAGCACCCGCGCTTTCACCTGCACTTCACGCCGACCTCGAGCTCCTGGTTAAACCTTGTCGAGCGCTGGTTTCGGGAGCTCACCGAGAAGGCGATCCGCCGTGGTGTCTTCTACAGCGTGCCCGACCTGATCACCTCGATCGAGGACTACCTTGAAGCTCACAACGACGATCCCAAGCCCTTCGTGTGGACCGCCTCGATCGACTCGATTCTCGAGAAGGTCGGGCGGTGTAAAGCCGTTTTAGAGACGGTGCACTAGCTGCGGGGACATCTCCAGCTGGGGCATGGCCAGCTGGGGCATGGGATTCTGAGAATTGCCCCGCAGGCCAAATTGAGGTGGCCATCGAGCGGACTCTGCCGTTGGCGCCTCGTCAAAGCCCATCGCTCAGCGTCTTCTCGCGGCAGGAGAGGTGTAGCCTGTTGGAAGGACGCTGCAGTGCGCCCGCATGGGGTGAACAGAATGACGGCCGATATATGCCCGGGATACTATTAGAGAGGAAGAGGTCCTTGCTCGATGGCCGCTGGCCATTCGCGCTGCTTCTCGCCGCGACATTTATGCTTCCGTCCGCCGCTGCAGCGGCCAATTACACGTGGACTGGTGTAGCGCGCGTCCCCAACGGGAAGACAGGATCAGAAGCAGGGGAATTTGGAACGCCGGATTGGTCTGCCGCGGACAATTGGGAAGGAGGAGTTGCCCCGAGCGGTGCGGTGGGAACGTTGAAATTCCCACACCTATCGGAAAATGGCTCTTGCCCAAATGAACACAAGCCGGAACAGCCACCATGCTACCTCAGTGAAAACGACATCAGCAATCTTAGTGCCGCCGCAATGTTCGTCACGGAGGGCGGTTACGAAAGAATCTACTGGATAGGTGGTGCGCCAATCACCCTTGGCGAAGGCGGGCTAACAGCAACGCCAAACCCGGGCGAACCTGCATGGACGGCGGCCAAACTGGGGTTGCCGATACTGCTTGGCGCGCCGCAGACATGGTCGATCAGCGGTGACGCCTACGAAGGGCTGCTCTACGTAGATGGCAGGGTGACAGGGCCTTCTGACCCGCTCGAATTCAGCCTGAACTACGCAACCGTTAATGTCGGCACCGATATGGAGGCCGGTTCGATGTCCCTTGCGGGCAGCGGATCGGTCTATCTGGGCAGTTCTGAAGGTCGCCACCTGGACGGGGTGCTCAATGGAGGCGACGGCAATCCTGTCAATGTCGGCACGGGAGTGAAGGTGTTCGACGAAGACACCAACGGCGCCAACGAAAGCGCGAACAGTCTCGGAGCACTCACGCTCGCCGATCACAGCGTTCTGCAGCTGGGACAGCCGCCCGTGGCCGGAACGGTTGTGTTGGGGGTCAATGGGGGGGTCAATCTCAGTCCGACTAGCAAGGTCTCGATGCTCTACAACTCCCGGATACATGCGAGCGGCCCGGTGAACCTTGACGGCGCCGAACTCTTCATCGAAGACGGCTTCAAACTCATCGACGGCACCCCCACCTGCGATGTACTCGAAGAAGACACGCTGATATCGACGACGGGGGTGCTCACAGGGACGTTCAGAGGAATCCCGGACGGGGCCCTGGTGCCGCTGACGTGTGAAGGCATGAGAGTCGCGCCTGAGGCCCGGATCACCTACACGGCGCATGCGGTCATCGCCTCCTTGGTCGAGCGAACGACGACGGCGCTTGAAGTTTCAAACCCCGCGCCGACGGTTGGCCAACCCGTCACGTTCACAGCGACGGTGAGTCCCGAAAGACACGGGGAAGGCGTACCATCCGGAACCGTCGAGTTCCTCGACGGCAGTCAACAAATCGACGGATGCTCAGCGCAGTCAATTATTCCAGGCTCTTCAGCATCGACGGCCAGCTGCACCGTCGCCTACCCGGAGGCTGGCGCCCACAGCATTTCTACTACCTATCTGGGCGAGGCAGGCTATGTCAATTCTTCGTCGTCCGCTCAGAACGTGACCGTGGCAACTACATCTACGAGCAGGAGAGGCCCAACGCATTCGTCGAAGTGCCGAAGGAAGCACCGCAAAGCCAAGGCGAGGTGCCTTCGTGCTGTCCATCGCAATCGGGCCTGAATGGTCGCCGGTGGAAAGCAGTTGTCTGCCAGGAGCGGACGAGCTGCTAGTACTTTCATCAGGGGCTGAGAGGGCCGCCTTTAGTGGTGACGGCCTGGCCCGAATCCGCAGAGCGTGCATGGCTCTGGTCTCCACCTGGGCACGTTTCCGGAGGCAATCGTAGCCAACGGCCGTGATGCCGATTTGAGCAGCGCTGCAAAGCGCTCGTTTCAGTGTCCATCAGGGTTGGCGAGCCAATGGCCCGATCAAGCGCCCTCGCCAAAGACGAGCATCGCCAGGCTGCGATGCGGACGGGTGAAACGAGCCTGCGGAAAGGACAAGGCTTGGGCCTGCTCCTTGCCCCCCGCTGTCGTCGACTAGACACGGACCTGGTGGTGACTTGGTGGGGCTCATGGTGGGGCTCATTTCCTCAAACCAAGGCGACGAGACGGGAGGACGGCGTTATGGGCAGCTCGGTCCTCACTTTGAGACTCTGCAGTGAAGCAAGCAGCTGAAGATCAGAACCAAGCCAGACTCCCGCTGCGCCCCCATCCTCACGAGCGACAAGGCCCCCGTGCCTCCTAGGAAGACAGCTGACTCCCAGAACCTGCCATCGGCTCTGCTGTCTTATCGAAACCGTCGTTTGCAGGACTTTCCCTCTGGCTGCCCTCTCGTTGGTCGCTTTCGAAACTCGACTCTTGCGCAAATCGACAAACTCGGCTAAAGTTCCCCCAAGGCTGCCTGCTGCGGGTTGAGCTGGTTGCTATGGGTTAACTGGGATAGCAGAACGGGGTTCCCCGTTGGGAGCGCAGGGGAAGCCAGGGATCAGGAAGAGAGAGACGCATTTCGTGAAGCGCGAAACATCGAGCAGCAGGGGGCAGTCGCCCTTCGCAATGTCGCGAAGCCGCCAATTGGCACAGCCTCATCGAATGGTTCCCTTGGCTGCCGAGAAAGCTCGGATCAATTTTGTTCGGTCTGTTGACCGGCGCAGAGGCTTTGAACCGGGAAGAGGAATGGCAATAGCCGTCGCCTCCATCATCGCACTTGGCGGCTTCTTCTTCTCAACCTCTGCCGCTTTCGCAGATCGCAGCTTCGAATCGGAAATCACGGGGTTTGTTGAAGCGAATACGTTGGCCATAGATGGCAGCGAAAACGTCTGGATCCGCGACAGGAACTCTGGAATCCTCTCGGAGTACAGCAGCTCTGGCACTCTCCTCAAAACGGAGACCGTAGGCGGCGGCTACGTTTTGAGCATGGCCCTTAACAATACGACCGGCTACCTCTACGTCGCGAACTCCGGTCCGGTCGATGTCGAAGTCTTTGATAACACGGGCGCCATCTCTGAAACGTGGAACACCGAAAACTCCTGTGGCCTTGACTTTGTGGCGGTGGATAATGCGGGAGGCCCTTCACAGGGCGATGTATACGTTGCGCGCAGCTGTGGAGGCCCTCAGCACATTCAGCGGTTGACGGGCAAAGACGAAGCGGCCAACTTCTCCGGTTCAGCCGAATACATCGAAGGTAACCACATCATCGGAACTCCTGGCGGCGAAATCGGAAGCATCTCCAACATCGCCACCGACCCGGAAGGAAACCTTTACGTCGTTGAAAACAGCAAACAGGTCGTCGACGAGTTCAACTCTAGTGGGATCTTCGTAAGGGCGTTTACCGGAGCCGGTGCCCCGCAAAGTTTCAACAGCATTACCGGTGTTGCCGTCGACCCGACCAATGGCAATGTGCTTATTGTCGACAGCGGCAATCATGTTGTTGACGAGTTTGAATCCGGAGGAGGGTATATCGATCAGATCACCGGGACGGGTCCGGCGCAGGAAACGCCGTTCAGCAATTTGAGTGGCGGAATCGCTGTTAATTCTGGTGGTTTCGTCTACGTGGCCAATGGAAGCAGCGTTGACATCTTTACCCCCAATGTGATCGTACCGAAGGTCAGCTACGGTGCGGTCACGAACACAAATCACACGTCGGGAACCTTGAATGCAACAATCGATCCCAACGAAGGTGGCACCGTTATTTCTTGCGTCTTTGAATACGGACCCACAACGTCGTACGGAACCACCGTTCCGTGTTCGCCGGCTCCACCATACGTCGGGAAACAAGCGGTCGACGCCAATATATCTGGCCTGACCGCAGAGAAAACTTACGACTACAGAGTTGTAGCCTCTAACGCTAACGGCACCCGCAAGGGACCAAACCAAACGTACAAGCCGCTCGCCGTCAATTCCTTGACAACCGAAACTGCAACTGAAGTAAGACCCAATTACGCGACTCTAAATGGCTCTTTTGCGGGTGACGGCGAGGCAACCGAATACTACTTTGAATACGGGCCAACCACGAGCTACGGAACGAAAACATCGATAACGAGCGCAGGCTCACCTTCCAGCAGCGCATCGATCTCCGCCAAAATCGAAGGTCTAACCGCCCAATCAACCTACCACTACCGAGCCGTAGCCGTTGACGGCTTTGGGACTAGCTACGGTGCGGATCAGTCGGTAACGACGCCACCCGCCGTCACCGCTCTTTCTACTTCCGAACCCACCAATCCGGTCCCCGGCAGCGAGACTCTTAACGGCTCATTCGCGGGGGAAGGCGTCGACACGACCTACTATTTCGAGTATGTCGACTACGCTAATTATGAACCAACCGCTCCAGATCCATATGCGGCTGGTGAAAAAACGTCGCTAGCCGACGCGGGACCAGGTACAGGCGAACAGCATATCAGCGCATTGGCTACCTTCCCATTTCCGTACATTCTTTATCACTATCGTGTCGTCGCATCAAATTCATATGGCACCACGTTCGGGCCCGATCAAACCTTGTTCAGTCCCCTGCCTGAGCCGCCTAGTGTAGATGGGACGTCTTCATCAAATATCGCACCAACACTCGTTACATTGAACACGAAAGTAAGGCCTGGCTACGGCCCGACCGTGGTGCGATTTGAATACGGAGAGTCGACTTCCTATGGCTTACGAACGTATCCGACCGAATCCGTGGGTAACGAAAATAGCGACGTTCTCGCGAGTATCGAAGTGTCCGAATTGCAACCTGCAACCACCTACCATTTTCGTGCCGTGGTGACAAATTTTGCTGGTACGGTGCTTGGGCCCGATATGACTTTCACTACGCCTGCCGTTCCGACTCTTGCCGAAACGGTGGCGTCTGCTGTGACCCAGACAACAGCGACCTTGGGGGCCAGGATTCATCCTGGCTATCGTGCAACTACTTATCATTTCGAATACGGACGGACAACGGGCTATGGTGCCAGCACACCAGAGAGTGGGCCGATCGGATCTGACAATGGTGTTTATGCAGCACGAGCGTTGGTTTCCGGGCTCCTCCCACAGACGACCTATCACTACCGCATCGTCGCTAGTAACGAAGTCGGCAAAGCCGTTGGTCCGGACGGGACGTTTACAACGCTTCCAGCGGCAGCGGTTGGTGTGCAGACCCCAACTCCGACCCCCTGTAAAAAAAGTTTTGCGAGGAAACGCGGGAAGTGCGTAAAGAAGATACACACTAAGTCGAAGCACCACAGGAAGGGCCGCTCTTGACCGGCGCGTTTCAGATAACTCATTTGCAGGGCCGGGTGAAGGCGGCGCGCCTGATCGCGTTGACCGCGTCCATCATTATAACCGTCGCCTTCGCGTCGATGATCACGGCATCTCAAGCTTCTGCAAACATCAGCCATGTCTTTTCGACGACCTTCGGTGCGGCTACTTCATCTCCCGAAAATCCCTACCCGTTGGCCGAACCTGCCGACATCGAAGTTGACCAGGCGAGCCATGATGTCTACGTCACGGACCCCGGCAATCATAGGGTTGAGAAATTTAGTCCAGCGGGAGGTCTTATTCTTATGTTTGGCAAAGGCGTCGATAAAACGACCGGCGGAAACGTTTGCACTGTCGCATCTGGAGACACCTGTCAAGCAGGCATTTCGGGTTCGAGCCCAGGCGCCTTTGAGACCCCGAGGTTTTTGGCTGTTGACAACTCCGGTGGCCCTTCGACCGGTGATATTTACGTTGGCGATACCGGAGACAACCTCGTGACTAAGGTCGATTCGGGTGGGAATGTGATTGCGGGCTGGGGAGCGAGTGGCCAGAAGGATGGTTCTGATGCGACGGACTTACCTGTCTACGGCCCGTTGTACGGTATCGCAGTGGGAGGTCCAAACGGTGATCTCTTCGTCGGTGGCACTCACTACAGCTATAACGTGTGGGAGTATACGCCGGGTGGTAGCTACGAGGGTCCCTATCAGGGCACGTGCGGACCATATATTTTGAAGTCCGATCGGAACCGCGACCTCTTTTTTGCGGGTGGCGGCTTCTTCTGCTTTGAAGGGGATATTGGAGAGGGTGTCTTAAAAGAACCATTCAACGAAAAAAATCACGAACGGAATGAGTATCTCGTAGGTACCGATCCGTCGGTTACCGGTTTCGGCTTCGACCCTAACAGCGAAGAGCTTTACCAAGATACGGGGACCCATATTGATCACTACGGTGCTCCTTGCGAACCGAAAGTTGCGCCGTGTGTGATCTTAGACAAATTCGGTTCAGGTGATCTATCAGGCGCGCAGGGGTTGGCGGTGGACGGCAGCTCGCACACGGTCTACGTAGCAAATACGGCTGAAAATAATGTTGCAGTATTCACAGACATAAGGCCAATTGCGACAACCGGGTCTGCAACCGAATTGACGGAAACCAGTGCGACGATCAATGGCAGGGTTGATCCAGCTGGGCGTGGAGCCATAACAAGCTGTCAATTTGAATATGGCTTCGGTAAGACATACGGCAACACACTGCCCTGCACGCCCGATCCCTCCAGCACTAATTTCACCGAACCAACGGAAGTGCATTCTACGGTCAGTGGCCTATCGCCGGGTACTCTCGAGCATTTCCGGTTTGTGGTAACGAACACGGCAGGCGCGACCGCCGCTGGGCTTGACGAAACCTTCACAACTACCCAGCCTCCGGCTATCGACGGTCTAGCAGCCGAACATCTGACTGCCACCACTGCCGATCTGCGTGCTGAGGTGAATCCGGACGGGTTGCCGACGACCTATCGATTTGAATATGGCACGACGACCAACTATGGACAGATTGAACCTATACCCGATGGTTCGATCAGCGCCGGCAGCTCGGATCAGATGATCGGGGTTCATCTCGAAAATCTCGCCTCACATGTGGTCTATCACTATCGGTTGGTCGCGACCAACACCGATGGGACGACTACATCGGGTGATCAGACGTTTAATTTCTACCCACCAAATTGCCCTAACGAAAATGTGCGGCAGCAGACGCAGGCGAACTATCTTCCCGAGTGTCGCGCCTATGAGCTGGTGACTCCGGGCGATGCCGGTGGGACTCAGCTCTTTCCCGATGGACCAAACACCGGCTTTGCGACGAACCCACCTCGCTTCGCATACACCGGGGTGTTTTCCACAGTACCCGGATCGGGTGGTAGCCCGATTGACGGAGCGGGTGACCTCTACGTTGCGACTCGGACCGATACGGGCTGGGTCAGCCGGTACGTTGGAATACCTTCAAATGCTGCTGCGGTGGACGGTGGTCCTCCGCTCGGACCACCGGGATCGGTACCGTACCAAGAATGTTCAGAATCGGGAAGCTGCTTCCGCATCCCCTCAGCTTTGGCGGCAGCATCGGGGCTAGGCGCACAGGTTCAAAACGGTGTCCTTACCGATCCCAGCATGGATAAGTTCGCCGATTTCAACGACGGCAATCAGAGCATTGAGAGTATTTTTACGTCTGACTTTCACAACACTCATGTCATTTCGTCAAACGCCCCTTATGTCTGGACGGCGGAAGGAAAGGCCATCGATCGATGGCCGACAAATCTCGCAACGGTCCCGGCGGGCAGCTATCCTGCGGGCTCATACATATACCCCGCTGGCCGCTATCGGGCCGAAGAAGGGGAAAGCGAACTGACTGTCTCGCCCGGCGGCGTGCATTCTCTCGATTGCCCCTATGTTGCCGACACCTCCTTCTTCTATGACCTGAATGCCGATGATTGCCCTGGAGACGTAACAACCTCTTCAAATTTCGATCACTTCGTGTTCGCCACGGAGTGGAACTCGTTTGCGCCCGGTGGGCAACTCGGTGCTCCCGGGTCGGTCTATGACAACAACACGCCTGCCGCTACGGTCGCAGTGGCATCGAAAACGCCACTCGGTGAAAATATTCCAAGCGAGCCGACCGATCATGCGGGCGACCCGCTTCAGATACCCGGAGTATCCCACGACGGTTCCCACATCCTCATGGCTGCCGGGGCCACAGGCCCTTGCGGGTTTGCAGTATGCCAGACTCCTCCGTGCTCGGCCGATTACTCCATGGTGCGCCGCTGCATAATGCAGCCGAGTCACCTTTACATGCGGGTTAATGACTCGGTTACCTACGATGTGTCTGAGGGTCACGACGTGCGCTTTATTGGAATGAATGGAGAAGGCTCAAAGGTCTTTTTCCTATCCGAAGAACACCTTACCGGGGAAGATCTTGAACACGGCGGCACTAGTCTATATATGTGGTCAGAACAGGGAGAACTTACCCATCATCCCTTGACCCTGATCTCGAAGGCCAATAACCCAGGAAATCCTGGCGAACCTGGAAACACGGCGAACTGCAAAGCCGAATTCGTCAAATCGTGCGGTATCACGACCTACACTCAATTGTTTTATTGCCAGCTTGGGAGCACCCTCGGTGGAAATTGTCTGTCTGACAATTTCATAGCCTCCGAAAGTGGCGAAATCTATTTCACATCACCTGAGCAGCTTGACGGAACGCGCGGTATCGCAAATCAAGAAAACCTTTATGTCTATCGCAATGGCCAGGCGCAGTACGTTACGACATTAAGTGGCGAACCCTATTGCTACGAAACGTATAGTTCTCATACATGCACAAGACTAGAGAGAATGCAGGTATCTCCGGACGGCAGCCATATGGCGTTTATTACTAATAGCCAGGTTACGAAGTACGATAACGCCGGCCACCAGGAGATGTACACGTATGAACCTTCGACCAGAAAGCTTGTATGCGTCTCATGTATTCCAAGTGGTGAACCTCCGACCTCCGACGTGTTGGCTAGCCAGGACGGTTTATTCATGACCAACGATGGACGAACTGCTTTCAGCACCCAGGACGCGCTCGTGCATGCCGACACAAATAAGGCGGAGGACGTTTATGAGTACGTTGAAGGGCGACCGCAGCTGATCACCCCGGGGACCGGAGATACCAGCCAGCCACTCGGTGGTGCGCTAGGTTTCGGAGGGGTCGCGGGGCTGGTAGGGATCAGCGCCGATGGCCGCGACATTTTCTTCGGTAGCTATCAAACGCTTGTGCCGTCAGACCACAACGGAGTGTTTTTTAAGGTTTACGATGCACGCTCAGGCGGTGGGTTTCCGGCGAATCCACCGCCTCCGCCGTGTGCGGCCGCTGATGAGTGTCATGGCCCTGGATCAGAAGCCCCTACTGCGCTCGTACACGGAACCGACGCGTCATTGCCGACTGATAATTCGAGCGAACCTCGTGCGGGCGCGAAGTCTCACAAGGCCGCGGCCAGGCGTCGAAGGCGTCGGCACAAGCGCAGAGCCGACGGGGGCCACAGATCGGCAACCAAACGCCAGAGGAGGGGAGCGTGATGCGGAGTTGGCCCAGCGGATCCATCTGTTTTGGGCTGACCCTCTGGGTGGTGGCTGCCTCAATAGCCGTGTTCCCCACCTTCGGCACATCCAGGGCACTCGGCGCAGTTCCGATCGAGCAATTCTCGGCCGTGCCCGGATCCACGGAAGCCGGTGGTCATCCCGATTTGGAGGTGAAGTTCACCGTTAAGAACAGGCTCGAACAGCAGAGTCAAAGCGCCTGCAATTGCGAGGACGCTAAAGACGCTACCGTTCACCTTCCCGCAGGATTTATCGGTAATCCTCACGCTACTCCGCAGTGCTCTATCGCAGACTTCTCTGCAGATAAATGCCCAATCGACTCCCAGGTGGGGATCGCGAATGTCGTGACGGCCTTCCTACCCTTTAACTCCGCGGTATACAATCTTGTACCGCCACCCGATGAGGCCGGGTTGCTTGGCTTCAAGATCTTTTTGTTCGATACGCCTCAATTCACGGTACTTAGCCCGCGAACCGGTGGCGATTATGGTCTCGACGCCACCGCCACCTCGATCTACCATGGGTTGAGCGTTCCACTAAAAACTTTCACCCAGGTTCTTTGGGGCGTGCCGGCTAACCCAATTCACAATCCGCTTCGCCTTAACTCGGAATTTAATCCCAACGGAAAAGGGTTGACCTCCTATGCTGGCACGCTCTGTTCGGCGAGCGGATCCGAAAGCACGATTGATCCGAATACCGTGGGTGAGCCGTGTGGTGCTCGGATTCCCCCGGAACCGTCGAACAGTCCGGAAACACCATTTCTTCAAAACCCGACGAACTGCGACGCACCGCTCGTATCCAAACTCGATGTTCTCGGGTACGACCAGAGCTTTCAGTCCGACCTGTACCCGTGGCCACAGATGACGGGGTGCGATCAGCTCAGCTTCAACCCAAGTCTTTACGCCCAGCCGACTACAACTGCCACCGACACGGCCTCCGGGATCGACGTGAACCTGAGCGTTCCTCAAGAGCTCAGCCCGACTATTCCGTCACCGACCGAGCTCCGCGGCGCCACCGTGACGTTGCCGCCAGGCTTCTCGATAAATCCAAACGCCGCCGACGGCAAGACATCCTGCTCAAATGAAGAGGCTAACTTTGGCACCACCGAAGAAGCTCACTGTCCGGAATTTTCAAAGGTTGGAAGTCTGGAAATAGACAGCTCTGCGCTTCCCGGGCCGCTACCGGGTTACGTGTATCTCGGTGAACCGGAACCAGGCAATCGATACCGGATCTTTCTGGTCGCCGACGGGTTCGCCACCCACATAAAGCTGCCAGGGTCGGTCAGCGCTGATCCAAGCACGGGACAGTTGAAGATCACCTTTAACGAACTCCCGC
The DNA here is from genome assembly GCA_963745305.1 of uncultured Solirubrobacterales bacterium. Classification (GTDB taxonomy): domain Bacteria; phylum Actinomycetota; class Thermoleophilia; order Solirubrobacterales; family 70-9; genus CAVUWL01. The sequence continues at coordinate 546,652 of CAVUWL010000018.1, forward strand.
AGAGTCCGCTAACCGCGTTCAACATGCACTTTTTCGGCTCCGAACGAGGGCTGCTCGCAACACCAACCCAGTGCGGGACCTATCCAGTCAGCACTTCTTTCCGTCCTTGGGATTCGAGTATCGGGTCGCAAATCTCTACGCAGTATTTCACCCTTACTTCTGGCCCGAATGGTGCTCCCTGCCCGGCATCGCGACGACCATTTAGGCCGAGCTTTGAAGCTGATTCTTCGGATCCAACTGCTGGCTTGCACGCTCCCTTCTCGTTAGAAGTCACCCGGTTGGACGGAGACCAGGATCTCAGCGGCCTTACGGTCAAGACACCGCCTGGTTTTTCTGCGACCCTGGCAGGAGTCACCTACTGTCCTGACCAAACGCTCGCCCATGTTGCGGAACCAACCTATTCGGGCCTGGTCGAGCTGGAACATCCAAGTTGCCCCAGCTCTTCCCAGATCGGGACTGCAGTGACCGGGGCAGGTGCCGGAAACCACCCGCTGTATGTTCCCGGCACGGTATATTTGGCTGGCCCCTACAAAGGGGCTCCGCTCAGCATCGCAGTAATAACTCCAGCTCTTTCCGGGCCGTACGATCTCGGCAACGTGGTGGTCCGGGCGGCTCTTCATGTAGATCCTTCCGACGCGCACATCACTGCAATCTCAGACCCCTTACCACAAATACTGCAAGGGATTCCTCTGCGCCTGCGTTCTATCCGGATCAATCTCGATCGGGCCAACTTCGCGATCAATCCTACAAACTGCAGTCCTTTTGCAGTCGACGCAAGCGTGAGCGGCGATCAGGGTGCCATTGCGGATTTAAGTGACCACTATCAAGTGGCCAATTGTGAGACTCTGCCATTCGCCCCGAGTCTCTCGTTGCGCCTTTCCGGAAAGACCGATCGTGCCAGTAATCCTGCGCTTCATTCAGTTCTCACCGCGAAACCAGGCGAAGCCGGAATACGCAAAGCGGTTGTGGCGCTGCCTCATGGGGAGCTCCTCGATAACGCCCACATCAAAAGTCCATGCACCCGAGCCCAATTTACCGGAAGCGGATGTCCGGCGAGTTCGGTTATTGGGTATGCCAAAGCCGACACTCCGCTGCTCGAAGCCCCCCTCGCGGGCCCCGTCTATTTGATGACTGGATTTGGGCATCAACTCCCGGATGTCGTTGCAGACCTAAAAGGCCAAATCGAAATAGTGCTTGACGGCCGGGTGGACACGGTCAATGGTGGCCTCAGAACGAGCTTTGAAACGGTCCCGGATGCACCAGTCTCGAGGTTCGCTTTAAACCTCTATGGTGGCTCGAAGGGCCTTTTGGTGAACAGCGAAAACATCTGCGGGCGAGCCCAGGTCGCGAGCGTCGGCCTGAACGGACAAAACGGCAAGGGCGTGGATTCCAATTCCACTATTAATGTTGCTTGTGGGAGAAAAACTAAACGGCATCTGAGTCGCGCGAGCGCGGTGCGCTAACCCATGGAATTCAGCAATAAGGTAAAAGGCCCACCAGCAATGAACAGACAAATACTAATTAGGCTTGGCCTGGGAGGATTGGCCGTCTTCTTGCTCCTTTTCGGAGTTCCATCGGCCTCTGCGGCACGCACCTATAACTCCCAGGTCAAAGAAGGCTTTAACGGCGCAAACACGGTGGCCTTTGAAGCCAACAATGACTTCTGGGTTTCCGATGGTGGCCACCAGGTACCTAACCAGACGGACAAGAGCTCGAATGGAATTTACAAGATCGACGCCCTCCCCTCCCAAACACTATTGGCAACACCTGATACATTCGTACCTTGGGAATACTTCAGTCTCGCGATTTCCGTTACGGTCGACCAGAGTAGCGGCGAAGTATTTGCATCCCAGTCAAACGGACGTACAGTCGATATTTTTGCGCCCGCAAGTCCCACCAATCACTGCGAAGAAGGAGAACCCGTTTGCTACACGCATAGCTGGACGGGCATCAATGGCGTTACCAACTGCTGCGGTGGGGACCTACATGTCGCGAGCGATAACTCGAACGGCTACTCGAGAGGCAGGATTTATCTGTCGATCAGCGCACCTGAAAACAATATCGAGGCCTTCGATTCCGGGGAGCGCCCGGTGGATTTCCCGGCCACCGCGAGCTATATCGAAGGCAATACCCTCCTAGGGACTCCTAGTGGTCCCTTCGGCCAGGTGGAGCACGTCTCGGTCGACTCCAATGGAGATCTTTTCGCCACCGACGCCGGGAAAGGGGTGGTCGACGAGTTCGATTCAACAGGCACATATGTCAGATCTTTTCCGGATCCGGAAGCATCTGGGGGATGGGACAGCCCTGGTGGATCGGGAATTGATCCCACCAATGGCAACGTGGGCATCCTAGGTGGCTACTCTAGCCCAGTAACCGAATATGACTCTTCTGGAAACTTCCTCAATACGATAACCGAAGCTGGCAACCCTCCCGGCCATATGCAGGCGCAGGGCGTCCCGGCCGTCAACTCGCAGGGTTATCTCTATGTTCCGACATATGGGGGGATCCAGATCTTTAATCCCGACCCGTCGGTTGCCAAGGTCAGCTACAGTCCCGTCACCGGACCGACGGCCACTTCAGGCACACTGAATGCAGAAGTAGACCCCAATGGCGGCGGCGACGTTACAGAGTGTCAGTTCGAATACGCAGAACAGGGGTCATTTAACGCCGCCACCGCGACGAGCGCGGTCCAAAGCCTGACCATTTCGGGCGCTACCGGCGGGAACTTCACACTTGGCTTTAACGGCCAAACAACCTCGGCCACCGCTGCTGGCAACCTGAGTGCAGCGACCGGCCAGGGAGATCTGTCTTCCGGCACTAAAGAAGTTACTGGCCTCACCACTAAATCTGGGCAGTTCGCCGTTGGCCAGGAAATCAGCGGACCCGGCATTCCCGCCGGCACCACCATCGTCAACATAGGGACGGGGAGCCTCGAACTATCACTCGCCGCCACCCAGACCAACACCGCCGCCGAACTGGCGGCCGGTTCCAAAACAGTTTCCGGCCTCACGCCCAAAGCTGGCGTTCTCGCCGCCGGTGAGGCAATCACCGGATCCGGCATTCGACCGAATACCACCATCGCCGAAGTGGGTCCGGGGAGTCTCGAGCTATCACAGCCTGCTACCGAATTCGCCACATCTACAGTGCTCACCGCCGGAACAGTGCTGCCAAGCGGGGCCGACGCTGGCTCGGTTCAGTCTGCGCTCGAAGCGATGAGTACGATTGGGTCCAACAATGTGGCTGTAACTGGATCCCCTGGTGGGCCCTACGCCGTCGAATTCACGAGCAGCCTCGCGCACACTTCCATGCCCTTGCTCAGCGTCGATTCCTCTACGCTCACCCCGCCCAGCGCCAGTGCGGTGGTCAAAACCACAACGAGGGGCGGTCGTTGGCAGGGTGCCACCGAAGTACCGTGCCTGAATGAGGAAAACGAAGAAGTCGACACCCATCCGATTCCAAATGCGGGCCCTGCTGTCGAAGTTCACGGGCCGACCTCAGGGCTCGCGGCAGGCAAAACTTACGAGTACCGAGTCGCCGTGCGGAGCGCAAATGGCTCAAAATACGGTACCGATCAGACTTACACCACCGGCAAGGTTCCCGGCCTAACGACAGACGCCGCGACGAACCTAACCGAAAACAGCGCGACACTCAACGGATCCTTTGTTGGCAACGGTGAAGAAACCAGCTACTACTTCGAATATGGCCCAACCGAAGCTTACGGAAGTACTACCGCTTCGAAGAATGCGGGAAACCCAAGTGGGCCTAACCGCACCAACAGTTCTGCTGAATTGACCGGCCTGAGCAGCTATGCCACCTACCACTACCGCATTGTCGCTACGAACCACAACGGCGTTGGCTATGGACCTGATCGAATGTTCACGACGACACCGGGGGTTCCCAGTGGTCGTAACCCTGGCGTTACGGCTGTCCACTCGGATCGCGCGGTGCTCCATGGCGAAATTGATCCGAACGGAGCCAACACATCCGCGCGCTTTGAATACGTCAGCGCGGCTGACTTCGAAGAAAGCGGTTGGGCGCATGCGAAGACTGCTCCGGCAGCTGAAATCGCGGTTGGTATGGGCAAGCAATACCAGAGTCTTACTACTTTTATCGACGAACTCGAGCAGGGGACGATCTATCACTACCGCATAGAGGGTACGAACAGCACTGGCAGCGGCGGCGCAGAAAGCACTTTCTCGACTTTTGCGTTTACTCCGTCGCTTAACGATGCGTGCCCGAACGCCCATGTTCGCCAGCAGACGGGTGCGTCCCTTCTTCTGGATTGCCGTGCTTACGAGCTCGTATCTGCTTCCGACACTGGCGGCTATGACGTTGAGTCGAATTTGGTAGCGGGCCAGTCTCCGTTCGCGAGCTATCCAGAAGCTCATCTACCCGCGCAGAATGCCAACGAAGAACCGCAGCCGGAGGTGCTTTATGGCGTGCACGACGGAGGGATCGCTGGCACCGGCAATCCGACCAACCGCGGAGTCGATCCCTATGTGGCCACACGCTCAGAAACAGGGTGGAGCACTCGATACGTAGGAATACCTGCTGATATTCCCTACGCTAAATCGCCATTCTCGTCAACTCTCGCGGAAGCAAGCGCGGACCTCCAGACTTTGGCATTCGGAGGCCCAGAAATCTGCTCGCCGTGCTTCGCGGATGGCTCCGCTGGTTCGCCAATCCATCAACCCAATGGCGAACTGATCCAAGGCATGGCGGGGTCGATCCCGCAACCGAATGCACAGCCGGCAGGGTTTATCTCCAAGCGCCTGTCTGCCGATGGCTCTCACTTCGTCTTTGGCTCCAAATCCCAGTTTGAGCCCGATGCCGACGAAGGCGAAGTAGCGATCTATGACCGAAACCTGAGGAGCGAGCAAACCCACGTCGTCTCCAAGACCCCGGCGGGACAGACGATGAAAGAAGAAGGCACCGAAATCGGCGAGCTCGGAATCTCATCCAACGGCTCGCGGATTGTGATCGGCCACTTGGTAGAAGAATCCGGGGGCGCAAAATATTGGCACCTCTACATGAATATCGGCGACTCGGGCAAAACGATCGACCTCACTCCCGGAACCAGCCACGGCGCCCTCTTTGATGGGATGACCGAGGACGGCTCCAAGGTCTTCTTCACAACCGTCGACCCGCTCACCACCGCAACCAACCAAGACACCGACCACTCCGCCGATATCTATCAGGCAGAAGTCTCAGAAGCCGGGACGATGACCCTGACCCGGATTTCCTCCGGTACCGAAGGCACCGGCAACACCGATAGCTGCGATCCCGCCGGCAATACCAAGCGCGTTCACTGGAACACAACCGGCGGCGAAGAAAACTGCGGCGCCGTTGCGGTCGGTGGCGGTGGGGGAGTGTCCTCCGGTGACGGCACGATCTACTTCCTCAGCCCCGAGCAGCTCGACGGGTCCTCCAACGGAGTCCAAAACGCCCCCAACCTCTACGTCGCCCGGCCCGGCCAGTCGCCACACTTCGTCGCCACGCTTGAGTCAAGTGCCAACGCTCCGCTCCCGCAACCTGTTCATCCGTCTATCCGCGAATTCGGCCATTTCGGTCACGTGGCGGGGACCGCCATAGATCACGCGACGGGGGACATCTATGTTCTCGATATCGGTACGGAATCCGGCACTGGGTACGTCTACAAATACGATCAGGCGGGGCACCCCGTCTTAGAATTTGGCGCAGACGGTAAACTGACGGTGCCCGGTGTACTTGGATTCTATAGTCTTCCATGTGGCATCTCAGTTGACAATGATCCCAGTAGCCCGAACTACGGTGATCTATACGTCCCTGACTTTGCTGAAGAAAGCGTAAATCAGTATAGTTCGACCGGAATTCACGAATCGACAATCAGTGTGCACGATGCGGCGACCGGCACAGCAGTCGATCCGAGCAACGGGGACCTATATGTCAGCGCCTTCAGTGGAAGCATCTATATATTTGGCACCAACGGAAGCCTGATCAAATCCTTTGGGACGGAATCAGCTGGGTCTACGGATCTCGCAGTAAATGCTTCCGGCAAGGTTTACGTGGTCAACGGGGGAGGATTTGGCGCCAAGGGAACTACACAAATCTATAGTTCTTCAGGGACCCATGAAGGTCAACTTGACGGAAACTCTTCATATTCGGTCGCGGTCGATAGCTCCGACGATCACGTGTACGTTGACGAAGGAAAGCAGGTCACCGAGTTCAGCGCGGCTGGAAACCCAGTCGGAGCGCCCACCGGAAAGGAACTCCTGTCGGGATCATTTGGCGTTAGTGTGGATTCCGGTGATTTGGCCGTCGGCAATCCTTCGAAGACCAATATAGATACCTTCGGACCAGCAATTACGCCACCTGATCCGAGTACTGACAACCCACTGGTAGTGGATAGCGTCAGTGCTCCTGGAGTACGCAAGACATCGGACTTTGAGGTTACGCCCTCGGGTGACTTCGCGGCCATTGCTTCTACCTTGCCACTTACCGGTTATAACAACGCTGGTAGCGCTGAGGTCTTCCGCTACAGTGCTTTGGGCGAAGAACTAAGTTGTGCCTCCTGTAATTCAACCGGCGAGCAAGCCACCGGTGGTGCGAGCATGGCGTCAAACGGCCTCAGTCTTACTAATGACGGACGGCTATTTTTCAGCTCGACCGAAGGGTTGGTAGATCGCGATCTCAACAACAAGATCGATGTATACGAGTGGGAGCCGGCTGGATATTTGGCTGAATATAATCACAAGCCGCTACCGGAATCGACGAAATGCGAAGAAGGTTCCGGTTGCGTCCAACTGATCTCAACCGGAACGGCTCTCCTTGGCTCAAGTCTATTGGGTGTCACCGCCGATGGGACCGATGCCTTCTTCTTTACGCGAGACACGCTTGTCGCGGCAGATCAGAACGGTAACCGAGTCAAGATTTATGACGCTCGTATCGATGGCGGCTTTCCTCAAGTACCGGCGTCAATTCCTTGCAAGGCCTCCGATGAGTGCCATGGCGCGGGAAGTCAGGCGCCCCAGGAACCAGAAATCAAGACGGTTGCACGGACGCCAAATGGTAATAGCTCGACCACCCCGGGATCAGGGTGCAAAAAGGGCTTCGTGAAGAAGCATCATACTTGCGTCCGGAAGGGCCGCCGTCGGCGACGGGGACATAGGGCAGGCAGGCATGGCTAGACCGAAGTCGCATCCCATTACGCCAATGCAGATCCTGAATGCACATGTTCGCGTCAGGAATGCCTTTTGTGGAATAGGCGCGGCATTCATCGCGGTATTCGCTGCCCTAACTGCCGTCGTGTTGGTAGGTGCATTTGCTGCTCCCCCTGCGCAGGCAAGCGAGTCGATTGAAGCTTTCACGACTTCAACGTCGAATGCGAATGCGGGTGCCCACCCCGATCTGACGACGTCCTTTTCGTTGGATAATCCGGGGGCCCCAGAGTCCGCAAAAAACGTAATTTTGAATGCGCCTCAGGGAGTTTTTGGCAACCCCTACGCGATTACTCACTGCACGTCCTCGGACTTCGCGCTCGATCAGTGCCCCTCAAACTCTCAGGCTGGCCTCATTACGGTATATGCAAACTATGAAGGACACCCTCACTACTTACTCGGGACCGCGCCACTTTTTGATGTTGAACCCGTCGGCACGGAAACGGCGCTTCTGGCCTTCATCGTGCCGACCCTGGATATCCCGATTGATATTCCTGTCGCCGTTCGCACAAGCGAAGACTACGGGCTTCGCTTCACGGTACAGAACATCACTCAGGTCACACCGCTCGCTGGAGCAAATCTCACCATCTGGGGCTTTCCAGCTCTGTCGAGTCACAACACCGAACGCTTCCCCAAAGGAGCACCTGGTGAACCGTCCAACTGCCTCACGTTGGCCAACACAGGTTGCCTCGGAAGTCCTTTGCCCGCCAGCATCCCTGCGCACCCACTGACCGATAATCCAACGACTTGTACTGGAAAGCCGCTGCCAACGACGCTGGAAGTTCAGACCTATCAAGATCCCGAACATCTCTCACGCAAAGAATCCGAATATCCGGAAACGACGGGATGCGAACTCGAGGTATTCAACCCTGTCCTGTATGCCAGCCCGACCACAGGCGAAGCCGATGCGCCGTCGGGCCTGAATATAGAGTTGAGCGCTCCACAGTTCTTGGGCTTCGCCGCGTCGCCGTCGGAGATAAAGAAAGCAGTAGTGGCCCTGCCCGAAGGCCTCACGGTCAATCCCGACGCGGCTGATGGGCAAACTATGTGTACGGACGCGCAGGCCAACTTCCATTCGGAGGGGCCTGCTGAATGTCCTAACAACGCCAAGATCGGCACCTTCCAAATTGAAACTCAAGCCCTGCCGGAGCCGTTGACTGGCTCGGTTTATATAGGGGAACCAAAGCCTGGCGACCAGTACCGTCTGTTCGAGATTGCGTCGGGCTTTGGGATCAATGCAAAGCTTGTAGGCTCGATCAAACCAAATGCCGAAACTGGACAGCTGACGGCATATTTCGAAGGCCTGCCACAGGTACCGTTCGACGATTTCCAACTGCATTTGTTTGCATCCGATCGTGGCCTGATTGCGACCCCCACGCGGTGCAGCGTCTACACCACCAAAGCTGAGTTCTACCCGTGGAACACAGCGCTCGCCGAACAGGAATCGAGCCAGGTCTTCAGCCTCGAAACCGGCCCCCACGGCGCTCCGTGTCCCGGCCAGATCCGCCCCTTCCAGCCAAGCTTGGTGGCCGGCACTTCCAATGCGACGGGGGGGGCCTATTCCTCATTCACCGTTAAGCTGAACCGCGAAGACGGTGATCAGTTCCTGGGCAAGCTCAATTTCACGATGCCGCCTGGACTCACCGCCAACCTTCACGGGATCACCTACTGCCCGGAGGCCGACATCGCAGCTGCGGCCACCACGCTGGGCAAAGTCGAGCAGGCGCAACCAAGCTGTCCGACCTCGAGCGAAATCGGGACCAGCAACGTGGCCGCTGGCCCGGGCTCCCACCCCTTCCATGCAGTGGGGAGGATTTTTCTGGCCGGACCCTTCAATGGCGCGCCTCTCAGCCTCGTTGCGATCACGCCGGCCCTGGCGGGACCCTATGACTACGGTACGGTCGCGGTGCGGGTCGCGCTGCGAGTCGATCCGCTCGATGCCCACGTGATTGCCGATTCAGAAACCGTGCCGGAGATCATCGGTGGCATTCCAATCCGGATGCGCTCGATCCAGGTCAATATCAACAAGCCCAACTTTATGATTAACCCGACCAATTGTTCACCCTTCTCGGTTGCTTCCGAGGGGATCGGCGACCAGGGAACGGTGGCTAATTTCAGCTCCTACTTCCAGGCGGTTGACTGTTCGATTCTTCAGTTCGCGCCGAAGATGTCGATCAGTCAACTCGGCGGCAATAAAGATACGAAGCGAAGCAAGGATCCCAGTCTTGCGATTGAACTGAACACCAGAGCGGGCGATGCCAATCTAAAGTCGGTCTCGGTGATCCTGCCCAAAGCCTTCGAGATCGACCAGCGTCACCTCGGCAACCTCTGCGATCGAACGGAACTCGTCTCTGACCAATGTGCCGGACGCCAGCCGATCGGCGAAGCGATGACCGAAACACCCCTCTTGGAAAAGCCTCTCCAGGGTCCAGTTTATGCGGTATCGGGGTTTGGCCTCCTGCCCCACCTTGCCTTCATTCTCGGCGGCCAGGTGACCCTGATGCCCGAGGCCGAATCCTCCTCGGTACAAAACGGTCGCCTCAAGACCGTGGTTCCCGTTGTTCCCGATGCCCCGATCGGACACTTCCGCTTTACCCTCTTCGGTGGCACTCAGGGCTATCTCTCAAACACCCAGAATCTCTGTAGCGCTCCGACTGTCTCCACGATCGAATTCATTGCCCAAAATGGCAAGAAGCTTACCCAGCAGGTGAAGACCAAGACCGCATGTGGGGGGAAGAGGACGAAGCGGGGGAGAGTGCATAGGCGCTGAGCGCTGGCCAAACCCTCAGCTGAGTGGGTCGGTCCAACGCAGCCCCTCGAAACGCGCGAAGTCAGTGTCACACGAATACAGTTCGGCGCCATGCTCGATCGCCAGCGCCGCGAGATGGGCGTCGCTGGTCAGATTTCCGGCGCTTCCTAGCGGCTCCAAGAGCTTACGAAGCATGTAGGTGTGCTCCTTCGTCGGGACCACCAACGTCGCGCATGGCTGGCTGAGCCAACCTGGATGTAGTCCAGGGCCTCCTCGACTTCGAATGGTGCCTCAAGAATTGCCGGGTTGGTTACGAGCCGCACGAATCCCAGCAGGGCCGGCCCAGGAAGATCCGACCGCCTCCGTGCCTGACAGGGTCCCCTCAAGCCACGAGGCGAGCCCGCGCGTGGCGCGGCGACCCCTCATCAAGCGCATCGGCGACCCCTCATCGAGCGCATCGGCGACCCCTCATCGAGCGCATCGGCGACCCCTCATCGAGCGCATAGATCAAGAGGTTGAGGAAAGGCAGCTTCACTTGCGCATAGAGAGCTTTCGGATCGTCTCTGCTTCTTCAAACAGCCCCGCCAATGCCAGTGCCCGATCGAGGTCGATGCTCGGTTTGATCCCGAGCCGGCGTGTCGGTATCCGATAGGGGCGCGCGGCGCTCGGTGCTTTGATCTCAAGCCCCCGTCGTAGGTTCGTGTTCAGTGCCTCCATGAAGGGATCTCCCGCTCGCACCATTCCGGTCTCACATAGCCGCTGGATCGAGTCACGGGTTCGTTCTTCGAAGCTGATCACTGTCCCGGTACCGGCCATCTGCACACCCAGGAGCGCTGGGCCGAAGTTGCCCTTACAACGTTGAGCTAATGGGGCGAAAAAGCCGAACTCCCAACTCAGCGACAGCGCAGCCACCACCCACCCAGGCCGCCTCATCATCGGCGTCACAACGACTTCCGTCTGGGCGCGACAAATTCCCATATGTCTCGGCGGCTTCAGGCAACATCGCCGAGTGGCGCCGACTGGCAGACGATATTGGCACGGCCGGAGTCGATGTCGTAGGCAATTCCCGATGCAATAAGTGTTCGCGGGATGAGCGGGTTGGAGCGAAGGACCTCAAGGTCGGCCTGAACCGACATGTATGGGTCGGTGACATGCTTGCCGGAGATCTCTTCCTCTCCGACGCCGAAGTAGTGTGCGAGTAGTCCCGCGTGCTCGGGTCCGTCGAGTCGGGAGAGACCGCAGTCGGTGTGGTGCATCACGATCAGCTCAAAGCCCGGCTCGATTCCCTCGACGGCGGCTACCACGGCAAGGACCGCGAGGTTTTGGATGAAGCAGGGCGTCACCCTGCCACCCGGGTTGCGCAATATCACAGCCTCACCGAGGTCCACTCCAAGGACGGACGCCGGGTCGACGCGGTGATCGGCGCAGGTGAGCACCAACGCGCGGAGGCCCGGGCTTATCGTGAGCGCCTTCTTGCTGAGATCGTCCCTGCGCTCGGCGTTGCGCTTGAGCAGTGTGTCGGTTGCTGACATGACTTTGTGTCTCCTATCGGTTGCTTGACGACTTATTCCTGTCGAGTTCCGCTCGCCAAGCGACACGCGCGTACTCGATACCGGAGGGGTCATCGAGTAGCTGTCGCTGCCAGTTTGCGGCCATGCCGAGGGCATTCAGTCGAAACGCCATCGCTGCGGGGTCGACATCTGGCTGCAGGTCCCCTGCAGCTATCGCGGCGACGATATTGGCGCTCAGCACATCTATCCATTCGCTCATGACAGCTGCGACTGCATCCCTGACGGGGCCTGGTCGACCGTCCATCTCCATTGAAGCCGCGCATAGGAAGCATCCGCCCGCGAACACGTCGGATATGAAGTAATCGCACCATGCCTCTCCGACTGCAAACAGCGTAGGTAGACCTTCTTGGCATGCGAACGCCGGCGCTATCACAAGGTCGATGAGAATCCCACGCGCGGCGGCGAGGGTGGCTAGCTGCAGCTCCTCCTTTGACCCAAAGAGCGCGAACACGCTGCTCTTGTGTGCTTCGAGGTCCGCGGCGAGCCCGCCGATTGTGAGGCCTTCGAGACCGTCTCGCGAGGCCATCTGCACCGAGCGCTCAAGCACCGCCGCGCGGCTGCGCATTCCCCGGGCACGGCGCCCGTCAGTTGGCTCCGGCACGGCAGGGGTGTAGACGAGTGGCTCCCGGCCTGGTGCGGTCATGGGGCGTCCCTTTGAAGAGGGCTGATGAGCTTTGACGAATCGAGGTAGAGAACATAGACTACTATATAGACGTTCGATCGTCTATATAGATCTCGGTTGTGAAAGACGGCCACCCTTTGAGTGACCAATCGGAGAACCAATTACAAACGCCCCGCTGCTCGAAGCCCCCTCAAGGTCCCGTCTATGCCGTGTCCGGCTTCGGCCTTCTTCCCCATCTCGCCTCATCCTCGGCGGCAACGTGACGTTGATGCCTCAGGCCGAATCATCCTCGGTTCAAGACGGTCGCTTAAAGACCGTCGTCCCCGTGGTCCCAATTGCGCCGTTCGGGCACTTACGCTTCACCCTCTTCGGCGGCTCTCGAGGTACCTCTCAAACACCCATAGTCTCTGCAGCGCCCCACCTCTCCACAATCGATTTCAATGCCTAAAACGGGCAGAAGCTGACCCAGCAGGTGAAGACGAAGAGCGGCTGCACCGCACTTGCAAAGAAGGCGAAGCACAAGAGCCGGCTAAGCCGTGATTGAGTCTCGGCAGGAGCGAGGCCCACCCCGGCTGTTACATGTCCTCCGTTCTGGACCGAGCGCAAGGAACGTAGAGTTCGTCCTTATCAATCAATTACCAGGCAGAGTCTTCAAAACACTAGACCCCTCTCCTCTCGCTTCCGCCCGCTTGTTTTTGGACGGAAGGCGGACATCTCACCCAGCGGCGCTTTAAGCTCGTGGCCGCCATGAGCGACCGAGCCCAGAGCCTGGACGTGGCCACCGACCTCTCAGGCGCCGATGGCAGCTACTCGATCCGACTGAGCCAAGATTGGGAGCTCTGGGGGCCGAGCGGCGGCTACCTCGGGGCGATCGCCCTACGCGCGGCAGGCCATTGCGCCCAGATCCCGCGCCCTGCGAGCTTCTACTGTCATTTTCTCAGCTCCCCGGCCTTCGACAACGTCGACATTACTGTCGAGCTCCTCAAACGAGGCCGCCGATCCGAGTCGCTCTCGGTAAACATGACCCAAGGTGGAAGGCCGGTCCTTTTCGCGCTGATCAGGACGGCAGCCGATGCGCCGGGTTATCGACACCAGGAGCTCAAAACGCCAGACGTCCAGTCGCCTGAGGCTTCCGTGCCCTTCGAGCGAACAAAGGATGGCAAACCGATCTTCAGGTTTTGGAACAACGTCAGCGCTCGCCGCCCGGTGTGGGGGGTGAGCGAAGACGAAACTCGGCCGGTGATCAGGGAGTGGGTGCGGTTCGAGCCGACACCGCGCTTTAAGGAGCCTTTCCTCGACGAGGCCCGCTCAATCATCCTCCTGGATACCTACGGTTGGCCCGCCGCGTGGCAAAAGTATCGAGGAGTGGACTACGTTGCTCCGAATCTCGATACCTACGTGTGCTTTCATCGACGCGGCGCTCAGAGCGAGTGGCTGCTGGTCGATCACGAATGCCATCTGGCCTGCGACGGCTTGCTCGGCGTGAACGGGCGAATCTGGGACACCGCCGGTCGCCTAGTTTCCACCGGCAGCGCTCAGCTCTGCTGCATTCGCGCCGATAGGGAATAGAGAGTCCTTGTTCAGGACGACCGCGGCCCAGCTTCGCGGCGGCCACACCTTTTCCGGGTAGTTACTCATCGCGCGCTTCATCAATCATGGACACGCCGCCAACAACGGGGTGATCGCCCTCGGCTCAGCTAATCCAGTGTCAAACTCGCGAGGTATGAGAGATGATGGGGCCGTTATATGGAGGACAGACTGCTAAATCTGCTCGATGCGCTTCACGCTCGCGGGGTCGAGCACGACGCAGCTGAGCCCGACCGGCTCGATCGCCTGCGAAACCTCGAGCCCGACACCGCCCGGCTGCTGGCACTGCTTGTTCGCGCAACTGCTGCACAGCGCTTGCTGGAGCTGGGCACCTCCAATGGCTATTCGACCCTATGGCTAGCAGAGGCGGTCCGCAGCGTGGGGGGGCGCCTGATGAGCGTCGACAACGACGCGGGCCGCAGCTCGCAGGCCCGACATAACCTCTTGCGCGCCGGACTCCAGGACCTGGTCGACCTGCGTGTGGAAGATGCCGCGGTCACCCTGCGCGAATCCGCAGATCGTTGCTGGGACATGATCTTTCTCGATGCCGAACGCTCGGCGTACGCTGGCTATTGGCCTGACCTCATCCGCGTGCTGAGGCCCGGTGGGCTGCTCGCCATCGACAACCTCCTCTCCCACCCGGAGGAGCTAAGAAGTCTCCGCAGTTTGGTTCGTGACGATGATCGCGTTACCGAGGCGCTGGTGCCGATTGGCGCCGGCGCACTGCTCGTCGTCCTTGACCCGATTTCAGCCGTGACCTGCTCAAAATGAAAAGGTCGAGGCCTGCTCGTCGCGGACGGTATAGGTGTTGATGTCGGTGTCCCAGCTGACAATCGGCCGCCTCGTCCCCAGCAACTCGCGGACGGATCGCCCGCCGACTCCGGCCGATATGCAACCTGCTGGGAGCTGAGCAAGTCGGCTCCGGCCATAGCATTATGAAAGCCCAGTTTCTCCCAGGTCACGAACAGCATCGGCGTGGGCACCGTGATGCGCGGCTGTCATAGGAGTTTCCTATTTCAGCGCCCGCTCCGGAGCACCTTGCATTGTTTGGCAACTAAGAGGAGGATCGAACGTGACGGCTAGCACCAGATCTGCCAGCCGACTCGTCCTGCGGCGCCGAAATGGCCTCGCATTCCATGCAGCATTACGGGAGGAAAGTGATGCCCAGATACGACCCAAGACGCCTGCGGATCAGTCCTGGCAGCATGATCGCCGTCGTGGCACTCGTTCTCGCTGGGACCAGCGGTGCGATGGCGGTAACCCAGCGCTCAAGCGGTCGATCCGTCGCGGCAAAGGGACCGCGAGGCCTGAGGGGGCCGAGGGGAATTCCCGGTCTTGCGGGCGCGACCGGACAGACGGGCCTCGCTGGCTCGACCGGAGCCCAGGGCAACGCGGGGAAAATTGAACTCGCCCCCTACGTCGCGACGCTTCCCAGCGGCAATACGGAGACGGGTGTATGGAATGTCGAACGGGAAATTGGACCCGAAAAGCCAGGGGAACTCATACAGGTTCCCTTTTCATTCCCGATTCCACTGGCCAAACCGCTGTTCGTCAACGAACTTCGACTGCAGCTGCTCGAACCAGAACAACCGCCGAATGCCCAGTGTCCCGGCAGCTTGACCAAACCTACAGCCGCACCTGGTGATCTCTGTGTCTATTCAGAAGAAATCGGCGAAGGGACAAACCTCGCCCCGGTGGAAAGGACCGCACACTCCTATACCAGCGGTGTTGTCCTTCAGTTCTTTCTCGAACCGGGTGGAGCGGGTCACGGAACATGGGCGGTGACCGCGGAATAACCCGCCTGCGCAAAGGGCAGAGTCAATTCCGTGTGTTGGGCGGAAACGGTGGCTAGCGGCGTCGGTTTATCTATCGCGAGGTGGCCACCAAGGCCACGTGAGCGCCACATCACCCACCGCCAGCACATGCCCGCTGGCGAGCTGCCGCGTGTTCTGTTGCTGCGAGTTCTGGATCGGTCATAGCCTTCTGCTGCGGGGGGAACCATCGGCGCCTGCGGATGGCTCGTCGAGTCGGGCTGGGATGTGTAGGATCGCTTACCCGATCGGGAGGTGACCATGGAGTCAAAGACAGTTGATGCCGCCGAGTTTCGAGACGGCCAGCGGCAGCAGTGGAACAGCGCTGCCCCCGGTTGGCGCAAATGGTCGGAGCTGATCGACGAGGCGGCGAGCGGAATCAGCGAGCGCCTGGTCGAGCTGGCAGGCGTCGAGCTCGGCACCCGAGTGTTGGACGTGGCCGCCGGCTACGGGGAACCGTCGCTGAGCGCGGCCAAAAAGGCTGGGTCGGAGGGTGTTGTGGTGGCTACCGACATCTCCGCCGAGATGATCGCCTTCGGACGCGAGCGTGCCGCTGCCAGGGGGCTCCAAAATATCGAATTTGTCCAGTCGGATGCTGCATCTCTGGACTTCCCGGCTGCCAGCTTCGACGCCGCGCTCTCACGCTGGGGGATTATCTTCGAGCCCGACGCAGAGGCGGCTGCGGCGCGAATCCGCAGCTTCCTCAAACCCGACGGGCGGGTGGCAATCAGTTCGTGGGGATCGCCCGAGCGTGTCCCGTTCCTCGCTATTCCCATGCGAACAGCTATGGGGCACCTCCAAGTTTCGCCCCCGCCGCCGGGCACACCCGGTCCGCTCTCGCGCCCGACCCCGGAGGCCCTCGGTGGCTTGCTGGAAGCGGCCGGCTTCTCCAATGTGGAAGTCGAGGACGCCGAGGTCACCTTCGAGTGGCAGTCCCCCGAGGAGTTCACCACCTTCATCAAAGAGATCGCCCCGCCGATCAGCGCAATGATCGCTCCGCACCCAGAGGAGGTGCAGGAGGAAACCTGGGCCTCGATAACCGAGGCCATCCGGGAGGCGAGCGGAGGTGGCGGAGCGGTGAGACTTTCGAACCTGGTCCTGCTCGCCGCCGGACGAGCGTAGCCGAGGATCGTCACCACATCGCTTTCAAGCCTCTATCGAGTGCCTCCTGCGCGCGGAGATGGCGATCGGCAGGGACACTACGAGCCAGCGTGTCAGTTGAGTCCATCGGACGTGAACCCGTCTGCGCTCGCTGCCGCATCGCGCGAGAGGCAGTCCTCCGCGGAGAGTCGAACTTCAAGTCGCTTTCAGTGCAGAAGAATGTCCAGCGACACGACGTGACTAAGCTGCGCCCTTCCGACAGCAACGATGGGGGGCAACGATGAAAGGCGAGACGGTCGACGTCAGTACCCGAGACGGCGTGGCGGACGCCTACCTCTCGCGCCCCCCCGAACAGGACGCGAACCACTCGGGTGTGCTGTTCATTATCGATGCCTTTGGCTTGCGCCCCCGGATTGAGGAGATGGTCGACCGCGTCGCGGCACGGGGATTCGCCGTCCTCGCCCCGAACGTCCTCTATCGCTCCGGCCGGGCGTCAAATATGGAGATTCCTGATCTTCAGGACCCCGCACAGCGCGATCCATTCTTCGCCCGATTGAAACCCGCCATGGCGGAGCTGACGCCCGAGCGGATCGCCAGCGACGGCGCGGCCTACCTCGATTACCTCGACGGGGTCGCAAGCCCGCCATTCGCGATCACCGGCTACTGCTTGGGCGGGCGCCTCGGCTGGCGGATTGCAGCCGCCTACCCCGAGCGCGTGGCGGCGCTCGCCGCCTTCCACACCGGGGGTCTGGTGAGCGAGGAGGAGGACAGTCCGCACCTGAGCGCCGGCGCGATCGCCGCGGAGCTCTACATCGGCTATGCCGATAACGACCAGAGCATGACTCCCGAGCAGGTGGCGGCGCTCGAGCAAGCCCTCGAGGAGGCCGGGGTGCGATACCGCTCCGAGCTCTATGAAGGAGCAGCCCACGGATACACGATGAGCGACACCGCCGCCTACGATGAGGCGGCGGCAGAGCGGCACTTCACTGAGCTATTCGCACTGCTTGAAAGGACGGTCGGCGGCTGACTGCGAGCCCCCCGCGCGTTGGCAGCGGCCCTCGTGGTTCACGCTCACCGGATCGGATCGCGTGGTAGGAGTGTCCACCGGCGGGTCCACCGATGCCCCCACTCCCTTTCGGAGCTCCAGCTGGGATATTAGCCAGGATGCCAGGAACGCAATAAAGCCGATTGGCGCGGCGATCTCCGTCGGCAATTGCCTACAAAAATGATCAACAATTTGAATGCGGCTCTTACAAGCCCATTTCGCCCGGATTATTCAGTTGGTAGAGCATTTCCATGGTAATGAAGCTGGGACCGCCTAAGTCGCCCTCCGCGGCGGTCCAAATTTTGGCTCTCTAGAGCCGTCTGAAGCCTGATTCGGCACCCCTTTAAATGGGGCTCTGTACACCCCGTTTGAGTCACTGAATCCCATTTCGTGTCCCATCTGAGTCCCATTTTATTTGTTCGCAATTTGCAAAACTTTTAGATTCGCAATTTGCGAACTTTTGAAGTAGAGCACTTCCATGGCACCAAAGTGCTCGGGTCCAATTCCCTGAGGAACTGTTCCGAGTGTCCCATCTGTCCCATCGATGTCCCATGGGGGGTCGCAGGTATTCCCATCTTGGGTGCGCAGAGCTCCCATTTGTGGCACGCGCAGCGTGCGTTGGGTCGCCCATGCACACCCAGACGGATAGCACTCACGGGCACCGCGCCAACCTCGCACCGACATCCCACGCTGCGATCGGCCTCGGTCTCTATCTACTGACGCTTTCCGGCGAGGCGATGCTCGGAGCCAGCATCCGCTGGCTTTTGTTCTACCTCGGCGCCGCGACCGTGGGGGCGATCGTCCCCCTCGGGCTGAGCGCCGAAGCGGTTGCCTATGTCGCCGCCTTCGCACCCCTCGCCTGGTCGGTATTGGGCCTTGTCCAGCCCGGTAGTGGCTGGGTGTGGCGGCGGCGACTGGGCGCGCGCCGTCCCAGCGCTGAGGAGGCGATGGCGCTTGGCGATGCCTTCGAGATATTGCGAAGTGCCGCTCCCGCTCGGCAAGAGCCGCGCGGTTGCTACGTCCTCGATGACCCGCTGCCGACGGGGGCTGTGCGGGGTACGACGGTCATCCTCAGCCGTGGCCTGATCGAATCGGACTCTCTCACCGCTGTTCTCGCCCACGAGCTTGGTCACGTCCGAAGCCTCGACGGACGCATCACCGAGGCGCTCAACCGACTGGCGCTCTGGGATGATCCCCTCGCGCTGCCGCAGGCTGGGAGCGGGGGAGGGGGTCAAGCTGAACTTGACCCTGAGACCGGTGGCGGTCTGATCTGGGCGTTGTTGCGCTTGACTCTGCGTCTCTCAGGCGGCGCCTTCGTGCAGCGACTGCTTAGCCCACTCTGGGCCGCCCACTGGCGTGCCGGCGAGTACGCCGCCGACGCCCACGCCGCCTCGCTTGGCCAGGGCGAGGACCTCGTCCGTCACCTAACTGACCAGGAGCTGGCCTTCGATGCGCCCCAGCCCGGTCTGCTCTTCAACCGTGCTCAACACCCGCCGGTGGCGCTTCGCATCGAGCGCTTGCAACAGAGGTTCGAGGCCGAGGGGGTATCGAAATGACCACTGCGCCCGTCTTGGAGGCGATGCCCTGCTCCAGCAAATGCCATCAGACAGGTCTTTCGATCCCCGTGTGCTGTCGGCATTGCGTCGAAATCCAGCTTCGTTACTACGTGAGCCGAAGGATTCCACCATGGCCGTAAAGCGAGAGTCTCGCAGGTTGAATGAGCAGGAGCGCGCCCAAAAGCGAGCCGCCGAGCGCGAGCAGATGCGGGCTGCGATCGAGGCGCTCCGCACCAGCGAGGGTTGGAAGCGCTGGCTCAAGGTGCGCCGCCACTTCCACACGTACTCTTTCCACAACCAACTGCTGATCGCCAACCAGTGTCCGCAGGCGACTCGCGTCGCGGGTTTTCGCAGCTGGCTCTCGATCGGCTACGCGGTCCGCAAGGGGGAGAGGGGTATACGGATTTGGGTACCCTGTCCGCCCTCCAAGAAACAGCTCGCCGAATGGAAGCGGGCGGGCGCAAACCCGCCCGAGAAGCCGAATACCCATTTCCGGCTCGTTGCCGTTTTCGATCGATCGCAGGTGGACGCTGTGTCCGAGTTCCCCGGTGGGCCCGTGGAGCTGGAGCTGCCCACCGAGCCGATCGACGGAGCCGCCATGGCACCGCTCTTCCAGCCGCTTACCCGATTCGCCGCCTCGATCGGCTCTCCAATCACCGTCGCCGAGATTCCCGGCCCTGCCGAGGGCTACTACGAGCCCTCCACGAAGCAGATCCGCGTGCAGCCGGTTTCATCGGAGTTCTCGCCCAACGCCCAAGTCAGCGTTGGCATCCACGAGCTCGCCCACGCGCTCGTCCGCCACGACCACCGAGACGATGACCCGAAGGTCACCTACGCCGAGGAGGAGGTGATCGCCGAGGCCGTGGCATACAGCGTGTGCAGCACGGTTGGCCTCGATACCGCGGGCACCTCGATTCCCTACGTCGCGACCTGGGGTGAGGGAGCCGCATGCGAGCCGATCGAGCGCCACGCCGCGCTGATCGACCGTCTCGCCCGCCGCCTCGAGGACGTCGCGCTTGCAGCGGTCAACCCAGACGGTGTGAATGAAGTCGAGCAGGAACCCAGCGAAAGCATCCCGTAAACCAGTTGGGGGGTCGCCCGACACTGCCGACGGACTTCGTACCATTGAGCGCCATATGACTCAGCGAGCCAGCAGTGCCACCGTTCTCCGTCGCGAGTCCCGCGAGGTGATCTCGCGGATTGCCACTGCTCACGGCGCTGGCAACGTCCGGGTTTTCGGCTCGGCTGGCCGCGGGGAAGCGGACGCCCACGACCTCGACCTCTTGGTCGAAATGGGGGCAGGTCGCAATCTACTCGATCTAATCGCCCTTTCCCAGGAGCTTGAAGACACGCTTGGCGTTACGGTGGATGTGCTCAGCGAGGGCGCTATCTCTCCGTACCTGCGCGAGCAAATCCTCGGCGAGGCGACGCCGCTTTGAAGGACCAGCAGGTCTACCTGCTCCACATCCGCGACGCCATCGATCGCATCCTCACATACACCCGGGAAGGTAAGGACGCCTTCTTGGCCGACCCGATGATCCAGAACGCGGTTCTGCGCAACTTGGAGATTCTCGGCGAGGCCTCCAAGCGCGTCTCCGAGCCTTTGCGTGAGCGCGCGCCCGAAATCCCGTGGCGACAGATGGCCGGGATGCGCGACAAGCTGATTCACGATTACTTCCGCGTCGACTCCGCCTTGTCTGGGATATCGTCGCCTCCGAGCTTCCGGGCGCAGGCGAGCGAGTTGGAGCCTTGCTCAACGAGCTCGAGAACGAAACGAGATCGAGCGACTGAGCATTCCACCGTGGGGCATCTACTGCCCCGGTGAGATCGGGATAAAAACCGTCGTTGGCATCGGCTCCGAGCTGCTGGATGGTGAGGACCTCGATACCAACGACAGCTCGATCCCCTACCTCGCGGCCTGGGGCGAGGGAGCCGAAGGCGAGCCGATCGAGCGCCACGCCGCGCTGATCGATCGCCTCGCCCGCCGCCTCGAGGACGTCGCGCTTGCGGCGGCCAACCCAGACGGTGTGAATGAAGTCGAGCAGGAAACCAGCGAAAGCATCCCGTAACCGAGTTGGAGGGTGGTCGCACCTATCGCGATATGCCCAAAGCATCGCCGAGCGGATACGTGTGGCCAGCTGTGTATTGTTATGTACCGCTATGTATGATTCCCCCTCCGGACACGGACTCGAGGTGCACTGTGCCGCCAACTAAGACCAAGAAGAGCGTCAGCTTCCGCTTCGACCCGATCACCGTCAAGCGGCTGAAGGAGCACGCCGCCGAGGCCGGCGCTGGCCAAACCGCCCTCGCCGAGCGCTACATCGAAGAGGGCATCCGCCGCGACGAGCACCCGCTGATCTATTTTCGCGATGGCGCGGCGGGCCGCCGCCCGGCCCTGCTCGGTTCCCGCCTCGACGTCGCCGACGCCATTACGACGATCCGCCAGAACGACGGCTCCGTCGAGGCAGCGGCCTCCTATCTGGAGGTCCCGGTAGAGCAGGTCGAGGCCGTCGCCCGCTACTACGCCGACTACCGCGACGAGGTAGACGCGCTCATTGAGCGCGCCCGGCTCGCCACCGAGCGCGAGCGCGAGCGCTCGCGTCGCCAGCAAGAGGCGCTCGGGTAGCCGGGGCGCGGTGAAACTGTTGCTCGACGAGATGATCTCGCCGCGCATTGCCCGCGAGGTGCGCGGCAAGGGCTTCGACGTGCAGGCAATAAAGGCCGACCGCCCCGACCTGGAAGCGGCGAGCGATCGCGATATCCTGCGCCGCGCCGCCGCCGAGCGCCGCACCCTCGTTACAAACGACGTGCTCGACTTCGGACTCCTCCACAGCCAACTGCTGGCAGCAGGCGAAGACCACTACGGCATCCTTTTCACCGATGATGCTGCGATGCCCCGCAACAAGGACTCGATCCCGCTCTGGGTGAAGAGCTTGGGCGATCTACTTGAAGCAAACCCCGCCGACGACGCACTCCGCAATCGCATCCACCATCTCCCGTAGCCTGGCCGATCCAGCGGTGTGCGGCTCTCATAGCTGGCCTCGCCGCCGCTTGGAGGACGTCGCGCTTGCGGGGGCCAACTGATGCTCCAGACCTAAGACACCCCGCCGATGTAACCTCCGCCTGCGTCGCCGCATCAAGTGAGGGAAGAGGAGATTCACCACCGCCACCCGCAGTTCGAGAGTCGCGCTGTGAGGATTGTCAAGCTACCGCGGTGCTTTCACCTGCCGCAATCCCGGCCCGATCTAAACCCTTGATTTCTTTGGGAATGCCGCAAGTCCCGGCGATTTGGCTCAGCCACACAGGTGCCCGAGGCTGAGGGTCATTTATTAACAGCCCTGGCGCTCACCCCGGCAGCAGCTCCAACGCTTCAACATGCCGTGGCCGCATCGTGGCAAAGTGCCGGTGATCGAGGGTCGCGAGCTTTGCCTCACCCAGCCGCTCCACCACGGCCAGCACGCTGGTATCCACAACCCCAACGTTCAAATCGGCGTAGCTGCGCTGAAGCTCATGGCAACGCTCCAGATCCATCTGCGTCGGCTCCACTACGCGATAGGCCCCGCCCACCACGTCCTCAAGAACCGCCAGCCAGACATCGAGGGTGAGCCGTTCCTGGCACCAGTAGTCGAGCTCGCCGAGAACGAGCATCGGGATCGCCAGGTCCTCGCGAGAGTCGGAGATGAGCTTCGCGCATCGGCTGTAGTCGGGATCTGCGACATCGAGCGCCGCAAGCAGGACGCTTGTGTCCAGGACCAGTGCCACACCTATTGGGGCGGGCGGGCAATCGGCTCGGTGGCGCTCTTCGCCGCGCTGCCGCCGTCGTTGGAGCGCCCAAGCCCCAGCCGTGGGCGATGCGCTTGTCTGATAGTGGCCGCCTTCTCCTCGACTGCCTCTGCGAGCACGGCGCTGAGGCTCGCGCCTCGCCTTCGCGCCTCGCTCTCAAGCGTCGCGAGGGCTTCAACGTCGGCGCTCAGCGTGGTGCGACGATTCATGATTCATGATGCTAGCAGCTCGAGTCCGGATCCTGCCCTTCTTTTTGTGGACCGCGTTCAAATCGCCTCGATCAATCGAGGCGATGAGCCCTGCAAGCCATCGCGCGAACCCCTGCTGCCGTCGAGTCAGTCCGCCTTGACCCCGAGTTGCGCCAGGCTCTCGCTCAGCGCGCTCAGCCCGACCACGAGGCCACTTCCTCGGTGATTCGCAGGCTTTGCGCAAGTACCTCGAGGCGAGTTGATCACGCTACCCCAGCCGGGCCGCCACCCTTGTGACTTCTCAGCGCCGGCTAGATTGAGCGCGTTAGGGCGATTCCGCGCCTGAGTCCGATGTCGTGCGCTCAAGGGCCCGCTGACGGGCGGGCCGCTGCGCGAGCCGCGCTAGGTATTCCCTCAGGTTCGCAGGGAGCTCATCTGCGAAGCCGATGCGCTCCGTAAAGGCCAGCGTGCCCCCGACCAGCACGTCAGCCACCGTGAAGCGCCCGCCGACGAGGTAGTCGCTGCCATCAAGGGCGCTGGAGACCGCGCCCGCAGCCTTATCAAAGCGCCGTCGCGCGGCGGCGGCGCGGTCGGGGTCGCGCTGGGCTTGCACGGCGGCTTCGACCAGCGGTGGCTCAAGCTCGGCTGGCGCGAAGATCGTCCACTGGTAAAGCAGCGCCCGCTCGTGGGTCCCAGGAGGCGGCGCTAGGTCTGCATTGGGATGCAGATCGGCGAGATGGAGGCAGATCGCCGCCGATTCGAAGATGAACCCATCCTCGTCTTCGAGCACGGGCACCCGACCCAGGGGATGGCGTGCGCGGTACTCCTCGCCCTCGCCCTCCTCTCGCGTGATCATCACGATCTCATAGGGCTCGCCGAGCTCCTCGAGTATCCAGGCGGCGCGGATCGGTCGCCCCGCGTGCTCACGGTGATAGAGGCGCATCGTGCGAGGAACGATAGTGACCGGCGCGAGAGACCCGCAGCCTGGCCGCAGCACCTCAAGCCCTGTCTAACCACCTCGCGGCCGCCGGTCGGCTCAATTTCGATGCCTGGCTCGGCGGGGTGGCCGAGATCCGAGCGATGTGGGCGACTGCCGCGGCGCTGGCGCTCGCCGTTGGTTGCGATCTTGCCGGCAGGTGAAGCCGCAGAATTAGAAGAAACGAGCCTGAACCCGCTTTACAACGCGGATAGCCTATTGTTCAGTTGTCAGGGGCTTGCGGCACCGACCGGACCGTTTCCGGATGGGGGGTGTTCTAGCCCAGGAGAGGATATGAACCGGCTGACCCGGACTGGGCCAGGGGATCGATAGAGTGGATCGGGGCCAAGGGATGGGAAGCCATGGCGGAGGAGTTGTTGGGTGAGGACATCGTCCGAATCTGATTCGGGCTTTACCGCAGATCGGGCGACTGGCCCGCTGCGGTCTTCGTGGGTTCTGGCGCGGACCAGCCCTTGCTCGTCGATTCGCTTGGCCGTGGCGTTCGGAGCTCCCGCGAGGCAGAGCGACCGACCATCTCGATCTGGTTCTTCGGGAGGGGACAAGGCCGAAGCATTTATCGCGAGCAAGCATCGGTGCGAGCCCCCGCGCAGCGAGCATCGCAATCTGAGTCTTCACGAGCGCGGCGGGGGAGAGGTCCTTTTAGGTCTGATGGCTTTGCGCAGTGAGCGAGTGGCGAAGCATTTGTGTTCAGCCGCCAGCGCGCGGTCATGGCCGCGAGCTCTTCTCTCCAGCGGCGGGAACTTCTTCACCCGGCGGCGGCGAGGTGAATCTGAAGTTGCGCCAAAAGTCCAAGAGGAGAAGCCGCTAGGAGCCCTCGCATGAACCTTCGCCGATCCCGCCAAGCACTCGCCGAGTCCACAGGCCCACTTTCCTGGATCGGCCCGCGCAGGCGGATGGTTCTCCCCGCCGCGCTTCTCACCGCTCTCGCCTTGCTCGCCGTCACCGCCACACCCGCCTTTGCCTTTCCGCCTCCGCGTACCTTCGGCGACGAAATCACCGAGTTCTATCCCGAAGGCATCGCGGTCGACTCTTCCGGCAACGTCTGGAGCTCCAACCATCAAGCCCTCTTTGAGTACGGCCCCTACCCCTCCACCACCCAGATAGGGGAACAGCCGGAAGGGGCCTTCGCTCGATCGCTTGCCCGCGACAGCGTCAACGGCAACGTCTACGGTGCATTCGGGTCAAGCATTATCCCCTTTGAAAACGGCATCGGCCCCGGACTTGAACCGCTCGAATTTGGTTCCTTCAGTGGCACCTACTTCCTCAGGGTCGCCACCGACAACTCGAGCCCTTCGACCGGACGCATTTATGTCAGTGGCATCAGTGGTGTGCGCGCCCTCGAATCGAACGGCGCCAACCACGAATTCACCGACCATGCCCCATACATCAGCGGTAACGAATTGACCGGCACGCCCAGCGGTCCCTTTGGGGAACTGACGAACATCGCCACCGACAGCAAAGGCGACATCTACGTCGTCGATCGCGGCATGCGCGTCGTCGACGAGTTCCGCCCTGGCGGCGAATTCATCCGTGAAATCACCGGCGCCGGCGCACCGGGTGGTTTCGAAAATGAACCGGATGCAGTTGCCATCGACCCCACCACGGGCAACGTTCTCGTCAGCGTCAGGTTCAGTGGCGTCGACGAATTCGACCCATACGGCGGCTACCTCAACCAGATCACCGACGCCTACGAAAGCGGCCAAGGAGCGCCCTTCGGAAATGGTCCTGACACGATTGCCACTAACTCCAAAGGCGATCTGTATGTCAATCCGGGTAGCGAAGCCCCGGCGATCGACATTTTCACTCGCACGCCGAATTATCCCACCATCTCCTATCGGCCGATATCCAACCTCACCCGTGACTCCGCCACCCTCGGCGCCAGCGTCGGCCCCTATGAAGGCGCCCCCATCACCGAATGCAAATTTGAATACGGCACCGGCACCGACTACGCCCTCGGTAGCGAACCCTGCCTCAACGGCGAAGGCCATGAAATCGGGACCGAAGCCGACCCGATCAACTCTGAACCGCCGACCGAAGTCCATGCCGACCTCACCGCAAAGCTCCACGGCAACACCACCTACCACTACCGCCTCGTCCTCACCAATGCCAGCGGCACCCTCGACGTCGCCGACCGCCAATTTGAAACCCCTCCCGCTGTGGTGGATCTCGAAACCGGCGACGCGAACCCGATCGGCAACGTAAGCGCCACTCTTAATGGCACTTTCAACGCCGAAGCGGGCATCGAAACCGAATATTTCTTCGAATACGGAACTTCGGCGAACTTCGGCCACAAGGAGCCCGTCCCCCCAGGGGTCGTTCCGGCGCCGTCGGTGGGGAGCCAGCCTGAGAGCGTCAGCACAGAAGTCGAAGGCCTCGCTCCCAACACCGTCTACCACTTTCGCTTGGTAGCTCAGAACAAATACGGTACGACGATTGCTCCGGAAGAGGAATTCACCACCTATCGCGTACCCGCGATCGAAGCATTCTCCACGTCTGAAGTCACCGCGACGTCCGCCGTCCTGCGCGCCAAGGTCAATCCGGAGGGGTTCGAAACAACTTGTGAATTCGAATATGGAGTCTCCTCTACCTACAACCAAAATGCCCCCTGCCCCGAACCGCTCGAAGGGGCCCTCGGCCAGGCCGTCCAGGTCAAGCTCACCAACCTTGAGCGCGGAGTCACCTATCACTTCCGCGTCAAAGCCCAAAACAAATGGGGAGTTGTCCTCACAGAAGACCAGACTTTCGAATTCTTCCCTCCCAACTGCCCGAACGCCGCCGTTCGCCAGCAGACAGGCGCCGCCTATCTTCCCGACTGTCGCGCCTACGAGCTCGTCTCACCGGCAAATGCCAACGGCTCGCTTCTCTTCGCCAACGGCCCCAATCCCGGTAGCACCACGAGCCCGTCCCGTTTCTCTTTTGCCGGTGCTTTCAGCGCCCTTCCAGGCTCCGAAGTGATCGACACCGCCGGCGATCTCTATGTGGCCACCCGCACCAATAGCGGCTGGGTCTCTCGATACGTGGGCCTCCCGGGCGATGCGGCCGGGTGCGACGGGGGCCCTCCTACTGACCCCGTCAACGACGCCCCAGGCGGTCCCGTAATTCAGAACTCGGTTCTCACCAACCCCGAAATGAGCCGCTTCCTCGACTGGAATGACGGCACCGGCGATATGTGTCTCGCCGGTCCTTACAGCGCGACCAGCGACAGCAATGTCGCCACGGATCCTCCTTCAGACGCCCCGTACCTCTGGGGCTTCGACGGAACTCTCCTGAACCGCCTCCCCAGCAGCCTTAAATCGACTCCTGGTGCCGCTGAAGCCTTCACTTGCCCGGTTTATGAAGCGTCTGGCTATCAGGCTACCTTCATTGGTGCGATCGCCGAATGCTCTGGAGAAGTCGCCGCCTCTGGTGACCTCACCCACCTCATATTCTCCTCACGGAGCCTCTCCTTCTCCGAACCTGGGGAACCAGCTGGACTCACTCAAGCCCCGGGATCGGCTTACGACGAGAACCTCGCCACCGGCAAGGTCGCACTCATCTCCCGCCTCGGAGGCGGGACGCCCATTCCCCAGGACCCCTCATTTGCCTCGGTGTCGCGGGGGCCATCTGAACCGGGTTTCTCACCTGGCGGCCAAGAAGAGTTCCTCCGCTTCCCAGCCAGCTCCACCGACGGCTCCCACGTTCTCATCTCCACAGCAACCGCTCCCACCCCAACGTGCCTTTATTTCTTCCAGGGGGGCTGTCGCCGCTACACGGACACCCCCATCCACCTCTACATGAGCGTCGATGACGCGGTGACCAAAGAAATCTCCGTCAATGAAACCACGGGCGAAAATGTCGGCGTCGATTTCCTCAGCATGGCACCCGATGGCTCCAAGGTATTCTTCACCTCTGAAGAACACCTCACCTCTGAAGACACCGAACATGGTGGTCCGGCGCTATATATGTGGAGTGAAGCGGGTGAAGAACACGGCCACCCGCTGACCCTCATCTCCAAAGGGGATAACCCGGGTAACGCCGGGGAACCGGGAAACACGGAAGCCTGCCAACCGGTTGGGGAATGGACGACGAAGTGCGGAGTCACCGTCTATTCGGCGGCGTCTTATCTCCTGCGAAGCGGCGGCACCGCGGGCAACGGCATTTCCGACAGCCCCATAGCTTCGGACAGTGGCGATATCTACTTTTCCTCACCCGAGCAGCTCGATGGTGACCTCGGCGTGTTGAACCAGCAGAACCTCTACGACTACCGCAACGGCCGAGTGCAGTACGTGGCCACCCTCGCTAGCGGGCCAATTACCCGCATTGAGGTGACGCCCACCGATAGTCATATGGCCTTTGTTACCGCCTCGCGTCTCACTTCTTACGACAACGCCGGGCACCTTGAGATGTACTCCTACTCCCCCGGCACCGGGGACATCGTCTGCGACTCATGCAACCCCAACGGTCGGCCGGCCACAGCTGACGTCGAAGCTTCGCAGGACGGCCGCTTTCTCACCGACGACGGACGCGCGTTCTTCTCGACCGCCGAATCCCTCGTTCCTTCAGACACAAACGAAGCCAAGGACGTCTATGAGTTCGTGGACAGTCGACCGCAGCTCATTACCCCGGGCACCGGTACAGCCACTCTGAGCACACAGACGTTCATTACTTCCAAGGAGATTCCCGGTCTCATCGGGGTATCAGGAGACGGCACCGATGTCTACTTCTCGACCTTCGACACCCTTCTGTCTGAAGACCATAACGGTAACTTCATGAAGTTCTACGATGCTCGCACCAACGGCGGCTTTGCTCAGCCTCCGCCGGCGCCGCCCTGCGAAGCGGCCGAAGAGTGCCACGGCCCTGGTACCGAAGCCTCCGCGCTTCCCACCCAGGGCACCGCTGCCGACCTCACCGGTGGTAACGCCACCTCAACTTCACGCCATCACAGGAGGAGCCACAGGCGGGCAAAGCACCGGCGCCATCACCGCCGCGCCCACAGCAGGAGAATCGGCCGGTGAGCCCCCTCGGGCCGGGCATCCCGCGGGTGGTGGGGACCTCCTGCTCCACGCATCGTGTCGGCCCACTCGGCGTGGTGATGTTCCTGGCGGGGATGCTCCTGTGCGTGGCGTCCGCGTCGGCCAGCGTCCAGATCAGCAATTTCAACGCCTATCCCTCGATCACTCAGGCTGGAGGGCACCCCGATTTCAACTTCGAATACGCCCTGAGCGGCCACAACGACACGCCCAACCCCTGCGACTGCGACGACGCCGAGAATGTCACCGCCCATCTCCCCGCCGGTCTCATCGCCAGCCCTCATGCCACTCCGCAGTGCAACATTGCGGAATTTTCCTCGGACCTGTGTCCCGTCGACTCCCAGCTCGGAATTGCCCGGGCCTCGGTCTCCACTCTGGCGACCTCGGGAACGGGCGGTGCGACCGAATTCCTCGCTCCCGTCTTCAATCTCGTTCCCCCCCCCGACCAGCCTGCGCTTCTCGGCTTCAAGAGCGGCGTCCTCAATACCCCTACTTTTGAGGACGTCAGTACCCGCACCGGTAGCGACTACGGACTCGATATCGCCTCCACGGCCATCAACCATTTCGCCCCGCTTGTCGGTTTACAGCAGATCACCTGGGGTATTCCCGCCGCGCCCGTGCACGATGCTCTGCGCTTTGGTTTCGGGCAGGTCCCGGCCATTCAGCCTGGACTCGGTGCCCATCAGCACTCGTTTCTCTGCGACAAAAACGGCAATCCAAGCACCGCCAATCTCGCCACGGACTATCAGCTGTGTCCGTACGGTACCTTCCCCGGCGGCCCTGCAGGTACCGAGCCCGGCGGCCCCGGCGGCCCGGTCTCATCCAGCAGCCCCGAAGAACCGT
The DNA here is from genome assembly GCA_963745305.1 of uncultured Solirubrobacterales bacterium. Taxonomy (GTDB): domain Bacteria; phylum Actinomycetota; class Thermoleophilia; order Solirubrobacterales; family 70-9; genus CAVUWL01. The sequence continues at coordinate 576,710 of CAVUWL010000018.1, forward strand.
TTCTCCAGAACCCCACCACCTGCGGTTCCAATTCCCTGGAGAGCTCCCTCGACGTCCTTTCCTATGATCGTGGCGAAACGCACGCTTCCTCCAGCTGGCCCCCAACCACGGACTGTGACCAGCTCTCCTTCAATCCTTCACAGTCGATTGCTCCGACCACCACCGCTGCCGACAGTCCCTCCGGCGCCGAATTTCGGCTGACCGTCCCGCAGTTCGAGAGCCCGGAGGTTCCCTCTCCTTCGGAGTTGAAGGGGGTCCGCGTAACCCTGCCCGAGGGCTTCTCCTTCGCCCCCAATGTCACCAACGGCAAGGAAACCTGCTCCGAAGCCCAGTCCCGTTACGGCACCACCGAAGAAGCCCAGTGTCCCGAAGACTCCAAGATCGGCTCTCTCCTCGTCGAAACCCCGGTTCTCCCCGGTCCACTCCCGGGCGCCGTCTACCTCGGTGAACCGAAGCCCGGCAATCGCTTTCGCATGATCCTTGTCTTCAACGGCTTTGGCGTCCACGTCAAGCTTCCCGGCACCGCCACCCCGAACCCCCAGACCGGCCAGATAGCCATCTCCTTCCAGAACCTCCCCCAGGTCCCCTTCGCCTACTACAACGCCCACTTCTTCGGCTCCGAGCGCGGCCCGCTCGATACCCCCACCCAGTGCGGCACCTACGAACTCACCAACGAATGGACCTCCTGGGACTCCGCGCTCTCAAGCCAGGTCTCCCGGCAGTTCTTCACCATCGACGAAGGACCGAATGGCACCCCCTGCCCGAACGGCCCTCGTCCTTTCCGTCCCGGCTTCCAGGCCGCCTCCGTTTCCGACACTGCCGCCGCCCACACCGCTTTCTCACTCAACCTCACCCGGGAAGATGGCCAGCAGAACCTCCGCTCGCTGAAGGTCACCACCCCGCCTGGCTTCACCGCCACGCTCAGGGATCTCACCTACTGTCCCGACGCCGCGATCGCCGCCGCCGCTTTCGAAACTCACACCGGTCTCGCCGAGCAGGCCAACCCCAGTTGTCCCGCCTCAAGCTATGTCGGCGAACTCAGCGCCGCCGCCGGCCCCGGCACCCACCCCCTCTACCTCCCCGGCAGGGTCTACCTCGCCGGGCCTTACCAGGGTGCTCCCCTCAGCTTCGTCTTCATCACCCCAGCCGTTTCCGGCGGTTATGACCTCGGCAATGTGGTCGTCCGCGAAGCGATCCACGTCAACCCCGAAACCGCCCAGGTCAGCGCCGGCGGAGCCGAACTGCCGCAGATCTTCCAGGGCATCCCCCTCCGCCTCCGCCAGATCCTCATCAATCTCAACCGCCCCGGCTTCGCCCTCAATCCGACTGACTGCAACCCGCTTGAAGTCAAGGCCGAAGTCTTCGGTACAGAAGGCGCCGAGTCCACCGCCAAACAGCACTTCCAGGTCGCCAACTGCTCCTCCCTTCCCTTCGCCCCCAGGCTCACTGTCGGCCTCACCGGGTCCACCAAGCAGGCTGGCAACCCCGCCCTCACGGCCACCCTCACCGCCAAACCGGGCGAAGCAAACATCTCTCGAACCCAGGTCACCCTGCCCCACACCGAGCTCGTCGACAACGCCCACATCAACGACCCTTGCACCCGCGTCCAGTTCGCCGCAGGCCGCAACCCCGGCGAAAAGTGCCCTCCCGGCTCGATCCTCGGCTTCGCCAAGGCCGAAACGCCGCTTCTCGCTGAGCCCCTCGAAGGGCCGATCTACCTGCGCTCCACAGGCCGCCCCGGCCTCCCCGACCTCGTCGCTGCCCTAAACGGCCAGATCGACATCGACCTCGACGGCCACGTCGATTCCGTCGGCGGGCGCCTCCGCACCAACTTCGAAACCATCCCCGACGCCCCCGTCTCAAGGGTCCTCCTCAGCTTCGACGGCGGCCACAAGGGCCTGATCGAAAACTCCCCCGGCCTCTGCACCCACCCCCTCCATCTCACCGCTGAGATAGCTGGCCAAAACGGCAAGACCGCCAACCAGAACCCGGTCCTGAACACTCCCTGCGGGAAAAAGGGCAAGCGCGTGCGCCATGAACGCAGCAAGAAGCACCGAGCCAAGCAACACCGGAAAGGATCGGTGCGCCCTTGATGCGGCGCTGCACAGAAGATGGAGGTAGGCCCTCCGTGGTCGCCTTGCAGGAGGCGATCACAAACCACCCCGAGGTGCGGCGGTCAAGAGCCGCTCGTGCTGAGCGTCGTGGGAAAAGGCGCACCAACGAGTGCGTCAGGTATGACCCGATGAAGGCGAAGACGACTGAACCGCAGGAAACGTGTCGAAAGCTTTTAGACGACATCAAAACCAGGCTCGGCGCTTATGCCTGGGATGAGCCTGGGAGTCACCTGTCTACTGACCAGGCGGTGTCCGGCATATATGCGGCGCCAGCGCGGGTCAGGCTCCTGTGCGGAACATGGGAACCTGTCGTCTCGCGGGAAGCCGGCTCATGGTCATCTGACCTCCGGCCGGCTCTCCCAGGGAAGGCCCCAAGCGGCAGAAACCGCAAGGGACCACATCCTGATGCGAGGCACAGGGGCGGACCGCCTGGTAGTAGTGATGAAGGCCCTGTAATGGGGCTGGAGCGAAGCGGGCGGGCCATCCAGGCAAGGACATCGGTCAATCACGAACAAGTGAGAGGAGCCGGTGACCAAGCCACCGTCGATTTGCGACCGGATGGTGGGAGCCGGATGACGGGAGACTGTCACGTCCGGTTCTGTGAGAGCCGGGGGCTGAGATGCCCCCGGCCACTCTCCAAGGGGCACCGCGCAGCGAGAGGGAACCACAAGCGCAGGGCCGGCCAATGACAGCCGAGCGGCTTCTGCGCGACTCGCGGGCGGCTGAGCGAGGACGCCGAGATGCCTCGGCCAGGTGGGCTCTCAGCGTGGCTGTCGTGGCGGGGACGCTCCTCCTCGCCGCTCCGGCTTCCGCGCTGAACAAACATGTCTTCTCAACGTCTTTTGCAGGCTCGGGTACCAACGCCCTCGCGAGCGCCGGCAACGGTCCGCAGGGTGAAGGCCTTTCCAGCCCCTCCGATGTCGCCGTCGACCAGTCGAGCCACGATCTATACGTCACAGATCCCGAAAACCATCGTGTAGAGAAATTCAGCCCGTCCGGTGAATTCCTGCTCATGTTCGGCGAAGGTGTGAACAAGAGACAGGCCGAAGCGATCCAGACCAAGGAAGCCCGTGGCGAATCGCCCACCCCCGCCGAACTCCAGGCTGAGAGCGTCTGCACCAGCGAACCCGGCGAAGAATGTCAACCCGGCACCGCACAGTTCGACCCCGTCTATCTCGCCGTCGACAACTCCAGTGACTTTTCCGCCGGCGACGTCTACGTTGAATATCAGTCCTACGTGGAATTCCATAAATACGAAGTCCACGCCGCCAAGTTCAACTCCCACGGAATTCCCATCACCGCTTGGGGAAGCGGTGGCCAGATCTACGTCGAATCGCTCCCCCGGTCGCTCACCGTGGACCCCAACGGCAACCTTTTCGCTGGCGGGGGCACCGAGCTCGGTCAATTCGGCTCGCCTACTCCCAATTCTTCCGTCCCCGGCGGCCAGGTCGTCTTCGGCCAAGACGAAAACGTCTTCGCCACTCAGGGGATCGCCGTCCACGAGTTCGGCCCGACCGGTACCGACGTCGGCCGGGTCACCGGACCCGATTTCACTGAGCCTCCTACCGCGCTAGCCTCAGACCTCTCCAACGGCCAGCTCTATGTCGCCGATGCGGGTGGGTCTATCCGCCACTACGACACCTCCTGCGAGCCCTCCGATGGCCCCTGTGTGCCCACCGACTCCTTCGGTGGCCCCGAACTCGGCAGAGCCACCGGTTTGGCGGTTGATGAATCCTCAGAAGTCCTATATGCCGCCGACCCCGCCAACCACCGCGTCGACGTATTCACCCCTGTCACCAACCTCCCTGACGTCACGGCGACCCCACCCACGCCCGGGCCGTCCACGACCTCGACCACCCTCAACGCTGATATCAATCCCGCCGGCGCAGGAGAAGTGAGCGCCTGTCATTTCTCCTACCTGAGCGACGCCGCCTTCAAAGCCGACCAGGTCAACGAGATTCAGGCCCTCACCCTTTCGGGAGCCACGGGAGGCGGCTTCGACCTTACCTTCGAAGGCCAGAAGACCGGTGCCACCGGCAGCGGCGAACTCTACCCCGAATTCAACACGATATTCACATCGGTTGTCGCCTCTAGCGGTGCCTTTGTCCCCGGCGAGGAAGTTACCGGTGAAGGCATTCCTCCCGGTACCATCATCACCTTCAACGGTGGCGAATACTTTGGCATTTCAAATCCTGCCACCAGCGTTGGCCGCGTTGCTCTGGCCACCCGTCTTCCCTACAACGTTTCCGCCGAAGCGGTGCAGAACGCCCTCGGCTCGCTCTCCACAATCGGCTCCGGCAACGTTGAAGTCAGTGGCCCCGAAGGAGGCCCATACACGATCGAATTCAATGGCGCCTTCGCCCGCGATGACGTCCCCCAGCTGAGCGCTGGCTCGTCCGCCCTCACTCCGCCCGGTGCCACCGCGTCGGTCGAAACCACCACCCAGGGCAACGACGGCTGGGCCAACGCAACAAATGTCCCGTGCCAGCCGGCGACCCTCCCGAACTCAAGTCAAAAAACCGAAGTCAGCGCTGAGCTCAACGGGCTCAGCACGGAGACCACCTATCACTACCGCGCTGCTGCAACCAACGCCGACGGCACCGCGCAAAGCTCCGCTGCCACCTTTACCCCCCACGCGGTGATCGGCCTGAACACAGAACCGCCCACCCACGTGACGGGCGCCGCCGCGACTCTGAACGGATCGCTCCTCGGTGACGGCACATCCACCCGTTACCACTTCCAGTGGGGAACAACCGAATCCTACGGCCACGAAACTCCCACTCACGAACTCGCCTCGCCGCACGGCCCTGTGCCCACTGAACTTCAAGCTGAGATCGAAGGTCTTCAACCCCTCACCACCTACCACTACCGGGTCGTGGCAGAAAACGGTTCCGCAGAATCCAGCCTCGGCGAAGATCAGAGGTTCACCACTCCACCGGGCCCTCCCCTGGTCCGAGCGGAGTCGGTTGCCGCCGTCCACACCGAATCGGCCCGGGTTACCGCCGAAATCAATCCGCAAGCGGGCGACACCGCCTATCACCTCGAATACGGCACTGCTGCATGTTCGAGTCAACCCGACCCATGCGTCGCCACCCCGGCCTTGGCGGGCCTGGCAGGGATCGGTACCGCGTATGTCGAAGCGTCGGTTCCCGTCCTTGGCCTGAATGCCGGCAGCACCTATTACTTCCGCATCGTCGCTGAAAACGCCACAGCCACTACCTATGGGGCCGATCGGACCTTTACTACACACACTTTTGTCAAAGAACCGGGCGAACCGTGTTCCAACTCACATGTGCGGCAGCAGACGAGCTCTGCCGGACTTCTCGACTGCCGAGCATATGAGCTCGTATCTGCCGCCAACGCCGGAGGCTATGACGTCGAGTCAAATCTGATTCCCGGACAAGCCCCCTTTGCTGGCTACCCCGAAGCTGAAGGTCGCGTCCTGTATGGCGTCCAAGGTGGCGGCATCCCCGGCACCAACCATCCGACCGACCGCGGCCTCGACCCCTATGTGGCAACCCGCGGCGCAGACGGCTGGTCGACCGAATACGTCGGCATCCCCGCCAACGCCACGCCCTCCTCCGCGCCCTTTTCCTCGACTCTGCTTGAGGCCGATGCGGGCCTTGGCACCTTCGCCTTCGGTGGTCCCGAAATCTGCTCGCCCTGCTTCGCCGATGGCTCCAGCGGCGAGCCGCTGCACCTCCCAAGTGGAGAACTGATTCAGGGTATGGCTGGCTCTGAAGACCCCGGTTCCTCTGCGCAACCAGCCGGCTACGTCGCCAGGCCTCTATCGCCAGACGGCGCCCATTTCGTCTTCGGCTCGACCTCCAGGTTCGAGCCCGACGGAAACGAAGGCCAGATCGCGATCTATGACCACAACTTGAAAACCAAAGAGACCCATGTCGTCTCCAAGGCACCGGGCAACGAAGACCCGCCCTTCCTGAACCTTCCCTGTCTCACCAACTGCTCCTCGACCGGCATCGCCGAGCTCGACATCTCGCGCGACGGCTCCCACATCCTGATCGGACAGCTCGTCGCCGAAAAAGAAGGTGCCAGGTACTGGCACCTCTATATGAACGTCGGCGACTCGGTCCGTACCGTCGACCTCACACCTGGCGCTTCCGAAGGGGTTCTCTTCGACGGGATGAGCGCCGACGGCTCCAAGGTTTTCTTCTCTTCTGAAGAACATCTCACCCACGAAGACGAAGCCCATAGCGGCGCCGACATCTTCATGTGGGAAGAAGGCCAGCCACTCACCCTGATCTCCAAGGGGGATGCCAGCTCCTGTGACCCGGTCGCCAACTCTGCCCATCAACATTGGAACAGCGCCAGTGCAGAAGAAGAAAACTGCGGCGCCGTCGCGATCGGCGGCGGCGGAGGGGTGTCGTCGGCAAACGGCAGCATCTACTTCCTCTCCCCCGAGAAGCTGGCCGGCTCGAGCAGCGGCGTTCCAAACGCCCCCAATCTCTATCGCGCCGGCCCCGCCGATGCCTACGCGACCCACTACGTCACCACCCTGGAGTCGAGCTTGGACGGCCCTCAGCCGCCGACGCAGACCAACGTCTTCCGCCGCAACCTGCCTCCCTCCTTCACCGACGCCACCGGCCTCGCCCTCGACGACTTAAGCGGTGACTTCTACGTTCTCGACGATAAGACCAACACCGTCGAGAAGTTCGACTCCTCCGGCAGCCTCATTACCTCCTTCGGCGACACCGAACCCAGCCCCGACGGCATGCTTCACGGCTCAAAGACCGCCGCCGGTTCCTTCGCCGAGGATGGTGTCCGTAACCTTCCCACCCAGCTCGCGGTCGACAATTCCTGCGCTCTGCACAAGCCGGAACCCCTGACCGCGGCGACCACCCCGACCTGCGAAGAATTCGACCCCTCTAACGGCGACCTCTACGTCCCCGATTTCGGCCACGGCGTCGTCGACAAGTTCAGCCCCTCGGGCGAATTCCTCTCCGAAATAAAGAACTTCCCCGAACAGGAAGAGTTCGGCGTCAAGGGGTTCCCTTTTTCAACGGGCTCCCCCGAACCAACTGGGGTCGCCATCGACCCCTCCAATGGCGATGTCTACGTCAGCAACTTCTCCGGTGCCAATACCGTCTACAGGTACCCCACTGGCCCGAGCGGCGACATCTACGCCTTCGACTCCTCCGGCGAACCCCAATATATCTTCGACCCCTTTGAACCGGGAGAGAACTTCGCCGCCTTCCCGACGAAAACGGAAGCCCATGCGAGCAGTCTCGCCGTGGACTCCGCCGGCAAGGTCTACGTCACCCGTTACGGCGGCCTCACCGACTTCTATAGCGCCGCGGGCGAACACAAAGGCGAGCTCCCCACCCATGCCGCCAGCAGTGTCAGCGTCGATCCAGCCAACGGCAACGTCTACGTCGACGAAGGCACCGAAATCGCTCAGTTCGACTCCTCCGGGAACGCGCTTGAAACCCTCGGCCAGAAGAAGCTCTCCGGCTCCATCGGCCTCGCGCTCGAACACGAAGGCAACCTCTACGCCACCAACGCTGACGGCACTCACGTAGCAATCCTGCCCCGCGGTCTCGTCCACACCGCCCTGATCGACAGTCCTCTCGTCCTCGACTCGGTCTCAGAACCCGAAGCCCGCCATAGCGCTGACTTCCAGCTGACAGCCAACGGCAACGACGCCGTCTTCCTCTCGACCCTTGCGCTGGCAGGCGGAGAAGAAGAACCTGCCGGTCATCCCCAGATCTTCCGCTACGACGCCAGCACCGAAGATCTCACCTGCGTTTCGTGCACCACCACAGGTGAACCTTCAGCCAACAACGCGTCGCTCGCCCCCAACGGCAGCAGTCTCAGCAACGATGGGCGCGTCTTCTTCGACACCGCCGATCAGCTCGTCGCTGCCGACACCAACGGCAGGGGCGATGTCTATGAGTGGGAGGCCCTGGGCATTGGCAATTGCAATCAAGAAAGCCCCGCTTACAACCCATCTGATGGCGCCTGCCTCGCCCTCATCTCCGCCGGCACCGGTGCTTTTGATTCTGGCCTCCTAGGTGTCAGCTCCAACGGCCTAGACGCCTACTTCTTCACCCGCGACTCGCTGGCGCCTCAAGACAAAAACGGCCCCACGATGAAGATCTATGACGCCCGTGAAGGCGGCGGCTTCCCCTACCTCTTTCCCGAAGTCACCTGCAGAGCCTCAGACGAGTGCCACGGCGCCGCCAGCCCGGCTCCGGGGCCGCTCCAAATCGGCACTGAATCCGGAACCCCGGGGCAAGCGGAGCGAGGATCCAAGAGCTGCAAAAAGGGCTACCTGAAGAAGCACGGCCGCTGCGTACGCAAGCCCAAACCGCACAGGCACAGCCACCACGAACCAGCCAATCCCAAGGGCGGTGCTCACAAATGAGCACCATCCGCCGCTGCCTGCACCTCTGCCTTGTCGCGGTTGCGGCGGGCGCGCTTGCGTTGGCCTTCGCTGGCCCCGCCTGCGCAGAAGAGAGGGTGGAATCCTTCAACACCACCCTGGTCGAATCCAGCGCGCCGCTTGGCGAAGCCGCGGCGATCGGCATCCTCAAGGGCGAACCCCTCGGCGCAAGCTTCACGATCGAAACGGGCGAAGGGGCGATCGACAGCGTGGAAGTCTCCCCCTCGACCACCTATCGCAGGGCGAGGTCTGTGCCCGGCGAAGAAGCGAACCCACCGACCTTGAGCGATGTCCGCAGTGGAGATTTGGTCGGGATGGCCGGCTCCATCTCCGGCACGATCGTGTCCGCGACCGCCGTTGTCATCGCGGGCCCCCAGGCCGGCGCCCACCCCGACCTCACGACCTCCTTTGCCCTGGAAAGCCCCGGTGCTCCTGAAGCGGCCCAAAACGTCGTCTTCAACGCGCCGACCGGAGTCTTCGGTAACCCCCGCGCGATCACTCAGTGCCGCCCCGCGGACTTCGCTCTCGACGAATGCCCGCCCAATTCTCAGGCCGGCCTGATCACGATACGCGCCAACTATGGGGGTGAACCGAACAAGCTGCTTGGAACGGCCCCGATCTTTCTCATCGTCCCCGAGGAAGGCGAAACCGCCCGCTTCTCTTTCGTCGTCCCGATCCTCGACATCCCGATCACCATCCCTGTCGCCGTGCGCACCGCCTCCGATTACGGCCTCCGCTTCACCGTCAAAGACATCACCCAGCTCGCCCCCCTCGCCGCCGCCAAGCTCACCTTTTGGGGATTTCCCGCCGAAGAAAGGCACGACGCCGAACGCTTCCCCAAGGGCGAGCCGGGAAAGCCGACCGGCTGCCTCGAAGAGGACGGGACCGCCTGCAACTCGACCCCAACCCGCTCCAGCATCACCCCTGCGCCCCTGATCGACAACCCGACCGTCTGCACCGGGCATCAGCTGACCTCCACTCTGGAAGTCGAAACCTACGCCGATCCCACTCACCACCCGCCCGCCAACGCCACCTACCCCCCGATCGAAGGCTGCGAAAACGAGGTCTTCAAACCGGTGCTGCAGGCCTCCCCGACGACCAGCGAGACCGATTCCGCTTCGGGGCTGAACCTCGACCTCAAATCGCCCCAGTTCCTGACCCACGCGGCCGAGCCCTCGGAGGTCAAGGAAGCCGTCGTCACCCTGCCCGAAGGCTTCACGATCAACCCCGACGCCGCCGACGGTCAGACCGAATGCACCGAAGCGGAGGCGAAGTTCAACTCCGAAGGTCCGGCAAACTGCCCCGACACCTCCAAGATCGGCACCTTCTCGATCGGAACCCCGGCGCTGCCCGAACGCCTCGAAGGCTCCGTCTACATCGGTGAACCCAAGCCCGGCGACCAGTACCGCCTCTTTCTCACCTCCTCTGGCTTCGGGATCAACTCCAAGCTCGTCGGCTCGGTCCGGCCCAACCCGGTGACCGGCCAGCTCACGGCGGTATTCCCCAACCTCCCCCAGGCTCCATTCGAAGATTTCCAGCTTCACCTCTTTTCCGGAGAAAGAGCCCTTATGGCAACCCCGATCAGCTGCACCATCTACCCGGTCACCGCCGAGTTCTACCCCTGGAATACGGGCCTTGCCGAACAGGAAACGAGCCAGATCTTCAGCCTCGAATCTGGCCCCAATGGATCCCATTGTCCGGGCGAGATCCGCCCGTTCACCCCGACCCTCCTCGCCGGCACCGCCAACCCCACCGCCAATGCCTACTCCAATTTCAGCCTCAAGCTCAGTCGAGAAGACGGCGACCAGGACCTTGGCCACCTCAATTTCACCATGCCACCCGGCCTCACCGCCAACCTGCACGGCGTCACCTACTGCCCCGAGGCCCAGGTCGCAGCTGCCGCGGTGACCCCCGGTCGCACCGAGCAGGCCGATCCCAGCTGCCCCGCGAGCTCAGAAATCGGTAGCTCAAACGTCGCCGCGGGTCCCGGCACCCATCCCTTCCACGCAACCGGCAAGATCTACATGGCCGGTCCCTTCCAGGGCGCGCCTCTCTCGCTAGTGGTGATCACCCCTGCTCTCGCCGGTCCATACGACTACGGCACCGTCGTCGTCCGCGTCGCTCTGCATATCGACCCCCTCGACGCTCATGTGATCGCCGATTCAGAAACCGTCCCCGAGATCATCGGTGGAATCCCCCTCCGCCTCCGCTCAATCCAGGTCAACATCGATAAGCCCAACTTCATGATCAACCCGACCAACTGTTCAGCCTTCACCGTTGGTTCCGAAGGGATCGGCGACCAGGGTACCGACGTTAGCTTTACCTCACCGTTCCAGGTCGTTGATTGCGAAACCCTCCCCTTCGCCCCGAAGTTCTCGATCGCCCAGCTCGGTGGCCGCAAGGCGACCGCCCGCAGCAAGGATCCAAGCCTCGCGATCGAACTGAACACCCGCCCCGGCGACGCCAACATCAAGTCGATCGCCGTCACCCTGCCGAAAGCCTTCGAGATCGACCAGCGCCACCTCGGCAATATCTGCGATCGCTCAGAACTCGCCTCCGATCAGTGCTCTGGTCGCCAGCCGATCGGTGAAGCGATGACCGAAACCCCGCTGCTTGAAAAGCCGCTGAAGGGTCCCGTCTACGCGGTCTCGGGCTACGGCGTCCTACCCCACCTCGCCTTCATCCTCGGTGGCCAGGTGATGCTGATGCCAGAGGCCGAATCCTCCTCGGTCCAAGACGGGCGCCTGAAGACAGTGGTGCCGGTGGTCCCCGATGCCCCGATCGGGCACTTCCGCTTCACCCTCTTTGGTGGCATGCAGGGCTATCTCTCAAACACCCAGAGCCTCTGCAGCGCCCCGACCGTCTCCACGGTCGAATTCAGTGGCCAAAATGGCAAGACGTTGACCCAGCAGGTGAGGACGAAGACGGCGTGTGGGGCGAAGCGGGCGAAGAAGAAGTCAAACCGCAGCTCAAAGCGCCCTCGCCGCTAATACCCTCGAGCCTTAAGGGTGCCGTTGCTTCAACGGGTGTGCTGAGCAGCGAAGTCGCCCGGCCCCGACGCCGCGCACCAAAGCCCCGTCCTCGCCTCCGGTGTCGACACGATCTCACCGTGCTGGTAGGCGGAGCCCGGCTCGCCGCTGGCCGGCGCGTGCGCGCGCTCGCGACCCAGCCGAGCGGCCGCGCCTGGTGTCTCCCCGAGCCCATCGGCGGTTACCGCATCGGCTGGTTCGTCGGCTCCGGCCTCGTCATTCGCCGAGTCTCTCGCGGTGCCCGATCGACGCCTTCTGGAAGGGCCGGCCTGCAGGTCGACTCAGCCGATCGAGTCCGCCCAGTCGCGCAGCCGGCCCGAGAACTGCGGCGTGGCCGCCCCCACCTCGACCACCGCGTCGACCGGTACGTCCGCTTTGCGGGCGGCGGTCAGGATCGCCTCCGGTGAGGGGGCCTCATAGAGGCAGTAGGTCCGCCGTCGGTCGGCGCTGAGGAACGAGAACAGCCAGCTGACTCCCTCGTCGCCGTTGATCTCCTCGATCATCTCGACGTCGTCCTCGCTGAGGTCGAGCTGCTCGGCGAAGCTGCGCTCGATCATGTACAGGGGCACCCCGCGATGGTAGCGGGGATTTCCTCCTTAGGACATATCTCAGTAGACGGCTCCCAACCGCGCCGCGTGCGCCTTCTTGAACGCGATCATGCCGCTTGCCAGCTGTAAGAAGGCGAGGTGGTTCTCCTCCTTCTTGGACCAGCGGATCAGGATTCCCCGGTTGCGGTTAAACCACGAGTGACACGCCTCGGCGACCCAGCGCCGCGCCTTCCACTCGGGATGATTGGTCTTTAGCTCGACTTCCTCACCGCGGGTGCGTATGTGGGGCTCGAAACGCTGGCGGAGGGCGAGCTCGCGGATGTCCTCGTAGTCATAGCCCTTGTCGAGGCAGAGCCCCTGCGGGTTCTCCTCGCTGGGGATCGGCCGTGCGATTGGAACCGACCCAAGGGTCGGCTCCAAGAGCTTCATGTCGTTGCGGTTGGCACCCTCGTGCGCGATCCCGAGCGGGATCCCGGCAGCATCGGTGAGGAGCGAGCGCTTCGCCCCCCCTTGGCTCTGTCAGTGGGATTGGGGCCGGTCTTCGGCCCACCCAGCGGCGCCTTGGTCATTGCCCCGTCGGCCGCCAGCCAGGACCAATCGATACCGACCTCAGAGTCGTAGTCAAGCAGGCCCTGGCGCCAGATCTCGTGAAAGACCCCTGCCTGCTCCCAGTCCTGGAAGCGCCGGTGGGCTGAGCTCGAATGGCAGATCCCGGTGATGTTCAGCGCGTTCCACTGCATCCCGGTGCGCAGGACCAACAAGATCGCGTCCATCGCGTCGCGGTCGGGGACCCGCGGGTTGTGACACCCAAGCGGGTGCCCAGGGCGTGCTGGCAGGAGCGGCTCGATCTTCTCCCACAGCCAGTCCGGCATTCGCCAGCCGTCGTCGCGGTCGACCAGTCCCATGACCCACCTCCACTATTCAGTTTTTTCAGCGGACGGTGAGGGGGTTCGACGCTCGGCGCGGGATTCCTACCGAGATAGGTCCTAAGCCGAGGCGAGCTTGTGTCGGTGTGCGTAGGAGGCCGCCTCGGTGCGGTTCGCGCACTCGGTCTTGCGCAGGATGCTGCGGACATGGTTAGCCACCGTGTGTTCGCTGATCGACAGCTCCCCGCCGATCTCGCGATTGCTCAGCCCTCTGGCGACCAGCTCCAGGATCTGGGCCTCACGCGGGGAGAGCCCGGCGGGCAGACCACCGTCGGAGGCGCTTACGCCATGCGAGCGGACCTTGGCCAGCAGTCCGGTCATCCCGATCCGCTCGGCAAGGCCGGCCGCCTCGCCGAGCAGCGCTTCGGCCCGCTCGCGGGACCCGCGGCCCCGGCCGAGCAGGAAGCGGGCGTGCTCGTAGGCGGTGTGGGCCACCCAGGTCGACGCGCCCATCTGCTTGTTCTGCGCCATCGCCCGCTCAAAGTGCTGCTCGGCCCGCGCGGCCTCTCCCAGCGTCGCGGCGAGCATTCCCAGGTAGCGGTCAGCCGACCCGTAGCAGGCGACCAGATGGCCGATCATCACCGTGGCGCCGGCGAGGGCCTCGAGCTCCGGGTAGACGATCGCCGCCATCGTCTCCTCGCCGAGCGCGGTGCTGGCGTCGGCGAGATAGGCGAGCGTCGCGAGCCAGAGGGAGGCGCGAAAGCCGTCGATGCCCTCCGAGGCGAGCCTTTCCAGTTCGCGCCTTGCCTCCCGTTCCATGCCGAGCTCGCAGAGGACGGCGACCAGCCCGGGACGCCAGGGGCCCTCGCGATCCGCCTGGCCGGCCAGGATCCTCACCGCGGGCGCCAGTTCAGCCAGCCGTCCCTGCTCGCGACGGACGCCGAACATCTGAATTCCGTAGATCGCCGACGCGTCGCGGCCGGTCAGCAACAGGCCCCAGCCGCGGGAGCGCGCCGCGCTCTCTTCGGCGGCGGTGAGGTTCCCGTCGCAGAGCGCGATCGCCGAACCATAATGCTCGGCGACGTGATTCATGAACGGCTGCGCGGTCCGCTCGGCCATCTCCAGCTGGGCGGCGACCTCCTTGCGAGCCGAGGAGAGGTCGCCGAGGGCGACGAAGGTCGGCACCCGCCAGGCCATCGCCTCGGTGTGGATCTCGGTGTCCCCAAGTTCCTCGGCCAGATTCCTCGCCTCGGTCAGCATCGGCAGGATCTCCTCCAGCGGAGTCGTACCGCGCGCCCAGTAGGAGCGCACCAGGACCTTTGCCAGCCCGCTGCGGTCCCCCTGGCTGCGGGCCAGCGCGACCGCGCTTTCGCGCACGATCACCCCCCGCTCGCGCTCGCCCTGAAGGTCGAGCGCGCGGGCCAGGCCGGCCAGCAGGCCCGTCCGCAGCCCGCCGCCGTCGGGACCCACCGCCGCCAGTGCCTCCTGGAGTAAATCGATCGCCTCGCGGCTCGGCAGTCCCGGACGCCAGCAGGCTTCCTCATAGCCGATCGCCGCCTGCGCGAGCAGCTCTGCGGCGTCCAGCTCGCGGGCCAGCTCCGCCGCCGAGACGAACGCCTCCAGCGCGTCGGTCGCGTTCCCGGCCCGGTGGCTCGCGGCGCCGAGTTCGAGCAGCGCCTCGGCCCGCTCGTCCTCATCCTCGATGCCGATCTCGAGCGCGGTTCTCAGGCGGTCGGCCGCTTCGTCGTAGGCAAGCGCGGCGCCCGCCGCGCGCGCCGCGCGCAGGTTGTAGACGATCGCCCGCTCGGCGCCGCCAAACGGCGCTGCGGCGCCGAAGTGATGGGCGAGGTCGGCGAGGCTGCGGTCGGAGGCCGGCCCGGCGCTCTCGAGTGCCTCCGCGACGCGGAGGTGAAGCTCGGCGCGGCGCAGGCGCGAGAGCCGGTCATAGAGCGCGCGCCGCACGATCTCGTGGGTGAAGCGCCAGGCCAGCCGCTTCGATGGGAGCTCTTCGATCATCCCGCTTGCCACCGCCTCCTCAAGGGCGGCGAGCAGCTCCGCCTCGGTGAGACCGGCGGCACGGCCGATCGGCTCGAACTCGAACTCCGAGCCGGCCGCAGCGGCGAGATCGAGCAGATCCGTCGTTTTCGGAGCCAGGCGCGAGAGCCGCTGGTTGACCAGCTCGCGGACACTCTCCGGCGTCCCCAGCGCCGACAGCGGCCGGGTGACGGTGAGGCGACCGCCGCCGACCTCGACCGTCCCGGACTCGACGAGGGCTCGCCACAGCTCGCAGACGAGGAACGCGTTGCCGCCGGTGAGATCGCGGATCGTGGCCGCGAGTCGGCGAAGCTCGGGCCCGGGGTCGCTCTCGGCAGCCTGGCCGAGGAGGTCGGCGATCTCCGCCTCGGAGAGGCCGCAGAGACGGATCCGCACCACGTCGTCGGAGCGGCCGAGGTCAACAAGCGCCTCGGAGAGCTCGCCCGACACGTCGGTCTCCGCATCGCGGAAGGTCACCACCAGCAGCAGGCGGGCGTTCCAGGCCGAGCGCGTCAGGTGCCGCAGGAGGAGCAGCGTCGGCGCGTCCGCCCAGTGACCGTCCTCGAGCACCAGCAGCAGCGGTCTTTCGCCGCTGACTCGGGCCAGCAGGTCGGCGACAGCGGTGTGGAGGCGATGGCGCTCCGTATCGGGGTCAGCCTCGACGGGCTCCGGCAGCTCGCCGACCAAGGCGGGGAGGTCGGGCAGCAGTCGGGTCAGCTCACCGCCGCCGGGGCCGATCGCGGCTCGCAGCTCATCGACCTCGGTTACCCGCACCAGCCGGTCGAGGGCCTCCACGAAGGGTCCGTACGGCGTCCGCACGACCGCGTCGCATCCGCCATGGAGGACGAGTGCGCCGTCGGCGGCGGCCTGAGCGGCGAACTCGCGCACCAGGCGGCTCTTCCCCGCGCCCGGCTCGCCGGCCAGCAGCACCAGCCGCCGTCCCTCTCCCTCGGCCCGCGGCAGCACGGTCTGGAGCTTCCCCAGCTCCGCCTTCCGCCCGACGAAGGGGAGGCTCGAGGTCGGACGGAGGGAGCCCGGCAAGCTCGGGATCTCAGCGTCCATGGCAAGAAGATAGTCAGTCCTGACCATTCCCACCGGGGTTCCCAAACCCTCGATGCCCTCGAAATTGGGTCAGATCGGGTCATGACAGGTGAGGCCGGGCGGCCTAGGCTCGGCGAGATAACCAGTGACACGAGCCAGGAGGAACAGATGAGCACCCCCGACACCCTGCTACAGAAGGCCCGTACCGAGATGTCCGGATTCAAGGGAGGGCTGACCGGGCCTGAGGAGCCCGGCTATGACGAGGCCCGCAAGGTCTACAACGCGATGATCGACCGGCGCCCCGCCCTGATCGCCAACTGCGCCGATTCCGACGACGTCGCGAAGGTCGTCTCCTTCGCCCGCGACCACGGGGTCCTGCTCGCGGTTCGCGGCGGCGGCCATAACGGTGGCGGCCTGGGGACGTGTGAGGGCGGCGTCGTTCTCGACCTCTCGGGCCTCAAGGAGATCGAGGTCGATCCCGAGGACCGCACGGCGAGGGTCGGCGGCGGCTGCCTCTGGGGTGAAGTCGATGCCGCGACCAACGAGCACGGGCTTGCCACCCCCAGCGGGATCATCTCGACCACCGGTGTGGGCGGTCTCACACTCGGCGGCGGCCTTGGCCACCTGACCCGCAGGTGCGGCCTCACAATCGACAACCTGATCGAGGCAGAGGTCGTGCTCGCCAGCGGCGAGCGGGTCCGCGCCGCGGCGGATGAGAACCCCGACCTGCATTGGGCGATCCGGGGCGGCGGCGGCAACTTCGGCGTCGTCACATCGTTCCTCTTCCGCCTCCATCAGGTGGACACGATCGTCGGCGGCCCGACCTTCTGGGCGGTCGAGCAGGGCGCCGAGGTGCTGAGGGCCTACCGGGACTTCCTGCCCGACGCCCCCCGGGAGCTGAACGGCTTCTTCGCCTTCACCTCGGTTCCGCCGGCGCCGCCCTTCCCCGAGGAGCTCCATCTGCGCAAGGTTTGCGGAGTCGTCTGGTGCTACGCGGGCAACGAGGAGGATGCAGCGGAGGCGATGGCTCCCCTGCTGGACGGGCTGCCGGCGCCCCTCCTGCACGCCCCTCAGGAGATGCCGCTCCCGGCACTCCAGAGCGCTTTCGACCCGGTTTACCCGGCCGGGGACCAGTGGTACTGGCGTGCCGACTTCGTCAAGGAGATCCCGGACGAGGCCGTCGATATTCACGCCAAGTTCGGGGCGGAGATGCCGACCTGGAAATCGACGATGCACCTCTACCCGATCGACGGCGCCGCCCACGAGGTCGGTCCCTCCGACACTCCCTGGGCCTACCGCGATGCCCTCTGGGGCTCGGTCTTCGCTGGTGTCGACCCAGATCCGGCCAACGCGGATGCGATCCGTCGCTGGTGCGTCGACTACTTCGAGGCGCTGCACCCCTACTCCGCCGGCGGCGCCTACGTCAACATGATGATGGACGAGGGCCAGGAGCGGGTGCGGGCCAGCTACGGCGCCAACTACGACCGCCTGGCGCAGATCAAGGCCAAATACGACCCGGCCAACCTCTTCCGCGTCAACCAGAACATCCAGCCGAGTGCCTGATCGCGAATACGACGTTGTGGTCGTTGGCGGGAGTCTTGCCGGGTGCGCTGCGGCTCGCCTGCTCGGGCTGCGCGGGGCTCGCGTCGCCGTCGTGGAGAAGCGCCCCGAGCTCGACGCCCACAAGGTCATCTGCACCCATAACATCCAAGCTGGGGCGGTGCCGGCGATGGAGCGCCTTGGGATCGGGCCGGCGATCCGCGACGCCGGCGCCGTTTGGGCCCAGACCGACATCTGGACGCGCTACGGCTGGATACGTCCGCCGGATCGGGGCCTGCGCAGCCTGAACCTGCGGCGCTCGGTCCTTGACCCGATCGTGCGCCGGCAGGCGATCGAGACTCCCGGCGTGGACTACCTGCCCGGCCTCACGGCGGTCGGACTCCAGGGCGCTGAGCAGGTCGAGAGCGTCCGCGTTTTGGGGCATGGGAGCAAGGAGAGATCGCTGCGGGCAAGGCTGGTGGTCGCTGCCGACGGGCGTGATTCCCAGGTGGCGCGGATGGCGGGCGTCTCGGGGCGTGTCCGAAACCACAAGCGCTTCTGCTACTTCTCACATTTCAAGAATGTCCCGCTGCGCGATCCCAACCGGGGGATGGTCTGGTTCAGCGACCCCGACTTGGCCTACATCCACCCAAACGAGGATGGCGTCACGATGGTCGCGGTGATGCTGGCCAAGCAACGGCTGGACGAGTTTCGCGGCGATCCGGAGCCGGCGGTTCGCGCGCACTTTCGGAGTCTGGCGGATGCTCCGAGCCTCGACGGCGCAAGCCCGATCGCGAAATGGTTCGGAAAGCTCGAGATGCCGAGCACGATCCGACCCGCCGCGGCGCGGGGGATGGTCTTTGTCGGCGATGCTGCCCAGGCGTCCGATCCGCTTTGGGGTGTGGGCTGCGGCTGGGCGTTCCAGTCGGCGGATTGGCTGGCCGAGGAGGTCGGCCCGGCTCTGCACGGATCGGATCGGGACCTGGATCGAGCCCATGGGGCCTACGCGCGGCGCCACCGCCGCGAGCTCGGCGCCCATCATTGGCTGATCTCCGACTACTCGAGCGGGCGAGGCTTCTCGCCGATCGAGAAGCTCGTCTACTCGACCGCGGCGCGCGACGCCGAGCTTGCCGGGCGGGTCGAGGACTTCGGTACCCGCTCGATTGGCGGCATCCCCGGCACCCGGCGGATGCTCGCCCGGGCTGCCTTGGTGCGGCTAGGGTTGGCTGGCTGAGCCGACAGTGCGGGGCTTTGTATACCGGGAGGTGTCGGAGCCGACTCGGACAGCTATATCGAAGCGAAGGCCCATTTCATCGAAGCTGACCTTCCAAACTGTGCGTCTATCGCTTCCGACCTGATTCATGACACTCGCAACGCGGCGGTCTCGATCGGAGACGAATATCTGTCGGGACTGATACCGATGATCCCCGAAAGTCCTCAGTACCGCATCGGTTCTACGGTGCTGTTCTTCAGCTGGGACGAGAGCGAGGGAGTCAGCACCGAGGAATACGCCTACAACACGACCAACGTCGGCTGCCCCCCTTGCGTTTGAGCCCTCTACAACCAGGGAGCGTTCCCGCCCTACTTGCTTCACTATCCGCTCCGAACACCTCCGCGAAAGGGCCGCCGAGCGTCTTCGCCCCTCACCATCCACCCTCACCCGCAAAACACGGTCGCACAGATCACCGGTTCAATCGCCAGGAGTTCGGACCGCAAAGCCGACTGCGAGGAGTAGTCTCGATGCCCAGTCATTCGTCGGGCCCTCTCCATATCTCTCCTCCCAGCGCAGGCTGCCACGGTCCCCGGAGAGACATGAGATCGGACCGCGTGGAGGAGCTACTGGATGGCCTGCTGACGCTACGCAGCTCATTTGCCGGATCTGCGTATTGGATCACTTTGAGCGGTGAGCTCGATTCCGAAAGCCTCAGCAGCTTCACGACGGAGATGGCTCGCATAGACGGTTCAAGCGCGCTGGAGGCCGTCATCGACCTGAGCGAGCTCGATTTCATCGATCCCAGCGGTATGACCGCACTCGTACTGGCCAGGAAGCAATTTCAAGCAGACGGCCGGTGTCTTCGCATCATCGGGAACCCGAGGCGATTCAGGGCGGCATCGGAGTAGCCCTGACCCTCGTTTTTGAAACCGGTGGTCCTTCTAGCCCGCGGATTAGGGTGTCACCAGCGCGTACCCCAGATCGTCAGAAGCTAGATCGCGGTGGGGGAGGGGGGCGGTCTTCCCGCCCACCTCCTCATATCCATATGCCCGCCTTCTACCGGCGATCCGCGAGACGACCCAAATCTGCTGAGCCCGAGTCGACTCGCCCGGAGCTTTGCGACGCCGGGAGCGCCTGCCCGATGGCCGGCTATCGAGCGCCTCGCTACTTCACGCGGTGACCGAACGCAGATGCTCAAGATCAGCCTCAGCGGACGCCTCACCGGCCAGGTCCTCGTCGGGAGTCAGTACCGTGCGCAACGCGTCCAGCACGTTCTCGCGAGCTTCCTCACGAGTACGACCTTGGCTGAGCGCGCCGGGGACCTCGAGCACACGGGCGGCGATCCAACCGTCCTTGTCGGGCTCATCGAACGCGATCGTAAAGTCGACTGATGCTGCCACGGTTCTCATGGTGCCTACCCCGTTCGAGCCCTCGATCCCAATCGAGTGCCCCGCTCGTTTCGCCTACTTGTTTCAGTGACCCTTCCGAACCACGCCCCGGCGAAAGGGATCTCCGCCCGCGTTTATCCCTAAAGCTGTTCCCTGTCCAGCTTCGCTTACCGACGGCGGTGTAGCGCCCTGCCGCCCAACCTCACCCACGACCGTCGCCGTTTTGCCCCACCGGCGCCAGCCTCTGATGCGGCCTTCGACTGGCCCGATCCGACCCTCTCCGACCACCACCGCGTAGGCCTCCTCGGCGCCGAGAAACGGGGTGAGGCTGATGTAGGCCGACATCCGCACCAGTTCCGGCAGCCTTCCCGGAACCCTCGGCACGTCGACGTCATAAAGAAGTGCGTAGATCGCCCCGCCGATCGCCTCTCCGACCACCGCCGGTGTCTCTGGAGCCAGCTTATAGCCCGGCTCCAGCAGATCCTCGATCATCCTGCCCACAGCCTCGCGGTGCTCCAGCGCTTTTTTCCCGGCCGCATACATATCGGTCCCGTTGAGACGCGCGTACTCGGGCTCGGCCACGCTGAAATGAAACATCGCCTCCTCGGCCGCCACCACCCGGTGCTGCCAGTCGAAGGCCGAGCGCGCCGCGGCCTCGCTCCTCCGCTACCAGACGATCCGCGCGGGGTCGAATTTGGTGATGTTCGTGTCCCGGCTGACCAGCCGTGTTCCACACTTGAGGGCCGTCGCGTAGATGATCCTGTCGGCGGGGTCGCCGGGGAAAGTCTTGCGATCGAGCCCACCGGCGTGGGTTGCGGTGCGGGCGTCCAGCTCCAGTTCGACCACGTTGGGCATCGCCAGCGCCGCTGCGACCCAGCTCTTGACGTCCGGAGTCAGTTCGAGTCGCCCGCGCGCCACCAGCATCGCGACCTCCAAGCAGGAGATGGTGCTGATGCCAATCTCCTCGGCCTCGGATATTGCCCGCTCCGCGGTGCGGCTGAGGTCGCCGGTTTCCCCCACCCACCAGACCCAGGCATGGGTGTCGAGGACGATCAAGGGCGATCGACGTCCCAGGCAACGTCGATCGGCTTCACGAACTCCTCGGGGCTGACAAGGAGCTTGACGCTGCCGCGCAGATCCTGCCTGGGGCGTGTTGGCTCGACTCGGACGACCGGGCGACCCCGCTTGGTGACGACCAGGGTCTCGCCGCTCTCCGCCACCTCGTCGAGCAGCCGCAGGCAGCGAGCCTTGAACTGGGTCGCGGTGATCTCTTTGGCCCCAGACATGACCACGGTCATCGTACCAGGTCATATGCAAATGCTAAACCCCGCCGTCACCCCATCCCCACCAGGGAGTGGGGGATAGGGAACCGAGCCCGCCGCTCACTCCTCACCCGTCACCACCCCCGTAACTCCCGCCTGACGCCCTCAGCTCTCCGCGACTTTCGAGCCTTCGCGCCCGTCGGCTGTTGCCTGAGGGTCTTGAGACGCCTTCTTCGGGGCGCGAACGTCGACCAGGTCCTCGATGATCTTGAAATCCTTGGCGTTGTGGGTGAGCAGGGCGGCACCGTGGACGGTTGCCGTCGCCGCGATGGCGAGGTCGGCCATGCGCCTGCGGGGCCGACCGCCCCGATTGGCGACCGCCGCAAGTAAGCGACCCCACTCGCGCGCAACCCGGTCATCGAGCGCCAGGGGATCGGGGAAGCGGGCCTCGAGAAGGCCGAGGCGCGAGGTGCGAAGCGCCCGCTCCTCCTCACTGGCTGCGACGAGCAGTCCGAAGTGGAGCTCCGCAATCGAGACCGTGCTGATCGCCGTTTCGGGCTCCGCCGGGACATCGCCCGCGATCAGCACCGAGGTATCAAGCAGGAGCCGCAACCAGGGCCGTCACTCTGCGGCCCAGGGGTCGCGCAACTCTGCGCCGAAATCCTCGATGTCTTTGGCGAGTCTCGGGTCGGGCGGCAGGGCCCGCAGATCGGCAAGCTCAGAGCCTCGCACCCATTGACGAGTCCGCACCGGCCCCAGCGACGCCACCGGACGCCCCGAGACGGTGATCGTGATCTCCTCGCCGGCCTCAGCGCGGCGTAACACCTCACCGACGTTGTTGCGCAACTCCTTTTGGGGAATCACTGCCATGGACGTCAGGGTAGCAATATTGCTACCACCTTCGAAGAGATCACCTTCTAATTCGAGCCCTGCGACCCCAACCTTCGAGTGCCCCGCTCGTTTCGCCCTACTTGCATCAGTGACCCTTCCGAACCACGTCCAGGCGAAAGGGATCACCGGCCGCCTTTAACCCTCACGCTCTTCGCTAACCGCTCGCAGCCGGTGCGTCCTGCGAACTAATGCTCAATAACAAATTGCGCCCTAACCGAATGTCCCGCCTCCGTCCAACCTCACCCACCGCCATCGCCGTTGCGCCCCACCGGCGCCAGCCTCTGATCTGAGCCTTCAACCGGCTTGATCCGACCCTCGCCGATCGCCACCGCGTAGGCCTCCTCGGCCCCCAGGAAGGGCATCAGGCTGATGTAGGCCGACATCCGCACCAGTTCCGGCAGCCTTCCCGGAACCCTCGGCACGTCGATGTCATAGAGCAGCGCGTAGATCGCCCCGCCGATCGCCTCTCCGACCACCGCCGGCGTCTCGGGAGCCAGCTCATAGCCGGGCTCCAGCAGATCCTCGATCATCTTGCCCACAGCCTCGCGGTGCTCCAGCGCCTTTTTCCCGGCCGCATACATATCGGTCCCGTTGAGACGTGCGAACTCGGGCTCCGCGACGCTGAAGTGAAACATCGCCTCCTCGGCCGCCACCACCCGGTGCTGCCAGTCAAAAGCCGAGCGCGCCGCGGCCTCCATCCTCGAAGAGGCGTTATCGAGCGCCGCGACCACCGCCTCCTCGCGATTACCGAAATTCTCGTCCAGGTCAACATCGACAAACCCAACTTCATGATCAACCCAACCAACTGCTCTCCCTTCTGGGTCGGCTCCGAAGGGATCGGCGACCAGGGCACGGCGGTCGCCTTCTCCTCGCCGTTCATCGCGGTCAACTGCTCGACTCTGCCTTTCTCCCCCAGTATGTCGATCACCCAGCTTGGCGGCCGCAAGGCGACCGCAAGAAGCAAGGACCCGAGCCTCGCGATCGAACTCAATACCCGTCCCGGCGACGCCAATATCAAATCCCTGGCGGTGACCTTGCCAAAAGCCTTCGAGATCGACCAGCGCCACCTCGGAAACATCTGTGACCGAGCCGAACTTGCTTCCGACCAATGCGCCGGAAAACAGGCGATTGGCGAAGCGACCACGGTCACGCCGCTCCTCGAAGCGCCCCTAAAGGGACCCGTCTACGCAGTTTCGGGATTCGGTGTCCTGCCCCACCTGGCCTTCATCCTCGGCGGCCAGGTCACCCTGATGCCCGAGGCAGAATCCTCCTCGGTTCAAAACGGCCGCCTTAGAACCGTCGTCCCGGTTATCCCCGACGCCCCGATCGGCAACTTCCGCTTTACCCTCTTTGGCGGGAAACAGGGCTACATCTCAAACACTCAATCCCTCTGCAGTGAACCGACCACATCCACGATCGAATTCACCGCTCAAAACGGCAAGACGATGACCCAGCAGGTCAAGACGAAGACCGTGTGTAAGGCGCGGAAGTCCAACCGCAAATCACGGCGACACAACGCCAGGAAGCGCCGCCACCACGGTAGGCGCTGAGCGAGGAGAGAGAGTATATGAGGGCATCACCTTGTGAAACCGGGATGGGCCGCCGTCGCTGGATCGGCGACCCCGGCGATTCGATATGCCGGCGAGTTGGCCTCTCCTTGCCCTCCCTGGTCGCCGGCGCAAACGGGGCCCTGACTCGCCGGGTTCCCGGTTATAGCGCGGGCCGCCCAGGGGGCCGTCCCGTAATCCCACGCGTGCGGACGGCGAGTGCCAGGCCGAGCGCCGTTAGGGCGCAGGGTGCAGTGCTTGGTGGCGCCAAGTGCAAGCCCGAGGACACAGCGGCGCGAAGTGTGTCCGACGTCACGAGCGTTGCGTGTGGAATTTCAAGACGGTCCCCAAGTCTTGCAATGCTCCCTGCTTCCGAGTCTCGGGCCGCCCGCGTTTCACCTCAAGATGCATCTGTCCACTTCATCCGATGTGCGGCTGCAGGCCTAGGCGGATTCAAAACTGACTGTCAGGGAGTGCGTGCAGCTGCGGCACTGTCTGTTGACCCATTTCACCGTCCTGGTTGGACTGGCGTTGAGGGCACCGAAGCCACCGCTTTCGGTCTGTTTCCCAACATTGCCGCGCACGCTACATCCTCCGGAACTTCCGAATGACCAGCTCTCGTATATCACACACCCTCGCCGACCGGCCTGAGCGAGTTGTCGCCCCGGCGAACCAGTGGCGGCGTGGAGCTTGGACCCTCGCGTTGGCTCTGATTAGCGTTTCCGCTGCACTCTTCATCTGCACCGTTCCGCTGGCTTTCGCAAGGTTGATCCACCCATATAACGGACAGTTCGCCACCGGGGCTGGTCAAGCTGAAGACCTCGCGGTCGACAGCGCCAACGACGTCTACGTCCTTGATGTCGGCTCGGAAGATATTTTGAAGTTCGACTCCAACGGCAACCCGGTCAACTTCTCTGCTCTTGGCACCAACGTCCTCGATGGCGCCAGCCTCCCTGCCGAGAAGACGCCGACCGATGGATTCTCTTTCGCTAGGCCCTCCTCCTCATCTGTGGCCGTAGACAACTCCGGTGGTCCCGCCAACGGCGATATTTACGTCACCAACCCGTTCGCCGAATCCGTCAACGTCTTCAATGCAGCGGGTGAATACCTCGCCGACCTCCCGTTCTTTGGCAGATCCTTCGGGCTCAACGTCAACTCGGCCGGTACCGTCATCGTAAGCCTACTTTTCGGACGGCAGGTTCTCGAGTTCACGCCCAAGAACGCGAACCCCGCCGAAGACACCGAGGCGGGATCACTGAAGGAACTCGGCTTTGATCCTAGTGATGTGGCGATCGACTCCACCGGCGCCGCCTACGTCAGCAATGACAATCAAAACAACGGTCCGCTGATCAAGTACGAGGCCGCTCAGTTCGAAAGCGCCGGCAGCGCAATTGCGTCCCCGTTTGCCCCGGACCCCTTCGCCCCCACCAACCTCGCCGTCGAAACCGATCCTGCAAACAACGATGTCTACGTCGACTCGGGCAACGAAATCACTGCGTACAGCAGCGGGGTCAGCGGAACCCCTTCCCAGTCGCTTCCTGGCTCCCCCCTGGGCGAAGGCCACCTCTCGGGTTCGCGTGGGATCGCGATCGACGACTGCGGACAACACGATCTTTGCAAGCGACGGCCACAACAACGTCGCCAAGTTCGGGCTCGAACCGGTCATCGTCCCCGACGTCACAACGAACCCACCTCTGCCTACAGATGTCGGCCATGAAAGCGCCACGCTCACCGGCGAAGTGAACCCGGCTGGCGGTCGGCGAAGTCGAACAATGCGAACTCGAATACGGAGTGACTACTGAATACTTAAGCGGAAAAGTACCATGTGAACCAGGATCCCACTTTAACAAGCGACCGAAGTCAGCGCAGAAATCGCCGGTCTCACGGTCGAAACCACCTACCATTACCGCTTTTCCGCCACAAACGACAACGGCACAGAATATGGTCCGGACCAGACTGTAACACCGCCCGCGGTGTTGGAGCTGAGCACTGAAGCGGCAACTGAATTGGGGACGGAAACCGCAACCCTCCACGGATCTTTCACTGGCGATGGCATTCCAACGCACTATTACTTTGAATACGGAAATGACAGCACTTATGGCTTTAAAACCGACGAAGTCATCACGGCCGACCCAAGCGGGCATACCGAAGTCAGCGCAGGTATCAATGGCCTCGGATCTGGCGTTACATACCATTTTCGGATCGTAGCGGTCAACTCTCTCGGTACGACCTACGGCTCGGATAGAATGTTTATCACTCCGCAGCCACCCGCCATCACTGGCGTCTCGTCGTCTAATCTACAGGCAGCATCCGCTGTCCTCCATGCCAAGATCAACCCGGAGGGCGTCAAAGCCGAATACCATTTCGAATACGGTACGACTGTGGCGCTGGGCACCAGCACTCCTGTCGACGAAGTTCCGTCGGCAACCACCGACCAGTCAGTCGAAGCACGTCTCGAAAACCTGCAAGTTGGAGTCACCTATTACTTCCGAGTAGTCGCTCACACCAACTACGGTACGACTACCAGCGAAGTTCAGACCTTCAACTTCTATCCACCGAAATGTCCCAACGAAGCGATTCGCCAACAGACCAGCTCTAATTTCCTGCCCGACTGTCGAGCCTACGAGATCGCGTCCGCGTCCGAAGCGGCTGGCACTGAGATATTTCCGGCCTCTGGCCCGAACACCGGAGAGGCGACGAGTCCCTCGCGGTTGGCCTATGGCGGGGATTTCGGCGTCATTCCCGGGACGGGGGCACCGATCAACTCGCAAGGGGACCTCTATGTCGCGACGCGCACGAATAGCGGCTGGGTCACGAAATACATCGGCCTGCCCGGAGATCAAGCCAGTTGGATGGGCGGCCCACCATGGGAGGTCGGGCAAGAAGCTGCTAGCTCAATAGTTGGCGGAAACAGCTCGCCGGACAAGGACCAGGTGGGCGTCCTTGCCGACCCAAGCATGCAGAAGATTGTCGATTGGAATGTCGGCATGTCCGGAGTCTTCCTAAACGGAGACCTCGCCGACAAAGCTTCGTGGGCTCCATATGTATGGAACTCGACGACTGACACTCAGATTGACCGCTGGCCTACTAATGTCAGCGAAGTCTCGGGCGGTACCGAATTCAAAGGCATAGAGATAGCGTCTGAAGATCTGAAGCACTTTGTCTTCTCGTCCAATCTTGTCTTTGCACGAGGAGGCTATGGGGGAGCGATTTACGACAACAATACCGAAGCCGGGACTCTTGAAGTTGTCTCACAAACGGCGTCACACGCACCAATTACCGGAACTCCGGTCAAGGCCTCCGCGGACGGTTCCCATATTCTTATGTCGTCGCCACGGGGGGTGTTGTATATGCGGGTGAATGACTCGGTCTCATATGACATCTCAGGGGGGCACAGTGTCGCCTACATCGGCATGACCTCCGATGGCTCCAAGGTTTACTTCACGTCGGATGAACAGCTCATCCCTGAAGACACCGATACAAGCGTCGACCTTTACATGTGGTCGCAAAAGGGCGAAGAAGAAGGCCACCCACTGGCACTGGTCTCCAAGGGTAACAACGGCAACGGCAATTCTAACGCCTGCAGCGCCTCGTGGACGTACCAGTGCGACGTCGTGCCGATTTCCCTCGGTTCCTACCATCAGCTCCAAGGTGGTTTAGGCGGTAACGAAAACTCAGATAGCACTTTCGCGTCCGGAAGCGGGGACATCTATTTCTACTCGCCGGAGCAACTCGATGGGGCCAAGGGTCTCAGAAATCAGCAGAACCTATATGTTTACCGCAACGGCAAGGTCCAGTTCATCACCACCTTCAATCCCGTTGTGCTTTGCACCCTGGATCAGGGCGAATATATCTGTAGTGAAGGTCCGATCGCGAGGATGGAGGTGGCCCCCGATGGCGGCCATGCGGCCTTTATCACGCCCGATCGACTCACCTCCTATAACAACGCGGGACACTCCGAGATGTATCTCTACACCCCATCCACCGGGGCCCTGACATGTGTGTCTTGCCTTCCCAGCGGTGAACCTCCGACTTCGGACGTATACGGCAGTCAGAACGGCCTCTTCATGACCGATGATGGCCGGGTCTTCTTCTCAACGACTGACGCATTGGTGTCCCGGGACACCAATCAGGCTCAGGACGTTTACGAGTACGTTGATGGCAGACCCCAGCTGATTTCGCAGGGCACCGGTGCTAATAACACCGGCGGCTTCGTTGGCATCGAGACGTTAGCTGGTTTGGTGGGAGTCAGTGCCAACGGCACGGACGCCTACTTTGCCACCTTCGACAAGATCGTAGGCCAGGATGAAAATGGCAATCAGTTGAAGATCTACGACGCGCGCACCGACGGCGGCTTCCCTTTCGTTTCGCCTGCGCCCCCATGCGAAGCCGCGGATGAGTGTCACGGTGCGGGCAGTTCCCCGCCACTAGCCCCGACCAACGGCACCGGCGCCGATCTGGCTGCGGGCGACAATCTGACGCTGGAAAAGAGGCACAAGAAGCCGCGCAGGCATAGCCACAAAAGAAAGGGCCACAAAGGCCGATCGAGCAGGATTGGTGGGTGATCTGGTGATTCGCTCGAGTCGGGAGAACAAGGTGCGCTTCCCTCTGTCGATCATCAGGTTGCTTCGCATTGCTTTTGCGCGCCGCTGGACCTTTGTACCGATCTTCCTGGTCGTCGCGACTACGGGTGCGCTCGGCAGCGACACAGCATCGGCAAGTGAACCAATCGAATCTTTCAGTGCCGCTCCTTCGACGACCCAGGCCGGCGCCCACGCCAACCTCGTTGTTGAATGGAACAACGAAAACCGTTTCCTGAACTCCCGACAAACGCAATGTAATTGCAATGACGTAAGAGACATACACGTGAGTCTGCCGCCCGGCTTTATCGGCAACCCACACGCTACGCCGCAATGCCTCCCCGTCGACTTCGCGGCCGATACTTGCCCACTTGATTCCCTTGTCGGTAATGTGGAAGTCAGAATACTAAACCCCCCTGCCAATATCACTGTGGGCGTCGGTTTATATAACCTTGCGCCGGGACCCAATCAGGCAGGGTTGCTTGGCTTCAAAGTGCCGCTTTTCGACGCCCCCGTCGTCGAGGTCCTCAGCGCTAGGACCGGTGGCGATTACGGTTTGAACATAACCACCACCGGAGTCGAGCAGGTTCTGCCGATCTCCGGACTTAGGCAGGAACTCTGGGGTGTTCCTGCGGATGCCAGCCACGATCCCGAACGGTGCAACCCCCACTGTGGAATTCCTTCGAACAGCCCCGCCGAACCGCTCGTTTCGAACCCGACCACATGTGACGGCCCCCTAAGTAGTTCGCTCGAACTCGTCTTCTATGACGATTCTGTCGCCCACGCGGAAGCCCCCTGGCCTGAAACCACCGGCTGCGATCAGCTCAGTTTCAACCCCAGCCTCTACGCCCAGCCGAGCACCACCGCTACTGACTCGGCCTCGGGTCTCGCAGTCAACGTCAGCGTTCCCCAGTTCGAGAGCCCTACTACGCCCTCGCCCTCCGAGATCCGTGCCACCACGGTCACCCTGCCGCAAGGCTTTTCGATCAACCCCAATGCTGCCGACGGCAAGACCTCTTGCGCTGACGCCGAAGCGCTGATCGGTCCCTTCGCTTCTGAGGAAGAAGCCCACTGCCCCGAATTCTCCAAGGTTGGCAGCCTCACACTCACTAGCTCTGCCCTCCCAGGGCCGCTGCAAGGCGGCATCTACATCGGCGAACCGCAACCAGGGAACCGCTACCGCATCTTCCTCACCGCCAACGGCTTCGCCACCCACATCAAGCTCGCTGGCTCCGTCGAACCTAGCCCTCAGACCGGTCAGCTGGAGTTCTCCCTCCAGAACCTGCCCCAGACCCCGTTCTCAGACTTCAATCTGCACTTCTTCGGTTCTGAACGCGGTTTGCTCGCGACCCCTACCCAATGCGGGACCTATCCGGTCACCAGCACCTTTATACCCTGGGATGCGGCGCTCTCGAAACAGACCTCCACCCAGTACTTCACCCTCGACTCAGGACCAGGTGGCGCACCCTGTCCCGGCGCAGTACGGCCATTTACACCAGGCTTCAGTGCCGCTTCGACCGGCAATACGGCCGGGGCCCACACCTCTTTCTCGATCGATATCACCCGCTCTGACGGCGACCAGAGCCTAACCGGCCTCTCGATCACCTCGCCTCCGGGTTTCTTAGCGACCCTGAAGGGAGTCCCATACTGTTCAGGTGCGGCCCTTGTCGCCGCCATGCAACCGAGCTACTCTGGCCTCGCTGAGGAATCAAGCCCCAGTTGCCCGGCAGCCAGCCAGATCGGTATCGCCACGGCCGGCGCGGGCGCCGGCACCCACCCAGTCTACCTCCCCGGCAAGGTCTATCTCGCCGGCCCCTACAAGGGCGCTCCGCTGTCCCTGGCTGTGATCACCCCGGCTGTCTCCGGCCCCTATGACCTCGGCAACGTGGTGGTCCGGGCTGCTCTACACGTCAATCCCGAAACAGCGCAGATCACCGCCGTCTCCGACCCCCTGCCCCAGATCCTCCAGGGCATCCCACTACGCCTGCGCTCGATCCTGATCGAGCTCAACCGTCAGAACTTCACCCTCAACCCGACCAACTGCGATCCTTTTTCGGTTCAGGGTCAGATCACCGGGGACCAAGGCGCGGTAGCAAACCTCATTCTCCCATTTCCAGGTCGCCAACTGCGCCAGCCTCCCGTTCGCCCCCAAGTTCGTCGTTGGGCTCTCAGGAGCCACCCACCACACTGGCAATCCCACGCTCACGGCGACCGTAACGGCTAATTCCGGAGAAGCCAATCTCGCCCGCACCGCGATTACTTTGCCTCACGCAGAGTTCCTCGACAACGCTCACATCAAAGACCCCTGCACTCGGGTGCAGTTCGCCGCAGACCAGTGTCCCGCGGGATCAGTTCTCGGCTACGCCAAAGCTGAAAGCCCACTACTGGAAACTCCACTCGAAGGGACGGTCTACCTCCGGGCTAACGGTGGCGAACGAAAGCTCCCCGACGTAGTCGCGGTACTGAAGGGCCAAATCGAAATCGACCTAGTCGGCTTCGTCGAAAGCGTTCATGGCCGTCTGCGCACAACCTTCGACGCCGTCCCCGACGCACCAGTCTCCAGGTTCACCTTACATCTCGACGGGGGCGACAAGGGTCTCCTCGTCAACTCAATCAACCTCTGTGCTTCTACCCAGCACGTGAGCGTGAGGACGACAGGCCAGAACGGAAAGACGGCAGACGAAAACCCGATTCTCGCTACCAGCTGCGCCAAGAAGAAGAGCAAGGTCTACAAAGAAACGAGGGCTCGCCGATGATTTCCTCACTTGGGGGGACCACGCCGGCTCGAAAGGGAGCAGGGGGACATGCCACAGAGCGGGCCGGGGCATCGCAACTGCGACGCTTCACGGTAACATTGCTCTGTGGAGTAGTGGGATCACTCAGCCTTACAGCAGCGCCGGCCTTCGGGCTTGCAACCAACGCCTTCACGACAACATTCGCGGGCTCCGGTACAAACGCTCTCTCAAACCCCGCCGCGGTCGCCGTCGATAACTCGACCGGCTCCTCGGCCGGCGATGTCTACGTCACCGACCCAGTTAACCACCGCGTTGAGAAGTTCGGCCCCACTGGCGAATTCCTCCTCATGTTCGGCAAGGATGTAAATCAAACGACCGGAGGTGACGTCTGTACCGCCATCTCCGGAAATGTCTGCCAGGTTGGAATCGCAGGTTCTTTACCCGGTGCATTCGAAGCGCCTGCCTTCCTCGCCGTCGATAACTCCACTGACCCTTCGGCCGGCGACGTCTACGTCGGCGATACCGGTGACAACAAGATCACGAAGTTCGAACCCGACGGCAACCTGATCGGCTCCTGGGGGACAGGGGGCCAGCTCGATGGCTCGACCGCTGCCCGCGGGCCGTTCGGTGAAAGCTTCGGCGGCATCGCTGTCAGCCAGAGCGGGGAACTTTTCGTAGTCAACAATTCCTATGGGCTTTACAGATTTGCCCAAGACGGAAGCCTAATTGCTGAACACGGCTTTGGCCCGAGCGTCGCGAAGAACGGCCTCGCCGTAAACTCGGCTGGGAACATCTTCTTCGTCCAAAGGAATGGTGAAGTTGCCGAGGTCAGCTCCGAAGGGGAAAGGCTTAATGGCGCATTTGCACCTAGCCCCGCCACCGGCGTCGCTATCGTCCCTGGGGACGAACTCTACGTATCTTACTCCGACCACGTTGTCCACTATAATGCTTCAGACGAATCCTTGGACGAATTTGGCTCGGGGCACATCACCGTCGGCTCTGGAGTTGCGCTTGACGGACAAGGCGACGCCTACGTCGCCGATAGCAGCGGGCATGTCATCGTGTTTGACGTCGTGGTCTTGCCTAACGTCACTACCGGCTCGGTCCAGAACCAAGATCAGACCTCCGGCACATTCATCGGGCACGTCGCCCCAGGTGCGGAAGCAGCAGAAGAAATTACCAGCTGTTCGTTTCAGTACGTTACCGAAGCGGCTTTCAATGAAACTGGCTTTTCCGACCTTTCCTCGGGTGGCGAACTTTCCTGTAGAGAACCCCAGGAACCTCCCTTTACCATCACCGGACCCACCGAAGTTAAGGGAAACTTTAGCGGCCTCGAAATCGAGACCCCCTACGTTTTCCGTTTGGTCGCCGGAAATGCCAATGGCTCGAATGCTACTGCGAAACATTTCACTTTTACCCTCCATGCGGTGACAAATCTAACAACCGAAGCGGCCACCCATGTGACGCCTAGCAGCGCGCAGTTCAATGGCGCTTTTGAAGGTAACGAACAGGATACGCACTACTACTTCGAATGGGGTGCTGAAAGCGAAGGCTTCCCAAACAAAACGCCGGTCCCTCCGGCCGATGCAGGCTCGCCCAAGGGACCCACATCCGTTGCTCCTATAACTCTCCCCGATCACACGCTCTCCCCCGAAACTGCATACCACTACCGTATCGTCGCCAGCAACGTCGTGGGAACGACCGAAGGAAATGTTCAGACCTTCACGACGCCCGCCGCAGTTGCCGAACTGAAATCGAGCCCAGCGACGAACTTCACGCCGACGAGCGCCGAGCTCAATGGATCCTTCGCCGGCAACGGCGAAGACACCCGCTACTACTTCGAATGGGGTATCGAAGGCGAAGGCTACCCAAACAAAACTCCGGCTTCCCCAGCCGATGCAGGTTCGCCGAATGGTCCGGAAACGACGTCCGTTGTTCCTATCGCTCTCACCGGGCTGTCGCCTCTGACTCCGTACAACTTTCGGATTGCCGCTACTAACGGTGAGGGAATCACTCGCGGTAATAACGAAACTTTCGAGCTTCCACTCCTCCCGCTGGTGAACGAGTCAATCAGCGATGTGCACTCCGACAGCGCTCTGCTGCACACCGAGATCAATCCTGGTGGCGGCGACACCACATTCCACTTCGAATACGCGACTGAAAAGGAATACGGAGAACATGAATCGTACGGGCATAGCAGCCCGGACGCAGACGCCGGCTCGGGTTTGGGGTTCACCGGCATATTCACCCAATCACTTGGAAACCTTGCCCCGGGAACCACCTATCACTGGCGTGTTGTGGCCAAGAACCCGTCGGGGATTACCGACGGACCGGATCGCATGTTCACCACTTATCCGTTTGTTCCGCTGCTCGTGGACCATTGCATAAACGCGCATTTGCGTCAGCAGACAGGGTCGGCCGAGCTACCTGACTGTCGGGCATATGAGCTCGTATCCGCCGGCAACAGCGGTGGTTACGATATCGAGTCCAACCTGGTGGGTGGGCAGACGCCTTATGGGGGATATCCGCAGGCCGAAAACCCAGCCCGCGTCCTCTATGGCGTCCACGATGGCGGCATACCCGGCACCGGTGATCCGACCAACCGCGGTGTCGACCCCTACATCGCCACCCGCGGTGAAAACGGCTGGACCACCGAATACGTTGGCGTCCCTGCGACCGACCCCTTCTCCAAAGCCCCCTTCTCCTCGGTGCCCTCGGGCGCCGGCGCGGGCCTGGAAACCTTCGCCTTCGGCGGCCCAGGCGGCTGCTCGCCCTGCTTTGAAGGCGGCTACGCTGGCATTCCGGTCCATCTGCCAAACGGCAGACTGGTCCAAGGTATGGTGGCCTCGTCGAGCGTCCCCCAACCGCCCTCAAGCGCCATCCCCGACGGCTATATCGCCAAAGACCTCTCGGCAAACGGGGAACAGTTTATCTTCGGCTCGACCTCCAGGTTCGCCGCAGGCGGCAACGACGAAACCGGCGACGTCTCGATCTACGATCACGACCTGAATACGGGCACAACCCACGTCGTATCTGATAACCCCGCAGGGCAACCTCTCGAATGCCTACAGGGCATCGGCAAATGCAACTCTACCGAGCACGACGCCAACGGGATCGGCGAGCTCGACATCTCAAAGGACGGCTCACACATCCTGCTCGGACAGAAGGTCGCAACCGACACCGACGGTAACGCCTACTGGCATCTCTACATGAACATTGGCGACTCCGCCAAGACGATCGACCTCACCCCCGGCGCTACCGATGGCGTCCTCTATGACGGTATGACCGAAAATGGCTCCAAGGTCTTCTTCACCACGGTTGATCAGCTCGCCACCGCTACCAACCAGGACACCGACCATAGTGCTGATATCTACATGTGGAGCCAGGTCGGCGAAGAAGAAGGCACGCCGCTGAGTCGAATCTCCACTGGCCGCGAAGGCACGGGCAACACCGACTCCTGCGATCCGGTAGCCAACTCCGCCCACGAACACTGGAACACTGTCGGTCCCGAAGCCAGCTGCGGCGTCGTCGCGATCGGCGGCGGCGGGGGCGTCGCCGCCGATAATGGCGCCATCTACTTCCTCTCCCCCGAGAAGCTGGACGGCTCCGCCAACGGCGTGCATAACGCCCCCAACCTTTACGTCACCCGCCCCGGCGACGGCTACGTGCCCCACTATGTGACTACGCTCGAATCGAGCTTGAATGGCCCGCAGCCTCCCCCAACGCACCACGCCTTCCTGCGCTCCTTCGGCTCCTTCGGCAACCCCGAAGCCGAGGCCGTCGATCAGTCGACTGGCGACATTTACGTCCTCGATCGCGGCTCTTCCTCGATCAAGCGTTTCACCTCCACCGGCAAACCCGACCCCTTCACTGCTCCGGGCTCCCCCTCCTACATCAACGAAAACGAACTGATCGGCACCACTGAAGGTGGCTTCTCCTTCGAAGGCGGCAGCTCCGAAGCCCAGGTCGCCCTCGCCCCTCCTGGCTCCCCGGGTGGCACCGCCGGCGACATCTATGTCGATGAGTCCAGTACCGGCATGGTCGACATTTTCTCTCATGACGGCGAATACCTCGGCCGCCTCAACGGATCGGGCAACACCAACCACCACCAAGGTGGCGAGCTCTGCGGCCTTGCCACCGACCCTTCCGGCGACCTTTACCTCAGCTACTTCTCCGGCCACGTTGACAAATACGTTCCCTCCGCCAACCCACCTCTCAACTCTGACTTCGACTCCGAGATCAGCGGCCTCTCCAGTCCCTGCGCCGTCGCCGCCAGCTCCAGCGTCCTCTACACCTCCACCTGGCCCATCGGTCCCCTCACCAAGTATCAACTCTCGCTCTTTCCCGGTTCCGGTGCAGAAGCTGACGCCAGCGGCCAGGGCACGGTGCTCGAAGCCCACGGCAACCCGGTCACATCAACCGCCGTCGCCGTCGACCCCACCAGCGAAGACGTCTTCGTCGACGAAGGCGACCAGCTCTCCCAGTTCGATTCCTCTGGAAACCAGATTGGCGGTCCCATCAGGGCGGGGGCGCTCTCGGGCTCCAGCGGCGTCGCCGCAAAGGGCGGAGACATCTACGCCTCCAATCCCGGCACCGGCAATGTTGACGTCTTCGGCCCGCTCTCGCTCGTCCCCAGCCCCGCGATCGACAACCCGGCGGTGCTCGACGCGGTCAGCGAACCTGAAACCCGCCACACCGCCGACTTCCAGGACACCCCGAGCGGCGACTTCGCGGTCTTCACCTCGACCCTGCCGCTGCCTTCGAGCACCAAGTACGACAACGCCGGGCACTCCGAGATCTACCGCTACGACGCCAACTCCGAAACGCTTGCCTGCGTATCCTGCGACCCGACCGGGGTCGAACCGTCATTTGATTCGACCCTTGCCTCCAACGGTCTCAGCCTCACAGACGACGGGCGGGTCCTCTTCACCTCCGCCGAGCCGCTCGTCGCGCCTGACTTGGACGAAAAGAAGGACGTCTATGAGTGGGAGGCGCAGGGCACCGGCACCTGCCAGTCCGAAACCCCGAGCTTCAGCGCGGGTGGTGGCGCTTGCCTCCAGCTGATCTCCGCAGGCACCAGCCCCTTTGACTCCGGCTTACTTTCGGTTACCGCCACTGGCACCAACGTTTACTTCTTCACCCGCGACTCCCTCGCGCCCCAGGATCAAAACGGCCCCACGCTGAAGATCTATGACGCGCGGGAAGGTGGCGGCTTTCCTTACGAACCCCCGCCACCGACCTGCAAGGCCTCAGACGAGTGCCACGGGCCTGGGACACAAGCACAAGAACCGCCGAGAATTCGAACTATTGCGGGTACCGCCAGCAAATACTCGGCACCGACAAAGTGCAACAGGGGTTTCGTCAGGAAGGGCGGCGAGTGCGTGCGCAAGCCCAACAGAAAAAAGCACCACCACAAACGCTCCCGCCACCAGCGAGTCACTCACCACCGCGGAGGCGCGAAGTGATCCTCCGTGCCACGGAATCGCACCACATCCGCTGTGTGCTTGGCGACGTCGAGCGTGACCGCGCTCGCCCGAGTCGATCGACGCATTGCTCCCCAGTTCTACCCATCTCTTGCCTGAGGGCGCGCGTACCCAAGCAGCTCGAGGACGCGGCGAGGACCCGAGCGCGCGGCGAGCGAGAGTCACGAATTGGTTCTTCACGAAGCTTGCGAAGCGCGGTCCGTTCACCTTGCCCTGCACTCGAACGGCCGGGGGTGTAGAGATGCGCCCCGTCCCGCCCAGGCTCAGTGCCGCCGCGGCAGTGGTAATCGCTAGCACGATCGTGCTAGCGATTACCACTGCGCCAGCCGCCGCGGCGGAGCAGATCGAATCGTTTACCACCACCAGCTCGACTCCGCAAGCCGGGGGACATCCCGACCTTGAGACCTCCTTCACGCTCGAAAGTCCCGGTGAACCCCAGGCGGCGAAGAACGTGATCTTCAACGCCCCCCAGGGCCTCTTTGGCAACACCAACGCGATCACCCAGTGCACCGAGTCTGATTTCGCGCTGGACCAGTGTCCGTCGAACTCGCAGGCCGGACTGGTGACGATCCATGCCAACTTCGAAGGCCACTCAAGCGACCTCCTGGGCACGGCTCCGATCTATGACTTGGTGCCTGGTGCCGATGAAACGGCGCGCTTCTCATTCACAGTGCCGATCCTCGACATCCCGATCCCGATCCCGATCGCGGTGCGTACCGGCGGCGACTATGGACTTCGCTTTACGGTCCAAGACATCACCCAACTTACCCCGCTGGCGAGCGCCAATTTGATCTTCTGGGGATTCCCCGCCGATTCGATCCACAACGCTGAACGTTTCGCGAAAGGCACCCCGGGCAAACCAGCCGGCTGCCCCGAAGCGGTGGGCACCAGCTGCATCGGCGAACCAACCACGGCGAGCATCCCGAACAAACCGCTCACTGACAACCCGACCACCTGCAGCGGCGACCCCCTGATCACGAGACTCGAAGTACAGACCTATCAGGACCCCGGCAACCCCTCCGAAATGAAGTCGAGCTACCCTGCGATCGCCGGTTGTGAAGCAGAGACGTTCAATCCGGTCCTTAAGGCGGGCCCGACCACAAGCGAAGCCGATGCTCCCTCGGGCCTTAACGTCGAGCTGATCGCCCCGCAGTTTGAGGGCTTCGCCGCCTCGCCCTCGGAGATCAAATCGTCCATTGTGACTCTACCGCCGGGCCTGACGATTAACCCCGACGCCGCCGACGGGCAGAGCGACTGCGCCGACGCTCAGGCCAACTTCGGCTCAGAAGGCCCGGCCGAATGCCCGGATCGGTCCAAGATCGGTACCTTCGCGATCGGCTCGCCGACCCTGAACGGCCCACTTACCGGTTCCGTCTACATCGGCGAACCGAGGCCCGGTAACCAATACCGGCTGTTCATGATCGCCTCGGGCTTCGGAATGAACATCAAGCTGGTTGGCTCATTCGAGCCAGATCCGAAAACCGGCCAACTGAATGCGACCTTCGAAAATCTGCCGCAGCTACCCTTCGAAAGTTTCCAGCTGCACCTCTTCTCGGGCGAACGGGCACTGATGGCGACCCCGATCGCCTGCACGATCTACACGGTCAACGCCGACTTCTTCCCCTGGGATGGAGCGCAGCCCGACCAGCGCTCGAGCCAGATTTTCGGCCTTGACTCAGGCCCCCACGGTGCCGAATGCCCCGGCCAGGTGCGCCCCTTCACCCCGAGCCTTGAAGCGGGGACCTCCAACCCCACGGCAGGCGCCTTCAGCTCCTTCACACTGTTGCTAAATCGCGAAGACGGCGACCAGTACCTCGGCCACCTGAACTTCACCATGCCCCCTGGGCTTACCGCCAACCTGCACGGGATCACCTACTGCCCCGAGGCAGCAATAGCCGCCGCGGCGGTTACCCTCGGACGCACCGAGCAGGCCGACCCCAGCTGCCCGGCGTCCTCTCAAATCGGCACATCAAACGTCGCCGCCGGCCCCGGATCGCATCCCTTCCACGCGGTCGGCAAGATCTATATGGCTGGTCCCTTCGAGGGCGCGCCGCTTTCGATGGTCGCAGTTACCCCCGCCCTCGCGGGACCCTATGACTACGGCACCGTGGTCGTCCGCGTCGCCCTCCATATCGACCAGCTCGATGCCCACGTCATCGCCGACTCCGAAACCGTCCCCGAGATCATCGGCGGCATCCCGCTGCGCCTTCGCTCGATCCAGGTCAACATCGACAAACCCAACTTCATGATCAACCCAACCAACTGCTCTCCCTTCTGGGTCGGCTCCGAAGGGATCGGCGACCAGGGCACGGCGGTCGCCTTCTCCTCGCCGTTCATCGCGGTCAACTGCTCGACTCTGCCTTTCTCCCCCAGTATGTCGATCACCCAGCTTGGCGGCCGCAAGGCGACCGCAAGAAGCAAGGACCCGAGCCTCGCGATCGAACTCAATACCCGTCCCGGCGACGCCAATATCAAATCCCTGGCGGTGACCTTGCCAAAAGCCTTCGAGATCGACCAGCGCCACCTCGGAAACATCTGTGACCGAGCCGAACTTGCTTCCGACCAATGCGCCGGAAAACAGGCGATTGGCGAAGCGACCACGGTCACGCCGCTCCTCGAAGCGCCCCTAAAGGGACCCGTCTACGCAGTTTCGGGATTCGGTGTCCTGCCCCACCTGGCCTTCATCCTCGGCGGCCAGGTCACCCTGATGCCCGAGGCAGAATCCTCCTCGGTTCAAAACGGCCGCCTTAGAACCGTCGTCCCGGTTATCCCCGACGCCCCGATCGGCAACTTCCGCTTTACCCTCTTTGGCGGGAAACAGGGCTACATCTCAAACACTCAATCCCTCTGCAGTGAACCGACCACATCCACGATCGAATTCAGCGCTCAAAACGGCAAGACGATGACCCAGCAGGTCAAGACGAAGACCGTGTGTAAGGCGCGGAAGTCCAGACAGGCGAGGCGCCACCACCGTCGCGTCTACCACTGAGGTCCCCGCGTTACTACATACCAGTCATACGAGCAAAGGCACGCCCAGCAGTGGCGACTCGATTCTAGTTCGCGTTTTGGCTGAATGAAACTGACAACGAGAAAAATCCGCGCAAAAAGGGGAGCTCAGGCACTGTGTGTCTGCTCAGGAACTGCACTGATGTTGCTTGCCAGCGCCTCACTAGCCTTCGCCGCATCCGCCCCGTCATTTACCAGTGAGTCGGTATCGCATCTGACAGCCACCGACGCGACACTCGAAGCCCAGATTGATCCAAACGGTCTGGAAACGACCTACGAATTCCATCTGGCGTCTCCGGCCTGCCAGCGGGAATGGCCGCTGGTCGGGCCTTGTCTTGCAATCAGTGGCTTTTCGTTGCCGAGCGCAATTATCCCCGCTCAATCTGGCGTTCAGACTGTCAGCATCAACCTAAGCAGCGCTGGCCACAGCCTCCAACCTGGAACCTGGTACGAATATGCGGTTACCGCCTCAAATGCAGCGGGAGAAGTCACTGGCCACAACGTTGGGGAAGGGCCCGGTGTCGGCCATAACTACGCTGGGGGAGGTGGCGAACAGAACTTCGAGACGCTTTCTGACGCTCCAGTGATCGAAAGCGAATCGCTCTCCCATCTGACCCCGACCGACGCCACCCTCGAAGCGCAGATCAACACGGAGGGTCTTGAAACCACCTACGAATTCGAGCTGCAGACCGTTGAATGCTCCTCGCATGGAGCGGGCTGTGAACTTGCCCCCCATTCCATCTCCCTTCCGAGCGGGACGCTCCTTGGTTCGTTCGTTGGGCAAGAGGTCAGCCTCGACCTGAACAGGGCTGGCATCACGCTCGGGAAGGGGGAATGGTTCTATACCGTGGCCGCGCGAAACGATGAAGGAAGCGCCACGGGCACCTTCCATCAATTTGAAGCACCGTCCGCCGAACCGCAGTCCTCTCAAATTGGTGCTGTTGATGACAAGCTGCCTGCGGGTGTTTCGCTTCCCTTGTCGCTGTCATCTACCCCGCCAGCGCATCACAAGCGCCACAAGCGTCGACGCCACGCCGAGCCAAGATCCATACACGAGCCGTTAGGCACTCCGCGACATCCGCCCCGCACGACGCCGCTAATCAGCCACAGCAAGCTCTGCGGCGGCTGTAAGCACACCCGCTGCCGATACCAACCACCGCTCAAACTCCGGTCCTTCCACCCCTCGCCTGCGCGCCTCGATTCCAGTGGAGAGTATCGATCAGATCGGGCACCGGGTGAAATACGCCGCGGCGGATCGACTTGTCGGTGAGCTTGCCGAACCAGCGCTCGATCAGGTTCAGCCACGAGCTCGAGGTGGGCGTGAAGTGCAGGTGAAAGCGGGGGTGCCCCAGGAGCCACTTTTGGACGTTGGCGTGCTTGTGAGTTGAGTAGTTGTCGAGGATCAGGTGGATCTGGGGACCCTCGGGGACCTCGCGCTCGATCGCGCAGGAACTTCAGAAACTCGCTGTGGCGGTGGCGTGGCAGGCACTCACCGATCACCGCACCGCTCAGCACGTCAAAACAACGTGGTGGTGCCGTTGATTTGTTCCGCCACATCACACGGCCTGCCCCCTCCGGGGCGCATCATTCTCGCCCTCAGTTCGTCGGAATCATCCCACGGAGTTTGAACCATTGCGGGGCGACGATAGCCCGCTTAAGGTATCTCAGCGGTACGTGTTTGTTTGAAAAGCCGAGTATTTGTGGTACGTTTTTGTTTTAAACAGCCTAGTCTGGGGCCCATCCGGCCTGCTGCTTTTCTCTAGACATTAAGCCATTTTTGGTTAAGCTTGCGCATCGGGTGCGGATCGCTATTCTCCCATACCTTGCGTTTATGGTCCGGATATGCTTTCATCCACATCGGCCCGCGGAGCGCCCCGATACTTTGTTGAGGATGGCGTGTTCAAGGCCAGGAGAAGATATGAACCGGCTCACCCGGACTGGGGCCAGGGGATCCACAGAGTGGATCGGGGCCAAGGAATGGGAAGCCATGGCAGAGGAGTTATTAGTTGAGGACATCGTCCGATTCTGATTCGGGCTTCACCCCCGGCCCAGGCATCTGTTCGGGCGTCGCGCTTTCCGATGCCGCCTCGGCATCGCTTTCTGATCCTGCCCCTGCGACTTGGCGACGCGAGTCCGTGTCTGCCGCGCTTGGGTTTATTCCAATCGCCCCCGTGGCTCCGCTTGGCAGGCGGGTTCCTATCAGCGGTGCGGTCGGTCTCTTCGGTGCGCGGGGCTATCGCTGTCGCTCCCGTACCGTGGCCGCCCGTGACTGCTTTCAACTGTGTTCACGGACCGCATCTACTCCGCCAGCTGTCACCCCCGATCGCGCCGCCTTTAGCATTGGCGAGGCCAGCCCACTTGCATCTGGTGTCGGCAACTCTGCGACCTCCGACATCCCACCGGACCAGCGACTCCGCATCGCCTCTTCACTTCCAGGGCGATGGTCGTCTGCCTCTCTGGCTGGCGGCGCGACTGAGACCTGGACTATCCTGGTTTTCGGTCGTCGGACCGGAGATCCTGGTCGCCTCGCGATCCTCTCCGCTCTTGGGTCATCCGGTGGCTGTGTTCAGCTCGTGGACTGCTGGAACCCCGTCCCAGACACGAAGGCTGCCCCAGGGAGCATTCATTTCTATTGGCCGCGACCGCGACCTTTGGAGAGGGACGTCCGGTGAGAAGACTCGGCCAAACTCTGCATGCCATCCGGGTCTTGCGATCCGGATGGCATGGCGCGTTCGCGAGCCGACTCCCACCGCGCTTGACCCTTTCACTGATCACCCTCGCAGCTGGGTTACTCTCATTTGCGACTGCGCCAGCACTCGCAACCGTTCAGCATGTGTATTCGACCAGCTTCGCCGGCTCTGGAACCGACTCGTTGTCAGACCCAACCTCTGTCGCCGTTGATAATTCCCCCGGATCATCGACCGGCGATGCCTACGTCAGTGATCCTGCAAACCACCGTATTGAGAAGTTCGACCCGTCTGGCAACTTCATCCTAATGTTCGGCAAAGGAGTCGACAAGACCACCGGGGCCGATATCTGCACCGCGGCCTCCGGCGACGCCTGTCAAGCGGGGACCCCGGGCTCCGCCCCGGGTGAATTCGAAGCTCCAACCTTCGTCGCCGTGGACGGGTCATCCGGAGCCTCGAGCGGAGATGTATACGTCGGCGACACAGGCACCCAGACTGTCTCCAAGTTCGATTCCACGGGCCAGCTGATCGCGAGCTGGGGTACGGCTGGAGCGCTTAGCGGGTTCAGTCCGATGTATGGCATAGCCGTTGATCCGAGCGGCAACCTCTTCATACTCAGCAGCTCCGCCTACTGGTACGAACAGAGCGGTGGGCTCCATAGCACGTTTGGATATCCACGCGGCAGCTCGCCGTACGGGCTCGCCGTCGATGCCGAAGACCACCTCTATAAGGTCGACGGTGAACCGGAAGTCACTAAGTTCACCGACACCGGAGAAGAACTCGGTGAACCTGACACTGGCAAGAACGCAACCGGCCTGACGGTGGACCCCTCATCCAACGATCTGTATGTCATACAGGGCGGTGAAAGCATCAACCGCTTTGCTCTGGACTGCGGCCAGGCTTGCCCGCCGCTAACCTCGTTTGGCGGCGGACATCTCAATGAAGCCCGCGGTGCTTCCTTTAATGCGAGTGACGACGCCTTTTACGTAGCCAACGCCGGAGGCGGAGACGTCGCTGTGTTCGACGCGGTCAATCTTCCCGATGCGACCAGCGGTCCAACAGAGACCGTTGGTACGCATCTCGCTACCGTCTCAGGTCACGTCAACCCCTCCGGTGCCGGCAATGTTACCGCTTGCGCATTCGAATACGTGGATGACGCCCACTTCATGCCCAACGCTCCGAATCCGTATGCTGACGGCCCGCCTCCTGTCCCGTGTTCACCGGCTGCATCCCCGGCGACGCCGATCACTGCCCCGACCGAAGTCACCGCAGAACTCACCAATCTACAGGCCAACGTTCTGTATCATTATCGGCTCACGGCGACGAGCGCAAACGGGACC
Organism: uncultured Solirubrobacterales bacterium; assembly: GCA_963745305.1. GTDB lineage: Bacteria > Actinomycetota > Thermoleophilia > Solirubrobacterales > 70-9 > CAVUWL01. The sequence continues at coordinate 620,416 of CAVUWL010000018.1, forward strand.
GGCACTGGGGCAGACGAAACTTTCACTTCCACTCCTACCCGACCATTGCTGTCGACATTTAACGGAAGTGACTCAACCGCGGGCGCGTTCTCAGGACACTTTGGCGGGGCTAGGGTTGCCGTCAACCAGGCCGACGGTGACGTTTTGGTAATGGACGCAGGAAAGGGAGTGATCGATCAGTTCAACGCGTCTGGAGAAGCTCAAGCCTTTGCAGACCTTGGCACTTCATCGTCGCTGAATGTAAACGAAACCTGTGTCGGAGGCTTTCGCTTTACTGAGGACAATGACCTCGCAATCGACAATACCGGAACCTCCTCCCAGGGTAACATCTACGTGAGCGATGGAGGGGGAGTCTGCGCCTACAACGCCGCCGGACATTTTCTATGGAAGTACTCGACACATTTTGAAAGCAACTGTGGATTAGGTGTCGACTCGGCAGGCCACGTCTGGATCGGGGAATCCGGTAGCCAACTGGTAAAGGAGTTAGGTACGGTCGGCAGCCCGCCCAATCTGTTGACCACGGTGGGTGATACATCGGGTCCCGAGGATGTCTGCCATCTTGCCTTTGACTCCTACGACAATCTCTACATGAACCAGTACCGAGGACAAGTCGACAAATACAACAGCTCGGGCAAATTTCAGGAGACGATTGACCCAGGGGACTCATTCGCAGTTGCCGTCGATCCTCGGACCGGTCGTCTGTTTGTTTCCCATTCCGAAAGTTTTACGGAATATGACACCTGGGGTATGGGTAGCCTGCTGAGCCGAACACCTCTCGGCAATCTCAGTAATGGCGAGGACGACGATGTCGGCATCGCGGTCAACCCAGCCAGCGGCAATACCTACGTCGCCAGTAGCAAGGAAGTCGGAATCTTTGGCCCACTCACCACATTACCCGACGCGACAACAGGCGCAGCTTCAAGCCTCGCCGAGAGTTCCGCGACCGTTTCGGGCCATATCGATCCCGCCGGCAAGGGCGCCATTACTGAATGTAAATTCGAATATGCCTCAGATACCGCTCACGATATTCAGTCGGCTCCGTGCTCACCGGGTGGGTCCCTATCCGAACAGGTGATGACGTCACCGCCGACATCTCTGGCCTCAAACCTGGTACGACCTACCATTATCGTCTGGTTGCATCTAACGCCTCCGGGGAGGCGATTGGGAGCGATCTGACATTTGGCACTACCCAGCCGCCGTCGATTGACGCTCTAACATCGTCCGGTCTTTCCGCCGACAGCGCTGATCTCAACGCCAAGATTAACCCGAATGGCCTCGACACCAATTACCATTTCGAATACGGACCGACAACCAAATACGGGAGCGGCGCGCCGGAACACGGAGGCGATATCGGCTCAGGGGAGTCCGACCAGTCGGTCACGGTTCACCTCAGTGGGCTTCAGCCCAACACCACCTATCATTTTCGTGTCGTCGCCGAAAACTCTCTCGGTACGACAACCAGTCAAGACCAGACCTTCAATTTCTATCCACCTGCATGTCCCAACGCAACGCTCCGGCAGCAGACTGGCGCCGAATTCCTACCCGACTGTCGTGCCTATGAGCTAGTCAGCCCACCAAATGCTGGTAACGTAATTCTCTTTTCCGGCTCGGGGCCTGACGCCCCGTACGCGACAAATCCGGCCCGGTTTGCATTTGCTGGAGGGCTGGGGGCTGTTGCGGGCGCGGGAGATCCTCCGAACAATGGAGCCGATACCTACGTCGCGACCCGCACGGATGTCGGTTGGGTGACGAAATATGTTGGCATTCCCGGTGATCAATCCGGGGGAGCCAGCGAAGCGATTGGAGATCTCAGTTTGGACAAACTGATGGATTTCAACACTGGAGGAGCATTTGGCGGTGGGGTTCCCCAGCCCACGGACAACGCTCCCTATCTCTGGGACTTCAATTCCAACAGCCTCGGTCGCTGGCCAACAAATCTGGCGGAAATATCGCAAGGAGACAGTGTCATCGGGTATTTTCAACCGTCTCCCGACTTCTCCCATCTTGCGTTGTCTTCCAACAACGTAGCATTTGCACCCGGAGGAATTAGTAGCGCCCCCGGCTCTGCCTACGACGACAGCGTCGTGGCCAATAGCGTCGTGCTGATATCAAAGATGGCCGACGGCGAATCCATACCACAGCAGCCATCCAACACCGACGCCAGCGAAATCATCAGGTTTCCCCAGTCCTACCCATCACTTACGTCCGGACCTACTAATAGCGACCAAGACGGCCTACCCGTCCAAGACTCCCCGGCGGTGTCAACAAACGGATCACACATCCTCATGTCGACCGGAAGCACCGGCCCGCTTGAAACGTTCCGGCCGAGGCCGTCAGTAGTCCTGTACATGCGGGTCAACGACGCTGTGACCTATGAAGTCTCCCAAGGCCACGACGTCAACTATCTCGGAATGTCAGCCGACGGCTCGAAGGTATATTTCACCTCAAGCGAACAGCTCACCACCGAAGATCAGGACAACAGTACGGATCTCTACATGTGGAACGAGAAATCCAACTCACTTACCCTAATCTCCAAAGGAGTCAACGGCACCGGTAACACCGACGCCTGCATTGCGACGTGGACAACCGGCTGTGGTGTCGTCGCAGTCGCGACTCGGGCGGCGAGCGATAATTCAATCGCGGCCGAAAGCGGCGATGTGTTTTTCTATTCCCCAGAGCAGCTCGACGGCAGCAACGGTGTTCCCGGCTTGGAGAACCTGTATGACTACCACGGCGGCCGGGCCCAATATGTAGCAAGCTTCGAACCAAACCCGATCTGCAATCGCAATGCCGGATCCTGCGTAGATCTGCCAATCACCCGAATTCAGGTTTCGCCCAGTGGGGCTCACGCTGCGTTTGTCACTGCCCAGAGGCTCACTTCCTACGATAACTTTGGCGTTCCGGAGATGTACTCATACGATCCATCCACCGAAACGCTTCTATGCGTATCGTGTAACCCACGCGGAGCCCCGCCCGCCGGTGAAGTGACGGCTAGCGCTGACGGTCTGTTTATGGCCAACGACGGCCGGACATTTTTCAACTCTCCCGACGCCCTGTCCCCCAATGACACCAACAACCTAAGCGACGTCTACGAGTACGTCGACGGGCGACCTCAGCTCATCACGACCGGGACCGGCGGCGTCGCCACCGAGATCACCCCTAATCAGGAACGCTCATCCGGGCTTGAGGGGGTTAGTGCCGACGGTATAAATGTCTACTTCTCTACTTTTGACACGCTGGTTGGTCAGGACGATAACGGCAGCTATCTCAAGTTCTATGACGCTCGCACCAACGGCGGCTTCCCATTCGTTCCGCCCGCCGCTCCTTGTGCCGCCGCCGACGAGTGTCACGGGGCCGGTAGCACGCGGCTCACCGCACCTACCGATGGCACCGGTGCTGATCTTGGCAGCGGGGGTAATGCAGCACCCGTGGGGCACAGACATCGCCATCGCAAAACGTCTAGGCGGCGTAGGCATCGTAGGAGTCCTAGCAATGGCTAACGGGTTCGATTCAACCCGAGCGTTGGTTAACGCCGAGATTCCGTCAATTTGTACCGGCCGGCGGCGATGGCTTACCTGCACACGGGGAAGGATCGTCCTCTTGGCGACGTCGCTCACGGTGGTGGTCGCAGCGAGCTCGGCGCCGGCGTGGGCGAATTCACCGATAATGTCCTTTTCGGTCTCTCCATCCACGACGCAAGCCGGCGGTCATCCAGACATCGAGACGGATTTCACGGTTGGCAATCGCGATACCCAGAACATTCCGGCCCCTTCGTGTAATTGTCAGGATCCAAAGCAGGTGACCATAAATCTTCCGGCTGGTGTGATTGGAGACCCACACTCAACTCCTCAGTGTAGCCAGCTCGAGTTCGCTAACTTCGGTTGCCCTTCTGACGCACAGGTCGGAATCGACCACGTGCAGGTGGGAGAAGGAGGCGGAGGTGCCGACTTCGGGGCGCTTCCTGTTTACAACATGGTGCCACATACGGGCGAAGCGGGGTTATTGGCATTTCATATTCCGTTATTGAACTTTCCGCTTTTTATCGCGCTCAACCCTAGGACTGAGAGCGACTACGGCCTTAAGGCCTCGATCGTCGGGATCACCCATCTTTTGCCTCTTTTCGGGAATTTCCTCAGTCTCTGGGGCGTGCCGGCCGATCCGAGTCATACAGCAGAGCGCGATCCGGTCGGGTGCGATCCGTTTTTTGACGAACACTGTTCTCCTAAGGTGCCTTCGAATAGCCCGCTCAAGCCGTTCCTCGATAACCCGACCTCCTGCGGAGAATCCTTGAGCGCCTCCGCGGAAGTCCTTTCCTATGATGACGGTACCTCCAAAGCACAGGCCAGCTACCCGGCGACCACCGGCTGCGGTCAGCTCAGCTTCAATCCCAGCCTGTATGCCCAGCCGACTACGACCCAAACCGATTCGGCCTCGGGGCTGGCGGTGAATCTCCAGGTCCCGCAGCTCGAAAGTCCAACGGTCCCGTCTCCATCGGAGATCAGAGCTGTCACCGTGACCCTGCCCGAAGGCTTCTCGATAAATCCCAACGCCGCGGACGGCAAGTCGTCGTGCTCGGAACTTCAAGCGCAGTTCGGAACAGAGAATCAGGCCGAATGCCCTGAATTTTCAGAGGTTGGCACCTTGACCCTTACCAGCTCGGCGCTTCCCGGCCCTCTCACCGGTTACATCTATCTCGGCCAACCAACTCCCGGTGATCGCTACCGGTTGATTCTGTCGGCAGATGGCTTCAACGTCCACGTAAAGCTGGCGGGTTCTGTAATCCCGGACCCCCAAACTGGACAGCTGTCGATCTCTTTTTCGAACCTTCCCGAGACGCCGTTCGAAGACTTTGACCTGCACATTTTCGGCTCTGAGCGAGGTATTCTCGCAACGCCGACCCAGTGCGGAACCTATGCGGTAAAGAGCACCTTCACTCCGTGGGACGCGGCGCTACCCGCGCAAAGTTCCACTCAGTTTTTCGCCCTCGAATCTGGTCCCAACAACCTGGCGTGTCCAGGACACGATCGCCCGTTCGCGCCTCAGGTCACGGCGTCTTCGATCGGCAATACTGCCGGCGCTCATTCGCCATTTTCGTTTGAAGTTAGCCGCAGCGACGGAGACCAGAATCTGACTTCGCTGAACGTCACAACGCCGCCGGGATTCTCGGCGACTCTGAAGGGAGTCGCGTACTGCACTGGCGCGGCGCTTGCCGCGGCATCGTTGCCCGCTTACTCGGGTTTGGAGGAGGAAGAAAATCCAAGCTGCCCTGCAGCGAGCCAGATCGGGATCGCCCAAACCGGGGCGGGGGCAGGAACTCATCCCGTCTATCTGCAGGGCAAGGTCTATCTTGCAGGACCGTATAAGGGTGCGCCGCTAAGCGTTGCGGTGATCACCCCTGCAGTTTCGGGACCCTATGACTTCGGTAACGTAGTCGTCAGAGTTGCCCTTTACATAAACCCCGAAACGGCTCAGATCACCGCCGTCTCTGACCCCCTTCCCCAGATCCTCGCAGGCATCCGGCTTCGCTTGCGTGCCATCCTGATCGACCTCGATCGGCCCAACTTCGCGCTCAATCCGACTAACTGCAACCCCCTGTCGGTCAGCGCCGAAATCTTCGGCGACCAAGGTGCCGTGACCACCGTCGGCGAACACTTCCAGGTCGCCAACTGTGCCGCGCTGCCTTTCGCTCCCAAGCTGACCACCACGATATCCGGCTCCACCAAACACACCGGCTTCCCCGACTTTAAGGCGGTGCTCACGGCCAATCCCGGCGAAGCCAATATCTCTTCCACCTCGCTCAGCCTGCCCCATGCAGAGTTTCTCGAAAATGCGCACATCAAAGATCCCTGCACCAGGGCTCAGTTCGCCGCTAACCAGTGTCCGGCCGGTTCGTTGATCGGCTACGCCAAGGCCGAAACTCCGCTACTCGACAGGCCTCTCGAAGGGCCGGTCTACCTCCGCGTCGGATCTCACAAGCTCCCCGACATCGTCGCGGTCCTTCAGGGCCAGATCGACATAGACCTTGTTGGTCACGTCGATTCAGTACATGAACGACTGCGGACCACCTTCGAAGCCGTCCCCGACGCGCCCATCTCCAAATTCACCCTCTCTCTTGAGGGCGGCCGTAAGGGTCTGCTGGTAAACAGCGTCAACCTATGTGCTCACCCCCTCCACTCCAACGCCGTGATAACCGGCCAAAACGGTCTCGACACAACTCAAACACCACAACTGAAGACCGACTGCGGAAAGCAAAGCGGACAACTGCGCCAGCCGCAACGTGCGCAGAGCGTCCATCGGGCGATGAAGGCGTTGAGGGAGCTAAGGAGAGACGGTGCAGAGGCGTGGCGGTAAGGGTAGGGAAGAATCGATGAGACCCCACCACAACGTCACTTTCCCCCCCGTGTCGGAGAGACGATTTGCTTTCGCTCGAGCCTTGTTGCGATTCTCCCTTACTCTGGTTTCAATCATCGGATTTATCCTAACTTTTTCGAGCGCATTGGCCTCAGCAGGAATCACACACGAGTTTTCAACTTCATTCACCTCGAACCTCGGAGATCCGCAAAATATCGCCGTCGATTCGGAAGGCGATCTCTACGTCATGGGGATCGGTGAAAACGCTGTAGAGAAGCTCGCTCCGTCGGGGAGCCCCGTCGCCTTCAGCGCCACAGGAGAACCCGGGAAATCCTACATTCAAGGAAATAAACTGACTGGTTGGCCCGCAGAATCCTTCAACTTCGGCGGAACTTCTGAAGCCGAGATTGCCGTCGACAATTCGCCCGGAGTAACACAGGGCTACATTTACGTCACCACCTACAACCCTACCAATCGGGTGGAGGTGTTCGACAAAAGCGGCACGTATCAGGGAGAAATCAATCCCGAATCCGCTACGCCACAAAGCGGAGGCCAACCCTGTGGGGTAGCGGTTAATCCCTCAAACCACGACATCTATGTAAGCTACTACAGTGGCCATGTCGACAAATATACGCCGCGGGACAGTAATCCGCTTGACGACACATTTGATGGCCAGTTCGAGAACGTCGGCTCGCCCTGTGTGATCGCAGTTGACTCAACCGGGGCAGCCTATGTGAATCAATGGTCGGCCGGTCCCCTCGTCAAATACCCGGCTTCGCAGCTGAATCAGGAAAACCCAGCGGGCACCCTGGTGGACAGCAGCGCAACTGCTGTGACCGTAGATCCAAAAACCGACGATGTCTACATCGACGATGGTAGCCAGATAGCAGCCTTTAACTCCTCTCAGGAATCCGTAGGGCCACCCTTCGGCTCCGCGAACCTCGCCGGTTCGCTCGGCCTGACGATAGACGGATCAGGTGACGTCTATGCGACCAATGCTACTGGGACCATTGCGGCTTTCGGCCCCTCGGTCATTGTGCCAGACGCCACCACCGGGCCTGTGAGCAGTCCTGGATCGACATTTGGAACTTTGACCGGGAACGTCGCTCCCCTCGATGGGGGAGAGGTGACCAGCTGTTATTTCGAATACGGCACTGATCAGTCCTATGGATCGGGGGAGCTAGAATGCGAACCGGCGACTCCCTATGCAGGCGAATCCGAAGTATCGGCCAAGCTCAGTGGACTCCTTCCCGAGGCCACCTATCATTACCGCCTTGTTGTTGGCAACACCAATGGCACGAACTTTGGCCGGGACCGCACTTTCACCCCCCATAGGGTCATTGGCCTGACCACCGAAGCGCCGACGCACATAAGCTCCACGGGTGTGCAGCTCAACGGTTCGCTCATCGGCGGTGGTCAGGAAACCCACTACTTCTTCGAATGGGGCACCGATCTTGGCTACGGTCATACAACCGCCGTTCCCCCTGGAGTTTACGCCGGCGCACCATCGGGCCCTAATCCGACGCCGCTCACATTTGTGCTCGGTAGCCTCGATCCAGACACGCATTATCACTACCGAATCGTCGCGAGTAACAGCGAAGGTACAAGTTATGGCGAAGACGAAGAATTTGAAACGCCTACCTCATCGCCGTTGATCAGTGAGTCAGCGGAAAAGGTGCGAACTGATATCGCGACACTAAGAGCAGTTATCAACCCTGGTGGTCTCGACACCAAATATCATTTCGAATGGGGCAAAGATATATCTGGAAGTGAAACCTACGAAACCGTCGTGCCAAGCCAAGATGTGGATATTGGCGCTGGTACTGAAGGCATTAGCGAAGGTACGCTGCTCACTGGTCTTATCCCAGGCACCACCTACCACTTTCGGGTGGTCGCTGAAAATCAGCTTGGTACCGTGACGGGTCCCGAGGTTGTGTTCAAAACGTTCGGAACCGGGTCGAGTTCAGATTCCTGCACCAACGCCCACACGCGTCAGCAGACCAGCGCCGCACAACTGCCCGACTGTCGAGCTTACGAGCTTGTTTCGGCATCAAATACGGGCGGCAATGACGTCGAATCCAACCTCGTTCCCGGCCAGGACCCGTTCGATGGGTATCCCGAGGCTGAAAACCCTTCGCGCGTACTCTATGCAGTCCACGATGGCACGATCCCCGGCGTCAGCGGCGATCCGACCAATGATGGCCCCGATCCCTACCTAGCCACCCGCGGAGCAAACGGTTGGACGACGAGCTACGTGGGGATTCCCGAGAACGGAACGCCCTCGATCGCTCCCTTTGCTTCTACCCTTCTCGAAGCAAATCCCAGGCTCGATACCTTCGCGTTCGGCGGTGAAGACATTTGCAGTCCCTGCTTCTCAGACCAGAGCTCGGGCCTGCCGATCCGTCTTCCCGACGGGCGTCTCGTGCAGGGCATGGCCGGCCCTATCGAAGTGCCTCTCGCCACTGCGGATGGCTACATCGCCAAGCACCTCTCGACCAACGGTAGCCACTTTATCTTCGGCTCCGTCTCCAAGTTCGCCGAAGGTGGGAACTCGGGCGGCGTCGTTTCAATCTATGACCGAGATGTGAACACCGGTGAAACGCATGTTGTTTCTGAGAATCCGGAAGGAGAACCGCTTCCCTGTCTGCAAAGTGCGGGGGAAGGTGATTGCCACTCCCCCGGCGACACAAATGGGATCGCCGAGCTTGACGTCTCGGCCGACGGGTCTCGCATTATCGTGGCCCAGAAGGTGGCGACCGACGCCAAGGGCAACGTCTACTGGCACCTCTACATGGACATTAGGGACTCGTCCAAAACCATCGACCTCACCCCCGGTGCTGCGCACGGTGTGCTCTTTGACGGGATGACCGAAGATGGATCCAGGGTCTTTTTCACGACACGAGAAGCTCTCGCTACCACTTCCAACCAGGATACCGACTCGAGTTCAGACATCTATCAGGCAGAAGTGTCCGAAGGCGGGGTCATGGCACTAACCCGGATCTCGATAGGCGACGGTGGGGCCGCCGGCAACACCGACAACTGCGACCCCGCTGAAAACTCCAATGGGCCCCATTGGAACGCGATCGGAGCGGTCGCCAACTGCGATGCTGTTGCGATCGCGGGTGGGGGAGGTGTCGCCCTCGCAGGCGGGAGCATCTACTTTCTTTCTCCTGAGTTGCTGGGTGGTCCCTCCAACGGTATCCAGAATGCTCCGAATCTCTACCTCGCGCGTCCTGGCTTTCCGCCCCACTTCGTGACGTCCCTTGAAACTAATAACCCCGTTGTCATCGACGCGGTCAGCCACGCAGGCACATTCAGCTACGGTGACTTCCAAGTCACTCCCAAAGGTAACTTCGCCGTTTTCACGTCGACCCTTCCTTTGGTGGCCGGAGTCCACAATGCCGGAACGCCCCAGGTTTACCGCTACGATGCGGACACGGATACGCTTAACTGCGTCTCCTGCAACCCGACGGGCGCAACCGATGAAGGAGAAGGGTCTCTTTCTCGCCTTGGCCTCGGTCTAACTACCGACGGCAGGGTGTTCTTTAATTCAACCGAGGCTCTGGCCGCCCGTGACGAGAACGAAAGTACCGACGTTTATGAGTGGGAGAACGGCACCGTCGCGTTGATCTCCACCGGTACCAGCCCCACTGCCTCGAGGCTCCTGTCGGCCAGCGCTGACGGAACCGACACTTACTTTTTCACCCGCGACAACCTTGTGCCTCAGGACGAAAATCGAGACCACATCAAGATTTATGATGCCCGAGAAGGGGGCGGCTACCCCTATGTTCCGATCCAGCCCCAATGCGCGTCATCAGACGAGTGTCATGGGCCAGGATCCGTTGCACCTAGTCCTCCGAATATTGCGACGATCGCGGGTACCCCGACCGCCATCGTCGCCGGCAAGAAGAAGATGAACCATCATCGCAAAAAGACTCGCCACCACCACAAGCGGCGTAATATGCGGACCACAGCACAGAACCCCGGGGGTCTCTGGTGATGTACGGCGCCTGCAAGAGCCTATCCCTGCGTCGTTCGTTCCCGCCTATCTTCGAAAACGTTGCCGGTTTCTTCATCTCCGCGCACGGCATCCCCACCATGTCGGGTGCTCGACAAGGGGGTGGCGGACCTGTCGGTACCGGAACGGAGCGCATTCCAAAGCAAGCCACTTGGGGCCAGCCGGGCAATGAGGCCTGTTCCCGCGGGCTGCGGATTGATTCCCCGCGTGCCTCCCACACCCACCCGAGGAGGCGCGGCACGCGGTTTGACCCTGTCAAGAACTTGGCCGGGGACGGTGGGAGACACGCCCGGCTACGCCGAACATTCGCATTTTCCGACGTACCGATCGGTCGGCACGTCCACAAAGCTCTGTTCGGCTGGGCGGGACTTACGTTTGTCATGGTCGGGATGCTGGTCCTTGTGAGCTCCGCCCAGGCCAGCGAGCAGATCGACTCCTTCAACACGACGACTTCAACTAGCCAGGCGGGCGGGCACCCCGATCTTGAAACTTCCTTCACCCTTGACAATCCAGGAGTTCCGGAGGCTGCCCAAAACGTAATCTTTAATGCCCCCCAAGGCGTCTTTGGCAACGCCAACGCCATTACTCAGTGCACCTCGTCGGATTTTGCATTGGATCAATGTCCCTCGAGTTCCCAGGCTGGCCTGATCACGGTCTATGCCAACTACAGAGGTAATCCCGACGATCTGCTTGGCACTGCGCCGATATTTGACCTGGTACCCGGTGCCGAACAACCGGCTCTCTTCTCCTTCGTTGTTCCCATTCTTAACATCCCGATTAACATTCCGCTCGCCGTTCGGACCAGCACCGATTACGGCTTGCGCTTCACGGTATCTGGGATCACCGAGATTACTCCGTTGGCAGCTGCTGATCTGACTTTCTGGGGGTTTCCTGCCGGCCCTGTCCACGATCCACAGCGCTTTCCAAAAGGAGTGCCGGGAGAACCGGCGGATTGCGTCGGCACTGCAGGTACCAGCTGCATCGCGAAACCCACTGAAGCGGCGATTTCGGTGCATCCCTTGGTCGACAACCCCACTACCTGTACCGGGGAACCGCTATCCACGACTCTGGAAGTTCAGACCTACCAGGATCCTGGTGTCCTCGCCCATCGAAGCGACAGCTACCCGGCGACAACCGGCTGCGAAGAAGAGGATTTCAAGCCTGTTCTCTTCGCAAGCCCCACCACCAATGAGACCGATACGGCTTCGGGTCTGAACGTCGAGCTTGTCGATCCACAGCCGTTGGGATTTGCGGCCACCCCTTCGGAGATCCATTCTGCGACGGTGGCCTTGCCTGCTGGTTTCACGGTCAACCCCGACGCCGCAGACGGACAGAGCGCCTGCACGAACCTGCAGGCTAACTTCGGCTCCGAGGCCCCCGCCGCCTGCCCTGACAGCGCGAAGATCGGCACCATGAGCATCGTGTCGCCAAGCCTCAGCGGACCCCTCGAAGGCGCGGTCTACTTCGGCGAACCTGAGCCTGGCAATCAGTATCGCCTCTTCCTGATCGCCTCCGGCTTTGGCATCAACACAAAGTTCGTCGGCTCGGTCGATCCTAACCCCGAAACCGGCCAGGTGACCGCAACCTTTGAAAACCTGCCCGAGGTCCCATTTGAAGACTTCGACGTACATCTCTTTGCCTCCGAAAGAGCACTGATGGCGACCCCAATCGCGTGCACAATCTACACGGTCAAGGCCGACTTTCTCCCCTGGAACGCTTCGCTGCCCGATCAGCAATCAAGCCAGATCTTCGGCCTCGACTCCGGTCCTTACGGTAGCCAGTGCCCTGGTCCGGTTCGCCCCTTCAATCCGCGGCTGGTTGCCGGGACATCCAACCCGGCCGCCGGTGCCTTCTCCTCCTTCACCCTTAGGCTCGATCGCGAAGACGGCGATCAAAATTTGGGCAAGCTCAACTTCACGATGCCCCCGGGCCTGACCGCAAACCTGCACGGCATCACCTACTGCCCGGAGGCAGCGATTGCGGCGGCCGCACAGACCTTGGGTCGGACCGAGGAAAAGGACCCAAGCTGCCCGGCGAGCTCAGAAATCGGCACCTCAAACGTCGCCGCCGGTCCGGGCTCTCACCCTTTCCACGCGGTCGGGAAGGTCTATATGGCCGGACCGTTCAAGGGTGCCCCGCTCAGCCTCCTAGTGGTAACCCCCGCCCTTGCGGGGCCCTATGACTATGGCACCGTCGTCGTCCGGGTCGCTCTCCATATCGACCCACTTGACGCCCATGTGGTCGCGGACTCCGAAACCGTGCCCTCGATTATCGGTGGCATTCCCCTACGGATGCGCTCGATCCAGGTAAATATAGACAAGCCGAACTTCATGATCAATCCGACCAGTTGCTCGCCCCTCTCGGTCGCCTCCGAAGGGATCGGTGACCAGGGCGCTACGGCCAACTTCTCCTCCTACTTTCAGGCAGTTAACTGCGTCACTCTTCCCTTTGCACCGAGAATGTCAATTACCCAGCTGGGTGGCCGCAAATCCACCGCAAGGAGTAAGGATCCAAGCCTCGCGATCGAACTCAACACCCGCCCCGGCGACGCCAACATCAAATCGCTCAGTGTCACTCTCCCCAAAGCGTTTGAGATCGACCAGCGCCACCTCGGCAACATCTGCGATCGCTCAGAACTTGCCTCTGACCAGTGCGCCGGTCGCCAGCCGATCGGCGAAGCAATGACCGAAACCCCACTACTTGAAAAGCCCCTCAAGGGCCCTGTTTATGCGGTCTCTGGCTTCGGCGTCCTGCCCCACCTCGCCTTCATCCTCGGCGGCCAGGTAACGCTTGATCCCCGAGGCGGAATCCTCCTCGGTCCAAGACGGTCGCTTAAAGACCGTCGTCCCGGTGGTTCCAGATGCCCCGATCGGGCACTTCCGCTTCACCCTCTTCGGCGGCTCAAAGGGCTACCTCTCAAACACCCAGAACCTCTGCAGTGCACCGACCGTCTCAACGGTCGAATTCAGCGCCCAAAACGGCAAGACGCTGACCCAGCAGGTGAAGACGAAGACCGCGTGTAAGGGCAAACGGGTCAAGAAAAGGGCGAAGCGAAACACTCGCCGACGCCATTACTGATTGGCTTGGTCGAGCGCCGCACCAACTGCCTGGTTGGCAACGACCGCAGCGATGCGCTGGTCGCCGAACGCGACGGTCGCAAGCTCCTCATCCGCCGACGCTTGGGCGAGCACGGACCACGCAGTCAAAGTCTTCCCCTCAGGCACCGTCCCACGCCGTGTTTGAGCAGATTGCTGTCGTTCCCGTCCCTGGCCGAACGGCGGCAACGGGGCCTCCCGACTTTCCCTGGTCGGGAGGCGCCACAGCAGTAACCGAAGTGGTCACGGCTCTGGAGATTTCTCTTCTACCTCCATGGTCGACCGCGAAGGCGCAGTCGCCCCCGGGCGCCAGTGGGGGCGCCGTCCCAGCCAGGGCGCTCGGGGCTTCTGCATTTTGGGTTCGCCTTTTAGCTCGGGATGTGCGCCGCCCGCGCTGTTTAGTGGTTGGAGCTAGGTCGGCTGCCTCGACCGCCGACCGATACAGCAAGGCTCGCCAAATGGTTCGTCTACCTCGCCCGCCAACAGTCCGCGCTCAAGACGATCACGGCCCAGCTTCGCGCCGGTCACGCCATTTCCGTACAGCGACTCACCGCACGCTTTATCAAAAATGGACACCTCGCCAACAACGAGGTGATCGCCCTAGGCTTTAACTACTGCAGATTCAAACTCTCCAGATACGAGTGAAAGAACCCAGGGGGCGACGTTTTGATCAGTGCGATCTCAAGGAGTGCTCGTCATTGTGGGTACGTCGCCACCCGGCGGCTCGGCGCTCGCACGCTTCGGAGAAGTAGGACCGCCAGCGCACGCTGAGGTGCGCTCCAGCTGCTCTCCCGTCGGTCGGTGCGTCGCGCCGAGTGCCACGTCAGCAACGATGGGCGCGATCCAGGACCAGTCGTGACCCCAGGACCGCAGCCGATATGGCTAATCAGGCAATCGAGTCGGCAAGAAGCGGCACGGCCTCCTCGATCGTCAGCACCACCTTGGTGTCGTACTCGATCCACTGCGTGTAGTTCAGTATGTTGCGGTACGCTGCCGCGACATCGTCATTCTCGGAGACCACCACGCCATTGCCGCCGTCGGCAGTCACGTAGTGAGCTTTGACACCGGGGCCGGTTCCCTCTTTGGCGAAGACGGCCATCAGCTCTTTGGCTTCCTCTTTTGTCAGGTGCGGCTTGATCTTGTAGGTCGTGACAAAAAGCATTGTGCCCTTTCGTTGGGTGGTGCTGACTGTTCTTTAACTCGCGCGTCCGCGCTTGGGTCCGCCAAATAGATCACTCGCTCAGAGGACCGATTTACAGCTCGGAACAGCGCGCTCACGTTAACCTCCCACATAACTCCCCGCGCCGCTTGAATTGGTGCCTGAAGCTTTGAGTCGCCTGTTCGGAGTGCTGAACCTGGCGGTTGACCGTGCATACCCTTGCGCCGAGCTACCGAAATCCGCACCCTGACCGCGGGCATCGGCTACGGTCGGGGAGGTGATCTATGACTTCCGCTACCGCAATGCGCAGGGCAAGTGGAAAGCATTCGGGCACCGCAAGGGGCTCAACCGGGACGCCGCCTTCGCCGCCCTGCAGGCGCGAGACGGTCCCAACTCTGCAACCGAGTACATGTCTCGGCCGCGCGACGGCCGGACCCGGAGCTGGGACCTCTTCAGGCGAGATCGCGAGAGCCTTGAGGAGCGACAACCGGCTCGCCTCAGGCGGTGTTTCTATGTGAGCTGCAGAGCCGTGTTGGATCAGCGGGTTATCGCCAAGCTCGATCGGCAGGGGCACTATTGGAAGCCACGCTCCGAGATGAAACCCGCGACGAGGCGCGACCAGCATTTCCTCACCGTCGAGGCCGAGAGCGGCGAGGAAGCGGTCGAGCACGCCCGTGATGCCGTGCTTGGGGCCGGTGGCGGGGCGCCCGACTTGGCGCTGGTCGGGTCCAAGGCCGACTGAGCGACCTGGGCAGCTCCCCGACCGCTGAGAACTTGGCGGGACACAGCGCCCCAGAAGCGACGCTGCAGCCTGGGCAGCCACATGGGGACCGAGTCAGGCGCTCTTGGCTGAGCGCTCTCAGCGGGCCAGGCAGCGACTCACCTTTCACGCCCAAACTCGCGTGAGGTCGACCATCTCCATCGCCCAGCCGCGCGCTCTCGCTCGCGACGCAGAGGACCGGAGCACGCTGAGTCGATCGCTCCCGCTTTCGCGATATCGCAGCGTATAGTCGCTGGTCGTATGTGGCGCCTCCGTGTCAGCCTTGGCTTTTCCCTGCTGCTCGCGTTGGCATTGTTTCTAGCGGCTGCCGGTGTGTCCTCGGCTCGTGCCAGTGGTTCCTCGCCTCAGGCGGAGAGTTCGCGTATCGCCTTCGCCCCAGCTACACGTCCGGCCCCTGACGGGCAGCCCGAACAGACAACACCTCGGTTGAGGAGGGCAGGAATCTCGCGTCTCACTGCGACACCCGTCGCACTTCCCGCCTCAGGTGGCATGGTGCATCTGTGGGCCGTCGTGCATGGCGCCACGAAGATGCCTCTTCTCATCGGCGAGAGAAGTGAATGGGCTTCCTTCGATCAGGCGCTGCAAGGCGGGAAGCGTCTCGACCAACATCGAATTGCTGGAAAACACCACCTCATCAACTGAAACCTACGCCCTTCGTCTCACCGTCAAAGGTTTAAACGGAGCCAGGACCACAAGGCGTGTCAAGGTTTCTGTCGACGGGCAGAGCCCGGCTAGACCAGCACCGACCGCGACCGCGCCCGCGGTCGCTCCGATCATCACAACGCAGCCAACAGATCAGAGCGTTGAAGCCCATCAAGACGCGACGTTCACCGCGGACGCCTCGGGCAACCCCACCCCGAGCGTCCAGTGGCAGCTCTCAACCGATGGCGGTAGCAGCTGGGTCAACATCGCCGCTGCGACCTCGACCAGCTACACCTTCATGGTCAACGCGAACGACAACAACTACGAGTATCGCGCCGTCTTCACGAACGTGGCCGGCTCGATCCCGACCAATGCCGCCACCCTGACCGTTCCCATCGTTCCCGTGATCACGACGCAACCGACGAACCAGAGCGCGCAGGGCGATCAAGACGCGACGTTCACCGCGGAAGCCTCGGGCAATCCCACCCCGAGCGTCCAGTGGCAGCTCTCAACCGACGGCGGTGGCAGCTGGAGCAACATCGCCGGAGCTACCTCCACCAGCTACACGTACATGGTCAACGCCAACGACAACGGATACGAGTATCGCGCCGTCTTCACGAACGTGGTCGGCTCGATCCCGACCAGCGCCGCCACGCTGACCGTACCGCCGGACTCAACCCCCAACATGTCCGGATACTTCGAGTACTCCCTTCCCTACGGCACGACCTTCAGCATGCTGAGAGCCAGCTGGATCGTTCCGACCGTGAGCTGTCCACCTGAGGCAAACACCTGGGCGGCTGAGTGGCCCGGCATCGGGTATGGCAGTAGCGTCGTTCAGGACGGAACACAGGTGGCCTGCTTTTCGGGGGTACCAAACTACTCAGCATGGTATGAGCTGGTCGGCGATTCAAGCGTCAACGGCGGGAACGTGGTCGGGCTAAACTCTTCGACCTATCCCGTTTCTCCCGGTGACGCGATTACTGCCTCGGTTGGCATCTCAGGCTCGACTTGGACGCTTTCGCTCGAAGACACCACGCAGGGATGGACTTTTGCTTTCACCACACCCTCGCCGACGCCTCCGCTCCAACAGGAATCTGCTCAGGTAACAGTTGAGGGCCCGTTACCGTCGAGTTCCTATGGGCTCGCAAACTTCGGAGCCGTGCACTTCACGGGGGTCTCGGCTGACCTCAACGGTCAGACCGGTCCGCTTGCTGCCTTCTCCCCAATCGCGGTTCAAATGACCAGCGGCTCCACGCTGCGGGCCGCCCCCGGCCCGCTTGACCCTACAGGCGAAGGGTTTACCGATACCTGGTACGCCAACTGAGTACGACACTGGGAACAGGTGCACGAACGGTCGCACCGATCCCGCCCTCCCCGCTACTGAACAACCTTCAGCCTGCGAATGAGCGTCCGCTTGGAGCCGTTGATGATCACCGTCTCCTTGACCAGGACCGTCCTTGCTGCGTCAAACTTGGCCCGATACGCGGCCCTTCGGCTTTAGCAAAACAACCGTTGCGCTTCCGGTCATCAACTTCGCGCTCGCGACTGCTCTCTCCGCCTTGACCATGCGCTTCCTGGAATCTCCATCGTGTCTCGACCGCCGACCGATACAGCAAGGCTCGCCAAGTTTGGGTTCGTCTACCTCGACCGCCAGCAGTCCCTGCTCAAGACGATCACCGCCCAACTCCGCGCCGGCCACGCCATCCCCGTACAGCGACTCACCGCGGGCTTCATCAAAAATGGAAACGCCGCAAACAACGAGGTGATCGCCCTCGGCTTTAACTACTGCAGATTCAAATTCTCGAGATATGAGTGAAAGAACCCAGGAGGCACAAGGTTCACAGCAAGGCGAGTATTCGAGAATGTCACCCGTCTCTAGCCAGGTGATCGATTCGTCTGGAACGCAATGACGGCTTCCCAGTCGACGGTTTGATTTTGCCAACCGTCCATTGCGGTCGTCTACCGCTAGCAGTCCACGCTCGAAAATTTGCGCAGAGGGGACAGGAAGCCGGCCCGTTTGGTGCGGCCCCCCATCGCTACCTGTAACGAAAACGAGGCTCTAGGACTGATCATTAACGACGTCGCAGCCCGGGAGGCCCCACTCTTCGAAGCAGCCGGCTAGAGCTCAAACCGAAGCGTCTTTCCCACCAGCGCGAGCGCCTTGAAGACGCCGGTGAGTGGACCTGTCACGCGAATCACATCCGGGTAGCGGTCGAACAGCATCGCTGCGTAGATGGCGGAGCGCGGCTCTTTCGGCGGTAGTCGCTTGATCTTGCCCTCGTGGATCAGCCCGTTCAACTGTCGAAAGAATGCCTCCGAGCGCCCCGCCGGCCGAATTCGGGTGACAGTCTTGGCCGGCTCGTCGCTCGCGTTTCGAAGCGTATGCGGCACGCCCGTCGGCACGGTCGCCGTGGCGCCCGCCGGCACCGTCGTCCACTCCCCCTCCTTGTAGACGTCCAGGGAACCCTCGATCACCTCGAAGCTCTCCTCACTGTCGGGATGCACGTGAGTTGGAGGCCCCGGCATTCCCGGATCGAGCCAGTTCGTGGATTCGAAGACTTCGCCGGAGCTGTCCTCGGTGCTTCGCGTGATCTCCCACCGCATCCCCATGCCCGGATGGAAATCGAGTTGACTGTCCGCGTCCGCGGCGGCTCCGCTCTCCATGTGAGGGCCAAGGGTACCCCCTGACGCGACACCGTGTTCCCAGCGCCGACGGCCCCGCGCCAGTCGAGTGGTTTGGCGGGATTTGGCGGACGGGTGGGGCGATGGCCAAAGCGGAGGTCGGATTGGGCGGCCGCCGAGTGGAACAGGTCGGGCACAGGGACGCGACGGCAACGAGCAGGAGCTCAAGCGGGCCACCCGTACAAGCCGCCAAAGACCGATAATGCTCGACGCATCAAACATAAAAGCGAGAACGGAGTGGCTTATGACCCCTGACAGCGGATACATCAATGCAGACAGCGAGATGGAGACGGAGTCCGCCCGGCTGGAGCTGCTTGAGTCCTGCCGCGATCCCGGGACCATGCGCCAGCTCAAGGAGCTCGGAGTTGGGCCTGGCTGGCGCTGCCTTGAGGTCGGCGCCGGACGAGGTTCAATTGCCCGCTGGCTCGCGGAGAAGGTCACCCCGACGGGATCGGTCACGGCCGTGGACATCGACCCACGCTTTCTGAGCGATATGCCTGAGAACGTTGAGGTCCGGGCGCTGGACATCCGCGAAGATGAGGTCGAGTCTGAAGCCTTTGACTTGGTGCATTGCCGAGCGCTGTTGATGCACCTGCCAGACCCGGCTGAAACACTGACCAAATTGGCCGCAGCCCTACGGCCGGGGGGTCTGCTCCTTGCCGAGGAGCCCGACTTTGGTCTCTTTCACTATGGCGGACATCCAGACTCCGTGGAGATGAGCGAGATCGCACACCGGACGTTCGACACGATGAAAGATGCAGGAATCTTCAACGCCCAGTTCGGACGCAGCCTGCCGGGGATGCTGTCAAAATCTGGACTCTCGCTGCTCGGTACCAGGATTGAGACCCCGGTCAGCGAACCAGGCGAACCCGACTACGAGCTGGCGCGAGCGACAGCACTTGAGGCTGCGCCCAAATTGGCCACCGCGGGCATCGTCACGGAGGCGAACGTCACCCGTCTGGAAGACTATTTCGCCCAGCCGGACTCCGTCCTCACCTGCAGTAGCCTGGTATCAGCCTGGGGCCGAAACCCGCAATAAGACTGGCCTGCAGACCGGCCCCTCCAACCCCACCGGAAGGACATGGTGTGTATGTTGGTGCACCTAATCGGGGCCGTCGAGCCCGCTGAACCCGCCGAGGGCACGACGAAAAGTCCGAGCTAGGTGAACGAGTGCAGCGCACAGTGGTCGGACCGGGGGACATCGCGACTCCTGCAGCACTCGCGAGACTACGCGTGCTTCATCAAAAATGGAAACCTCGCCAACGACGAGGTGATCGCCCTCGGCTTCAACTACTGCAGATTCAAACTCTCCCGATATGAGTAAGGGAGCCTATGGGGGTGACTGCGATCAGCCGCTGCCGCTAGCCAAACCGCTGCGTCGCTGAAGGGAGACGGACCTATGCGAGCTTCGCCCGAGACATGGAGGCTCTCCCACGGCGATCGTTTCTTTGTCTTGGCCTAGCTGCAAAGAGCCGCTTCGAACTGGCTGCTGCCGACCCCAAGAAGCGTCCGGAGCGCCACCGCGCTCCTGCTTCGCGCCGGATCCTTTCCCCAGGCCTCCGTCCCAGACCGCGAACGGCCCCCACCAGTGCGGGGGAACCAGATTGGAGCTGGTCAGGTCGAAGTAGATCCGCCCCCTGATCAATCCGGCCGGGAATCACCAGAGCGCAACGTCATAGACCAGCCCCCGCGAACCCCCGATCGCCTCCCAGCGACGGACCGTGATCGCGATCGCGAGAACCAACGCGATCACATACATCAAGCCGTAGACGTGGATTTCGAATGGGCCGAGCTGGAAACCGCTGGAGGAAGGACTGGGGATCTAGGCGAGCACCGGGCTGGATTGTCCAGGATTGGGTGCTAGATGGCGTCAGTTGAAGAGACGACGGTTGACATTCCGGGCCCCCCTCGGCGATACTCGTCCCCTCGTACCCTCGTCCCCTCGTCCCCTCGTCCTTAGGAGTGAAATGTCCTGGAAGCTTGAAGGCTCGTATTTTGAGACGTGCTCGTGTGACGTGATCTGCCCTTGCACGGCGTCGCTGGCGTTCGGAGCCACGAATGATCGCTGCAAGGTCACGCTGGTGTTCAACGTCCAAAGCGGCGAGGTGGAGGGGACCGACGTGGGCGGCCAGACGGTCGCCGCCATTGCAGATACGCCGAAGGTGATGAGCGAGGGCAACTGGCGCCTCGGAGTTTTCATCGATGCCGCGGCCTCCGACGAGCAGGCCGAGAAGCTGGGCGCAGTGTTCTCAGGGGCACTGGGCGGCCCGATGCAGGCCCTTAGCCCGCTGATAGGCGAGAACCTCGGAGTAAAGCGGGCGCCGATCGAGGTTCAGGAGAACGACCTGCGCCATGCGATCCGGATCGGCGAAGACGTGGACTTCGAGATCGAGGACGTCGTGCCCTTCGGCGTGGAGACCGGCGAGCCCGCCAGGCTCACCGGCATCTTCCATCCCGCCGCCTCCGAGCTGAAGGTGGCGCACGCGACGCGCTCGAAGATCGACGCCTTCGGCATCCAGTATGAGGGGAAGGCCGCCTTCTCCACCTCGCAGTTCTCGTGGGCAGCCTGAGCGCAGCGGAATCTCCCGCACACCTTGACCCGCTCGAAGGCCGGGGAGAGCTCGCCGCGGCCTTCGCCGCGGTGCGCACACGGCTGGGGCTCGTCGCGCTGCTGTTCGGACTGGCTGGCCTCGCCTGGTGGGCCACGGCCGATCAGATGGCCGGAATGGACGCCGGGCCCGGCACCGACCTCGGCACCTTCGGCTGGTTCCTGGGCGTATGGCTCGTGATGATGGCAGCGATGATGTTCCCGTCGGTCTCCCCGACAGTGGCGCTCTACGCGCAAATGACACGTCAGCGTGGCCTCGGCCGCCCGCTGCTATTTACGAGTGGCTACCTGCTCGCCTGGGGCGCGGCGGGCGTGGCCGCCTATGGCCTGTTCGGGCTCGGCAGGACCCTGTTCGGTGCCAACCTTGCTTGGCACACCGGCGGCCGCTGGCTGGCCGGTGCCATCCTGTTTGTCGCCGCGATCTATGAGCTGACGCCGCTCAAGGACGTTTGCCTGGCCAAGTGCCGAAGCCCCCTGGGGTTCCTGCTTGGGAGCTGGCGCGACGGGTCACGAGGCGCCCTGGAGATGGGCGCCAGGCACGCCGCCTGGTGCGTCGGCTGCTGTTGGGCGCTGATGGGCGCGCTCTTTGCCCTCGGGGTGATGAGCCTCGCCTGGACGGCACTCGTCGCGGCGCTAATCGCGCTCGAGAAGACGCTTCCCTATGGACGCGCTGTGACCTGGGGCACCGCGGCTCTGCTAGCGGTCCTCGCGATCGCGCTCGTGGCTGCACCACACGCGGTTCCCGGCTTTGTGGTGCCGGGTGGCGCACATGGCGACACCCCAACGATGAAAGCGATGCGGTAGGGCGCGGCGCCGGCTGAGTTTCACTCTTGCTTACAGGGGGGTAACGCCGCTCAGCAGCGCACCACGACCTTGAAACCGCCGGGCGCCTGGCGCCCAGCGCCCGCTCAGGTGTTTAGTTCGATCGCCAAGCTTGGATTCTTGCTGCGCTGGGTGAATTTGTGGCCGCCGAGCTGGGCGATCGCCCTCGGCTTTAACTACTGCAGATTCAAACTCTCGAGATATGAGTAAACGCGTCCAAGGGGTTGGCGGCAATCAGCCGCTGTCGCAAGCCAAGCGGCCCGTAGATGCATCCGACCGCCGGGTTGCCCCGGGCCCTTGCTCAATCCGGTTGCCGTCCGGCAGCGTCAAGCGCTTCCCGCCTCCCTCGAGATGGTCCAAATCCTGATTGCAGGCTGACCGCCCCCAAGTCGATGGGACTTCTCGCCTGTGCACGCGGTGCCTCGCCATCCGCCTCGCTTGGTGGAGACCCCTCTCGGCCTGCCTCCGGGCGGAGGCAGGCCGAAGGGGGCTAAGTGCTACTTAACAATTTTGAAGATGCGCTCCATACCCAGGAGAGTATGAGGTACGCCCTCCTGGGTTTCCATGAAGCAGGCCTGCACATACCAACCCGGTTTAGCGGTGATCGTCTCCTGCTGATAGGCGCCATGCGAAAGCGGCCCCGCAAAACTGAACGGTGCGCCGGCGACCAGCTTTTTCAGCCCCTTTTCCTTGCCGGTCAGCAGAGCGGTTGCTACCTGGCTGGCAGCGCTCTTGCTCTTGACGGGAAAGGCGATGTCCATATGCACGAGGTAGCCTTCGTTTTCAAAGCGCACAAGCTCGCCGTCACGCAGAGTCGTCGGTCCACGAAAGTCGAACTCGATCGAGCGCACGGTGGCCTGCGGTGCCGGTAAGCTCGCTGGAGATTTGGCGGCCGTGACCGTGAAGGTGGTATGCACTTTCAGCGACCCTTCGCCTTCGCCTCCGAGGGCGACGTACTGACCCGGCACCAGGTTCGTCTGCACTTCGCTGGGATGACCGGGAATCGCTTCGGCATCGAAGACGATTGAGCCAAACTGGCTGGTCGCATTGGGGTCTTTGTTCTTCTTCTTGGATTTCATAAAAGCTTCAACTTCCGCGACGGTCGCGCCCGGCTTCAGCAAGAAGAGGACCGCGGTTGCTTCTTTTTTGCCGCTGGCCGTCGAAACGATGTTTACCCCGCCCGATTGCATCGACCCGCTCGCTGTGATCGAAGACGAACTGACGTTGAGAGAGAGGGTCGGAAGCGTAGATGCCTGCGCAGAGCCAGCTGCTCCCAGGGAGATTGCCGCCAGGATGGACGCGAGGAACGCACCCCTCAACGGACGACTGCTAAAACGATGCTGCATTCGGTAATCCTTTCGTTTGGCGAGGCAGGAGTGCCTTGCGCCGCCGGCGGACCATACCCCGAACAGGTCAAGCAGGCTTAAATCGCCTGGCGGCCCTCGCGGTACCGGATGATTACCGGTTGGCCAACCTCCGGGTCAGCCGCTTTTCAGTTGCACACCGGCACGCCAATCCCATCCAGCGACTCACCGGGCGCTTCATCAAAGACTGAAACGCCGCAAATAACGAGGTGATCGCCTTCGGCTTCAATTACTGCAGATTCAAACTGTCGAGATACGAGTGAAAACCCAGAGTCACGGCCATCAGCCGCTACCCCACCTTGATTCCGGGACGCTTGGGGCTCATTGTTGAAACGCCTGCACCTTCGATCATTTCTACCAGTTGCCGACCGCGCCGCTCTGCTCCGCCTCGATGGGCCTATCCGCCTATTTCTCGCGGCGGTTTACCTGAGCGCTGCCCGCCGGCGGCTCCTGGACATGTTGGCAGCTTGAAGACCACTTCCGGGGGTAGTGCGCTGTCGGCTGTTTCGGCCCGCAGGCGGGTATAGCTGGTGCTCTTGATCAAGCAGTTTGGATCGCTGACGCGCCGGTAGGCCTCAAGTTTCACTGGGGCGCTTTCTTCGTGGGGGAATTCATAAGAGGTGAGCCAGCGACCCGCACCAATCGCGCGTTTGGCTCCCCAGTGATGCCAATGAATGTCTTCCAGTTTGATTTCGTCTTCTCGGTTCCGCGCCCCCTGATACTCAACGCAGACTGGCGGGTGGCGTATGTAAACCCATGCGCCTGTTTCGTCTGAAAGTGCGCAGGGGAGGAAAGGCAGGCCTTTGCTGCCGGCTGTCGCCGGCATCGTCGCAATCCACCCGCTGAGCATCACCAGGAAAAAGGCGCTTGCGGCAAGCCGCTTCATTGCCCAGAGCCTAAGCCTTTGAGACGGGCCGGGCAGCCCGATACGGAACGGCCACTGCGCGGTGCGGGCTTGGGTTTCCGCGCCTGCGGCGAGCTGATCGCCAAGTCTGGTTAAAAGGACGTCACCGCCGAGCTGGGCTCGGGGAACTCTTCGAGCTGATTGACGAAGGCCGCCCGCAGCTCGATGATCCGGATTCGCTCACCGGCTCCACAGCCGAGTCCCTTGGCCGCAGAATTGTCAATCAGTTTTATCTGGCGCTCGAGTCCCGCTCCCCCATTCCTGGGAACGGGAGCTCGTCCAAAGTCGATATAGGATGCCGTCCTGCCCTGCCTCGGTTCTGAGGCCGCCCTCGCAGGCTTAACATACCGCCACCATCTCACCCCGGCGATTGATGCTTGCCTTCTGATCTGACCCGGCTACCCTTTCTTCCTGTGTCGCCACAAGGAAGCGACGGGAATGCTAGGGCCCGGCCCGAGCTGGCCCACCTTTGGGGCGCCTGCCGCAGCTTCTTCTGCCCTTCACCTGTGCGTTTCGAGGAATAGGTGTCGGCCGATCTATCCCCTCAGCCTCCCCCAGGCGCAGAGCGCGACCGCATCGGTCGCGCCTTGATCGACCTCTGCTTCGAGCACGGTTACCGCAACACGACCATGCCCATGCTCCTTAAACGCGCCGAGGTAGACGAGGCGGCCTTCGAGCGTCACTTCGCCGACCGCGAGGACTGCTTTTGTCAGACTCTCCAGGGGCGGGCCAACGAATACCTGCTCCGGCTCGGGGCTGCCTTTTCCACAGCGCAGGGCTGGCGCAATCAGCTGCGCGCCACGGCCCACGCTTCGCTTCGCTTCCTCCGCGAAGATCTGCCCCGGGCTCGTTTTCTTTTCGTAGAGGTCTACTTCGGCGGCCCGCGTGCCCAGTTGATCCGCGATCAGGGCATAGACGCGCTCACCGAGCTGATCGATCTGGGGCGAGCAGAGCTCGACGATCCCGGGTCGATTTCTCGCGCCACCGCGGTCTCAATCGCCGGCGGAATCTACGAACGTGGGCACGTCGCGATCGACCGCGATGACCCACAGGTCTGGGAGACGCTGGTCCCTCAGCTGATGTACACGGCGGTCTTGCCCTACCTCGGCCCCGAGGCGGCGCTCGAGGAGCTGGAGATGCCTGCACCCAAGGATTGAGGAGATCTGCCGCCCGCGCAATCTCCTCGCACCGAGATGTGGGTGTCTATATACCCACAGCGCCGGACCCTAGCCTTGAGCCCCATCAGTCGCACACCGAATCAGACTCCTAACTTGGGGGGCGCTGACCCCCTGCTTTATCCTCGATCCATGCGCGCCCTCCCCGGACGGGACTCACGGACTTCCCTGGTCGAGCCGGCCACGGTAACCCGTAGCAGCGTTGAGGCCGCCCAGCGCGAGCGCATCCTTCGCGCTTGCGGCGAGCTGATCGCCAAGCGTGGTTATAACGACGTCACCGTCGGGCTGATCATCAAGCGAGCCCGGGTCAGCTTCAAGACCTTCTACAAGCATTTCCAGGGCAAAGAGGAGGCCTTTCTTGAGCTCTTTAACGCCACCTTTGAGGGAGCCGAGCGCGGGGTGCTCGAGGCACTCGCCGCCGAACCCGAGGCGCCCTGGCCCCAGCAGGTCGCAGCCGCGCTCGGTTCGTTCTTCGAGCGCATCATCGACGATCCGATCATCGCCCGCGCTTGCATAGTCGAGGGCCCGACCGCCGGCCCGGTGATCCTCGCCCGCTACGTGCAGGCCAGCAAGGCCTTCGTGCCGCTGCTACGACGTGGGCGCGAGCTCAGCCTGCACGGAGATCAACTTCCGACAACCCTCGAGGAAACGCTTGCCGGGTCGGTTCTTTGGTCGGCCTACCAACGGCTGATCGTCGGCGAAGTCGATCGGATCGCAGCGCTTCTGCCCGAGGTGGTGGAGTTGGTGCTACGCCCCTACATGGACGGCACTGAGGCGGCGAGGTGGGCTCAATGGTCGGCGGACCGCACGATCGCATCCGGGTCCACGACGCCCTAATCGACCTCTGTGTCGAGCATCGCTTCGATCAGATCTCCGTCGAGGCTCTTTGCGAGCGCGCCGGAATCGATCGCCTCGCCTTCGAATTCCAGTTTGCCAACCTCGATAACTGCTTCCTCATGGTCTTTGAAATGGAGGTGGAGCGCTTCCACGACCTCTGGGCGAGCGCCTGCCGCGGGCTGATCGAATGGCGCGATCGCCTGCGGGCCACCGCCTACGTGATCTATCGCTACCTCGGCGAGGACGAGAGAATCGTCAAATTCATCGCTGTCGAGGCGCGATCGGCTGCCCAGCCGGTGCAGCTTCTCTTCGCCAAGATGCTCGGCGAACTCTTCGAGCTGATCGACGAGGGCCGCCTGCAGCTCGATGATCCGGATTCGCTCACCGGCTCCACAGCCGAGTCGGTTGGCGGCGGCATCTTCAATCAGCTCTATCTTGCGCTCGAATCCCGCTCCCCCGTCCCTGTCGAGGGGGACCTCGTCCCCAAATTGATGTATGCCGCCGTCTTGCCCTACCTCGGTTCCGAGGCTGCCCTCGCAGAGCTACGCATTCCGCCGCCACCTCACCCCGGCGATTGAGGCTTGCCTTCTGATCTGACCCGGCTACCCTCTTGTTGTGTCGCCGCAAGGAAGCGACGGGAAAGCCAGGGCCCGCCCCGAGCTGGCCCCCCCTTGGGGCGCCTGCCACGGCTTCTTCTGCCCTTCACCTGCGCCCTCGGAGGCCTAGGTGTCGACCGCTCCACCCCCGCAGCCTCCCCCAAGCGCCGAGCGCGACCGCATCGGCCGGGCGCTGATCGATCTCTGCTTCGAGCACGGCTACCGTGACACGACCCTGCCGATGCTGCTTGAGCGCGCCGCAGTCGATCGCCAGACCTTCGGGCGTCACTTTGCCGACCTAGAGGACTGCTTTTGTGAGGTTTTCCAGGACCTTTCCAACCAATATCTGATCCGGGTCGGATCCGCCTTCGCCGCGGCGAAGGGCTGGCGCAACCAAATGCGTGCTGCCACTTATGCTTCCATTCGCTTTCTCCGCGAAGACGTGCCGCGGGCGCGGTACCTCTTTATTGAAGTTCTCTCCGCCGGCACCCGGGCCCAGCTCATTCGTGACCAAAACATGCAGGCTCTCTATGAGCTGGTCGACCTGGGGCGGGCAGAACTCGATGATCCAGACTCCGTTTCGCGAGACACCGCGGTCACCATCGCAGGCGGGATCTACGAACTCATGCATTCGAGGATGGATCGTGACGACCCCGAGGACTGGGAGAGCAAGGTGCCCGATGTCATGTACGCGATGGTGCTCCCCTACCTTGGACCTGAGGCGGCGCTTGAGGAGCTCAGCATCCCCGCACCCGACGAACCCGACGCCATGGCGGGCGCAAGTCGGGACTAATGTCAGCCGCATGGGGTCATCCAGCACCGAGTTGCAAGCGCGAGCGCATTGGAGGCAATCGAGCCCATTCTGGCCCTGGACCTGTGAGGTCTAGCTGCTGAGCCGGCCGCCGACGAACCCCTGTTGGGGCGCTTCCTGGTGCCGTTTCGCCGGTCGTCGACCCCTTTGGCCACCGGCCCCTGGCGATTGACGGTTCCACTTCGCTTCCTGAACGCGGATACCCTTGCACCGTGTCGCCACAACGAAGCGACGGGAAGGCCAGGGCCCGGCCCGAGCTGGGCCCCCTTCCGGGTGGCCACCACGGCCTCTCCGCCGAGCAGGTCTCAGAGTCCCAGCGCGAGCGTCTCATCGCTGCCGTCGTCCACCTTGTTGCCGAGCACGGCTACCGGGTGACCACGATTACCGAAATCGTCAAGAACGCCTCGGTTTCCACCCGCGTCTTCTACGAGCTTTTTTCGTCCAAGGAGGATTGCTTTCTTGCCGCCTTCGAGGCAATCCTCGACCATCTCGAACAGCTGATCGAGACCACCGTTGAGCCGATCGCCGACTGGCCGCACCGCGTCGTCGCCGCCCTCGGCGCCGCTCTCGACCTATTCACCGCCGAGCCCGATCTCGCCCGCTTCTTCCTGCTCGAGACGGTTTCCGCCAGCCCGGCGATCGCAAATCGCTTTCGCGAGGCTGTGCTCGCCTGGGTCCCTCGTCTACAGGCGGGTCGCTCCGAGAACTCCGCCAGCGAAGCCCTGCCCGCCTCTACCGAGGATACGCTCCTTGGCGGAGCCCTCAGTCTTGCCCGGCGCTCGATTCTCGCCGGAGATGGCCAATCATTGGACGCGCTTCTCCCCGACCTCGTCGAGTTCCTCCTTGCCCCCTTCCTTGGTCCCGACGCCGCCAGGAAGCTTGCTCTCGAGGCAGCCACAGCAGACTCTGGCTAGGCGCCGCCATCCGACCTGGAATGCCTCGGACGTGGAGTTCCACGCTGACTTCTGGGTCGACCCGACACGATTCTCGCCATCAAGAAGCCTCACCTGCCCAACGTCTTCGAGCTCGCCCGCGCGCCCAATTTTGCACTCGAAGTTGTCGCAGTGCCCACTGAGCAGGCCCGCAATCCAAGTAGCAGCGGGCTGGTGTGCGAGGCTTGTGGGATTGTGACCTATCACTTCAAAAAATTTTATTGCCTTTTGAACTAGGATCTGGTTTCATATGGGAGCGCCTGCAGGGAGTGTGGGCAGGGAGAGACACCAACGGGTCCCGCGAACCGGGAGTTTCTGAAGCCCGATTCCGCATGAAGGGGTCCCACGGATTTAGGAGAGAGCGACTTGACGCGCCACTGCAGGGTCACCATGGCTGTACCGATCGAGGGCCGCAGGCTTCGCAACTGGCCACGCCGCGAAAGCCCCGCACGCGCCGCCAGCATCTCCTACCGCGTCCCTCGGCGCTCCCACGGGGAGCGGCCTCGCCCCTTTAGGCCTCACTCGACTTCCGCACCCGGCGGGTACTTCGGTCCGGCAAGGACCCGAAGCGCCGATCGGCACACAAAGATCGAGCTGGCCGCTGGGTCGCCCGGCCCCACCTCGATCGGAAAGCCAAAAAGATGAGAGAGCACCGCAGCGGTGATTACAGGGGGAAATCAACAAGCTCGGAGCGCCGCCGGCTCAGCCATCTTGCGTCCAAGGTCTCGATCGCATCGATCGCCGCCGCCCTTTTCCTGCTGGCAGTGGCTGTCACTCCGACCCTGGCCGCCACCAGCCACGTATTTACCACAACATTTGGGGCCGCGGCCACCAACCCCGCCAACCCCTACCCCCTCTCAAACCCCGCCGACGTCGCGGTCGATAACTCCTCCGGGGCCTCGGCCGGTGACATCTACGTAACCGACCCCGCCAACCACCGCGTTGAGAAGTTTGACCCCTCG
Source organism: uncultured Solirubrobacterales bacterium (assembly GCA_963745305.1). Classification (GTDB taxonomy): domain Bacteria; phylum Actinomycetota; class Thermoleophilia; order Solirubrobacterales; family 70-9; genus CAVUWL01. The sequence goes on from CAVUWL010000018.1 coordinate 650,155, forward strand.
GGCAACTTCATTCTCATGTTCGGTAAGGACGTCGATCAGAGCACCGGCGCTAACGTTTGCACCGCGGCTTCACACGACACCTGCCAAGCCGGCACCGCGGGCGCCTCGCCGGGGGAATTCCAGACGCCGACCTTCGTCTCCGTCGATAGTTCCGGCGATTCATCTAGCGGTGACGTCTATGTCGGCGATACCGAAGATCACAGCGTTTCGAAGTTCGACCCGTCGGGCAACCTGGTTCCGGGTTGGGCAACGGGGGGTCAGCTCGGTGGTTTCACTCCTCTCTTCGGTCTCGCAGTCAATCGTGTCGGGGAACTGTTCGTGCAGAGTGAAAATGCCCATCGATACACCGAAGCCGGCAACCAGATCACTGAATTCGGAGTCCCGCGCGGCACCTCGCCCGATGGCCTCGCCGTCGACGCCGAAGACAACCTCTACAAGGCCGACGGCTCCCCGGAAATTACTAAGTTCACCGATAAGGGCGAAAACCTCGGTGAACCTGACTCCAGATCTGATGCTGTCGGTCTTACCGTGGACCCCACAACCAATGATCTCTACGTAGTCCAGGGCGGGGAAGGCGGTTTCGTCGGGCACTTCGCCCTGAACTGCGGACAGAGCTGCGCCCCACTGGATGAATTCGGCGCCGGTCAACTCACCGACCCGACCGGAATCGCGATCGCTGCAAGCTCAGACGACGTCTATATTGCCAACAGCGGTGCGGGCAACGTCGCCACCTTCGACGGAGTAGCGCCCTACATTACGACAGGTCTGGCCTCGCACCTGACCCAAACCAGCGCGACGATTTCCGGGCACCTCGATCCCGCCGGCCGCGGGAACATTACCGAATGCCATTTTGAATACGGGGCGACCTCGTCATATGGCCATTCCGTTCCTTGCTCTCCCGACCCAGCAGAGAACCCCCCCGGTTCGAACTTCACCGTCCCAACCGATGTCAGCGCTGAACTCAGTGGTCTCCAAACCGGAACTACCTACCACTATAGGCTGACAGCAGGCAACGCTACAGGCGGTGGTACAGGCGGCGACCAGACCTTTGCCACTGTCCAGCCACCGTCGATCGACGGCCTCAATTCTTCGGCAGTAACCGCAACGACCGCCGATCTGGAAGCCAAGATCAATCCCAACGGTGCCGAAACCACCTGCTTCTTCGAATATGGCGCGACCAGCGCCTACGGTTTGATTGCCGCATGCCCCAATCAAGAAGCTATCGGTTCAGGCGAGGTCGATGTCCCTGTCAGCGTTCACCTCACAGGTTTGGAAGCCAACACCGTCTATCACTTTCGTGTCGTCGCAGTCAACGAATGGGGTACTACCCGTAGTGAAGACCTGACCTTTAACTTCTATCCTCCAAAATGCCCGAACGCACACGTACGCCAGCAGACCGGCAGCGAGTTTCTTCCCGACTGCCGAGCCTACGAGCTCGTATCTCCCGAAAACGCAGGAAATGTAGTGATGTTCCCCGGCGGGGCGCCTGCTGCTCCATACGCGACCAATCCAGCCCGCTTTGCATTTGATGCAGGGCTTGGTGGAATCGAAGGCACGGACCCTACAAACGGCCTAACGATCGACACATATGTCGCGACCCGTACCAGCACCGGGTGGATCACCAAATACATTGGGATTCCGGGAAACCAGACAGTCGCGACCAAAGCAGCTGTCGGTGACCTTGGTCTCGACAAATTCATAGATTTCAAGTCCAACGAAGCATTTGTGGGCACGCCCCAACCGGAATCCAATCTGCCTTACGTCTGGGATTTCAACGACAATCCGCTCGGCAGGTGGCCGGCAAACCTGACCTCCATTCCTGGGGCTGACGCGACCAGTGGCGCATATCAGCCATCGCCTGACTTTTCTCACCTGGCCTTCTCCTCGACCAACGTTGCCTTTACATCCGAAGGTCTTACCAGCGGAGTTGGCTCAGCCTATGACTACAACACCTCCGCCGAAACGACGAACCTCATCTCCAAAACAGCAAGCGGGCCTGCCATCCCGCCTGCCGATGGCTATGAACACTTCATTACGTTCCCGGGCGGTAGCCGAACATATGGTGACCCGACCCAAAATCGACCCAGCGTCTCGACCGACGGAAGCCATATACTGATGGCAGCGCCGGTTGGCCCAGAAGAAGAATTTTCTTCGAGCCCGCCGCCTCCCCCGGTGGTTCTCTATATGCGGGTGAATGACTCTGTTACCTTCGAAGTATCCGAAGGTCATGCAGTGAATTACGTTGGCATGACTTCGGACGGCTCGAAAGTCTTCTTTACTTCCGAAGAACAGCTCACACCCGAAGATCACGATACCAGCAGCGATCTCTACATGTGGAGTGAAGCCACTGACTCAATCAAACTGATTTCGTTGGGAAACAACGGCGCGGGCAACAGTGATGAATGTGACGCATCCTGGATCGCCGGATGCGGCGTCCTTCCAATCGCCCAGACCGGTAACGGTCGCCCCACCTACACGACCATCAGGCTCGACACTCCGATCGCATCTGAATCTGGCGACATCTACTTCTATTCGCCGGAGCAACTCGACGGCAACAAGGGCGAGCTGGGCCAGACCAATCTTTATGTATACCGTGAAGGTGCGGTGCAATTCGTCACGACTTTGTCACCGGGCGCCGAGTGTGACCCAGAAGGTGAAGAACGGACCTGCGGGAATGGCCCGATCACGAGGATCCAGGTGACACCGACTGACAGCCGCCTGGCGTTTATAACCGCAAGTAAGGTAACATCCTATGACAACGCCGGCTTTCAAGAGATGTACACCTACGAGCCGGCCACCGGCAAGATCGTGTGTGTGTCGTGCCTGCCGAGCGGCGCGCCACCCTCGGGAAATGTAGTCGGTAGTGAAGGCGGTCTGTTTATGTCCAACGATGGCCGAACGTTCTTCTACACGCCAGATGCATTGGTACCTCAGGACACAAATGAACTTCACGATGTCTATGAGTTTGTCGACGGTCGAGCTCAACTGATCTCCACCGGGATCGGCGCCGAGGATGCTCAGACAACCCCGAATCAGTACCGACAGGCCGGACTCCAGGGTGTGAGTGCTGACGGGGTCAACGTCTACTTCTCAACGTTCAATACGTTGGTACCACAAGACCACAATGGTCAATTCCTCAAGTTTTACGATGCCAGAACCGACGGAGGATTTCCCTACACGCCGCCTCCGGCGCCGTGCGCGGCGGCCGATGAGTGCCACGGGGCGGGCAGCTCGCCGCCACCACCACCGCCGATCGTCAGCGAAGCAAGCTCGGGCAGCGGTGGCAATGCCGTAGCCGACGCCAATCTGAGAAGGCGACGTTCTAAGCACCATCAGCCACCCGTCGGCCGTGCTCACCGCAGAGAAAAAAAGAATCGGAGGCGGCGATGATCGAGGAGCGGCTGGTCAGCCTAACGCCGCTTTGTGGTCGGCTTCCAGAGAGGCTGGGGGGGCCCAGTTCGCGTCTCGTGGGCAGAGCGAGGCGGGCGTTATGCGTTGCGATGGCCACCGCGGTAGTTGTCGCTTCGGGCTCTGTCTGGACGGCGACGGCGAGCGCCAGTGCGCCGATCAATGAGTTTAGTTTGACACCTTCGACGACACAGGCCGGTGGGCACCCCAATATTGAGACCCTGCTTTGGGTCCAAAATCGAGCCACCCAAGATATCCCTGCCCCGTCGTGTGATTGTCAGGATGCAAAAGACGCCTACTTTCACTTTCCGACCGGAGTTATTGGAGATCCGCACGCTACGCCTCAATGCACGGCTGCGGACTTTGGCGAGCTTAGCTGTCCTTCGGATTCCCAGGTCGGAACAGCAATCACCGGACTCAATACTGAAGCCCCTCCGGCGGAAGGATTTGGAGTATTGGCCGTATTCAACTTAATTCCCCATCCCGGTCAAGCCGGGTTGCTCGGATTCAATATCCCGCTCGTGAACTTCCCCGTCTATATAGCTCTTAGTCCACGAACTGAGAGCGACTACGGCCTCAACGCCACGATTACCAACATCAACCACATATTTCCCCTTTCCGTCGCTGAAATGGACCTCTGGGGAGTCCCGGCAAGCCCGAGCCATACGGCACTCCGCCATCCAAGGGGTTGCGACCCGTTCTTCGAACACCCCTCCTGCTACCCGGGGGTGGTTTCCAACAGCCCCGAAAAACCCTTCCTCGACAATCCGACCAGTTGCGGGGTCCCTTTGAGCGCGACAGTGGAAGTCCTCTCTTACGACGAAGGACTGACTGAAGCGGCAACTCCTTACCCGGCGACGACCGGCTGTGATCAGCTCAGCTTCAACCCGAGCCTCTTCGCCGAGCCGACGACTACCGCCACCGACTCTGCCTCGGGCCTCGAAGTGGACCTCAGGGTCCCTCAGCAGGAGAGCCCGACTGTTCCCTCGCCGTCAGAGATAAAGGCAACAACCGTGACCTTGCCTGAAGGATTTTCGATCAATCCCAATGCGGCCGATGGAAAGACATCGTGTTCGGATGCTGAAGCGCGCTTAGGTACCGAGCGAGAAGCGCAATGCCCCGAAGCCTCGAAGGTGGGCACGGTGACACTGACCAGCAGCGCTTTACCTGGCCCCCTTCCCGGCTACATCTACATCGGCGAACCAAAGAGCGGCGAACGCTACCGCCTGATTCTCACGGCCAATGGCTTCGACGTTCACGTCAAGCTTGCGGGCAAAGTAACCCCAGACCCTCGCTCCGGCCAGCTTGTGATCTCCTTTGAAAACCTGCCGCAGACACCGTTTGAAGACTTCAACTTGCACTTCTTTGGCTCCGAACGCGGACTTCTTGCGACTCCGACTTCGTGCGGTACCTATCCGGTCGAAAGCACCTTCGAACCTTGGGACTCGCTGCTGCCAAAGCAAACCTCGACCCAGTTCTTCACCCTAAGCTCGGGGCCCGATGGCTCAACTTGCTCTCAAGGAGCGCGGCCGTTTAGTCCCACCATGCGGGCAGGCGTCGCCGATAAGACCGGCGGTGCCCACAGTGGTTTGGCAATTGATCTGACCCGAAACGACGGCGATCAGAACCTCAGCGCCCTGACGCTGACTACCCCGCCCGGCCTACTGGCCACCCTGGCCGGTATCCCCTATTGCCCGGACGCCGCTTTGGCGGCGGCGGGCCAGCCCAGCTATTCGGGCCTACAAGAGGAGGAAAACTCGAGTTGTCCGGCGGCGAGCGAGATCGGCATCTCCGACACCGGCGCCGGGGCTGGCAGCCACCCCGTCTATTTGCCCGGCAAGGTCTACCTGGCCGGTCCCTACAAGGGCGCACCGCTCTCGCTCGCGGTGATCACGCCGGCGATCTCAGGCCCCTATGACCTCGGGAACGTTGTGGTCCGCGCAGCGCTTCACGTCAACCCCGAAACGGCCCAGATCACCGCGGCCTCCGATCCTCTGCCCGAGATTCTCCAGGGCATCCCGTTACGCCTGCGATCGATCCTTATCGAACTCAACCGCCAAAATTTCACCCTCAACCCAACCAACTGCGATCCCTTCTCGATCGGCTCCCAGGTAAGCGGAAATCAGGGGGCCAAGGCAAGCTTCAACACCCCCTTTCAAGTTGCCGACTGCACCGACCTGCCCTTCAGCCCGCGACTCGCCCTGAAGTTCTCCGGTTCGAACAGGCGCAGCGGTAACCCGGCGCTCACCGCGACCCTCACAGCCAAACCGGACGAAGCCAACATTTCCAGCGCAGCGGTCACCCTACCGCCGACCGAGATCCTCGATAACGCTCATATCAAGAATCCCTGCACCCGGATCGTGTTCGCCGAAGGACATGCCCCCGGCGAACGTTGCCCGGCCGGCTCGGTGATTGGCTATGCCAAGGCGCAGACGCCGCTGCTCGAAAAGCCGCTCGAAGGCCCGGTCTATTTGCGTTCGGCGCCAGAAAACAAAAGCGGCCTGCCCGACGTCGTCGCCGCCCTGAACGGCCAGATCGACATCAGCCTCGACGGCAAGATCGACACTGTCCACGGTCGGCTCCGCACCACCTTCAATACCGTCCCCGACGCCCCCGTCTCCGACTTCATTCTGAGTCTCGACGGAGGCAGCAAGGGTCTGCTGTCTAATTCGATCAATCTCTGCGCTTCCAACGAGCACGCCAGCGTCCAGATCGCAGGCCAAAACGGCAAGAGCAAAGCCCACAACACCAGTCTGCAGACGCCCTGTGCGAGGAGAACCAAGTCCAAGCGCCACTCGCAGCGAACCAGGAAGGCCGCAGGGTAATGCAAAGCCGGCTAAAGACTCGGAGGCCAATGTTCCCGACGTCTGCTCTCTCGATGTGGCTGATCGGCCGCGACGAGTTGTACTCCGGGGAAAAGGACTTCGGGCTGTACCCAGCTCTCAGGTCATTCAAACCATCGCGTCTCCGACTATTCTTAACCGCGACAATTTGCTGCTTGATGTTACAAGCGGTGATCGCAAGCCGTCAGGCCATCGCCCTCACACAGCATCCCGAAGTGTCGACGATCGGTGGGATCGTGGAACCATTCCAGATGGGACTCGACCAATCCAACGGCGACCTATATGTGGCGAGCAGCTTGGGCGTTCAAAGATACGAACCAGCTAACAGAGCTCATCCTGCCGATGGGTACACCCTCGCCGCTGCTCTAACAGGAATTAGCCAAGCATATGCCGTCGGTGTAGACAACTCGGGCGGTTCATCTCAAGGAGATGTGTATGTCGCTCATGAAGGGTTGATCGATAAATTCGACAGCTCGGGGAACCCAGATCCAATAACGCCAACTTTCGGTGGGGGCGCATCGCCTGTTTCGCTAGCGAGTCCAGAGGGGATCGCCGTCGATCCGGCAAGCGGTGATATCTATGTCTCCGACTATCAGAATAACGTGGTCGACGTCTACGAACCATCCGGATCGTTTGTCACACAGTTTCCCACGGGATCGGGTCCGGGTGCGATCGCCTTCAACTCGACTGGGAGCGATCTCTATGTAGTTGACGAAAACAGCAGGCTGTTGGAAGAGTTCGATGCCTCCGGAAGCCCTGTCAATCAGACTGCTGGCCCTAATATCGGAACGAACCTCGTCGATGCAAGTGGGAATGCGCAGGCGGTTGCCGTTGATCCGACTACTAACAACGTTTACGTAGATGATGAGGGCTTCAATGGCCCGGCAAGCGTCTCCGTGTTTAGCACAACCGGCGAACCACTCACCGATTTAAGCTTTCAGGACGGTTTGGTGTTTTCGCTTGGAATCGCGGTTGATAGCACCACTGGAACCGTGTTGCTTGGTGACTACCTGGGGGGTACCGTCCATGTTTTCCAGCCAATAGTCGTGCCTAATGTGGTCACCAGACCGGTCACAAACCCTGGTCAAACCACAATTACCGTAAACGGGTACGTCGATCCCGCTGGTGCCGGGCCGATTACGGGTTGTCAATTTGAATATGTCACCGCGGAAGCTTTTGCTATAACGGGGTACACCGACCTTAGTTCCGGTGGCGCCGCCGCGTGCAGTCCGGTAACACCTTACTCCGGCCAGATGGACGTCAGCGCGGACCTAGCCGACCTCATTCACGATACGACCTATCATTACCGTCTTGTAGTGTCTAACGCAAACGGTACCAATTATGGGCCAGACGGTACATTTACACCCCATGCTGTCCCGGGCCTTAGCACGGAACCTGCGACCATGGTTACCTCGACGGCCGCCAGGCTAAATGGGGCATTTGTTGGGAATGGCGAACGGACTCAATACTTTTTCGAATGGGGTACCGACACGTCGTACGGCAATACTACGGCGGCGCCTCCCGGCGCCGATGCCGGTAGACCGATGGGAGCTAGCGTCATCGCTTCGGAAATTCAAGGTCTTGAGCCCCTCACGGAATATCATTACCGGGTCGTAGCGTCGAATAGTGTTGGCACCAGCGTTGGAGAAGATCAGACGTTTGCTACCTCTGCGTCTGCGCCTTTGGTTGCCGAGTCGGTAAGTGATGTGCACTCAGATAGTGCTGAACTTCAAGCCCAAATTAACCCAGCTCGAGAGGATACGAGCTACCACTTTGAATATGGGAACGCCGACTGCTCTACCGGTCCTTGCACGAGTACTCCGGTGCCCAGCGCTGACATTGGATCTGGCGCGACTACCGTCAGCGTCAATGCACATTTGAGTGATCTCAGCGCGGGAACCACCTATGCCTATCGGGTCGTTGCGGAAAACAAATCTGGCGTAACAGACGGGCCAGATCATACTTTCACGACGTTTGCGACCGGCGGCACCCTGGCCGATCACTGCCCCAACGCCCACGTCCGCCAGCAGACCGGCGCGGCGCTGCTGCTCGACTGCCGCGCCTATGAGCTCGTCTCCGCCGCCAACACCGGCGGCTATGACGTCGAGTCCGATCTGGTCCCCGGCCAGACCCCCTACGCCGGCTACCCCGAGGCCGAACGCGCCGCGGTCCTCTACGCCGTCCACGACGGCGGCATCCCCGGCACCGACCACCCGACCAACCGCGGCCCCGACCCCTACATCGCGACCCGCGGTGAAGAAGGCTGGTCGACCGCAATACGTCGGCGTCCCCGCCAATGACCCCTTCTCCGACAAACCCTTCTCCTCGATCCCCTCCGGCGCCGAGCTCAGAGCCTGGACAACCTTCGCCTTCGGCGGCCCCGAAGGCTGCTCGCCCTGCTTTGAAGGCGGCTACACCGGGATCCCGGTCCGCCTCCCAGACGGCAGAACTCGTCCAGGGCATGGTCGGCGGCACCGGGCTTTGAACCCCGGCCCCTCCGCCGCCAAGCCCGACGGCTACATCGCCAAGGACCTCTCCGCCAACGGCGAACACCTGATCTTCGGCTCCACCTCGCGCTTTGCCCAGGGCGGAACAACGAAAGCGGCGACGTCTCGATCTATGACCGACAACCTGAGGACCGGCGAAACCCACGTCGTCTCCGACACCCCCGGCACCGAAGACTTGCCCGTCCCGCTTCCCTGCCTGCAGGGAGCCGGCAAATGCCACTGCCCAAACGGCGACTCAAACGGGATCTCCGAGCTCGACATCTCACGCGACGGCTCCCGCATCCTCCTGGGCCAAAAGGTCTCCAACCGACGCCGACGGCAACGTCTACTACCACCTCTACATGGACGTCGGTGACTCGATCCGCTCGATCGACCTCACCCCGGCGTGATCTCTGCCCGGGGGATCGGGCTCAACGAAGGCGTCCTCTATGACGGGATGACCGCAGACGGCTCCAAGGTCTTCTTCACGACCAAGGAGCCCTCAGCACCGCCTCACAACCAAGACACCGACGAAAGCGCCGACATCTATGCGGCCGAGGTCTCTGCGAACGCCGCCACCCTGACCCGGATCTCCACCGGCAGCGAAGGAGCCGGCAACTACCGACGCCTGCGAACCGGTCTCCAACGCAGACGGCGCACACTGGAACGCGGTCGGATCCGCCAAAGACTGTGGCGCCGTCGCGATCGGCGGCGGTGGGGGAGTGGCCGCCGAAACGGCTCGATCTACTTCCTCTCCCCCGAGAAGCTCGTGACGGCGGCTGCTGCGGCATACCTCTCCGGCGAAGAACCGCAAAACCAGCCCAACCTCTACCTCGCCGCCCCCGGCTCCGCCCCGCACTTCATCGCCACCCTCAGCCCCGAAGACCCGCGCGGTGCTCGATGCGCTCAAGGAAGCCGGGACCCGGCACACCGCCGACTTCCAGGTCACGCCGAGCGGGGAATTCGCGGCGTTTCACGACGAGCTCGCCCGCTGACCGGCTACGACAACGCCGGCCACTCGGAGGTCTACCGCTACGATGCCGCCAGCCGAACAGCTTGACTGCGCCTCCTGCGATCCGACCAACGCCGCGGCCACCGGCGACGCCACCCTCGCCTCCGACGGCCTCAGCCTCACCGACGACGGCCGCGTCTTCTTCAACTCCACCGAGCGCTCGCTCCGCGGACCTCGACGAAAAGGAAGACGTCTATGAGTGGGAGGCCACGGACCGGGACTGCACAACGAATGCCCGAGACTTCTGCCAAGCCACTGGTGACTGCCTCGGCCTGATCTCGACCGGCACAAGCCCCTTCGACTCGAGCCTGCTCGGCGTCAGCGCCGACGGCACCGACGCCTACTTCTTCACCCGCGACACGCTCGTTCCCCAGGACGAAAACGGGCAGCTGGTCAAGATCTATGACGCCCGCGCCGGAGGCGGCTTTCCCTATCGAACCACCCCCGCCTCTGTGCAAGGCATCTGATGAGTGCCACGGGCCCGGCTCCGCCAGCACCCGGGCCGCCGACCATCAACACGGTCACGGGCACCGGCGGCAACTCACGCTCGAAGCCGCCACAAGCTGCAGGCGAGGCTTCATCGAGAAGGCACGGCAAGTGTATCCGCAAGACACCACAAGCCCACGCGCCACCATCAAGCACGACAGGGTCCACCGACATGGCTGAGCACGGGAAGGTCGCCGTACTGCCACAGGGAGCACGGCGACCATGAGTGCCAAGACGACTGCCGCGCCATGCTCGGCGCTCGGCTGCCTGCTGCCTCGTGCTGGTCATGGCCAGCCCCTGCCCAGGCCGAGCGAGACGATCGAATCGTTCACCACCACCACCTCGACCAGCTCAGGCCGGCGGCCACCCCGACCTCGAAACCTCCTTCGCACTCGCAGAGCCCCGGAGCACCCGAGGCCGCCCAGAACGTGATCTTCAACGCTCCCGAGGGGGTTTTCGGCAACCCCAACGCGATCACCCAGTGCACCTCGTCTGACTTCGCCCTCGATCAGTGTCCCTCCAGCTCCCAGGCCGGCCTGATCACGGTCCATGCCAACTACGAAGGCAACCCGACATACCTGCTCGGCACCGCGCCGATCTATGACCTGGAACCCGGGCCCGATCAGACCGCGCTCTTCGCCTTCATCGTGCCGACCCTCGACATCCCGATCGACGATCCCGGTCGCGGTCCGCACCGGCTCTGACTACGGGCTTCGCTTCACGGTTCAAGACATCACCCAGCTCACGCCGCTGGCAAGCGCCGAAATGACCTTCTGGGGATTCCCCGCCGAATCGGGCCACGACGCCCAGCGCTTCCCGAAAGGCTCACCGGGCAATCCTGCCGGCTGTGCGGGCCTGGCCAATACCAGCTGCATCGACGCGCCGACCTCAGCTGCGATCTCGGTTCACCCACTCACCGACAACCCGCCCATCTGCACCGGGGAACCGCTGACCACGACCCTCGAAGTCCAGACCTACCAGGATCCCGAACATCTCTCCGAAGCCGGAATCCAGCTACCCGCCGATCGACAGGATGTGAAAGAGAGACCTTCAAACCGGTCCTCTACGCCAGCCCGACCACCAACTGAAACCGACGCGCCCTCGGGCCTCAACGTCGAGTTGAGCGACCCGCAGCCCCTCGGTTTCGCCGCCACGCCCTCGGAGATCAAATCGGCGATCGTCACCCTGCCGCCGGGCTTCACGATCAACCCCGACGCCGCCGACGGCCAGAGCGACTGCACCGACGCCGCAGGCCAACTTCGGCTCAGAGGGTCCGGCCGAATGCCCCGACAACGCCAAGATCGGCACCTTCTCGATCGGCTCGCCGAGTCTCAACGGGCGCCTCGAAGGTTCCGTCTATATCGGCGAACCGAAGCCCGGACAACCAGTACCGCCTCTTCCTGATCGCCTCGGGCTTCGGGATCAACGCCAAGCTTGTCGGCTCGGTCAAACCCAATCCCGAAACCGGCCAGGTCACGGCCTACTTCGAAAACCTGCCCCAGGCTCCCTTCGAAGACTTCCAGCTGCACCTCTTCTCCGGCGAACGAGCGCTGATGGCGACACCGACGACCTGCACGATCTACACGGTCAACGCCGACTTCTTTCCCTGGGACGGAGCGCTTCCCGAACAGCAATCGAGCCAGGTCTTCGGCCTCGAATCGGGTCCCCACGGCAGCTCAGTGCCCGGGCCAGGTCCGCCCCTTCAACCCGAGCCTGGTGGCGGGCACCTCCAACCCGGTCGCCGGCGCCTACAGCTCCTTCACCCTGAAGCTCGACCGCGAAGACGGCGATCAGTACCTCGGCAAGCTGAACTTCACGATGCCTCCGGGCCTGACCGCCAACCTGCACGGGATCACCTACTGCCCCGAAGCCTCGATCGCTGGGGGCCGCCCAAACCCTGGGCAAAGTCGAGCAGGCCGACCCGAGCTGTCCGGCCTCCTCAGAAATCGGCACATCAAACGTTGCCGCGGGACCCGGATCCCACCCCTTCCACGCGGTCGGCAAGATCTATCTGGCGGGGCCGTTCAAAGGGGCCCCCCTCAGCCTCGTCGCGATCACCCCCGCCCTCGCCGGCCCCTATGACTACGGCACCGTCGTCGTCCGGGTCGCGCTCCACGTCGATCCGCTCGACGCCCACGTGATCGCCGACTCCGAAACCGTCCCCGAGATCATCGGCGGCATTCCGCTGCGCCTGCGCTCGATTCAGGTCAACATCGACAAGCCCAACTTCATGATCAACCCGACCAACTGCTCGGTCTTCACGGTCGGCTCCGAAGGGATCGGTGATCAGGGCACGGCGGCCAGCTTCACCTCTCCTTTCCATGCGGTCAACTGCGCGGCGCTAGCCTTCGCCCCGAAAATGTCGATCACCCAACTCGGCGGCCAAAAGGCGACCAAGCGCAGCCAGGACCCGAGCCTGGCGATCGAACTCAATACCCGCCCCGGCGACGCCAACATCAAATCGCTCGCCGTCACCCTGCCCAAAGCCTTCGAGATCGATCAGCGCCACCTCGGCAACCTCTGCGACCGAGCAGAACTCGCCTCCGATCAGTGCGCCGGACGCCAGCCGATCGGTGAAGCGAAGACCGAAACCCCGCTCTTGGAAAAGCCGCTGCAGGGCCCCGTCTATGCGGTCTCCGGTTTTGGCGTGCTGCCCCACCTCGCCTTCATCCTCGGCGGCCAGGTCACCCTGATGCCAGAGGCCGAATCCTCATCGGTGAAGGATGGGCGTCTCAAGACCGTTGTCCCGGTCGTCCCCGACGCCCCGATCGGGCACTTCCGCTTCACCCTCTTCGGCGGCAAGCAGGGCTACCTCTCAAATACCCAGAGCCTCTGCAGCGCCCCGACCGTCTCCACGGTCGAATTCGACGGCCAAAACGGTAGGACCCTGACCCAGCAGGTGAAGACCAAGACGGCCTGCAAGGCGAAGCACGAGAAACACCGTGAGCGTGGGGGAGGGCAACGCTAGACGCTCGCTGCCCGCTGAGCTACAGCCGAACGCGACTTTAGGCTTGAGGTGTTCTCCCGATCCTCCCTCCTGTGACATAACGATAAAGCGCCAACCCACCGACCCGACGGGCTTCTGCTGCTGGCACAGATCGACCGAGGGGGTCAGCCCAAACGGGGGTGCTCCGAATTCCAGCGGCAGTTGGCAACGTGGGAAGGGTTTCACTCTCCTTAAAAAAGTTTCCTATATCCTACGGGAATGCATGAGAAATGCGATATGCACTCGGCGCCTCTTGGCGCCGGAGCTGCCCGGTCCCCAGCTTGGCCCCCAACCCTGAGTCCGCATGCCCGTTGCGCCGAGAATCCGTTCTTAAAGCACCGCCAATGGTCTTGCTTGCGCAGCTTGTCGTCGTCTCTTTCCCTGGCGACGGCGGCAAAAAGGGGCATCCCGACTTCCCTGGTCGGGAGGCGCCAAAGGCAGTACCGGAGCGGTCTCGGGCCGCGGAGCTTTCTCTTCTGCTCCGTGGACGGTCGCGAAGGCGCAGCAGTCCCCGGGCGCCAATGGGGCCGTCCCAGCCCCGGCGCCCGGGGGTTCTGCAATTCGGCCCTGGGCCCAGCCCCGGGGCGCTCAAGCGGTGTCCCAGGGCTAGGCCGACATCACCGCGGTCTCCACATGCATCGTGGTCTGATTCCCCCGTTAACGCATCGGCATCGGGTATTTATCATTCGAGGATCCAGCGTTTACACGACATCGTTGGTACGGGCGGGCTCTGTCAAGCGGCGGTGTGCTCTGCGGCCACCGGGCGGGTCGGCTGCGGATTCTGGAGTTAGGGGTAGCGGCTTCCTGGTCTGCCCCGACCTTTTGGCTTTCCGCCAGGTCGGAATGTCTCGGTGCGTGCACTCCTCCTACTATGTTGCCCGCCCAGATCAGCCCCAGCGCAGCGAGTCGCTCGATTCGTTGAGTGATCACCCTTGACATCTACGTAGCTCTGTGTTTCAATCCAGTTGCTTGGAATAGGGATCTTTCCTTAAAAAAGATCTGCTTTGTAGACGGGTGCACAGGAACATAGTCGGGCCCGACAGGGAGCCGCACGGAGCGGCCGGCAGGGCTCACGCAAGAGGAGAGCAATACGTGAGTACATCTTCGGGACCGCCGGGGTCCTTGGCTCTAAAGCCGCCTCTCTGCGAGGCCCCGATTGCTGGGCGGCCAGGGTCGATTTACCGTGCCTCCCAAGGGTCTGCACCCCTGCTGAGGGAGATCTGGGTTAGGCGAAGCGGATCATGAGCAAGGTCTCGTGGGCTTCGAGGACTACCGCAGCCAGCAGGGCCTTCGCGAGCCCGCGGTCCCACATGGCCATCGCCTCAATCCTCGCGATGGCATGCGCTTTGGCTCTAACCACGACCGAGGCGATGGCTAAGCAGATCTATGCCGAGACCTCCACAATCCACGCTCCAACTGCCAAGCTCGCGGTAGACCAATCCCAAGGCGTCGTTTACTCCTTTGATGTCTCGACCGGCAGCATCACCAAGTTCGACATCGCAACCGGCAAACCGGTCAACTTTTCCGCCCTGGGTTCGCCGGTCATCAACGGCGTCGGCGATGGCGACCCTCTGGGGAGTGCCGATCAGACCCCACAAAACGGAATCGTTCCCCAGAACGACGACGACGTCGCCGTCGATAACTCCGGCGGCCCCGCCGAGGGCAATATCTACGTGGCGGACGTCGTCAATGAAGGCGGCCTCGTCGAGGCCTTCAACTCCGCGGGCGAATATCTCTATGAGTTGAATGGAGAAGAGGTCTCTTACCCCCACTACGGTAACCCCTGCGGCGTCGCCGTCGACGGCTCCGGCAACCTCTACGTGTCCGGCTACAACGCCCAGAGCGTATTCAGGTACTCCACGACAGCTACCTCTGCCACCCCCGCCCCAACCCACTCCCAAATACCCCTCATCGCTGGTTCCTGCCACATCGCCGTCAATCCCATTGGCGACGTCTACGTCGTCAGCAATACCGGCGAAGTCGACCGCTTTGACGCTGCTTCTGGCTATGCGTCCCCTGAAGTCGTCGACCCCGGGACCGCATACGCCACCGCGGTCGATCCCACTAGCGGCGATCTTTACGTCGCCCAAGGCAACCAGGTCCGTCAATACGATTCCTCCAATAATCTCCTCTCGGCCTTCGGCTCCACCGTTCTCGTCGGCGCGCACGGCGTCGCTGCCCAAGCTTCCCCAGACACGATTCTGGTCGCCGACCAAACCGCCCAAGCCATTGACCTCTTCAGCCTAGTCACCGTCCCCGATGTCACCACCACTGGACCGTCTGACCTTGACCCGACATCTGCAACCCTCGAAGGCCACGTTGACCCACTGGCCGCCGGAGAAATAACCGGCTGTCGTTTCGAATACGGTAATGACACCTCCTACGGCCTTTCCGCACCCTGCGAAACCACACCGCCATCGACGCTTCCTTACACCGCAGCGGCCGATGTTCATGCTGATATAGCAGCTCTCGAACCCGGCCACACCTACCATTACCGGCTTGATGCCGTTAACGCCAACGGCATCGATGAAGGCCCGGATCAAACGTTCAAAACCCCCGAGGCACCTTCGGTAGAAGCCTTCTATACCTCGAATCTCACCGAGACAACAGCAGAACTGAAAGCGACGGTCAACCCGAACGGCACTGATACGAAATATCATTTCGAATACGGCGTGACCACAGGGTACGGCCACAGCGCGCCGGTGCCCGACGAAGACATCGGGGCGACCAACGTCGGCCAACATGTCACCACCACCGTGACAGGCCTTGAACCAGACGCAACTTACCATGTTCGAGTCGTTGCTATTAACGAATGGGGTACGACGACGACCGAAGACCAGAGCTTTAACTTCAATCCTCCAAATTGCCCCAATGCTCATGTTCGCCAGCAGACCGATGGCGAGTACCTTCCCGATTGCCGCGCCTACGAGCTCGTCTCTCCTGCGGATGCAAACGGAGCGATCATGTTCCCAGATATCTCCGGCCCCAACTCGCCGTCGGCAGACGATCATTACGCTTTTGGCGCAGCATTTTCGACGATTCCGGGTACGGGTGAACCTATCAACGGCCTCAATGTGGACCGCTATGTCGCGACTCGGACACCCGAAGGATGGGTATCGAAGTACGTGGGACTGGCCGGGGACCAGACGGCGACCGATGAAACGCGCACCACCGACGTCACGATGGATAAATTCCTCAGTTTTGATCAAGGTCAGTACGCTTTCAATCAGTTCAGAGGACATCTCCACGAAGGCTCGAGCGCGCCATACGTCTACAACGCCGATGGAAAACTCATAGAACGCTGGCCTACGAATCTCGCGAGTATCCCTGGCGGCGGCGAAATCTATAGTGGCAATGGCGAAGACCGCGTCATAGGGGCAGAGACACCGTCGCCGGACTTTAGTCACTACTTCTTCTCATCAAGCAAAGTTGACTTCGCTCCGCCGAACGGCGTGATGGCTGCGCCCGGGTCAGTGTACGCCGACAATATAGCGGCGAAGACGGTGACGATCGCTTCGCAGACGCCGCAGGGCGGGCCGATTCCGCAAGGCGCGGGTGAACCTGCCGAAACCATTCAACTTCCCGCGGTCTCGACCAACGGCACGCACGTTCTCATGTCCACCCAGGCGAGCAATGGGGGCGTGACGCTCTATATGCGTGTAAACGAAGGCGTCAGCTATGACGTGTCTCAAGAACACGGCGTTCGGTTCGTCGGCATGACCGGCGAAGGCTCAGAGGTCTACTTCACTTCCGAAGAACAGCTGACCCCCGAAGACCATGACACGAGCGTGGACCTATATATGTGGTCCGAATCGACCGACGCCATCACTCTTGTATCGACGGGCACAGGCGGGGCCGGCAATACCGATGCCTGCAACGCGCCTTGGACTTCAAAATGTGATGTCCAGACAATCGAAACCGGAGACGCAGACTTTCAGGGCACCCAAGACAGCTCAATTGCTTCCGAAAGTGGCGACATCTATTTCTACTCGCCTGAGCAGTTGGATGGGGCAAGGGGGACTCCCAACGGGGAGAACCTGTATGACTATCGCGCCGGCCACCTGCAGTATGTAACGACGCTTGAACCATCCGGGTTCTACTGTGATGAGAATGTGACTGAGATCTGCACGAGCGGACCGCTCGTCAGGATCGATGTGACACCCGATGACAGTCGGGCGGCCTTTGTGACGACCAGCCAGATCACCTCGTATGACAATACAGCCGAAAATGGCGTATGCAGCGTGAATGAATATGGTGAACCTGCCACGGGGCCGCGATGTGAGGAGATGTATACCTACGAGCCAGCAACGCAAAAGATCGTCTGTGTGTCGTGTGATCCCGACGGGGAAGCGCCGACCGGAGATGTCTATGCAAGCGATAACGGACTCTTCATGAGCAATGATGGTCGCGCGTTCTTTTACACGCCCAATGCTCTCGTTCCGCAAGACACCAACGGGCTCGGGGATGTTTATGAGTATGTCGACGGTCGACCTCAGCTGATCACGACTGGACTTGGCGGCAAGGACGTCGCAAGCTCCGTCTGCAACACGGGATGCTCTCGTAGTGCTCCGAGACCGGCCGGCCTGAGCGGCGTCAGCGCCGATGGGACCAACGTCTTCTTCTCAACCTACGACACGCTGGTTCCACAGGATCAGAACGGGAATTTCCTCAAGTTCTACGATGCGCGGTCAGACGGCGGCTTTCCGGTTTCCCCGGCCGCGGCACCCTGCGTCGCCGCTGATGAGTGCCACGGCGCTGGCAGCTCACCGCCAACCCCTCCCCAAGTGACCAGCAACGGTGTACCGAGCGGCCGTGGCAATGCGTTGCCGAGGATGACTCGGCGCCATCGACGGCCGCGACGCCATCACAAGGAGAGAGCTGGCGGCCTGCGTCGTATCCAGGCGCCGGCGCATGCGATGAGCCTTGAGCGAGGTCTAGGATGATTCGGCGCCCCCGCCACTCGGCAGCGCCTATCGCGCCCCGCGCCGCAGGTTCGCGATTCAGGGCGGCCCGGCCGAAGGAAAAAGTTACTCGGCGAGTGACTGGTCTTGTTTCTCTGATGAGTGGCTGGCTTTTGCTTTCAACCGTCTGCCTGCTGTTTTCGGCCACTGCGCTGGCTAATACTCCAATCTACTCATTTACACAGACGCCGTCCAGCACCCAGGCGGGCGGCCACCCCGATCTGTCGGTTGATTTTACAAACGGAGATTATTCTGAAAACCCGCTTGGTGGATGCGGCTGCCAGAACGCAAAGACGACCATCATCAAGAGTCCACCCGGGCTCATTGCCGATCCGCACGCTACTCCACAATGCAGAGTAATTGAATTCTCCGGTGACCGCTGCCCGGTGGACTCTCAGGTTGGGTTTGCGTTTGTTTCCGCGAAAAGCTTTTTCGGACCTGGCGGAGGGTTCTTCGCCGCCGTGTACAACCTGGAACCCCCTCCCGGCGACGCCGGTCTGATGGGCTTTAACGTACCTTTGCTGGAATTTCCAATATTCCTCAGGTTTAACCCGAGAACTGAGAGCGATTACGGCCTCACCGAGACGACCGAAGGGATCAGTCAGTTGGCACCTCTGACTCTCTTTGAACTGACTCTGTTCGGCGTTCCCGCCTCTCCCAGTAACGATGCTATGCGCGCCCCGCTTGGCTGGGATTTCGCCGATAAGGGTAATACCTTTCCCCCAACCCCCTCGAACAGCCCGGAAAGGCCGTTCCTCGACAATCCCACTAGCTGCGGCACGCCGCTCAGCGCCTCTCTTGAAATCCTTTCTTACGATGGCGGCGCTTCCTTCGCCGAAACGACCTTCCCGGCGACGACCGGCTGCGACCAGCTCAGCTTCAACCCGAGCCTCAGCGCCGAGCCCACCACGGCTCAGGCCGATTCCCCATCGGGTCTGGATGTCAATCTCAGCGTTCCCCAACTCGAGAGCCCAACAACGCCATCCCCATCGGAGATCAAAGCTGCGACGGTGACCTTGCCGAAGGGTTTCTCGATCAACCCCAACGCCGCGGACGGCAAGACCAGCTGTTCTGATTCCGAAGCGCAGTTCGGCACTGAGAACGCCGCCCAATGTCCCGAGGACTCCAAGGTCGGCACGCTCTCGATCGAAAGTTCGGCGCTTCCCGGTCCTCTCCCCGGCTACATCTACCTGGGTACGCCCCAGCCGGGTAGCCGCTATCGTCTCGTCCTGGTTGCCGACGGCTTTGGCGTACACGTGAAGCTGCCTGGCTCCGTGATCGCCGATCCCCAAACCGGACAGCTGGTCGCGTCCTTTCAGAATCTCCCCCAGAGTCCGTTTTCGGACTTCGACATGCATTTCTTCGGCTCCGAACGCGGACTCTTGGCGACACCGACCCAGTGCGGGACATACCCGGTGATCAGTACCTTCGTACCCTGGGATTCAGGTTTGCCCGACCAAACCTCCACCCAGTTCTTCACGCTTAGCTCGGGTCCTGATGGGACACCTTGCCCGGGTGTGGAGCGTCCTTTCACTCCCAGTCTGCAGGCGGGGGTAACGGACAACACCGCCGCGGCCCACACTATCTTCTCCCTCGACCTCACCCGCCCCGACGGCGACCAGGACCTCACCGGTCTCTCCGTCACCGCCCCGCCTGGCCTCTCCGCCACCCTCGCCGGCATCCCCTCCTGCTCTGATGCGGCTCTCCAGGCTGCCGCCGAACCCGGCTACTCGGGCTTAGAGGAGGCGGCAAGCCCCAGCTGCCCCCGAGCCTCGGCTATCGGCACCTCAGTCGTCGGCGCCGGCGCCGGTACCCACCCCGTCTACCTGCCCGGCAGGGTCTACCTCGCAGGCCCCTACAAAGGCGCCCCACTCGAGCCTCGCGGTGATCACCCCGGCCGTGTCGGGTCCCTATGACTTTGGCAACGTCGTTGTTCGCGCCGCCCTTCAGGTCAACCCCGAAACCGCCCAGATCACAGCCATCTCCGACCCCCTTCCCCAGATCCTCGAAGGCGTCCCGCTGCGCCTGCGCTCGATTCTCGTCGAACTCAATCGCGCGCGCTTCATCATCAACCCGACCAACTGCGATCCCTTCTCGGTCGACGCTGATGCCGTCGGTGACCAGGGAGCCAAGTCCTCCTTGAGCGAACCGTTTCAGGTCGCAAGCTGCGCCGGACTCCCCTTCTCCCCCAGGCTGGGCCTGAAACTCTCCGGCTCGACCATGCGAATTGGTAACCCGGCGCTTACCGCGACGCTGACCGCGAAGCCGGGTGATGCCAACGTGGCCTCGACTTCAGTCACCTTGCCGCCGACCGAGCTGATCGATAACGCCCACATTCAGGATCCCTGCACCAAAGTCCAGTTTGCGCAGGGGCTCACCGCTGGCGAAAAATGCCCCCCGGGCTCGATGATCGGCTTCGCGAAGGCGGAAACGCCGCTGCTCGAAAAGCCTCTCGAAGGCCCGGTCTACCTGCGCTCGGCTGGAACCCAGAGTAAGAGCGGTCTCCCCGACGTGGTAGCCGCCCTGAACGGCCAGGTCGACATCACCCTTGACGGGAAGATCGCGACCGTTCGCGGCCGCCTCCGCACCACATTTTCTGCGGTCCCCGACGTCCCGGTGTCGGGATTCACCCTCAGACTGGACGGCGGGAAGAAGGGCCTCTTGCAAAACAACACCAATCTCTGCGCCCACGCCCTGCCAACCATCTTCGATATAACGGGGCAAAACGGGAAGACCGCAGACCACAGCATCAATCTGCAGGCGCCCTGCCGGAAGCACGCCCAGCATGAACGCAGGGCCGGAGCCGACAGGCAGCCGAGGGCGCAGCGATGATCATCTCAGGCTTAGGTCGCTTCGCTTCATCCGCTGACGACGCGCCCTTCAAGGGCTCGGCTGGATTGGCGCAGATCAGGTCTCGATCGCCAAGGCACCGCCAGACAGCATCTCGACCTGATCGCTCCCCACAAACAAGAGGCCGCATGGCTTGGCGCAAATCCATACTTGGCGTCATTGCCGCGTCTTCGATATTAGCCCTTGTGCCCACCGCCTCCGCACATTCCACCCACCTTTTTTCCAAATCATTCGCCGGCGCCGGTGACTCTCAGCTCGCCCAACCGGAAGGCCTGGCGGTAGACCAAACCAGTAACGACGTCTACGTCGGAGATCCGGCGAACGCGCGGGTCGAGAAATTCGACTCCTCCGGCAATTTCATCCTCATGTTTGGCAAGGGGGTCAACAAGACAAAGGACGAAGAAGCCGGCTCAACCGAAGCAGAACAAAATGTCTGTACCGTTGAATCTTCCGACGTATGTAAAGCGGGAACGCCCGGCTCGTCCCCGGGCGCGTTTACGACACCGCGCTTCCTCGCAGTTGATAGCTCCGACGGTGATGTCTACGTAGCCGACACCGGCACCGGTTTGGTTCAGAAGTTCAGCTCCTCCGGTATTCCCATTTCGTCGTGGGGCTCGAACGGTCAGCTCGCCGGTACGGGTCTCAATAGTGAACCCGACTTTGTGCATCTGCTCGGCATCGGGGTTGACTCCAGCGGAGTCCTCCATGTATACAATCGAAATTCTTACAATGACGGGATCTTGTCCGAGTTCGAATCCGGTGGGAATTACACATTCAGTTTTGGCGCCGGCTACTATCCACAGTCGATCGGCATCGCCGTTGGCTCAAATGGCGATACTTATATCGAAGGAAACAAGTACAGCCTCACCGGGGTAGAACTTGGACTGATCGCAAGACTTGAATCACCAGAGGGTACCGCAGTAGATCCATCCAACGGCGACTTCTTCGTCGACAGGCGGGGCGAAGCAATTGACGTGTACGTTGAAAATTGCGGAAATCCAGAAACTCGAAGACGATCAGTGCGAATCGGCGGACACTTTCGGAGAAGGCCAGCTCACGAGCGCTACCTCCGTAGCCGTCGATGCGTCCAGCGGCACCGTCTACGTCGCCCAGCCTGGCGCTGGTGAAATCAGCGTGTTTGTGGCGGCGACGACGCCGGACATCACGACCGGTTATTTCTCCAAGCTGACCAAAACGACGGCGACGGTTGCCGGCGAGGTCGATCCTGCTGGGGGAGGAGAAGTCACCGAATGCTACTTCGAATACGGTGAACGGTTCTCTAGTACGAGCCTGGGTAAAGTGCCCTGTGCGCCGGCGGCCCCGTTTCCGGGGTCGACTCCGACCAATGTGACCGCCGAACTTACCGGCCTTGAACCTCAAGGCATATACAGATACTGGCTTGTCGCCACCGACGCAGGCGGTAAGGCGGTTGGCAAAAAAAAGATCCTTGAAACTTCGGGTCCGGTCCAGGGGCTCCAGTCGCTACCTCCGACTGAAGTACTTTCGACCAGCGCGAAGTTCAACGGCACACTCGATCCGGCGGGCCTCGACACCCACTACTACTTTGAATATTACGACCAGATCGAAGTCTGTGAACCGTCCGGCAGTGGACCGGGAGCCGAACGCTGTGCGGATGAATTCGAAAGAAGTGAAATCAAGACTGCGCCGCTTAATCCGGTGGACGCGGGTTCAGGTAATTTTGAACGAGAAGTGAGCGCGACGCTATCCAATCTCGAACCTAACAAGGAATATTTCTACCGCATCGTTGCTAGTAACGAACTGGGAACCGCCCGGGGACCGGCTCGTAGCGGAAATGAGTTTAGTGTTGGCGAATGGGAAGAATTCTCGACGCCGCCTCCTTCTCCGCATATTAGCGGAGTTGGAGTGACCAATGTCCATACCGATGGCGTCACGGTCAAGGCTGAGGTTGACTCGGGTTATACGACGACGAAATATTATTTTGAATATGGCCTCGAATCCTGCGCGGTATCAAGCTGTAGTATCACGCCAGTCGAAGAAGTTGGTAAACACCATAAGGAGCGGGGTGTCAGCGATACTCAGTACCGCGCGAGTGCGCTCTTGACCGGCTTACAGCCAAACACTCTCTACCATTACCGTCTCGTCGCCGAAAACAGTACGGAAACGGTCAGGAGCGCTGACCGGGTCTTCGAGACCTTTCCGCCAAATCAGGGCGAAATCGGAGGCTGTCCGAATGGAGATGCTCGCCATCAGACCGGTGCAGAGCTCCTGCCTGACTGCCGTGCCTACGAGTTGGTCTCCGCCTCCAACCTCGGTGGGTATGACGTCGAGTCCGATCTGGTTCCAGGTCAGACGCCGTTCGGCGGCTACCCAAACGCCGAGAACCCCTCCCAGGTGCTCTATGGTGTTCATGACGGTGGTATCCCCGGCACCGGCGATCCAACCAACAAGGGCGTCGACCCCTACGTCGCCACCCGCACCGAAAGCGGCTGGAGCAACAAAGTACGTCGGCATCCCCGCCAACGACCCCTTCGCCAAAGCCCCCTTCGCCTCGACCCTGGCTGAAGCCGACCCGAGCCTCGACACCTTCGCCTTCGGCGGCGCAGAAATCTGCTCGCCCTGCTTTGCAGACGGCAGCACCGGGATCCCGATCCACCTCCCAAATGGCGAACTCGTGCAGGGCATGGCGGGCTCGCTTAACCCAGGACCCGAAGCCAAACCGGCCGGCTTCATCGCCAAGCGCTTCTCCGCCGATGGCTCCCACTTCATCTTTGGCTCCAAATCCCGGTTTGAGCCCGAAGCAAACGAAGGCGAAATCTCGATCTATGACCGCGACCTAAGGAGCGGGGAAACCCACGTCGTCTCCAAGACCCCCGCCGGGCAGACGATCAAAGAAGAAGGCACAGAAATCGGCGAGCTGGGGATCTCCAAGGACGGCTCGCGGATCGTGATCGGCCACCTGGTCGAAGAAAACGAAGGCGCCAAGTACTGGCACCTCTACATGAACGTCGGCGACTCGGGCAAAACGATCGATCTGACCCCCGGCAGCACCCACGGCGTCCTCTTTGACGGGATGACCGAAGACGGCTCCAAGGTCTTCTTCACGACCGTCGATCCGCTCACCACCGCCACCAACCAAGACACCGATCACTCCGCCGATATCTATCAGGCAGAAGTCTCAGAAGCCGGGACGATGACCCTGACCCGGATCTCCACCGGCACCGAAGGCACCGGCAACACCGACTGCTTGCGATCCTGCCGCCAACACCAAGCACGAACACTGGAACACGACCGGCACAGAAGAAAACTGCGGCGCCGTCGCGGTCGGCGGCGGTGGGGGAGTGGCCTCCGGCGACGGCACGATCTACTTCCTCAGCCCCGAGCTGCTCGATGGCTCCTGCAAACGGCGTGCAGAACGCCCCCAACCTCTACGTCGCCCGGCCCGGCCAGCCGCCGCACTTCGTCGCCACGCTGGAGTCAGTGCTCAACCGGGCCTCAGCCGCCTCAGAACATTCTCCATCTCGACCACAGCTTCGGTTCTTTCGGCGCGGCTACGGGTATCGCTGTCGATAACTCTTCCGGTGACGTCTACATATATGACACCGCCACCAACAGGGTCGAAAAATTCGACTCTTCCGGCAAGCCGCTCAGCTTCTCCGCTGCCGGCTCAGCCCCCTACATCGTGGGCAACAAGCTGACCGGCACCGAATCCGAACCCTTCGGCGGCGGCTTCGCCGAATACGGTCTCCCCACCCAGCTTGCGGTCGCCCCTGACGGCGACATCTACGTCCCCGACTTCTCCGGTGGCGCCGTTGACGTCTTCGCGCCTTCGGGTGAATACCTTCCCGCCAAACGAATCACCCTAAGTACTCCGAGCGGGGTGGCGGTCGACCCCAGCGACGGCACCGTCTACGTCGGCAGTCTCTACGAAGGCGTCCATGTCTACAACGCCGCGAGTGTTGAAACCCTGAGCTTCTCGATCGAAAGAAACTTCTTTGCCCCCAGCATCGCAGTCAATCCCGCTACGGGGACGCTTTACGTCACCGGGCTCGGCATCGCAAGCGAGGGAACTGAAATCTATAGCTCTACCGGTGTACGCGAAGGCGCCCTCGAAAACTCCAAACCCTCCTTCAGCGTCACCGTCGACCCCTCGAGCGGCGACGTCTACGTCGATGAGGGCGAACGGATCGCCCGATATGACTCGGCCGGCGAACTTCTCGAAGACATCGGCACAGGTCAGCTCTCGGGATCGAACGGCGTCGCGTTTGACCTCGGAAGCCTCTACGCCACCACCGCCGCCGGCACCAAAGTCGCGATATTTAAGAACGGTTTGCTTCCCGGCCCACCGATCGACAACCCACTCGTCCTCGACTCGGTCGCCGAACCTGAATCCCACCATACCGCCGATTTCCAGGTCACCCCCAACGGAAGCGATCGCCGTCTTCCCGTCGACCCTGCCTTTGACTGGCTATGAAAGCAACGCCCGCTCCGAGGTTTATCGCTACGACGCCCTCCACAATCAGCTCATCTGCGTATCCTGCGACGCATCCAACGCTGAAGCACAGGGCGACGCCACCCTTGCCCCAGACGGGCTCAGCCTCACCAACGACGGACGGGTGTTCTTCACCACACCCGACTCGCTTGCCTCCCGGGACAACGACGAAAAGCAGGACGTGTATGAGTGGGAGGAACAGGGATTTGGAAACTGCAAAGCCACCGGCGGCTGCGTGAGCTTGATCTCCGCCGGCACCAGCCCCTTTGATTCGCGCCTTCTCTCCGCCAGCGCCAACGGCACCGACGTCTACTTCTTCACTCGCGACACGCTGGCGCCTCAGGATGAAAACGGCCCGGCGATTAAGATCTATGACGCTCGCGAAAATGGTGGCTTCTTCGTCATTCCACCCCGCCAGCCTTGCCAGGCTTCAGACGAGTGCCACGGGCCCAGTTCACCGACCCCTCCTCCACCGGTCATTAGAACCGTAGCGGGCAGCCGCGGGAATTCGGCGCCTCAAAAGGGGTCCGGTCGACATCGGGGAAAGGCCATCATCGCCACCACCGTCACAGGAAACACCACAGCCACAAGACCCATCGCAAGCATGGATGAGCGGTTGAGGATGGTCAAGGAGAAATTCACCATGAGTACCCGTAGGGTTCCCACCGAGAATCTCATGAGTCACCGAATTCTCGCTGCAATGGTCGCACTGATCTTCGGCCTGATCGCCACGGCGTTGCTTACCGCAACTGCGCAGGCGAGCGAGGGGATCGAATCGTTCGCTACCTCAAGCTCGACTTCGCAGGCCGGCGCTCATCCGGACCTCCAGACATCCTTCAAGCTTCGAGAACCAGGTGTCTCCGAAGTTGCCCAGAACGTGATATTCAACGCCCCGCAGGGCGTCTTCGGCAATCCCAATGCAGTTACCCGCTGCACCACCAATGACTTCGACCTCGCTCAATGCCCTTCTAGTTCCCAGGTCGGTTTGATCACCGTCTACGCAAACTATGAAGGTGACCCCGAATACCTTCTGGGAACCGTACCGATCTATGACGTCGTCCCCGCCGCCAGTCAGACAGCACTTTTCGCTTTTATTGCGCCGATTCTCAACATTCCGATCGACATTCCGGTCGCGGTGCGCACTGCAGGGGACTACGGGCTTCGCTTCACCGTTCAGGGTATTCCCCAGCTGATGCCGCTTTCGACGGCGGACATGACCTTCTGGGGCTTTCCTGCACAGGAAAGCCACGATGCTCAGCGATTTCCCAAAGGCTCCCTTACCGATCCTGCAGGTTGTGCCGGTGCGGCAGGCACCACCTGCCTTACCCATCCAACGCCCGCAGGCATTGCCGCGCATCCGCTCACCGACAACCCCACTAGCTGCAGCGGCCAGGACCTGGTCACGACGCTCGGAGTCCAGACATATCAGGATCCCGAAGGCCTTTCCGAATCGAAATCGAGCTATCCGGCAATCACTGGCTGTGAAAAGCAGACGTTCGCCCCGGTCCTCTACGCCAGCCCGACTACCGAACAGACGGACTCAGCCTCGGGCCTAGATGTCGAGTTGAATGACCCTCAGCCCCTCGGTTTTGCTGTCACGCCCTCCGCGATCAGATCCGCCATCGTCACCCTGCCGCCCGGTCTCACGATCAACCCCGACGCCGCCGACGGCCAGAGCGATTGCACTGAAGCCCAGGCCAACTTCGGCTCTGAGGGTCCCGGCGATTGTCCCGACAACGCCAAGATCGGCACCTTCTCGATCGGCACGCCGGCCCTCGACGGCCGACTCGATGGCTCCGTATACATCGGCGAACCGAAGCCCGGCGACCAGTACCGCCTCTTCATGATGGCCTCGGGCTTCGGGATCAACGCGAAGCTGATCGGCTCGGTCAAACCGAACCCGGAAACCGGCCAGGTCACCGTCCACATCGAAAACCTGCCCCAGGTCCCCTTCGACGACTTCCAGCTGCACCTCTTCTCCGGCGAACGGGCCTTGATGGCAACCCCGATCGCCTGCACCGTCTATACCGTCAGTGCCGACTTCTCACCCTGGGACACGGTCCTGCCAGAACAGCAATCAAGCCAGGTCTTCGGGCTTGAATCAGGCCCCCACGGCAGCCAGTGCCCGGGCCAGATCCGGCCCTTCAACCCGAGCCTGGTGGCCGGCACCTCCAACTCGGTTGCCGGCGCCTTCAGCTCCTTCACGCTGAAGCTCGACCGCGAAGACGGCGATCAGTACCTGGGCAAGCTGAACTTCACCATGCCGCCGGGCCTGAGTGCCAACCTGCACGGCATCACCTACTGCCCCGAGGCTGACATTGCCGCCGCGGCCCAAACCCCAGGGCGCACCGAGCAGGCCGACCCCAGCTGCCCGTCCTCCTCAGAAATCGGCAGCTCAAACGTCGCCGCTGGCCCCGGATCACACCCCTTCCACGCGGTGGGCAAGATCTATCTGGCGGGGCCGTTCAAAGGGCGCCCCCCTGAGCCTAGTCGCGATCACCCCCGCCCTCGCCGGGCCCTATGACTACGGCACCGTCGTCGTCCGCGTCGCCCTGCATATCGACCCGCTCGACGCCCACGTGATCGCCGACTCAGAAACCGTCCCCGAGATCATCGGCGGCATTCCGCTTCGCCTGCGCTCGATCCAGGTCAACATCGATAAGCCCAACTTCATGATCAACCCGACCAACTGCTCGCCCCTTCTCGGTCGCCTCCGAAGGGATCGGCGATCAGGGCACGGCGGCCAGCTTCTCCTCCTACTTCCATGCCACCGACTGCGAAACTCTCGCCTTCGCCCCGAAGATGTCGATCACCCAGCTCGGCGGCCACAAGGCGACCAAGCGCAGCCAGGACCCCAGCCTGGCGATCGAACTCAATACCCGCCCCGGCGATGCCAACATCAAATCGCTCGCGCGTCACCCTTCCCAAAGCCTTTGAGATCGACCAGCGCCACCTCGGCAATATCTGTGACCGCTCAGAACTCGCCTCCGACCAGTGCGCAGGACGCCAGCCGATCGGCGAAGCGAAGACCGAAACCCCGCTCCTGGAAAAGCCCCTGCAAGGGCCCCGTCTATGCGGTCTCTGGCTTCGGCGTCCTGCCCCACCTCGCCTTCATCCTCGGCGGCCAGGTGACCCTGATGCCCGAGGCTGAATCCTCCTCGGTCAAGGGTGGGCGCCTAAAGACCGTCGTCCCGGTCATCCCCGACGCCCCGATCGGGCACTTCCGCTTCACCCTCTTCGGCGGCGCCCAGGGCTACCTCTCAAACACCCAGAGCCTCTGCAGCGCCCCGACCGTCTCCACGATCGAATTCAACGCCCAAAACGGCAAGACCCTGACCCAGCAGGTGAAGACGAAGACCGCGTGT